>NZ_CP024996.1:0-1404398 GCF_003719195.1 Herbaspirillum rubrisubalbicans
ATGGAAAACTTCTGGCAAGCCTGCTCCCACAAACTTGAGCAGGAGTTGACGCCTCAGCAATACAGCGCCTGGATCAAGCCGCTGGTGCCGCTCGACTTCGAAGACGGGCTGCTGCGCATTGCCGCACCCAATCGCTTCAAGCTGGACTGGGTCAAGACCCAGTTCGCCAACCGCATCACGGCGCTGGCCTGCGAATACTGGGACGCCCCCACCGAAGTGCAGTTCGTGCTGGACCCGCGCGGCAACCAGGGCCGCCGCCCGGCCGCCGCCAATGCGCAAGCCAATGGCGGTGGCGCCAATGGCCTGGGTTTGCCCAACCACGAACAACTGCACCTGGACCCGGAACCGGCCCAGCCGGTGCGCGCGGTCGCCCCGCGCCAGGAACAGTCGCGCATCAACCCGGTGCTGACCTTCGACAACCTGGTCACCGGTAAGGCCAACCAGTTGGCGCGCGCCGCCGCCACCCAGGTGGCCAACAATCCCGGCACCTCGTATAACCCGCTGTTCCTGTATGGCGGCGTGGGTCTGGGTAAGACCCACATCATCCATGCCATCGGCAATCAGGTGCTTGTGGATAACCCGGGCGCCAAGATCCGCTACATCCACGCCGAGCAATACGTGCGCGACGTGGTCACGGCCTACCAGCGCAAGGGCTTTGACGACTTCAAGCGTTATTACCACTCGCTGGACCTGCTGCTGATCGACGATATTCAATTCTTCGGCGGCAAGAGCCGCACCCAGGAAGAATTCTTCTATGCCTTCGAAGCCCTGATCGCGGCCAAGAAGCAGATCATCATCACCAGTGATACCTATCCCAAGGAAATCAGCGGCATGGATGACCGCCTGATCTCCCGCTTCGACTCCGGCCTGACGGTGGCCATCGAGCCGCCCGAGCTGGAGATGCGGGTGGCGATCCTGATGAAGAAGGCTTCCGCCGAAGACGTGGTGCTGTCCGATGATGTGGCCTTCTTCGTGGCCAAGCACCTGCGCTCCAACGTGCGCGAGCTGGAAGGCGCGCTGCGCAAGATCCTGGCCTACTCGCGTTTCCACGGCAAGGACATCACCATCGACGTGGTCAAGGAAGCCCTGAAGGACTTGCTGTCGGTGCAGAACCGCCAGATCTCGGTGGAAAACATCCAGAAGACGGTGGCCGACTTCTTCAACATCAAGGTCGCCGACATGTATTCCAAGAAGCGCCCGGCCAACATCGCCCGCCCGCGCCAGATCGCCATGTACCTGGCCAAGGAACTGACCCAGAAGAGCCTGCCGGAAATCGGCGACCTCTTCGGTGGGCGCGACCACACCACCGTGCTGCACGCGGTGCGCAAGATCGCCGCCGACCGCGCCAAGAGCCCGGAATGCAACCACGAGCTGCACGTGCTGGAGCAAACCCTGAAGGGCTGAGTCGGCCCTCTGACTGCTGTATATGAACAAACTGACAATGCCGCCTGCGTCTTGCCGACCAGGCGGCATTTCTTTTATCCACAGGTCTGACAGAGGTGAAGAAAAACGCCGCTGTGGATAACTTGAAAACTGCCGCCTACGGCGGCATATCATAGTGATATCAGCCCAACAAAATCCCTGGCTTTTTTGACCTGATTTCCCCTTCTCACCTCCATGGCGCTCTACTCCGAAGAGGGGATGATTGGTACAATGGAAGACGTTATTTCGCAGGCGGACGCAAGGGCCGACCACGGAGCAGGAAATCCGCGAAGTATCAAGGAAACTTCGAATAAATACCCGGCAAGATCCGGCAAAAGTATTCAAATGTTCTAAACGTGTAGCCAAGTGGTTCTGGCAGCCCGGCTTTGTCAGGCGCAGGTGGACAATGCCAGGTCGCTGTATCACCAGCTTTTCGGGAACGGGTTCTTAACCGGTATGGCCACCGGTCATGCACATGCAGGAGCGTTGCGTATTTCAGGCAGGTTGCAGTGCAAGCAGCTGTTTTTCACCAGAGGAGGAACACGCGCGACATGGGCAAGACCAAAGGCCGACCGACGGCGCCCTTTAAACCACTATTAGCAAGGACAAACTGACTATGCAATTGGTTAAAACCCAAAGAGACACGCTCCTGCGTCCTCTGCAGATCGTGAGTGGTATTGTCGAGCGTCGGCACACATTGCCGATTCTGGCCAATATTCTCATTCGCAAGGACGGCGAGAAGGTGTCTTTCCTGTCTACCGACATCGAAGTGCAGATCACCACGCACGCCGACGTCGGCTCCGGCAGTGAAGCGACCGCCACCACGGTGGCCGCCCGCAAGCTGCTCGACATCCTGCGCGCCCTGCCGGATTCCGGTGAAGTCTCCATTTCGCTGTCCAACAAGCGTCTGACCGTGCAATCGGGCAAGTCCCGCTTCGCCCTGCAGACGCTGGCCGCCGAAGAATTCCCGACCGTCGCCCAGGCCGAGCACTACAACGCCCAGGTCAACCTGCCGCAGAAGACCTTGAAGCACCTGTTCAACATGGTTCATTTCGCCATGGCCCAGCAGGATATCCGTTACTACCTGAACGGCCTGTTGCTGGTGGTGGAAGGCAAGAACGTCATCGCAGTGGCCACCGACGGCCACCGCCTGGCCTTCTGCCAGGTCGAGACCGAACAGGACTTCCCGCGCCAGGAAGTCATCATCCCGCGCAAGACCATCATCGAGCTGCAACGCCTGCTCGACGACAGCGATGAAGAAGTCCAGCTGCAGATCGCCAACAACCAGGTCAAGCTGACCTTTGCTGACATCGAACTGATCTCCAAGCTGGTCGAAGGCAAGTTCCCCGACTACACCCGCGTGGTGCCCAAGGGCTACAAGAACAGCTTCACCATCAGCCGCGACCAGCTGCTGCGCTCGCTGCAACGCGCGGCCATCATGACCAGCGACAAGTTCAAGGGCGTGCGCTGGGTGATCGCTCCCGGCAGCCTCAAGATCAGCTCCACCAACGCCGACCAGGAAGAAGCGGTCGAAGAACTGGAAATCGACTACGGCGGCGACACCGTGGACATCGGTTTCAACGTCAGCTACCTGCTCGACGTTCTCAACAACCTCAAGAACGACTACGTCAACATCGCCCTGGGCGATGCCAACTCGTCGGCCCTGATCACCATCCCTGACAACGCCGACTTCAAGTACGTCGTCATGCCGATGCGGATCTGAGCAAACCCGCTCCACGCGCCCGAGGGGCCGTCCCAGACGGCCCCTCGGTTGCTTTTAAGAATTCCAAAGATTCGTCCCCAGAATTCCGTTTTTTGCAGCTCCCTAGTCGTTTGGCTAGCATTTTCAGAAGGTAACCATGTCCTCCAGCCCCGCAGACAACACCAATTCCGCGCAACAAAGCTATGGCGCTTCTTCCATCCAGATCCTGGAAGGCCTGGAGGCGGTGCGCAAGCGTCCCGGCATGTACATTGGCGACACCTCTGACGGCACCGGCCTGCACCACCTGGTGTTCGAAGTGCTGGACAACTCCATCGACGAAGCCCTGGCCGGCTATTGCAGCGAGATCCACGTCACCATCCACGCCGACAATTCCATCTCCATCACCGACAACGGCCGCGGCATCCCCACGGGCCTGAAGATGGACGACAAGCACGAACCCAAGCGTTCGGCCGCCGAAATCGTGATGACCGAACTGCACGCCGGCGGCAAGTTCGACCAGAACTCCTACAAGGTCTCCGGCGGCCTGCACGGCGTGGGCGTGTCCTGCGTGAATGCACTGTCGAAGAAACTCAAGCTCACCATCCGCCGCGACGGCAAGGTGCACGCCATGGAATTCGCCAAGGGCATCGTGCAGAACCGCGAGCTGGAAATGGTCGATGGCGTGCAGGTCTCCCCCATCAAGGTGGTGGGCGAATCCGACAAGCGCGGCACCGAAGTCCACTTCTGGGCCGACGAAGAAATCTTCACCCACGTTGAATTCCACTACGAGATCCTGGCCAAGCGCATCCGCGAATTGTCCTTCCTCAACAATGGCGTTCATATCAAGCTCTCCGACCAGCGTACCGGCAAGGAAGAAGACTTCGCTTTCGAAGGCGGCACGCGCGGTTTCGTCGAATACATCAACAAGAACAAGAGCATCCTCAACCCCACCATTTTCCAGGCCACCGGCGAGAAGCAATCCGACCAGGGCACGCTGGTGTCGGTGGACGTGTCGATGCAATGGAACGATGCCTTCAACGAGCAGGTGCTGTGCTTCACCAACAACATCCCGCAGCGTGACGGCGGCACCCACCTGACCGGCCTGCGCGCCGCGATGACCCGCGTCATCAACAAGTACATCGAAGAAAACGATCTCGCCAAGAAGGCCAAGGTCGAGATCTCCGGCGACGACATGCGCGAAGGCCTGACCTGCGTGCTGTCGGTGAAGGTGCCGGAACCCAAGTTCAGTTCGCAGACCAAGGACAAGCTGGTCTCCAGCGAAGTGCGCGGCCCGGTGGAAGAAATCGTCGCCAAGACCCTGACCGACTTCCTGGCCGAAAAACCCAACGACGCCAAGATCATCTGCGGCAAGATCGTTGAAGCCGCGCGTGCCCGCGAGGCTGCGCGCAAGGCACGCGAACTGACGCGCCGCAAGGGCGTGATGGATGGCTTGGGTTTGTCTTCCAAGCTGGCCGATTGCCAGGAACGCGACCCGGCCCTGTGCGAGCTGTACATCGTCGAGGGTGACTCCGCAGGCGGCTCGGCCAAGCAAGGCCGCGACCGCAAGTTCCAAGCCATCCTGCCGCTGCGCGGCAAGGTCTTGAACGTGGAGAAGGCGCGCTTCGAAAAGATGCTGTCTTCCGAACAGATCACGACCTTGATTGCGACGCTTGGCACCAGCATCGGCGCGGACGAATTCAACCCGGACAAGCTGCGCTACCACCGCATCATCATCATGACCGATGCGGACGTTGACGGCGCCCACATCCGCACCCTGCTGCTGACGCTCTTCTATCGCCAGATGCCGGCGCTGGTCGAACGCGGCCACATCTACATCGCCCAGCCGCCGCTCTACAAGGTCAAGGCAGGCAAGGATGAGCGCTACCTGAAGGACGACTTCGAGGAAGCGCAGTACATGATGCAGATTGCGCTCAACGATGCCGAGATCAAGCCGGCCGAAGACGCAGCGCCGATCAGCGGCGAGGCGCTGGTGGAACTGGCACGCCAATACAACACCGCCAACGCCATCATCATGCGCCTGTCGCGCGCCATCGATGAGTCGGCCTTGAATGCCATCATGACCGGTGGCGTGGCGCTGAAGCTGGAGAACCTCGAACAGGCCACCGCCACTGCCGAAGAACTGAAGAAGGCCATCAACGACATCAACATCGACGTGCAGGCGCGCGTGGATGAGCACAGCGAGAAGGTGGCGCTGCATATCCATCGTCGCCAGCATGGCAACATCAAGGCCACCGTGATCGATGCGGATTTCGTGAGTGGTCCGGATTACTTGCAGCTCTCGAATGCTGCCGAGACCTTCAAGGGGCTCATCGGCAAGGGCGCCGTCGTGGCGCGTGGCCAGGGTGAAAAGCGCAAGGAATCGGTCATTACCGAATTCCGCCAGGCCATGGCGTGGCTGCGTGATGAGGCTGAGCGTGGCGTGAACAAGCAGCGCTATAAAGGTCTGGGCGAGATGAATCCTGAGCAGCTGTGGGAAACCACCATGGATCCGACGGTGCGCCGTTTGTTGAAGGTGCAGATTGAGGATGCGATTGCTGCGGATCAGATCTTCATGACGCTGATGGGGGATGATGTCGAGCCGCGTCGGGCGTTTATTGAATCTAATGCTTTGCAGGCGGGGAATATTGACGTTTGATCTCAATTGTAGCAGGACCCATAACCTGAGATTTTGGGATGCATCTATTGAGATAAATCTTCTTGGCGCATCTCGATAGTTTAGATTAATGGTGTCGAGTCATTCGCATTAAAACAGCAACGGCCACCTCATTGAGGTGGCCGTTGCTGTTTTGGCGTGCGGACAGAGTAAGGGCGTCGGATGTTTCAGTCTTCAGGTAGATATAATTTCCGGCGGAATTTAAATATGGACATCATTCTACCCTCTGACCCCGTTCGAAAAATCCGCTCAGGCCAACGGGGCATCCGCGGGAATGTCCCTGGAAAGGGCCGGTTTGAATGGACCTCAGAAGGCGATTGAATAGCTTTGTTGATTTTATCAACTATGTTGAGGATTTAAGCCTCAGCCAATTCGTATTCCCTACACGTTGCCGAACGGTCGCCCAAGTAGCCACACGCCTGACGGTCTGATTTTTCAAACGTCATCTGCAGCGCTCTCCTGTGCTCTACGAATGTCCGTTTGCTGGCCGGATTGACCCTCCCTCCAGGTCCTCGCGAACGCCGCGACCCTGTCGTAAGACCCCTTGAATCCCAATTCCTTCAAGTCCTCATGGATCTGTTTCAGCGTGCGCCACTGCTTGCGTGACTTCGCCGCTTCGGTCCTGAGGAGCGCTGAAAGCTGGAACGCGTAGTTGTCGATAGCGTGGGTGGAGCCCCGCTCAGCGCAGGCTGGCTCATGGTTTCCGCTGATGATCGATGAGTTCTCGCTGTTGCTGACGAGTCTTAGCCGTGGCGTTTTTTTAAGGAGATCCAACGCCATCGTCAGCTGGCCTACCTTCCGTTCCAATGCAGCAATATGTGCCTCGTACTCTTCAACCGTCGACGCAGTAGCATCTTCTGCATCCAGCTCACCACGATCAAACTGCCCTAGCCACATCTGCATGAGATTGGCCGACAAGTTATGAGTCTTGAGCGCCTCGCCTCGCCCAATCTTGCCGCTGCGAATATCGGCGCATATCTGTATCTTGAATTGCGGGCTGTGCCGCCGATATGGAGCTCGTGATGCCATGATGTCGCTCCTCCTGAGAAGGCTCGACAAGCGTATCACTTCATCTCATGGCCTTGGTCCAGCCCGAGGGTTTCACTCCAAAAGAGGGTCAGATTTCGCTTCAAATCAACATATATTCACAGGTCGGACAAAAAATACCCCTATGAATTAGGTCATTTTCCTGAATATTACGAAAATCACGGTGCCTGCTAAGAATCTTGTGGGGCATTCGTTGCTGCAGCTATTGCGTGCTGTATCTGGTTCCCAACTATTAGGCGACGGTTTTCCAACCAACCGGTTTGAATTCCTACCAAAGCTATTGATTCTGGGCTCCAGACGACAGACTTCTCACTTCGCATTGTCCAAATTCCACCACCGCTAAATCCGCCAGGATCAGAAACTAACTTTTTCTCTTCTGGGATACGAACGTCGAGCGGTTCCCCACTCGCTGTCCATATATTTTCTTCTGCAGGAAATTCAAGGAGGATGTGATCGTCGATAGTTGTTTCGCCAGGGCGTTCTTTGCTTGGCACTGTTGCATAGCAGATCGGCCTAAGGATCAATTTCTCTTCAGCGATAGCGGCCTCATCAAGCAATGCCCTTGGTGTTCCGTAGACTAAAAATTGGCGCTCTCGATAGCTAACTCCTTTCTCAATGCGATCGTTCTTCAAGAATTCCTTGGACCGCGAAATTGCCTGGATTCCTTCGTCAGTTAGCTCGAGAAAAGCGACATCGATTGGGTCTGTTTCAAGGCCCAAATCGTCCCATTTTCCGCCCTCTAAATGTATTGAACGGATATAGGAGTTGAACCCTCCTGAGATCGGCAATCCGATAGAAATACGATCTACAGGCGTCTTTAGTACAACGTGCGCTGCAGTAAAAATACCTCGGCGGCCATCCAAGTCCACACACGTTCCTGAGCCAATATCGTCGGGGATGCCATTTTTACTAACAGTGATCAATGTTACTGAGTATCTCCCGAGCTGCACTCTGGCGGCTTCGACGGCATGCTGGAATTCGGCTAAGTCGGTCATGATTAGAGGGACAGTTTTGAAGGGCCGTTCTGAACTGCTTAGAGTAACCGAGTTGCTATCTTTTTTCTAAAGCATCTCGAACTAAGTCGATAACTGAATTTACAAGTCCTTTTCTATTTTTTCCTTTGTTTTTTTTCTGGTCATCTTCATGGCGTTCGCGGACCTCTTCCAATTTTTCGAGTCCTACGTAAAAAAATGCGATACATTCATCGATTCTACAAAGAGTTCTGCTCGTTGGTCCCCATGTTTGCAGAGAACGGCATCGCAAATAAAGTCGGGAAATTCAATTTTATGACTCGGTTGACTAGGGCGAAGAGATGTTGACACAAAAACCTTGTCTGGAGAAATGATCAACGGATAACCCGCTCTAGTAAGATAGTGGCACCGTCTTTCATAAGACTGTCACTTATGCCAATCTCCGTGAGAAGCCGCAACAGTATGAAATGGCATGAGGTGCAGACTAGAGGGCCACGTCAATAAATGACTCAACACGTATGAAAACTTAATTTTCTCAAGCCACAAGCGAATGATCGTGGAGTGTGAGTTTCACGTCTGTGCGAGCTGCCTGCAAACTCCGGAGAAGGGAAATCTAATTTCCCCGTATGCCAATATTGACCACGTTCGTTTTACAGCAGGGCAACGCGCACCGATAAGGTACAGCCGAGCAGCGCATCATTAAGAAATTCTGAAAGCGCAAGAAGCAATTGATAACGACATGCAGACCCCGGTAGAGAGTGTATTAAACGGCTGTACTTGGTTGTAAGCAAGGCTTAACTTTCTATCAGTCGTCTAGATCCGGACGTACGATTTTTCGAATTTTGTAAAGCTGATCGCTAACATCTTCAAGTCGCGAGATAAAGCCGTTCAGAAATTCGTTGGTCACCTCAAAATGTTTGCCCTTTGTGTCAAGCCGACGATGAAGAATTTGAGCGTTAGAGCTATTCGTAATGGGATAGGCATGAACAATGTCGGAGCGCTTCGAATTCAATTCATCGAACAAGTCTGCGGCTGCTCGGCCAATTGGGCCGACAGTTGGGAAGTGTACTTCGGCCGTCTGTACCGATTTGCGAAATTCTTTAAGTATCGTGCCCCCCATCTTAGCCTGTAACGAAGTTCTATTGATTGCTGCGGGATCTAGATAGCTGGCCACTTCTACCATAAAGTTGCTGAGCGATGCGAAGGAATAAAGTGCTACCCCCAGTCGAAATAGATAGCCATCGTCTTCTGGCAATGCCAAACGAGTGAGATTTCGAACCGTCTTAATTTTGTCTACTGCATTCATCGGCTGCGTTTTAGTAAGAGTGGAGAGCAGGAATCAACTGCTGTCTAAGTTATCGATATTAGATTGCTTATTTCGTTAGCTCTTGCATCTGTCCGCACTTTCCCGTGTCTCGCTGACGTGTATCTCGTACTTAACTGCTAAGCTTAAGATTGAGGAAATGTGTACAGTTGGCCGATAGGAAGTTCTAGCATTCCATAGTCCAGCAATTTGATTTCTCCTGACTTAGAGCGTCCGAAGTTCTCTGGCTTTTTATCGTTTATGTACGCTGGTGTTGCATGACCAGCGAGATCGGCTAGCTTCACCGGACTCAGCCGTTCCATTACAAGAAATTTTCCTGACATGCTCCAAGAGAATACATGGGCAAAGTACTGCTTCTCGCTAGCAACCTGATATGTAATGATCTCAACCCAGTTCGTAAAATAACCCGGTTGATTCATGACCTTAAGTACTTTGTCCGCGTGATCGGGAATTTCATACACGTCTCTCGTTGATCCTCGGCCAATTCTCGATATGCATTTTTGCCACATAGCTTCAAAAAATTGATCTGGGGTATTCGGGTCAGGTATTTGGATTGTCATGCAATGATTCTACAATGACCAGAAGATCGTTTCCCATGTAGAGCCTTGGTCGAATTCAGACGCCTCCCCAGCCTACGCACGCCTGGGCGGCAGAGACATCGTCTTTTATCAATGCGCGTGGATTCGAGTATTCTTCAGTTTGTACGCCCTTCAAGTGACCATCTCCATACACGGTGTCAAATTCTCCAATAATTTCCCCAAACGCCGTATTGAGCGTGAAGGCATCAATTCAGCTCAAGCTTTTTTTGAGCGAAATAACTACGTGTTCCAAGAGATATCGTTGCAGAATGACTTTGTGTAGCGGGAACCATAATGTGGGTTTTAAGAGGTATCCTTTGAGATTATTATCAAATGGTGTGATCTGATAGCTCAGTTCCTGCTGTGTCTAATGACGCAGAAAGCAGCCGTAGTGCTAGTTTGTTGAAAGTTTTTAACTAGAAAGCCACAAAGGCAAACTTGGTTGTAGATAACTACGCACAACCTGAGAAAAAGGGCTCTCATGTGATAAACATGGGAGCCCTTCTTGTTGTTGGGGCCATAGAAAGGAAGTGATCTCAATTAAATCGGACGGTTAGGATGACTGCCTGAAATGGTGGCTATCGCGTTTGCCTATACCCGGGGAAAATATTCGCAAGTTAAAAAATTATATAAAAGACAACATTATTTTTTTGACTTCATGCTTTTTTCGTGGCCAAATACGGTCTTGGCATAGAAAACACAAACAATTGGGAAACTTGGGTCAAAAATGCACGCACTCCGACAAAACCCTGAGCTGATAGACCTAATGGAGGTTTCAAATCCACTGGATCCGCACGTCATTGTTGATCCGGAGGAGCTAGACGCGCTATCCAGAGATATTGAAGAGGCTCATGCCGCGTTCAGTCATGCACTCAACACTCAAGATAAAGATTACATACGTGCTATTCACCTTCAGGCCAAAAAAACTTCCAGTGGGTTAGATGCAGAACTAATACGAAAGAAATTCAATCGTTATAAAGACTATTTCCGCTCGGGAAAAGATATTGATCTGAAACGTATCAAACCTAGGCTTGTCGCTTGCGATAGCACACTATGGAAAGACCTGTTCGCCATAACTCGAGCATGTTGGTCGATGCCCTATAACAAGGGATATGGGCGGAGACTACGTTTTGTCGTATTTGATGAAGCGCACGAAGCCGTTATGGGCATTATCGGCTTGCAGTCGCCGCCGGCTGATTTGCAAAGTCGGGATGGTCTTTTTAAATTCCCCGCTAAGCGAAAATTGGAGTTGGTGAATAATACGCTCGATGCTTATACCGTAGGGGCTATTCCACCATATTCATTTTTATTGGGAGGAAAGCTGTGTGCGGGGTTAATTAGCACGGACACGATTCGTAGAAGCTACTGGCGCAAGTACGCAAGTCAGAAATCTCTGATGCTAGAGGCCTCGATTCAACAACCTCTGGTCGCCGTAACTACCACCAGTGCATTCGGACGCAGTTCAATATATAACCGACTTAGATATAAGGACCGGCTTTTGGCGGAGCCAATAGGCTATACAAAAGGCTTCGGTACGATTCATCTCGAACATCTGTACGAGCGCATATCTGAGGTACTAAAGGCCAATGAATCGTTTACCCCCGCCGGTTTCGGAAATGGTCCGAAAGTACGATGGCAAAATATCACAAAGGGTCTGATGAAGCTCGGTGTGTCTCCAAGTCTGCTCAAACATGGACTTAAGAGAGAGGTTTTCCTCTTCCGATTTGTTGAGGGGCTAGAAGATGGTATGAGCGGAGGCAGCTTTGGCGCAACCCAAAATTTGCCGGAAGAAGAATTCTCGGAATATTGGCTCGATAGATGGGCAGTGCCCCGTGCTAACCGATTTCCTGAATGGTCTCAGATCGACGCGCGCCAGCTAATAACAAATACACTGAATTCCTTTTGAATACTTGAAAGACGAGCCCGCTTTAATCGGACTCGCCTACGTAAGGCCCGATCTTAGAGCCTGTTCAGAGCATCCACAACTTGGTCGATAGCAGTCGCCAAATTCTTCCTCACGATCAGTTCGTTAACGATTATTAGCGAGCTGTCAGCAAGATCAGGTAAAGCGTCAAAACTTGCGGGAATACTCTCGGCCAAAGGATCAGAAAGAAAAATACAGAGTTTTTTACCATCATTCTTGAACAATACTATTGGCACTGACATTTCCCCACCCTGAGCTAGCTGCATCGTTGCTTCACGACGAATAGATGTATCCGGAATTGAAGACAACAGCAATGAGCTGTACAGGAGATGCTCAGAGGACTGCAGGCGTTCAGCCGAATAGCTGGAGGTACCATGGATGACGTAGCGTAGAAGTGATGCTCCAACATGCCTGTCGATCAACCCGTGATCTAATCGATTCCGAAATGTTCGTAAACATGCATAACAAGACCCATCACATTTCTCCGGACATCCCTCCATTAGCTTCAAGGCCGCATCAAATAGCCGAATACCTAGGCTAGCAGCATCTTGCGCAAAACCGGCGCCACCCGGCAAAGTGTCGTATATAAAAATCTGAGCTTCGTTTCCTTGAATACCTTCCGGTGTTAGCGCAGGGCGAAATTCCGCCATTAGCTCTCCAGGCTCGATCTGTAAGAGTGAAGTTGCTGCGCTGACCAATGCTTCACTTACCGTCCGCAACGCTACTTTGGTAACCGAGTGAGCAGGAAGCAACAGAACAGGTTGAACCGCCCCGGATTTTGAGGAGGCTCTAACTCTTGAGAGAATAGAGCCATGAACAAGAAATCAAGCAAGTTTTCCCCTGAGGTACGAGAGCGTGCGGTGCGCTTGGTGCGTGAGCAGCGGGATGAGCATTCCTCCACGTGGTCTGCGGTCCAATCGATTGCGCCGATGATCGGCTGTACGCCTCAGACGCTGCTGGACTGGGTCAAACGCGCCGAGGTCGATAGCGGCGAGCGGGATGGCGTCAGCACGGCCGAGCGTGAGCGTATCAAGGCACTGGAGCGCGAGGTCAAGGAATTGCGCCGTGCTAACGAGATTCTCAAGACCGCGAGCGCTTTTTTCGCGCAGGCGGAGCTCGACCGCAAACTGAAGTCGTAAATACCTATATCGATCGCTATCGGGATATCCACGGGGTCGAGCCGATCTGCAAGGTATTGCAGGTTGCCCCGTCAGCATATCGGCGTTATGCAGCGAGGCAGCGCAATCCTCAATTGTGCTGTGCTCGTAGCAAGCGTGATGCGGTACTGCGAGTTGAAATCAGCCGGGTGTGGCACGCCAACATGCGTGTGTACGGTGCTGACAAGGTGTGGCGACAGCTGAATCGCGAGGGCGTATCTATCGCACGTTGTACGGTAGAGCGGTTGATGCGAAAGCAAGGGCTTCAGGGAGCCCGGCGTGGTAAGCAACTTCGCACCACGCGTTCTGATCCCAAGGCAGCCTGCCCGTTGGACCGGGTCAATCGTCAGTTCAAGGCTGATCGTCCCAACCAGCTTTGGGTGTCCGACTTTACCTACGTATCGACCTGGCAAGGCTGGCTGTATGTGGCCTTCGTCATCGACGTGTTTGCCCGTCGCATCGTTGGCTGGCGTGTCAGCAACAGTATGACGACGGACTTCGTGCTAGATGCGCTGGAGCAGGCGCTCTATGCTCGCCAGCCCGAAGGCAACGGCGGCTTGATCCATCATTCCGACAGGGGATCGCAATACGTCGGGATTCGCTACAGTGAACGCCTGGCCGAGGCGGGCATTGCGCCATCGGTCGGAAGCCGTGGCGACAGTTACGATAACGCCTTGGCCGAAACCATCAATGGCCTGTACAAAGCTGAATTAATTCATCGCCGTGCCCCTTGGAAAACCAGGGAATCCGTCGAACTGGCCACGCTCGAATGGGTGGCTTGGTTCAACCATCATCGACTGCTGGAATCCATCGGCTATATCCCTCCGGCAGAAGCTGAGGCAAACTACTACAGCCGGTTCGCCAGCAATACTGCAGTGTCGGCATAACTTAAACCAAATAGCCTCCGCGAAAGTCGGGGCGGTTCAGGTTCTTGTACTCGTATCGAGTACAACGCTATGTCTGTCAGAAAGTCTGTCCCCAGAACTATATTTGGCGTAGAGAATACGCTGCAGGTCTGATTATCGTCCTTATACGGCTTGTCATGAGCCTTTCCAAGGGTTTTGTGATGAGCTGTCTCTGCCTCAATGCGGCCACACCCAACACAATAACGATATCCCTCTTTTTGTGGACCGGAATTTGATACTAGTAATGATGCTTGGGTTGAAAACACAGCTAACCGCGAATTTATGTCCGTCCACATATCTCTAGCCGGACTTGGCATAGTTAGCTGCGCTCTTGTCGCATAACTTGTTTCAGGAATTTCATCCGGCGACGTGACCTCTTGTTCTGTAACTGGATGCGCGAACCCTGGAGGTCTAATCCAGTGCCGCAGAGGACCAACAGAATTGCTGGACCCGCATGCATCACAGTCCATATGAGATCCGATGGCGAGGCCTGAGCCTATTGGCGCGAGCTGTGAGTATCCACACGTCTTGCAGTCGAGATAAATCTTCTTTGCTGCCCAAGCATCTTTAAGACTTCTTCTCGCAGGCGAAAACAGCGCGCCGGACGTGTAGCACTTGCCAGATATCCACACCTGCTTTCCAGGGGAGTACTGGCTTAATGCCACCGGCAGACTTTGGCTTGGTGCAAATTTTGGGACAGTTTTATATGCACTAGATTTTTCAGCATCAAAGACGTAAAACGTTGCTACATCGGTAGGGAACGCATAGCGTGGGAGTACCGCCTTGTAAAGAAGCCAGTCAAGTAATTTACTTTTATCTTGTATCTCGATTGGCTTCTCTTCACCCACCTCTGGTGGCGACTCTGAAACTGACGGTTCATGCTCTTCGTTTGCGGATTCTCGCTTCCTTTTGACCGCAGGAGGCGGCTCGTATTGATCTATAGCCTGCTTTATCGCAGAAACACTATCGCTCAGAAATTTGGATAGCAGGTCCTGACGATCGCTATCACTAAGTTGATCAGATAACCATTTGGAAATCCTATTTCTTAGAGAATCTTCTTCCAACGTCAACCAACGCTCAAAATCTTGAATATTAAGTAAACCATTGTTCTGAAACTCGGAAACTGTACCTAGAACGGAAAATAAATCAGCATTGGTCTGATCCGTAATGGTGACTCTTGCTTGTAGGTAGTTTTGCAATAAGAAAGCTTGGATGTGACGTTGAGCTATTTCCTTTTTATGGAGGCTTAACTTTGGATCTACGATTTTCCCCGAAATCATCTTCTGAGGATTCTGAAAATAATATTCATCGTGCGTGTCGGAACCTCCAAAACCGACGACCGTTGCAATAGACGTGCCCCGGCGGCCAGCACGCCCAGCACG
Organism: Herbaspirillum rubrisubalbicans; assembly: GCF_003719195.1. Taxonomy (NCBI): domain Bacteria; kingdom Pseudomonadati; phylum Pseudomonadota; class Betaproteobacteria; order Burkholderiales; family Oxalobacteraceae; genus Herbaspirillum; species Herbaspirillum rubrisubalbicans. Next base: position 15,087 of record NZ_CP024996.1, read on the forward strand.
CTGTTGATAATTCGCTCGCGCAGGGGGCATGTTTCGAAGTGCGACGCCTGACAATTGACCAATATCAATTCCTACCTCCATTGTGGTGGTACTAGATAAAACATCAATTGCAGAAAACGGCATTTTTCCGGGCTCGGGAGGAAGTTCTACGTCTTGGAACAGTAATTCGTTCTGCTCAGCCTTGGAGAAAACATCTTGAATTTGGGGAGAATTTAGTTGGGCCGTATGCTCAGCAGCGATAAGGGAAAACGGCGCACTGGCAAGGCTAAGCGCGTAGTTGCGGTAAAACCCTTTCCGAGCAATAAAGACATTGTCATTTTGTGGGTCGAGATGAACAGCAGTTTTTCGCTTACATTCAAGGCAGATATTAGAAATCGGTCGATGAACGGCTTTGCACAGCTCGCATCGAATCCAACTTCCTTCAAAATCTAAGGTAAGTTCGCTGCCTTTGAGTCGATATTTCTTTAATGCTCTTTCTTCAGCGAAAAGCTTTAATAAAACCGGCAACCATTGTTTCTCAAAAACCTTTCGTTGAGCCAGGTCGGAGAGAATTACTGCCATCACTTTCTTAAATTGACCCTTATTACTCTGGACCTTGCGTGCACCAACGTCTCCTTCGTACCAGTGCTCAGGCGTAGCCACTCGTAGGAAGAAACCAGACGTATGCCAACAGCGAAGCCAGGCACGTACTAGAGCAATCTTTTCATCGTTGGATTCCGCTGCACCAGGAATCGAGGGCAGAGAATATATTGGCTGTCGCTTATCCTTCTTCTCAACGATAGAGCCGAGAGCAAGAGCCTCAAGTCCACGTGCACGATCCCTCATTGAAATATATATATCGGCATATAGAGCCTCTGGAGGACGATGTGTGCGCAGGTCAGTAACTAACAATCGCAGCCTATCGGGATTCTCCAAAATGCGTTCCTTCTTGACCAGCATACGAACTTGCTCAAATTCGAATGACTCATTGGTCTTAGTCTCCGGCCGCAATCGGATGTCAGACTCAGCTGCCGCAAGCATGACCGCCGCATACAAATCGTCGAGCCGCGACTCGAAGATCCCGTCCTCCAATGATAGTATTGTCTTGAAGCCTGACACTATTAACGCGCGTAATGTGTCGCGTGACGCGAACATCTGTAAATTCGGTGCCAGTCGCGCCGCTACCTGCCGGGAGTCGGAAAAGGCAAGAACTTTTCGACCTCTTAGCGGAGCAAATGAAGTCGCCGGGTTCGGACCTGGCGGTTGGATACTAAGCTGCTTACTCACTAATACTTGGAAGGGCTGATCGCCTTTTGTCTCATGATCTTGTACGGGACTTCGGCCGAGATAACCCGCCTTTAAGCAAATACCGCATGGAAGAAAAATTCCAGACTCCATATCCTTCGACGCGATGTCACTGTCGTCATTAATTTCTGGATCAATTTGAGGTGGAACGTGTCTAGCACCTCTGAGAAAAACTTGGCGAGTACGAGGACCGCGAATTCCGAATTGCCCAGTTACCACATCAAACTCTCGAATCTCAGCATCTGAATCCTTCGGAGGAGACTCAAGCAATATGTCTATCGGGTGGAGCGGCTTAACCTCACCTTCGTTTGTTGTGAGTCTTGCGCCGGGTAGTGGCCAAACATGCCTGGGGTTAATAACATCTTCCACGTAACCACGAGCATAGGCAGTCCCACAATGCCGGCAGGTAAAAAGCTCAAGCACACGAGAACCACATCCGCATTCTTCAACTGGCTGGCTATATAACTTTCCAGCAATCTTGTTAGGGCTGTCCTGTGGTGAATGAGAGCATTCAGGATCCATACAAATCCAAAGACCTCTCAGGCCTCGATGAAAACTATGAACTCGGCAAGAGAACAAATTGGTGCCGTCCACAGATGGACGTGCTGCACTTGCCAAAGAGGCCAAGTTAGAAGCGGCTCTACCGGCCAGCAAGTCATCTACTGATGGAAAAACCATTCGGCCGATTTCTTCTATCGGCTGTGCTTTCCCCATTGTTGCATTAACAAGGCTCAAGAAAGGTGGGTAGTCTTTTAATGCCTGATAGAGGGCCTCTTCGATGACAGTATTGGCTTCAATACCGCGGTAAAGAAGGAGCTCAGCGACTGCATTGCGTCGGACTTGAATATCTTCGTCATAGAACTCCTCTAGACTAATTTCTGCGAGTATTTCAGCGTCTCTTTGAGAGCCGATTGCCGCATCTGGATGCTTTGCTAAGGTGCCACGAATAGGTTGCGCAAAGGAGCTTTGCTGAGTTCCCGTTAACTGTGAAGAAAAAATAATGGCGCTGTCCGGATTATCGAAGCTTGCGGTTGCGCAGATGACTTGTAATCTTTCCGAAGTTATTCCTAGACGATCACTTAGTCGACGTAAAAGATATCCGACCTCGGCACCAGCGGCACCTCGATAAAGGTGTGCTTCATCTAGGACTACGAGGAATTTCTCGTCAGGGCATGCGGCTAACCATGCTTTCGTTTTATCAAAAATTGATCTCTCAATGGGGCGCATCATCATGTACTCAAGCATTGAGTAATTGGTCACCATGAGATCTGGAACATGCTGCTGGACTTCGTGTCTAGTCAGCAGCTCAGCATCTTCTGGCATTGCAACCGCCCTTTTATAAAGACCGGTTTTGCGATCTAACCATTCAGTTTTGTCTGCACCGTACCAAGTCTCGATATCTTTCTTCGCCGGCCACTTACCTCGCTCTCGAAGCTGGTTAATGAGCCTCTTGGAGAAACGGCCATCGTCGGAGTCTTCTTTTGCTGTTTTAAGCTGCTGGACATAAAAGTCTCGAAATGGCTTGAGTTGAGTACTATCTTTTTGAGCGCTGCGGACTCCAGCATAAGGGGTCCGACTGGTGTAGCGAGCAAATCGTGGAATGCGCCCAGACCAGGTAGAGAACAGTTGCTGAAGATGTGGATTCCCAAAAAAGCTTCTTAGACGACCCAGCTGATCGTTGACCAGTGCATTCATCGGATAAAGAATTAATGCCCGCATTCCGGTCAAATTTCGGAAATCGTCTGGTGAACTTTTCGCTTCTACCGCTAACTTTGCTAGTAATGGAAGTAAGAAGGACTCTGTTTTTCCTGACCCAGTCCCAGTCATGATTACGATGTTCCTGCCTTTGACAACGACCTCGTCGACAGCATCTGCTTGATGCTCGTAAGGCGGATCGTAGACAACTTTCTTGCCATCTATTGGCTCAGACAGTTTTTCAAATAGCTGGAGCGCCGAAGAGGGTAGGCCTTCAATGTCCCGAAAATTGCGGCCAGTTAAATACTTCGGAGTTGATTCAATAAACGGCTTTTGATGAAGAACTCCAGGTTTATTGAGAATGCTGTTGCGCTGGGAGATTAAAACTGGATCGCTAATGTGATAAGTCGCCTCAACATATTGAACTAAGGATTTATGCAATTCGGAGACTGCTTCATGAATGGTCTTAGTCATTTGCTTTTCCCTATAGCTAATTCTTAAAGTTCTTGAAACCAAAGCTTCTCAGTAATAATCCTTTTCTCACTTTCCCATTCTGCTAGCGAGAAGGTACGTGAAAAGTTAGACCGATTTGAGTATTGTTCGATAGCGCGAAAACGGCGGGAGGCCCACAAAGGTAGTGGAAAAGAAAAAGATACATGCACGGCCTGAGTTGTTGTCTCTATTCGGAATCGTGCCGGCCTACCATTTACGTAGTCCAGCGCAAGCTGCAACGTCCAAGCAGCATCGCAGGCCCGTTCACAATTATTTTTTAGTGGAAGATCGACGAATTTGACTACGCTTCCATTGATCATTTGAAAAAAACACCAATGCTCATTACCAAAAGATGCTGGCCTCCTGCCGACAAAAAAGCCGGTCTCTATTGTGGGTGCCACTAGTCGACTTTTATAACTTTGATCAAAACTGACAAACGGACTAATGATTTTTACGCCATAGGTTGCTTCGGAAGATGTGGACGTATTAAGTCGCTTCTGCGCTTGTTGTATAACCTGTTCGGCATTGAGCACCGTCGAAGGCGAGTGCCAATGACTTGATGAAATACTTCGTAGCCCAATCGATGAGAGAATATCTTGGTTATCGCTATCGGGATTTGCGAGGTACCGATAGGGGCCGTTGTAGATCAGAGAAGACGCGATACTCGCCGGAAGGACGTGGGTATCGCACGTTGTTGCTCCCACGATGTATATTCGGCCACTTTCTCGTATGGTGTAAGCTAGTGGCGACAAGAATACCCATTCAGCGGCATAGTCCTCGTCGTCTCCGCCAGCTTTGGTCAGTTCAACCAAATCTCCCGCCTCAAATAGGCCTTCTACGGCATCTTCGATCTCTGCATAGATATCCGAGCTGTTCCCACCAAGGTGCTCCAGTAATTGCTTACTAATTTTGATTAAATTCCTTCTTGGCAAAGGACACTGTGAGGCGCAAACCTTTCGGACGAAATTGCAGTACCACGTATGACTTCGCTCTTCCGCCGAATCACAGGCAACGCCTATTTGCGAAGAGACCAGAAGGTTGGCTTGGTAAGTACCTAATATGGAAATCATTTCTAGAGCACCTTTGGTGTTTTCTCCGCGAATTTCAGGTTTAGGAGTCGAGCTGCTCTAATCGCTACTTGCAATGATCTTGCTTCCTCGATCTCATTCGCAGAGATTGGCAAAAACAAGGTGTCAAACCAGCCAATTCTCCAGATCACATCGAGTAGACGTCTGTCACAAGGATGCTGCTCATAGCGGTATAATTTTGCCGATAATTGCTCCTTCAAATCGTCCGGCCGTGTCTCTTCCTCGATTGATATTTTCCCTACCGCAATTCCAAAATTCGGAGGGAAGGAGACCAGGGACTCCATTTCCTCCCACTGGCCCGGAGTGACTTCTCCTTCGGAAATTTTGTTTTCGGCGGTCATCCATTTCCGGCCGCAAAGCCGCATTAGGACGGTCTGATAGAGATTTTTTACTAGTCCAGATTGCCAGTGCTTTGCGAGGTAGGTAAGTGGCCTAGCTTTGTTCCATAGGATAGCTCTGTCCAGAATTGCGGCAAGGTCATTTGAAAATTTATCGGTTTGCTCAAACCGAGGAGGTTGTAGTTCTGTGAGTGATCTGACGTCCTGAGGAGCAAACACAACATCGTCGGAAAACTCACCTTGCGTCGCTCTGTAAAGACCTGCATGTGCCGGTATAGTTAGGCCTTGTTGGCCTGCCGAATTCTTCAGCTCTGTCTCAGAAAACGGGGCACTGAATGCTGAAAATGCCACCGCCGGCTCTTCTGCTCCGACATATTCAATCAGTTTTAGATACGGGTTTCCGTTACGCTGTGTCAATACCCAACGCAAAGAAGAGAATGCTTTGTCTAGAGTGATTCTAAAGCTCCCCATCGCATCCGATGACACCTCCATGAAGCCGGAATGGCACTCATAGAATTTCGGATTGGAAAGTGCCTTCTGAATAAATTGTCTGTATACGTTCTTCCAAGACTCATTTGAAATAGGCAAATTCTGTTCACAAATATGTAATCGAAGTAAGGGGATAGACTCCTTTCCTTCGAGCACTATAGATACGCGAACAGAGAGATTTTGTGGTCCTCGAACTTCTAAGCGAACATCCCCGGCAAGAAAATCTTCTAAAGACGGGGCCTGCGGCACTGCTTTTACAAATAGGGCTTGGCTATTGTTTGTGCTAGCTAGCCAAGTGGGAGGGGGTTGAATGGTAATGACAATGTTTTGTTTTGTCTGAAGTGTTCCTAGCTCATGCGCCCGACTGCCATCAGATTTATACGTGTTTACCCAAAGATTGTGTGAGCCAATAGAAAGATCTGAAAGCTGGATAAGAAGCGCATCACTCGAGGTAACTGCTTGATCTAGAGGTGGACCATCGTCTAATTGCAGACGATACATGTCGAATTCGTGATCGCGGCTAATGGCCAACAGAGGTGGAGCTGATGAAAGCCACGTTCCCCCAAAATCTTCCGTCCATTCCAGAGGTGCTATGCCAATAGGGGCAATACTCAGTTGATTCACACACGTCAACCCGTAAGAAGAGAGCCGCATCTGTAAATTACTGGGTATAACACTAGGAATCTGAATCTTCCATACAAGAATTCCAGTGCAATTCGTAGAGCAGAGATCCCCAATTTCGCTGAGATCCTCGGTTTCGTCAGATACAAGTAAATAGTCTGTTTCTGCTCTTACCTGCGGCTTGAATAAAAGCCGGGCATTGCCGTCACTCTGTATTTTTAGAACAAAGATCCTCTGGAACGGAAAATGTAATTTCCAATCAGTTTCACGTCTTATCGGTGGAGAACTTTCAAACGACAAAATTGGCTTTTCGCTGTCTGGCCAGCTGTTCAACAATAATCGCCTGCCGCCTCTTAATAGCCAAGCATTTGGCAGCATTCCATTCCCAACGGAGGGAACCTTGAATCTTGATTGCTGGAGAAAGGTCGAGCAGTCCTCATCTAGTGACGCGATCCGTTCAAAAGAAGGAATAGTGATTTCGAACTGCCACGAATCCTTTCCTATTTTTTGAGCTTCAATACTGACTGGGTTCAGGAGTTCAACGTGTTTAGGCGTACTGCCTTCCGGCCTGCTAAGGGGGATGAGAGACGAGGTGTCCGCTTTCGCCCTGGAAATGATGCCCCTTGCCTTGACTAAAGATTTTCGAGCGCGCCAAGTTCTTTGCGCTTGTTCGAGCCACTCCTGCGCATCTCTCATACTTGCCAAGTCCGACGCAATTCGCTTCAGAGCCGAAGACTCAATCTCTGCTGCAGCCTCTTCTGGTGTCCCTAGTAGAGAGACGACAATTCTTCCGAGCATTGCTTCTTGCTCCAGGAATATGCGGAGTCGTTGTGAACAATGACGAATTGAACGTGACAGCGCGCGGCCAATTTCCTCAAAGGGGTGATCGGATACCCCCTGAAGTACATACTGGGCTTGATATAGAGCCTTTGCCAATTGGCGCTGCAAATCTATTGGCAAAATTGCATGGGTGATTGGCCAAGAAATGATTGAAAAATGAGTAGACCATCGGCCAACAGGCATCATTCCGTGGTAGTCACGAGCAAATCTCTGAAACCAATCTCTGATAATTTGGCGGTCGGCCCCTCGCCAGCCAGGCGTTAGGCGCTCAAAGTTGTCCCAAAACTGGATTCCGTCGAAGGTATATCCGTTTTCGGCTGCATATACGACCCATAAAAGCCAAAGGTCCTGCCTCAATCCATCTTTTCTCAAGCTTTCCTGAACGGCATTTTTTAGATTTGCCCTCGCGGCCGCATCTAAGCCATGCTCTATTGCAAACAGCGGGCTACCAGGCCGTAGCCGCATAAGCGAATCGAAATGCGTTTTTAATTGCTGTTGTAGAGCCGATGCATCGTCGAGCATGTGAATTTTTTATCAGACATATATTTTTATATCGGCGTCCTGTTACCCCAAACGCTGTATTTCCCCTGTGAGCATGTGGCGATACTTTTTTCCAAAAAGAAAGCTCTCATGCCGTTAACTAAAAATTACCATAATTTGAGCTTGCCGACACCGATTTGATAAGATAGCAAATCTGTTTCTAGCAGTTGCGCCATTTTTTCCAGACATTTTCTAGCGAAGGAATGCGAATACGCAGCCGATACATTGTAAGTTGCTGATCTTTTACATAAAGCCGAACAAACAAGGATCTCTCGCATGTCACGTCACCGCTCTCTGAGTATCTCCCGCATCAATATCGTCACTCATCCGCACGCGCCGGCCGCCTACCTGAGGCTGATGCAGAGAGCATTTCACAGCGGGAAGAGCGTTGCAATAAGGGGGACGGAACACTTAATGATTGGAGAGATGTGGTATCTCGATGGAGCGAAGCCCCAAGCCGGAGTTCGAGGACAACTTTATCGATTTACGCATATCGATAGAAAAGCACCATGGTTTAACGTCGAGAAGAACGATGTCGCGTCTGATGATGAGTTGGCTCAGATCAACATTCCCGAGAATCTTCGTCCTAATTGCGAGATGTTTGACTTTGTGTTTTACCCAAAGGGACACGCGTTCTATTTGGAGAGCAAAAACGGAAGTCGATCGTTAAGTCCTGGTTTGGCTGCCAAGCTTCTTAAGGTCCTATTTACCGATGCGAGTATCGTTAGCGAATTTGGAGAGGTCGAAGTGAATGTATTCTCCGATAAAGAACAATTGAATAAGATTCTAAAAATCCCCCAGCTGCGTCGTTTGGTCATTGAGGTCACCCGCCCCAACGCAGACGAACTGGGCAAAGCACAGGAAAAAGTGTTTAGAAGGCTTCAGAATCTCAATGCGCGCAAAATGAAAGTTGAGGTGCTTGCGGAATCTAAAGAATCGATAGTTGTAGACGAGGACTTGCAGCTCGTAGCTAAAGTCGCTGCTGCAGGTAACGGTAAGGTAATTGGAAAAGGGTATAGCCGGGACGGCCAGCAGATAGAAGAGTCAACCGTCGACAAGCCCTGGACTGAGGCCATTCGATATGATCCTAATTTGCAAACCTCCGCAGAGGCTTTAGTTACAGCCACCGCACATCTTCCTGGACACGATTAAATGGATGACACGAGCGAACAGGACGAACACAACTTAAAGGCTGTGTTATCCACATACTGGCACGCATACGGAGGATGGCGCGCCATCATATTTTCGCCATTTTTTTGGATTTCGATAATTCTCGCCATCATATCAACCCATTTTTGGCTAACGCAGCCTTGGTGGGACCAAGTTCTTTCGGTGATGCCGAATGTCCTGGGTTTCACATTGGGAGGCTTTGCAATTTTCTTGGGATTCGGTGACGAAAAATTTCGAGAGTTAATCAGTGGGCAAGATGAAGGAGACAATAGTGCATCTGCCTATATGGAAGTCAGCGCAACCTTTCTGCATTTTGTGTTGATTCAGCTATTCGCATTGCTAGCAGCAATCATCGCCAAAGCAGTAAGCTTCGATACCCCAGATTGCCTCAAGAGCATATTGGGGATGCTCACATGGCTGCGCGCTCCTGCTGATTTTCTAGGGTATTGGTTGTTCTTATATGGGCTGTGCATTATTGCTGCTTCCGCCTTAGCTATATTTAGGGTTTCATTCTGGTATGACGTGTTTCAAACGCATAATAGAAAACAAAAATAATAGGTACAGATAGCATCACTTATATCCTATATAGATTTTCCTTCGAAGGTTTTGAATTAAGGAAAACGCATAGTCTTCCGGCCTGTCCAAATGCTATAAATCTGAAAAATTTGGAATGGTTCCTGTTTCGTGGCGGCGCAACATTCGTGGCATGTGGTGCTCATCATGACGATATCAACGGTCGTTCACGGTAGGCATATCGGTTTGCCCGCGCGTCATATAAAGCGTGATGCTCTGGAAGCTTGTTCTTTTTGTGAAATTCGTATCGCAACAGCTCGTTGATGTTACGGTTGATCATGCAGGGCCTACACCATGCCGGGACTTGGCCGCTGAGCGCATCCGAAAATAAATCCCAGTCAGTTTGATAATCAAAACAGATATCAACATCTTCATCATCGGGTCGGACGGTCTCCAACCACTGCCTTAATTTCATACTTAGGTCATTTGCTGGGCAGAAGGCATTGGGGACGCGACCTAGTAAGGGGATTACGGTTTCAACTACGAAGTCGCTGCAGCTGTTCAAAGGATATGGCACTTCCGCGTAAAATTCTTCGCCGGACCTAGCCACCATGCCAATGCTGATCAGACGAGGACCAACAAAGTTGGTGAACTCGGTATCGATAAATACTTTTAGGCTCATGGGGGCGTTAGATAGGATCGCGTGGTAGCTATTTTGAACGCGAATGTATCGCTACGCTAGGGCCTTTCACACTTAATCTGCGAGATGCACCTTCTGGGGGCAACCCTCCGGGAGGCCGCCAAGCGTCGCCTGTCGTTGTTGCAGCTCCTTGCCTAGGTAGCAGTCAACGCTTGGCGACCTTTCGCACTCGTAGATTAAGTGTGAACAGACCCCAGCATGAGTCTAGATGGAAGTATTGCCGCTGCATCGAGAGAACTCACTTGTTTTGAATTCTCTCGCTCTAGGAGATGAATGTCGCTGCTATATCCCTGTTGGAAAACCTTGCTTACGCTTGCCGGCTAACATCTCGCTCACCGACTGCCTCTGGATGTAGACATCCCGTTCAAAAGTATCGAGGTCTTTCTTCTTAGGAGGGCCAACCTCAAGATCTGGCCCAATCAATGGATTAATTGCGAGCGCTATCGCGAAGCCACGTCCACCGCGAAGTATCTTGCACATTATCCGAACTTTTTCAGGAGACGGTCTCAAGTATGCCGCGGCATCAGTTGAATCGTCAGCGACCCGATGCAAAAAATCAGTCCATAGCGAAAACGAATAATCATTCAAATAAAATCGCCGACCGTTCCATCGAACATTATCGAAGACTCGCTCAACGTACACATTAAATAAGTCATTTCCAATTCTTCGGCATTCAAAGTGACGTCCGAGCATAAGGAGTACACGAAGAGTACTGCGCGCAAATTCTGATGCCAAGTCGAAGTTGCGTCGTTCCAAATTCATGAATAACAGTATCGTCAAGCATGCAAGCGCATCCATGCTGGCTCTATGCTCAATTTTCTCCAGCAGTCGCGGCCAGCCATGATCGCGAATTCTGGTCCCGCCATCGAATACTAGTATTTGTAATTCTGGTTCTATTTGCCGTAACCACCTTTGCGCATTTACTGACCTTTGCGTGCTCTCGCGCAAAATCTCCCACAACACATGGTTTAACTCCTCACTGGACCCAGGCACCGACAACTCCACTCGCGTTACGAGTGCCGGCTTCGGTGTGTGGTCCCCCTTCTTATAGGTTACCCAGGTGGACCGATTAAATAGGATCCCGTCTTTATTCCTTCCGAAACCGTCCGGGACGAACAGTCGCTCAAGCGCATAGGCACTAGTTAGGCCGGTCGCTTGGCGAACACCTTCGTACCAATAAATCCGCCTTATCCTCTCAACAGGGTCGGCTTTGGACGCAGAATTTTTGGTCATGCTGACTTTTGTGACGGATTACTAAAGGTCGCGTTCATTGTGCAAAACTTAATATTTTCAAAGAGTTAGATTCATAAGTTATCAAAAAATAGAGTGACATACTACCCTCGGCGTCTATCTAGGCCTTCACCAGCGGAGTTGCTAGTATTTGATGTGACTAATCGTGACAGAGCGAATGACATGAATCCAACGCATATCAATGAGCCGCTGGCGGTCCTTTTGGATAGAGAATTAACAAGTCGGTACGGCCCCATTGTGTCAAACGACAACCTACGGCTGGTGCTTGGATACTCGTCGATGGAGGCCTTTCGTCAGGCTGTATCACGCAAGACAATTCCTATCCCAGTTTTCGAGATCGAAAATAGGCGTGGCAAGTTTGCACTTGTTAAGGATGTTGCCGTATGGCTTGCGGCGCAACGGGAGCGCGCCTTCAGCGACGATATAGCAATCATGACCGCTGCAGAGACGCCAGAGGCAGGTTCCACAATTACATCTGGAGGCGACCGATGACATAACCCAATTCGATCGCGAGCAAAATTGGGGTGCTAGAACGGCCAAAGCCCAAGAGTTGGAGCTCTTGGGCCTTGTATTTACTGCTTGGATATTGACTGATCCGGCGCAAAGTATGGTCCTTCCCTAATCCACTGTCAACGCCTTGAACCCCTAATGGGCCGGTTCAAGTGGGTTCGTACGTCCCCCTAGTTTTTCATTTCCGCGCTGGCCACCGTTAACTCGGGCGCTTGGCGCGATACGCCTATGCTGCCCTGATGAGTCAGGGTAACACGCGAGTGGAATCTATCTGACAGGAGGTCACATGACGAGGTGCAAATTCATCCATCGGCGGGTGCCTAGCAGTAAATGGCAAAGTGCAAGCCTGTCATTGAGTAATGCTATTGCGGCAAAAGTTATAGTGAAGCAAGCGAGCGCTACCTGGAGACAGGTATGAAAAGCTCACCATCCTATGGCACCCGGAGTCGTCGAAATGCGGCGAATGCCGGAGTCCGGTTCACCGCTCGGACATACGGTAAAGCTCGCATCGGCACCTATGCAGAAAAAGCCGATGGCCACATTACCGTCGAATCCGACGCAGAACGACTGGTTGCACACATACTCAGCATCGACCCGCGTGTGCGCTCATTTAAGCAACAACCGTTCACCGTTGACCTGGTCAGCGAACGGCTGCTGTTCACGCGCGAAGAAGTATCTGAGGCACGTAGAATGCGTGGATGCCGCACCGGAGAGATGGAGTACACACCAGATTTTTCTGTGGTTCAGACCGATGGTCTGCTTTGTGCGTACGAAGTCAAAATTCAGGGCTACGAGGGCGACGACCAGTACTGGATGAAACTCGAGCGTGCTCGGAAAATCATGGAGGCTTACTGCTATCCGCTATCTATGGTGATCGTACCTGCGGACGAACGGCATCCAGTCATCGTCAACGCTCAACTGCTAAAACCAGCGTTAGCGCGTGCCCATACATATCTGACGCCGGACATCATCGAGCGAGTCGAGCGCTATTGCGAATCCGGTCCGGTGCTGCAGCACGCACTGTGCACCAGCCTCCAGATTCCGACGGCGCTGATCCCACCTCTGCTGATTACCGGGGTGCTGCAGGCAGACTTGGCACGCTACCATATTTTTGCAGCACTTGAGCTGTCAGCCGGATATGGTGATCTTAGTCACCTTTGCTTGATTGAGGAACTGCGGTCATGATGTCCGACCTGCGCGTTGGTGACAGACTGACGTTGCCTGGCAATCAGAATAGCTACTTGGAGGTACTGGACGCTCGTATCCATGCCGGCGCCATTCATATTTTCGATGCGGATAAACGTGAGGCCCGCTATGTCGACGAATCCGGCATTCGGGACCGAATCGCCACTGGATGCTTAATATTGCGTCGAAAGGGACTACCTCGCGTTGGGATCTCCGCCCAGTACGATAATCCGAAACTTCATGCCCAGATTAGATTGCTTCAGGATGCACTTCGGCGTATCGATGCTATCTGCTCGAAATGGAAACTATCGTTTAATGCAGCGATTTCCCATGCTCGTGAAGCCTACGAGAAAGAAAACGCAGACAAACTAATTTCCTGCAGATTTCCATCCCGTCCGACCCTGTTCCGAGCGCATAAGAACCAACTACTCGGCCTGCCTGTTCTTAAAGGAGAAAAAAATAAGGGCAATCGATCGGCTAGGTACTCGAATGAGCTTATCGAATTTGTCCATGGCGTAATTCAGAATGAGTTTCTTGTCACGGAGTCCAAGTGGACAGTTCTGGATCTGACCAACTACGTCAACCGTGAAGCTCGGCGTCGCGGACTACATGTTGCCCAATGCTCTATAAGCCGCAAATTCATAGCCGCCGCTATAGAAGAGCTGACCGCAGATGCTGAATATGATCGAATGGATCCACTTAACCGGGTCGCCGGCAAGTCTTTCGCTAAAAGGCGCATTCGGGCGGCGTTTCCTTTCGCTCGAATTGAACAGGATGCATTGCATCTACCATTCGTAGTACGCACTCCGCACGGCGTCGCTCGAACAATCTATTTGATATTGGCAATAGATGTCTGCACTGGGTATCCAGTGGGATGGCGTCTTGTGATTGGCTCCCCTCGGGAAATAGATTCGCTGTTATGCATTGAGATGTATCTGACCCCGGCCAAGCCGGCCCGCTTCAAGGAGCTGGGTATCGCACATGCACTGAATATATATGGTACGCCTAGCCAAGTCATTTTTGATAATGGTCCCGAGACCAAGGGCGGCCGAATCGTTCGCTTGGAATTGTTGGAGATAGACGTCAAGCATTGCAAGGCGAAGGAAGCGCAAGGTAAGCCATTCATTGAGCGTCTGAACAGGTCGCTTAAGGACGCGTTACAGCTCCTACCTGGCTGTACACGCTTCGAAGGAAAGGATGGTAGGCGTGATCCGGAGGCCTTAGGTGATGACTTGATGACTATGGACGAGCTTGAGAAATGGATTGTACGATGGCTTTACGAGAGTTGGATCAATTCTCCGCTCGACCGTCTGCGCTGGGATGAACTTCTTGTCGAATCAGTCAAAGGAAAGACGCCGCTTGAGCGCTTGAATTACCTGACGGAAGACAGGGGAGTTCCTATCACCATGCCGCCGTCTCGGCAGCAATGGCTTACAGCGCTCTTCGAGCATAAGAATTGCACGCTGAGTGCCAAGACTGGCATCACGATTGCACACGGGTTTCGTTACAAGGGGGACCCAATTTCATATCTGTTGGCCAAATACGGTGACCGCGCATCGCTCCACGTGGTTTATAACCCCGACGATTTTCGCCAGGTATATGTGTATGAGGACGATGACCTGCCGCTTATCACGCTAACGCACGAACATGTCCGGCCAGAAACACCTGCATGGACGTTTGCAGAAGCTAAGGAACGATTTGATTCGGGCTTGGATGACTGGGATGTTCCAGATGCGAAGGGGAAATTCCAGCGAGAACTTGACGAAGCAGTTACCGGAAATAGAAAAGAACGGAAAGCCAAATCGCGCGGCAAACGTGAAGAAAATAAGGAAACGGTCCGCCGAGCCAAAGAATACTCGGCCATCCAGCGGACGATGGATCGGCCGCTTTCACCGACTGCCCCGTTTGGCCCTTTACCTTCGGCTGAACAATCATTACCCGCTGAAGAAATGCAAGAGCCCGTCTCGTACGACGATGCGCCGCTGATGACCATTGTGAACAGAACGACAGGAGAAAAACTACTGTGACGCCAGCTCAAAAATTGCGTCGGGATATCGAGACTTGTGAGCTTCCTCACCCTATGTTTATGGAGCATTTACGTGTACTTAAACAACGCATCGATGACGCTCTCGTTGATTTCGCTCCAAAAATTATGCGGGTACCTGGGCCTAGTGGGGTGGGTAAATCTTCCCTCATTGCCACACTCGCGCGCGACTATCGTGAAACCCGCATCGACGGTCGCCGCCGCGTGCCCGTATTGGTGGTGGAAGTGCCTCAATCTGCCACAGCCAAATTGCTCCCAAAAAGCGTACTGCGCGCATTGGGAATTGAGGTTTCTGGCCGGATGACAGCCGGAGCGATGTTCGATTTGATGGTGACGCAGCTGCGCCTGGCCGGCACACGAGTAGTGGTGTTTGATGAAATATCGCACCTCGTTGATGAAGGCTCCCGGGTGCCTCCGCGCGCCTCCAGTGACTGGCTTAAGACTCTGACTGACAAACTCAACATGACATTGATTTTGTTTGGAATTCCTAGACTAGAGAGGCTATTTTCTGCCAATGAACAGTTGCGCCGTCGCGCTTGTCCTGCGCGTAGCTTCTTGCCATACGATGCTAGCGACAGCCAGCATATGTCGGCGTACTTTTCATGCGTGGTGAATTATGCGCGCTTGTTTGCTGCGGCTGGCTACCCCATTGACGTACTTCCACGAGTGTTGACGCAGCAAACCTATCTCCTTACCGGTGGCCTGATCGGGGTGCTTGCTGACTTCATGCGTGAATTGGCAAGCTCATTAGCGGCTGACGCACCGCGCGCCATCACATATGCAGACTGTCAAAAAGCAGTTGAGTACGTTAGCCACGCAGGATCACCGCACAAGTTAGCTTTCGAAGATGCGGATAGCGAAGAAGTGGATGTGGCACCGATCATATTGAGGCAGGCTTACGTCCATGTTCTGACCAGTAATACTGCATCGGTGCCGATTCGTAAAAAGACAAGAGAAAAATCATGAGCCTTATCGTCACTTATGCATCTCGAGATGATGAATCTGGAATGGGCTACTATCGCCGGCTTTCAGATGATAATGAGCTGTCCGGCTGGCGTAATCTGGCAGACACAGCCGGCGTCGAGCGTAGTCGTGAGGCATTGCTCACGCGGACGAAGGATGTTGCCCTAAATCTTGGTCTGGAGCCTGACTGGGCAGAATCCGCTAGACAAAAAGAAGAGTGCTGCCGCAATTGGGGCCATCTACACCGTACAAGATATGATGCAGTGTGTCCGGTTTGCTTAGCTGAATCGCCTTACCTTCGACATCAGTGGGAACATACATATGTCACGGCCTGTCCGCAACACCACGTGCAATTGGTCGATCAATGCGACGCCTGTGGACGTTACCTTTCTCCAGAGCGGCTCCACATCGGATTCTGCGCGTGTGGACACGATCTTAAAAATTTACCGCGGTTGCTGGCGACCCAGGCACAACATTGGTTGTCGCTGCTAATCTCGAGTAACGGCCGACAACAGCCGGGCAGTACTAAGCTATTTGTGAACGACCTGGATGTTAATGTTCTGGTGAAGGTGATTCGAACGCTTTGCATACATATAGATCCCAACCGACCCAAATTGCCGCGTCGTGCCTCCTTGCCAAAATCCATCGCCGAAGCGGTCGAATTTCTCGCACCACTTGAAGCGTTATGTGCTGACTGGCCAACGGGTTTTCGGAGGCATGTTGAGCAGCGGATAGTCGCTGGACGGAAGGATGCGCGCACACTGAATACGTTACTAGGAGATTGGTATATCAGCCTACGAAAGTTATGCCAAAGTTCGGCATTCGAACCGCTCTTACAAGTCATCATTGACGTGGCGTCCGAAAAATCCGATTGCCTACTTGGTCTGGACTCCGCCAAGGCCATGGCCAAAGATACGACCGGATACATGCGGGCACCAGATGCAGCAAAGGCCATGGGTATCAGCGTTTCACGTCTCCATGAGTCGATTCAGCTTGGTGAATGCGAGTACCGGACGCGTCGGACAGGTACCCGCGGCCAGGTATGTGAGATTCCATGTGCTGAGGTGGAGCGGATACTTCAGCGACGTGCCGCATGGATTTCCGACAACGCGGCCTGTGAATTGGCTGGTGTTCTGCCCGCGGTGCTTGAGCGAATGAAAGCCGCTGCAGTTATTCGCTCAGACGTTCGTTGGCGCGAAGATCTCATGAAAGCTGGTCCGGTCGAGCGCCAGTCTATAGATGATTTGTTCTTGCGGATAAGCCGGCAAGCTGAGTTTACCAGTATGACCGACGACACTAAGATTGCATGGGCGCAATTCACCTCTCGTCATATGGGTGACAAAAGAGCGATCGAGTCTCTGATGACAGCAATTGCAAATGGTGAGGTGAAAGCCATCGCGCATGCTCATATACTCGGTAATATGGTTTTTAGGCGCACCGACGTGTTGGAATATTTTGGTACGCCATTACTCGAAGCCGGCATGTCTATCCAGCAGCTTGCAAGGACAACCGGCTGGAAATGGGAGTCTATTGATCACTGGGTGAATGAAGGTCTGCTGGCATCCGAAACTATTGAACGCCGCGGCCAGTCATGCCGAGTTATATTGCCCCATCAGTTGCTAGCGTTTCGCCAGTTGTTTGTGCCATTGGCTGATCTGGCTCATTCTATGGGTACGAAAGCGTCTGCACTCTCGCGCTTGTTGCCCGATATCGAGCTGGTTGGAGCGAAACGGCTTCCTGATGGTGCTATGCGGGGCGGGCTAATTCGACTTGCTGATCTCGGCCGGCTGGCTGTCATCGGCGCTCGGGCGGGGCACGACTTATTTGTGTCCGCGGCGTAACTCTCTGCCAGGTCTGGTAACACTAAGGGGATAAAGTGAGCAGTCAAAACGACGATCAGCGCCGCACGGGAGAAGACGATCTATGGATTGAGCTGGAAAGGCTGATTGAGCATGATGATGGGGCTGCAGCGCGATCACATCTAGAGGCTGGCCGCTGGATTACATATCGGGATAGAAATTATCCTGGCTTCATGGTGCGCGAATGGCCCAACGGCAAGCGCGAATTGATGCAGGGAGACCTGCACGGGAATATCATTGTGCTCCGTACTCTTTGAGAGTGGACTTTGTTATAACGCCTTCCAATGCGTGACAAACTGGAAAACAGGCTGCAAATTTAAGCGAGCATCCATTAAAGATAATGCAGTGTTGCAAATCGGTATGTATCGATTGCACTAACGTGATTTTTAAAAAGCAAGAATTTCTGGTACATTGATGAGATTGCCCTTGAGGCCTTAGTTTTACCTATGCCATGTTTGGCATAGAAAAAGCCCAGCTTCTGTTGGGCTTTTTTGCATCCGATCTAAACTGAACACAGACCCTTACGTCGCTGATCTGATTGACCACGTTCAATGAAGTACATAAATCGAAATTAAGTATTTTATTTATTGATCAATCGAAATGGTGTTCACAATGATTTCGAATTCGGCAAATATCTCTGGCTGCCGCTGCTGAAGGTAGAGCGACACCGCCTTGTTTTCAAGTAGTTTTGCCAGGTATCCCTTTGCTAGTACAAGATGCAGGACATCTTGGCCATACGTTTGCTCGACGGTCTTGTACTGCACCTGCAAATTGCTCATCTCGCGCTCCATCTTTGCAATCTGCTCTTGCGAGACGCCTCCCATACGCTGTGGTTTCTTCCCCTCAACGAGCATCGCCGCCGGCGTGGCGACAAGCATTGCCTCTGCATATGCTATCGTGACGTTGTTAGCCGCCACCATAAGTTCGACGCATTCGACCTGCCGCGTCGGCTTCATCCGGCGCAGCACAGGTGAAATCGCTGATGAGAACTGTCGATCCGCCAGTAGTTCGACAGCCTCCGGGCATATTCCGTCCAATAGTGTTAGCTTTTTTGTGATCTGGCTGATATCCACGCTGAGAGCTTTGGCCAGGCGTTGTGCTGTGATGCCGCGCTCAATCGCACGGCGCATCATGAAATGCTCTTGGATTGTCGAAAGCCGGTTGATGCGGCTGTTATATGTATAACTCTCGTCGTCCGTCGCCAATAGGCAAAGTGCCTCTGTGCAGTTCAATTGTCGCAAAGCGATGAGCCGGATATGTCCGTCCAACAAAATGTACTGATTTGAGTCTTTGCCAGTGGGAATTACCGATAGGGGTTCAATTAAACCAATTTCTTCGATTGATGACAGGATCTGGATGAATTTTCGCAAAGATTGCGTCTCGGGCGGAATCTTACGCGACGGCAGGATCTGATCGATTGGAAGACTCATCGGCTCTGGAATGAAGCCCAGTGTTATGTTGCTCATGCCGCATGACCTAAAGACCAGACCCGTTCGGCAAGATACTTTGGCAGCGTATCAAGCCCCTCTGCTCGTAGCAGTGTCGTAAAATGCTCGTCCCCTAGCAATTGACGAAGAGCACCGGTCACAAACAGTAAGCGCTGTTGGGAAAATTCAGCCTTCTTGACCATCATCTTCTGCCTTGCCACCTCTTTCTGATAAGTCCGGATCAAACTCGACGAAGTCACGTCGCTTCGCTTACGTCTAGGGCCAGCGGCCATCGAGCGCCCCATCGACTGTCGGCTTTCAATTATGCGTCGCGCCTGTAACAATTGTTGACCGCGCAGATCGCCGGATTCATAGGCATCTTGCAGAGCGACTTGGACAGCCTTATTGTCGTCCCCAGCATTGGCAATCATGATCGCTGCGGTGATCGGGATGCGTCCTTTTGAAACTGCAACTAGCAGTCGCTCTTCACCATCCCGCAGCAAGTTCAAAATGGCCTGGACATACTCTGCGCGAAGGCCGGTTTTGGTTGCAATGATCTTTTTGTCATATCCCTGTTTGTGTAGGCGTTCGATCCCTTGCAACACTTCCAGCGGTTGATATTGACGACGTGCGATGTTTTCAGTGAGATTCATGAGGAGAGCATCTTCATCGCTGACGGTCACGACAAGCGCCGGAATAGTCGCCTCTCCCAAAAAGCGGAAGGCCTTTACCCGTCCCTCACCACATATCAGTAAATAATGCTCGGTTCCATCTTGTTTCTTCCGTGGAGTCACAGTAATCGGCTTTTTCAATCCTATCGTTTTGATGTTTGCGACAATTTCTTCGAAAATACGGTTGTTGCGCTCCCTAGGATTGAGTATTTCGATTTGGTCGATCGGAATCATCCGCATCTCGCTCAGCCTTTGTTCCATGATCAAGCGGCCCTCCTCACGCGAATTCGTTCAGCCATGCCGTATAGATAGTCCAGCGTATCGTACCTAAAGGTATCGAACTCAATAGGATTGTGCTCCCGTAAATTGACGCGGGTGTGGCCGAAATCGAGCCGCGGCAGAAGATAGTAGTCGAGCGGACTTTGGTTGAGCCGATCGAGTCGGACCGCGACCGTGATGTCCGGTGCTAGGCTGGTATCGAAACGCACCTTCCAAGAGTACCTTCCTGCACCGTTTTTCTGGCAGCGTGCAAGCACCAAGGAGACGTTGAACTCCCCGTTCAACAGCAGCATGTCGGTAGCCGGGTCGCGTTGAACTGAACCTCCGAGCCCGGCAATAGCCTTTTCCGTCTGGGAGACTATTGTTGGATGGTAGCGCCGCAGGAAGCGGTTTGCCTCGAGATAGAGGTAATCCCGATCCGGAGAAAATCCCACCGTCTGGTACGCTTGCAGCAAGCTGCCAAATCGGTGCGAGTACACGGCAGTGGACGGCATTCCTTCGGTTTCATTTATTATCAGGCCTGACAAGAAGCCGCGATGCTCATACAGGTTGCGTAGCCGCTCGATTAATTCCGCATTGGTATAGCGCCTGGCACGCGCATGCATGATACCCCGCACCGTATAAAACATTTCGGCCGCGACGATGGGATCGAACGCGCCATCTTTTCGCACCCACATCTCAGGTGTGTTGATTACGTGCACCTTCTTGAGTTTGAAGGAGGTCCGGTTGTATAGGTTGTTGCCGATGTATTTTTCGTTTGTGAGTACCTCGTGTACTGTGGCGCGAGTCCATTGTCGCCCCAGATCGGTCTTGACCAACATGGCGTTAAGGCGTGCGGCAATGTCGGATTCGACTAAACCGTCGTCTATGAACCAGCGGTAGATTTGATTGACGATTCGGATTTCATCGTCCGTTCCGGGAGCCAAGATAACGCGGTCGGTCTGCAAGCTCTTGTGCTCGCCGCGCTGGAGCTCGGCTTTTATGTTGCCGTTCTGGTCAATTAGGATACGGCGCAACCCGTAGCCGGCCGGGCCGCCCTGGCGAAATCCCAATTCGATCAGACGGCACTGGCCAGCGAACACCTTGGCCGACAGCTCACGGCTATATTCCCCTGCCATGGCTCGCTTGACGCCTTTGACGATGGTAGAGACCGGCGAACCGTCGTTTTCGAACTGCTCAGCGCAGTACACTACCTGGATACCGGCACGGCGGCAGCGGTACTCGTAGTACGCGCTTTCGTCGGCGTCCTGGAAACGGCCCCAGCGGCTAACGTCGTATACCAGGATCATCTCGAAGTCCCGCTCGTCGCTCTCGACGTCTCGCAACAGTTGCTGTAACGCTTCGCGCCCATCAATACGTAAGCCGCTTTTGCCGGCATCGGTGTAGGTCCGGATGATTTCGATGTGTCGTCTGCTGGCGTATTCTCGGATCTTATCAGCTTGGTTTTCGGTGGAGTATTGCTGGTGTTCGGTCGACATTCGAACGTACTCCACGGCGCGCCTAACAGACGGTGACAGCGAGTCGCCCTGTGGTGAAGTGTCGAAGTCAGAGAATTGGTCGTGCAGCATAGACGTCAACCCCCAAGTTGTTAAATCAGGAGTTCCGAAGCAAGGATCCAAGGTCGATGTCGCCGGGGAACATGTCTTATACGATAACAGTGTCGGCCGCAGCTTCGAACAAGTCCTCTCTTTACAACGACGGATGCGGCATCGATGCGCGTGACAGCACTCTGATTTCGACGATCCACAGGCCCATCTTTGCAATCATGGACTCGTGTACAGGACTGATCTGGTAGAGGCCGGACCGCAGGTCAGGCATGTCATTTTGGCTATTTGGCGCGTCCATCGTTGCAATCAACTTGCCACGTTTCTTGGCATTGCGGCTACGTTGTTTTTCGCGGTTCTGTTCTACATAATCCGGATGCTCGCCCCGGTAGTTGCGCCAGTAGTCGACGTTTCGGCTGCACCACGCCTGCTGTGCACGGGCTTGATTGTCTACGTAGTCTGGATCATGCAAGAGTTTCTCTTTGTGCCATCGGCGCTTGCGGGTACGTTGGCAGGTGGGGTTGGAGCAATAAGCCTGGCGGGGCGAGTGGGGGTTCGGTTCGAACTTTTTCCCGCAGGCAGCACAGCACTTTGTGTTCATCATCGTTCTCCATGCCGACGGCAAGAACGAATAATAGTGCTATCTGTTACGCGCTAGTTATCTGACGAGCATTATTCATTGCTACTAAATATTCCAATGGGGCAATGAAGAGATCAGGTTCTTAGCATCCTGTTCTCCATCATGGGGAGGGATGTGCTTGCTGAAGTTTCGCTCTTCTCGCCGACTCTAAGTTCCAGTGATTTTCAGGGCAAAATTTGAACCATTCTGGAGCTCCTACCTTTAGCAGATGAAGCATTGCTCATACTCCGCCGGTCGAGGGTGATGGGAGAACTTTGTAGCGGCCTTCCTCTGTCCTCATCTTGGCCTGGCTGCAAAAGAAAAGTCTCACCAGATGCTTACCAAAATCTCATTTGACGCTTCCCACACCCCGCAGAGCCTTATCTGACGAGGCAGAAAATCTCACCTTATGAGTCTCGCTACATCAATGTAGCGGGAACCGTAATGTGAGATTTTGGGAAGTATCTATTGAGACATTTATTGATAGATGCATCTTGATAGTTTGAGCTGATTGAACCCAGATTGGCGCTTACTCTGGAAGAGAGCGGCCATCTCATTGAGTTGACCGTTCTCTTTTAGCCCTGCTCGGAGCGAGGGCCGGACAAGACCTGTTTGGCCGGCACCGTAATTTTGGTGGCCGCTGTGGCATGGCAGCTCAAATGGACGCGCAGGAGTAATCGAAATGGTTCACTCCGGGCGCCGAAGCTCCCGATTCCTATGGAATTGCAAATACCGAGCGTGCGATGGCTTTAGGTCATTGATTGACCAGTCGATTGATACGCCAAGCTGTCTTCTTGCCGAAAGAGGTAGTGAGTCTGAAACGATTAGTCGTCCATCGTCAGAGAATGAAATCCATCCACCGTCGAACAGCGCATCAATATGAGGGGCCAAGAGCAGGCCATTGAAGACATCCAACCTTTCATCATCCGATTCACATTTTGCCCAAGGCTTGATGTGAGATGCCCGAAGAAGGCCGGGTACAGCTAAACCCGTCACGCAGCAGCAGCCCTGCCAGTAGTCAAGCAGCGCAGCTCTAAAAATGTCTTGGCCCACCCGTTGAATGATTAGGCGCTCAGCTTCTGTCGATTGCGGGAACTTTGCTTTCTCCTGCCGGAATTTATCAGCCACCCGGTTGGGCATTGTTCTGGCAATAGCGGATGCTCGCTGAACACATAAGAATGGACCGTTGCTACCTGCGTTCTTGGAGTTGCAGATCCAATCTAAATATGGCCGCAACTATTTCTTGTCTTGTGCCAAAGGATCAACTGGTCTTTCGTCGCTGAACTCTACTCAGCTAAAGAGCTTCCCGGTAATACTTCCTCCATTTGAAGAGCAGCTTCGTATTGCGCGTGTTATTCAAACATGGAGCGGTGCTATTGCCGCTGCAGAGAAACTCCTTGCCAATAGCTACAAGCAGAAGCAGGCGGTGATCGGCTGTTTCCTGATGCCAGGCCACCGCAGCCACGGCGGCGAAACCCACGAGCGCATGCGCAAGGCGCTGCCGCGTGCGGCCTATGTGGCTTTCACCGGCACGCCCTTGCTGAAGAAGGACAAGACGGCCAACAAATTCGGTTCCATCGTGCATGCCTACACCATGCAGCGCGCCGTGGAAGACGGCACGGTGGCGCCACTGCTGTATGAAGAGCGTGTGCCGGAACTGACGGCACTGCCAGAGATCAAGCAAGCTGTGCGCAAGCGTGCAGCCTGGATCTGGCAGCAGTTGCAAGCAGTGACGCGGCGCAGACTGCACGTACTTCCCAGGGAATACGTCAGTGGTGAGACGCACTTCTATCTCGGCCGGCGTCACATGCTGAAGGTCTTGCGCGCCGAAGGTGGCGAATCGGGTGTGCGTCTATGGCGCGGCCGATTGGAGATCAGGGCCGTGAGGCCAGACGCCCTAACTGTGCGCAAACTGTTGGAGGACTGGTACCGGCAGCGTGCTACCGATGTATTTGCCAAGGTGCTCCTCGAGATGGCGCCACGCCTGGGACTGCGCCGAACAATGCCACCGGTGCGTCTGCTGTCCATGCGCACGCAGTGGGGCAGTTGCTCACCTAAAGGCGAGATATTGCTCAATCCATCGTTGGTGAAGGCACCCAGGCCATGCATCGAGTACGTTGTTGCACACGAACTGTGTCATCTGCGCGAGCACAACCACAGCGATCGTTTCTACAAGCACCTGGCGCGAGCATTGCCGGATTGGGAGGCGCGCAAGGCGGAGCTTGATGAGCTGGCGGAGCTGTTGCTCAATCGGTGAGGCGCTGACCAAGACTCATGGCGCGATCGTTAAAGTCGGACGGACGCTAACATCCTCTACCAGACCGGATGTCGTCCACTTGTATGACGCGCAATGAACAGGCGTGACGAAGTTGCATGAACTCCGACCTATGCCGAAGAGTTTGATGACCCTCTCCTGTTGCCCGCATGACTTGGACGGTATATCGAGGGAGATTGTAATGCTCAAGAAGCCTCTACGCATTACATTGCAATACCAACACATACGCTCAACACCCCACATCCAGCCCCCAAAAATCCCACATCCTCACGCCCCAAACCCGCCCCCACCCTGCTTCCCTGCCCATTTGCCAACTTCTGTGCAAGCGCACCACAAAACCCAATACCCCCACGCACAAATCCTTGCGATTCTCCCCCCGTCTGCCTAACATCAACTAACAATTCGAGCTCCCCGCCGCCATGAGTAAAGACAAGTCGAGCGCCCGAAGCGTGCTCGCAGTCTTGCTCATCCTGGCCATGGGTTTGTTCTGCACCGGCATCGCCCGCGCACAATCCGCCGCCAGCCACGGTCCCATCATCGAGATCAAGCTCGCCGATCTCAATGACGACAATCCCCTCATCAACTATCGCATGGCCGTTCTGGAACTGGCCATGCGCGCCAGTGGCAAGCCCTTCGTGATCAAGGGCTGCCAGGTAGCTAACGTGGCCACCTCGGACCAGCGCTACGTGCAACTGATCCAGTCCGGCCAGTACTGCAACCTGATGGCGACCTCGGCCGGCAGCGGCATGACGCGCTCGCTGGAGGCGATCCCCTTCCCCATCTATCTGGGCGGCGGCGGCTATCGCGTGCTGTTGGCGCATCGCCAGAGCCTGGAGCACGCCCAGGCGATCCGCACGCTCAATGACCTGCGTCGCTTTAGCATCGGCTCCGGCACCGGCTGGGTCGATACCAGCATCATGCAGGCCAACCAGCTTCAGGTCGTGCAAGACAGTTACCTGAACCTGTTCGCGATGCTCAAGGCGCGTCGCTTCGATTTCTACAACCGTTCCATCTTCGAGGCGGTCGGCGAGCTGGAGACCTATGACCGCGAGCAGCAACTGGCCATCGTGCCGGACCTGGTGCTGTACTACCCGGCCGACCTGTTCTTCTACACCACACCCGGCCGCGATGACATCTGCGCGGCCTTACTCGATGGTCTCAAGAAGATCCATCGCAGCGGCGCTCTGCTGGAGCTGATCCAGCAGCATCGCTCCACCCGCAATGTGCGCCAGGCCATGCAGGGCAGGCATCCGCGCGTCATTGCCTTGGACAATGATCGGCTCACGCCCATGGAGCGCCAGGCCATCGAGACCTACAAACTGGATTGGTTCAAGTAACCCCATCTTCGACCTGCGCGTGCCGCCATGAACAAGAACACCAACAGCCTCGGCCTCTACATCGCTTTTGCCATGCTGCTGGCCTTGAGCCTGCCGGTGGTGGTAGCGCTGACGGTGCTCAATGGCACGCGCGAAAAGCAGATCAGTCGCGAGATGCAAGAACTGGTCGATGAAAAATCCGAGAGTCTGCAACACAGCCTGGTACTGCCGGTGTGGAGCCTGGACCAGGCGCACATGCGCGCCCTGCTGCAAGGGGCCATGCTCGATAGTCAGGTGGTGGCGGTGGAAATCCGTGATCCAGAGGAGAAGATCATCATCCGTCAGGAAGAGCCGCTGCGCAGGTCCGGTAATCTCATCACGCGCAGCGTGCCGTTGGTGATGCCGCAGCAGGAGCGCAAGCTCAGTCTCGGTAGCGTGCAGGTGGTGATGTCGGATGCCCAGTTGCAGCAGAAGCTGGCGGCCGACAAGCGCTTCCAGACCCTGGTGCTGCTGGCGCAGGCGGTGGTGTCGCTGCTCATCATCGGGCTCTTGGTCTATCGTCGCATCCTGGCGCCGATCAGCAAATTGACCCAGGCGACCGAACGCATCCAGCATGGCCATTTCGATACCCGCATCGTGCTGCCGCAACATGATGAGATCGGGGTACTGGCGTGCCACATGGATGCCATGCAGACCAGCCTCAAGGCGCTCTTCGATGAGCAGGCGGCGATCCTGCGCAATATCCCGGCCGGCGTGCTGTTCGTGCGCGATGGGCGGATCGCCTTTGCCAATGGCGCGGCGCAGACCATGTTGGGTTGGCCGACGGACCAGCTGGAGGCGCTGCCTTGTGCACAGATTTTTCAGGATCCGTTGCAGCAGGCGGTCTATGTCACCAACAAGCTGGTGCGTGAGCAGGGTGCGGCCGGCGAGATCGTCTTGCTCAAGCGCGGTGACGGTCACAGCTTCCCGGCGGAATTGCATTGCGCGATGATCGATGGCGCCAGCCCGGGAGGACAGATCTGGGTCATCATCGATGTCTCCGAGCGGCTGGAGGCGGAAAACCGGATCGACCGTCTGGCCTTCTATGACCCGGTGACCGAGCTGCCCAACAAGAAGCTGTTCCTGGACCGCTTGCGGCGCAGTCTGGTGCGGCAACAGTCGCAGGGCTCACCGATCGCGGTGTTCTACCTGGAGATCCACCGTGCCGACCTTTCCCATGGGCTGGTCAAAGCCGATGATGCCGACCATCTCAGCAAGGAATGTGCGCGCCGCCTGGGGGCTTGCGTGAGTGTCGACCAGACCCTGGCGCGTCTGGATGGCGAGCACTTTGCGCTGGGCTGCGAGATCCGCAGTGAGGCGCTGGCCGACGGCATCCGCTTCTGCGAGGCGCTGGCTCGCCGGCTCACCGCAGCACTGGCCGAACCGCAAGGGGTGGCGGTGAGCTTCCCGTATTCGCTCAATATCGGTATCAACATCCTGCGCGGCCAAGTGCAATCGGCCGAGGAAGCCTTGATGCAGGCCAAGCTGGCCATGGTGCAGTCACTGGCGGCCGGGCGCAATGCCTTCCGTTTCTTCGACCCGGCCATGCAGGCCCTGGCCAGCCAGCGCAGCGCGCTGGAAGTGGAGCTGCGCGAAGCGGTGGCGCAGGGGCAGTTCGTGGTCTACTACCAGCCGCAGGTGACCTACGAAGGCCAGGTGGTGGGCGCCGAGGCGCTGGTGCGCTGGATGCATCCGAGCAAGGGCATGGTCGCGCCCGCGCAATTCATTGCGGTGGCCGAACAGCTGGGGTTGATGGAAGAGATCGGTCACCTGGTGCTGGAGGTCATCTGCTGCGACCTGGAAAGCTGGCAGCGGGCAGGATTGGCGCAGGACCTGGTGGTGGCGGTCAACGTGTCGGCGCAGGAATTCAAGGTCGATCATTTCGTGGCGCGCTTCCACGAGACCATCCGTCACCATCGCCTCCATTCGAAGGCGGTGAAGGTAGAGCTGACCGAGAGCATGATGATTGAAAATATCGATGAGGTCATCGAAAAAATGAATGACCTGAAGTCTCATGCGGTGTCGATTTCGCTGGACGATTTCGGCACCGGGTATTCGTCGCTGTCCTATCTGGGGCGTTTCCCGATCGATCAGATCAAGATCGACCAGAGCTTCGTGCGTCAGATTCAGACCGATGCTGCCACGGCCAGCATCATCCGTAGCATCATCATGCTGGGCCAGAGCCTGGGCTTGTCCATCATTGCCGAAGGGGTGGAAACCCAGGAGCAGCGCGACCTGCTCCATGCGCAGGGTTGCACGCTGTACCAGGGTTTCTGGTATGGCAGGCCGATGCCGGGCGAGCAGTTCGCAGCGCTGTTGCAGACGCCGCTACCTGCATCTTGAGCATTACGACAGCCTGCTTACGCGCCGTTGTAGAGCGAGGAATCCAAGGCCTGGCCTTGGGTGCTGTTGTCGCTCACGGATGGCTTGGCGCCGCTGTTCTGCATCGGCTCGCCCAGGCGCGCGGCTTGCAGTTCGGCCAGGACATCGGCGCGGGTCTTGCTGCTCTGGAATTTGACGACGGGATAGTTGTTGTGAGCGTTCAGGTTGGCCTGGTCACGCGCGGCCTCGGTGGTGACGGTGGATTGGGCGAAGGCCGAGACGGAGAATGCGGTGGCCAGGGTGGCGATGATGAGATGCGAGGTTTTCATGGTGGGGCTCCTTTGTAGAGAGGTTTGACAAGGCCCGCTGGCGCGCTATGGGGGGAGGTCGCGGCAGGGGCGGCGCGATCGTCAGGACTGGTTCTGGCGGTTCGTTGGAATGGATTCTAGGGCGTGGCTGCGCACAGAAAGATTGCCTAGTCATTACAGATTTGTAATGAATGCCGTACGCCGCTGGTTCACAATACCGGCTTATCCGTCAAAGATCCGATCATGCATATCCTGTTGGTAGAAGATGAACCGAAATCTGGCGACTACCTGCGGCGCGGCCTGACCGAGGCCGGTTTCGTGGTGGATTGGGTGCAGACCGGCGTGGATGGCCTGCACAACGCGCGCACGCTGGACTACAAGCTCATCATCCTGGATGTGATGCTGCCCGGTATGAATGGCTGGGACATCCTGCGCGAACTGCGCCGCACGCACGACACGCCGGTGCTGTTCCTGACCGCGCGCGACGAAGTGGAAGACCGCGTCAAGGGCCTGGAGCTGGGCGCCGACGATTACCTGGTCAAGCCCTTCGCTTTTACCGAATTGCTGGCGCGTGTGCGCACCCTGCTGCGGCGTGGCCCCAGCCGCGAGGCCGATGTGATCGAATATGACGATGTGGTGGTCGATGTGGTGCGACGCAAGGTCAGCCGCGCCGGTCAGCGCATCGATCTGACCGCCAAGGAATTTGCGTTGTTGTACATGTTGATCCGTCGCCCGGGTGAAGTTTTGTCACGCCCCCAGATTGCCTCG
This sequence comes from Herbaspirillum rubrisubalbicans, assembly GCF_003719195.1. NCBI lineage: Bacteria > Pseudomonadati > Pseudomonadota > Betaproteobacteria > Burkholderiales > Oxalobacteraceae > Herbaspirillum > Herbaspirillum rubrisubalbicans. The sequence continues at coordinate 44,237 of NZ_CP024996.1, forward strand.
CAAGTGTGGGATATGAACTTTGACAGCGATACCAACGTAGTGGATGTGGCTGTGCGGCGTCTGCGTGCCAAGCTGGATGAAGGTTTCGACCAGAAACTGCTGCATACCGTGTGGGGCATGGGCTACGTCTTCGAGGTCAGGCGGTGAGCCGTACGCCGGCGTCGATGAGCCTGCGGCTGGTGGTGCTGTTCGGGCTGCTGGCGCTGGCGCTCTTTACTGCCGTGGGCAGTTATCTTTCGCATTCGCTGCATGTGCAACTGGAGCGGCGCGATGATGAAGAACTGGCCGGCAAGTGCCGCTCCATCAATCACCTGGTGGAACATGCCGCGTCGCTGGAGGATATCCTGGCGCGCCGCCACCTGATGCTCGACACCCTCTCCGGCCACGACCAGATGCTGGTGCGCATCGCCCGCGCCGATGGCAGCACCCTGATGGAAAGCCACGACCCGGCGCGCAGTGCCCCGGACCTGGATCTGTCGGCGATCAACGTCCGCAGCTGGGACCGCATCGAAGCGCTGCGCGTGGGCGAGCTGCGCGCACGCTATATCGCCAGTATGCCGGCTACGCGCTCGGGTGAAAAAACCATCGTGCTGGTGGTGCGCACCGCCTCGGACCGCATGTTGCTGCTGGCCGACTATCGTGCCGATGTGTGGTGGGCAGCGGGGATCGGCACCCTGCTGGCTACGCTGCTGAGTTATTTCCTGGTGCGCAGCGGCTTATCTCCCTTGCGCATGATGGCGGCGCAGACGCGCGCCATTTCCGCCCACAAGCTCGACACCCGGCTCGACCTGCAGGCCGCCCCGCGCGAGCTGCACGAGATCGTGCAATCCTTCAACGAAATGTTGGACCGCCTGCATCGCAGCTTCCAGCAATTGAGCCAGTTCTCGGCCGATCTGGCGCATGACGTGCGCACCCCCCTCAACAATCTCATGGTGCAGACCCAGGTGGCGCTGGGCAAGCCGCGTGGCATTGATGAGTACCAGGCGCTGCTCAGTTCCAACATCGAGGAATACGAACGGCTCTCGCGCATGATGGAGAGCATGTTGTTCCTGGCCCGTGCCGACAATGCCCACGTGGTATTGCAGCTGCAGGAGCTGGATGTGGCGGAGGAACTGAGCCGCATCGCCGAGTATTTCGAGGGTATTGCCGAGGAGGCGCAGGTGCGCATTGCCGTCAGCGGCGCCGGGCACCTGCGGGCCGATACCATGCTGCTGCGTCGGGCGGTGGGCAACCTGGTGGCCAATGCGATTCGCTATACGCCTGCTGACGGTGTCATTACCTTGCAGGCCAGCCTGACCGAAGGGGCTACCATCATCGAGGTGGCCAATCCTGGCCCCGGCATCCCGCCCGACCAGGTCGAGCGCATCTTCGATCGCTTCTACCGCGCCGATCCCTCGCGCAGCAGCGCCGGCGGCTCCAGCGGATTGGGGCTGGCCATCGTGCGCACCATCATGGCATTGCATGGAGGACAGGCCAGCGTGCACAGCGAACCGGGGCGGCAGACGGTTTTTGTCCTGCGCTTTCCCACGGCGCAGGCGAGTTTGTCGGGCTAGTCCTGAAAGACTGGAGCGAGGCGCTGCGGCCACGCTGGTTCAGCGTGAATCTTCACTCGGCAATGACAGCAGCGAGATGCGCATCAGGTCGGGCAGTTCCATTTCCAACGCGATAGCCAGGGCTTCCATGTTGTCGACGGAAATATTCCTCTCACCGCGTTCAACTTCGCTGAGATAGGTGCGACTGATGTCAGCACGGAAGGCAAGTTCTTCTTGTGACATCTCTTTCAGCCGGCGTACCCTGCGGACGTTTTGTCCGAAGATGACGCGGGCGCTCGGTGGAGTCTCTTGATTTTTCATGAGCGCAGGGATCGGGCGGCTAGGGGTGACGGTCGATTAGCTACAATTACAAAGGCACAAACTATCGGTGACAAACACTTATACCTCCGAATCTCTTGGTAATTAATCGAAATTTATCGAGATTCTGTTCGTAATTTGAGTAGTCAATTTTCGAAAATCTACTAGTGATCTTTAGAAAAATTTCAGAACTTTGCCTTTAGTTTGCACTCCTCCTCTCATCGTGCGAGTGACCCGCCGTTCCGTTTCTCATCGCCTGCCATGGACAAACATCAAGCCTTGCGTCACACCAAACGATGGGCCCTGGGATGCCTGCTAGGATCGGCAGCCTTGTTCGTGGCTGCCTCGCTGGCACCGGCCAGCACCGGCAGCGCTCTGCTGCGCGCCATGGCCGAAGCGGCCATGGTAGGCGCGCTGGCCGACTGGTTTGCGGTGACGGCATTGTTTCGACGTATTCCCCTGCCGCTGCTGGCACGGCATACGGCCATCATCCCGCGCAACAAGGAGCGCATCGCCGACAACCTGGCGGTGTTCGTGGAAGAAAAATTCCTGAGTCCGCAGTCGCTGGTGAATCTGGTGCGTCGGCATGACCCGGCGCAGCGCCTCTCGGCCTGGATGGCCGATCCTGACCATGCCGCCCGCCTGGGCCACTACATGGCGCAGGCAGTGGCGGGCGTGCTCACGCTCACCGACGACCGCCGCATCCAGGCCTTCGTGCGCGAGGCCTTGCATACCGCGCTGGGCAAGCTGGACCTGTCGCGCTCGCTGGCCAGCATCCTCGACACCCTGACCCTTGATGGCCGCCACCAGCAACTGCTGGACCGCGCCATCGTGGCCCTGGCCGAACTGCTCAACCGCGAAGAGACACGCGATTTCATCGCCGAGCGCATGGTCGACTGGCTGCAGCGCGAATATCCCAAGATCGAAAAACTGCTGCCCTCCAACTGGATCGGCGAGAAGTCCGCCGCCACTCTGGCCGATATCCTCGACAAGCTCTTGAGCGGCATCGCCCAGGATCCGCATCATTCGCTGCGCCAGGCCTTCGACCGTCAACTGGCCAGCTTCATCACACGCCTCAAGCAAGACCCGGCCCTGCGCGCGCGGGCCGAACAGATCAAGCGCGAAGTGCTGCAGGGCGAGGCCGTCAACGCCTATGTGGCCGGCCTGTGGGACAGCCTGCGCGATTGGCTGCGACAAGATCTGGAGCGAGCCGACTCAGCCCTGCACGCCCAAGCGGCTGCTGCCACCCAGTGGATAGGCCACGCCCTGCAGGACGATGTCGAACTGCGCGCCTCTCTGAACAAGCACCTGGAACAGGCGGTGGCCACCTTGAGCCCGGAACTGGCGCAACTGTTGACGCGCCACATCAGCGACACCATCAAGCAATGGGACAGCGCCGAACTGTCGCGCCAGATCGAACTGAACATCGGCCGCGACCTGCAATACATACGCATCAACGGCACCCTGGTCGGTGGTCTGATCGGGGCCGTGTTGTTCGCGCTGTCATGGTTGATGCAATGGCTGGTGCATGGTGTATGAGCCAGCCCTGGTGATGATGGGCGCTACGGCTCCATCTCCTTGAGCGTCTTGCGCATGATCTTGCCGGTGGCCGTGGTCGGCAAGGCATCGACGAAGGCAATCATGCGCGGATATTCATGTGCCGCCAGTTGCGCGCGCACGTGCTGCTGCAGCTCCGCCACCAGTGCGGCTCCTGGCGCATGACCCTCCTTGAGCACGACAAAAGCCTTCACCACCTCGGTACGCAGCGCATCCTTGACCCCCACCACCGCCGCGATGCGCACGGCCGGATGGCGCATCAGGCATTCCTCGATCGGCGCCGGTCCGATGCGATAACCGGCGCTGGTGATGACGTCGTCATTGCGCCCCAGATAGCGGATATAGCCGGCTTCATCCATGTTGCCCAAGTCACCGGTCAACAGGAAGTCACCGGCGAACTTCTCGCGCGTGGCGTCTTCATTGCGCCAGTAGCGCAGGAACATTACCGGGTCCGGTGCGCGGATGGCGATGTGACCCACTTGGCCGCGCGGCAGGAGATGGCCTTCTTCATCGACGATCTGCACCTCATGCCCCGGTACTGCCCGCCCCATGCTGCCCGAGGCGCTGGGATAGAGCTGTGAGGAAGAGGACACCACCAGGTTGCACTCGGTCTGGCCATAGAACTCGTTGATGGTCACGCCCAGCGCCTCGCGGCCCCAGGCGATCAAGTCGTCACCCAGCGTCTCCCCGCCACTGGCCACGCTGCGCAGCGAGAACGGCCACCGCGAGCGTGGATCGGGCGTGCCGCGCAGCATCTTCAAGGCGGTCGGCGGAAAGAACACATTGCGGATCTGATGCCGCGCCAGCAGACCGAAGACCGTCTCGGCATCGAACTTCTCCAGCCGCCGCGCCAGCACCGCCACGCCGTGATACAGCGCTGGCAGCAGCACGTCGAGCAAGCCCCCGATCCAGGCCCAGTCAGCCGGAGTCCAGAAGCGATCCCCCGGTTGCGGAAAACTGTCGTGCGAGACCTCCACCCCCGGCAGATGGCCCAGCAACACGCGATGCGCGTGCAGCGCACCCTTGGCCTTGCCGGTCGTGCCGGAGGTATAGATGATCATGGCCGCCTCATCGGCGCGCGTCATGACCGGCTCCAGCACCGGCGAGGCAGCGCGCAGGCGATCCCAGAAGTCGGTGGTCTGCGGCAGCACGATGTCGGACGGCTCCACGCAGAACACCACCTTCAAGGCCGGCAGTTCGCCTGCCAGGTGGAGCTTGTCCATGCCGCTGGCATCGGTCACCAGCGCCACCGCTTCGCTGTTGTCGAGCCGGTAGGCGATGGCCTGCGGCCCGAACAGGTAGAACAGCGGCACCGTCACCGCGCCCAGCTTGTAGGCGGCCAGGTGGGTGATGACGGTTTCGATGCGCTGCGACAGGTAGATGCCGATGCGATCCCCGCGCCCGATACCGGCCTCGGCCAGCGCATTGGCGAACTGGTCGCTCAAGGTCTTGAGCTGGTCGAAGCTCCAGGTGGTGAGGCTGCCGTCGCTCTCCTCGCAGAGGATGGCGGTGCGACCGCTGCCATCGGCCCAGCGATCGCAGGCGGCGATGGCGATGTTGAAGAACTCGGGGATGTGCCATGCGTAGGGCGTCCGCTCTTGCTGATCGCCATTGCCGTCCTGCAGGTAATGGGCGCGAGTGATCGTCGGGCGTGGCGGGATGTCTGGGGTCACGTTGGTCTCCTTGGAGGATGCGGTGGGCCTGGCCTGCATCGGGCGTGGGCTCCGGGAATGGCGGATGTCGCTGGCTGCCTATCATAACGTCCCCGCCCGCTGGCAGCAGGGCACAAGGAAATGTCATGCCGGAAGTGCGCCGGTCGAACTCCGACGATTTTCGCCATCAACTCCTCCTCCTCGCACTTAACTGCGCGTGGTCTGCCGCTAGCATGAGCCCTCCCGTTAACCTGCGCCGTCTTCGCCGCATCGGCCTGTGAGACAGCGCCCGCGAGGACTTCCGCATGTTGCCCATGACCCTCACCACCGCGTTGGCCGCCTGGACCCAGTCGGCGCGCGCCATCCGCCTGCGTTTGCCAGACTCGCACCAGCACCTGCAGGAAACACTGTTGGTCACCCATGTGGCCGGCAGCGAATCCGTCTGCGGTGCGCTGGACTATCAACTGTTCTGCATCTCGACTACCTCCGGTCTGGAGCTCAAGCAATTCATGGCGCTGCCGCTCGAATTGCAGTTCGTGACCGACGGTGGGCAGTTGCGTACGGTCTGCGGCTTCGTCGCCGAAGCCACCGAGGGCCAACTCGATGAAGGGCTGGCGCGCTACCGCCTGGTGCTGCGCGACGCACTGGCGCTGATGGGCCAGCGCATCAATACCCGCGTCTTCCTGCACGCCAGCGAGCAGGACATCACCCAGGTGATGCTGCAGGAATGGCGCCAACGCAATGCTTTGCTGGCCAGCAGTTTCGAGGTGGATTGGTCGCTGATGAGCGAGCTTGGCCCGGCGCGCGAATTCACCATGCAGCATAACGAATCCGACGCCGACTTTCTGCGCCGCCTGTGGAAGCGGCGCGGCATCAGCTGGTTCATCCGTCCCGGTGAGCCGCTCGCGCCGAACCAAAGCCACAGTGCGCGCCATACCCTGGTGCTGTTCAATGAGGCCTTTGAGCTGCCGCGCAACGTCGCGCAGATGGTGCGTTATCGGCGCGACCATGCGCCCCAGGAGCAGGACCGCATCCTCCGATGGAGCGCCACGCGCCAGCTGCGGCCCGGCAGCGTGAGTCGTCATGCCTGGGACCATGTGCCCGCTGCGGCCATGCGCAGCCATGTCGATATGCGCGTGGACCAGGGCGAGCTGGGCAACCGGTTTGCCTCCATTCTCGATGACTATCTGATCGACGTCCCGCACATCGGCGAGGACCACGAGGACTATCAGCAGTTGGGCCAGTTGCGGATGCAGCGTCACGCCTACGAAGCCAAGTGCTTCCACGCCGAATCGGACGTGCGCGCGCTGCGCGTGGGCGAATGGATCGCGGTGGAAGACCACCCGGAACTGGAGCGCCACCCTGCGCATGAGCGCGAGTTCATCCTGACCCGGCTGGAGGTCTATGCCGAAAACAATCTCCCGGCTGCGCTGGACGAACATCTGCAGTCCTCGGGCGCGCTGGCCGGCTGGCCCCTTGCGCCGGAGCTGGCAGCGCTGCGCCAGCGTTGTCATGCGCAAGGCCGGCGCTACCTCAATCGCTTCGACTGCGTACGCCGCGGCACGCCGATCCTGCCGGCCTTCGACCCGCGCCGCGACCTGCCCAGGCCGCGTCTGCAGAACGCGCACGTGGTCGGCCCGGCAGGTGAAGAGTTGTATTGCGACGCACTGGGCCGCGTCAAGCTGCGCTTCCCCGGCACGCGCATCGAAGATCACGCCCATGCCAACGGCGCCGGCGCCAATGATAGCGAACGCGATTCGGCCTGGGTGCGCGTGACCAGTTACTGGGCTGGCAGCCAGTGGGGAGCGATCAGCCTGCCGCGCATCGGCGATGAGGTCATCGTCGACTTCCTGGGCGGTGATCCTGACAAGCCCATCGTGGTTGGCCGCGTCTACAGCGGCCTGGCCTTGCCGCCTTCCTTCAGCCAGATCGGCAGCCTGCCCGGCAACCGCTTCCTGGCAGGCATCAAGAGCAAGGAAGTCCAGGGCTACCGCTACAACCAGCTGCGACTGGACGACACGCCGCATCAGATCAGCGCGCAACTGTCTTCGGAGCATGGCCACAGCGAACTGAACCTGGGCTGGCTCACCCATCTGCGCCACGAAGGCCATGGCGAGGCCCGCGGCGTGGGCGCTGAGTTGCGCACCGATGAAGCGCTGGCCCTGCGTGGAGGACGAGGCGTGCTCATCAGCGCTGCCGCACGCGAGCGCGCCAGCGGCGGCCAACTCGACCGCCAGGAAATGCTGGGCCTGCTGCGCGTGCTGCAGGATGTCCAGCAGCAGTTGGCCGAGCTGGCCAAGACCCATGACGCCGGCAGCACCGAGGCCAAGACCTTTCAGGCACTGCGCGAGCAGCTTGCAGGCTGGGAGGCCGGCAGCAACACCGATGCCCAGGGCAGTGGCGGCGGCAAGCCCGTGGTCGCCGTCACCGCCCCGGCGGGCGTGGCCATCACCAGCGAGGACGGCGTGGCCATCGGGGCGCAGACCCAGGTCGACATCATCAGCGTGGGCAACACCCAGCTCTCGGTGGGCAAGCGACTGCTGGCACGCGTGGCCGAGAGCATCAGCCTGTTTGCCCAGCGTCTGGGCATCAAGCTGGTGGCCGCACGCGGCAAGCTGGAGTTGACCACCCATGCCGACGATATCGAAGCCAGCTCGGCCAAGCGCATCGTCCTGAGCGCCGCCGATGAAATCGTGCTGCAGGCCCCCAAGTTGCGGCTGCTGGCCGAGGGCGCGCAGATCGACCTGGGCGGTGGCGCGATCACCCAGCAGAGCAGTGGCGACCACGTCATCCGCTCGGCTGACTTCCATCATTTGAACGGTGCCGACGCACAGCCTCCGGGTGTGCCAATGCCGGCCAGCCAGATGCGCACCGATGAACGCTTCATCCTGGCGCGGCGTGGCATTGGGCGCCCGCATGTGCGCCAGCGTTACCGCATCGAGCTCGATGACGGCAGCGTCATCGAAGGCGTCACCGATGAGCAGGGCCGCACGGTGTTGAGCCAGGACATGGCTTTGCGTATCGCGCGCTTGCGCATAGTGAAGGAGTAGACGATGAGTGCATCTTCCAATCCGATGCCGACAGCCGAACCGACCCGCCTGGTCGGCACGGCCTGGGATGAAGACGGCAATGACGTGGCGCAGTCGGTGCTGACCGGACAGAACATGAAGGTCAGGGCCTTGTGCCTGACCACGCCGGATGCCGTGGTCCCCATCCTGTTCGTGCCGGGCATCATGGGAACGCGGCTCAAGGTCAAGGGGCGTGACAAGGGCGCGGCGTGGTTCCCGCCCGATACCACATGGGAGGAGCTTGTGCTGGCGCTCAAGTATTTGGTGCGCACGGCGGCAGACCGGCAACGACTGCTCAATCCGGACACCACCGAGGTGGATGAAGACGGACCCGCCTCGCCCGACGACACCAGCAAGATCCTGCTCGCGCTGGCGCCCGGTAAGACCGATGACGAGCGCATCAAGTGGCGTGGCTGGGGACAGCTCCACGCGGATAGTTATTTGCAGATTCTCTCGCTGCTGGAGACCAGCATGGCGATGATTTTCGATCCAGCCAGCCAGGGGACGGTGTTGACTGCCCATTGGAAGGAGCTGGTCATGGATCGGCAGGATGCGGCCAAGCTGGGGGCGCAGAAGCCTTTTGTTCCGCTGGAGGAAGAGCACTTGCGGGATGCTGCCGAATTGCTCTATCCGGTTCATGCGGTTGGGTACAACTGGCTGCAGAGCAACAAGCTCTCAGCCAAGAGATTGGCTGACGAGATCGAACGCATCACCGCGTATTACCGCAGCAAGGGAAAGCATTGCGAGCAAGTGATTCTGGTCACCCACAGCATGGGTGGACTGGTAGCGCGGGCGTGCGCACAACTCCCCGGAATGGATCAACGCATTCTGGGCGTGGTGCACGGTGTGATGCCCGCCATTGGCGCACCCGCGACCTACAAGCGTATCCGTGCGGGGTTTGAAGGGATCGCCCAGGTAGTCCTGGGCCGCAATGCCGCGGACTGCACAGCAGTGATGGCCAATGCACCGGGGCCTCTGGAATTGCTACCGACGGCGCAATACAAGACCTGGACCAATCGCGGCGAACAGCATTGGCTGCGGACCAGTTATCGGGCCATTGGGCAGAGTGGGATGCCCGAGGAGTTGGAGAGCTTTCTGGGGGAGGGTGATCCCTACGCGAATATCTATCTGAACAATACGCCGGATTGGTGGAAGTTGGTGCGGGAGGACTTGATTGACCCGGCGGGTAAAGAGGATCGGGAGCGGGCAGAGAGGGAGGGAACGGTTTTAGTTCAGAAGAAACGACCTTCTTCGGACTTTGATGAATTTGTTTCACAAATGCGAATCGCGAGAACACTTCATCAACAGATTGCAGATAGCTATCACCCCAATACCTATGCGTATTACGCTGCCGACCCGCAACGGCCTGCGTGGAACGAGATCAACTGGAAGTGCGCGCCGATGGTGCCCGGTGATCCCATGAAAGCAAAGCTTGCAGAGGATGATCTGAATGGGATGTTGGAGCTTTGTTTCGGGGAGCATCAATGCCACTACTTCACTCTCCAGAACGGCACCGGCCCTGGGGATGGCACGGTGCCAGCAGAATCGGGTGGCGCTCCGAAGCCGCATGTCGTTCAGCTATTCAAGCATGAGGGAAAGCTGAAATCCCACGACAGTTATGACCACCAGTTTTCCTATAACGCCAAGATTTCGCAGGCGGTCACCCTCTATTCCATTATTAGGATCGTCAGTGCATCGGCGTATTTGAAAACACCTTCAGGAGAAAAATGATCATGAAGACGTCGCTTCGTCTCATCGCTATTTTTGCATTCGCGGCCTGGTTGTTTTTAGCTGGAGATATCTCACCTAAACAAGGATTTTCCATCATGAATGCTGCCCAGGCAAATCAGCCCGCACCGCCTCTTTCAACTTTCTGTACAGGTCGCTTCCTGCTCGATATGCCTGCGGGATCGGTACTCAGTGGTGGTAACTACCGTTACGACTTCGCGCGATTGGAGAAGCCAAAGGCCATGAACCTGGAAGAATTCGACGCGGAAATGATGGCTAAGGAAAAGAAGCTCAGAGCGGCGAAGCATGAAATTGAGCCCAGCTTGTTGCGGTTGTTGGAAAAGCCTGATTCATATTCGTGGATATTCGTCTATTGGGAACATGACTTTAGTGGGGGCATAGCATTAGTAGATGGATATCGCTGGGTTGATGGGACACGTTTTCTCTTTAGAAGTAAGGCAGGCATGAGCAAGCCTCCTACCGGCACGAAGAGTTACCAAGACGATGCAGTCGAACGTATGCGCGCGACACTTGCCGGCTTGAGAAAACGTTCAACGCACGACATCCCAACAGAACCCGGCTATTGTTTTGAAGATGGTTTCATCGCCAACCCGGAATGGGAAAACGAAGAAGCTGGCATCGACATCGACATCGCCGGCCATCCCGATGCCTTCGTCTCCGTCTGGTTCTATCCTCTCTCCATGCGAGCGCACAGTCAGCCATTGCTGGATCGCATGGGTGGTGTGCTGCAAATGCTGGGCCGGATGGCGACCTCAGTGCATGTGCTGCGAAGAGGAGACCGTCAGGTCGGTCCCTACAAGGGCCAGGAGTTTCTGGTCACCGCCCCCAACAGCGGCGGAATGCGCGGCCACAGTTTCATCTGGGAGACCGAGGGCGAAGGTACGCTCGATACCCCTGCGCTGAAGATCGAGTTGACCACCGGTCATCGCGCCAAAGACGGCAATCCCCAAAAGACCAGGCTGACCGATGAACAGGCCATGAAGCTGTGGGATGACGTATTGAATAGCTTCAGATTGCGCCCCGTCGACGCTGTACCACCATCGGCCACCCCCACCCAACCCTCGTGATTTCAACTTTGTCCAGGAAAGGAAGCACCATGCCCCACATCATCCGCCTAGGCGACGCGACTTCCCACGGTGGCAAGGTCACCAGCGTCAGCGCCACCCATTTCAAGGTTGGTGGCCTTCCAGTGGCGCGGGTCGGCGATGCCTGTAGTTGCCCTCAAAAGGGACACGACAACTGCACCATCGTCGAAGGTCATCCCCATCATCGCATCGGTGGTATCGCGGTCGCCTACGAGGGCCACAAGACCAGTTGTGGTGCGACGCTGGTGGCCAGTACCCGCCATTTCAGCGCATCCTAGCGGCCCCCGGCCTGCACTCAGGCATACGCCAGCCGCGCCTTCATCGGCGCGGTGATCACCGCCAGCTCCGGTTCTCTACCCTCCAGCTTGAATACCGACACCAGCCGCGCCAGTTGCGCCGCCTGGTCCTGCAGCGATTGCGCGGCCGCCGCCGCTTGTTCCACCAGCGCCGCATTCTGCTGGGTCACCTGGTCCATCTGCACGATGGCCAGGTTCACCTGTTCGATGCCGGCGCTCTGCTCTTGCCCGGCCGCGCTGATTTCATTGACCACGGCACCCACCCGCTGCACGCTTTGCACCACCTCCTGTATGGTCAATCCGGCCTGCTCGACCAGCTTGCTGCCATCGCTCACGCGTGCCACCGAGTCGCCGATGAGGCTCTTGATCTCTTGCGCGGCGGTGGCCGAGCGTTGTGCCAGCGCGCGGACTTCCGCCGCCACCACGGCAAAGCCGCGCCCCTGTTCACCGGCGCGTGCCGCTTCCACAGCCGCATTCAAGGCCAGGATGTTGGTCTGGAAGGCGATGCCATCAATCACGCCGATGATATCGACGATCTTCTTGGAGGAGGCATCGATGGCCCCCATGGTCTGTACCACCTGGCTGACCACTTCTCCACCCTGGCGTGCAATGTCCGAAGCCGAACCAGCCAACTGGTTGGCTTGGCCGGCATGACTGGCGTTCTGCTTGACGGTGGCGGTGAGCTGCTCCATCGAGGAAGCTGTCTCTTCCAGCGAGGCCGCCTGCTCTTCGGTGCGCGAAGACAAGTCCAGGTTGCCGCGCGCGATCTCGCTGCTGGCCGTGGCGATGGTGTCGGTGGAGACACGCACCTGGCTGACGATGTCCAGCAGGCGATCATTCATCTTCTTCAATGCCCGCAGCAGCATACTGGTCTCATCGCGGCCGCTGTCATCGATGGTCGAGGTCAGGTCGCCGGCTGCTACCGTCTCGGCGACCCGCACCGCACGATCCAATGGAGCGGTGATACTGCGGGTGATCATCAGGGCGATGGTTGCAGCGGCTGCCAGGCCCAGTGCGGTCAGTACCAGCAGCAGCGTGCGGGCCTGTACGTAGTTGTTCTCGACTTCATCGCCGGCGGTTTTCATCATATCCTGCTGCCGTTTGATGAGGGCGTCGGCGGCATTCATGGTGGCGCTTTGCACGGGGCGTACTTCATCGATGAGCACATCGATGGCACCCTCCTTGCCGCCTTGCTGCATCATGTTCAATACCTTGTCGCGCTTGTCCATGTAGGCGGCTAGCGCGCTGCGCAACTTGTCCAACGAGGCGCGGCTGTCGGCGTCGGTGAGCAGTTGGTCGAGCTGGGCCAGGTCGTCGCGCACGGCCTTGTCGGCCCCGGTGATGCGGTCGTATTCGCTCTTGATCTGGGCGTCTTTCTTGAGCAGCAGGATGTTGCGCACCGAGCGCGCGATCAGGTTCAATTGGTCGACGATGTCGCCGGCCACGACGGTCTTGGGATACTTGTCGTGGATGACATCCTTCATCTGGGTATTCAATTGCCCCAGGCGCGCAATGCCGCTGGCGGCCATGGCCAGCATCAGCACCATCAGCAGGCCGAAGCCCAGCCAGAGGCGCACACGGATAGTGACGTTGGAAAGTTGCATGGAATTCCCCTGTTATCGTTTCATTGTCGGTAGGCAAGCCGGTGGCGCGGCGTGACCGGAAGGCAACTATTCACGGACATCCTGATTGCGATCCGGCTGCTTCAGCATAGAAGACAAGCGGGAGGAAGCCAAGCGCAGCGTTGGCGCTGGTCAATAGAAACGCCGCCGCACAAGGCTGCGGCGTCGGAAACAGGCAACACCCTTCAGGTAGTAGTCGGCACCAACGGTCGTGCTGGCACACGCCGACCCAGCACGGCAATGGCCAGTGTCGACACCAGGGCGAGCATGGCCAGGATCAGTCCCATGCTGAGGTTCATTGTAAAGCTGCGGATGCGGGAGGCTGGCTGTTCATCCTGCATTTCCCAGCGCTCAAGCAGGCTCTGGCGTTGCGTCAGCCGCAAACCGATCACGGCCGAGAGGATGTCATCCTTGCTTTTGAAATGATGATAGAAGTTGCCACGCGAGATTCCTACCGTCTCGGCGATGGTGGCAAAGGAGGTATTCTCGTAGCCGGATTCATAGAGCAGGCGATCGGCTTCTCGTACGATCTTCTCGCGTGTATTGACTTCACTCATGATGATGGGGATGGGGAAGAGTGAAATTTAGGACATATGTCCTAATTCGATGGGGGGGGGGCTAGGATGATTGTCCTAGCTCTGTCAATCGGAAGAAAAATACGAGCAGTAGAGCGGATACCCGTCAGCGCTTAATCGCCCAGATCAATCATCCCCGCCAACCTGATCGCCTCCGGCCCCTCATACATCGCCACCACCCACGCCTGCTGCACATCATCGGCATGGGCATTGAGCGTGGTCGCCACGAAGTTGATCGAGGCGCGGTCCAGGCTGGCGTAGGGATCGTCCAGCAGCGTCAAGGTGGCTCCGGCGGCGAAGGCGGCGGCCAGGTAGACCTTGCGCTTGCTGCCGGTGGAGAGCATGAAGAGCTTCTTTTCCAGATGCGGTGTCAACGACAGCCCTTCGATCAAGGCTGGCAGCAGGCCGTGCTCGAAACGGGGATAGCGCTCGGCCAGGGTGGCGAACACTTGCGGTGGCGTCATCTGGTCATAGGCCTCGCTGCGCGGGTCGATGAAGAAGACCCGACGGCGGTAGGCTTCGCCATCGCTATCCAGACGCAGGCCGTCCAGTTCCAGCACGCCGTCGCGCGCCGGCATGAAGCCACCCAGGAGATTGAGCAGCGTGGTCTTGCCACGGCCATCGCCACCGCGCACCAGCGTGACGCCAGCATCGATGCGGGCCGAGAAATCCTGGAACAGGTCCAGGCCGGGATAGGAAAAATTCAGGCGTGATACCAGCAGCAGTGCGGCAGCTTGTGAGGCTTGGGTCATCGGTTCGAGTCTGTGAGCAATGGGACCGGCTTAAGGCTGCCGGCGGCGCGCGGCCTGGCGTTGGGCTTGCTGTGCCGCCGCTTTTTCCTTGCGGGCATCGGCCAGCATGGCCAGCGCCAGCGCCAGCGGCGGATACAGCAGGATCAGGCCGCTCCAGTCATGGTCCGAGAGGAACATCAGCACGGCGATGCACAGGTCCACTGCCATCAGGAACATCAATGGCCAACCGACGGGGGCGCCGAGGAAAGTCTTTTGTCGCTTGTTCTTGAAATACAGTGCCATGCCATCCACCCTGCTTTGGTATTCGCCGCATGGCCGCTGTACGCCGCCCCGGATGGGCGCGCTGATTGCCTGGCAACATGTTGGCGGGGTTGTCTCCTGCCTCGGATTATAAGAGATGTGGCAAGACCGAGGGAGTTGGTGGCGCGTGTTCTCGCCTGGCAAAAATGCGGGTGCATAGACCTCAACGCATCCATCCGCCAGCGAAAAATAAAAAATGGTCCCGACCAACAGGCCGGGACCGTTCTTCTTTGTTCCTGCACAGCTTCAAGAGAATTCACCGTGCCTTGGCTGCCCCCGGCCACAAACGCACCACCAAGGCCAACACGGCAGAAATCACGGCCAGCCCGACTACCGCGATCCAGCCCCACTGGGCCAGCGCCAGGCTGCCCAGGGCGGCACCAGCGGCCATGCCGATGAACATGCCCACGAACAGGACCGCATTCAGACGGCTGCGGGCACCCGGTTCGATGCTGTAGACGATGGTCTGGTGCGCCACCAGCGTAGCCTGCACGCCGAGGTCGAAACCGATGGCGGCCAGCGCCAGCAACACCAGTTGACCTTGGGTCGAGAACCACGGCGACAGTGCCATCGAGGCGAAGGACAGCGCCGCCAGGCTCACGCCCAGACGGGTCACCAGTTCCGGGCCCTTCTTGTCGGAGATGCGGCCAGCCAGCGGTGCAGCCAGCGCACCAGCGGCACCGGCCAGGCCGAAAGCGCCAGCTGCAGCACTGCCCAGGTGGAACGGTGCGCCATGCAGCATCACCGCCAGCGTCGACCAGAACGCCGAGAAACCGACCGACAGCAAGCCCTGGGCCAGCGCGGCGCGGCGCAAGGCGCCATGCTTCTTGACCAGGCTGCCCAGCGAACCCAGCAGCGCGCCGTAGGACAGGTGCGTAGTCGGGTGGAAGCGCGGCAGGCCACGCCAGGCAGCCAGCCCGATCAAGGCGATGCTGGCCGAGGCGCCCACGAACATGGCACGCCAGCCGAAGTGCTCGGCCACGAAACCACTGACCACGCGCGAGAGCAGGATGCCCAGCAGCAGCCCGGTCATGACGGTGCCGACGATACGGCCGCGATGCTGTTCCGGTGCCAGGGTGGCGGCGGCCGGCACGATGTCCTGGGCCAGCGTGGCAGTCAGGCCGATGGCCAGGCTGGCGGCCAGCAGCGTGCTTACACCCGAGGCAGCACCGGCCAGCAGCAGGGCCACCGTCAGGATGGCGGCCTTGATGAGGATGATGCGGCGGCGGTCATAGCGGTCGCCCAGCGGGGCCAGCAGCAGGATGCCCAGCGCATAGCCGAGCTGGGTCGACATCGGCACCATGCCCACGGCACGCTCGGAGGCGCCGATGTCATCGGCCAGCACGCCCAGCATGGGTTGCGAATAGTAGAGCGAAGCCACGGCCAGGCCAGCGCCGCTGGCCAGCAGGCCGATCAGGCCGGTCGACAGACCGTGGGAATGGGATGCCGCATGAGTGGCAGCAGCCGGCGCAGCGGCGGTACTGGCGGGATGCGGTTTTTGCAGACTGTTCATGATGGACCTCGATAGGGTTGGTCTTGCGGCCGGCCCGGGAAACCCCCTCTCTGCCAGCGTTGGAACGGATTGTCCGCTGACGGGCTCACATTCGGTAGTAGCGTCACCGGCAGAATTGTTATACGTTAGCCGTATGACCAAGCCCGCCTCCCCTGCTCCCAGTTTCTCGGCCACCGGCCTGACCGACCGCATCGAATTGATCCAGACCTTCGTGCGCATCGTCGAGGCCGGCAGCCTCTCGGCCGCCGCCGCCCAGCTCGCCACTACCCAGCCCACTATCAGTCGTCGCCTGCAAACGCTGGAACGCTCGCTGGGGGTGCGCCTGCTGCAGCGCTCCACCCACGCCATGAAGATGACCGAGGATGGCGAGCGCTGCTACGAGCGTGCCAAGGAGTTACTGGCCGGCTGGGATGAGTTCGAAAACGAGTTGCGCGGAGCGCGCCAGCACGCCGAGGGATCGTTGCGGGTGGCGGTGCCACATGCCTTCGGACAGCAACAACTGATCGGGCCGTTGGCCCAGTTCATGCGCGCGCATCCGCGCATCACGGTGGAATGGCTGCTGCACGACCGCGCCGCCGATTTCATCAGCCAGGGCATCGATTGCGCCATCCAGGTGGGGGAAGTCAATGATTCCTCGGTGGTGGCGATCCATCTGGCGGAGGTGCCGCGCATGACGGTGGTGGCCCCCGCGCTGCTGCAGGGGCGTCCTTTGCCGCGGCGCCCCTCCGACCTGGCGACCTTTCCTTGGATCGCCATTCCTGCCTTTTACCGCCGCGACATCACGCTGACCCATGCCAGCACCGGCGAGCAGCGCCAGGTGGCGTTTCGTCCACAACTGGTCACCGACAGCCTGTATGCACTGCGCAACTGCGCCATCGAAGGCATGGGCGTGGCCGTGGGCTCGTCCTGGGTACTGGCCGAGGATGTGGCGACCGGTCGCCTGGTGCAATTGCTGCCGGAATGGGAGCCCGCGCCGCTGCCGGTGTCGCTGCTCTATCCCTATGCGCGCTTCTATCCGGCGCGACTACGTCACTTCATCGATACCATGAAGGAGGCCATGCCGGCTGTGGTGCACAAGGCCGTCGGAAAAGGGGCATTGAGTTCGTGAGATTTCCACAGTATGAGAAGTGTCTCCGACACAGCATTCTCAAACTCCCCCGGAGTGTGGCGGCATAAGGAAATCCCTGAGGTTCAACGATGAGTCAAGCACCTATAGTGGCCCCAACAAATTGCTTTGCGGAATCGCGGGTGGCAACTGCTGCCCTGGTTCAGGGCAACTTTGGAAATGAATGATGACTGGCGCCAAGGCGCGGAGTATGCATTCGCATCGGATTTCTAAATTTGGGAGCCAGATCATGTCCATGGAACAAACCGGCGACGAGCTCGCCTCTCGTCGTTCCAGAGAGCTGATGCATCAGCTCCACAGGCTCCAGGAAATCATGGAGAGCCTGAATTCCACGTTTGAAGAGCTCGCCCTTCATGCCGACATGCAGCCTGATGATTCGCCCCAATCCGTGGCCGCTGCGGCGATTGCCAAAGCCATGAAGACCTGATGCGCTTGTAGTTCTCCTTTTGCGTGCTATTCAAATGAAAACGAACCAGCGATTCGGCTGGGAACAATGGGGTGGGGAAAATGTTTGGATCATTGACCGTCGGTCGAAAACTGGGGTTGGCCTTTCTTTGCATGGTGCTGGTGTCACTGGCGGGAAGTGCCTTGTCGCTGTTCAATTTCAACAAGCTGGAAGCCGCCAGCGCCATGAATGTTCATACCTACGAGGTGATGGGCACGGCTGACAATATGCTGGTCAATATGGTCAACATCGAGACTGGCATTCGTGGTTACGTGGCCTCGGGCAACGAGGCTTTCCTCGCTCCCTATCTGGAGGGGCGCAAAGAATTCAGGAAGGCCTTCGACGAAGCCAAGAAGCTGACCTCTGACAATCCGGCCCAGCAAAAACGCCTGGCCGCAATGCTGGAGCTGACCAACAAGATCGAAGAAGTCGACCAGACCTTGATCAAACTGCGCAAAGAGGCCAACGCCAGTGCTTCCACGCAAGCCCTGCAAGCGTATTTCGGTGCGGCTCACGACAAGGTCCACATGGACCGCTTCCGTGCGCTGCAGGCTGAATTCAATCAGGCCGAAGAGTCCCTGCTCAAGGTGCGTGGCGAACAGGTCCGTGCATTGAGCAGTTCGACCCTGTCGGTGCTCATCGGTGCCGGTGCCTTGACCGTCTTGTTGGCCATCGTCGCCGGCTTTGCAATCACGCGCAGTATCGTCAATGCCCTGGGGGGAGAGCCTGCGGCCGCCGCCCAGGTGGCCCAGCATATTGCCGCCGGTGACCTGACCGTGCCAGTGCCCTTGAAAAACAACGACCGCGATAGCTTGATGGCGTCGCTGTCGACCATGCGTGAACAGCTCACGACCATCGTGCGCGGCATCCAATCCTCGGGTGAATCCATTTCCGTGGCCGCTGGCGAAATCGCCACCGGCAACACGGACTTGTCCCAACGCACCGAGCAGCAGGCAGCATCGCTGGAAGAAACGGCGTCGAGCATGGAAGAGCTGACCTCCACGGTGCGCCAGAATTCGGACAATGCCAGGCAGGGCAATGTCCTGGCGGAAAACGCCTCCACGCTTGCGGTCAAGGGCGGTGAGGTGGTTGGGCGTGTGATCGATACCATGAATGAAATTTCCGACAGCTCCAACAGGGTGTCCGACATCATCACCGTCATCGAAGGCATCGCCTTCCAGACCAATATCCTGGCGCTCAACGCCGCCGTGGAAGCGGCCCGGGCCGGTGAGCAAGGGCGCGGCTTTGCGGTGGTTGCCAGCGAGGTGCGCTCGCTGGCCCAGCGCAGCGCTGCTGCCGCCAAGGATGTGAAGGATCTCATCAACCTGTCGGGCGAGCGCGTGCAACGCGGTACCCACCTGGTCAGCGAAGCTGGCCAGACCATCAATGAAGTGGTGCAGGCGGTCCGCAACGTGACCGATATCATGACCGAGATTTCCGCTGCGTCGTTGGAACAGACCACCGGTATCGAGCAGGTGAACCAGGCGTTGGGTCAAATGGACCAGGTCACCCAGCAAAATGCGGCCTTGGTGGAGCAAGCTGCGGCGGCGGCCCAGGCGATGTCCGAACAGGCCACCGAATTGCGTAGTGCGGTGGGCATCTTCAAGACAGCGGGCGGCATCGCCCACTCGGTTCCGGTGGCCCGCGCGGCCGCAGTGGTGAAGACGGCGCCCAAGCCGGCGCCTGCCGCGGCCCGCTCACTACCTCCCAAGGTACAGCCCAGTGTCAACAAACCTGCGCCCGCACCCTCATCCTCATTCAAAAAGGAAGAGGCTGATGGAGATTGGGAAACCTTCTGAAGGTGGCCGTGCGTGCCGAATGCAACAATGCCTGCATCAATTATTTGACGCTGGTACCTGCGCGAGCGCATCGCTGCGAGGCTTTCCTGTCACGGCCCTTTCGTAGGGCAAGCGGGTCCGTATGGATAGATTGTGCTCATCCGGTCCGAGCAGATCCGTCATCGTCTTGCTTACCCGTGCAGGAAGTGCCTTGAGCGTCTCAGCATAGCGGCTCGCGGCCGCAGCATCCGGTGCGTGTTCTTCGCCACGCAGATAGGAAATCGGCGGACGCGCCACCGACACGCCTGCGGAAACCGCCCAATCCACGGCTGCTCCAGCGCCGGTACGTGCGTACTTACCAGCCGTAGAGAGTAGCTCTCCGGTGCGCGAGCTCAGACGGCGTAGTGCGTTAGGCATGGTCGCACCGACGCGTGTGGGTAGCTCGGCCAATGCCCGCAGCCCTACCCGTCCTCCATTTTTGAGGTAGCTGCCGCCCTCATATACCGGATGGATCATGGCGCCGCCCAACATCGCAACTGTCTGTTGCTGCCACTGACGCAAGCCTTCCTCGGAGATCAGCCGGTTATCCAGCAGGAACTGCACGGCAATGCGCCTGCTCTGGATCGAGCCAACTGCCTCATGCGAACAGGACTGCATCACCGCGGCAAGACGACTACGCAGTTCCTGTTCATTGGCGCGATTGGAGATGACCCCCGTGATGGTCATCCAGAGCAACTCGCCAGGACCGAAGAACAGCGTATCCAAGGCAAACGAAATCGCCTGATTCATCCCAGGAATGAGCGAAATGCTGCCTTGCACGACGCCCGAGATAAACTCCATCGGCACCGACAGCCGCACCGCTAGTGCATCAGGCTCATTGTTGAGCTGTTCTTGGGTCATATCCCAGACAGCTCGCTTGACCTGCTCAATGTCGCTGCGGTCGAATGATTGGGTGGCATCGAAGGGATTGTACTGTGGCCAGGCCAGTTGTCCCTGCTCAAGCGCCTGCAAGACCGCTGCCTCAGTCTCGGCCGCCACTTCACCCATTTTCAGGAAAAATCCGGCACTGCACGCCAGGCTGGAGAGCGGCGAAGTCACCGCAACCTTGAATCCGGACTTGAAGGCGCTGGCGGTGCGACCGGGCTTCCAGATCTCGATGGCCTTATCAGGCCAGGAGAATACTCCGGACATGATGCCTGCCGGTACCGCGAACGAAGCGGAAGAGGCCATCTGCCCCATCATCGCCGCCGCTTTGGCGGCCACTGAACTTAGTCCTGATCGCAAACTGGCCGAGGTCAGTTCTGACAGCCCTTGCCCTATCCTCTGTTGTGACGCCACCAACGCACCGGCCAGCGACGCTGCCTCGGTATCGGCAATTGCCGCAGCGCCACTGTCCTTACTACCCTGAGGATGAACATCGCCACCCGAGGGGCCTTCAAGTGTTTTCTGGGACGTCTCCTGCTTTGCCTCATCGTCACCCAGGACGCAGTCGAGGATGGCGTTGTCAAAGATTTCCCAACTACCCAGTTGCCAGCTGGGATCAAATGTCATCAGGAATTTCTGCCAGGGCGTCGCCACCGACAGGAGCTCTTCAGATACATCCGAAAACAGCTTCTCCGCCGTGCTCTGGCGACTCAACCCAGTTTCGCGGCGCATTTCGGCCGGGATCATGCTGTGGTTGATGTAGTTGTTGAGCATCATCATGCCCAGCGAATACACGGCACCACCTATCATACTGCCGCCCAGCGCGCGCCAGCTGTGCTCGATCCGCCCAGCCTGATAACGTGCGTGGATAAGAGCTTGGCTGGCGCGAAAGTCTGCATGTGCAGGCTTGGCCAGTTCGCAACAGATCGCCTGGCTGAACGACTCGATGGAGGCACCATCGGGAGCGATATGCACCGAGACCTCCGGCATCACGCTGCATAGCCGGGCGTAATCGTCATGGCCGGTTTTTTCGTCCCAGAGCGCAGCTTGCTGGCGCATCCCGGCCAAGGCGGCACTGATGACGCTGATGCCCTTGAGTTCGATCTCCACAAAGTCATCTGCGGCTCCGGTGCAAGGCGCATGTTCGGTCGCGGCCGCCAGCACCTCCTCGCGACGGCGCGCGGCATGGTCGCCGTCCTTCCATAGCAGCGCCTGCTTGACCGCGAAGCGCGACTGCAGGTGACGATACTGTGCGTCCATCGATGCACCCATGCAATAACGCAACTCCAGTGCTTGCCCTGGCGGAAGTTCCTGGGCCAGATGCTTGATCTGTTCCAGAAACGCGGGAGCGAGGTTCAGCTCGTCGAGCAGGCTGGTCAGGGCACGAGCATCGTCTGCGGCGCCGGTGCTGGCCGCCGACAGGCGGCCACTGGCAACATCAATCATCAGCAGACACCGCAGCACAGGCCAGTCCAGAGGGCTGGCCTGAACGTCGATATCGTGATGATCCTGAGTGCTCTCTACATCGGCTTGCACAGATGTGATTTCCGAATGGGTTGCGCGCTGCTGCGCGCGGATTCGCTGTTCGTGGCGAATGTCCAGCATGGCGGGTCGACATGGCAGTTCAGGCTGCGTCGTCATCTCGGAAGAAGCAGTGCCAGGCTCTGGTGCACTGGGAGCATCGAGCATGGGTTCCTGCAAGAAGCGGATGTCGACGGCCGAATGAAGAGGTAGGTTTTTCATGAAATGATCTAATAGGTTTTTTGTTTCGGAATACTCCGCCCGTTCAAGCGGATCACGACATACCGATCATGGTCCAAGGCTGTTGTCATTACTCCGTTGGAGCAAATTTCTTCACTGCGACCGGGGAAATGAAACGCTTCTATGATCAAGGTATGCAATAAGGCCGCGCCCCTCATGGGATTGAACAGGTGTTCATTGTTCTCTTTCGATTGGAGGCAGGCGGCAGCGAGGTAGGGAGATGAAGGGATCCTCCCACTACCGCCGACGCCGCGAGGCTTGCAGGAGTTTGCAGATGAAATCGGCGTCTGCCTGTGCATGGGTATGTCGACCACCGAAGGTTGACGGTTCCACCGAACGGTGAACCGGTATGTCCGCGCATCGCGCACCATGAGGTATGCCGTGCGCAGCGTAAGCGTCACTCGATATGTGCATCCTGCTAGTCCGTCTGCCGGATTGACGTTGCTTTTCCTCAGAGAAAGCAGCACATTTTTGAGGAAAACTTCCGAAGAGCTTTTCCGCAAAAATGTGCCGGACACAGACGCTGTGCAAGTCCCTTACAGACTGCTGAAACTATCGCCTGGCTGTGGGCACATACCATTTGCAGCGACATGCTGCATCTCACAACAGATCTCTACAAACAGAAAGTCGTTGGCGGCGATCTGCCTATGGCGACCCGTTCTGTTTCAGTCAACTAAAAATGGAACCAATATGATGAATGTCACATCCCCCCCGCATCCAGCGGAAGACTATGAATTTCCTTCGCAATTACCTACCCAGGCTCAACCGGAAGTAGCAACTCCTGAACCAAGTGAGGCCAGCACATGCAACACCATGCAGCAGGTGAACAAGAACCAGGGAAAGGGCGCAGTTCTTCGTCAACTGGCGGGTGCTTTGCCTACTATTCATGGTGCGTCGGACTATGCAGTGAACACTACCGCAAATGATGTGTCTGCCATCAAGGCACTGATGTCTGAACTAGCGGAGAAAAAAGAGCGCAATCCAAGCATGAGGGTCGCTCTTGTGTCCGGGGGAAGTACCGCGGGATTCGCTGCAGCACTGACGCTGAAGAACAGCGGATTTCATGTGATCGTGGCTGAAAAGAGAACCGCATACACGCGCCAAAATACCTTCGTACTCAAAGAAGAAGCGCTGTTTACGCTGGCCAAATTGGCGCCAGAAGGAGACTTGCTTCGACATCTGATCGAACACAAGTTAATCGATATCAATCGGAATAATATCGGCTCGGAAGAAGGTATTTTCGCCACGAATCAAGGAAGAGTCATCAAGTCGGCTAACTCTGCCTTTAGATTTGTGAAGTGGCTGACCAATAATGATGGCATCCATACTTCGGCGCAGATACCGGTTCGCCTCGGCAAGAATCGGGAAAAAACCGACTATCTGGATTTGCAGACGTCTACGAAGACGCGGCAAACTGAGCCTATGGCCTATATGAATCTCGAATGGCCGCAAGGGGAGCCTGTTGCAGCGGTTGATGCCAGGGATTGGCAATATCCGAATCTGTCGACGATCAGTGCGCACAACGTAGCACTATGCCAGATCAGGAATCTGGAAAAAGGGTTGAACCAGTATTGCCTGACCCAGGAGAATATCGATGTCATTTCCGCCGAAGTCTCCTTGCTAACTTCAATGGGACCAAGCACTGACTACGCTGCGAGACTGACGGTGGGCGACAACGATGAAAAAGAAGATATCGATCCAGCCATTAAATTCGATCTCATTGTCGTGGCCGAGGGTGCAAACAGTAAGAATGCGTCGCTGGTGAGTGAACAAACCATTAGCCCTACCGTAGAGAGCTGGTACCAGGCCAATTACACTGGCCCCGAAAATACTGCGCCAGGACTGTTTGGCGTGATGTTTGATAAAGAAAAAAAAACAACTGACCGCGATTCATCATCTTCATCGGCAAGAGGGGGCGCTCGTCAACATGTCCTTAGGCATTGAGCCTGACAAGCCATTCGATGCTGCCGCCATCAGCAACGCCATGAGTGCAGCACAGCTTATGTGTGAGGTTGGTGGCTCAGACACGAGGATTTCGGATGAAACGATCGAATTCTCATCTCAGAGAATTGATGTAAAAATGAAGCGCGCCGACAACACCATGCGGTCGAATGTCGTGCTTGTCGGAGACTCGGCTGGGTCAGGCTCTCCTGTGGGCGCGTTAGGGGGATCATTGGCGCTGGCGGCCTATCCGCAGATTCTTGAGAATCTGGTAAATCATTTAAATACTTCTGCCACGAGGGAAGCCTCTGAGCAAGCCTATCGGGAACAATCGGCGCGGGCGATCAATATCAGACATGGATTGCCCAGCGATACGATGACCAAGCTTGGCTACTACAGCGAAGAAGTTAACCGGCAGCGCATTCAAAATGATGCTTTAGCCTTGTTCCCGGATGTTCAAGATGCTCAAAAGAAGTTGCGCCAACCATCCTCCTTGAACGACGCTTGATAGTCTCGCGTCAACGGACGCCTCTCCAGATACGTGCTGGAACACGCGACGCAAGCGGCGTGTCAATTCGAAGACGAATCCGCATACGCATACCCAGCCGCGTAGATTGTGCCGAGAAGCAGGTGGACGAGGAACAGATTTGCCCCTTATCTAGAACTCATTTCACGCCTATTGGTGAAATGAGTTCTAAGAAGGTATAAATAAAGGGGCAATAGCTTGATGCTTGATGCAGGCATTTTCCCTGGCACATCATCGGCAGCTTCAGCCCTTGTGCTGATCCAGGCGCATGGTGCGATGCTGTGCGTAATGTTGGTGCCACGAGAATGCCTCGCCCAGCAGATGCGGCGTATGACCGCCCGCCTGGCAGGCACGTTCGAAGTAGTCACGCAGTTGCGGTCGGTAGTCCGGGTGGCAGCACTGTTCGATCACCTTCAGCGCCCGCTCGCGCGGCGCCAGTCCGCGCAGGTCGGCCAGCCCCCACTCGGTGACCAGCACATCGACATCATGCTCGCTGTGGTCCACGTGCGACACCATCGGCACCACGCTGGAAATGGCGCCGTCCTTGGCCACCGACTTGGAGACGAAGATCGAGATCTGCCCATTGCGCGCGAAGTCGCCCGAGCCGCCGATGCCGTTCATCATGTGGGTGCCGCCCACGTGGGTGGAATTGACGTTGCCGTAGAGGTCGAACTCCAGCGCCGTGTTCAAGCCGATGATGCCCAACCGGCGCACCACTTCCGGGTGATTGCTGATCTCCTGCGGGCGCAGTACCAGCTTGTCGCGATAGCGATCGAGGTTGGCCAGGAAGTGCTCGTACTTGGCTTGCGACAGCGTGATCGACGAGGCCGAGGCAAAGGCCAGCTGGCCCGAGTCCAGCAGTTCGATGGCGCTGTCCTGCAGCACTTCCGAATACATCACCAGGTTGCGGAAGGGTGAATCCACCAGTCCGTGCAAGACCGCATTGGCAATCGTGCCGATGCCGGCCTGCAGCGGTGCCAGCGTATGCGGCAGACGACCAGCTTCCACTTCGCACTCCAGGAAGTGGATCACGTGGCGCGCGATGGCGCGGGTCTCGTCGTCCGGCGGCAAGACCGTGGAGGGGCTGTCAGGCGTTTCGGTCAACACGATGGCCACCACCTTGGCCGGATCGAAGGGAATGGTCGGATGACCGATGCGGTCGCCCGCGGCGGTCAGCGGGATGGGTTTGCGCTCGGGACGGGCCGCCGGCAGGTAGATGTCGTGCAAGCCTTCCAGGGCCATCGGCATACTGGTATTGAGTTCGATGACGATCTGCTTGGCCTGCTCCACGAAGCTGGCCGAATTGCCCACCGACATGGTGGGCACGATGCCTTCTTCGGTGATGGCCGCGGCTTCGATGACGGCGATGTCGATGCGCGAGGGCGTGCCGCTGCGCAATTGCTCGGCGGTTTCCGACAGGTGCTGGTCGATGAACATGACCTGGCCGGCATTGATCTGCTTGCGCAGGGTGGGGTCGACCTGGAACGGCAGGCGTCGTGCCAGCAGCCCCGCTTCGGCCATCAGGCCGTCGCTGCCATTGCCCAGCGAGGCGCCGGTGATGACGGTGAAATGCAGTTCTTCCTGCGTAGCACGGTCGGCCAGTGCACGCGGCATGGCCTTGGCATCGCCGGCGCGGGTAAAGCCGCTCAAGCCGATGGTCATGCCGTTGTGGAAGAAGGTCGCCGCCTGTGCGGCAGACATGACTTTGCCGGCCAATGCGGGCTGGCGGATGCGCTGGCTATCCATGAGTGTGCTCCTGCTCGGGTTCTTTAGGGTGGGGCGAAGTGCATCCTTGACGGACTTCTTGCATCTTGTTTGAACCAAGTATAGAAGTCGGTCTGTATGCGCTGTATGATTTAAATTCCGCCGTTGCAGTCGGAAAATGCATACTTTTCCAAGCCACTCCACTTTTGCCTGAAGCCCCCGCCGCCATGGATATCCGCGCCCTGCGCTATTTCACCGAAACGGTGCGTCTGAACAGTTTCAGCCGCGCCGCCGACACCTTGCACGTGACCCAGTCCACCGTCAGCAAGATGGTGCGCCAGCTGGAGGACGAGGTGGACGCGCCCTTGCTGATCCGCGATGGGCGTCGCCTGCAACTGACCGATACCGGTCGCGTGGTGTATGAGCAGGGCCAGCAGATCCTGGCCTCGATGCAGCGGCTCGACGCCGAGGTGCGCGATACCAAGGCGCTGCGCTGCGGCCGCCTGGAAATCGGCATCCCGCCCATGATCAACATCCTCTGCACGCCGGTACTGAAGGCCTTCCGCGAGCGTCATCCAGAGATTGCCATCGTGCTCAAGGAAGATACCGGCCCGCAGATCGAGCAGCGGGTCGCCAGCGGCGAGCTGGAAATCGGCATGACCGTGCTGCCGGCCGACCCCGACCTGGAATTGCAGACCCTGCCGGTGGCGCGCTACCCCATGTGGGCGGTGGCGCAGGCCGGCAGCTTCCAGAAGAACCGCGCCACCCTGCGCTGCGCCCAGCTCGATGGGATGCCGCTGGTGCTGTTGAACAATGAATTCGGCCTCACCCGCAGCCTGCGCGGCGTCTTCCGCGAGCAAGAGATTACTCCCCGGATCGTGGCCCAGAGCGCGCAATGGGACTGGCTGGTGGCCATGGCCTTGGCCGGCATGGGCGCGGCGCTCCTGCCCGAACCCTTCATCCACCGCCTGGCCAGCGACCAGTTGCAGGCGGTGCGGCTGGTGGAACCGGAAGTGCAATGGCAGGTGGCCTATGTCACGCGCGGCGCTTACCTGTCCCATGCGGCAAGGGCCTGGATGGACATCAGCGCTGAACTGTTTGCCGGTGGCCGAGGGCGCAAGTAATGTGTCAGGGGCGCACTGCGCTCCGCTATCTTGCTTCGCTTTTTTTTTCTTGTATTCCATCTGCGAATGCAAAATGGGAATTTAAGTCATGCCGTGCATGACTGCCTCTTCCTATACTGATCATGCCGATACCTGCCGCCCCTCCTCACCCGTGAAGGCGGAACCGGAATGACGTCATCGCGCTCGTGAGTGTGCGGGTGTCGGCCATCCTCCATGGTCCCTCCAGGCCCCTGCCCTGCTCCGCCAGCCGTCTATCCAAGCACGATCATGCCGCCGCTCTTGTCGTCGCGTTTCTCGCTGTACCGCTTCCTGTTGCTCAACTATTGCCGCCGCTGCCGCACCCGCGTGGAACGCTGGCGTATGCAGTTTCCCCTGCGTCATGCCAATCTCTCCGAGGGCCTGCGCGCCGCTTGTGGGGCAGCGGCCATGCTGCTACTGGGCGAGTGGCTGGGCAATCCCCTGTTTTCCTGGGCCGCCATCGGCGCCTTCCTGACTTGCCTGGCCGACAGTGCCGGCTCCAATCGCGCCCGCCTGGCCTCGATGGGCGGCTTTGCGCTGGCCTCCACCCTGGGCGGCATGGTCGCTGCCACCGCCGCCGGTTTCAGCGTGGAAGCGGGTTTGCTGACCATCATGGCGTGTGCTGGCGTGGCCGGTTTCTCGCGCATCTATGGTGCCGCTGCCGGGTTGGTATTGATGCTGGCCGCGGGCGTGTCGGCCATCATGGCCGATGCCCCGGTGGTGCTGTGGCCGCTGACGCAAAGCCACGTGCTGATCTACTTCGGCGGCTGCCTGTGGGCGCTGCTGTTGGGCCTGACGGCTTGGCGCATCCACCCCTTTGCCCCGGCGCGCCAGGCGGTGGCGCGGGCCTATGGCACGTTGGCCGAGCTGGCCGCCATCGCCGCGGCCAATGATCTGGATGACGTGGCGTATGCGGTCCATGCCGCCGAACTGGCGGCGCACACCCGCCGTCATGCACGCTTTGACATTGCCAGCGCCCATCGCGCCTTGGAAGCGGTGGCCGTCGAGCGTACCGAATCCCGCCGTCTGTACGAAAACCTGCTGGTGCGCCTGGCGCGCGCCGAGGTGCTGCTCGATGGCATTACGGTGCTGGCCGATCTGCAGTTGACGCACTACCAGCCCGCCCACGCGCGCCAGCGCACCGCACGTGTGTTGGGCGCGATTGCGCGCCAGTTGCAGGCCATGCAGCGGGATATGCAAGGCGGCCAGGCGATTGCCGCCGATGACGATGCGCGCATCATGCTGCGCCTGCGGCAACTGGTGGCGCGCCTGCCCAGCGGCACCGGACGTCTGTTGCAGCAGGTCGATACGCCGCTGGCGCTGGGCGGCCAGGATCCGGCCGGCCTCAAGCAGGCCGCCCGCGTGGCCCGGCCACAACGTCGGGGTGTGGCGGCGCTGCTGCACCTGCTGGCTGCGCTGTGGCGCAAGGCCGCGCTGCATGTGCGCGCCGGTTCGGCCGAATGGCATCACGCCTGGCGCTGCGCCGCCGCCGCCGGTGCCACCTACCTGATCGTGCATCTGCTGGAACTGCCCTTCGGCTATTGGGCCACCATGGCCACCATGCTGGTGATGCAGCCCAGTATTTCCGATAGCTGGTCGCGCAGCATGGAGCGCGCCGTGGGCAGCGTGGTCGGTGGCGTGCTGGCGGTGGCGGTCTGCCTGGTGGTGCATTCGCCGTTGGGACTGGCAGTGCTGGTGTTTCCGCTGACGGTGCTGACCATGGCGCTGCGTCCGGTCAGCTATGGCCTGTATGCCACTTTCCTTACCCCGGTCTTCGTGCTGGTGGCCGATGTCGGTGGCGATCCGGCGCATGAGCTCACCAATGCCGCCCTGCGCGCTGGCAACAACGTCATCGGCGCGCTGGTGGCGGTGCTGGCCAGTTACCTGTTCTGGCCGCGCCGCCAGCAGGACGATCCGCAGACCCAGCTGCGCCGCATGGCCCAGCTCAACCTGGCCTATCTCAATGCCGCGCTCAGTGCCGCGCCTGCTCTGCAGGACAAGCCGCGCATGGCGCAACTGCACGCGCACCGGCGTGACGCCTGCGTGGCCAATGTCGAGGCCGGGCTGTTGTTGCAGCGCCTGGCGCGCGAACGCGGCTGGCCCGAGCGCGACCATGGCCGGGGCCGCACCGCCGTGGCCTTGTCGCGACGCCTGGCGGCGGCGGCCAGCCACCTGTGGGCGCATCCGCAAGCGGTCGCGCCGGAATTGCTGGATTGGTTGCAAGCCCTGGCGCAAGCGCTGCAGTCCCAGGATGGGCCGGCCCTGCAGCAGCTCACCCGCCAGCGCCCCGCGCCGGTCCAACTGGCCCTGGCCGCCGCGGTGGAAACGGCTTGCCTATTGGTCGGCACGCTGGAGGCGGCGCAATCACCGCCCGCCAATTAGCCCAGCTCGGAAACAAAACCGCCCTTCCCTGTTCGAACCGGAAAACGCCTTGCGCGTAGCCACCGGACAACATCAGACATGGAAGGGAAAGGATGAACCTGGATCTCGGTTTTCTGTACAACATGAACGAAGGCCCGTTGCGCTCCGGCCTGATCGTGCTGGGCGTGGCCCTGCTGGCAATGCTGCTGGCGATCTTCCTGCATCGCATGGGCATTGCCCTGGTACGGCGTCTGGCACGGGGCCATCCCTTCACCACCACCGCCACCACCGTCACCTTCAATGCCAGCCGCGCCTGCGTGATGCTCTTCATGCTGCGCCTGGTGCTGGCCGGCGCGCCCGACAACACACCCGGGCTCACGCGCATTTCCTATCTGACCTCGGTGGCCTTCATCCTGGCGCTGACCTGGTTCCTGATGCGTTGCGTGAAGTCGGTCAGCCTGACCGTCATCAACCTCAACCCCTATGACGTGGCCGACAATCTCAAGGCCCGCCGCATCCTGACCCAGACTCGCGTGCTCTCGCGCAGCGCCTATTTCATCATCGCCCTGCTGGGCTTGGCCTTCGTGCTGCTGACCTTGCCCGGCGCGCGCCAGTTCGGTGCCAGCCTGCTGGCTTCGGCGGGCGTGGCCGGGATCGTCGCCGGTATTGCCGCCAAGCCGGTATTGGGCAACTTCTTTGCCGGTCTGCAGATCGCCTTTTCGCAGCCGATCCGCATCGATGACGTCTTGATCGTCAAGGGGGAATGGGGTCGCGTGGAAGAAATCACCGGTACCTTCGTGGTGGTCAGGATCTGGGATGAGCGCCGCATGATCGTGCCGCTGCAATGGTTCATCGAAAATCCCTTCGAGAACTGGACCCATACCTCTTCCACCATCCTGGGCACGGTCTTCCTGTGGCTGGACTTCTCGGTGCCCACGGCGGCCATTCGGGCCGAATTCGAGCGGGTCTGTCAGACCCTGCCCTTGTGGGATGGGCGGGTCTGCGTCATGCACGTCACCGACGCCAGCGAGCGCACCATGCAGGTCCGCCTGCTGGTCTCGGCCAGGGATTCCGGCAGCGCCTTCGACCTGCGCTGCCAGATTCGCGAGCACATGATCAGCTTCATCGCCACCCACTACCCCGACGCCCTGCCCCGCCTGCGCGCGGACGTCTCGGCACGCAACCAGCCCGACGCGCTCGATACCGTGATCGACGGGCCGCCGGGCGAGAAGACGGCAGACTGAAACCGTCATTTTTTATGGCTCGCAACCCTAACTATTTCAGGGCGGAGAATTTTTCGTGGAGGGGGAATTTGCTCTCCGATAACTCGTGCTTGTAGAGGCCATGCTGTCTGAGGTAAAAACTTAGAAAGTGAAATCGACGAATCTAAGGAATGGGAAGTCAACAACCTTAGAAAATGCAAATCCCAAAAAGACAAATTCAGGCGGGCCACGCTACTTGCGACAGAGGGAGAGAGTGTCGCTTTCGTGGGCCCGCCTGAGGAGAAACGCTGGCGTGGTAGCGGCCATTGCCGCCAGTGGATGTACTTACTGATTGGAGATGCTCAGTTCGCCATTGGCACGTGCCTGGACCAGCTCGGCGCGTACTTCATCACGGGTCTTGGTCGAGGCCACCGGCTTGACTTCCTGGTCGCGATCGCTCACCAGCAATTCACCATTGGCGCGCGCCTGCTTGAGTTCGGCGATCACGTCGGCACGGGTCTTGGTGGAGGTGAAACGGGTTTCGGCGGGATACGGAGCCTCGGCCATGGCGGCGCCAATGGCGGTGGTCAACAGCAGACCTGCAAACAGGTTCTTGGCAATGTTCTTGGTGTTCATGATGGTTCCTTTGTGAGTGAGGAGATGAGTACATCAACCCGGGCCAACGCATGTGGTTCAGTCGTTGTGTGCTGTCATCGTGAAACCAAGTTTAGAGATCATCGGCGGTCGGATAAAGACGCGGAATCGGAATTCATCGTTCCGAATTTCAGAACAAGCGCAGCGATCATGGCAGGTTCATGGATGCGTTCATCAACTTAGAAAACCATTGAACTAAAACTTATAAATGGAAAATACAAAAACTTAGAGATGGTTTTTATTCAAGGAAGGTGGAAAAGAACGAAATACAGAGGGAAAACGGAAAGGAAAACGGCAGAGGGAATAGAGGAGAAAACTTAGAAAATGGCCGTATGAAAAAACCAGAAACGCGGCCACGAAATGAAAGTGAAAACAGGACAGGCGGACCCCACTACCGGCGACCGAGGGGAGAGGGTGTCGCTTTCATGGGGCCCGCCTGGGGAGAGACTGACGCAGCGGGTTGGCCGCTGCGCTTGTTGCGCCTCCACCCGGCATGGTGGCGCCGGGGGAAGGAGACTTGCGGAT
Source organism: Herbaspirillum rubrisubalbicans (assembly GCF_003719195.1). Classification (NCBI taxonomy): domain Bacteria; kingdom Pseudomonadati; phylum Pseudomonadota; class Betaproteobacteria; order Burkholderiales; family Oxalobacteraceae; genus Herbaspirillum; species Herbaspirillum rubrisubalbicans. Next base: position 76,345 of record NZ_CP024996.1, read on the forward strand.
CGTCCGATTTACAGCGAGCGATCCGGGGCGTTGCTCACTGCGTTGCCCTGGCTACGGGCTTGTTGCAGTTCCTGTTGCACTTGCTGGCGGGTCAGGGTCGAGTGGAAGGGCTTGTCGGCCGGATACTGGTCGCTCACCAGCAGCTCGCCATTGGCGCGGGCTTGTTGCAGTTCGGCGCGCACTTCGGCACGGGTCTTGGTGGAGACGAAGGGCTTGTCCACCGGATATTGGTCGGTCACCAGCAGTTCACCGTTGGCGCGGGCTTGCTGCAGTTCGGCCACGACCTCGGCGCGGCTCTTGGTCGAGACGATCTGGGTCTCGGCCGGATACGGGGCTTCAGCCATGGCGGCGCCAACGGCGGTACTCAACAGCAGGCCTGCAAACAGGTTCTTGGCAATGTTCTTGGTGTTCATGATCGTTCCTTTGTGAGTGAGGAGATGCGCACGGCAAGCTGTGACTACGCTTGTGGTTCAGTCGTTGTGTGCTGTCATCGTGAGACCAAGTGTAGAGACCCAAGGCCGCCGGAAAAAGAAGACAAACCGGAATACATCATTCCAGAAAGACGAACAATCAGTTTTTTCGATCCTGTGCTGCGATTTTTATATCGCAACTGCACATCAAAAAAGGAAAGATTGTGAAGAAAAAAACGGTCGAGATTATTCAATAAGCCTATGATAAATAAGGAATAAATCTAATCATTGGGCTTTTCCGGCTTGTTGTCTACGTCATATCTTTTGCGATGCCGCAAAGATTTTCCGACCGAAAAGCTTCAAGATTCAAGGAACTTGTTCAATAGATTTGAGTAAGTTTTTCAGGCAGACGTTGTATTCGATAAGAGATAACGAAGCTGGCCGTGGTTGCTGCCGCGCCCTCACCCCCTGACAGGAGTCGTCCGATGAAAACCGCCCTCGCCCTGCGTCATGTACCCAACGAAGATCTGGGCCAACTGGCCCCGCTGTTGTTGGGCAACGGCTACCAGATCCGCTATGTCGAGGTGGGAGTGGATGCCTTGGTCGATGTTTCGCCGCTGGATGCGGACCTGGTCATCGTGCTGGGTGGCCCGGTCGCGGTCTATGACAGCGACGCCTATCCTTGGCTGCGCGCCGAAGTCGCCTGGCTGCGGGCGCGGATGTTGGAAGATCTGCCCACCCTGGGCATCTGCCTCGGTGCGCAGTTGATGGCGGCGGCCTTGCACGCGCGTGTCTATCCCGGTAGCTGTGGCAAGGAGATCGGCTGGGCCAGCCTGCAGCCCGGCCAGCATCTGGCCGATTCGCCCTGGTTGCGCGAGGTGGTGGAGCAGCAGACCCCGGTGCTGCATTGGCACGGCGATACCTTCGACCTGCCGGCCGGGGCGCGTCACCTGGCTGCATCGGCCAGGTATCCGCACCAGGCCTTTGCTTGGGGGCGCCATTGCCTGGCGTTGCAATTCCACCCGGAAGTGGACGTGCGCACGGTGGAGCACTGGCTGGTCAGTCACGCCCATGAGATTGCTCACACCCGCGACATCAGCGTGGCGCGCCTGCGTGCCGATGCGCAGCGTCACGGCCCCCAGTTCGAAGCGGCCATGCTGCGCTTCTGGCAGGGCTGGCTGGACAGCCTGCCGGGTCAGCAGCATTACATCACGCAGCGCCGCCGCCGCGCCTGACTACCGCCCCCGGCCCCGCCTGGATCTGGGCACACCCACACCCAGCAAGGGTGGCAATGCGGCAGCCAGGGCATCGATCACGGTGCGTATCCGCAGGGGCAAGTGGCGCGTCGGTGACCAGGCTAGATGCATGTCGATGGTGGCGAAGGATTCCTCGGGCATCAGCTTGACCAGTCGTCCCGCCTTGACGTGTGTGCTGATGAGCCAGCACGGCAGGTGCGCCAGTCCGGCCCCGGCGACGGTGGCCGCGGCAATCGCTTCGAGATCGTCAAAGTGCAGGCGGCTGGTCACCGGGGCCATGCGCACTTTGCCTTCTTCATCCCGGATCGGCCAACCCGTTGTCTTGCCATAGAGAATGGCGTGATGGCGTGCCAGGTCGCTGAAGTGGCGCGGCCGGCCGTGATCGGCCAGATACTGCGGCGAGGCGCACAGCATCATGGTCTGCACGCCCATCTTGCGCGCCACCAGATGGCTGGTATCGGGCAAGGGGCCGCTGCGCAGCACCAGGTCCACGCCTTCCTCGACCAGGTCGACCCGACGATCAGTGAAGGAGGCCGTGATATCCAGTTGCGGCCAGCGCCGCGCCAGTTCCACCAGCACCGGTGCCACGCACATGCGCCCGAACAGCACCGGGCTACTGATGTGTACCCGTCCCGTGGGTTCGCATCGCCCTTCGGCCACCAGCGCCTGGCCGCTTTCCAGTTCTTCCAGTGCGCGCAGGCAGCGCTGGTAATAGGCGCGCCCTTCCTCGGTCAGGCTCTGGCTGCGTGTGTTGCGCAGGAACAGGCGCACGCCCAGTCGTTCTTCCAGACGCGCAATGCTCTTGCCCACCGCTGAACGCGACAGGTGCAGACGCTGTGCTGCGCGGATGAAACTACCCGCCTCCACCGCCTGGATGAAGACGGCAATGCCATTGAAGCTATCCATGGATCCTCCTTTGCCAGGCGGGATTGTGCACCGCGCTGGCAAGCATTGGCGAAATCAGCGCTACAAAGCAGGGAAAAATCGTCGCCACTACGATGTTGGTGCGGCCCATAGACTGGTGTCCTGTTCGCAGTTCGGCGTGAGCCCTTGGTCTCACGCACGACCTATCACCATCACCTATCGTTCGCTCAAGGAGCAACCATGGACCAGACCATGCGCCGTTGGCGCCTGCATCAATTCGGCAAGCAGCACCTGCAACTGGAGACCCTGCCCATCGAGCAGCCGGCACCTGGACAGATTCTGGTGCGCGTGCGCGCCGTTGCGCTCAATTACCGGGACAAGATGAATATCGATAGCGGCAGCGGTGGCCCGCAAGTGCAGCTACCTTTCACGCCCGCCTCCGACATGGCGGGTGAAGTCGTGGCGGTGGGCGCTGGCGTGCGCCGCTTCGCGCCGGGGGCACGCGTCATCTCTACGTTCTGGGGCGGCTGGCTGGACGGCCACTGGCCGCCGCAAGCTGTAGCCTTGGGTGCACCGGGCCCGGGGATGCTGGCCCAGTACGTGCTGCTCGATGAGGATTGGGCCGTGGCCGCACCGCTTACCCTGAGTGATGCCCAGGCCAGCACGCTGCCCTGCGCCGGTCTCACCGCCTGGACCGCGCTGATCGAACAGGGCCAATTGCACGCCGGCCAGACGGTGGTGTTGCAGGGAACCGGTGGCGTGGCGCTGTTCGGGCTGCAACTGGCGGCCGCACAGGGTGCGCGCACCATCGTCATTTCCGGCGATGCGGGCAAGCTGGAGCGCGCGCTCGCAATGGGCGCCACGCACGGCATCCTGCGCAGTCTTCATCCTCAATGGCAGCATCAGGTACGCGAGATGACCCAGGGCCGTGGTGCCGACCACGTGCTGGAACTGGTCGGTGGCGAGAACGTGGAACGCTCGCTGCAAGCGCTCACGCAAGGCGGTCGTCTGTCGCTGATAGGCTTGCTGGGCGACATGCGGCTGCAAGCCTCAAGCATCCCGCTGCTGCTGGGTCGCCAGAGTATCCAGGGCATCGGCGTGGGCCATCGCCGTGCGCTGGAAGACTTGGTGCGTGCAGTCGATCAGCTGGGCCTGGTGCCGATGGTCGAGCAGGAATATGGATTTGCCGAGTTGCCCGAGGCGCTGGCGCATCTGGAACGCGGCGCCTTCGGCAAGGTGGTGGTACGGGTCGATGGCTAGGGCGCTAAGGCCTGTTTCTGCTTGTTACGATTGCTTGCATCGTTCACCATCGCTTGCATTTCTGTCCGAACCTTCATGTCGGCAACACGTTCAGAGCAACACGTATGACGCAACATCGCGTGGGAATGTGGGTATGGATACCCGGCAATTTGCGTCATCGCGGAAGCGCGGAATCAGACCTTGTCCGACATAGCGCAACAGCCAACTTGCCTATAGTAGCGACATGGATCGTCATCGATCCCGCATCCTGTTTCTCGATATCGAAGCCACGGGCTTTCCGATAAACACAACCCAAGGAGGTACATATGAAGACTCGTCATATCCTGATCTCGACCCTGTTCATGGCCCTGGCCGGTAGCGCCATGGCCCAGAATGCCCCGACCAGCGGCAATGCCGTGGACACCGCCCCGGGCACTTCGATGAACTCGGCGACGACGCCGTCGGCCGTGCCGTCCAACGATCCGTTCGTCCAGAAGCGCCAGGCCGATGCCGACGCCAAGGCCGAGTACAAGGCCCAGAAAAAGGCTGCCAAGCAAGAGTACAAATCCGACAAGAAGGCTGCCAAGGCGCAGCTGAAGCAGGAAAAGACGGAGTCCACCGCCCAGCGCAATGAAGCCTTGGCGACCACTCCCAAGACCAAGACCGACACTACGCACTGACGTTTGAGTGGGATGCGGTGATGAAGCGCCCCGGCTGCGGCCGGGGCGTTTTATTTTGCGTTGTGGACGTCACCTCGACGGTCTTGCTCGCCACTGAATGATTGAACGGAACAGGCTCTAGAAAGGAAAGGGCAAAAAGCCGACGCAGCTAGTTGCTCTTGAAGCGTCCCAGCACTGAATTGGCCTGGCGCAGGAAGGCACGCGGATGCGCCTCGACCAGTTGCTCCAGCGCCGGCAACATGCGCTCCAGGGCGATGGTGAGCGCAATGTCGCTGATCTCCTCGCCCCACAACACCTTCTGTACGAAGGCGGCCGGGCCGATCTCGGCTATCAGCCCCATGCTCATCTGACGCTCCAGGGTATCAAGGCGTGGGCCGAAGGTCTGGTCGAAGATGCGCATGATGGCCTCTTCCAGTTCGACCCATTGGACTTGGTGGGCGGTCTGGTCGAGATCGTCGGCATCGTCGTCGGCATCTTGCTGTGCCTGTTGCAAGGAGACCGGATCAATGGGGGCCGGCATCTGGCTATTGTCGATGAGTGCGCTGGCTTCGCCTGCCATGCGACTCAACTGTTGCACCTGCAGCGTCAATGCACTGATTTCGGCCAACAGGCTGCGCAGCGGCATCTGCTGCGGCATATCGGATTCGGCTGGACCTGCTGAATGTGGAGTCATGTTGTGGTGGTCGCTCAGGCCGCCAGGCCCATTTCCATGCAAGCTGCTTGAATCGATCGTTCCGGCGCTGCCGCTCCCCGGCGCTGGGAGCGCCCGGCCCCAGCTGTCCGGCTTGTCGCGCTCGGCATTAATTTCCACAAGGAAATAAATCGAAGTATAGTGCGCTGCAATAATTTACGCATGGAAAATTCTGTGAGATTCGGCGAAGAAGCGACACATTTGGCGAATTTATTGTCTAGATAATAAAAGAAAAACCACGTGTTGCGTTTATTTTATTGCTAATAATCTAACATTTCTGTGAGGATTCCCGGCAGCCCGCTGCGGCATATGGTCGCAGCCGCCGCCGCTCAAGCCCACCTGGCGCGCTTGCCCGAATTGACCGATTACTTCAGTCAGGCACTTATCAGGGTGAAGCAATATAATGAGAATCGTTACTGAATCCTGATCAGAATAAAAAGCCATGCGTCTTACTGAACTAGCCAAGGGCGTTGCCGCCATCGTCGATCATGTCACCGATGCGCACGCTGGCGATGCCGTCGCCGCACGTCTGCGTGACCTCGGTTTCGTGCGCGGAGAACCGGTGCGCATCGTCGCCAGCGCGCCCTTTGGCGGTGACCCCATCGTGGTGCAGATCGGCTCGACGCGCTTTGCGTTGCGGCGCGCCGAAGCCGAGCGGGTCACGCTGCAGGCCTCGGATGTCCAAGGAATGGCAGCATGAACGGTGCCGCGCTCAATATCGCTCTGGTGGGCAATCCCAATTGCGGCAAGACGGCACTGTTCAACCAGTTGACCGGGGCGCGCCAGAAGGTGGCCAACTACGCCGGCGTGACAGTGGAGCGCAAATCCGGCGCCTTCACCGCCCCTTCCGGCCGCCAGGTACGTGTGGTCGATCTGCCGGGCGCATACAGCCTGCAATCGGTCAGCCCTGATGAGCGCGTCACGCAAGCGGTGCTGCAGGGCCGCTATCCGGGCGAGGCGGTGCCCGACCTGATCGTGTGCGTGGCCGATGCCACCAATCTGCGCCTGCATCTACGTTTCGTGCTGGAAGTGCGGCGCTTGGGGCTGCCTATGGTGCTGGCGCTGAACATGATGGACGCCGCCGCCCGCCGCGGCATCCGCATCGATGTGGCGGCACTGTCACAGCGGCTGGGGATGCCGGTCATCGAGACCGTGGCGGTCAAGCGTGGCGGTGCGCGCGCGCTGGTGGACGCCATCGATGTCAAGCAAGTGCCTGCTGCTGCGGCAGCGGTGCCGTCCATTGATGACCTGCACGTCGAGGTGCGCGCCATCCTGGCCGCGACCGTAGTGATGCCGGCTGCCACCGACCGCCGCGACGATGCGATCGACCGGATCGTCCTGCATCCGGTGCTGGGGCTGCTGGTGCTGGCGTTGACCATGTTCCTGGTATTCCAGGCCGTCTATGCCATCGGCAAGCCGATGACCGATGCCATTGCCGATGGCTTTGGCACCCTGGGTGGCGTGGTCGGTGCATGGTTGCCGGAAGGTCCGCTGCGCGGACTGGTGACCGATGGCCTGTTGGCCGGGCTGGGGACGGTGCTGGGTTTCCTGCCGCAGATCCTGGTGCTGTTTTTCTTCATCCTCTTGCTGGAAGAATCGGGCTACCTGCCGCGTGCGGCCTTCGTGCTGGACAAGCTGATGGTCTCGGTGGGTTTGTCGGGGCGTTCCTTCATTCCCCTGCTCTCCAGCTTCGCCTGTGCCATTCCGGGCATCATGGGGACGCGCAGTATCACCGATCCGCGGGACCGCCTCGCGACCATCCTGGTCGCGCCGCTGATGACCTGTTCGGCGCGCCTGCCGGTGTATGCGCTGCTGATCGGGGCCTTCATCCCGCATCATCCGGTGCTGGGCATCTTCAACCTGCAGGGGCTGGCGCTGTTCTGCCTGTATGTGGCGGGCATCGCGGCGGCCATGCTGGTAGCCTGGGTGGCCAAGCGCATCGGCCGTTCGCGCCAGGAGCGCGCGCTGTTGATGGAATTGCCCTCCTATCGCCTGCCGCACTGGCGCGATATCGCGCTGGGCCTGTGGGAACGCGGCGCGATCTTCTTGAAACGCCTGACCGGCGTGATGTTGGCGTTGACGGTACTGATGTGGGCCATCTGTACCTTCCCTTCCCCACCGGCCGATGCCACGCGGGCGGCCATCGACTATTCCATCGCCGGTTATATCGGCCATAGCCTGCAATACCTGTTTGCGCCGCTGGGCTTCAACTGGCAGATCAGCCTGTCGCTGATCCCGGCCTTCGCCGCGCGCGAAACCGCCGTGGCCACCTTGGCTACCGTCTATGCGGTCGGTGGCGAAGAAGGTGCAGCGCTGCAACAAGCGTTGGCGACGCATATCTCGCTGGCCAGCGCGCTGTCGCTGATGGTGTGGTTCGCCTTTGCGCCGCAGTGCATGTCGACGCTGGCCATCATCCGCCGCGAAACGCAATCCTGGCGCCTGGTGGCGCTCTCCTTCGGCTACATGTTCGTACTGGCCTACGTGGCGTCGTTCCTAACCTATCGCGTCGCAGGGTGGCTGGCATGAATCACTTATGGTGGCAATACGCGGTGATCGCCGCACTGGTGGCGGCCAGCCTGGGCTATATGCTGCGCAAGCTGGCCCCGGCCCTCAGTTGGCGCTGGCAGGCCAGGCTGGCAAGCTGGCTGTTGCGGCGTGGCGCCGGAACATGGCAGGCGCTGGGGCGCCGACTGTTGCCGCCGGCCAAGGCGGGAGGATGTGGCGGGGGTGCCTGTGATGGGTGTGGCGACAGCGGCGATGCGTTGCCGCCGCTGGAACAGAAGATCCAGTTCCATCGCCGCCGCTGAGGCCCCAGCGCCTGTTCAGTGCAGCTCTTCGGCCTCGAAGCCGGCCACCCGCAAGGCTTGCAGCACCTGCGCCAGATGCGCACGGCCACGGGTCTGCAGCACCAGCTCGATATCCACGTTCTGCGCCGCCAATAGCGTAAAGGCGCGCTGGTGGTGCACTTCATCGATATTGGCGCCGGCTTCGGCGACGATGCCGGTAATGCGCGCCAGCGTGCCGGGCACGTCGCGCGAGCTGACCTTCACGCGCGCCAGGCGTCCGGCGCGCACCATGCCGCGTTCGATGATGGCCGTCAGCAGCAATGGATCGATGTTGCCGCCCGAGAGCACCAGCCCGACCCGCTTGCCACGGAAGCGGTCGGGATAGCGCAGCAGCGCCGCCAGTCCAGCCGCACCGGCCCCCTCCACCAGGGTCTTCTCGATTTCCAGCAGCATCAGCACGGCCTGTTCGATATCGCCTTCATCGACCAGCAGCAGCTCGTTGGCTTCGCGCGCGATGATGGCGCGCGTGAGCGTGCCCGGCGTGCCCACGGCAATGCCCTCGGCGATGGTGCTGGCGCCCACCGGATGTTCGGTGCCCTTGACGGCGTTGACCATGGTCGGGAAGCGCCGCGTCTGCACCCCTACGATCTCGATCTCCGGCTTGAGGGCGCGCGCGGCCACGGCCATGCCGGCCAACAGACCGCCGCCGCCGATGGCTACCACCAGGCAATCCAGGTCCGGCACTGCCTGCATCATCTCCAGCGCCACCGTGCCCTGGCCGGCGATGATGGCTTCGTCGTCATAGGGATGGACGAAGGTCAGGCCTTCTTTCTCGGCCAGTTTATAGGCGTGGGTGCGGGCCGCTTCCAGGGTGTCGCCATGCAACACCACGTTGGCGCCGAAGCCGCGTGTGCGCTCGATCTTCACGCCCGGCGTGAAGCGCGGCATGACGATGGTGGCCGGCAAGCCCAGCCGTTGCGCGTGATAGGCCACGCCCTGGGCATGGTTGCCGGCCGACATCGCCACCACGCCGCGTGCGCCCGCTTCGCTGGCCGCCACGTCCACCATCTTGTTGCAGGCACCGCGTTCCTTGAAGGAGGCGGTGAATTGCAGGTTCTCGAACTTGAGGAAGACCTGGGCGCCGACGATCTGGGACAGCGTGCGTGATTCCACGCAGGGGGTCTCCAGGATCTGGCCTTGCAGCCGCTGGGCCGCGGCTTGGATGTCGTTGAGCGTTGTCATGCTGAGATTGTAGAGCCAATGCACGGGTTTGTAGCAGTTCGTGCATGTCAGGTGCAAGAATGGCGGGAAATCGAAGTTTCGCTTGGACTAGCTTGTAAAAATCGAAAACCGGGAGCACAAATTCTTGCCGTTTTGTTGATAACCCTGATCGTGCAAATTGCAGTCAGGACAACACAAAATTTCTTTGCGAGTGGCCATTGAAGTCCGCCTTTTGGCCGACTAGAGTGAAGACTCGTCGCGCCGTCAGCGCATTGTTCCTGACTTCAAGCCAGCAGGCGCGGCACCCGGAAGCGCCCTTGCGGCCTTCTCCCGCACGCAGACCCGATCAGCCTCAGCAGTTCTCACCAAGGAGATACCCATGAGCATGGCCACCCGGCACCCGGATGTCAGATCGTCCCCGTCCCTTCCACCCCTACCCGGCATTGCTGCCAGCCCCGCGCGCGAGCGTTCGCGTTACCAGCAACGTACCGCCCCCTTGCTGTTGCGGCTGGTTGAACTGGACCCGCGCGAAGTGGTGGAAGGCGTCATGACCCCCAACGGCTACCTGACCGCCGAGGTCACCCCGGTGGGCCCCATGCGCGAGGCTTGCCCGCATTGCGAAGGGGTGGCGCTGCAACTGGTGCTGAGGCATCACCACGTCAAGCGCAGCCACCTGTTCTGCCGCAGTTGCACGCGGGTGTATGACGCGCTCAATGAGAGTGGGTATTCGGTGTTGACCGTTTGAAGGGCTTGTTTGTCGTGTGCAGGGCGCTGCTGCAACGTGGCGCCCTGTTTATTTTTCTGAATGTGTACATGCCTTAGAGCTTGTAGGGAACACGTACCCCTGGATCATCAGCAGGGAAATCCTTGGTATTGCGAGATACCAAGAGCAGGGAGTGCTCCTGTGCAGATGCCCATACAATGGCATCCGGCAGGCGGATTCGCCGGCGTTGCCGGATATGTACCGCGCGTTCTGCCACTGAACTATCCAGATTGATCAGGTGAAATGATGAAAGCCAGGAACGTAGGGCATCCTCGTTTTCTTCCGAGGCGCCAACCATCACTTCCATCCAGGTCACGATGCTGATGGCGCGGTATTCATAACGTGCCAGCTCCCTTTTGGCAACGGCAATGCCATTGAGATAATCGACCAGGATATTGGTATCGAAGAGTGCGTTTACCATTCTGCACGCAACTCCTTTTGGTAATCCAGGCCATCTACCTTCTTCTTTTTCCAGATGCCGAAGACTTCGGCATTATGTTCCAGCTTGTGTTGAGTGATGTAGGCGGCAATTGCCTCCCGTATGATGACTGCACGCGGACGCTGCTGACTTTCGACGATTTGAGTCAGGTCTGCCAATTGCGAATCCGGGATATCCACCAGGATGCGGCTCATCGTAGGCTCCATAGTTGATGAATGATATACATATCATATATCATCCATAGAAATAGATGGACGAACATTCTCTAGAATGCTTGACTATTTTGCGTACTGGCACAGTAGAATCAGTCCCCTCAACGCAACAAAAGACAAACCAATGGACTACGCCTACAAGCTCATGACCTCCCCGGCCGGTTTGCTCAAGCTGGTGGCCAAGGGCGATCATCTGGCGGCCATCCTGTGGGAAGACGACGATGCCCTGCGCGTGCGCCTGGGCGAGATGGTGGAAGACGAAGACCGTCCGGTGCTGCTGGAGACCGAGCAGCAACTGCGTGAATACTTCGCTGGTGAGCGCGAGAGCTTCGATCTGCCCTTGCACTTCGAGGGCACCGAATTCCAGCGCCAGGTGTGGTCAGCGCTGCTGGATATTCCCTACGGCCAGACCCGTACCTACCTGGATATCGCCCGCCAGCTTGGCAACGAAAAAGCAGTGCGCGCCGTGGGAGCGGCCAATGGGCGCAATCCCATTTCCATCATTGCGCCCTGCCATCGCGTCATTGGTTCGGGTGGCGAGCTGACCGGTTTTGCCGGTGGCCTGCATGTGAAGAAACTGCTGCTGGCCATCGAAGGCATTTCCACCGAGGGCCGCGACATCGGCCAGGTCATCGACCCGCGCCGCAAGGCGCAGTCGCGGCGGCGCGAAGATCCGAATCAATTGTCGCTGCTGTAAATGATATAAATCATTTATATGGATTGGTGGCGCTGCTTTTCCGGCCTACTTTTTAGTGTGGCTCCTCAGCGCTGCATTCCCCACTTCTTCACGGTCACCCGTTCCAGCGTATTGAAGACCAGGTTTTCCACCAGCAGACCGATGAGGATGACCATCGCCAGCCCGGCGAAGACCTTGTCGGTGTAGAGCTCGTTGCGGTTCTGGAAGATGTACCAGCCCAGTCCGCCCTGGCCGCTGGTGGCGCCGAAGACCAGCTCGGCGGCGATCAGCGTGCGCCAGGCGAAGGCCCAGCCGATGCGCAGACCGGCCAGGATCGAGGGCAGGGCCGCCGGCACCAGTACCTGCAGCACGAAGCGCAGGCCGTGCAGGCCATAGTTGCGCCCGGCCATGCGCAGGGTGTCCGACACCCCCAGGAATCCCGCATAGGTATTGACCGCCAGCGCCCACAATACCGAATGCACCAGCACGAAGATCAGGCTGCCCTGACCCAGTCCGAACCACAGCAGCGCGATGGGCAAGAGGGCAATGGCCGGCAGCGGATTGAACATCGAGGTCAGCGTGCCCAGCAGGTCTCGCCCGAATTGGCTGGATACCGCCAGCGTGGTCAGCACGAAGGCCGCCACGATGCCCAGGACATAGGCCTTCATCAGCACCTGCAGCGAGAGCCAGGTCTTGCCGAACAGTTCGCCACTCCGGATGCCATCGACGAAGGCCTGCGCCGTCTGCAGGAAGGTTGGCAGCAACAGGTCATTGTTCTGCCAGCGCGCCACGCCTTCCCATACCAGCGCCAGCAACAGCAAGATGGCGCCCTTGCGCACCCAGCCCTGTTGCCAGATGCGCTGTGGCAGCGAGAATTGACGTTGCAGGACCAGACCGGGCAGGGGTGTGAGCGGGATTTCGTATTCGTCGCGGATCGGGGGCGTCTGGGGCATGGCAATGTTTAGTAGTTCAGTAGTTCAGTAGGAGAAGCGGACGTCGCTGAAGTTGATGGCAGGTTGCGGCGCCGGCGCGGCACTGCCCTCGCCGTCTTCGAACAGCAGGCGATGGATGCGCTGCGCAGTCTGCTGGAAGCCCACGCCGCCCAGGCTGCCCAGGTCGTACTGGTGGCTGTTGATCTCGGCACGCACGCGGCCCGGATGGGGCGAGAGCAAGAGGATGCGGTTGCCCACCACCAGCGCTTCTTCGATCGAGTGGGTCACGAAGAGCAGCGTGAAGCGCACCTCCTCCCACAGCGCCAGCAATTCTTCCTGCATCTTGCGCCGGGTCAGCGCATCGAGCGCGGCGAAGGGTTCATCCATCAGCAGCATCTTGGATTGCATGGCCAGGGCGCGGGCAATGGCCACACGCGCCTTCATGCCGCCCGACAGGGTATGCGGATAGGCGTTCGCAAAGTGCGCCAGGCCGACCTTGTCCAGATAGTGGCGGGCGCGTTCGGCGGCTTCGCGCTTGCCCAGGGTGCGCGAGGCCAGTAGCGGGAACATCACGTTGTGCAATACCGTCTTCCAGGGTGGCAACTGGTCGAATTCCTGGAATACCACGATGCGGTCCGGTCCAGGTTGCCGCACCATCTGTCCGTCCAGACGGATGTCACCGGCCGCCGGCGGCAGGAATCCGGCCACCGATTTCAACAGGCTGGACTTGCCACAGCCGGAAGGTCCGAGCAGCACGAAGCGATCGGCCGTATGAACATCGAAGCTGACGTCGTGGGTGGCCTGTACCACCGCCGTGGCACTGCGGTATTGCAGGCTCACGTGTTGGACCTGCAGCAAGGGTTGGAAGGCCGCCGCTGCACTGACGCTGGCGGTTTCAACTGCCGGGTTGTGCATAGGCTTCCTCGAAGAAATAATCTTTCCAGGAACTGGCGCGGTTCTTCAGGATGCCCAGTTCATACAGTTTCTCGGCATAGACGAAGCTGCGTTCGGGAGAGACGGTGAAGTTGATTTCCGGGTCCTCGACGATGCGTCGCACGAATTGCGGCGACAACTTGGACTTTTGCACGCGGATAAAGGTATCGGCCGCCTTGTCCCTGTTATTGCGTACGAATTCGGCCGCTTCCACCAGCGCCTGGTAGAACGCCAGGTAGGTCTTGGGATTGTCGTCGTGGAATTTCTGGGTGGTGTAGAGCACGTTGAAAGTGGCCGGGCCGCCCAGGATGTCGTAGGAGCTGATGACCTTGTGCACGTTCTTGTGTTCCAGCGCCTGGTACTGGAAGGGCGGGCTGGAGAAGTGGGCGTTGATCTCGGAACCGCCGGCGATCAGGGCCGCCGTGGCATCGGGATGCGACAGACTGACCGTGATGCGGTCGAAGCGCTTGAAGTCGGCCTTGCCATAGACCTTGGCAGTCTCAATCTGCAGCGTGCGCGACTGGAATCCTACGCCGGCAGCCGGTACCGCAATGCGGTCCTTGTCGCTGAAATCCTTGATGCTCTTGACCTGGGGATTGTTGGAGAGCAGGTAGTTGGGCATGGAGCCCAGCGAGGCGATGGCCTTGACGTTCTGCCGGCCGCGCGTGCGGTCCCACAGCACCAGGGCCGGTGGCGCGCCGGCCGACACCACGTCCAGGGCGCCGGCCAGCAACGCCTCGTTCATACCGGTGGCACCGGACAGGCTGGTCCATTCGACCTTGATGTCCAGGCCTTCCTGCTTGCCGTATTTTTCGATCAGCTTCTGGTCTTGCACCACGTCCAGGATCAGGTAGCCGATGCCGAACTGCTGGGCGATGCGGATGCTGCCTTCGGCATGGGCGTTGGCTGCGCTACCTAGGGTGATCAGGCTGGCCAGCAATGCCGCAAATGATTTATATGATTTACGCAAGGAGGGCATCTCAGCTTCCCCCCTGGATGTGCACATCATCGAAGAAATAATCCTTCACCGAGGCCGGTTTATTCTTGATGGCGCCCACCCGGTGCATGAACTCGGCCAGGCCATAGGTATTCTGCGGGGCGATCTTGAATTGCACTTCCGGGTTCTTGATGATCTGCAGCAGCAGCTTGCGGTCGGTATTGCCCTGGCTGACCTTGAGATAGATGTCAGCGGCCTTCTCCGGGTTGGCGGCGATGAAGCGGGCAGCTTCATCGAGTGCGCCCAGGAAGGCGCCATAGGTCTTGGGGTTGTCCTGGCGGAATTTCTCGGTGGCGTACAGTACCGTGGCCGAAGAGGGGCCGCCCAGCACGTCATAGGACGTTGAGCACGATATGGGCATTGGAATTGCCGGCCAGCTCCTGTTCCTGGAACGGCGGGTTGCCGAAGTGGCCGGTGATTTCGGTGCCGCCGCTGATGATGGCTGCCGTCGCATCCGGGTGCGGCACCGCGATGCTGATCTTGTCCAGGCGGTTGTACTGGGCATCGCCCCACAGCTTGGCCGAGGCCAGTTGCAGCACGCGCGACTGCACCGACACCCCCACGGCGGGCAAGGCGATGCGGTCCTTGTCGCTGAAGTCGGCAATGGTCTTGACCTTGGGATTGTTGCTCACCAGGTAGTAGGGGAAGTTGCCCAGCGAGGCTACGCCGCGCACGTTCTGGCGGCCACGGGTGCGGTCCCAGATGGTCAAGAGCGGCCCCACGCCGGCACCGGCGATATCGACCGAGCCCGACAGCAAGGCGTCATTGACGGCCGAGCCGCCGGAGAGCTTGAGCCACTGGACCTTGATATCGACACCCGCGGCCTTGCCATGCTTTTCGATCAGTTGCTGGTCCTGCGCCACGTTCAAGAGCAGGTAGACGATGCCGAACTGCTCGGCGATGCGTAGCTGACCTTCGGCACGCGCCACTAGCGGCGCGCCCAGCAGTGATACGGCCACAGTAGTGGTCAACAGACGCCGCAGGCGCCCCTTGGCAGAGAGTTTGGTGGTCATGGTGTCCTGTGCGGTGGAGGCCGGTACAGCAAATCCCGTGGAGGGTCCGGCAGGAAGTGGCTTAGAACCGTTGAATAGAGAAATTGCGGTTCTTTATTCGTTCGGAGTATATAAAGGGCCGGGCAGAAAGAAAAATTCGATTACCGCATATCCATATGCAGCTTGCGTATGGGCGGCAAAGCCTTGTCTACCGTGGGCTGCAGCCGAAATGAAGGATTTTTCGCAAGGACGATTCCGCAACCGCGTCCTTGCCCGGCTGTCAAGTTCTGCACGTGAAGCAAGAGGCGGCCACGCAACGTCAGGATGACGTCAGCGGCATTTTGAGCGCACCACGGGTAGAGTGCGATAAAGTACGCCTCCTGCCCGGACGGTGGTCGGACCTCTTTGCCTAGAGGTCCATGCTGATCCCGGATCGCTGTCCGCCGGCACTCATTTGAAGAAGCAAAGGGAGCAAGATGAGTTCATCTCACACCAATCCAAGCCTTTCCCTCCGGTCCCGCAAATTCCACGTGATTACCCTGGCGGCGCTGGGCGTGGTGTTTGGCGATATCGGTACCAGTCCGTTGTACGCCTTGAAGGAATGTTTCAGCCCCGACCACGGCATCGCCTTTTCCCCGGGCGCGGTGCTGGGCATCATCTCCATGCTGTTCTGGGCCATCACCATCGTGGTCACCATCAAGTATGTGATGTTCGTGCTGCGCGCCGATAACAACGGCGAAGGCGGCGTGCTGGCCTTGATGGCCTTGTCGCTGCGTTCAGCCGTCTCGGGTTCGCCACGGGCCAAGCTGTTGTTGATGCTGGGCGTGTTCGGTGCCTGCATGTTCTATGGCGACGTGGTCATCACCCCGGCCATCTCGGTGCTCTCGGCGGTGGAGGGGCTGGAAATCGCCGCGCCGTCCACCGCGCACGTGGTCATTCCGCTGACCCTGGTGATCGTGGTGGTGCTGTTCCTGATCCAGCGCCACGGCACCAGCGTGGTGGGGCGCTTCTTCGGGCCGGTGATGTTCCTGTGGTTCTTCTCGCTGGCGCTGCTGGGCCTGTACAACATCGTCAAGGCGCCGGAAGTGCTGGTGGCGATCAATCCCTATTACGCCGTGCATTTCATGGCCGAGCACTCGCTGCAGGCCTTCATCGTGCTGGGCTCGGTGGTGCTGGTGCTGACCGGGGCCGAGGCGCTGTATGCCGACATGGGGCACTTCGGCATCAAGCCGATCCGTTATGCGTGGCTCTTTACGGTCATGCCCTCGCTGCTGATCAATTACTTCGGCCAGGGCGCCAACCTGATCGCCAATCCGAAGGCCATTGCCAATCCTTTCTACCTGATGATCCCCGAGCCGCTGGTGCTGCCCATGGTGCTGCTGGCCACCTGCGCGACCGTCATTGCCTCGCAGGCGGTGATTTCCGGCGCCTTCTCGCTGACCAGCCAGGCCATCCTGCTGGGCTTCGTGCCACGGATGCGCATCTTGCATACCTCCGAGGATGAACAGGGCCAGATCTACATCCCGCTCATCAACTGGATGCTGCTGGTGCTGGTGGTGGCCGTGGTGCTGGCTTTCAAGAAATCCGACAACCTGGCCGCCGCCTACGGGGTGGCCGTGACCACCACCATGGTGATCACTACCATGCTGCTGGGGGTGGTCATGCGGCATATCTGGAAGTGGCGCAATTCGGCGCTGGTGGTGACCATCACCTTCCTGCTGGTGGTGGACCTGGCCTTCTTTGCGGCCAACCTGTTGAAGTTGACCGAAGGCGGCTGGTTCCCGTTGGTCATCGGCGGCGCCGCCTTCTTCCTGTTGATGACCTGGTATTCGGGCCGGATGCTGCTGCGTATGCGCATCAAGGATGACGGTATTCCCATCGAGCCCTTCATCGAAGGTCTGCTGGCGCATCCGCCGCATCGCGTGGGCGGCACCGCCGTCTTCATGACCGGCAATATCGCCACCGTGCCGGTGGCGCTGCTGCACAACCTGAAGCACAACCGTATCCTGCATGAGCGCGTGTTCTTCCTGAAGATCAGCATCTGGGACGTGCCCTATGTGGCCGATAGCGAGCGCCTGACCATGAAGGACCTGGGCGGCGACATCTACCTGCTGCGTGCCGCCTTCGGCTTCAAGGAGGCACCGGAAGTGCAGAAGGTCATGACCTTGACCGAGCAACAGTTCGGTCATCACTTCGACCTGATGGATACTTCCTTCTTCCTGGCGCGCGACACCGTGGTGCCGAGCAAGCTCTTGGGCATGTCGCTGTGGCGCGAACGCATCTTCGCCTGGATGTACCAGAACGGCGCCAAGCCGTCGGACTTCTTCCACATCCCGGCCAACCGGGTGGTGGAGCTGGGGACCAAGGTCGAGATCTGACCGTTGCATGTCCTGCGTGAACAATGCCGTTCAGTGTGTCGCTGAACGGCATTTTTCTTGGTGGCTGCAAAATGCCGAAGGAATTCATATCGCCAGGCCGCATCGAAGAGCCAGGGCCGTAGCGTGGCGGGCATGGGTGCAGTATCGTTCACCATCACTTTTAGCAAGGAGCAGCAAGCACATGAACAAGATCAGGATGATGGGTGCCCCCACCGACGTAGGCGCCAGCCGTCGTGGCGCTTCGATGGGACCGGCCGCCTTGCGCGTGGCCGAATTGCAGCGCGGTTTGCAGCAGCATGGCGTGGAAGTGATCGATGGCGGCGACCTGGGCGGCCCGGCCAATCCGCAGCAGCCGCCGGTGCAGGGTTTGCGCCACCTGGAGCAGGTGGTGCAGTGGAACCAGGCGGTGTTCGAGGCGGTGGCCTCCAGCCTGGCACAGGGCGAAGTGCCGCTGCTGATGGGTGGCGACCATGCGCTGGCGGTGGGCTCGATCGCTGCCGTGGCAGCACATTGCCGCCGCCACGGCAAGCCACTGCGCGTGCTGTGGCTGGATGCCCATGCCGATGCCAATACCAGCCAGTCCACCCCGACCGGCAATATCCACGGGATGCCGGTGGCTTGCCTGTTGGGCGTGGGCCCGCAGGCGTTGACGACCATCGGCGGCCAGACGCCGGCCTTGCAGCCGCAGCAGATCTGCCAGGTGGGCATCCGCAGCGTCGATAGGGAAGAAAAACGCCACCTGCGCGAACTCGGCGTGCGCGTCTATGACATGCGCCACATCGATGAACACGGGATGCGGCAGACCATGGAAGAGGCGCTGGCCGGCCTGGATGCCGATACCCATCTGCATGTGAGCTTCGATGTCGATTTCCTCGATGCGGCGCTGGCGCCGGGCGTGGGCACGGCCGTGCCGGGCGGTCCCACCTACCGGGAAGCGCAGTTGTGCATGGAGATGATCGCCGACACCGGACGTCTCGCTTCGCTGGACATCATGGAGCTCAACCCGGCCTGCGACGTGCGCAACCAGACCGCCGAGCTGGTGGTGGACCTGGTGGAAAGCCTGTTCGGCAAATCGACCCTGATCCGCCAGCCTTGATGGCAAGCTTGGGGCAAGGTTTGAAAATTACTGATTTTTTTAGAGCGATTGCCACAGGCTTGCAATTTGAGGTTGAAGGATTGCAGCCAATGCCGGATTATTCAGGGTTTTTCGTTTCTGGCGCACTGGCGCGGCTTGCCGCCGCGTGATTCCCGTCTGCCAGGAAACGCTTGTCCACCGGGCAGATCCGGGCCAGGCACCCGCCGCCAGCCCCGGGTTCATTTCCATCCTCTGAAAGAAGGCATCATGTCGATCAAGAAATTATTCACCATCGCCGCCAGCGCGCTGGCCCTGTCCTGTGCTGCCGGCACCACCCTGGCGGCTGACCAGACTTATGTGGTCGGCGCTGGCGGTACCTACCGTCCCTTCGAATTCGAAACCCCCAAGAAGGAACTGGTGGGCTTCGACATCGACCTGATCAAGGCCATCTCCAAGGCTTCCAACTTCAAGATCCAGCTGGTCAGCACCCCCTGGGAAGGCATCTTCGCCACCTTGGGCCAGGGTGACCGCGACATCATCATCTCCGGCATCACCATCACCGACAAGCGCTCGCAGATGGTCGATTTCTCGCTGCCTTATTTCCCGGCCGAGCAAGTCATCATCACCAATGCCGACGCCAAGATCACCGCGCTGGCTGACCTGAAGAAGAGCCAGGTGGCCGTGGTCAATTCCACTGCCGGTGACATCGTGGTCTCCGAAGAACTGGGCAAGGCCAGCACCGCCATTCACCGCTTCGACAATACCGTGCTGATGCTGGAAGAACTGTATCGCGGTGGCGTCGATGCGGCTGTGGGTGACGTGGGCGTGATCAAGTTCTACATCAAGAGCCATCCCGAGAAACAGTTCAAGGTGGTGGGCGACAGCAAGTTCGTGCGCCAGTACTTCGGCATCGCCGTCAAGAAGGGCAACAAGGAACTGCTGGACAAGATCAATGCCGGCCTGAAGCAGATCGTCGCCGATGGCACCTATGCCAAGATCTATAAGACCTGGTTCGACGGCGAAGTGCCGACCCTGCCGCTGAAGTAAGCCTCTCTCCGGCGCACGGCCCATGCCCCTGGCGGGCAGGGTGCCGTGGGCCCGTCCCGCTGGTTCCGCCTGCTTGTTCTTGCTCGACCGTTTTTTCAACACCTCCGTTTGAACGGACTCATCATGCATCCCTTCTTCCAATGGGAAATCATCGGCGAATACCTGCCGCTGTTCGTCGAAGGCACCTGGATGACCTTGAAGGCCGCGATCATCTGCGTGATTGCCGGCACCTGCTGGGGCCTGGTGCTGGGCGTGGGCCGCCTGGCCGAGGCACGCCATGGTTTCTGGAAATATTTCCTGCGCTACTGCGTGCAGTGGCCGATCCGCTTCTACGTCAGCTTTCTGCGCGGCACGCCCTTGTTCGTGCAGATCCTGCTGATCCACTTTGCGCTCATGCCGATGCTGATCAACCCCAGTGGCGGCCTGATCCTCTCGGGTGACCTGGCGCGTGAAATCCGCTCGCACTATGGCGCGTTTGCTTCGGCGGTGCTGGCCATCACGCTCAACTCGGGTGCCTATGTGTCGGAAATCTTCCGCGCCGGCATCCAGTCCATCGACCGTGGCCAGAGCGAAGCCTCGCGCTCGCTGGGCATGAGCTACATGGCGACCTTGCGCCGCGTGGTGCTGCCGCAGGCCTTCCGTCGCATGTTGCCGCCGCTGGGCAACAATGCCATTGCCATCGTCAAGGATTCTTCGCTGGCCTCGGCCATCGGCCTGGCTGAACTGGCCTATGCGGCGCGCACTGTTTCCGGCGCCTATGCGCGTTACTGGGAGCCGTATCTGACCATCTCGGTGATCTACTGGGTCATCACGCTGGCGCTGTCGGCGCTGGTGCGCCATCTGGAAGCGCGTTACGGCAAGGGAGATGCACGATGAGTACGATGATCAAGGTCAATCAACTGCAGAAACGCTTCGGCCAGGCGCACATCCTGCGCGGCATCGATTGCGAGATTCGCGCGCGTGAAGTGGTGTGCGTGATCGGCCCCTCCGGCTCGGGCAAGAGTACCTTCCTGCGCTGCCTCAATGGTCTGGAAGAGGTCAGCGATGGCGATATCTTCATCGAAGGCGTCAAGCTCAATGATCCCAAGGTCGATCTGAACGCCTTGCGCGCCGAGCTGGGCATGGTGTTCCAGCGCTTCAACCTGTTCCCGCACATGACGGTGCTGGAAAACCTGATCATGGCGCCCATGCAGGTCAAGAAGATGTCGCGCCGCCAGGCCGTGTTGGTGGCCGAGAAGCTGTTGCAGAAGGTGGGCTTGCTGGACAAGATCGATGCCTTCCCCAACCAGCTCTCGGGCGG
Source organism: Herbaspirillum rubrisubalbicans (assembly GCF_003719195.1). Classification (NCBI taxonomy): domain Bacteria; kingdom Pseudomonadati; phylum Pseudomonadota; class Betaproteobacteria; order Burkholderiales; family Oxalobacteraceae; genus Herbaspirillum; species Herbaspirillum rubrisubalbicans. Next base: position 97,236 of record NZ_CP024996.1, read on the forward strand.
CCAGCAGCAGCGCGTGGCCATTGCCCGCGCGCTGGCCATGGAACCGAAGGTAATGCTGTTCGACGAACCGACCTCGGCGCTGGACCCGGAACTGGTAGGCGAAGTGCTGAGCGTGATGAAGCAGTTGGCCGAGGAAGGCATGACCATGGTGGTGGTGACGCACGAGATGGGCTTTGCCCGTGAAGTCTCGGATCGTGTCTTCTTCATCGACCAGGGCGTCATCATGGAAGAGGGACCGCCGCAGCAGGTGCTGGGCGAACCGGTGCATGAGCGCACGCGCGATTTCCTGCGCAAGGTGTTGTAAGCATCAATGAAAAACGCCGGGATCATTCCCGGCGTTTTTCATTTCTGCAGCCGCGCCGTCTCAGTGATGCGCCCCCAGCACGATGGCGCCGGCCGCAATCACCAGGCAGGACAGCACCCGTCGCAAGGTGAGCTTCTCACCGAGGAACAAGGTACCGATCAAGAGCGCAAACAGCACCGAGGTTTCGCGCAGCGCCGAGACCATGCCCATGGGCGCCAGCGTCACGGCCCAGATCACGATGCCATAGGCCAGCAGCGACATGAGGCCGCCGCCCAACCCGATCCAGGTTTCCTTGTGCGACAGCACCACTGGCGAGCGGCCATGCTGGTAGTGGTAGATCACGGCCAGGGCAAAGCTGTCGGCCAGGAACAGCCAGCCGGCATAGGCGATGGCGTCGCCTGCCAGGCGCGCGCCGATGCCATCGGTGATGGTGTAGGCGGCGATGAAGGCGCCGGTGGCCAAGGCCGCCAGCGGGGCAGACAGGTGTTGGCGACGGCGCATGGCGCGCAGGTCAGCCAGGCTGACGATGCCCACCGACACCAGCGTAATGCCGATGACCGTGTAGATGCCCAGTTGCTCGCCGGCGAACAGGGCCGCCCCCAGCGCCACCAGCAGCGGTGAGGAGCCGCGTGCAATCGGATAGGATTGGCCGAAGTCGCCGATGCGGTAGGCGCGGATCAGGAACAGGTTGTAGCCGGTGTGCAAGAGACCCGAGAGCAGGATGTAGCACCAGCTATCGACCTGCGGCAGCGGTCGCCACAGCACCAGCGGGATCGCGCCCAGGCCGGCGCCCAGGGTCATGAGCGACAGCGAGGCCAGGCGGTCGTGGCTGCTTTTGAGGAGCGCGTTCCAGGACGCGTGCAGCAGGGCGGCAGTTAGGACCAGGGCAATGACGGCCAGGTTCATGCGGTGGCCCCGTCATCGAGATCGACCACGCAACGCCATAGCGCATGGCCGGAAGCCAGGTATTTGCGCTCGAAGGGGGTGATGGGGGTGGCGGGTAGCCAGGGTTCGGCCTGGATACTGCGTCCGGTGAGCTGGTTCAGGGCCGATATGAATTCTTCTACATAGATACGCCAGTTACTGCGGCATTCCAGCCGTCCACCGAGTGACAAGATGAAGGGAAACACCGCATGGCCATGCCAGCGTCGGGCCAGGTGGCCGATCTTGGGCCAGGGGTTGGGGTAGAGCAGGTAGTGTTGCGCCGGGCGCAGGCCGGCTTGTTGCGCCAGGCGCCAGTAGTCGACCAGGTCGGCGCGCACGAAGCACAGGTTGTCCGGTTCCGGGCCATCCCAGTGGGTATGGCGGGCCAGACGGTCGGCCGACTGGTCGATGCCGATGACGAAGTGATCCGGGTATTGCGCCGCCAGGTGCAGGGTGGACAGGCCCACGCCGCAGCCGGTGTCGAGGATCAGGGGCGGCTCGCCCGCCGCGCCCCAGGCCGCCATGCTGGCCTCGAAGGCGCGCAGGTTGTAGTCGGTCACGGGTTTGCGAAAAGGATGGGCCGGGTGGGCGTGGCGCGCGACTAGGGCGCTCAGTTGGTCATGCACGCCGGTCTGGGCGCTGCGGATGGGCGAGGAATTCACGAAAAAAGAGGGCAGGGCGGCAAAGCGCCATTTTAAAGGACGGCGCACCCGGCTGTCCGATGGCAAGCTGACCAAAAAAAAGCGCCGCGCGGTGGGCGCGGCGCTGTGGCCTCGTTGGGCTGGCAGGACCGGATCAGTGCAAGGTCATGGGATGGCGCATCATCACGTCATAGCGGCTCAGGAAGTTGTCGATGTCTTCCATGGTCGGCTCGGACGCGATCAACTCCTGGACGTCCTTGCGGAACAGTTCGGCGGCCGGGCCATCGATGTAGATTTCACGTTGGCCGGACTTGTCCATGATCTCGTAGCCGCCGAAGCGTAGGGCTTCGTGGTCGGTGTCGGCACCGAATTCGACGACGCTGTACTGCTCACTGTTGTAGATCAGGTTCATAGTGACTCCTTATGCTGGAATACTGCTTCGAAAAGGAAGTGGCGCCTTCACTGTAAATTTCAAGACCCTTCACTTGGGCCGCGCCCTTGGTGCATTTCTGCTACTTCGATACAGCTCCCTCGGGGAACGCCGCGTCGCTTGCGCTCCTGAGTCTGGTTACGGCAGCCTGGCCACAAAACTTTGATGCCGGCCATGTTGCCTGGATGAATTGCCAACGTTTTGCTGCTTTTTTGCCGCCAGGCAGCTCCTGCCAGCCAAAAGTAGATGACAAGCCGCCGCGGAAGTTCATCTTGGATATTGCGGACGAGCAAGCCTTGCCATGGGTTCAGAATGCCGCTGTCGGAGCGAAAAGAACATCAGGAAATTTCTGACGCCGCCACATCCCCATGGGCGGCGCTGTCATGCCAATACAATACGATAGAGCCTACCAAAAGAAACGGGACCGCGTTGCGATCCCGTTTCTTTTGCTCCTGGCTGGTGGGCCCGCATGGCGAGTTTCAGTGATTCTTGCGCGCCAGCTTGCCTGGTTCCACGCCCAGTTGCTTGAGCTTGCGGTAGAGGTGGGTGCGCTCCAGGCCGGTACGTTCGGCCACGCGGGTCATGCTGCCGTTTTCGCGCACCAGATGGTATTCGAAGTAGGCGCGCTCGAAGGCATCGCGCGCTTCGCGCAGCGGCAGGTCGAAGGAGATGTTGGCGGCATTGTCGGCCACCTGGCCGAAGGGCGCCGCTGCCGGGGCGCCCTGATGCAGCGCTTCGCCGCCCAGGGCGGGGGCGTAGGTGGTCGCCGGGGTGACGTGTTCCACATGCAGGCCATCGGTGGCGCCATTGGCGACCGCTGCCACCGGGGCCGGGCGGTAGCTGGCCGGGCGCACCGCTTCGCGGCTGTGCGACAGGCCTTGCTGGACGGCCTTGAGCAGCTTTTGCAGGGCGATCGGCTTTTCCAGGAAGTTCAGGGCACCGATGCGGGTGGCTTCGACGGCGGTGTCGATGGTGGCGTGGCCGGACATCATGATGACCGGCATCGTCAACAGGCCATCGCGCTGCCATTCCTTCAGCAGCGTTACGCCATCGGTGTCGGGCATCCAGATATCGAGCAATACGAGGTCGGGGACGCCGGCCTGGCGAAGCTCGCGTGCCTGCTGCGCGTTTTCCGCAGTGGTCACGACATGTCCTTCATCGCCCAGAATTTCTGAGAGCAATTCGCGGATACCCATTTCGTCATCGACGACCAGGATGTTAGCCATGTGCTGCTTTCCTCGCTGCTAGTTCATTGTCCAAGTTTTCGATCTTGTTCCGGGCCGGTAGGCTCGACGCGGCGTTAGCGAGTCTACCTTGATGAACTGCCGATCCCTGCCGGTGTGGTGCATTCGAATCTTGAGCCTGTCGACGTTTTCCAGAGAAAACTGTCTCTTAATCAATAGGTGCTAACTTTACCAGCAAAATTACAATTTTTGCGCCTCTCCCATCGGTACGATTCTGGATATCGATGCGGCCGCCGTGTTCCTCGACGATTTTCTTGACCATGGCCAGTCCCAGACCGGTGCCGCGGGCCTTGGACGTGACGTAGGGTTCGAAGGCACGCGCCAGGATGGTGGGCGAAAAACCGGGGCCGTTATCCATGATGGACAGCCGCACGGCGGGTTGGCGCTGCCCATTGGTGCCGGCAATGTCGATCTGCTCGGTCAGCACGTCGATGCGGGGGGCTTGCTGGCCATCATCGGTGACTGCGTCCTGGGCATTTTGCAGCAGGTTGTGGATGACCTGGCGCATCTGGGTGGCGTCGCCCATGACCTTGCTCATCTCCGGTGCCAGGCGCGCATGGATCACGTCGCGGCCATCGCCGGCCAGGTAGAGGTTGAGGATTTCCTCGATCAGGGCGTTCAGGTCCAGCGCCACCGGCTTGGCCGGCGGGGTCTTGGCGTAGTCGCGGAAGTCGTCGACCATGCGCTTCATGGCCGTGACCTGGTTGACGATGGTGGTGGTGCCCTTGTCCAGAATGGCGGCGTCGGCCGGCATGAGCTTGTCGGCCAGGCGATGTTGCAGGCGTTCGGCCGAGAGCTGGATGGGGGTCAGCGGGTTCTTGATTTCGTGGGCCAGGCGGCGTGCCACTTCGCCCCAGGCGATCGAACGCTGGGCTGAGATGACGTTGCTGATGTCATCGAACACCACCACGTAACCCACGCCATTTTCCACCGGCAGGTGCGAGCCGCGTGCCAGCAAGGTCAGCTTGTCATGGTCGGGCTTGCCGCCTTGCTCATCGTTGGCCTCTAGCACCGCGCCGGGCTGGCGTGACAATTCGAACTGGCGTTGCCAGTGCAGACCATCGGCACCGTCGCTGCTGTGCTGGGCCAGTTGTTCGGAGAAGGCGCGGATGATGGCCTGGGCAAACGGCGCCTGGCTGTCGATGGTCTGCAGGGGCGTGCCGATGTTGGCCGAGAAGTCGTAGCCTAGGATGCGGCGCACCGAATCATTGGCGCTGACGATGTTGAAGTGCCCATCCAGCACCATCACCCCGGCCGACATGTTGGCCAGCACCGATTCCAGGTAGGCCTTGGCGTTTTCCAGCTCGGCGCGGTTTTTTTCCACCGAGGTGCGCGCCTCCAGCAACTGGCGCGTCATGGTGTTGAAGGATTGCGTGAGCGTGCCCAGTTCGTCGGAGGTACTGACGATGGGCCGCGGTGACAGATTGCCCTCGGCCACTGCCTTGGTGCCTTCGGCCAAGAGCAAGAGTGGCTTGGCCAGGTCGCTGGCGATCAGGAAGGCGCTGGCAATGGCGGCGAAGATGGCCAGCAGCAGCGTCAGGGTCAGCGTCACCAGGTAGATCTTGCGCAGGCCCGAGCGCGAGACAGAGCGCTGCTGGTATTCGTTGTAGGCCAGCCGTAGCGTCTCGGCATTGCTGGCCAGGTAATCCGGCACCGGCTGCAGGATCTGCAGATAGCGCGTCTCGTTTTGCAGCGACATGCCGCGGCTGGGCGCCGGGATCAGCACCACCACGTGCAGTCGCAGGTTGCCATCGGAATCGGATTCACCATTGGGCGGTCGCGTGTCATCGCTTTCCACCGCCGAAAAGGCCCGTGAGACCCGCGCCTGGCGCGTGGCCTGGGGGCTGGGCAGGGTAGGGGTGAGCGAGCCGATCGAGCCGCCCACCGTCCCCATCACCTGGCCATTGGCGTTGACGATGGTGATTTCCATGTTCTGGTCGCGCTGGCGTGACAGGTAGGTCACCTGTTCCGAGTCGCTCATGTCGGAGAGCTCCTGGGCCATGCCGCGGGCACGCGAGACCAGGTCAGAGAGCGACGAATCGAGCGCATTGCGGCCCAGGTTCAGGCCGGATTCGAGCGCGGCTTCCATGCGCACGTCGAACCAGGATTCGATGGAGCGCGAGACGAACTGCACCGACATCAGGTAGATCACTGCCCCCGGCACGATGCCCACCAGCGCAAACATCAGCACCAGCCGCGCCAGCAGCTTGGAGCCGAACTTGCCGCGCCGGTAGCGCTTGTAGAGCCGCCCCAGCAGCAGCAGCACCAGGCCCAGCAGCGAGATGGCGGCCAGGCCGTTCAAGAACAGCAGCCAGGGATAGTGTTGCTCGAAGAGGGCGGAGTTTTCGGAAGCCGAGGCCAGCAGGAAGAGCAGGATGCTGATCACGCCCCCGCCGACCACCAGCAGATAGCGTAAGGTGCGGCTCATTCGGGTTTGTAGTTGAATTCAATCCAGTCGGAGGACAGGCGCCAGTCGCTGTTGTTGAGCGCATTGACCTGGAAGGGCTTGGGCAGCAGCGCCACGTCCAGCCGCATCCGCAGGCCGACATGATAGATTTCGCCAGCCTTGAGCGTGTTGTTGTCGGCGATGATCCAGCGCGGCGGGCGACGGATCAGCGTCAGGGCGTCGTCCAGGTTGGTGAAGCTCTGCTGCAACTGGCCGCTGATGGCGGTGTGGTATTGCCGGGTCAGCACGTTATAGGACAGCCGCAGGGTGCGCGTGGAGGAGACGCTGGTTTCGTCGAACCAGTACCAGCGCCGCCGGGTCAGTTGGACTTCGGTGGTGAAATACAGCGGCACACCGCGTGAGAGCGCATCTTCCAAGCCGCGATTGAGATCGAAGTCATACGAGACCGAGAGCCGGTAGCCTTCATCGCTGGCTTCGATGCTGGCCTGGTTGACCGTGATTTCAGCGGCCTGCGCGGCCGAGCCGGTCAACAGCGTAGTCAAGGCCAGCAGCACCAGCAGCCAGCGCAGCATGGCGCGCAGTAGCCGTCCACAGCCAAGATGCAGGCTGCGAGCGGGAGTGGGGAGAGGGACCGATTGCGTCAAATTCATGCACCAGGTTTTTGGAACAGCGCATAGAACAGGCCATCGTGATCGGCATTGTCACTGGCGGTCGGCAACAGTTGACCTGGAGCGGGCAGCCGGATGGCATGGTTTTTCTGCGCGAAGGCGATCGCTTGCTGCTCCGATTCCTGGGGCCACAGCGAGCAGGTTACGAGCAGCAATTTACCATCCGGTCGCAGCATCTGCCAAAGCTTGTCCAAAATTTGCGAGGAAAGTGTTGCAAGCTGCGCGGTATCGGTCTTGCGGCGCAGCCAGCGGATATCCGGGTGACGCCGCACGATGCCCGAGGCGGTGCAGGGGACGTCGGCCAGGATGCGGTCAAACGGCTGGCCATCCCACCAGCCATCCTCGCGGGCGTCGCCAGCGGTCAGGCGCGCTTTGAGCTGCAAGCGCTCGAGGTTCTCGGCGATGCGCTGCAGGCGGCGGGCATCGTGGTCCAGTGCCTGCAGTTCCAGATCGGCCAGTTCCAGCAGGTGGCCGGTCTTGCCGCCGGGGGCGGCGCAGGCGTCCAGCACGCGCATCCCATCGGCCACGTCCAGCAGCGGCGCGGCCAGTTGGGCGGCGGCATCCTGCACCGACACCACGCCCTCGGCAAAGCCGGGAATCTGTTGCACCGGCACCGGCTTGTCCAGTCGCACCGCGTAGGGGCCGACGGCGCGCGCGCCGATGCCGGCCCCCTGCAGCGTGGCCAGGTATTGCTCGACGCTGGCACGGCGGCGGTTCACGCGCAAGGTGAGCGGCGGCGGCTGGTTGCCGGCCAGCAGGATGGCTTGCCATTGCTCGGGATAAGCGCCCTTGAGGCGGTCGATCCACCAGGTCGGGTAATTCCAGGTGCCGGGCGGGGTCTTGCTGGCTTGCGGCATCAACGACACGCGCTCGCGCAGGTAGCGGCGCAGGATGGCGTTGACCACGCCCTTGGCGAAATTCATTTCCTGGCTGATGGCCGCCGCCTGCACGGCCTGGTCGACCACGGTAAAGCTGTCGTAGCCGGCATCCTGTTCATCCACCAGCAACGCCAGGGCGGTTACCAGCAGACCGTGCAATACCTCCGGCTGGGGCGGCTTGTTGGCCAGCAGGCTCAAGAGGCTGTCGGTGAGGCCCAGATGGCGCATGGCGCGGTAGCTCAGGTCCTGGATGGCGCCGCGGGCCGGCGGCGGCGCATCGCTGCGCGCGAAAATCTGGGCCAGCGCCTGTGGCAGTGCCTGACCGGCGCGTACCGCAGCCACCGCCTGGGCGGCATAGGCCAACTGGTAGGCCAGGGAATCGGCCTTCACGCCGGCAGGGAGGAGAGAAATCTGGATCACGTCTTGGCTAGCTCTGGAAGGTAGGACAGCACCCGTGTTGCGGCACAGCAATGGTCGACGCAAGGGGCGCGGGCCGCCAGTGTACCAGCGGCCAATGCCGGGGCACAAAAACAAAACGGCTGCCGCGGTGGATGATCGCGGCAGCCGTCTTGTTTCAGGCCGGGGGGCGCAGGTCTTTCAGACGCCCCACAGAATGTCGTGATTGCCCTTCTTGGCTTCGCGCAGCATGTCCAGCAACGGATAGGCACGTGCCGAGAAGCTCACAGGTTCGATCTTTTCGTGCTTGTGGTCATCGACCTCGCCGTTGTGGTGAGCGTTGACGTCACGTGCCAGGGCTTCGGCCGCTTCGTGCGACTTGCTGGCGTTGATCTGCTGTTCCAGCACGGCGATGGCTTCACCAGCCTCGGTGGCGGTGATTACGCCGCGGGCGACGTCCTTGTGCAGCAGGTCCAAGATGGGTTTGGCGTGCGACTCGTACATCACCACATCGGCAGCCGCTTTTGATTTGAAGGTGATCAGCATATTTCCTCAGGATCTTTGAAGTGAAAACGTTTTTTGGGCGCGGCCGGGTCGACCGGGCTATGTTGGAAATGCGCTGCGGATTGCATCCGCATTTCTGCGGGAATACCCGTTTGGAGTGACGGGTAGCACAAGAATACCCCGGCAGCCGGAATCTTGTCACCCGGCTCGGCCCCGCTCAGATTGGTTTGAAAGAGCTGAAAAAGGTTTCAATGTTTTCCTCCTTGAAGGCTTTTTCATCTCCCACGATGAGAATCTGATAAACCCGTCGCTCGCGCACGGCCAGCCGTGCCACCAGCCGCAGCGGCCGCCCGCGCGACAGGCCGCGGGCGTCCAGGTCGATCGTGCGGGCAAAAACCGTGGTCTGGCCAGGCCAGGTAGGTGTGCCCTGGGGTTGGCCGGCGATGTTGTTCAACAGGGCCGTGCGCATGGTTTCCAGCGCCCGCATGGCGGCGGCGGGATCGGGCAGTTCGGCACTGCCCACGGCGAAGGTCAGGCCGTCGACCTCGGCAGCGGTCATGCTCATGTCCACCCTGGGGCCATCGAGGTCGATCGGGCGCGTCACGCTAGCGGGCTTGGCCGGCAGCAGCACCATGAAATGGGCGCCGTTGTCGCTGGCCTGGCGCCAGTTGTAGCGTGGCGAACAGGCCGCCAGGCACAGGCAGGCCAACGACAGGCAGAGCATGGCAGGACGAAGGCGGCGCATCTTCAGGCTCCAGGAGGGTGGGTGGCCATCATAGCAAAGCTCGCCGGCGCTCTCTTTCGCGCTGAAAAAAAGCGCCATTGTCCGATGGTCGTCAGGCAATTCTTGCGGTATAAGAACGCATCCAAATGGATCGAACCCTTTACCGATATGAAAAACGACAACCACGCCGGCCTGCCGGAACTGACCCTGCGCGGAATGCTGCTGGGCGCGCTCATTACGGTGGTCTTTACGGCCTCCAACGTCTATCTCGGCCTCAAGGTCGGGCTGACTTTTTCTTCGGCCATTCCGGCCGCCGTGATCTCGATGGAGGTGCTGCGCCTGTTCAACAATGCCAATATCCTGGAAAACAACATGGTGCAGACCCAGGCCTCGGCAGCCGGCACCTTGTCTTCGATCATCTTCATCCTGCCCGGGCTAGTGATGATGGGCCACTGGCAGGGCTTTCCCTTCCTGCAGACGCTGGGCATCTGTGCCGCCGGCGGCATGTTGGGGGTGATGTTTTCCATCCCGCTGCGCCGCGTGATGGTGGTACAAAGCGCGCTGCCCTACCCGGAAGGCGTGGCGGCGGCCGAAATCCTGCGCGTGGGCAGTGCCGACGCCGGGGGCGGCGAGGAAACACGGCGCGGCCTGCGCGACATCCTGTTTGGCGGTAGCTTGGCAGCAGTCTTCAGTTTGATTTCCAGCGGACTGAAGCTTTTTTCCGAGAGCATCAGCCTGTGGCTCACCGCCGGCGCCTCGGTGGTACGTCTGACCATGGGCTTTTCTCTGGCGCTGGTGGGGGCGGGCTACATGATTGGCATCGTCTCCGGCATCGCCATCCTGATCGGCCTGGTACTCGCCTGGGGCGTGGCCGTGCCTTACCTGACGGCAGTCACCGCGCACGCACCGGACCTGGCCCTTTCAGACTTCGCCAATGGCCTGTGGAAAAGCCAGGTGCGCTTCATCGGCGCCGGCATGATCGGCGTGGCCGCGATCTGGACCCTGGCGACCCTCTTCAAGCCCATGCTTGATGGCGTCAAGGCTTCGCTGTCGACGCTGGCGCGACGTCAGCAGGGCAGCACCGAGCGCACCGACCAGGACTTGTCGCCGCGCTGGATCATCGTCATCAGCCTGGGCATGATTGCGCTGCTGGCAGTGGTGTTCGCCTCCTTCCTGTCCGGCGCGCCGGTCTCGCCGGGGCTGTTCATCGGACTGGTGGTCTATGCGGTGGTATTTGCCTTCGTGTTCGGCTTCCTGGTGGCGGCGGCCTGCGGTTACATGGCCGGCCTGATCGGTTCATCCTCCAGCCCGATTTCGGGCATCGGCATCGTGGCCGTGATCCTGGTGTCGGTGCTGTTGCTGGTCTCGGGCGCGGTCGATCCGCTGCTGGCCACCCCCGAGGGCAGCAAGCTGGCCATCGCCGTGGCGCTGTTCGTGACCGCCGCCATCATCGCGGTGGCAGCCATTGCCAATGACAACCTGCAAGACCTCAAGACCGGCCAACTGGTCGGTGCCACCCCCTGGCGGCAACAGGTGGCGCTGCTGGTGGGATGCGTGGTCGGTGCGCTGATCATTCCTCCGGTGCTCAACCTGCTCTATCACGCCTATGGCTTCACTGGCGCATTGCCGCGCGCCGGTATGGATGCGGCTCAGGCCCTGGCGGCACCACAGGCCACGCTGATGACCGCCATTGCCACCGGCATTTTCACCCGTGAACTGAACTGGACCATGTTGGGCGTGGGCGTGGCGCTGGGCATCGTGCTCATCGTGATCGACTGGTTGCTGGCCCGCCGTGGCGGCGTGGCGCGCCTGCCGGTGCTGGCTGTGGGCATCGGCATCTATCTGCCACCGATGGTCAGCAGCGCTCTGTTCCTGGGCGCGTTGCTGGGTTGGCTGATCGAACGCGTCCTGCGTCGTCGCGCCCAGGCAGCCGGTGCCGACTTCGAGGCCTACGCCGACAAGCCGCGTCAGCGCGGCATCCTGGTGGCCTCCGGCCTGATCGTGGGGGAAAGCCTGGTGGGCGTGCTGCTGGCGGCCATCATCGGCTTTACCGGCAAGGATGCCCCGCTGGCGCTGGTCTCCGGGGCCTTCGAGTCCACCGGACAGTGGCTGGGGCTGGCGGCGCTGGCCTTGATCCTGCTGGCATTTGCGCGTCGGATCATGCCCGTGCGTTGAGGTCGGTGCGCCGCTTGGCTCAGGGCACCCACCAATAACGCAGGATGTGGAAGAAGATCGGGGCCGAAAAGCTGATCGAATCGACCCGGTCCAGCATCCCGCCATGACCTTCGATCATGGCGCCCCAGTCTTTGAGTCCGCGGTCACGCTTGATCGCGGACAGCACGAAGCCCCCGAAGAAGCCCAGGATGTTGATGGTCAGCGCCACCAAGGCCGCCTGCCAGACGTTGAAGGGCGTGATCCAGTGCAGCGCCGCGCCGACCGCTGTGGAAGTCAGCACACCGCCGACCAGTCCTTCCAGCGTCTTGGACGGTGAAATCTGCGGCGCCAGCTTGCGCTTGCCGAACAGCTTGCCCCATACATATTGGAAGACATCGCTGGACTGCACGGTGAGCACCAGGAACACGATCAATTGCAGATTGCGTCCCTGGAAGCCGGGAATGGACAGCGTCAACAGGGCCGGCACATGCGAGATGCAGTACACGCAGATCATCAATCCCCATTGCACCTTGGCTGCTCGCTCCAGGAAATGCTTGGTATCGGCCGACAGCGAGGCCGAGATCGGCAGCAGCAGGAAGGCGTAGACCGGGATCAGGATGGAGAACAGGCCATACCAGTCCATCCAGATCAACACATATTGCAGCGGCAGGAACACAAAGAAACACCAGAGCAGGGCGCGATGATCCCCCACGCGGGTGTAGGTCACCGAGATGAATTCGCGCAGCGCCTGCAGTGAAATGAAGGCAAACAGCACCACCACACCGGTCTTGCCCATCCAGAATGCCAGCGCCAGTGCGCCGATCATCCACCACCAGGCCTTGATGCGAGCATTCAGATTGTCGACCACGCTACTGTTGCGCCCGGCCAGGCGCCAGCGCAGCAGGCCGCCGATCGCGCTGGCCAGGGCGAGCACGGCAAATACGCCGGCGAAGAGGGCGATTAAGGTAGTTTGGGGATTCATGATCGATTCCGGCAGGTTCATTCGGCGATGGGGGCGAGTTTGAGCAGGGCTTCCCGGGCTCGGGTCAGGAATTGCTCCTTGCTTTCACCGGCTTGCAGCATCAGCGGTTCGCCGAAGCTCAAGGTACACAGCAGGGGCAGCGGCACCAGGTGGCCCTTGGGCATGGCGCGCCCCAGGTTTTCTATCCACACCGGCACCAATTCGACTTCCGGGTGGGCGCAGGCCAGGTGGTACAGGCCACTCTTGAACGGTAGTAGGCCATCGTCGAGGTTGCGCGTGCCTTCCGGGAACAGGATCAGCGATTCGCCAGCGGCCAGCACCTGGCCCATCACACCGATAGGGTCGGCGCTGCGCCCGGCTTGCCGGTCCACCAGCACACCGCGGAAGACGCGGTTGATGACGTAGCGGCGCAGCGCGCCCTTGAGCCAGTAATCGGCTCCGGCCACGGGGCGCGTCTGCTTGCGCATCAAGCGCGGCAGCATACTCCAGACCAGCACGAAATCGCCATGGCTGCGGTGGTTGGGATAATAGACGCGCAGCTTGCTGGGGTCGGGGGCGGCGAACCAGCGTGCGCGCACGCCCGTAAGCACGCGCGCGAAGCTGCAGATGGCGGAAGCGAAGAGGCGATCGATCAGCATACAGATTCAGTCTTCAAGGATCAGAAAAAGAACAACACCACGAAGCTGCCCACCCAAGCCCCTAGCTGTCCGGCCAAGCATCGGTACTGGTACCGCAGCAGCCGGCGCGCCCCTGCGGTGCGTTGAGCCAGCGAACGGGTGGGCTCTGGTTGCTGGCCCAGGCCGCTCTCTCTGATGGCCAGGTCAAAGGCAGCCATATCGTCCTCGGGCCGTATTCCCTGATTTCCCTGATGCCAGCGGCGCGCCCAGGAGGCGAAGATGGGCGCGTCGAAGGCGCAGCGCAGGGCGAAGCAGTACTCGGCAATTCCGAAGGCGATGGACAGCGTCAGTGGTATCCAGAGCTTCGGCGTGTCCACCTGCAAGGCCAGCAGGATCAAGGCGGCGCCGCTGAGCATCCGGCTGGCGGCGTCCAGCGGACGGCTCAGGCCCAACAGTGCTGCGGCGATTTCAGCTTGGTGCGCGGCTTGCAGTGCATCGGGCAGGAGATTCAGATGGGCGGCGTCGTTGGCGGCATCGCCACAGGAACCCTGGCGCAGGTCAGGCATGTGATTCTCCTTGAGCAGGCGCTGCTCCACCTCCTGTAGGCGTTGGCGCAGCGCGTCGTTGATGACCACCGTGGGCCGGCGTTCGGCCAGCAGCGCGAGGGCGCAAGTCATGTCGGCGCAACGTCCGCTCAGGCACAGCCAGGTGGCCACGGCAGCGGCGCTGCGCGAATAGCCCAGGGCGCAGGCTACCAGCACCGGACCACGCCCGCGCAGTGATTCGATGCTGCGGGCAGCGGCCAGCAATTGATCGGCGTCGGGCGCGACCAGGTCCAGCCAGGCATGGCCAGCGTAGCGCCAGTAGCCGCGCGGGGCGGGCAATTCGGCACAGAGGTCGCACAGGGCGGCAAAGCGGCCTGTGCACATCTCGATGCTGGTGGGCAGGCGGCCCAGCCAGACATCATCGGCGATGGCATCCGGCTGGGGATGGCGGCGTGTCCATAGGCGGGCATTGCGCGCGGCGCCCCAGGTATACGGCGCCAGCAGCCATGTTGCCGCCAGCGAACGTTTGCCGTCGATCTTCTGAAAGCCGCCAGCGCCGGCCCAGGCATAGTTCCAGGCCACGATGGCCAGCGACAAGGCCAGCCAGCCCAGTGGCGCGGCCAGAGGCCGCACGTTGACGGCCAGACCCAGTGCCAGCAAGGCACCCAGGCCATAGGCCAGCGCCAGACGCAGGCGTCGCGTGCTGCCCAGGCCGTCGCGCCGCAGCGGGCTTGCGCCTTGGTCCGGCCACAGCCACAGGCAGAACAGGCCCAGCATCGCACCGGTCGGAATATCGATGAAGTGATGCTGCCAGGTGGTCAGCACCGACAGGCCGATCAGCAGCGCCCAGCCGTGGATGAAAAGCTTGACCAGCCATCCGCTGGGCAAGCGGGCGAACTGCACCCAGATCAGCACCAGTAGTGCGATATGCAGCGATGGCGCTTGATTGTAGGGCAGATCGAAGGCCGCCAGCGAAGCGAACAGGGCGCCGAACAGACCCTCCGAAGGCGGGCGCACGAAGGCAAAGCGCAGCGGAAAGGCCAGAAAGCAGGCCACCGCGATCAACTGCGCGCTCAACAGCCGCAGGGCATGACGGTCGGTCTGGCGCGGGGTGCGGCAACACAGGAAGGAAAAGCCGTACAACAGGTCGATGGACCAGTAGGGAACGATGGTCCAGGGCAGGAAGGGGATATGGCTTTCCCAGGCATAGAAGAAGCTGGGAACGTTGGCGCGTGCGGCGGCGGCATGGTTGGCCAAGCCGTAGCTGAGGAAGAACAAGGGGCCCAGTAGCAACAGCCACGCCACGCCGCGCTTCCAAGGCAGCGGCGTGGGCGGCGCCGCAGGTGCCAGCGGCTGCACCACCTGGCTCATGAGACCTTGCGCCGGGCCAGCGAGACCGTGAAGATGCCCCACGGGTCGATGCGCTGCTCCAGTTTTTCGAAACCGGCCTCGGCGACCAACTGGTCCATCTCGGCCTGGGTGCGGCGACGCATGACCCAGGCCTGTCCGCCGCGATGGCTGGTGAGGGCGCGGGCGATCATTTCCAGTTGCGGATGCCAGGGCTGGCCGGTATAGATCAGGTAGCCACCGGGCGCAATTGCGTCGGCCAGGCCCGCCAGCGAAGTGGCCACCGCGTCATTGTCGGGGAAAAGTTCATATAGGCCCGAGACGATGCCCACCGTCGGCCGTGGTTGCAGCGCTGCCAGGCTGGCCCGGTCGAAAGCGTCACCTTGGACGAAGCGGGCGATGTCGCCCAGGCCCTTTTCCTTGATCAGCACGCTTCCCTGGCGCACGTTCAGTTCGCTGTAGTCGCGCAGCAGGATGGATTCGGGTCGCGGGCCGCTATCCAGGGCTTCCAGCACGTAGCGTCCGTGTCCAGCCGCAATGTCGAGCACGCGCAGCGGCTGGCCTTCGGCTTGCAGGCGGGCCAGCGCCAGGCGCAGCAATTGTTCGATGTGCAGCTTGCGCTGGCGGATGCCCTTCCAGCCGATGGCATCCAGGTAGTGGCGGTCAATCGCGCGGCCCAGCGGCCCGACGCCCTGGGGACGATTGCGATAGACGTAGTCCAGCGTGCTGCCCGAATCGAAGCCGGTGCGGTGGCCCAGCGCCACCCCGGTCGACAGCAGGCCGCCCAGCTTGAGGTTGGCGCGATAGCCGGCCCAGTAAAGACCTTTTGGGCTCAAGGCCGGCAGTGGTGCAGCCAGTGCCTGGGCTTCATCGAAGGTCGGTCCTTGGCGGTGTGCCTGGCGCAGGTCCGGGCGCGACCAGGGTTGGGCGAACTGGCGCAGGATGAAGTCGCGGGCCAGATCGGTGGCAATCTTGCGATCCTTTTCACCGAAGGTGTCGTGGTAGAAACCGGGCAGCACGTGCTTTTCCTTGGCCGTGCTTCCCAGGCGCGCAAAGAAGTCGTGCTGCGGGCCGTGATGCACCACCCAGTCGGCACCGGAGATGAGCAGTTGGGTCGGGATGGTGATGGCCTGGGCGTCGGCCACCACCCGTTCGGCCGCCTCATAGAGCGCCAGCAGGATGTTCACCGAGATCGGCCGGCTGATCAGCGGGTCGCTGTCGTAGGAGGCCTGACGCTGCCGGTCGTGGGTGAGGAACTTGGCCTTGACATAGCTGTTGACGAAGAAATTGCCGCGCAGCTTCTGCTGCAGGGCCAGGCCGGTACGGGCAAAGGGGACGTAGAGCTTGACCTTGAAGGCCGGCGAGGCCAGCACCAGGCAGCGCACGCGCGGGGCATAGTCATGCGCCCAGGTCGACACCAGCACCGCGCCCACGCTTTGCGCCAGCACGGCCAAGTCTTCTTCGGCCAGTTGCCATTGCTGGCGCAGGTGGCCGATAAAGGTCTGCACATCGCGCACCGAATCGGCAAAGCTGGGCGAATAGCCGCGCGGACCAGGCGAGCGGCCGTGGCCGCGGGCATCCCAGGCGTAGAAATCGAAGTCCGGCAGATCGAGTTCATCGACCAGATGCGCCATGCGAGCGCCATGCTCGTGGCCGCGGTGAAACATCACGACTGCACCGCGCCGCTGGGCTGAGGTGGCGGGCCAGCGACGGTAGAACAGGGTCTGGTCGTCGTGGGTGATGAACTGGTGTTCCTGGACAGGTCGGTTCATGGGCGGGGGAGAGCGGCCAGGCCGCTGCGGATACGGTTGACGATATTGAGCAGGATGGCCACTGCCGCCAGCGGCAGCGCCCAGAAGATCCAGTCCGGCAGTGCGCCGGCCAGGCCCAGCCACAGGCCCAGGGCGCCGAACAGGAAGGCGCGGTCGCTCTTGCCCATGGGGCCGGCGTACTGGCGCGGCGCCCCCACCATCGGGCCCAGCGCGCCGGCCATCTCTGAGACGGCCGCCAGGAAGATCACGCTGCCCACGCTGGCCCAGCCAAACGGCGCCACCAGCACGAAGGGCAGGTAGAGTGCGGCATCGGCGATGACGTCGCTCAATTCATTGAGATAGGCGCCCAGCGCCGATTGCTGGCCGAATTCGCGCGCCAGCATCCCGTCCACCGCATTCAAGGCCATGCGCAGGAACATCCACAGCGGCAGCAGCAGGAACCAGCCGGGCCGTTGCGCCCCCAGCATGAATAGCCATGCACCCAGGGCCAGCGAGATCAGCATGGCCAGCAGGGTCACCGCATTGGCTGTCACGCCGGCATGGGCCAAGGCTCGCACCATGGGGCGCAAGAGCGCCTGGAAGCGGGGTTTGAGTTGATAGATGCTGATCATGCAGCACCTGCCGCATGGCGGAGAATAAAGAGGGAGGGCATGGCATCGTCCGTTGTTATAGGTTTTGCTTGAGTTCTTCTTTTGTGCGCGGGCGCTTTGTGGTCTTTGTCCACGCAAGTAGCTCTTCTGTTCCCGCTATTGCACAAAGTAAGGGGAAATTACATGCAAAGTGTTATTGCCTGGACAAGCCAAATCGACCATTTGTGTCATTGGCCGGCCAGTCCTCGTCGATACTGGATTGCCTCGGCCACATGGGCTTGCCCGAGCGCGTCGCTAGTGGCCAGGTCGGCGATGGTGCGGGCCAGTTTCAACACGCGGTGATAGGCCCGCGCCGACCATTCCAGGCGCACCATGGCGGCTTGCAGTAGTTGACTGGCAGCCTGGTCCGGTTGGCAATAGCGGTCGATCTCGCTGCCGCTTAACTGGCTGTTGGGTTTGCCCTGGCGCTGCAGTTGAAGGTCGAAGGCCAGCGCCACCCGTTGCGCGATGGCGGCGCTGGGCTCTCCCGGTTGATGGGCTGCCAGTTCTGCCGGACTGAGCGCGCCGACCTGCAATTGCATGTCGATGCGATCGAGCAGCGGGCCGGACAGGCGCGCTTGGTAGCGCTTGACCAGTTCCGGCGTACAGCGGCAGCGCCCGCTCGCTTCGCCGTGCAGGCCACAGGGGCAGGGATTCATCGCCGCCACCAGTTGGAAGCGTGCCGGAAATTCGGCCTGGCGTGCCGCGCGTGAGATGGTGATGCGGCCCGATTCCATCGGCTGGCGCAGCACGTCCAGCACGCTTCGGGGATATTCGGCGATTTCGTCCAGGAACAGCACTCCGTGATGCGCCAACGAAATCTCCCCCGGCCGCGGCGTACTGCCACCCCCCACCAGTGCCACGGCTGAGGCTGTGTGATGCGGCGCCCGAAAAGGGCGCTGCTGCCAGCGACTGATATCGAAACTGCCCGAGAGCGATTGCACGGCTGCCGATTCCAGCGCTTGCTCCTGCGTCATCGGCGGCAGAATCCCGGGGAACCGCGTGGCCAGCATCGACTTGCCGGCACCGGGCGGACCGACCAGCAACATGCTGTGCTGGCCGGCTGCCGCCACTTCCATGGCGCGTCGGGCCTGCAATTGCCCCTTGATGTCGCTGAAGTCGGGATACGCTGGCCGGGGAGAGGTCGCCCTTGCCTGGTGTGGCTGCAGGCGCTCGCGCTGGTCGCGGGTGCTGAAATGGGCGCACACGTCCAGCAGCGAAGTCGCCGGTAGGATGCAGGCCTGCGGCACCAGCGCCGCTTCGTCGGCGTTGGCGGCGGGCAGGATGAAGCTGCGCTGGTGGCCGGCGGTCTCGGCGTGGGCTTGGGTATCGCGCTGGATGGCGCAGGTCATGGCCAGCGCGCCGCGGATGGGCAGCAGTTGTCCCGAGAGTGACAACTCGCCTGCATATTCATGTTCGTCCAGCCGGTCGGCCGGGATCTGGCCGGATGCGGCCAGGATACCCAACGCCATGGCCAGGTCGAAGCGCCCCGATTCCTTGGGCAGGTCGGCCGGGGCCAGGTTGATCGTGATGCGTCGTGCCGGGAATTCGAAGCGGGCATTTTGCAGTGCCGCCCGCACGCGGTCGCGGGCTTCCTTCACCTCGGTGTCGGGCAGCCCGACGATGGTGAAGGCCGGCAAGCCATTGGCCAGATGCACCTCGACCGTTACCGGCAGGGCGCTCATGCCGGCCAGGGCGCGGCTACGCAAGACTGCCAGGCTCATTGCAATGGGCCTGGCAGCTTGTCAGAGAGAAAAAGGGAAGGGGGAGGGAAAGAGAAAAATGTCGTCGCCGGGATCATGGAGTCTGTTTTTGCTGAGCTTCAAGCTCGGCAACACGCGCTTCCAGCGCCTCCAGGCGGGCACGGGTCTTGGCCAGGACCTGGGCCTGGACGTCGAATTCCTCGCGCGTGACCAGGTCCAGCTTGGCAAAACCCTGACTCAACATGGCCTTGACGTTCTTCTCGATGTCCTTGGCCGGAGAGTTCTCGATCGCCTTGTTGATCTTGGATTGCAGGTCTTCAAAAAATGGGGGCTTGTCCATGTCGGATCTCCTTGGCAGATAGCTGTACTGCAAGTTTAGCGGTTTCCCGCCCATCCTCAAACCATCCTCGAACCGCGATGGTCCTGATCAGACCGCTTTTTTGCCACCAGGTGCCCGGCCTTGGATGAATTTTCCTTCAGGAAATGCTCCGACTTGGTGACTTTTTCTTCGCCCGCCGTCCGCGCACCAAAATGTGTTTGCCGCGTTTGACGCAAGATTAATAAAAAACCATCAATATCGCACCAGCAGCGTGCATTTATTCATTTGATGCACTATTTTGAGGCTGGGCTCGAAAAAAATCGTCGTAAATCTCTGGTTTCACGGGCAAACACAAGTCAGCCTTGCCACAACGACATGGCACGGCTCCTGCTACAGGATGGGAGAAAGACAAAAAAAGACTTTATTGTTCAAACATAAACCAGAGGGAAAGTCATGAAGAAACTGATTCTTGCAACAGCCATCGCCGCATCCTTCGTTTCTACCGTGGCCCGTGCAGAGGACGCCAAGCCGGATAATGAATTGACCTTCAACGCCGCCGTGGTGAACGACTACCGCTACCGCGGCCTGACCCAGACCCGTTTCGACCCGGCCCTGCAGGTTGGTGCTGACTACACGCACAACCCGACCGGTCTCTACGCAGGCACCTGGCTGACCAACATCAAGTGGATCAAGGACGCCGGCACGCTGGCCGGTACCGATACCAAGGGCGACGTCGAGTGGGACATCTACGGCGGCAAGCGCGGTGACATCGGCGGCGGCTTCACTTATGACGTCGGTGGTCTGGCCTACTACTATCCGGGCAACACCCTGGACAAGGTGGCCAAGAACGCCAACACCTTCGAACTGTACGGCCAGGTCGGTTACGGCCCGGGCTACTTCAAGTATTCGCAATCGCTGACCAACCTGTTCGGCGCTGCCAACAGCAAGTACAGCCAATACTTCGATCTGGGTGCCAACATCGAGACCTACTATGGCGTCATCCTGGGTCTGCATGTCGGTCACCAGAACGTGCGTGGCAATCCCAACCAGTTGAGCTACACCGACTGGAAGATCGGTCTGTCCAAGACCTTCGACCAAGCCGCCGGTATCACCCTGGGCCTGGCCTATGTCGGTACCGACCTCAAGGATGGCGTGTCCACCACGCCGGCCTCGGATGGCTTCAAGAACGTCGGCAAGAATGGCTTTGTCGTCTCCCTCAGCAAAACTTTCTAACAAGAGGTTCGTATGAAACTGATCACTGCGATCATCAAACCGTTCAAGCTGGACGAGGTGCGTGAAGCCCTCTCCGCGATCGGTGTGCAAGGCATCACCGTGACCGAAGTCAAGGGCTTCGGTCGTCAGAAAGGCCATACCGAGCTGTATCGCGGGGCCGAGTATGTGGTCGATTTCCTGCCCAAGACCAAGATCGAGGCCGCGGTGGACGACGCCATCGTCGAGCGCGCCCTGGAAGCCATTGAGACCGCCGCACGCACCGGCAAGATCGGCGACGGCAAGATCTTCGTCCAGGATCTGCTGGATGTGATCCGTATCCGTACCGGCGAAACCGGCAAAGACGCTCTGTAAAAAAGGGGAACTCTAATGAGCATGAAGAAAATGTTTTCCGGCGTGCTGGCCATTGGCGCGCTGTTGTTGGCGGTAGGTTTTACCGCTCCGGCCCAGGCGCAGGACGCGCCCAAGCCTGAAGCTGCAGCGGCCGCCGCCGCTGCCCCGGCCGCTGCCGCTCCGGCCGCGCCCAAGGCTGACGCCGCCGCCCCTGCTGCGGCTGCCCCGGCCGCTCCGGCTGCTGCTGCGGCCGCACCGGCGCCGGTGCCCAACAAGGGCGACACCGCCTGGATGCTGATCTCGACCGCCTTCGTCATCCTGATGACGCTGCCGGGCCTGGGCCTGTTCTACGGCGGCCTGGTGCGCAGCAAGAACATGCTGTCGGTGCTGATGCAGTGCTTCGTGATCTTCTCGCTGATCTACATCCTGTGGTTCGTCTACGGCTACAGCATCGCCTTCACCGAGGGCAACGCCTTCTTCGGTGGCTTCGACCGCCTGTTCCTGCACGGTCTGACCGGTGACTCCAACACCGGCACCTTCAGCAAGGGCGTGGTCATTCCTGAACTGTCCTTCGTCGCCTTCCAAGGTGCGTTCGCCGCCATCACCGTGGCGCTGATCATCGGTTCCTTCGCTGAACGTGTGAAGTTCTCGGCCGTGATCCTGTTCTCGATCCTGTGGTTCACCTTCTCCTACCTGCCGATGGCCCACATGGTCTGGTTCTGGCCGGGTCCGGACGCCTTCACCGACGCTGCTGCCGCTGAAAAGGCGACCGCCATCTCGGGCTGGCTGTTCCAGAAGGGCGCGCTGGACTTCGCTGGCGGTACCGTGGTGCACATCAACGCCGCTATCGCTGGCCTGGTCGGTTCCTATGTGATCGGCAAGCGTATCGGTTTCGGCAAGGAAGCCTTCAAGCCGCATAGCCTGACCCTGACCATGGTCGGTGCCTCGCTGCTGTGGTTCGGCTGGTTCGGCTTCAACGCCGGCTCGGCCCTGGAAGCCAACGGCAGCGCTGCCCTGGCCTTCGTCAACACCATCCTGGCAACTGCCGCCGCCGTGTTGTCCTGGAGCTTCGGCGAATGGATCGGCAAGGGCAAGCCCTCCATGCTGGGCGCCGCTTCCGGTGCGGTCGCTGGCCTGGTGGCCATCACCCCGGCGGCTGGTTTCGTGGGCGTCATCGGCGCCGTGGTCATGGGCCTGATCGCTGGTCTGCTGTGCCTGTGGGGCGTGAGCGGTCTGAAGAAGATCCTGGGTTCGGACGATGCGCTGGACGTGTTTGGCGTGCACGGCGTGGGCGGCATCCTGGGTGCCCTGTTGACCGGCGTGTTCGCAGCTCCCAGCCTGGGCGGCACCGGTATCTATGACTACGTGGCCAACGCTGTGGCACCGGATTACTCCATCGGCGGCCAGGTCTGGATCCAGTTCCAGGGCGTGCTGACCACCGTGATCCTGTCGGGTGTGGTCTCCTTCATCGCCTACAAGATCGTGGATGTCGTCATCGGCCTGCGTGTGACCGAGGAAGAAGAACGCGAAGGCCTGGATATCTCCAGCCACGGCGAATCGGCTTACCACTAAGCATCTGTCGTACTGAGTCTGCAGTATTCCTTCGGGGCTGGAAACGGCCTCTTTATAAGGCGCCTTCGGGCGCCTTTTTTCATGTTGGTGCGCGATACAGTGAATATCTCGACAATTGCCCGAATGCAATATGTCTCTTTTAAGCCATTTTCTTCACGCAATCAGTTTTCCAGATGCATTGCCGGGTCGACACGCCAACAATTCCCGACTATTTGACTCGGACTCTTTAAAATGCCCGCATCATCGCCATCTGAACACTCCCGACCACGCCTTTGCAGCGACCGTGGGCGGCTCCGGCTTTGCTGAAATGGCAACAGTGGCGTCTAGTGCGTCGCAACACGGTTTCAGGAATCCGCTAAAATCGATCCTCGCTGCCGGCATTTACATTTAGTTAAGGTCTTTTATGGTCCCGCATCTTGTCACCGCTCTCAATGGTCCTCTGCTGGAGCTGGAGAAGAAAATCCTGGGCGCCACGCCGGCCATCGAACGCTGGTTCCGCATGGAGTGGCAGGAGCATACGCCGCCCTTCTATTGCTCGGTCGACCTGCGCAATGCCGGTTTCAAGCTGGCGCCGGTCGATACCAACCTGTTCCCCGGCGGCTTCAACAATCTTTCGCCGGAAATGCTGCCGCTGGCGGTGCAAGCGGCCATGGCGGCCATCGAAAAGTACTGCCCGGATGCGCGCAACCTGTTGCTGATCCCGGAAAACCAGCCCGGCAATACCTTCTACCTGCAAAATATCGGCCGTCTGATGCAGATCTTCCGCCAGACCGGTCTGAACGTGCGTCTGGGGACGCTGGCGCCGGGCGCCACCAAGCCGCAGCAGATCGAACTGCCCGATGGCACCCACATCACGCTGGAACCGCTGGAGCGCTCGGCCAATGGCCGCCGCCTGGGCCTGAAGAACTTCGACCCCTGTACCGTGCTGCTCAACAATGACCTGTCCAGTGGCGTCCCTTCGGTGCTGGAAGGGCTATATGAACAAAGCGTCCTGCCGCCGCTGCACGCGGGCTGGGCGCTGCGCCGCAAGAGCAATCACTTTGCCGCCTATGATGAGGTAGTGAAGAAATTTTCCAAGATGGTCGAGGTCGACCCGTGGATGCTCAATCCGCTCTTCACCAAGGTCAGCAATATCGACTTCCAGGACAACACTGGTACCGATGCGCTGGCCGATAGCGTCTCTTCGCTGCTGTCGAAGATCCGCAAGAAGTACAAGGAATACGGTATCAAGGAGCAGCCCTTCGTCTTCATCAAGGCCAATGCCGGCACCTATGGCATGGGCATTATGACGGTCAAGGATGCCAGCGAGATCAAGGACCTCAACCGCAAGCAGCGCAGCGGCATGTTGGCCGGCAAGGAAGGGCTGGAGGTGTCGGAGGTGATCGTGCAGGAAGGCGTGCACTCCTTCGAGCGCATCAACCAGGCCGTGGCCGAGCCGGTGGTCTACATGATCGACCGTTACGTGGTGGGCGGCTTCTACCGCGTGCACGCCGACCGTGGCGTCAATGAAAACCTCAATGCGCCCGGCGCGCATTTCGTGCCGCTGGCCTTTGCCCAGCAGCACGCCTTGCCGGACATGCACGCCAAGCCGGGTACGGCCGCGCCCAACCGTTTCTACATGTATGGCGTGGTGGCGCGACTGGCGCTGCTGGCGGCCTCGGTGGAGATGGAAAAGACCGATCCCAACCCGGAAGTCTATTAACCAATTCGCGGCCCCACGCCAGGCTCAACAGGACCCAAGCCTCATGAAAATCGCTTTCCTCGCCGATCCGCTCGATACGTTCAAGACGTACAAGGATTCCACCTTTGCCATGATGCGCGAGTGCGCCCGTCGCGGTCACAGCCTGTATGCCTTCGAACAGGCTGACCTGGTGCTGGAGAGCGGCCTGGTCACGGCCAATGCCCGCAAGCTGACGCTGACCGGAGACGCCGAGAACTGGTATCGGGCCGACAAGGCGGCATCGAGCTTCCTGTCCGAATTCGATGCGGTGATCGTGCGCAAGGATCCGCCCTTCGACATGGAATACATCTACACCACCTACCTGCTGGAGCTGGCCGAAAAGCAGGGCGCGCGGGTGTTCAACAAGCCGGCGGCGATCCGCAGTCACAACGAGAAGCTGGCCATCGCCCAGTTCCCGCAGTACACCGCGCCCACGCTGGTCACGCGCGACGACAAGCGCTTGCGCGCCTTCCATGCCGAACACCAGGACGTGATCCTGAAACCCCTGGACGGCATGGGCGGCATGGGCATCTTCCGGGTCAAGGCCGATGGCATGAACCTGGGCTCCATCATCGAAACCCTGACCGACAACGGTCAACGCACGATCATGGCGCAACGTTTCATTCCCCAGATCAGCGCCGGCGACAAGCGTATCCTCCTGATCGGCGGCAAGGTGGTGCCCAACGTGCTGGCACGCATTCCGCAGGGTAACGAGGTGCGCGGCAACCTGGCCGCAGGCGGTCTGGGTAAAGCTCAGCCGGCCTCGGCAAGGGATATCGAGATCGGCGAGGCACTGGGGCCGATCCTGTATGAACGTGGTTTGCTGCTGGTAGGATTGGACGCCATTGGCGACTATCTCACCGAGATCAACGTCACCAGCCCGACCTGCTTCCAGGAAATCACCCAGCAGACCGGGTTCGATGTGGCGGCGATGTTCGTGGACGCGCTGGAGACGGCAGCAGGAGCAAGTGCAACAACAGCGTCGGTCGGATAATGGGATCGACAGAGCATGACGGGCTGCTCGGGGAAAAGCGCGTCGCAACAGATGGCAACAATTCCATGGTCGGTATTCTTCTCTTGACGCACGCCCCGCTGGGGCAAGCCTTCGTGGCCGCCGCCACCCATGTCTTCCGTGGCCGGCCTGAACGGATGGAGGCGATCGACGTGATCGCCGATCAGAACCCGGCCGAAGTGCAAAAACTGGCCATCGAGGCGGTCGAACGCCTCGACGATGGCAGCGGTGTACTGGTCATCACCGATGTCATGGGCGGCACGCCCTCCAACTGTACGGGCTTCCTGTGCGGTTTGGGCAATGTCCAGGTGATCGCCGGTATCAGCCTGCCCATGCTGTTGCGGGCGCTGACCTATCGCAACGATACGCTGGACGTGGTGGTTGAAATGGCGCTGGCCGGGGGCCAGAATGGTGCAGTGCGGATCGACAATCGCATCCGCGTGGCCGCTTCGGCCTGAGGGTGAGTGCGGGCTGTCGCGTTGCCACATGGTTTCCCACGCCGCGCCAACAAGATAAAAACGAAAGCTGAAAATGATTCAAAAAGAACTCGAGATCGTCAACAAGCTCGGCCTGCACGCGCGTGCCTCCGCCAAGTTCACCCAGCTCGCCGGCAAGTTCAAGAGCGAAGTCTGGCTGACCTTCAACAAGCGCCGCGTCAATGCCAAGTCCATCATGGGCGTGATGATGCTGGCCGCCGGCAAAGGTAGCCTGGTGACCCTGGAAACCAATGGCGCCGATGAGCAGGAATGCTTCACCGCGCTGGAGGCCCTGATTGCCGACAAGTTCGGCGAAGGGCAGTAATCTTCCCTGACCGCGCTGGCGGTATTGCGCCGCAACATCGCGGCGCGGCTGGAATGCTTCTTGCGGTGTAAGGATGATCACGCAGATATTGCGTGACATGAAACAATGTTCACCCTAGCTGCCTGTTTCGCCGAGATTTGTCTCTCGCAATTGCCAAATTGCTGTTTGTTAGGTAATTTGCTCCAGGCTACCGCGCGCTGAAGCACGGCGGACTATAAGAAAACAGGCAGGAGATACGCGATGGCTTCATTCAGCTTACATGGAATCGCGGTGTCGCAAGGCATCGCCATCGGACGCGCCCACTTGATGGCGCCGGCCGCACTGGACGTCAAACATTACCTGATCGCCGCGCCCCAGGTGGAGGCCGAGGTGGCGCGCTTGAAGAGCGCCGTCAAGGCGGTGCACCAGGAGTTGCACACCATCCGCACCGAATTGCCCAAGGATGCCCCGCCCGAGCTGGGGGCTTTCATCGACGTGCATTCGCTGATCCTGTCGGACCCGCTGTTGGCCGAGGTGCCGCAGGACATCATCCGCCATCGCTACTACAACGCCGAATGGGCGCTGGTGACCCAGATCGAGGAATTGTCGGCCCAGTTCGACGACATCGAAGATCCCTACCTGCGCGAGCGCAAGGCCGATATCCAGCAGGTGGGCGAACGCATCCTCAAGGTCTTGACCGGCAGCGCCGGCCATCTGCCGCCGACCGGCGAAGCCGCCGCCAACATCATCGTGGTGGCGCACGACATCTCGCCAGCCGACATGCTGCAGTTCCGCGAGAGCGCCTTTGCCGGCTTCGTGACCGACCTGGGCGGCCCCAATTCGCATACCGCCATCGTCGCCCGCAGCCTGGCCATTCCGGCCGCGGTGGGGATGCATAACGCTTCCGTGCTGGTCAAGCACGATGATGTGCTCATCATCGATGGCGATGCCGGCGTGGTCATCGTCGATCCTTCGCCGCTGGTGCTGGCGCAGTATCGGGCGCGGCAGGAAAGGCTGCTGCGTGAACGGAAGAAGCTTTCACGTCTGAAGAAGACCCCGGCCATCACCCAGGATGGCGAACCGATCACGCTCCTGGCCAATATCGAGTTGCCCAACGACGCCGCGCCGGCCTTCGAAGCGGGAGCCATGGGCATCGGCCTGTTCCGCTCCGAATTCCTGTTCATGGGGCGTGCCGGGCACCTGGAGAAATTCCCCAGCGAGGATGAGCAGTTCGAGTCCTACAAGCAGGCCGTCATTGCCATGAAGGGCCGGGTGGTGACCATCCGCACGCTCGACGTGGGGGCCGACAAGCCTCTGGATGCGGATGAGGAAACTGCGCTCAACCCGGCCCTGGGCCTGCGTGCGATCCGCTATTGCTTGTCCGAGCCGCAGATGTTCCTCACGCAATTGCGCGCCATCCTGCGCGCTTCGGCCTATGGGCCCATCAAGCTCCTGGTGCCGATGATGGCGCACGCCTTCGAGATCGACCAGACGCTGTCCATGATCGAGCAGGCCAAGCAGCAACTGCGGGATCGCAAGCAGAAGTTCGATGAGGATATCCCGATCGGCGCCATGATCGAGATCCCGGCCGCGGCCCTGGCGCTGCCGCTGTTCATCAAGCGCCTGGACTTCCTCTCCATCGGCACCAATGACCTGATCCAGTACACCCTGGCCATCGACCGCGTGGACCACGAGGTGGCGCATCTCTACGATCCGCTGCATCCGGCGGTGCTGTTCCTGCTGTCGACCGTGATTTCGCAGGGCCGCAAGGCCGGCATTCCGGTATCGGTATGCGGCGAAATGGCGGGCGACCTGAAGTGGACGCGACTGCTGCTGGGGATGGGTTTGCTGGAGTTTTCCATGCATCCCTCGCAGATCCTGTCGGTGAAAAACGAGATCTTGAACAGCGACCTGCGCCTTCTGGAGCCGCAGGTCAAGAAGGTGCTGCGCGCCACCGAACCTGCCGCCATCAACGCGGCCATGGCGCAGTTGCAGGCGCTGCAGGCCGAAGCGGTCGAGCTCGATACCAAGATCGCGGCGCGTCGCCGCTGAAGCCGCACCTGCGGGCAGGGCCGTTTGACGGGTCTGCCCGACTTGGGTATTCTTACACCACTGCGCCGATTTGAACGGTTTGACCAACTTCAGCTTGCGGGCGCCGGGATCCTGATCCCATCTAAATGCGGCTAAAGCGAGCTTGGATCTGCTGTTCTTCCCAAGACGTAGCCCCATCGATGAGTGAGCCCGCAAGCACTGCTTCCGGGCTTTTTTGTTGCCCGCGCACGAGACTGGCCACCCGCCCGGCGAAGCGACCGCCAGTGCCGCCCCGTCAAAGGCCGCCTGGCGCCGAGTCACTTACGCAGAACAATCATGTCGATCGGAATCGTATCGCCCCAGGTCATGCAGTTCGCCGAGCCGCTGCCGCTGCAAAGCGGCGCTTCGCTGGCGCACTACTCGCTGACCTATGAAACCTACGGCACGCTGAATGCCGACAAATCCAATGCCGTGCTGGTGTGCCACGCGCTCAATGCCTCTCATCACGTGGCCGGCGTCTATGCCGACGACCCGGACAACGTGGGCTGGTGGGACAACATGGTCGGTCCCGGCAAGTCGCTGGACACCGATCGCTTCTTCGTCATTGGGGTAAATAACCTGGGCTCCTGTTTCGGCTCCACCGGCCCGATGCATCCCAACCCGGCCACCGGCCAGCCCTACGGCGCCGATTTTCCGGTGGTGACGGTGGAAGACTGGGTCAATGCCCAGGCCCGTCTGGCGGACCGGCTCGGCATCGATTGCTTTGCCGCCGTCATGGGCGGGTCATTGGGCGGGATGCAGGCGCTGGCCTGGAGCATGATGTATCCAGATCGTCTGCGCCACTGCCTGGTGATCGCTTCCACGCCCAAGCTGTCGGCCCAGAACATCGCCTTCAACGACGTGGCGCGCCAAGCCATCCTGACCGATCCGCAATACCACGGTGGTGACTTCTATGCGCATGGCGTGGTGCCCAAGAATGGCTTGCGGGTGGCGCGCATGGTGGGTCACATCACCTATCTGTCGGATGACGACATGGCCGAGAAATTCGGCCGTGACCTGCGCTCGGGGCAGTATCAGTTCGGCTATGGGGTGGATTTCGAGATCGAATCCTACCTGCGCTACCAGGGCGACAAGTTCTCCACCTACTTCGACGCCAACACCTACCTGCTCATCACCAAGGCGCTGGATTACTTCGACCCGGCGCGCGAATTCGGCGGTGATCTGGCCAAGGCCTTCGCGCGCACCCGGGCCAAGTTCCTGCTGGTGTCCTTCACCACCGACTGGCGCTTCTCGCCCGAACGCAGCCGCGAGATGGTCCAGGCGCTGGTGGCCAACAAGCGCCGCGTGAGCTATGCCGAAATCGACGCCCCGCACGGGCATGACGCGTTTCTGCTGGACGATGCGCGCTACATGAAGGTGGTGCGCGAGTACTACGCCAGCATCTGGAATGAACTGCAGCAGGAGGGCCGCGCATGACTTTCGAACAATTGAGCGCACTGCGCCCCGACCTGGCCTTCATCGCCCACTGGGTGCGCGAGAAGTCGCAGGTGCTGGACCTGGGCTGCGGCGATGGGGTGATGCTGGATTACCTGCAAAGCGACAAGGGCTGCTCGGGCTATGGGGTGGAGATCGACGATGCCCAGATCCCCAAGTGCGTGGCGCGCAATGTCTCGGTGATCCAGCAGGACTTGAACGGTGGCCTGGCCATGTTCGAGGACAATGCCTTCGATACCGTGCTGTGCCTGTCGGCGCTGCAGATGGTCAAGGATGTGGAGGGGACGCTGCGCGAGATCGCCCGGGTCGGGCGCGAGGTGACGGTGTCCTTCCCCAACTTTGCCTACTGGCCGCACCGCGTGGCGCTCTTGCGCGGGCGCATGCCGGTGTCCAGGAGCCTGCCGTACCAGTGGTATGATACGCCGAACCTGCGCTGCGCCACGATTCGGGACTTCGAGGCGCTGGCCAACGAGCTGGGGTTGGAAGTGCTGGAATGCGTGGCCTTGAAGGACGGCAAACCGGTGCGCTGCCTGCCCAACTGGCGTGGCAGCCTGGCGGTGTTCAGGCTGCGCAAGAAATAAGCACAACGCTTCAAAGCAAAAAGCTTCACCATGCTTTGCCCACGCCGGTCTGGCAGCGCCTAATCGCTTGCCACCGGCGTTTTTTCTTTCATATCCTGCCTTTTCCGAGCCGACCCGCCCATGACCGCACCTGCCGCTTCCTGGCAACAATACCTGAACCGGCGCATGTTGATCTGCGTCTTTCTCGGCTTTACTTCCGGCCTGCCGCTGTTCATCCTCCTGAGCCTGTTGCAGGCCTGGCTGGCCAAGTCGGGGCTCAATGTGAAGACCCTGGGACTGTTTGCGCTGGTGATGTTCCCCTATACCTGGAAATTCCTCTGGTCGCCCTTGATGGACCGCTTCCACTTCGGCAGCATGGGGCGGCGGCGCGGCTGGATGGTCTTCACGCAGTTACTGCTGTTTGTTGCCATCGGCGGCATGGGGATGCTCGATCCGCTCACCGATGTGAGCACCATCGCCTTCATGGCCTCGGTGGTGGCCTTCCTCTCGGCCAGCCAGGACATCGCCATCGATGCCTACCGCCGCGAAATCCTGCCCGAAGCCGAGCTGGGCCTGGGCAGCGCCATCCACGTCAATGCCTACAAGCTCTCCGGCATGGTGCCCGGCGCCTTGTCGCTGGTGCTGGCCGACCAGATGCCCTGGCCGACCGTGTTCTGGATCACCGCGGCCTTCATGCTGCCGGGGCTGCTGTGCTCGCTGGTGGTCAAGGAACCCAAGGTCTATGGCAGCCCGCCCAAGAACCTCTACGAGGCGGTGGTGCTGCCGTTCCGCGAATTCATCGCCCGTGGCGGCTGGCGCAATGCGTTGTGGGTGCTGGGCTTCATCTTCCTCTACAAGCTGGGCGACAGCATGGCCACCGCCCTGGCCACCAAGTTCTACATCGATCTGGGCTTTTCGATGACCGAGATCGGCGTGGTCTCCAAGACCACCAGCCTGTGGGCCAGCGTGGCCGGCGGCATCATCGGCGGCATCTGGATGGTGCGGCTGGGCATCAATCGCGGCCTGTGGGTGTTCGGCGTGTTGCAGGCCATCCCCATCCTGGGCTTTGCCTGGCTGGCCCATGTCGGCACCAGCCTGCCGGTGCTGGCCACGGTAATCGGGGTGGAAGCCTTTGGCGTGGGGTTGGGCACCACCGCCTTCGTGGCCTACATCATGCGCGAGACCGATCCGCGCTACACCGCCACGCAGTTCGCGTTGTTCACCAGTTTGATGGCCGTACCCCGGACTTTTGTCAATTCTTCGGTCGGATATATCGTCGCCGAGACCGGTTGGTTAAATTTTTTTCTGATTTGCTTCGTTCTGGCCTTGCCTGGAATGCTGATGTTGCCTAGAATTGCGCCCTGGAATGAAAAGCCGGTTGAGTCGCAGACACAAAAAGCCTGAAGATTCGAAAAAACGTCGCGGGTCGTTCCTCTGAGCAACATCCGGCAGTTGATAAAAATATTTTGCCTCTTCGCGAAAATTTAGTTGACAGTCCAAAGATGTTCCTCTATAGTTTTGAGTTCCCTGCACGGAGAGGTGGCCGAGTGGTTAATGGCAGCAGACTGTAAATCTGCCCTCTTACGAGTACGCTGGTTCGAATCCAGCCCTCTCCACCATTAGGCCGGGAGTCAAAGCAGTTCTGCAGTACATACGCGATCGAAAGACGCGGCGGTTGTGAAGTGAAGGTTGTTTCCTCGCGGGTGTAGCTCAATGGTAGAGCTGAAGCCTTCCAAGCTTAAGACGAGGGTTCGATTCCCTTCACCCGCTCCAAGTTTTGGTCCGGTTGCATGTTTGGTTGTTGTGCAGTCGGAAAAATGCCCTTGTAGCTCAGTGGTAGAGCACTCCCTTGGTAAGGGAGAGGCCACGTGTTCAATCCACGTCAAGGGCACCAGTTTCTCGTCGTATCGCTGACAAGTCAGTAATCAGTCGGGCGTGTTGCCTGGACATTCTCATCAAATTTAGGAGTCTAAGATGGCAAAAGGCAAGTTTGAACGGACCAAGCCGCACGTGAACGTCGGCACCATCGGTCACGTTGACCACGGCAAGACCACCCTGACCGCTGCAATCGCAACCGTTCTGTCGAAGAAGTTCGGCGGCGAAGCGAAGGCCTACGACCAGATCGACGCAGCGCCTGAAGAAAAGGCCCGCGGCATCACCATCAACACCGCGCACGTCGAATACGAAACCGCGAACCGTCACTACGCGCACGTTGACTGCCCAGGCCACGCCGACTATGTGAAGAACATGATCACCGGCGCAGCCCAGATGGACGGCGCGATCCTGGTGTGCTCGGCCGCTGACGGCCCGATGCCCCAGACCCGCGAACACATCCTGCTGTCGCGCCAAGTTGGCGTTCCTTACATCATCGTCTTCCTGAACAAGGCTGACATGGTGGATGACGAAGAGCTGCTGGAACTGGTGGAAATGGAAGTCCGTGAACTGCTGTCGAAGTACGAGTTCCCTGGCGACGACCTGCCCATCGTGAAGGGTTCGGCCAAGCTGGCGCTGGAAGGCGACACCGGTCCCCTGGGAGAGCAAGCCATCATGGCCCTGGCAGAAGCCCTGGACACCTACATCCCGACCCCGGAACGTGCCGTTGACGGTACCTTCCTGATGCCGGTGGAAGACGTGTTCTCGATCTCCGGCCGTGGCACCGTGGTGACCGGTCGCGTTGAGCGCGGCATCATCAAGGTCGGCGAAGAAATCGAAATCGTCGGTATCGCTGACACCCAGAAGACCACCTGCACCGGCGTGGAAATGTTCCGCAAGCTGCTGGACCAAGGTCAAGCTGGCGACAACGTTGGCGTGCTTCTGCGTGGCACCAAGCGTGAAGACGTGCAGCGTGGTCAGGTTCTGGCCAAGCCGGGTTCGATCAAGCCGCACAAGCACTTCACCGGCGAGATCTATGTTCTGTCGAAGGATGAAGGCGGCCGTCACACCCCGTTCTTCAACAACTACCGTCCGCAGTTCTACTTCCGTACCACCGACGTGACCGGTGCGATCGAACTGCCGAAGGACAAGGAAATGGTCATGCCGGGCGACAACGTGTCGATCACCGTGCAACTGATCAACCCGATCGCTATGGAAGAAGGTCTGCGCTTCGCTATCCGTGAAGGCGGTCGTACCGTCGGCGCCGGCGTGGTTGCCAAGATCTTCGACTAAGATCAAGCTGTAAAACACTTTGCCGCGGTGCGTAATGTATCGCGGCATTCGTGTCTCAATCGCGAGTTTTTGTAGGGGCGTAGCTCAATTGGCAGAGCGTCGGTCTCCAAAACCGAAGGTTGGGGGTTCGATGCCCTCCGCCCCTGCCACCGAATCTGGTGCAGGGTACTGAAAGTAAATATGTCTAGCCAGCCAGTTCAAACCGTCAACACCTCCAACGACAAGATCAAGATCGCATTGGCGATCGTGGCTGTGGTTGCAGGCGTGGTCGGTTTTTTTGTGTTGTCTGATCAGCAGACTCCGGTGCGCGCTGCCGCCCTGGTCGCTGGTCTTCTGGTGGCTGTGGCGTTTGCCTGGACCTCTGCGCAAGGCCGCGGCTTCATCGGTTTCGCCAAGCAATCCGTCCAAGAAACCAAGAAAGTCGTCTGGCCCACCCGCAAGGAAGCCATGCAGATCACCGGGGTGGTTTTCGCCTTCGTGCTGATCATGGCCATCTTCCTGTGGGGTACGGACAAGTTGCTCGAGTTCCTGTTGTACGACGTAATTTTGGGCTGGAAATAACATGAGCGATAGCACGCAAGAAAGCGCACCGGTTGGTGCGCAAAGCGTTTCAAGCGCAGGAAACAAGCGCTGGTACGTGGTGCATGCGTATTCCGGCATGGAAAAGAGCGTGCAGCGCGCGCTGACCGAGCGCATCAATCGCGCCGGCATGCAAGACCAGTTCGGCCAGATCCTGGTGCCGACTGAAGAAGTCGTTGATATGAAGAATGGTCACAAGTCCGTGACCGAGCGTCGTTTCTTCCCGGGCTACGTCCTGGTCGAGATGGAAATGACGGACGAAACCTGGCACCTGGTGAAGAACACCGCCAAAGTGACCGGTTTCATCGGCGGCAAGTCCAATCGTCCGACCCCGCTGCCGCAGCGTGAAGTTGATTCGTTGCTGCGCCAGATGCAAGAAGGCGTCGAGAAGCCCCGTCCAAAGGTGCTTTACGAAGTTGGCGAAATGGTCCGCATCAAGGAAGGCCCGTTCACCGACTTCAACGGCAACGTCGAGGAAGTGAACTACGAGAAATCGCGCGTGCGCGTCTCGGTCACCATCTTCGGTCGCGCCACCCCGGTCGAGCTCGAATTCGGCCAACTGGAAAAAGTCTGATCCCGCATTTCGGAATCCCACCTTTCCCTGCCAGATTTTCAGCGCCCGCTGGAGCGCACCGGACAACTCATCGTCTGCCAATCCAGCATTCCGAGGAGCCAGAGTAAGACGCCGCAAGGCCGATGAAACGGCGCTACAACTCAATCAATAAGGAGCCGTCATGGCAAAGAAGATTATTGGTTTTATCAAGCTGCAAGTGCCAGCTGGTAAAGCGAACCCGTCTCCCCCGATCGGTCCTGCGCTGGGTCAGCGCGGTCTGAACATCATGGAATTCTGCAAGGCCTTCAACGCCCAGACTCAAGGTGTTGAGCCGGGTCTGCCGATTCCGGTCGTGATCACCGCCTTCGCGGACAAGTCCTTCACCTTCGTGATGAAGACCCCGCCGGCGACCATCCTGATCAAGAAGGCTGCAGGTATCCAGAAGGGTTCCTCCAAGCCGCATACCGACAAGGTCGGCAAGATCACCCGCAAGCAAGCGGAAGAAATCGCAACCCAGAAGAAGCCGGACCTGACCGCTGCTGATCTGGAAGCTGCCGTGCGCACCATCGCTGGTTCCGCACGTTCGATGGGCATCACGGTGGAGGGTCTGTAATGGCTAAGGTATCCAAGCGCGTCAAGGCAATGAAGGAAAAGGTCGACCGTACCAAGGCCTATCCGTTCGACAACGCCGTTTCCCTGATCAAGGAATTCGCAACCGCCAAGTTCAACGAATCGATCGACGTGTCCGTCCAGCTGGGCGTGGACGCCAAGAAGTCGGACCAAGTGGTCCGTGGTTCGGTGGTGCTGCCTGCCGGTACCGGCAAGACCGTTCGCGTGGCCGTGTTCGCCTCCGGCGACAAGGCTGAGGCTGCCAAGGCCGCCGGCGCTGACGTGGTCGGCATGGAAGACCTGGCAGAGCGCGTGAAGGCCGGCGACATGCCGTTCGACATCGTCATCGCTTCGCCCGACACCATGCGTATCGTCGGTACCCTGGGTCAGATCCTGGGTCCCCGTGGCCTGATGCCTAACCCGAAGGTTGGCACCGTGACCCCGGACGTGGCTACCGCCGTCAAGAACGCCAAGGCTGGTCAAGTGCAATACCGTACCGACAAGTCCGGCATCATCCACGCCACCATCGGCCGCAAGTCGTTCTCCGACGCCGATCTGAAGGCCAACCTGCTGGCCCTGATCGATGCCCTGAACAAGGCCAAGCCGGCCAGCAGCAAGGGTGTGTACCTGCGCAAGATCGCTCTGTCGTCCACCATGGGCGCTGGCGTTCGCGTGGACCAGGCTTCCCTGGCTGCCTAAGCAAGCAATACAGTCCCCGTTTCCGTGAGGAAGCGGGGCATCTCTTTGGGCTGTCGCAGTTCAACGCAATCAGCGATGGATTGCGGCAGGCCTTCAAAGACCGTTGGGCGGAAGCCGGCAGCAACAAGCCGGACGAAGTTAAAAATGCTGGACGCAAGTGCAGTGACCCAACGCAGATGGTGAACCCGAGCAAGTTTCGTAGTCTCAGGCAGCATATTCAGTTTTGCCCTATGCTGCAGTGAACTCCTAAACGTCGGACGCCGTGTTCGAACCGGTGCAAGGCAAGCAGGCATTGGCCTGCGTAGTGGCCGAGTACTATTTTTGGAGGTTGATCTTGAGTCTCAATCTGAATGACAAGAAGGCCGTCGTCGCCGAAGTTTCCGCAAAGGTAGCAACTGCGCAAACGATCGTCGTGGCCGAATACCGTGGCATCCAGGTTGGTTCCTTGACGCAACTGCGCGCACAAGCGCGTGCCCAAGGCGTGTACCTGCGCGTGTTGAAAAACACGCTGGCTCGTCGCGCCGTTGAAGGCACGAAGTTTGCCGACCTCGCCCCGCAACTGACCGGTCCGCTGATCTACTCGATCTCGGAAGATGCCGTGGCCGCTGCCAAAGTCCTGTCGGACTTTGCCAAGACCAACGACAAGCTGGTTGTGAAGGCAGGTAACTACGAAGGCAAGCAGCTGGACAAGGCTGCTGTGGCTTCGCTGGCAAACATCCCGTCTCGCGAAGTTCTGCTGGCCCAGGTCCTGGGCATGATGCAGGCTCCGGTGTCGGGCTTTGCGCGCGCTCTGGCTGCCCTGGCAGCCAAGAAGGAAGCCGAAGCCGCATGAGGCAGGGCCGCTTGAAGCGGCCCCGCTCTGCAGTTTCGACGCTTTCGCGTCACTACCAATCTGATGTTATTACCGAAATAAATTTAGGAGTTTCAAATGGCAATTAGCAAAGAAGACATCCTGGAAGCCGTTGGCGCGCTGTCCGTGATGGAACTGAATGACCTGGTCAAGGCATTCGAAGAGAAGTTTGGTGTTTCCGCTGCCGCAATGGCCGCTCCGGCCGCCGGTGGCGCTGCTGGTGGTGGTGCTGCCGCTGCTGAAGAACAGACCGAGTTCACCGTTGTGCTGGCTGAAGTCGGCGCCAACAAGGTCGGCGTCATCAAGGCCGTGCGTGAAATCACCGGTCTGGGCCTGAAGGAAGCCAAGGATCTGGTCGACGGTGCACCGAAGCCGGTTAAGGAAGGTGTTGCCAAGGCTGACGCTGAAGCCGCTAAGAAGAAGCTGGAAGAAGCTGGCGCCAAGGCCGAACTGAAGTAATTCTCTTGCCTACCAAGGCGAGTCATTACTCCGGAGTCAAAGTGCAGAATCCCTTGAAAAAGGGATTCGGCTTTGGCTCCTTTGTCGTTTCTTATTTTTGCGGGTGATGTTGATGCGCTGCAGTATTCGTTGTCGGGAATATTAAGCGCGATCACAGCAAAAAACTAGGGTAGACATTTGAAGATTTGAGTGCCGATGGCCCGGACTGCTTTGCCGGCAAGTCGTGCGGTCTGATCGAATCTTGAATTCTCTATCCTTCCTGTCACTCACGGAGTGTCCATGCACTACTCATTTACTGAGAAGAAGCGCATTCGCAAATCCTTCGCGAAACGCGCAAACGTCCACAACGTTCCGTTCCTGCTCGCGACTCAGATCGAGTCGTATCAGAATTTCCTGCAACCCGAACGTGCTGCATCGGAACGCAAGAACGAAGGCCTGCAATCGGCTTTCACCTCGATTTTCCCCATCGTGTCGCACAATGGTTTTGCGCGCCTCGAATTCCTGTCGTATGTGCTGGGCGCTCCGCCGTTTGACGTCAAAGAGTGTCAACAACGTGGCCTGACCTTTGCGTCCCCTTTGCGCGCCAAGGTGCGCCTGGTGATCCTGGACAAGGAGTCGCCGACCAAGCCGGTCGTCAAGGAAATGAAGGAGCAGGAAGTCTACATGGGCGAACTGCCCCTGATGACCACCACCGGTTCCTTCGTCATCAACGGCACCGAGCGTGTGATCGTGTCGCAGCTGCACCGCTCCCCGGGCGTGTTCTTCGAACACGACCGCGGCAAGACGCATTCGTCCGGCAAGCTGCTGTTCTCGGCCCGCATCATTCCTTACCGTGGCTCCTGGCTGGACTTCGAATTCGATCCGAAGGACATCCTGTTCTTCCGCGTCGACCGCCGCCGCAAGATGCCGGTGACGATCCTGTTGAAGGCCATCGGGATGACCTCCGAGCAGATCCTGGCGAACTTCTTCGTCTTCGACAACTTCAACCTGCACGCCGAAGGCGCCGACATGGAGTTCGTCTCCGAGCGCCTGCGCGGTGAAGTCGCACGTTTCGACATCACCGACAAGTCGGGCAAGGTGATGGTCGCCAAGGACAAGCGCATCAACGCCAAGCACGTGCGTGACATCGAAGCCGCCGGCATCAAGCACATCTCCGTGCCTGAGGACTACCTGCTGGGCCGCGTGCTGGCCAAGAACATCGTCGATCCTGACACCGGTGAAGTGGTGGCCAGCGCCAACGACGAGTTGACCGAAGAACTGCTGGCCAAGCT
Source organism: Herbaspirillum rubrisubalbicans (assembly GCF_003719195.1). Classification (NCBI taxonomy): domain Bacteria; kingdom Pseudomonadati; phylum Pseudomonadota; class Betaproteobacteria; order Burkholderiales; family Oxalobacteraceae; genus Herbaspirillum; species Herbaspirillum rubrisubalbicans. The sequence goes on from NZ_CP024996.1 coordinate 135,341, forward strand.
GCGCGAAGCCAACATCTCGGCCATCCAGACCCTGTACACCAACGACCTGGACCAGGGCGGCTACATCTCGCAGACCCTGCGCACCGACGACACCGCCGACCAGACCGCCGCACGCGTGGCGATCTATCGCATGATGCGTCCTGGCGAACCGCCGACCGAAGAGTCGGTGGAAGCCCTGTTCAATGGCCTGTTCTACAGCGAAGACCGCTACGACCTGTCGGCCGTGGGCCGCATGAAGTTCAACCGTCGCGTCGGTCGCGATGAGCTGACCGGCACCATGACCCTGTCCAATGACGACATCCTGGCCGTCATCAAGATCCTGGTCGAACTGCGTAACGGCCGTGGCGAAGTCGATGACATCGACCACCTGGGTAACCGTCGCGTGCGTTGCGTGGGCGAACTGGCCGAGAACCAGTTCCGTGCCGGCCTGGTGCGCGTGGAACGTGCTGTGAAGGAACGCCTGGGTCAAGCCGAGGCGGACAACCTGATGCCGCACGACCTGATCAACTCCAAGCCGATCTCGGCTGCCATCCGTGAGTTCTTCGGTTCGTCGCAGTTGTCGCAGTTCATGGACCAGACCAACCCGCTGTCGGAAATCACGCACAAGCGCCGCGTTTCCGCTCTGGGCCCTGGCGGTCTGACCCGCGAACGCGCCGGCTTCGAAGTGCGCGACGTGCACCCGACTCACTACGGCCGCGTCTGCCCGATCGAAACGCCTGAAGGCCCGAACATCGGCCTGATCAACTCGCTGGCGCTGTACGCCCGCCTGAACGAATACGGTTTCCTGGAAACCCCGTACCGCAAGGTCGAGGGCAGCAAGGTCACCAACCAGATCGACTACCTGTCGGCCATCGAAGAAGGTCGTTACGTGATCGCCCAGGCGAACGCGACCATCGACGGTGAAGGCAAGCTGTCCGACGAACTGGTGTCGGCCCGTGAAGCTGGCGAAACCATCCTGGTCTCGCCGGAACGCGTGCAGTACATGGACGTGGCCCCGGGCCAGGTGGTGTCGGTGGCAGCCTCGCTGATTCCGTTCCTGGAGCACGATGACGCCAACCGTGCACTGATGGGCGCCAACATGCAGCGCCAGGCCGTACCTTGCCTGCGTCCGGAAAAGCCGCTGGTCGGCACCGGCATCGAACGTACCGTGGCAGTGGACTCCGGTACCACCGTGCAAGCCCTGCGTGGCGGCGTGGTGGACTACGTCGATGCAGGCCGTGTGGTGATCCGCGTCAACGACGACGAAGCGCAAGCTGGCGAAGTCGGTGTGGACATCTACAACCTGATCAAGTACACCCGTTCCAACCAGAACACCAACATCAACCAGCGCCCGATCGTCAAGATCGGTGACCGCGTGGCCAAGCATGACGTGATCGCCGACGGCGCCTCGACCGACATGGGCGAGCTGGCACTGGGCCAGAACATGCTGGTGGCGTTCATGCCCTGGAACGGCTACAACTTCGAAGACTCGATCCTGATCTCTGAGAAGGTCGTGGCTGATGACCGCTACACCTCGATCCACATCGAGGAACTGTCGGTGGTGGCACGTGATACCAAGCTGGGTGCAGAAGAAATCACCCGCGACATCTCCAACCTGGCCGAGAACCAACTGGCCCGTCTGGATGAGTCGGGTATCGTCTACATCGGCGCGGAAGTCGAAGCCGGCGACACCCTGGTCGGTAAGGTCACCCCCAAGGGCGAGACCCAGCTGACCCCGGAAGAAAAGCTGCTGCGCGCGATCTTCGGCGAGAAGGCTTCCGACGTGAAGGATACTTCCCTGCGCGTGCCCTCGGGCATGGTCGGCACCGTCATTGACGTGCAGGTGTTCACCCGCGAAGGCATCCAGCGCGACAAGCGCGCCCAGCAGATCATCGATGATGAACTCAAGCGCTATCGCCTGGACCTGAACGACCAGCTGCGTATCGTGGAAGGCGACGCCTTCCAGCGTCTGGAGCGTCTGCTGATCGGCAAGGTCGCCAATGGCGGCCCCAAGAAGCTGGTCAAGGGCACCAAGCTGGACAAGGCCTATCTGGACGATCTGGACAAGTTCCACTGGTTCGACATCCGCCCGGCCGACGACGACATCGCCAACGCACTGGAAGCCATCAAGGAATCCATCGCCGAGAAGCGTCACCAGTTCGACCTGGCCTTCGAAGAGAAGCGCAAGAAGCTGACCCAGGGCGACGAACTGCCGCCGGGCGTGCAGAAGATGGTCAAGGTCTACCTGGCCGTGAAGCGTCGCCTGCAGCCTGGTGACAAGATGGCCGGCCGTCACGGTAACAAGGGTGTGGTCTCGCGTATCTTGCCGATCGAAGACATGCCGCACATGGCCGACGGTACCCCCGCTGACATCGTGCTGAACCCGCTGGGTGTGCCGTCCCGTATGAACGTCGGCCAGGTGCTGGAAGTTCACCTGGGCTGGGCCGCCAAGGGTCTGGGCCTGCGTCTGGGCGAGATGGTGCAGGCGCAAGCCAAGGTGGCGGAACTGCGCAAGTTCCTCACTACCATCTACAACGAATCGGGCAAGAAGGAAGAGCTGGACTCGTTCACCGATGAAGAAATCATCGAACTGGTCACCAACCTGAAGAAGGGCGTGCCCTTTGCCACCCCGGTGTTCGACGGTGCGCATGAAGAAGAAACCCGTCGCATGTTGGACCTGGCCTACCCGGATCCGATTGCCAAGCAACTGGGCATGACCCCGTCCAAGAACCAGGTCACCATGTATGACGGCCGTACCGGCGAAGCCTTCGAGCGCACCGTGACGGTCGGCTACATGCACTACCTGAAGCTGCACCACCTGGTCGACGACAAGATGCACGCCCGTTCCACCGGCCCGTACTCGCTGGTGACCCAGCAGCCGCTGGGCGGCAAGGCGCAGTTCGGTGGCCAGCGTTTCGGCGAAATGGAAGTGTGGGCACTGGAAGCTTACGGTGCCTCCTACGTCCTGCAGGAAATGCTGACGGTCAAGTCCGACGACGTGAACGGCCGTACCAAGGTCTACGAGAACCTGGTCAAGGGCGACCACGTGATCGATGCCGGTATGCCGGAATCCTTCAACGTGTTGGTCAAGGAAATCCGCTCGCTGGGTATCGATATCGACCTGGAACGCGAATGATGTAAAAGGGGTGCGCGGCGCAGGCTGCGCACCCCGCCGGTTTTTCCGGCGAACCAAGAATTCAAGAATTCAGTATTGACGCATCGCTCCACGGGCGATGTGAGCGAATCAAGAGATTCAAGCGATTCAAGCGAAGTACGGCAGTAAGCTGGGGAGGTCTGTCCCGGTATCGAGCGGCACCACGAAGCAGAGGCTTCGCTGGCTCTCCCGCCGATGCGAACAGGGTTAAGCAGGGTGAACCGGCCACACGTAAATTTAGTTTTTCACGCCAACCTGGAGTGATACATGAAAGCACTGCTCGATCTATTCAAGCAAGTCCAGCAAAACGAACAATTCGACGCGATCAAGATCGGTCTGGCTTCGCCTGACAAGATCCGCTCGTGGTCCTTCGGCGAAGTCAAGAAGCCGGAAACCATCAACTACCGTACCTTCAAGCCCGAGCGCGACGGCCTGTTCTGCGCCAAGATCTTCGGCCCCATCAAGGACTACGAGTGCCTGTGCGGCAAGTACAAGCGCTTGAAGCACCGTGGCGTGATCTGCGAGAAGTGCGGCGTGGAAGTGACCCTGGCCAAGGTGCGCCGTGAGCGCATGGGCCACATCGAGCTGGCTTCCCCGACTGCCCACATCTGGTTCCTGAAGTCGCTGCCATCCCGTCTGGGCATGGTGCTGGACATGACCCTGCGCGACATCGAGCGCGTGCTGTACTTCGAAGCCTATGTCGTGACCGATCCCGGCATGACCCCGCTGAAGAAGTGCCAGATCATGTCCGAAGATGACTACGCCGCCAAGTACGAAGAGTACGGCGACGACTTCATCGCCTTCATGGGCGCCGAAGGTATCCGCGAACTGCTGCGCTCGATCGACATCGACCGCGAAGCGGAAACCCTGCGCCAGGAACTGAAGGACTCCAAGTCCGAAGCCAAGATCAAGAAGTACGCCAAGCGCCTGAAGGTGTTGGAGGCGTTCCAGCGCTCGGGCATCAAGCCCGAGTGGATGATCATGGAAGTGCTGCCCGTGCTGCCGCCGGAACTGCGTCCGCTGGTGCCGCTGGATGGCGGCCGCTTCGCGACATCCGACCTGAACGACCTGTACCGCCGCGTCATCAACCGCAACAACCGTCTGAAGCGTCTGATGGAACTGCGCGCGCCTGAAATCATCACGCGCAACGAAAAGCGCATGTTGCAGGAAGCCGTGGACTCGCTGCTGGACAACGGTCGTCGCGGCAAGGCCATGACCGGCGCCAACAAGCGTCCGCTGAAGTCGCTGGCCGAAATGATCAAGGGCAAGGGCGGTCGTTTCCGTCAGAACCTGCTGGGCAAGCGCGTGGACTACTCGGGCCGTTCGGTCATCGTGGTGGGTCCGCAACTGAAGCTGCACCAGTGCGGCCTGCCCAAGCTGATGGCCCTGGAACTGTTCAAGCCCTTCATCTTCAACAAGCTGGAACTGATGGGTCTGTCGACCACCATCAAGGCCGCCAAGAAGCTGGTGGAAGCGCAAGAGCCGGTTGTCTGGGACATCCTGGAAGAAGTCATCCGCGAACACCCGGTCATGCTCAACCGCGCACCGACCCTGCACCGTCTGGGCATCCAGGCGTTCGAGCCGGTCCTGATCGAAGGCAAGGCGATCCAGCTGCACCCGCTGGTGTGCGCCGCGTTCAACGCCGACTTCGACGGCGACCAGATGGCCGTGCACGTGCCGCTGTCGATCGAAGCGCAGATGGAAGCCCGCACCCTGATGCTGGCCTCCAACAACATCCTGTTCCCGTCCAACGGCGAACCGTCGATCGTGCCGTCCCAGGATATCGTGCTGGGTCTGTACTATGCCACCCGTGAAGCCATCAACGGCAAGAACGAAGGCATGATGTTCCAGGACGTGTCGGAAGTCATCCGCGCCTACGACAACAAGGAAGTCGAGCTGGCTACCCGTATCACGGTGCGTATCGTGGAACATCCGAAGGACCCGGTCACCGGCGAATTCGTGCGTACCGTCAAGCGCTACGAGACCACCATCGGCCGCGCCATCCTCTCCGAGATCCTGCCCAAGGGCCTGCCGTTCTCGGTGCTGAACCGCGCGCTGAAGAAGAAGGAAATCTCCAAGCTCATCAACACGTCCTTCCGCAAGTGCGGTCTGCGTGCCACCGTGGTGTTTGCTGACCAGCTGATGCAGTCGGGCTTCCGCCTGGCGACCCGCGCCGGTATCTCCATCTGCGTGGACGACATGCTGGTGCCGCCGCAAAAGGCCACCCTGATCGCCGCTGCCGAGTCCGAAGTCAAGCAGATCGAACAGCAGTACTCCTCGGGTCTGGTGACCGCAGGCGAGCGCTACAACAAGGTGGTGGACATCTGGGGCAAGGCCGGTGACGAAGTCGGCAAGGCCATGATGGACCAGCTGAAGGTGGAAGACGTCATCACCCGCGAAGGCAAGAAGACCACCCAAGAATCGTTCAACGCGATTTACATGATGGCCGACTCCGGCGCCCGTGGTTCGGCTGCCCAGATTCGCCAGCTGGCCGGTATGCGCGGCCTGATGGCCAAGCCTGACGGCTCCATCATCGAAACGCCGATTACCGCGAACTTCCGCGAAGGCCTGAACGTGTTGCAGTACTTCATCTCGACGCACGGCGCCCGTAAGGGTCTGGCCGACACCGCGCTGAAGACCGCAAACTCCGGTTACCTGACCCGTCGTCTGGTGGACGTGACCCAGGATCTGGTCGTGATCGAAGACGATTGCGGCACTTCCAACGGTTCGGCCATGAAGGCGCTGGTCGAAGGCGGTGAAGTCATCGAAGCCCTGCGCGACCGTATCCTCGGCCGTGTGGCTGCGACCGACATCGTCAACCCGGAAGATCAATCCACCCTGTTCGAAGCCGGCACCCTGCTGGACGAAGACAAGGTCGAAGAGATCGAACGCATGGGTATCGACGAAGTGAAGGTTCGTACTCCGCTGACCTGCGACACCCGCTATGGCCTGTGCGCCAAGTGCTATGGCCGCGACCTGGGCCGTGGCCTCTTGGTGAACTCCGGCGAAGCCGTCGGTGTGGTGGCTGCGCAATCCATCGGTGAGCCGGGTACCCAGCTGACCATGCGTACCTTCCACATCGGTGGTGCGGCATCGCGTGCAGCGGTGGCCTCCTCGGTGGAAGCCAAGTCCAACGGCACCGTGCGCTTCACCGCCACGATGCGTTACGTGACCAATGGCAAGGGCGAACAGATCGTCATTTCCCGTTCCGGCGAAGTGCTGATCACCGACGACCTGGGCCGTGAGCGCGAGCGTCACAAAGTGCCGTACGGCGCCACCCTGATCGTCAAGGATGGCCTGACCATCAAGGCCGGTACTGCCCTGGCAACCTGGGATCCGCTGACCCGTCCGATCATCACCGAGTACTCCGGTACCGTGAAGTTCGAAAACGTGGAAGAAGGCTCCACCGTGGCCAAGCAGATCGACGAAGTCACCGGTCTGTCGACCCTGGTGGTCATCGATGCCAAGCGTCGTGGTCCGTCCTCCAAGGTCATGCGTCCGCAGGTGAAACTGCTGAACGAACAAGGCGAAGAAGTGAAGATCGCCGGCACCGAACACTCGGTGACCATCGGCTTCCAGGTCGGCGCGCTGATCACCGTCAAGGACGGCCAGCAGGTGCATGTGGGTGAAGTGCTGGCCCGTATCCCGACCGAATCGCAGAAGACCCGTGACATTACCGGTGGTCTGCCGCGCGTGGCCGAACTGTTCGAAGCCCGTTCGCCCAAGGACGCCGGTATGCTGGCCGAAGTCACTGGTACCGTTGCCTTCGGCAAGGAAACCAAGGGCAAGCAGCGTCTGGAAATCACCGACATGGAAGGCACCAAGCACGAGTTCTTGATCACCAAGGACAAGCAAGTGCTGGTGCACGACGGCCAGGTGGTGAACAAGGGTGAAATGATCGTGGACGGTCCGGCTGACCCGCAGGACATCCTGCGCCTGTTGGGTATCGAAGCGCTGGCTCGTTACATCGTCGACGAAGTGCAGGACGTGTACCGTCTGCAGGGCGTGAAGATCAACGACAAGCACATCGAAGTGATCGTGCGCCAGATGCTGCGCCGCGTGCAAGTGGTGGAGCCGGGCGACACCAACTACATCACCGGTGAGCAGGTCGAGCGCTCCGAACTGCTGGACGAGAACGACCGCGTGACCGCCGAAGGCAAGATCCCGGCGACCTACGAAAACGTGCTGCTGGGTATTACCAAGGCATCGCTGTCGACCGACTCCTTCATCTCGGCCGCATCGTTCCAGGAAACCACCCGCGTGCTGACCGAAGCGGCGATCATGGGCAAGAAGGATGGCCTGCGCGGCCTGAAGGAAAACGTCATCGTCGGCCGCCTGATCCCGGCCGGTACTGGCCTGGCCTTCCACCGCGCCCGCAAGGAAAAGGATGCCTGGGAAGCCGAAGAGCGCGCAGCACTGCTCGAAGCCGAACGTGCCTCCCGTTCCGAGTTCGCCGACGAGGAAGTCTCCTCGACCGAATCCATCGGTGGCGGCGAAAGCGAAGCGTAAGCACTTCATCTGCTGCATCCGGGGCGGCCAGCAGCAGCGGCTGCCCCAGCAAGAACATAGCTGCAAGAAGAGCGGCGCCGGAAGCAATTCCGGCGCCGCTTTTTCGTTCATAGGCGGTGTTGACCGGCTCGTCGCACCCTTCATATCCCTACAACGCCTGGGCATACCGGTAGCGGCATTGCCAAGGATGCGTGAATCTTCTATCATTTACAAATAATAACGATTCTCATCTGAGGCCTGCTCGATGGAATCAAGCTTCATATGCATGACGACCCGCGTTCGCAGGTCGTTTTTTATCCAAGAGGTAGCCAGCCACCGCTCGTAACCGATCCAACCAAGGGGTGGTTACCAGTGTCTCCAAGCAAATCGAGGTGTGCAGCGGCCGTGTTGATGGCGCTGCAGCAGTGGCTCTGTGCGGGTGCTTTCGCACAGTCGGCCGATGTCAATTCCAATTCCGCCAAGCCCAGTGTCAGGAAGCTGCAGGACGTGGTCGTCACGGCCAATCGCGCCGGCAGTACCGACCTCGATCACGCGGCGGCGACCGTCTCCGTGATCACTTCGCAGGAGATGGAAGAACACAATACCAAGGACATCAAGGACGCCTTGCGCTATGAGCCGGGTGTGGAAGTGCGGCGTTCGGTCTATCGCATGTCCGGCATCACCGGAGCCAGCGCCACCACCGGGCGCGGCGGCAACGAGGGCATCACCATGCGCGGCCTCGATGGCAACCGGGTGCTGATGCTGGAAGACGGCATCGTCATGCCGCGTGCCTTCAGCCAGGGTGTGGCCAGCGTGGGGCGGGGCGCCACCACCGACACCGAGTTGTATCGTCGCATCGAGGTCTTGCGCGGCCCGGCCTCTTCGCTCTATGGCAGCGATGGCTTGACCGGGGCGATCAACTTCATCACCAAGGATCCCGCGGACCTGTTGGGCGTGTACGGCAAGAGCACGTATTTCTCCTTCAAGCCTTCTTACGATTCGGTCGATAAGAGCTTTGGTGCTACCGCCAGCGCCGCCTGGGGTGGCGAGCAATGGCAGGGCATGTTGATCCTCAACACCCGACACGGCAACCAGGCCGATAACAAGGGGACCAATGACGTGCTCGGCACCGCACGCACCACCCCCGATCCGATGAGCTATACCAATCGCTCGGCGCTGGGCAAGCTGGTCTTCAAGCCCAATGGCGTGGACAGTTTCAAGCTGACCCTGCAAGCCACTGAAGAGCGCGACAGCGGCGACAGCCTGTCGGCGCTGGCCAATGGCGTCACGGCCTATAGCACCAGCAGCAAGTCCACCGGGCAACGTGCCACGCTGGCCTACGAACATGTCGATCCCGACCAGCCGTGGATGCAGAAATTCAAGGCCAATCTCTACTACCGCAACGCCGATACCTACCAAGGAATAGCATGAACAAGCACCTCAACGCCCTGTTGCTGGCCAGCGTCCTGGCGGCCGGCTGCGCCACCCAGCCATCGTTGGCCGAACGCTGGGCGCAGTTGCAGCAGGCGCAGCCAAAACTTCATACGCGTGACGCTGCACGTGAACTTGGCGTCTCGGAAGCGCAATTGCTGGCCACCCAGATCGGCCACGGCGCCCAGCGCTTGCGGGCCAGCGAGCAGGATATCCAGGCGCTGCTGGAGCGCCTGCCTGAACTGGGCCGCATCAAGACCATCACCCGCAACGAGGATGCGGTGCTGGAGCGCGCCGGTGAAGTCACGCCGGTGCGGCGCGATGAGCAGGGCAGGGTGGTGCCCGGCACCGGCTTTGCCGGTGGTCCCATCGATCTGCGCTTTGGTAACGCACGCTGGGGCAGCGCCTTCGCTGTGGTGCAAGCGGGGCGCGCTGGCAAGACCAGTCGCAGCCTGCAATTGTTCGACCGCCAGGGCAATGCCGTGCACAAGGTCTATCTGGACAATGAGCAGCACGTGGCGCAATTCGACCAGCTGGTGGCCGACTTCAGGATGGCCGATCAACACGCCGCGCTGACGGTGGAGCCGGCTGCGCCACCTGCGCTGCCGGCAGCCGCTGCCACGCCGAGTGCCGAGGCGATACGCGAATTGCGCCAGTCTTGGCAGGAGCTGACCGATGTGCACCAGTTCCCGCGTCTGCTGCGCGAACTGAAGTTGACGCGCGAGCAGGCGTTGCAACTGATCGGCCCCGAGTCGGCCTGGCGTATCCGACCGCAGGCGGCGCAGGCCTTGCTGGAAGAGGCCAAAGCGCGCCAGCAGCCCATCATGGTGTTTGTCAGCAATGGCGGCATGACCCAGATCTACAGCGGCTTGATCGGCAAGACGGCCACCGTGGGCGAGTGGTACAACGTGCTCGATCCTGACTTCAACCTGCACCTGCGCGCCAGCGCCGTGGACCATGGTTGGGTGGTGCGGCGCCCGACCGACCATGGCATGGTCACCTCGGTGGAGTTCTACGATGCCCAGGGCCGCCAGATCGTCAACTTCTTCTCCCGCCGCGAGCGCGGCCAGCCGGAGACCGGGCAATGGCGCCAGATGGTCGAGGCCTTGCCGCGTGGCTGAGCCCTGTAAAGCCTTGCATCAGGGAAAATATTGCCATTTCGCCGCCCCAAAGCGTGGCGAAATGGCCATAAACCGGGTCAAATCGGCTCCAGAGCCGGGTTCGGGTTGACCCGCTGGACATTCAGGCGTACACTCGCGAGTTCTCGAATTTAGGCTCTCCCGGGCTTATGCGTTCTTTGGTCTGAAACATCGCTTCTGCGACGCTATTCTCCCTTCCGGTCTTAAATCCGATTTGCGCATTGTCTTGCGCACAAGAGTTTCCTGTGTGGTTCCGGGCAACCGATTCCGGAACCTGTTTTCAATGTTGTACTTTGTTGGATTAAAACGATGCCAACCATCAATCAACTGATTAGCAAACCACGTGTCCGCGCGATCGTGAAGAGCAAGTCGCCGGCGCTGGAAAACAGCCCGCAAAAGCGCGGTGTCTGCACCCGCGTCTACACCACCACTCCGAAGAAGCCGAACTCGGCGCTGCGTAAGGTGGCCAAGGTGCGTCTGACCAACGGTTTCGAAGTCATTTCGTACATCGGCGGTGAAGGCCACAACCTGCAAGAACACAGCGTCGTGCTGATCCGCGGCGGCCGTGTGAAGGACTTGCCGGGTGTGCGTTACCACATGGTTCGCGGTGCACTGGATACCCAGGGCGTCAAGGATCGTAAGCAAGCTCGCTCGAAGTACGGTGCCAAGCGCGCCAAGGCAGCGAAGAAGTAATAATTGGTGTTTATCATGACGCATCGCGTCGTGTGAACAGACTCAGAGTCGGTCCAGGTCGGGCCGAGTAAGTGGAAGCCATGATGGCTCTCCGCGAGTGCAGGCGAAGTTGAAGCAGGGTTCGCCCACTCAACTGAAGATTGAAAGGAATCGAAATGCCACGTCGTCGTGAAGTCCCCAAGCGGGAAATTCTGCCGGATCCGAAGTTCGGCAACGTTGAAGTCGCCAAGTTTGTGAACGTGCTGATGCTGTCGGGCAAGAAGTCCGTCGCTGAAAACATCATCTACGGTGCCTTCGACCACATCCAGTCCAAGTCGGGCAAGGACCCGCTGGAAGTGTTCTCCGCAGCCCTGAACAACTGCAAGCCGATGGTGGAAGTCAAGTCCCGCCGCGTCGGTGGCGCCAACTACCAGGTGCCCGTTGAAGTGCGTCCGGTGCGCCGTATGGCCCTGTCGATGCGCTGGCTGCGTGAAGCTGCCAACAAGCGCAGCGAAAAGTCCATGCCCCAGCGTCTGGCTGGTGAGCTGATGGAAGCCGCCGAAGGCCGTGGCGGCGCAATGAAGCGTCGTGATGAAGTGCACCGTATGGCAGAAGCGAACAAGGCGTTCTCGCACTTCCGCTTCTAATCAAGACTGGACCTGGGCTTTTGCGATGATGGGAAGCCTGGGTTCGCATCTTAAAATTGGTTCGAGCCGAGCGTTTATTTGAAAAAAATGACGCTCGGTTTCGTGCATTAAAGACTTAGGATTAATTATGGCCCGTAAGACCCCCATCGAGCGCTACCGTAATATCGGTATTTCGGCGCACATCGACGCAGGTAAAACAACCACTACCGAGCGTATCCTGTACTACACCGGCGTGAACCACAAAATCGGTGAAGTGCACGACGGCGCGGCCACCATGGACTGGATGGAGCAAGAGCAAGAGCGTGGCATCACCATCACCTCGGCTGCGACCACCTGCTTCTGGAAGGGGATGGCCAACAACTTCCCCGAGCACCACATCAACATCATCGATACCCCGGGCCACGTCGACTTCACCATCGAAGTGGAGCGTTCGATGCGCGTTCTGGACGGCGCCTGCATGGTTTACTGTGCAGTGGGTGGCGTGCAGCCGCAGTCGGAAACCGTGTGGCGTCAGGCCAACAAGTACGGCGTGCCCCGTCTGGCCTTCGTCAACAAGATGGACCGTACCGGCGCCAACTTCTTCAAGGTCTACGAGCAGATGCGTAGCCGCCTGAAGGCCAACCCGATCCCCATCCAAGTGCCTATCGGCGCCGAAGACAACTTCGAAGGCGTGATCGACCTGGTCAAGATGCGCGCGATCTACTGGGACGACGCTTCCCAAGGCATGAAGTTCGACTACCGCGACATCCCCGAAAACCTGAAGGCAACTGCCCAGGAATGGCGCGAAAAGATGGTCGAAACCGCCGCCGAGTCGTCGGAAGACCTGATGAACAAGTACCTGGAAGAAGGTGACCTGTCGGAAGAAGACGTCAAGAAGGCCCTGCGCGCGCGCACCCTGGCTGGCGAAATCGTCCCGATGATGTGCGGCACCGCCTTCAAGAACAAGGGCGTGCAAGCCATGCTGGACGCGGTCATCGAGTACCTGCCGGCACCGACCGACATTCCCCCGGTCAAGGGTATCGCCGAAGACGAAACCGAAACCGTGCGCAAGGCTGCTGACGACGAGAAGTTCTCGGCGCTGGCCTTCAAGATCATGACCGACCCGTTCGTCGGCCAACTGATCTTCTTCCGCGTGTACTCCGGCGTCGTCAATTCGGGCGACACCGTGTACAACCCGGTCAAGAACAAGAAGGAACGCCTGGGCCGTATTCTGCAGATGCACGCCAACCAGCGTGAAGAAATCAAGGAAGTGCGCGCTGGCGACATCGCCGCTGCCGTTGGTCTGAAGGAAGCCACCACCGGTGACACCCTGTGCGATCCGTCGGCTATCGTGACCCTGGAACGCATGGTCTTCCCTGAGCCCGTGATCTCGCAGGCCGTCGAGCCCAAGACCAAGGCTGACCAGGAAAAGATGGGCCTGGCCCTGAACCGCCTGGCACAGGAAGATCCGTCCTTCCGCGTCAAGACCGATGAAGAATCCGGCCAGACCATCATCTCCGGTATGGGCGAGCTGCACCTGGACATCATCGTCGACCGTATGCGTCGCGAGTTCGGCGTGGAAGCCACCGTCGGCAAGCCGCAAGTGGCCTACCGCGAAACCATCCGCAAGACCTGCGACGAAATCGAAGGCAAGTTCGTCAAGCAGTCCGGCGGCCGTGGTCAGTACGGTCACGTGGTCCTGAAGATCGAACCGCAAGAACCGGGCGCTGGCTTCGAGTTCGTCGATGCGATCAAGGGTGGTGTGGTTCCGCGTGAATTCATCCCGGCCGTGGAAAAGGGTATCCGTGAAACCCTGAACACCGGCGTGCTGGCGGGTTACCCGGTGGTCGACGTCAAGGTCACCCTGTTCTTCGGTTCGTACCACGATGTGGACTCGAACGAAAACGCCTTCCGCATGGCCGGCTCGATGGCCTTCAAGGACGGCTGCCGCAAGGCTTCGCCGGTGATCCTGGAGCCGATGATGGCCGTGGAAGTGGAAACCCCGGAAGACTACGCCGGTACCGTGATGGGCGACCTGTCGTCCCGTCGTGGCATGGTGCAGGGCATGGACGAAATCGCTGGTGGTGGCGGCAAGATCATCAAGGCCGAAGTTCCGCTGTCGGAAATGTTCGGTTACTCGACCTCGCTGCGTTCGGCAACCCAAGGCCGCGCAACCTACACGATGGAATTCAAGCACTACTCCGAAGCGCCCAAGAACGTGATCGACGCAATCGTCACCTCCAAGGCCAAGTAAGTTGCAGGAATGGCGGTCCGTTCCGTGTGGGGCGGATCGCCGGCTGGATCACCAGCCAATCATTGAATATTGAACATCGAACATATCGTTCTTTTGAAGGAAATCTAAAATGGCAAAAGGCAAGTTTGAACGGACCAAGCCGCACGTGAACGTCGGCACCATCGGTCACGTTGACCACGGCAAGACCACCCTGACCGCTGCAATCGCAACCGTTCTGTCGAAGAAGTTCGGCGGCGAAGCGAAGGCCTACGACCAGATCGACGCAGCGCCTGAAGAAAAGGCCCGCGGCATCACCATCAACACCGCGCACGTCGAATACGAAACCGCGAACCGTCACTACGCGCACGTTGACTGCCCAGGCCACGCCGACTATGTGAAGAACATGATCACCGGCGCAGCCCAGATGGACGGCGCGATCCTGGTGTGCTCGGCCGCTGACGGCCCGATGCCCCAGACCCGCGAACACATCCTGCTGTCGCGCCAAGTTGGCGTTCCTTACATCATCGTCTTCCTGAACAAGGCTGACATGGTGGATGACGAAGAGCTGCTGGAACTGGTGGAAATGGAAGTCCGTGAACTGCTGTCGAAGTACGAGTTCCCTGGCGACGACCTGCCCATCGTGAAGGGTTCGGCCAAGCTGGCGCTGGAAGGCGACACCGGTCCCCTGGGAGAGCAAGCCATCATGGCCCTGGCAGAAGCCCTGGACACCTACATCCCGACCCCGGAACGTGCCGTTGACGGTACCTTCCTGATGCCGGTGGAAGACGTGTTCTCGATCTCCGGCCGTGGCACCGTGGTGACCGGTCGCGTTGAGCGCGGCATCATCAAGGTCGGCGAAGAAATCGAAATCGTCGGTATCGCTGACACCCAGAAGACCACCTGCACCGGCGTGGAAATGTTCCGCAAGCTGCTGGACCAAGGTCAAGCTGGCGACAACGTTGGCGTGCTTCTGCGTGGCACCAAGCGTGAAGACGTGCAGCGTGGTCAGGTTCTGGCCAAGCCGGGTTCGATCAAGCCGCACAAGCACTTCACCGGCGAGATCTATGTTCTGTCGAAGGATGAAGGCGGCCGTCACACCCCGTTCTTCAACAACTACCGTCCGCAGTTCTACTTCCGTACCACCGACGTGACCGGTGCGATCGAACTGCCGAAGGACAAGGAAATGGTCATGCCGGGCGACAACGTGTCGATCACCGTGCAACTGATCAACCCGATCGCTATGGAAGAAGGTCTGCGCTTCGCTATCCGTGAAGGCGGTCGTACCGTCGGCGCCGGCGTGGTTGCCAAGATCTTCGACTAATCGTCGAATCAGTAGTCGCAGTAACCAAGTAACACTAGTCGCATTTTTAACATCGCCGGGGGTGATCCCCATCCCCGGTTCGTTCTTTAAAGGAAAATCATGTCGGTTCCTAGCCAAAAAATTCGTATCCGTCTGAAAGCTTTCGACTATCGTCTGATCGATCAGTCCGCACTGGAAATCGTTGACACCGCCAAGCGTACCGGCGCTGTCGTCAAGGGCCCGGTTCCCCTGCCGACCCGCATCCAGCGCTTCGACGTCCTGCGTTCGCCGCACGTCAACAAGACTTCCCGCGATCAGTTCGAAATCCGTACCCATCAGCGCCTGATGGATATCGTCGATCCGACCGACAAGACGGTTGACGCATTGATGAAGCTGGACCTGCCCGCTGGCGTTGATGTTGAAATCAAGCTGCAGTAATCAGCTGGCATAGTGTTGGAAAAGCGCACAACCTAGGTTGTGCGCTTTTGTTTTACGGGCTATAATGCTCGGCTTCGATGTGGGTTTTGCGTTTGCAAGACCCATAATTTATGGTAGTACGAACATCAGCCCCGCCCAATCGCAGGCGGGAATGGAGAAAACAATGAGCCTGGGCCTTGTTGGTCGCAAGGTTGGTATGATGCGCATCTTCACGGAAGATGGGGATTCGATCCCTGTGACCGTGCTGGACGTGTCCAACAACCGCGTGACTCAAATCAAAACGCCTGAAGTGGATGGTTATTCCGCTGTTCAGGTGACCTTCGGTCAACGCCGCGCTTCGCGCGTGGTGAAAGCCGCCGCCGGCCACTTCGCCAAAGCTGGCGTCGAGGCAGGTACTGTCCTCAAAGAATTCCGTGTTGACGCTTCCAAGGTTGCCGAACTGAAGGCAGGCGACGTCGTTGGCATCGGCATGTTTGAAGCTGGCCAGAAAGTCGACGTGCAAGGCGTGTCGATCGGTAAGGGCTACGCCGGTACCATCAAGCGTTACAACTTCTCGTCGGGTCGCGCGACCCACGGTAACTCCCGCTCGCACAACGTTCCTGGCTCCATCGGTATGGCGCAGGATCCGGGCCGCGTGTTCCCCGGCAAGCGTATGACCGGTCATCTGGGTGATGTCAAGACCACCGTCCAGAACCTGGAAATCGCCCGTGTGGACGCAGAGCGTCAGCTGCTGTTGGTGAAGGGTGCCGTTCCTGGCGCCAAGAACGGTCAAGTGATCGTGTCGCCGGCAGTCAAAGTCAAAGCGAAGAAGGGAGCCTAATCAATGGAACTGAAGCTCCTGAATGACCAAGGTCAAGCTGCTTCGAACGTCGCCGCACCGGATACCATTTTCGGCCGTGACTACAACGAAGCCCTGATCCACCAGGTCGTGGTTGCCTACCAAGCCAACGCGCGTAGCGGCAATCGCAAGCAGAAGGATCGTGAAGAAGTCAGCCACACCACCAAGAAGCCGTGGCGTCAAAAGGGTACTGGCCGTGCACGTGCCGGTATGTCCTCGTCGCCTCTGTGGCGCGGTGGTGGCCGTATCTTCCCGAACTCGCCTGACGAAAACTTCACCCACAAGGTCAACAAGAAGATGTATCGCGCAGGTGTCTGCTCGATCCTGTCGCAGTTGGCACGTGAAGGCCGCCTGTCGGTCGTCGAAGAGTTCGCCGTCGAAGCCCCGAAGACCAAGCTGCTGGCCCAGAAGTTGAAGGGCATGGGCATGGAATCGGTGCTGGTTATTACCGACAGCCTGGACGAAAAGCTGCTGCTGGCCTCGCGCAACCTGCCGGGCGTGCTGGTGGTCGAGCCGCGTCAAGCTGATCCCGTGTCGCTGGTGTACTTCAAGAATGTCTTGATCACCAAGCCGGCTCTGGCAAAGATTGAGGAGTTGCTGGCATGAACGCAATCGTGAAACATAGCGAAGAGCGCCTGATGAAGGTGCTGCTGGCACCGGTGATCTCCGAAAAGGCAACCTTTGTCGCCGAGAAGAACGAGCAAGTCGTCTTCCTGGTCGCCAAGGACGCCACCAAGCTGGAAGTCAAGG
This sequence comes from Herbaspirillum rubrisubalbicans, assembly GCF_003719195.1. NCBI lineage: Bacteria > Pseudomonadati > Pseudomonadota > Betaproteobacteria > Burkholderiales > Oxalobacteraceae > Herbaspirillum > Herbaspirillum rubrisubalbicans. Next base: position 152,389 of record NZ_CP024996.1, read on the forward strand.
CCGCCGTCGAACTGCTGTTCAAGGTGGAAGTGGAATCGGTGCAAGTCGCCAACCGTCAGGGCAAGCAGAAGCGCTCGCGCAACGGTATGGGCCGCCGCAACCACACCCGCCGTGCTTTCGTCAGCCTGAAGCCGGGTCAAGAAATCAACTTCACCGAGGAGGCTAAATAATGGCACTCGTAAAAGTGAAGCCGACCTCGCCCGGTCGGCGCGGCATGGTCAAGGTCGTCAATCCCGACCTGTACAAGGGCCGTCCGCTGGCATCGCTGGTCGAAAAGAAGTCCAAGACCGCCGGCCGTAACAACAACGGCCACATCACCACTCGCCACATCGGCGGTGGTCACAAGCAGCACTACCGTGTTGTCGACTTCCGTCGCAACAAGGATGGTATCCCTGCCAAGGTCGAGCGTATCGAATACGACCCGAACCGTACCGCGCACATCGCACTGCTGTGCTACGCGGACGGCGAGCGCAAGTACATCATCGCTCCCAAGGGCGTGTCGGTTGGCGATCAGCTGATCAGCGGTTCTGAAGCTCCGATCAAGTCGGGCAACACTCTGCCGATCCGCAACATCCCCGTCGGTACCACCATCCACTGCGTGGAAATGCTGCCGGGCAAGGGCGCGCAAATCGCCCGTACCGCTGGCGCCGCTGTCGTGCTGATGGCACGCGAAGGCACCTACGCCCAGGTTCGTCTGCGCTCCGGTGAAGTGCGTCGCGTTCACATCGAATGCCGCGCCACCATCGGTGAAGTCGGTAACGGCGAGCACAACCTGCGCAAGATCGGTAAGGCCGGTGCAACCCGTTGGCGCGGTGTGCGTCCGACCGTTCGTGGCGTTGTCATGAACCCGGTGGATCACCCGCACGGTGGTGGTGAAGGCAAGACCGCCGCTGGCCGTCACCCGGTTTCCCCGTGGGGCCAGCAGACCAAGGGCAAGAAGACTCGTAGCAACAAGCGTACGACTTCGATGATTGTCTCGCGTCGCGGCAAGAAATAAAGGATAAAACATGACACGTTCATTGAAAAAAGGTCCTTTCTGCGACGCCCACCTGGTGAAAAAGGTTGAGGCTGCCCAGGCTACCAAGGACAAGAAGCCGATCAAGACCTGGTCGCGTCGTTCGACCATCATGCCGGACTTCATCGGCCTGACGATCGCGGTGCATAACGGCAAGCAACACGTGCCGGTCTATGTGTCGGAAAACATGGTTGGTCACAAGCTCGGCGAATTCGCGCTGACCCGTACGTTCAAGGGTCACGCCGCCGATAAGAAGGCTAAGAAATAAGGTCCTATGATGGAAACTAAAGCTACTCTGCGCGGTGTGCACCTGTCGGCCCAGAAAGGCCGCCTGGTTGCAGACCTGATCCGCGGTAAAAAAGTTGATCAGGCACTGAATATCTTGGCCTTCAGCCCCAAGAAGGGCGCGGTCATCATCAAGAAGGTTCTGGAGTCCGCCATTGCGAACGCCGAACACAACGATGGTGCCGACATTGACGAGCTGAAAGTCAAGACCATTTATGTGGAAAAGGGTGCGGTCCTCAAGCGCTTCACAGCGCGTGCAAAGGGCCGTGGTGATCGTATTTCCAAGCAGTCGTGTCACATTTACGTGACCGTCGGAAACTAAGGAGTCACGATGGGACAGAAGATTCATCCAACCGGTTTCCGTCTGGCGGTTACGCGTAACTGGGGCTCGCGTTGGTATGCAGGCAACAACAACTTTGCCGACATGCTCAACGAGGACCTGAAGGTCCGTGCTTACCTGAAGAAGAAGCTGAAGAACGCTTCGGTTGGCCGCGTGGTCATCGAGCGTCCGGCCAAGAACGCCCGCATCACCATTTACAGCTCCCGTCCGGGCGTTGTGATCGGCAAGAAGGGCGAAGACATCGAAGTGCTGAAGACCGCACTGGCCAAGCTCATGGGCGTGCCCGTGCACGTCAACATCGAAGAAATCCGCAAGCCGGAAGCCGATGCTCAGCTGATCGCTGACTCGATCTGCCAGCAGCTGGAAAAGCGCATCATGTTCCGTCGCGCCATGAAGCGTGCGATGCAGAACGCCATGCGTCTGGGCGCCCAAGGCATCAAGATCATGTCCTCGGGTCGTCTGAACGGCATCGAAATCGCACGTACCGAATGGTACCGCGAAGGCCGTGTGCCTCTGCACACCCTGCGCGCCGATATCGACTATGGCTTCGGCGAAGCTGAAACCACCTACGGCATCATCGGTGTGAAGGTGTGGGTCTACAAGGGCGATCGCCTGGCAAACGGCGAAGCGCCGGTGCTGGTCGGCGAACCGGAAGACGACAAGAAGCGTCGTGGCCCCCGTCGTGACGACGGCAAGCCGGGTGCACGTCCCCGCTCCAAGACTGGCGCTCCTGGCGCTGGTGCAAAGCGTGGCGGTGGTCGTCCTCAAGCTGCCGATGCCGGTGTGTCGGCTGAGAAAGCAGGAGAATAATCATGCTGCAACCAGCACGTAGAAAATATCGTAAAGAACAAAAAGGTCGTAACACCGGCATTTCGCACACCCGCGGAACCGCCGTCTCGTTCGGCGATTTTGGTCTGAAGGCAACCGGCCGCGGCCGTATCACTGCCCGTCAGATCGAAGCTGCTCGTCGTGCGATGACCCGTCACATCAAGCGCGGTGGTCGTATCTGGATCCGCGTCTTCCCGGACAAGCCAATTTCCCAGAAGCCCGCAGAAGTGCGTATGGGTAACGGTAAGGGTAATCCGGAGTACTACGTGGCTGAAATCCAGCCGGGTAAGGTACTGTACGAGATGGACGGTGTGGACGAAGCCCTGGCGCGCGAGGCGTTCCGTTTGGCTGCTGCCAAATTGCCGCTGTCGACGACTTTCGTTGTTCGCCAAGTCGGTCAATAATTAGGAGCGGAACATGAAAGCATCTGAACTCCGCGGTAAGGACAAGGCAGGACTGGAAAAGGAACTGGGCGAGCTGTTGAAGGCTCAGTTCAGCCTGCGCATGCAAATTGCGACCCAGCAACTGAACAATACCGCACAGCTGAAGAAGGTACGTCGCGACATCGCACGTGTGAAAACTGTGATCAACTCGAAGGATGGCCAACAATGAACGATCAAGTGAAACAAGCGCTCAAGCGCACGCTGATTGGCAAAGTTGTGTCGGACAAGATGGATAAGACCGTCACTGTCGAAATCGAGCGTCAAATGAAGCACCCGCTGTACGGCAAGATCATCAAGCGCACCAAGAAGTACCACGCGCATGATGAACAAAACTCGGCGAAGGCCGGCGATGTGGTGGAAATCACCGAAAGTCGTCCGATCTCCAAGACGAAGTCGTGGACTGTGACCCGTGTGGTACAGGAAGCACAAATCGTCTAAGTAGTAAATGTAGTACTTGCGTGCTCGATATTATGCTGCCATAATATCGAGCTCTTTCTTTGCAAAACAAAGTTTGCAGAGAAAGGCTCAAGAGTAGCTCTATTCGTCCCCTAACTAGCGAGTTCGCTTGCTAACAGGACCAAGACTGACCGCCAGCGCATCCTGCGAAGCGGATTAAGTTGGGAAAGAAAATATCATGATTCAAACTGAAAGCCGGCTCGAAGTGGCCGACAACACTGGTGCGCGCGAAGTTCTGTGCATCAAGGTCTTGGGTGGTTCCAAGCGCCGCTATGCGGGCATTGGCGATGTGATCAAGGTTACTGTCAAGAGCGCAGCACCGCGTGGTCGCGTCAAGAAGGGTGAAATTTATAACGCTGTCGTCGTTCGTACCGCCAAGGGCGTGCGTCGTCAGGATGGTTCGCTGGTCAAGTTCGATGGTAATGCTGCCGTCCTGCTGAACGCCAAGCTGGAGCCCATCGGCACCCGTATCTTTGGGCCGGTGACTCGTGAGCTGCGTACAGAGCGCTTCATGAAGATCGTCTCCCTGGCGCCTGAAGTTCTGTAAGGAGTGGTCATGGCAAAGATTCGTAAAAACGATGAAGTCATCGTGTTGACCGGCAAAGACAAGGGCAAGCGCGGTGTCGTGACTGCTCGCGTCGGGACCGATTATGTCGTCGTGGAAGGCGTGAATGTCGCAAAGAAGGCGACCCGTCCGAACCCGATGACGGGTGCAACTGGCGGCATCGTCGATAAGCTGATGCCAATTCATATGTCGAACGTCGCGTTATTCAACGCTGCGACCGGCAAGGCAGATCGTGTGGCTTACAAGGAAGTGGACGGCAAGAAGGTCCGCGCTTACAAGTCCAACGGCGAAGTCGTTAAGGTTTAAACATCATGGCACGTCTTCAACAGTTTTATAAAGATAAGGTCGTCGCCGATTTGACCACGAAGTATTCGTACAAGTCGGTGATGGAAGTTCCGCGCATCCTGAAGATCACCCTGAACATGGGTCTGTCCGAAGCAGTTGCGGACAAGAAGATCATTGAGCACGCCGTTGGCGATCTGACCAAGATCGCTGGCCAGAAGCCGGTGGTGACCAAGGCTCGCAAGGCTATCGCAGGTTTCAAGATCCGCGAAGGCTACCCGATCGGTTGCATGGTGACCCTGCGTGGCGCCCGCATGTACGAATTCCTGGATCGTCTGATCACCGTGGCCCTGCCGCGCGTGCGTGACTTCCGTGGCGTGTCCGGTCGTGCGTTCGATGGTCGTGGTAACTACAACATCGGTGTGAAAGAGCAGATCATCTTCCCCGAAATTGAGTACGACAAGATCGATGCACTGCGTGGCATGAACATCAGCATCACCACGACTGCAAAGACCGACGACGAAGCGAAGGCGCTTCTCGCCGCATTTAAATTCCCGTTCAGAAACTGAGGATGCCATGGCAAAACTGGCACTGATTAACCGTGAACAGAAGCGCGCAGAAATGGTGAAGAAGTATGCTGCCAAGCGCGCCGAGTTGAAGGCTATTATCGACGACCAATCCAAGTCGGATGAAGAGCGTTACGAAGCCCGCCTGAAGCTGCAGGCCCTGCCGCGTAACTCCGCTCCGACCCGCCAGCGCAACCGTTGCGCGCTGACTGGCCGTCCCCGTGGTACTTTCCGCAAGTTCGGATTGGGCCGTATCAAGGTCCGTGAAATCGCCATGCGCGGCGAAATCCCGGGTTTGACCAAAGCTAGCTGGTAATAGGAGAAGAAGCAATGAGTATGAGCGATCCTATCGCCGATATGCTGACCCGTATCCGCAATGCGCAAGGCGTGAACAAGACTACCGTCGTCATGCCGTCTTCCAAAGTGAAGGTCGCCATTGCCAACGTCCTCAAGGACGAGGGTTATATCGAAGATTTCGCCGTGGTTGCCGCTGATGGCAAGGCTGAATTGAAAATCGGTTTGAAGTATTACGCTGGCCGTCCGGTCATCGAGCGCCTGGAGCGCGTGTCCCGTCCGGGTCTGCGCATCTACAAGGGCAAGGACGATATCCCCAACGTCATGAACGGCCTGGGTGTGGCAATCGTGTCCACCCCGCGCGGCGTGATGACTGATCGCAAAGCACGCGCAACCGGTGTCGGTGGCGAAGTGATTTGCTACGTGGCCTAAGGAGTGCAAGATGTCTCGTGTAGGTAAAATGCCTGTTGCACTGCCGAATGGCGCGGAAGCGACCATCACTGCAGAGCAAATCACCGTCAAGGGCCCGCTGGGCTCCTTGACCCAACCGCTGACCAAGAAGGTCAAGGTGGTCAACAACAATGGCTCGCTGAGCTTCGAAGTGGCTGATGATAGCCGCGAAGCCAACGCGATGTCGGGCACCTTGCGTGCTCTGGTCAACAACATGGTCAACGGCGTCACCAAGGGCTTCGAAAAGAAGCTCAACCTGGTCGGCGTGGGTTTCCGTGCTCAAGCACAAGGCGACAAGCTGAACCTGTCGCTGGGCTTCTCGCACCCCATCGTTCACCAGATGCCTGCCGGCATCAAGGTTGAGACCCCGACCCAGACCGAAATCCTGATCAAGGGTATCGATCGCCAGGTGGTTGGCCAGGTCGCCGCTGAAATTCGCGCGTACCGCGAACCCGAACCCTATAAGGGCAAGGGTGTGCGCTACGCTGACGAAGTGGTGACGCTCAAAGAAACCAAGAAGAAGTAATAGGGGTTGACGATGGACAAGAAACAATCTCGCCTGCGCCGTGCGACTCAGACTCGCGCCAAGATCGCAGAACTGAAGGTGAATCGTCTGGCTGTGCACCGTACCAACACGCACATCTACGCCAGCGTCATCGGCCCCGACGCCAACGTGCTGGCTTCCGCTTCCACCCTGGAAGCAGAAGTCCGCGCCCAGCTGGCAGGTCAGACTGGCAAGGGCGGCAATGCTGCCGCTGCTGCCCTGATCGGCAAGCGCGTGGCGGAGAAGGCTCTGAAGGCCGGTGTGACTGAAGTCGCATTCGACCGCTCCGGTTTCCGTTATCACGGTCGCGTCAAGGCGCTGGCTGAGGCTGCGCGTGAAGCCGGCCTGAAGTTCTAAGGATTATCGATCATGGCAAAAATGCAATCGAAAACGCAAAGCGACAAGCCTGATGACGGCATGCGCGAAAAAATGATCGCGGTCAACCGCGTCACCAAGGTGGTGAAGGGCGGCCGCATCATGGGTTTCGCAGCGCTGGCAGTGGTCGGTGACGGCGATGGCCGTATCGGCATGGGCAAGGGCAAGTCCAAGGAAGTGCCCGTGGCCGTGCAGAAGGCGATGGAAGAAGCCCGTCGCAAGCTGATCAAGGTGACCCTGAAGAACGGTACCGTGCAACACACCGTCATCGGCAAGCACGGCGCCTCCTCGGTGATGATCTCGCCGGCCAAGGACGGTACTGGCGTCATCGCCGGTGGTCCGATGCGCGCGATCTTCGAGGTGATGGGCGTGACCAACGTGGTGGCCAAGTCGACTGGTTCGACCAACCCCTACAACATGGTCCGTGCCACCCTGGACGGTCTGTCGAAGATGAACACTCCGGCTGAAATTGCTGCCAAGCGCGGCAAGTCGGTCGAAGAAATCCTGGGCTAAGGTGATCGAGATGGCTAACACAATCAAAGTCAAGCTGGTCAAGGGTCTGATCGGTACTCGTCAGGACCACCGCGCTACCGTGCGCGGTCTGGGTCTGCGTCGCGTCAACTCGGTGTCCGAACTGGAAGACACCCCGTCGGTGCGCGGCATGATCAACAAAGTGTCCTATCTTGTGAAAGTTGTGTCGTAAGCCACGGCTTGCGAACGGAGCGAATCATGCAATTAAACACTATCCAACCCGCAGAAGGCGCAAAGCACGCTAAGCGTCGCGTCGGTCGTGGTATCGGTTCTGGCCTGGGCAAGACGGCCGGCCGTGGCCACAAGGGTCAGAAGTCGCGTTCGGGCGGTTTCCACAAGGTCGGCTTCGAAGGCGGCCAGATGCCCCTGCAACGTCGTCTGCCCAAGCGCGGTTTCAAGTCGCTGGCAACGCCCTACAAGGCTGAAGTGCGCCTGTCCGACCTGGAAAAGCTGCCCGTCGCCGAGATCGACGTGCTGGCACTCAAGCAAGCCGGCCTCGTGTCGGAACTGGCTCGTGTCGTGCGTATCATCAAGGCTGGCGAACTGACCAAGAAGGTAACCGTCAAGGGTCTGATCGCAACTGCTGGTGCCAAGGCCGCTATCGAAGCTGCCGGTGGTTCCATCGCTGAGTGATCCGGTCCCGGAGCATTAATTGGCAACTACTCCTCAATTAGCAAAAGGCGCCGCAAAAGGATTCCCCTGGGGTCGTTTGTGGTTCCTGCTGGGGGCGTTGATCGTTTATCGCATCGGTGCACATATCCCGGTTCCGGGTATTGATCCGACGCAGTTGGCGCAGCTGTTCAAGCAGAATCAGGGTGGCATTCTGGGCATGTTCAACATGTTCTCTGGTGGTGCCCTGTCGCGCTTTACGATCTTCGCACTGGGGATCATGCCGTATATCTCGGCATCGATCATCATGCAGCTGCTGTCGGTGGTTTCGCCGCAGCTGGAAGCGTTGAAGAAAGAGGGTGAAGCCGGTCGTCGCAAGATCACCCAGTACACCCGCTACGGCACTCTGGTGCTGGCGACCTTCCAGGCGCTGGGCATTGCAGTGGCGCTGGAATCGCAAGCCGGGTTGGTGCTGGATCCGGGTCTGGCCTTCCGCCTGACCACGGTGGTGACCTTGATCACCGGTACGATGTTCCTGATGTGGCTGGGTGAACAGATCACTGAACGTGGTCTGGGCAATGGCATCTCGATCATCATCTTCGCTGGTATTGCGGCAGGTCTGCCGAATGCTCTGGGTGGCTTGTTCGAGCTGGTCCGTACCGGTTCGATGAACGCTCTGTCGGCAATCCTGATCTGTGCGATCGTGGGTCTGGTGACGTTCCTGGTGGTGTTCATCGAACGTGGCCAGCGCAAGATCCTGGTGAACTATGCGAAGCGTCAGGTCGGCAACAAGATCTACGGTGGTCAAAGCAGCCACCTGCCGCTGAAGCTGAACATGGCTGGCGTGATCCCGCCGATCTTTGCATCGTCGATCATTCTGTTCCCTGCCACGATCACCAGCTGGTTTACATCGGGTGATACGTCCAATCCCTTCATTCGTTTCCTGAAGGATCTGGCGGCATCGATGGCACCAGGCGAACCGATCCATGCCTTGCTGTATGCGGTAGCTATCGTCTTCTTCTGCTTCTTCTACACCGCACTGGTGTTCAATAGCAAGGAAACGGCAGACAACCTGAAGAAGAGTGGTGCATTTGTTCCGGGTATCCGTCCGGGTGACCAGACCGCGCGTTATATCGACAAGATCCTGATGCGCCTGACCCTGGCCGGCGCCGTGTACATCACCTTGGTGTGCCTGCTGCCAGAGTTCCTGATCGCACGCTGGAAGGTGCCGTTCTACTTCGGTGGCACATCGCTGCTGATCATTGTGGTCGTGACGATGGATTTCATGGCCCAAGTGCAGAACTATGTGATGTCGCAGCAGTATGAATCGTTGCTCCGCAAAGCTAATTTCAAGGGTGGCATGACACCGCGATAAGCGGGCTCATGCTCCAGAGGAAGAAGACACGGAATGGCAAAAGACGACGTTATTCAGATGCAGGGCGAGATTCTTGAAAATCTCCCCAACGCGACATTCAGGGTTAAGTTGGAAAACGGTCACGTTGTACTCGGCCATATTTCCGGCAAGATGCGCATGAATTACATCCGCATCCTGCCTGGCGATAAGGTAACGGTGGAACTGACGCCTTACGATTTGAGCCGGGCACGTATCGTGTTCCGAACCAAGTAACAGTGAAACATTGAAAGAAAGAGGGCCACAATGAAAGTGCTCGCATCAGTCAAGCGGATCTGCCGCAACTGCAAAATCATCAAGCGCAATGGCGTCGTTCGTGTGATCTGCACCGAACCCCGTCATAAGCAGCGCCAGGGTTAACTTAACGTTATTGATCGAGGAATAACGAATGGCACGTATTGCAGGGGTTAACATCCCCAACCATCAGCACACCGTGATCGGCCTGACCGCCATCTACGGTATTGGCCGTCCCCGCGCACAAGACATCTGCGCTGCTACCGGCGTTCCGACCAACAAGAAGGTCAAGGACCTGGACGATAACGAGCTGGAAAAGCTGCGTGACGAAATCGCCAAGTTCGTCGTGGAAGGCGATCTGCGCCGTGAGTTGTCCATGAACATCAAGCGTTTGATGGACTTGGGTTGCTACCGCGGTCTGCGTCACCGTCGTGGTCTGCCGGTCCGTGGTCAACGCACTCGCACCAACGCCCGTACTCGCAAGGGTCCGCGCAAGGCCGCTCAATCGCTGAAGAAATAATCCCGGCAGGCGCAAGCACTGGTCGGATTCAAGGAAGAAATTATGGCAAAGTCCCCCAACAACGCAGCAGCATCGCGTGTTCGTAAGAAAGTCAAGAAGAACGTCGCTGAAGGCATCGCGCACGTTCACGCTTCGTTCAACAACACCATCATCACGATCACCGACCGTCAGGGCAACGCTCTGTCGTGGGCAACTTCGGGTGGTGCTGGCTTCAAGGGTTCGCGCAAGTCGACTCCGTTCGCAGCCCAGGTCGCCGCTGAAAGCGCCGGCAAGGTTGCCATCGAATGCGGCATCAAGAACCTGGAAGTGCGTATCAAGGGCCCCGGCCCGGGCCGTGAATCCGCAGTGCGCGCTCTGAACAACCTGGGCATCAAGATCACCCAGATCCAGGACGTGACCCCGGTCCCGCACAACGGCTGCCGTCCGCCGAAGCGCCGTCGCATCTAAGTTGTAGTAAGTTGTAGTATAATCTTGCGCTTTCGCCTGTTCGTCAGGCAAAAGCGCAGGCAAATCACCCGCCAATCACCTTGGCGGGTTTTGTTCTTAAGACCACTGTCTGGCTGTATACAGGTCAGACTAGCGTCCGGCAACATGGGACGTCATTGATAAAGGAAATACCGTGGCACGTTATATCGGACCGAAAGCAAAACTCTCCCGCCGCGAAGGCACCGACCTGTTCTTGAAGAGCGCACGCCGCTCGCTGGACTCCAAGTGCAAGCTGGATTCCAAGCCGGGTCAGCACGGCCGCACCTCGGGCGCCCGCACCTCCGACTACGGCAACCAGCTGCGCGAAAAGCAGAAGGTCAAGCGTATGTACGGCGTCCTCGAGCGCCAGTTCCGCCGCTACTTCGCTGAAGCCGACCGCCGCAAGGGCAACACCGGCGAAACCCTGCTCAAGCTGCTGGAATCGCGTCTGGACAACGTCGTCTACCGCATGGGCTTCGGCTCGACCCGCGCTGAAGCGCGTCAGCTGGTGTCCCACAAGGCCCTGACCGTGAACGGTCAAGTCGTCAACATCGCTTCCTACTCGGTCAAGGCTGGTGACGTGGTTGCCGTCCGCGAAAAGGCCAAGAAGCAAGTGCGTATCGCCGAAGCCCTGTCGCTGGCCGAATCGAACGGTTTCCCGCAGTGGGTTTCCGTGGATTCGAAGAAGCTGGAAGGCACCTTCAAGTCCGCTCCGGACCGTAGCGAAATCGCTGCCGACGTCAACGAATCGCTGATCGTCGAACTGTACTCGCGTTAATTCGTCGTACTGCTGTACCCCTGTGCCCACCTCATGGTGGGCATTTTTCCGAACTGCCATCAGCCTTATCGGTGTAACGAGCCGAGGGTATTGAAAAGGACAATTCATGCAAAACAGTTTGTTGAAGCCCCGCATCATCGAAGTGGAAACCCTGGCCCCCGGTCACGCAAAGGTCGTGATGGAGCCGTTCGAGCGTGGTTACGGTCACACCCTGGGCAACGCGCTGCGTCGCGTGCTGCTGTCGACCATGAGCGGTTACGCTCCCACCGAAGTGACCATCGCTGGTGTGGTGCACGAATACTCGTCCCTGGACGGCGTGCAGGAAGACGTCGTCGACATCCTGCTGAACCTGAAGGGCGTGGTCTTCAAGCTGCACAACCGTGACGAAGTCACCCTGACCCTGAAGAAGGAAGGCGAAGGCGCCGTCCTGGCTTCCGATATCGATCTGCCGCACGACGTCGAACTGATCAACCCGGATCACGTCATCGCCAACCTGACCGGTGGCGGCAAGCTGGACATGCAGATCAAGGTCGAAAAGGGCCGTGGCTACGTGCCGGGTAACGTGCGTCGCCTGTCCGAAGACACCAACAAGACCATCGGTCGCATCATTCTGGATGCCTCGTTCTCGCCGGTGCGTCGCGTGTCCTACGCCGTCGAATCCGCGCGTGTGGAACAGCGTACCGACCTGGACAAGCTGGTCATGAACATCGAGACCAACGGCGTCATCACCCCGGAAGAAGCGATCCGCCAGTCGGCTCGCGTGCTGGTTGATCAACTCAACGTGTTCGCTGCCCTGGAAGGCACCGAAGCGACGGCAGAAGCACCGTCGCGCGCACCGCAGGTCGATCCTATCCTGCTGCGTCCGGTGGACGACCTGGAACTGACTGTCCGTTCGGCAAACTGCCTGAAGGCCGAGAACATCTACTACATCGGCGACCTGATCCAGCGCAGCGAAAACGAACTGCTGAAGACCCCGAACCTGGGTCGCAAGTCGTTGAACGAAATCAAGGAAGTCCTGGCTTCGCGTGGCCTGACCCTGGGCATGAAGCTGGAAAACTGGCCGCCGGCCGGTCTGGAAAAGTAATTCATGTCGCCTGGCGGGCGTCGATGAAAGTCCCCGCCCCCAGGCTGACACGAAGCAGTACCTGAAGTTATCGTCATACCCGTAGTAAAAAACTCTTATCCGTCATTTACCGGTCCGCGGTCCGGACAGCAACGCTGGCCTGCCGATAGAAGAACTGGATCAAAACTGTAACCTGAAAGGAAATTACCATGCGTCACCGTCACGGTCTCCGCAAACTGAATCGTACTTCGTCCCACCGTCTGGCCATGCTGCGCAACATGACTGTCTCGCTGCTGCGTCATGAAGCCATCAAGACCACCCTGCCGAAGGCCAAGGAACTGCGCCGCGTCGTCGAGCCGATCCTGACCCTGGGCAAGACCGACACCCTGGCCAACAAGCGTCTGGCCTTCAACCGCCTGCGTGACCGCGAAATCGTCGGCAAGCTGTTCTCCGAACTGGGCCCGCGCTACGCTGCCCGTAACGGCGGCTACCTGCGCATCCTGAAGATGGGCTTCCGTCAAGGCGACAACGCACCGATGGCCTTCGTCGAGCTGGTCGATCGTCCGGAAGTCACCGACGCCGCTGACGCGCCGACCGCTGAATAATTCACCGGACGCTGCATCATCGACAAAAAAGCCAGGCTCTGCCTGGCTTTTTTGTTTGGCGCGCCGGTATTTTCTTTCATCCGGCTGATTGGCACCGTCACGCCTGGCCTCTGGATGTGGTTGAATACGGCTTCTGCAAGGAGACCTATCCATGTCCGCTTCCCTGTTGAATCAGCCGCTGCTGGTGCTGGCCAATGTGCCCGACCAGGCAGTGGCCGAACGCATTGCCGATGCCCTGGTGGAGCAAGGCCTGGCGGCCTGCGTCAATATCCTGGCGCCGGCCAGGTCGGTCTATCGCTGGCAGGGCAAGGTCCAGCGCGATACCGAGCTCCCCTTGCTGATCAAGACGACCCAGGCGCGCTATCAGGAACTGGAGCAGGCGATTGTCCAACTCCATCCCTATGACGTGCCGGAAATCATTGCGCTGCCCATCACGGCAGGGTTGCCCGCTTATCTGGCGTGGATGCAAGATGAGACCGCCCGGCCCCTGCGGGTGTAAGCACAGCCCCCTTAGAACGAGGACTACCGTTGAACCGCATCAACCGGCGCGAGCGCCTGACAAGATTTCCCCTGCTGATCGTGCTGGCGCTCCTGGTGCTGCTCGGCCTGCTGGTGGCCAAGGCCGCCCAGGCCGCAGACGATTACCTGCCGCCCGAACAAGCCTTCCAGCTCAGCGGCCGCATGGTCGATGCCCAGACCCTGGAGCTGAGCTATCGCATCGCCGATGGATACTACATGTACCGGGATCGTTTTCACTTCAGCGCCGAAGGGGCCACGCTGGGGCAACCCCAGTTTCCGGCGGGTAAACGCAAGTATGACGAAAACTTCCAGAAGGAAGTCGAAACCTATCATCAGTCGGTCACCGTGCGTGTTCCTGTCAGCGGGGAAGTGAAGGATTTCGTCGTTTTGGCGGTGTCGCAAGGCTGCGCCGACAAGGGATTGTGTTATCCACCGATGACCTTGAAGCTGTCCATGTCGGCCCAGGCCATCGGCCAGAGTGTGAGCCCGGTCGGTACGGGTGCTGAAACGGCCGCCTCAGGCGGCAGTGATGTTGACCGCATCACCGCCGTGCTCAAGGCGGGCAAGCTGTGGCCTATCCTCACGCTGTTCTTCTTGTTGGGCATCGGCCTGTCCTTCACACCCTGCGTGCTGCCGATGTTGCCTATCCTGTCTTCCATCATCGTTGGCCAGCAGCCGGCGAAGGGAGGCGGACGTGGCCGTAGCTTCCTGCTCTCGCTCGATTATTCACTCGGCATGATCCTGATCTACACCGCGCTGGGCGTCGTGGCCGGAATGCTCGGCGAGGGCTTGTCGGCCTATCTGCAGAATCCCTGGGTGCTGGCTGCGTTTGCCCTGTTGATGGCCGGGCTGGCCTTGTCGATGTTCGATCTCTACACCCTGCAAGTGCCCGCCTCATTGCAATCCAGGTTATCCACCGCCTCCGGCGGCGGCAGCGGCAAGTGGTTGGGGGTATTCGTGATGGGCGCGATCTCGGCCCTCATCGTCGGCCCCTGCGTGGCCGCCCCGCTGGCCGGCGCCTTGCTCTACATCAGTCAAACCGGCGATGTGTTGCTGGGCGGCAGCGCCCTATTTGCCATGGCGGCCGGCATGAGCGTGCCGCTGCTGCTGATCGGCGCTTCCGCCGGCGCGCTACTGCCGCGCGCCGGGGCCTGGATGGATGCGGTCAAGCGCTTCTTTGGCGTGTTGATGCTGGGTACTGCGCTGTGGATGGTCGCGCCGGTCATCCCCGCCTGGTTGCAGGTCGCCGGCTGGGCGGTACTGGGCATCGGCTATGGCGCCTTCCTGCTATGGACGCGCCCGGCCGGATGGATGTCGCGGGCGCTCGGACTGGCGGTGGTCACGCTGGGCTTGCTGCAGTTGGTCAGTGTCGCCACGGGCGGACGCGATCCGCTGGCACCGCTGTCGCATCTGCGCGGGCAGGCGGTCGCGACGGGGGCTACCGACTTCGTGCGCATCCGCTCCAGCGCCGAGCTGGATGCCGCGCTACAGCAGAATGCTGCCGGTGAGCGCCGCCCGGTCATGCTGGATTTCTATGCTGACTGGTGCGTGTCCTGCAAGGAAATGGAACGCTTCACCTTCACGGACCCGCGCGTGAAGGAACGTTTCGGCCAGATGCTGCTGCTGCAGATCGACGTGACCGCCAACAATGCTGACGACCGCGCCATGTTGAAGCGCTTCAAGCTCTTTGGTCCGCCCGGCATCATGTTCTTCGATGGCGACGGCCGGGAACTGACGTCGCGCCGCGTGATCGGTTACCAGGATGCCGACAGATTCATTTCTACGCTGCAAAATCTGTAGTTCCACATTGCATCGCGTTATTTGAAAACCACTTTATAGTCGTTGGCCTGAGGCTGGCCTCGCGTTATAGTCAGCCTTCCCGTTTTCACTCTGTCCACCAAGGAGACCACCATGACGTTGCGCCTGGGCGATACCGCACCGGATTTCGAGCAAGAATCCTCGATCGGCAAGATCAAATTCCACGACTGGGCGGGCGACTCCTGGGTCGTACTGTTCTCGCACCCGGCCGACTTCACGCCGGTCTGCACCACCGAGCTGGGCCTGACTGCCAAGCTCAAGCCCGAATTCGACAAGCGCAACGTCAAGGCCATCGCGCTGTCGGTGGATGGCGCCGAGGCCCACAACCAGTGGATCAAGGACATCGAGGAAACCCAGCAGACCGTGGTCGGCTTCCCCATCGTGGCCGACGTCGACAAGAAGGTCGCGGGCCTGTACGACATGATCCACCCCAACCAATCCGAAACGGCGACCGTGCGTTCGCTCTTCGTGATTGACCCGAAGAAGAAGGTGCGCCTCATCATCACCTACCCGATGAGCACCGGCCGCAACTTCGACGAAGTGCTGCGCGTCATCGATGCCCTGCAACTGACCGACGGCTACACCGTGGCCACCCCGGGCAACTGGAAGGATGGCGACGACGTCATCATCCCGCTGACGGTCAAGGATGAGGAAGTCATCAAGCAGAAGTATCCGAAGGGCTACAAGGCACCACGCCCCTACCTGCGCATCACGCCGCAGCCGAACAAGTAATCGTTGCGTCGGAATCGATCAGAAAGCGCTCCTGCGGGAGCGCTTTCAGATTGATGACAAAGCCTTGGCGAGAGCCAAGGCTTTGTTGTTTAATCGGTCATGCTCAAAAAACCGACAGCCGCCCAGCACGAGTTAGAGATGGTGACCATCGAGATGCTCGTGCCCAAGGACCACCTGCTGCGCAAGATCGACGCGGCGGTGGATTTCGAGTTCATCCGAGAGAAGGTGGCGCATCTGTATTGCGCCGACAATGGCCGCCCGGCACTGGACCCGGTGGTACTCTTCAAGCTCTTGTTCATCGGTTACCTCTTCGGTATCCGCAGCGAGCGCCAGCTCATCCGCGAGGTCCAGGTCAATGTGGCCTATCGCTGGTTTGCCGGATTCCGTTTGACCGACAAGGTACCGGACTCCTCCACCTTCTCCCAGAACCGGCGCCGCCGCTTCATTGATACCACCGTCTATCAAGAGATCTTCGACGAGATCGTGCGCCAGGCCATTGGACGCGGCATGGTCGATGGCCGTGTGCTCTACAGCGACAGCACCCACCTCAAGGCCAACGCCAACAAGAACAAGTTCGACTACGTTCAAGTTACCCAGACCCCCTCGGCCTATCTGGCCGAATTGGATGCCGCTGTGGATATCGACCGTGCCGAGCATGGCAAGAAACCGCTCAAGCGTGACGACGATGATGAGCCGCCCACCAAAGAGATCAAGGTCAGTCGCACCGATCCCGAGAGTGGCTACATGGTGCGCGACGACAAGCCCAAGGGCTTCTTCTACCTGGATCACCGCACCGTCGATGCCAAGCATTCCATCATTACCGATACCCATGTCACGCCCGCCTCAGTCCATGACAGTCAGCCTTATCTGGCGCGCCTGGATCGTCAGCGCCAGACGTTCGGATTTGATGTACAGGCCGTTGGCCTGGATGCGGGCTACTTCACACCGGCCGTCTGCCAGGGACTGGAGAATCGCGAGATCAGCGGCGTGATGGGCTACCGCACACCCAACCACAAGCCGGGGACATTCTTTAAACGGGCGTATGAGTACGATGCCTACCGTGACGAATACATCTGCCCGCAGGGTCAACCCTTGCGCTACAGCACGACCAATCGACTGGGGTAT
Organism: Herbaspirillum rubrisubalbicans; assembly: GCF_003719195.1. Classification (NCBI taxonomy): domain Bacteria; kingdom Pseudomonadati; phylum Pseudomonadota; class Betaproteobacteria; order Burkholderiales; family Oxalobacteraceae; genus Herbaspirillum; species Herbaspirillum rubrisubalbicans. The sequence goes on from NZ_CP024996.1 coordinate 169,242, forward strand.
CGGGAATACAAATCCAACCCTGAGCAATGCCGAGGCTGCAAGGTACGCGAGCAATGCACCAATAGCGCCAATGCGGTCAAGGTGGTGACGCGCCATGTGTGGGAGCGTTCCAAGGAGAAGGTGGATGATCGGCGTCGTACCGAATGGGGCAAGCGCATCTATGCCCGACGCAAGGAAACGGTAGAACGCAGCTTCGCCGACGCCAAGCAATTGCACGGACATCGTTATGCCCGTATGCGGGGATTGCGCAAGGTCGCCGAGCAGTGCTTGTTGGCGGCGGCGGCCCAGAACATGAAGAAGATTGCCCTGTTGGTGGCGCGCTTGCGCGCGCTTTTACACGGCTTGAGCGCCTCTGCCAGCGTACAAAAGTGGCTACAGCGAAAAATGAGCGCCTTGCTTGGCTTCTGCGCCATCGACCATCTGCAAATTACCTGCGCCTGAAAAACAAAACCCCGTGTTCGAAAACACGGGGTTCGTCATCAACCTGAAAGCGCTCCTGCGGGAGCGCTTTTTGTTTGCCTTCAGACTTCTGGTGCCACCGTCCGTGCAAAACCGTCCAGGAACAGCCGCGCCACCGGCGAGAGCAAGGTCCCGCGCCGCGTCACCAGTTGGTAGGGCTCGCTGCGCGTATGCAACTTCAGCGGCAGGATGCGCGTCATGCCAAAGCGCGTGCAGAACTGCGCCACGTCCACCGACAGCAGCGCCACGAAGTGCGGATTCTTCTGCAGCAGCGACAAGGTAGTGAAGGCCGAAGTGGTTTCCATCAGGTGCAGCGGGAAGCGCAGGTCGGCATCGTGGAATTCGCGCTCCAGCGTCAGCCGCATGGGCATGTTGGCCGAGTAGACCACCCAGCGCGAATCGGCCAGGTCCGCCAGTTGCAGGCTGGGCGCTGCTGCCAGCGGATGCTGCACGCTGGCCACCACGGCCAGCTCTTCCTCGTGGATGTTGAAGGCGTCATACAGGTCCGGGCGCTGGCTGATGCTGGTGCGGCAGATCGCCAGGTCCAGCCGGCCTTGGTCCAGCAGGCGCAGCAGCCGCGCACTGGTGTCCTCGACGATTTCCACCGACAGCGTCGGATGCGCCTCCAGCAATTGCGTAAGCGCATCGGTCAGCAGCGGCACCGCGCCCATGATGGTGCCCACCGCCAGTCGGCCTCCGTGGCCTTGCATGATGGATAACATTTCTTCACGCAGGTGCGTCAGGTCGGTCTGGATCAGCCGCGCATAGCGGATCACGCAATGGCCCAGCTCGGTGGCTTCCAGGCCACGATTGGTGCGGGTGAACAATTGTGCGCCCAGGGTGCTTTCGATTTCCTGCAGAGCCTTGCTGGCGCCGGGCTGGGTCAGCGCCACCTGCTCGGCGGCCTTGAGCAGCGAGCCGTGGTCGGCCAGGGCGATCAGCAGGCGCAGTTGGCGCAGGTGCAGGCGGGAAGTGATGGAGGCCAGCGAGGGTAGGGTGGTGTGCATGGGGTATCCTTGGAAGCGGGCTCCAGTATGAGCCCTGGTTATACCCATATCAACAGCTCTCATTAGCCAAGGGCCGTGCGATGGCTTAGAGTCTGGCTTTCCAAAGCCGGGCCCGAGAGGGAAGAGCTGCTCCTGGCAGGTTGCCGACCCAGCCCGCAGACAGCGGACCCGGTGGCGACATCTATAAATCAAGGCTATGTAATGGCACTTATCAACTACATCACCCAGGTCCAGTTCGACTACGGCGCGTTGGCGCTGCTGCAGCAGGAATGTGACCGCCTGGGCATCAAGAAGCCGCTGCTGGTGACCGACCCGGGCATCCGCAATGCCGGCCTGCTGGACAAGGTCCTGGGCCAGTTGAAGGATGGTGCCGGTGCCGTGGTCTATGACCAGACCCCGCCCAATCCCAACGAAGGCGCGGTTCGCACTGCTGTGGCGCTGTTCCGTGAGCATGGCTGCGATGGCATCGTGGCCGTCGGCGGTGGTTCCTCCATCGATCTGGCCAAGGGTGTGGCCGTCTGCGGCACCCACGAAGGCCCGCTGAAGTCCTTTGCGCTCATCGAAGGTGGCCTGGCCAACATCACGGCCAAGACCGCCCCGGTGATCGCCATCCCGACCACCGCCGGTACCGGCAGCGAAGTCGGCCGTGGTGCCATCCTGATCCTCGACGATGGCCGCAAGGTCGGCATCATCTCGCCGTACCTGGTGCCCAGGCTGGCCATCTGCGACCCCGAACTGACCCTGGGCCTGCCGCCGCTGATGACGGCCGCCACCGGCATGGATGCCATCGCGCACTGCCTGGAAACCTTCATGGCGCCAGCCTTCAACCCGCCGGCCGATGGCATCGCACTGGATGGCCTGTGGCGTGCCTGGGCACACATCGAGCGCGCCACCCGCGAGCCCGGCGACCGCGAAGCACGGCTCAACATGATGAGCGCCTCCATGCAGGGCGCCATGGCCTTCCAGAAGGGACTCGGTTGCGTGCACAGCCTGTCGCATTCGCTGGGCGGCATCAATCCCAGGCTGCACCATGGCACCCTCAATGCGATCTTCCTGCCGGCCATCATCGCCTTCAACGAAAGCGCGCCGAGTATGGTCAAGGACAACAAGATGGCGCGCATGGCCCACGCCATGGGTCTGTCCAGCGGCGCCGAGATCGGCCCGGCGATTCGTGAGATGAGCCGTCGCCTGGGCTTGCCCGCCGGCCTGCGCGAACTGGGCGTGAGCGAATCCCTGTTCCCGCAGATCATCAAGGGTGCCCTGGCCGACCACAGCCACAAGACCAATCCGCGCGAGGCCTCGCAACAGGATTACCTGCAGATGCTGCAGCAATCCATGTGATGGCCGACAATGAGCAGCGCGGGACAGCGGCCAAGGCCAGCCTGTTCCGCAGTTCCCCCTCAGCTGTGCCCGCCCCGTGCGGGTGCAGCTTTCATGCCTGACCCGAACTCGGGCGGTATCAACGAAACCAGCAGGAGCACAACGTGAGCGACAAGATTCTTGGACACAACTACATCGGCGGCCAGCGCAGCGGCAAGGGCGACATCGCCCTGCACAGCGTGGACGCGACCACCGGTGCCCTCTTCGAAACCCCCTTCCTGACTGCCACCGAGCACGAAGTGGCCGCCGCCGTGGATGCGGCCGAGAAGGCCTATCCGCTGTACCGCGCCATTGCCGCCGAACAGCGCGCCCTGTTCCTGGAAGCCATCGCCGATGAAATCGACGCCTTGGGCGACGACTTCCTGGCCGCCGTCTCGCGCGAAACCGCCCTGCCGGCGACCCCGCGCCTGGCCGGCGAACGTGCCCGCACCAGCGGCCAGATGCGCCTGTTTGCCAAGGTCGTGCGTCGCGGCGACTTCTATGGCGCCCGCATCGATACCGCCCTGCCGCAACGCCAGCCGCTGCCGCGCCCGGACATCCGCCAGTACAAGATCGGCGTGGGCCCGGTGGCCGTGTTCGGTGCCAGCAATTTCCCGCTGGCCTTCTCGGTGGCCGGTGGTGATACCGCTGCTGCGCTGGCGGCCGGTTGCCCGGTGGTGTTCAAGGCCCACAGCGGCCACCTGGTCACTTCCGAACTGGTGGCCAATGCCATCGAGCGCGCCGTCAAGAAGACCGGGATGCCCGCCGGTACCTTCAACATGATCTATGGCGACCGCGTGGGCGCCCAGTTGGTCAAGAGCGCCGGCATCCAGGCAGTCGGCTTCACCGGTTCGCTGCGTGGCGGTCGTGCCCTGTGCGACATGGCCGCGGCCCGTCCGCAGCCGATCCCGGTGTTTGCTGAGATGTCCAGCATCAACCCCATCATCCTGATGTCCGAAGCGCTCAAGGTACGCGGTGACGCCATCGCAAAGGACCTGGCCGGTTCGGTTACGGTCGGCGTGGGCCAGTTGTGTACCAGCCCCGGTCTGCTGCTGGGCGTGCGTTCGCCGGAACTGACTGCCTTCATCGAGAAGCTGTCGGCGGCTTTTGGCGGCAGCAACCCGGCCACCATGCTCAACAGCGGCGGCCTGACCCACTACAACGGCGGCGTGGCGCGCCTGACCCAGTTGCCGGGCGTGAAGGTGATCGCCACCGGCGGCACCAGCTATACCCAGGCCGTGCCGCACCTGTTCAAGGCCGATGCCGCGCTGCTGTTCTCCAAGGAAGCGCCGCTGGAAGAAGAAGTGTTCGGCCCCTCCACCGTCATCGTCGAGCTGGAAAGCCGTGAACAATTGCTGGACTTCGCCGCCAAGATGAATGGTCAACTGACCGCCACCCTGCAAGCCGAGATCGGCGACCTGCAAGGCAACCAGGACCTGATCGCGATCCTGGAGCAGAAGGCCGGCCGCCTGCTGTTGAACGGCTTCCCCACCGGTGTCGAGGTGTGCGATGCGATGGTCCACGGTGGCCCGTATCCGGCCACGTCCGACGCGCGTGGCACCTCGGTCGGTACGCTGGCCATCGAGCGCTTCCTGCGCCCGGTGTGCTACCAGAACTACCCGGATGCGATGCTGCCGGCTCCGCTGCAGAACGCCAACCCGCTGGGCCTGATGCGCCTGGTCGATGGCGAACAGACGCGCGCCACCGTCGGCTGATCGTCCCCACGCAAGACCGGACCGGCAAAGCACTGCCGGTCCCGCAAGACCTTCCCCGCACTCGATTGCGGGGTCGTAACAAGAACCCCATCCGCAGACCCCAAGAGGAGGAGACCCATGACCGCTTTCATCCGGCGCGCCGCGCTGTCGGCCGCCTGTGCCCTGCTGGGCGCAGCCACCCTGCCATCCGCCCAGGCGGCGGGCGATACCATCAAGATCGGCTTCATCACCGACATGTCCGGTACCTATGCCGACTTCGACGGCCAGGGCGGCGTCGAGGCCATCCGCATGGCCATTGCCGATGCCGGTGGCACCATCAACGGCAAGAAGGTGGAACTGGTCTTTGCCGACCACCAGAACAAGGCCGATATTGCCGCCAACAAGGCCCGTGAATGGTTTGACCGTGATGGCGTGGACATGCTGGTCGGCGGCGTGAACTCGGCCGCCAGTCTGGCCATGGGCAAGGTGGCGGGCGAGAAGAAGAAGGTCTTCATCTCGGTGGGCGCCGGCACCACCCGCCAGACCAACGAGGAATGCAATGCCTACACCATTCAGTACGCCTATGACACCACGGCGCTGGCGCGCGGCACGGGGGCTGCCATCACTCGGCAGGGGGGCAAGTCGTGGTATTTCCTGACGGCCGACTATGCCTTCGGCACCTCGCTGGAGAAGGACACCAGCGAGGTTGTCAAGAGCAATGGCGGCAACGTCGTGGGGGCCACGCGGGTACCGTTGGCGACTTCGGATTTTTCTTCCTTCCTGCTGCAGGCGCAGTCCTCCAAGGCACAGATCCTGGGCCTGGCCGTGGCCGGGGGCGACGTCATCAATGCCATCAAGGCCGCCAATGAATTCGGCGTGAACAAGACCATGAAGCTGGCCGGCCTGCTGATCTTCATCAACGATACCCATTCGCTGGGTCTGCAGATGACGCAAGGGATGTACCTCACCGATGGCTGGTACTGGGATCTCAACGACCAGAGCCGGGCCTGGGCCAATCGCTACTTCCTGAAGATGAAGAAGATGCCTTCCATGTTCCAGGCCGGCGACGCCTCGGCCGTGGGCCAGTACCTCAAGGCCGTCAAGGCGGTCGGCAGTACCGATGCCGACCAGGTCATGGATTACCTGCGCAAGCACCGCATCGAAGATTTCTTCACCAGCAATGGCGTGGTGCGCCCGGACGGCCGCATGGTGCATGACATGTACCTGATGGAAGTGAAGAAACCTTCAGAGTCCAAGCGACCCTGGGATTACTACAAGCTGGTCCAGACCATCCCCGGCGAGCAAGCCTATATGACCAAGGCAGAGTCCAAGTGTGCGCTGTGGAAGTGAGGGCAGGCTGAGATGACAAGCCCGGCGGCGCACTGCAGGCCGCCGCCGGCCAGGTTTTGAGCAAGCGGTCCGATGTGGATCGGACCATGTTCAACGCATCCCGGGTGACCGGGGTGCGTTTTTTTTCAGCGCTTCAGGCCGGGATCAGGCGCGGCGCGGCACCTGCGGACGCATTGCCACGCCCAGGCGGTTCCAGGCATTGATGATGGCGACCGCGAAGCTCAGGTTGGCGATCTCGGTATCGCTGAAGTGCCGCTGCAACAGGGCAAAGGCGGCATCTTCTTTCTCGCCATCCTGCTGGTGCAGGTGGGTGAAGCGCTCGGCCCAGTTCAGTGCGGCGCGTTCGGCGTCGGTGAAGAAGGGGATTTCGCGCCAGGTCGCCAGGGTGTTGAGGCGCTGTTGGTCTTCGCCCTTTTGCAGCAGGTCATGTGAATGCATGTCGGCGCAGAAGGCGCAGCCGTTCAGTTGCGATACGCGCAGGAAGACCAGTTCTACCAGCTTGGGATCGATGCCGCTCTGGTGTACCGCTTCGCTGGCCTTGATGAGGGCATTGAAGGCGGGGGCGGCCAGCTTGGCATGGGGCAGGCGTTGCTTGAAGTCGGACATGGGAATTCTCCAGCTAGGGTGAGGTGACAACGGCGCCAATCGCCGCTGTTCCTCCACTAGACGCAGGGGGATATCCCGTTGTGACAGTGTCGATCAAAAAGAAGTGAAGAAACCTGAAAGAGTCAGGCTTGCGGCGTCTGCTGCGCGATGGCGGCTAGCTTGTCGGGGTTGCGCACTACGTAGATGGCGTGGATGTGCGTGCCGTCGGTTTCCAGCACCTGGGCCGATTCCAGCGCGCCATCGACGTAGCGCAGCAAGCCCGGGCTGCCGTTGATCCAGGCGGCGCGATAGACGATGCGCTGGGCCAAGCGCCGTACGTTGGCGTAGTACAGCCAGGAGATGCGCTCGCCACCGGCCAGTGGATGCGGGAAGGACGCCACCTTGCCGCCGCCGTCGCCTATCAGGCGCGCGTCTTCGGCCAGCAGGCCGAGCATGGCCTCGCGCTGGCCGCTCTGTACGGCGTGCAGGAATTTTTCCAGCAGCAGGGCGTGGGTCTCACGCGTGACCGGGCCGGTGGCGGTGCGCACTGGCTTGCGGCTGGCATCGGTATGCTGTCGTGCCAGCCGTGCGCGGGCGCGATGCACCAGTTGGCGGCAGTTGGCCTCGGACTTTTGCAGGATGGCGGCGATGTCGGGATAGTCGTTGTCGAAAACTTCACGTAGCAGGAAGGCCGCGCGTTCCTCGGGCTTCAGATGCTCCAGTAGCAGCAGGTAGGCGAAGGAAACGTCACTTTGCTGTTCCAACAGGGCTTCCGGGGAGGGGGCGAGCTGCGCCTGGCCGTAGAGGTCGATGTCGGGGCCAGGCTCGGTCAACCCCACCAGCGGTTCCGGCAGCCAGTGGCCGACGTAGTGCTGGCGCTCCTGCTGCAACTGGCGCAGGCGGTCGATGCACAGGCGCGTGACCACCGTCACCAGCCAGGCTTCGGCCGAGGCCAGCGTCTGCCGGTCCTGGGCCTGCCAGCGTAGCCAGGCATCCTGCAGCACGTCTTGCGCATCGCTGCGCGAGGACAACATGCGGTAGGCCACGCCGAACAGGCGTGGCCGTAGCTGCAGGAAGAGGTCGCCATCGAGATCGTCGGTCATCGGCCTGGCGCGTGGAGGGCGATCAGCCTTGCTTGAGCTTGCGCGCGATATCCAGCGCGAAGTAGGTCAGCACGCCATCGGCGCCGGCGCGCTTGAAGGCCATCATGGATTCCATCATGGTCTTGTCATGGTCCAGCCAGCCGTTCTGGGCGGCGGCCTTGATCATGGCGTATTCGCCGCTGACCTGGTAGGCGAAGGTGGGCACGCGGAATTCATCTTTCACGCGGCGCACGATGTCCAGATAGGGCATCCCCGGCTTGACCATCACCATGTCGGCACCTTCTTGCAGGTCCAGCGCCACTTCGCGCAGGGCTTCGTCGCTGTTGGCCGGGTCCATCTGGTAGGTCGACTTGCTGCCCTTGCCCAGGTTGGCGGCCGAGCCGACCGCATCGCGGAAGGGGCCATAGAAGGCCGAGGCGTACTTGGCCGAGTAGGCCATGATGCGGGTGTAGATGTGGCCGTTGGCTTCCAGCATGTCGCGGATGGCGGCGATGCGGCCATCCATCATGTCCGAGGGCGCCACCACGTCCACGCCGGCGTCGGCCTGGGTTTGCGCCTGCTTGACCAGCAGGGTCAGGGTTTCATCGTTGAGGATGTAGCCGGTGTCATCTAGCACGCCATCCTGGCCGTGGCTGGTGTAGGGGTCCAGTGCTACGTCGCACAGGATGCCCAGCTCGGGGAAGCGGTCCTTCAGGGCGCGCACCACCCGCGGCACCAGGCCGTCGGGATTGGTGGCTTCGATGCCATCGGGGGTCTTCAAGGCCGGATCGATCACCGGGAACAGCGCCAGCACCGGCACGCCCAGCTTGACGCATTGCTCGGCCACCGGCAGCAGCGTATCGAGCGACAGGCGTTCCACGCCCGGCAGCGAGGCCACGGGGGTGCGCAGGTTCTGGCCTTCCTGGACGAACACCGGATAGATCAGGTCGGCACTGGTGATGACGTTTTCGGCCATCAGCGCACGCGAGAACGCGTCGCGGCGCATCCGGCGCATACGTAGTGCGGGGTAGCCGGCGTTGGAACTGAAGTCAGTCAAGGACATAGGTAGGCTTTCAAAAAATAGATGTTATTTGAGGCTATCTTGAAATATTTTCGAGACAAATATCGCTATCTTCGGAGATTTGATCATTTTGATTTCAAATCCGCTCAAATTTTCGCGGGATACTTTACCTTAGCGGCGGGTGATTTACTCACCTCCCGCTTCCCCTTCCCTCCCTGAGCGGGGCCGATTGCGCAAGCGAAAGGCGTTCTGCCCCGGAGAATTTCCCTGTTCTCCGGGTTTTTTTTTATTCATGCGTTGTACTCCGTCTGGAAGTTTATTGCCTTGTCGCCGATCAGGCTTGCGGCGTATCGGTGGCAGCGGTGGTCTGGTCTTCTGCATCGCCGGTCAGGCCGGCCAGTTCCAGGATCTTGTCATTGGCTTCTTCCAGGCCGATGCGTTTCAAGGCCGAGAACAGCTGGGCCGTGAACGGGAAGGGCTGGCCATCTGCATCCACATAGCTTTGCAGGAAGGTCTGGGCCTGGCGCAGGGCATTGGTCGATTCATTGCGGTTGAGCTTGTCGGCCTTGCTCAGGATGCAGTGGATGGGTTTGCCGGTGGGGGCGAACCACTCGATCATCTGGATATCGAGATCGGTGAAGGGGCGGCGCGAATCGACGATCATCACCAGCGCCGCCAGTTGCTCGCGCTGGCGCACGTAGTCGCCCAGCAGCGCCTGCCAGTGGTGCTTGGCCGAGCCGGATACTTCCGCATAGCCGTAACCGGGCAAGTCCACCAGCATGGCGCGGATCTCATCGGGACGCGCTTCGTCATTGCGGTGCTGGCCCACATGGGCACCGCCCAGCGAGAAATAATTGATGTGCTGGGTGCGCCCCGGCGTCTTGGAGGCGAAGGCCAGGCGCTTCTGGTTGCACAGTACGTTGATGGCAGAAGACTTGCCGGCGTTGGAACGGCCGGCGAAGGCGATTTCCGGCACACTGGTCTTGGGCAGATCCCGTAGATGATTGACGGTGGTATAGAAACGGGCTTGCCAAAGTTGCGACATGGTGGGGGGAAATCCGAAAGAGGAGGGCAAAAACGCGGAAAAGCTATTGTACAATGGCCCGAAACCCAGCGCCGCGTTGACGCCGAGCAAGCAAAAAATATGGCGACCATTGGAGACAGGTCAAACAACAGGCATTTGGGTAGGGGGCAGCCAGCCGCCGAACGGGCAAAATCTCTCAATTCCACAATAAGTATTAGGGTGACGAATGAACCGTGCCTTTTCCCCACTGTTGTATACCGTTCTTGCTGCCGTGCTGGCAGTGTCCTCGGCGGCTCATGCAGCCGATGACAAGAAAGCTCCGTTCAAGGCCGATCCGGCCAAGGGAGAAGCCCTCTACACCAATGGCGATAGCGCCCGTAACATCGTGGCCTGCGTGTCCTGCCACGGCGCGGCCGGCAATTCGACCATCACCCAGAATCCCAAGCTGTCAGGCCAGCATGAGGCCTATATCGCCAAGCAACTGCTCAACTTCCGCACCCCCGAGCGCAACAACCCGGTGATGACGCCCATGGCCAAGGCCTTGTCGGAAGAAGACATCCACAACCTCGCCGCCTACCTGTCGGCCCAGGAACCCAAGCCGGGTGCGGCCAAGAACAAGGAAACCATCGAGCTGGGCAAGCACATCTGGCGCGCCGGCATCGCCGCCAAGAACGTGCCGGCCTGTGCCGGTTGCCACAGCCCCAACGGCGCTGGCATCCCGGCCCAGTATCCGCGTCTGGCCGGGCAGCACCAGGATTACACGGTGGCCCAACTGACCAATTTCCGCGGCGGTGCCCGTACCAACAGCGTACAGATGACGGCCATTGCCGAACGCCTGTCGGACAAGGAAATCAAGGCCGTGGCTGACTACATCGCCGGCCTGAAGTAAGCAGCGACCGGTCGCATCGCGGCCGGGTCAGTGAGAAGGCGGCCGGCGTGCCGCCTTTTTTCATCAGGATTGACGCACGTCGTGGCGCCCTGGTCGCCCTGGCGGCATGATGTCTCCTCGCCGCGCCACATCAGCGCACCGGCATACCGGGGCTGTACAGGCGCATATCACGGAGTTTTCCCGGGAGCGGTAGAATTCCGGGTTCGCATCGCTTTGCCCACTGGCAAGGCGATCCCCCCCCAGGTAAGCGGAACCGGCAGGCCCGGTCCGGTAAGGCAGGAATATGACGACGGGCAGCAGTACCCAAGGAATCCAGATCAGGACCCGCCAGCGCTGGTTGAGCGAGGCGGTAGAACTGGTTTCATCGATGCGTTTTGCCATCAGCCTGTTGACGCTGATTGCCATCGCTTCGGTGATCGGCACGGTGATGAAGCAGAACGAACCGATGCCCAACTACGTGAACCAGTTCGGTCCGTTCTGGTTCGAGATATTCGGCAAGGTGGGGTTGTACGCGGTCTATTCGGCCTGGTGGTTCCTGTTGATCATGGGCTTCTTGGTGCTGTCGACGTCGCTGTGCATCGCCCGCAACGCGCCCAAGATGCTGCGCGATGTGAAGAGCTGGCGCGACAATGTGCGCGAGCAGTCGTTGCGCAATTTCCACCACAAGCATGAATGGACCACCGCCGAAGCCCCGGCCGAGGCCGCCGCCCGGCTGGCGCGGCAGGTCGCTGCCCGTGGCTACCAGACCAAGCTGGCCGACAAGGACGGCGGCACGCTGCTGGCGGCCAAGCAGGGCGCGGCTAACAAGTGGGGCTATATCTTCGCGCACGCGGCCATCGTCATCATCTGCCTGGGCGGCTTGCTCGATTCGGACTTGCCCATCCGCTTCCAGCAATGGTTCTATGGCAAGTCGGCCTTTGCCGGCAATGGCATCATCTCGGAGATTCCCGAACGCTATCGCCTGGGCCTGAACAATCCCACCTTCCGCGGCAATACCCTGATCCCGGAAGGCGCCAGCAGCAGCACCGCCATCATCCCGCAGAAGGATGGCGTGATGATCCAGGATCTGCCCTTCACCATCCAGTTGAAGCGCTTCATCATCGATTTCTATTCGACCGGGATGCCCAAGCTCTTCGCCAGTGAAGTGGTGGTGCGCGACCATGAGACGGGCAAGGAAACCGCCGCCACCATCAAGGTCAACGAACCGCTGATCTACAAGGGCGTGGCGATCTACCAGTCCAGCTTCGAGGATGGCGGCAGCAAGCTCAAGTTGGTCGGCTATCCGATGCGCGGCGGCACCAACAGCCACTTCGACCTGGCCGGCGAAGTCAACGGCAGCACGCCGCTGCCGGCCGGCATGGGCGACTACACCATCGAATGGAGTGGCTTCCGTCCCTTCAACGTGGAGAACATGCGGGCCCAGGGCGCCGGCTCGACCTCGGGTGATGCGCGGGCGGTCAACGTCGGCAAGAGCGTCAATCGCGGTTTCATCGCCGACCTCGACAAGCACCTCGGTTCCAGCGCCAAGAACGCCAACAGCAAGGATTTCAAGAACGTCGGTCCGAGCGTGCAATACAAGTTGCGCGACAAGACCGGCCAGGCGCGCGAATACTTCAACTACATGCAGTCGCTGCCCATCGATGGCGCCGATGTCTTCCTGGCCGGTGTGCGTGAGCAGCCCGACCAGCCCTTCCGCTACCTGCGCATTCCCGCCGATGACAAGGACAGCGTGGCCGAGTGGATGCGCCTGCGCGCGGCCCTGGCCAATCCGGCCCTGCGCGAGGAAGCGGCGCATCGCTACGCCCAGCAGGCCATCAGCGGGGGGCGCGAGGCGTCGCCGGTGCTGCGCGAGCAATTGCAACAGTCGGCGCTGCGCGGGCTGACCATCTTCGCCGGTGACGGCAAGGTCTCCGGCTATATCGCCGTGACCCGCTTCCTGGAGCAATTGCCCGCCGCCGAGCAGGAAAAGGCGGCCGATATCTTCATGAAGATCCTCAACGGCAGCATGTGGGAACTGTGGCAGGCTGCGCGTGCCCAGGATGGCCTGGCGCCGGTGGCCAGCGACGAAAAGCACGGCCGCTTCTTGCAACTGGCCATCAATGCCCTGGCCGATGCCGCCTTCTACCCGGCGCCGGTATTCCTGCAACTATCAGGCTTCCAGGAGATCAAGGCTTCCGTGCTGCAGGTGACGCGTTCGCCGGGCAAGAAGGTGGTCTATCTGGGGTGCCTGTTCCTGGTGCTGGGTGTGTTCTCGATGCTCTACATTCGCGAGCGTCGCCTGTGGATCTGGATCAAGCCCGCTGCCGATGGCCAGGGCAGCCAGGCGCTCCTGGCCATGAGCACGCAACGCCGCACGCTGGACTTCGACCAGGAATTCGAGCAGATGAAGGCCCGTCTCACCGGCGCCGCAAGTCCCCCCCAGGGCCCGGCGGCATAGCATTGACCATGCCGCCGGCAGATGGCGGTCATTTACCCAGGCAGTTGAGCCAGCGCGTCGCGTTGGCGCAGCGCCCAGGACAGCAGCAGTGGAGAACGCAATGGAATTGACGCAAGCAAACCAGGCCTACGCCGAAGAACAAGGGTTCTTCCGCCGCCTCAGCATCGTGGACTGGATCTACGCCGCCCTGCTGGTGGCGGGCTCGTTGTACGCCTTCGGGCGTTTCGGCAGCTATATGGATTACTACGAGAAGGCGGTGCTGCTGCTGGCGGCCCCCACCTTCGCCTGGCTGGGCTGGCACTGGAAGCCGGTGCGCCTGCTGATGGTGGTGATCGCGGTGCTCTCGCTGGGTGCCATCGCCATGTATGGCGGCGCCCTGGAGCTGGCCGACAAGAAATTCTTCCTCAAGTACATGCTCTCCAGCCAGTCCGCCATCCTCTGGATGAGTGCGCTGTTCTGCCTGTCCACGCTGTTCTACTGGGGCGGCCTGGCCACCACTGCCGGCACCGGCAACGCGATCGGTTCGCGCCTGTGCTGGGCGGCTGTGGTACTGGGGTTCACCGGGCTGATGGTGCGCTGGTACGAGTCCTATCTGATCGGGCCAGACGTGGGGCACATCCCCATTTCCAATTTATATGAAGTTTTCATCCTGTTCTGCCTGATTACGGCGCTTTTTTACCTGTATTACGAACAACGTTACGCAACACGCCAGCTTGGTGCCTTCGTGCTGACCGTGATCACGGCGGCGGTGGGCTTCCTGATGTGGTACACCGTCTCGCGGGATGCGGCCGAGATCCAGCCTCTGGTGCCCGCCCTGCAGAGCTGGTGGATGAAAATCCACGTGCCGGCCAACTTCATCGGTTATGGCACCTTCGCCCTGGCGTCCATGGTGGCGGTGGCCTACCTGCTGCGCGAGCGCGGCATCCTGGCCGATCGCCTGCCCACGCTGGAGGTGCTGGACGACGTGATGTACAAGGCCATTGCGGTGGGCTTTGCCTTCTTCACCATCGCCACCATCCTGGGCGCGCTGTGGGCGGCCGAGGCCTGGGGCGGCTACTGGTCGTGGGACCCGAAGGAAACCTGGGCCCTGATCGTCTGGCTCAACTATGCCGCCTGGCTGCACATGCGCCTCATGAAGGGCTTGCGTGGCCGCACGGCGGCCTGGTGGGCGCTGGTGGGCCTGCTGGTGACCACCTTTGCCTTCCTGGGGGTGAACATGTTCCTCTCCGGCTTGCATTCCTACGGCGAACTTTGACGGCGCAGGCGGCTCCTTGGTCAGGGCGGCCCCGCCACCCTGACCCCGAACCCAAGGAGCAACAATGAGCGAACCCACTATCGCGCCCGCACTGGTCATCTTCGATTGCGACGGCACCCTGGTCGACAGCGAAGTAGTGGCCGCGCGCGCCTGGTCGGAGTATGTGGCCGGCTATGGTGTCACGCTCAGCCCGGCAGAGGCCCTGGCGCGGTTTCGCGGCGTGAGCATGAAGTGGTGCATCTCCCATATCGAACAATTGAGCGGCCAAGTGCTGCCGGCGCATTTCGAGCAGGAATTGCGTGCGCTCATGGGGGGAATGCTGGAGCAGCACCTGCAGCCCATCAACGGCGCCGTGGAGATGGTGGAGCAACTGCGCCTGCCCTTTGCACTGGCCTCCAATGCCCCGCATCACAAAATCGAACTGTGCCTGCGCGTGACCGGCCTGCTGCCGCACTTCGCCGGACGTATCTTCAGCGCCTACGATGTGCAACGCTGGAAACCCGATCCCGCCCTGTTCCTGTTTGCCGCCGAGCGCCTGGGCGTGGACCCGCCACGCTGCGCCGTGGTCGAGGACAGCCTGCCGGGCGTACAGGCCGCTCTGGCGGCGGGCATGAAGGTCATCGCCTTGCAGGAGCATGGCGTGCATCCCGAAATGCCGGCTGGCGTGCCGATCATCACCCGCTTGGCGCAGTTGCATTCGCATTTGGCCTGACCTTGTGGACAGTTCCAGCGGCGCGCAATTTAGGTAAGATCAGTAAGAATCTTCATATCCTGCTCCTATGCTCCGTCCCATCGACCGCGAACGGCAAATCATTTACTGCGACCGCGCCATTGAAGTGCGTCCGCTGGGCCTGCGCGAGGCGCCGGCGCTGTATGACGCGGTGCGCCAGTCGCGCGATGCCATCGGTCAGTGGGAAGCCTGGTGTACCCCGGACTATGGCCTGCTGGACGCCAAGCTGTTCCTGCAGCGCGCCATCGAGCAATGGCAGGTCCACGCGGCCTACGACTTCAACATCATCGATCGCAGCAATGGCCTGGTGATCGGTTCGGTGGCCATCAACCAGGTCAGCCAGTTGAACCAGATGGCCAACCTCGGCTACTGGGTGCGGGAAGGCTATACCGGGCGCGGCATTGCCGCCCTGGCCGCCCGGGCGGCGGCAGCCTTCGCTTTTTCCAGGACCGGCCTGACCCGGCTGGAAATCGTGGCCCAGGCCGGCAACCTGCGCAGCCAGCGTGTCGCCGAGAAGGCCGGCGCCACGCTGGAATGCCTGGCCCGCAATCGGCTGGTGTTCCACGGTGAGCCGCGTGACGCCAAGGTGTTTTCTCTGGTGCCGGCCGATCTGGGGATGGCCGTACCGGTGCACGGATGAGCCTTGTCGCAGGCACTGATAAACATTCCTTGGGGTAAGTTTTTCGTCGTATTTTTGTTGTGAAAAGTGAAGAAAGATACGTTTCGCAACAAATTTTTCTGCGCTTTTTTGTTCCGTAAACCTGCACAATCCAGCGCATTCTGACAGCGCTGTCAGCCTTGATGGACGTGGGTTTGCGCGGTTTTTTGCGTAGCCGCATGGAATTCTTGTGTCGAGGAAATTTGAATTTGGCTGACAAAATACTGACTTTTCGCGTATTCCAAATCGGCGCTCGGGCGTTACATAGCTAAAGCGCTGTCAAGAAACGTAGCGCTTGTGTATCTGGAGCAGTTTCCCGGGATCAAGACTTAGGCAATATCTTTCCGGGCGCTGCGTGTTCTTCCAACAACAACTCGGCAATGGAAGAACGTTGAGCGTCAGCGACGTAAGAGGAAATACGATGCAAGCCATACAACGCAACAAGACCACGAATAACAACCACGCCGGCCGCGCCGCCCAACAATACGTCATGGGCGGGGAAGCCCGCAGTTCCCGCCTGGCCAAGCGCTTCAAGGGCCCCGAGGCCGCGCATCAGGACGACGACTGCAACGCGCGTTACGACAAGATCTCCAAGCAGATGGATGACGCGCTGGAAGGCGGTTCGCCGCAGCGCTTCAAGCGGCCCAAGATGGAAAGTGACATCATCGCCCGCTAATGAACCGCTGTGCGGCCCTGACCCTGAATCAGGCTTAATCATTCCCGAGCGATAAAAAACAGCCGGAGGCGGTTTCGCTCCGGCTGTCGTTTTCTGCAGTGCTGGCTGGATATGAGGTTTGATGAACCTTTGCCGGCGGCGGGCACCTCGCGGCTACAGGCTTTCCTCACGCGCGTCCCGCGCCAGCAGCCTGGCCACCATTTCCTGTACCGACACGCCATCGAACAAGGCTGCCGCCACCGCATCGGTGATGGGCATCTCGATGCCTTTTTCGCGCGCCAGTTCGCGCACGGCCTGCGCGCAGCGCACACCCTCGGCGACGTGACCGAGTTCGGTCACGATATCCTCCAGTTTCTTGTTCTGGGCCAGGCTCAGACCGACCCGCCGGTTGCGTGAGAGGTCGCCGGTGCAGGTCAGGATCAGGTCGCCCACGCCGGACAATCCCATGAAGGTTTCTGCACGTCCGCCCAGCGCCACGCCCAGTCGCGTGATTTCCGCCAGGCCGCGCGTGATCAATGCCGCACGGGCGTTGAGGCCCAGTTGCAGGCCATCGGCCACCCCGGTGGCAATGGCCAGGATGTTCTTGACCGCGCCGCCAATTTCCACCCCCACCAGATCGTCGCTGGAATAGATGCGGATATTGTTGCCATGCACGGCGGTGACCACGCGTTGACACAGGGCCGCGTCGGCGCCGGCGATGGTCAGCGCGCAGGGCAGGCCGCGCGCCACTTCCTGGGCGAAGGAGGGGCCGGAGAGCACACCCGCTGCCAGTTCCGCCCCCAGCACTTCCTGCACCACCTGGTGCGGCAACAGCCGCGTGCCTTCTTCCAGACCCTTGCACAGCCACACCAGGTTGGGGATGGGATAGACGCGCAGATGGCCGGCCAGTTCGCGCAGGCCCGATACCGAGGAGGCGGCAATGAGCAGCGAGTCGGCTGGATCGTCGCAGACATGGCGCACCGCGGCGTCGACATCGGCGCTGACCTTCAACTCCGGCGGCAGTGCGAATCCCGGCAGGTAAAGGCGGTTTTCTTGCTGCTGGTCGGCTTCCTGCATGGCCTGGGCATTGCGCCCCCACAGCACGACCTGGTGCTTGCGCGCCAGCGGGATGGCCAGCGCCGTACCCCATGCGCCGGCGCCCAGAATGGTGATCTTCATGGTTGTCGTTCTTTGCTCAGTCTTGGTCTTGCGGTCTTGCTCAATCGCCCCAGACCTCGCCGGCCTTCACGAAGCCGCTCTGGCCGTCGCGATGGCGCACCTTGACCCAGCCATTGTTGGGGCTTTCCAGCATTTCCAGCAGCACTGACTTGTCGGCCGTGAAGACTACCGGGCTGCCTTCATCGGCGGCGCTGAAGATGCGTGCATTGGCCACCGATACCATCAACATGCGCTTGGGCGTCAAGGCCTTGGAGGAAATCCAGGACAGCGTGCCAGCGGCATCCCGCACCTTGCTCCATTCGCCATAGGTCAGCACTACTTCCACCGGCATCCCACGCGGGGCGACGTAGACGCGGCGGCCCTTTTCGGACGGGGCGTCGTACATGATGGCGGGGGCGGCACCGACCGACTTGAAGTCCAGGGCCAGGGCATCCTTGGCCATGCAGGCGCCCAGCAGGGTGGCGCAAAGAATCAGGGGCAGGCGTTTCATCGTGAAGGTCTCCGCAGAAGGGAAAGCGCCGCAGCGCGGGCTGCGGCGACTTGATGTCGTGCCGGGCGGTCGCAGGGGAGGCGGCCGGCCCGGCAGGCGGACAGAGGGTGAAGCAGGATCAGTTGACGGCGGTGGAGCCGTTGTTGACCAGGGTCGCGCCTTGTTGCTCGGCCAGTGCCTGCAGGCGTTGCTGGTAGAACACCTCGAAGTTGATCTCGGCCAGGTGCACCGGCGGGAAACCGGCGCGGGTGATGGCATCGGCGATGTTGGCGCGCAGGTACGGGTAGATGATGTTGGGGCAGCCGATGCCCAGCAGCGGGTCCAGCTGTTCGGCCGGCACGTTGCGGATCTCGAAGATGCCGGCTTGCTTGCCTTCGACCAGGAAGGCCACCTTGTCGTTGACCTTGGCGGTCACGGTGATGGTCACGGTCGATTCGAACACGCCTTCAGCCAGCGCTTCGGCACCGACGTCCACCGACACTTCGATGGAGGGCGCTTCCTGTTCCAGGAAGATGGCCGGGGAATTGGGCTGTTCCAGCGACAGATCCTTGAGGTACACGCGCTGGATCTGGAAGACGGGTTGCTGTTGGGCTTCTTGGTTCTGTTCCGACATGGATCTCTTTCAGGTTCGGTGAATCGATAAGGGGAAGGTTGCTGAGCCGGCCTTAGGCTTGCAGCAGCGGGTCCAGCTTGCCGGCGCGGTCCAGTGCGCTCAGATCATCGAAGCCGCCGACGTGGGTATCGCCGACATAGATCTGGGGTACGGTGCGGCGGCCGGTCTTTTGCATCATCAGCTCACGCTGCTGAGGGTCGAGGTCCACGCGGATCTTGTCGATCTGCGTGATCCCCTTGCTGGCCAGCAAACGCTCGGCCATCATGCAATACGGGCACACGGCGGTGCAATACATGGTCACCGGGGCGCTCATTTGGCCTCCTTGGTGGTCAGCGGCAGGCCCTGGCCCTGCCAGGCGGCGATGCCACCATGCAAGCCATAGACCTCGGTGAAGCCGGCCTTCTTCAGCGAAGACTCGGCGCGGCTGGCCTGGGTGCCGGTCTGGCAGACCACGATCACCGGACGGCCCTTCAACTTGTCCAGTTCGCCGATGCGCTGCGGCAACTCTTTCAGGGGGATGTTGCGGGCGTCGCGCAGGTGGCCGGCGGCGAACTGTTCGCTGTCGCGCACGTCCAGCACCAGCACCTTGCCCTGGTTGAGCATCTGCGTAGCCTGCAGGAGGCTGAGCTTGTTGCCGCGCTGCTGCAGGTAGGGAACCAGCAACGCACCGCCGGAGACCAAGGCCAGGGCGATCAGGAAAATATTGTCGATGATGAATTTCACGGCAGTCCAATGAGTTTACTGAATCCCGGCATTATAAAATAGAAGCATTCGCGGTTTTCATTTGGACCGAACAGTCTACGGTTTGCGCTTCTTTTCGCGTAGTCCCCCTTGGGGCAGCCGCATTGCTTTATTCATCATCAGAAACTAGTCCGCTATGTACAAAATCGTATTCATGCGCCACGGCGAATCGACCTGGAACCTGGCCAACCGCTTCACCGGCTGGGTCGACGTCGACCTGACCGAGAAGGGCGTGGCCGAAGCCCGCCAAGCCGGCAAGCTGCTCAAGGAAGCCGGTTTTTCGTTCGACCTGGCCTATACCTCGGTGTTGAAGCGCGCCATCCGCACCCTCTGGACCACGCTGGATGAAATGGACCAGATGTACATCCCCATCAAAAACGACTGGCGCCTCAACGAACGCCACTACGGCGCCCTGCAAGGCTTGAACAAGGCCGAAACCGCTGCCCAGTATGGCGACGAGCAGGTGCTGGTCTGGCGCCGCAGCTACGACACCCCGCCCAACCCGCTGACCCCGGGCGAGGAGCGCGATTCCTTCGGTGATGCCCGCTACGCCGGCCTCTCGCGTGAACAGGTGCCGCTGACCGAATGCCTGAAGGATACCGTGGCCCGCGTGCTGCCGGCCTGGAACGACGCCATCGCCCCGGCCATCCGCGCCGGCAAGCAGATCATCGTCTCGGCCCACGGCAACAGCCTGCGTGCCCTGATCAAGTACCTGGACGGTATCAGCGACAACGACATCGTCGGCCTGAACATCCCCAACGGCCAGCCTCTGGTCTATGAATTGGACGCCGACCTCAAGCCCATCAAGAGCTACTACCTGGGCGACCAGTCTGCCATCGAGGCAGCGCTCAAGGCCGTGGCCAACCAAGGGAAGTCGAAATAAAACTGCGTTTTTCCAGCAAGACGCCGGCCGCACAGGCCGCGTCCCTTTCCGGCAAGTGCACACCACCGGCGCGTCCCGGCCTGTTGGCCGACGCGCTGCGGGGCTGTCTGCGCGCGCTTGCAGCCATCGGCGTGGGTTGCCTGCTGTGCGCAGCGGTGCAGGCCCAGCCGATCACCGAGCGCACCAAACAGAAGCAGGCCGCCGAGAAGGAACAGGCCGACCTGCAACAGCGCCTGGCCAATCTCAAGCGCGACATCGACAAGACCGAGACCGCCAAGGACAACGCCGCCGATGCGCTGTCTGCTTCCGAGCAAGCCATCTCCAAAGCCAATCGCTCGCTGCGCGACCTGGCCCAGGAACAGCAGGCCACCGAAGCGCGCCTGGCGCAACTGGTCAAGCAGTTGAATGAATTGACGGCGCTAGTCAACGCTCAGCAGGCGCAGCTCTCCAAGCTGCTGCGCGAGCAGTACGTGGCCGGCAATGAAGACCGCATCAAGCTGCTGCTCTCGGGCGACAATCCCAATCGCATCAACCGCGAGCTGCAGTACATGGGCTATGTCTCGCAAGCCCAGGCCAAGCTGATCGAAACCCTGCGTGCCAACCAGCAGGCGATTCGCGCCAACAAGGCCGACACCCAGAATGCCAAGTTCGAACTGGAAGAAATCGCCCAGGAAGAACTGGAACAGAAAAAGGTGCTGGAGCGCGAAAAGGGCCGTCGCCAGACCCTGTTGTCGCAGCTCTCCACCAAGCTCAATGCCCAGCGCCAGGAAGCCGGCCGCCTGGAACAGGACCAGCAGCGCCTGTCCAGCCTGGTGGACAAGCTGGCGCAGATCATCGAGCAGCAGAAAAAGGCCGAAGCCGAGGCCCGCGAGAAGCGGCGCCAGGAACAATTGGCCAAAGCCAAGGCCGAACGCGAGAAGCGTCTGGCTGAACAGCGGGCCCGCGCCGAAAAGCGCGCCGCCGAAGCGGCCAAGGCCGCCAAGGAAGGCAAGCCAGCGCCCAAGACGCCCGATCCGGCCGACGCCATCGACGATGACGAACCGCCGCAAAGCGCCTCCCTGGGGCGCAACGACACTCTGCCCGAACCGTCGGATAACTTCGGCAAGCCTTTCGCCAGCCTGCGCGGGCAACTGCACTTGCCGGTCAAGGGCGAGCTGGTCTCCAAGTTCGGCAGCCGGCGCGGTGACGGACCGACCAGCCGAGGCCTGTTCATCCGCGCCCAGGAAGGTTCGGAAGTACGGGCGGTGGCCGCCGGTCGGGTGGTCTTTGCGGATTGGTTGCGTGGTTTCGGCAACCTGATCATCGTCGACCACGGCAACCAGTACATGACCATTTATGGTAATAACCAGTCGGTGTTGAAACGCGCCGGTGATCTGGTCAAGGCAGGTGAAACCATCGCCACCGCAGGCAACAGCGGCGGCAACGAGCAATCGGGTTTATACTTTGAAATGCGGTATCAAGGCCGCGCATTCGACCCACTGGGGTGGGTAACTTCTAGGTGACACATGGGCAGCAAACTCAAGAATATCGGTTTGATCGGTTTGGGCATGGTGGCAGGCGCCACCGCGATGATTCAGTTCGACGCCATCGCGCAAAAGAATGCAACGGCGTCGCTGCCCCTGGAGGAGCTGCGGCAGATGGCCGACGTCTTCGGTCTCATCAAGTCGGATTACGTGGAGCCTGTCGATGACAGGAAGCTGCTGACCGAAGCCATTTCCGGCATGGTCGCCTCGCTCGACCCGCACTCCGCCTATCTGGACAAGAAGGCCTACAAGGAACTGCGCGAAGGTACCATGGGCAAGTTCGTGGGCCTGGGCATCGAGGTCGGCATGGAAGATGGCTACGTCAAGGTCATCTCCCCCATCGAGGATTCGCCGGCCTTCCGCGCCGGGATCAAGGCCGGTGACCTGATCACCCGCCTGGACAGCACCCCGGTCAAGGGCCTGACCCTGGATGAAGCCGTCAAGAAGATGCGCGGTGAACCCAATACCAAGATCACCCTGACGATCGCCCGCAAGGATGAAGACAAGCCCATCGTGCTGACCATCACCCGCCAGGAAATCCGCGTCCAGAGCGTCAAGTCCAAGGTGGTCGAGCCCGGCTACGCCTGGCTGCGCGTGACCCAGTTCCAGGAACCGACGGTGGACGACATGTCCAAGAAGCTGGCCGCCATCTATGCCCAGGAACCAAACCTCAAGGGCATCGTGCTGGATCTGCGCAATGACCCGGGCGGCGTGCTGCCGGGCGCCATCGGCGTGGCCGCGGCCTTCCTGCCCAAGGATTCGGTGGTGGTCTCCACCAATGGCCAGCTCCCCAGCTCCAAGCAGACCTTCTACGCCAAGCGTGAGTACTACGCTTCCAACCCGCTGTCGGACCCGCTGTTGCGCCTGCCGGATGCCATCAAGAAGGTGCCGATGGTGGTTCTGATCAACAGCGGCTCGGCCTCGGCTTCCGAAATCGTGGCCGGCGCCCTGCAGGATTACAAGCGCGCCACCATCATGGGCACGCAATCCTTCGGCAAGGGTTCGGTGCAATCGGTGATCGCACTGCCGCCGGAAAAGAACACCGCCGTCAAGCTGACCACCGCGCGCTACTACACGCCCAAGGGCCGTTCCATCCAGGCGCGGGGCATCGTGCCGGACATCATGGTGGACGAATACCCGGACGGCGATGGCTTGAACGGCCTGCGTCTGCGTGAAGCCGATCTTTCCAAGCACCTGACCAACGATACCGACAAGTCCGCCGAGGTCAAGGCGCAATCGATGGACGAACAGTCCGAAGAACGCCTGATCGCCGCCGAGAAGAAGCGCAAGCCCATGGACTTCGGCAGCAAGGATGACTTCCAGCTGATCCAGGCCCTGAATCACCTCAAGGGCCTGCCGGTGAAGGTCTCCAACGCCAAGCCGGAAGTGCGCAACGAAGAAGGCAAGAACAGCGCCCCGGTCAAGGATGAGCGCAAGGACAACAAGGCGCCGGCCGAGAAGATCGACACCACCAAGTAAGTCGCCGCCCCCGGGCAGGCACATCGGGCCGCTACCAAGCGGCCCTTTTTCATGGAATCCAGCCAGGCCTGACAATGGATGACCAACAGTTGCTGCGCTACTCGCGCCACATCCTGCTCGACGATATCGACATCGCCGGTCAGACCCGCTTGCTGCAGTCGCACGCCCTGATCATCGGCGCTGGTGGCCTGGGCTCGCCTGCCGCCATGTACCTGGCCTCGGCCGGGGTCGGGCACATCACCCTGGTGGATCACGACACGGTCGATCTGACCAACCTGCAGCGCCAGATCATGCATACCACCGCCCGTGTGGGCGAACCCAAGGTGGAGTCCGGTCGCCAGGCCCTGCAAGAGATCAATCCCGGCGTGCAGGTCACCACCGTGGCCGAGCGCGTCGAAGGCGCACGCCTGCAAGCTCTGGTGACGCAGGCCGACGTAGTGCTGGACTGCAGTGACAACTTCGCCACCCGCCATGCCGTCAATCGCGCCTGCGTGGCCGCCGGCGTGCCGCTGGTGTCGGGTGCGGCGATCCGGTTCGACGGCCAGGTCAGCGTGTTCGATACGCGCCAGCAAAGCGCACCCTGTTACGCCTGCCTGTTCCCGCCCGAGCGCGAGTTCGAGGAAGTGCAATGTTCCACCATGGGCGTGTTCTCGCCCCTGGTGGGCATCATCGGCACCATGCAGGCCGCCGAAGCCATCAAGCTGCTGGCCGGGATAGGCCGCTCGCTGGCCGGACGCCTGTTGATCCTGGATGCGCGCGAGATGGAATGGACCGCCATAGCCATCGGCCGCGACCGCCAGTGCCCGGTATGCACCCAGCGGCATGACTGAACGCCGTGCGGGAATGCCATGGCACGCATGTCCGCTTCCATCCTGCCCCACTCTTCTGGTATAAACTCGTTTGGATGTTGCAACGCAATTCACAATGGTCACCCTCGAGTCGCCATTGAATTGCTGCGCAGCATCGAGCCAGGCTGATGTCCGGAACGACGATAATTCATAACGCGATCAGCCCGCCCCGCATTGCCCGTCACAGGGGGAGTCATGAACCGCTCCATGAGCTGTACTGCTGCCTGCACGTCGCCGTCCCAGACATGGCCTACAGGGCCGCTGCGCCAAAGGCTTGGCATTGCGAATCGTTGGTGTACAATCCTTGACCGCGAAAAAGCGTGCGCCAACCGCTGCGCTGCGGCCTGGGTAACCGGGCGGGCCAGCCGAACGCGTCAACGTCAATTGAAGAGGTGCCAACGCGGCTAGGGAAGTGGATTCAAAAGCGACCTGTTCCGGCAGCCCAGTATCAGCCGGGATAATGGATATAGTTGAAAAACCCGTAGTATTGAAAGTAAGCGAAGTGGCAACCAAGACTCCCAAAACTACCCCTGCAGCGCAGTTGCTGAGCGAGGAAGAAATCCTCAAGATGGATGAGAAGGACTACATGAACGAAGCGCAGCTCGCTTTCTTCAAGGCCCGTCTCCAGCAACTGGAAAAGGATCTGCTCAAGAACGCGGATGAAACCACCGAACACCTGCGCGAAACCGTGCTGGTGCCGGACCCGGCCGACCGCGCCACCATCGAGGAAGAACATGCTCTGGAATTGCGCACCCGCGACCGCGAGCGCAAGCTGCTCAAGAAGGTGCAGCAATCCATCGTGGCCATCGACAACGGCGAATACGGCTGGTGTGAAGAGACCGGTGAACCGATCGGCATCCCGCGTCTGCTGGCGCGCCCGACCGCGACCCTCTCGCTGGAAGCGCAGCAACGCCGCGAACTGAAGCAAAAGCTCTACGGCGACTGATCTTCGCCGTGCAGATCCAAGCCTGCGCCTCGGGTGCGTGGGCGCAGCGCCGGCAGCCCTGTTGCCGGTGCCGGATCGTTGACCCCGTCATATCGGGCCGGCGCCCCTGGCGCTGCTGTCTGTCGATTCCAAACCGTCCCATTCCATGAACCGTCTGCGTTCCTTGCGTCGTCCCGCCGTCATCGTCTTCCTGGCGATGACGTTGCTGTTTGCGCAGATGCTGGGTTTCGTACACGGCATCGCGCACGCCGGCTGGGTACCCGGGACGCTGCATTCGCTGATCAGTGAGGCGCTCTTCGACGAAACCGAGGATGATCATGCTGCTGCTTCGGTCGCGACCAGCGCTGCACTGGGCAGCGATTCCGGTCGTGACGCCGATGCACATGATCTTCACGACGTCCATGCCCATCATCCACATCACTCCTGCCTGGACTATGACGCCGCCGCGCTGTCGGTAGGCGTGCATTTCGATTTCCCACCCTTGCCGCTGCTGCCCCCGGTGCGCCTGCTGGCCTTGTGGCAGGCCTTCGCCTCCTGGGACGCGCCGCTCAACTGCCATTTTTTCTCGCGCGCCCCGCCGCGCTGAATTCCTTCCTCCCACATTACTGGTTACCGGTTGTCTCTCGCGCATCCGTAGCTGGCCTGGTCGCCAGTTGCGATCGCGTGCCGACGGCCGGTGTATCCGCGCCGCTCCATCCGTCATAGAACAACAGGGGCGGCGCCTCGCGCATAACAAGGAATTCACATGGCATTGCAACGCCAACTCATCGCCTCGGCCGTCCTCACTGCCCTGGCTGCCTGGTCCGTTTCCGCTGCGGCCCAGGTTGCTGATACCGCTGCGGCAGCATCTGCTGCCCCGACCACCCCGGCTACCCAGCCGGCCCTGCAACCCATCGTCGTCACCGCTACTCCCTTCGCCTCGCAAGAAGACGTGCAAGTACTCACCCCGGCCAAGGTCATTGCCGGCGATGAACTGCGCAACAAGCTCGGTAATTCACTGGGCGAGACCCTCAATGGCGAACTGGGCGTATCGGCTTCCGCCTTCGGTGCCGGCGCCTCGCGTCCCATCATCCGTGGCATGGAAGGGCCGCGCGTGATGATCCTGCAAAACGGCATGGGTGTGGCCGATGTCTCCACCGTCTCCAACGACCACGCAGTGGCCACCGAAGCCGCCACCGCGCGCCAGGTCGAAATCCTGCGCGGCCCGGCCACATTGCTGTACGGTTCCGGTGCCATCGGCGGCCTGGTCAACGTGGTCAATGACCGCATTCCCACCGAACTGGTTGGCAAGCCCACCGGCACCGTCGAAGGACGCTACGGCACGGTCGATGGCGAAAAGAACGGCTCTTTCTCGCTCGACACCTCGGCCGGCCAGATCGGCCTGCACCTGGACGGCAACTACCGCGACACCGACAACTACAAGATCCCCGGTAACGCCCGCCAGGCAGACAGCAGCAGTGCCTCCGGTCGCCTGCCCAATTCCTTCACGCACGAGACCAGCCTGGGAGCCGGCATCTCCTACGTCAGCAACTGGGGCTATATCGGCTTGTCAGCAGCCACGCTGGATGACCACTACGGCATTCCCACCGATGAGATGTCCTTCATCGACCTGCACCAGAGCCGCTACGACTTCGATACCGTGGTCAACCGGCCCTTTGCCGGTATCGAGAAATTGCGGGTGCGCATGGGCTATACCGACTACACCCACATCGAGAAGCAGCAGAATGGCACGCCCAATACGGTGTTCTCCAACCGCGCCCTGCAGACCCGCTGGGAGCTGACCCACGCACCGCTGGCCGGCTGGCATGGCACCTTCGGCGTGCAGACCGAGCAGAGCAATTATTCGGCCCTGGCGCCCGATACCGGCGCGGCCGAACTGACCCCGCCGACCCGCTCGAACTCGTTGGCCGGCTTCCTGGTGGAAGAGCGCCAGTTCGGCCAGGTACTGGCCAGCGCCGGCCTGCGGGCCGAAAGCGTGAGCCGCCGCCCGGATAGCGGCAGCGGCCTGCCGGGACGCGACTTCAGCCTGCTGTCCTGGTCCACTGGCGGTCTGTGGGCCTTCCAGCCCGGCTATGGCCTGGGCCTGACCTATTCCTTCGCACAGCGCGCCCCCACCGTGGAAGAGCTGTATTCCAACGGCCCGCATGAATCGACTTCGACCTTCGATATCGGCGATCAGCAATTGAAGAAGGAAACTTCACACAACGTCGAATTGAGCCTGCAGAAAACCGAGGGACTGGTGCGCTGGAAGGGCAACGTGTTCCGCAACAAGGTCAATAACTTCATCTACGGCCGTACCAACGGCCAAGTCGACAGCAGTGGGGCGGCCGACCCCAACGGCGAATTCACCCAGCGCTTCTGGTCGCAGGGCGATGCCACCATCCGTGGCGTGGAAGCCGAAGTCACCTACAACTGGAACGGCGAAGGCCTCTCCGGGCGTGTCTTTGCCGACACCTCGCGCGGCACGCTGGAAAACCTGGGCAACCTGCCGCTGCAACCGGCCACCCGCTACGGCATTGAACTGGGCTACAAGACCGGCCCCTGGGCCAGCGGCGTGAAACTCTTGCGCGCGCAGAAGCAGGACCGCCTGGCCTCCTTCGAAACCTACGAAACCCCGTCCTATACCCAGCTCGACGCCAACCTGTCCTATACCCAGCGCATCAATGGCGCCAAGCTGACCTGGTTCGCCCTGGCGCGCAACCTGCTCAACCAGGACATCCGCCTGTCCACCTCGGTGCTGCGCGAGTCGGTGCCGCTGGGTGGCCGCAACTTCATCGTGGGGGTGCGCACGAGCTTCTGATTTCTGAGGATAGGTCACAACGGTGCCTGCCAGCCGCAGTGGGCAGGCGTCATCGAGTGCCAGCGGGAGACTGCGCCTCCCGCCAGCGCGGCTTGCCCGGCCGTCTCCGCAAGGAGGCTGCCGGGCTTTTTTTGCCGCACCTGGCCGCTACTTGCGCCTTACGGAGCGGGCGGGAAGTCCAGTACTGTATCGTTCACACGGTTGAACAGATTGGTGAAGGTAATGGCCGTTACTGCCAGCAGGGTATCGACGATCTGGGCATCGCTGTACACCGCGCGCACGCGCTCCACCACGCTGGCTTCCACGGTGCCGCTGGTACCGACCAACTGACGAACGAAATCGGCCAGCACGTCCAGCTTGTCGTCGCCCGATGCCTGGCCGTGGCGCACACCGTCGATAGCCTGGGCCGACAGGCCGACCTTCTTGCCCATCAGCGCATGGGCTGCCAGGCAATAGTCACAACCAGCCCTTTGGCTCACGGCCAGCTTGATGGCTTCGATTTCCTTGGCCGACAGGCTGCTCTTGCGCAGCGCGCCATCCAACTGCAGCGCCGACTCCAGCGCCACCGGGCTCAGACTGCCGATGCCGGCATAAGCATTGGGCACCATGCCGATGGCCGACTTGATGGCGGCAAACAGTTGTGCGGCCTGGCCGCTGGCTTGGCTGACGGGGGTGGTGTTCAAACGGGACATGGTCATTCTCCTTGGTGAGGGTTAGCGCCTGGGCCTTGGCGGGATTGCCGTGGTGGCCGTGTTGCGCATGGGTGTACTTTAGGCGCGCTCGATGAAATTATGAATGCTTGAAAATGGCTTAAAATTGCTCAAAAAGCTCACTTCAAGAAAACTGTTCAAGGAAGCCCGATGGATGCCCTCAGCCGTCTCTTGTCCCTGCATCCGGTGCGCGCCGGCCTGGATATCCGTTGTCGCTTCGGCCAGCCCTGGCATCTGCCGCACCCGGCCCTGCCCGAGGGGGTGGCGCCGTATCACTTCATCCTGGAGGGGCAGGCGCAATTGCAACTGGCCCAGGGCGAGCCACTGGCGCTGCAGGCGGGCGACCTGGTCGTCCTCACGCGTGGTGCTGCCCACGGCATCTTCACTGCGCCCGCCGCGCAGGCCATCGCGCCGCGCCAGGGCGTGACTGCCGCGCCGGTGCAGCTGCATGTCAACGATGACCAGGGCGGAGGGGCTCAGCCGCTATCCGATTTCCTCTGTGGACAATTTCATTTTGATGCCCCGCATTCCAATGCCCTGGTACAGGCCTTGCCCGAGGTGCTGCTGGTGCGTGGCGCCGAGCTGCCCGATGGCGATGGCCTGCGCACGCTGGCTGCTTTGTTGCGCAACGAATGCGGCGGTGCCGATGGGCGTGGAGAGTTACGAGCCGGTGCCCAGGCGGTGGTAGCCGCCTTGGCGGCGGCCCTGTTCGGATTGGCCATCCGTGCCTGGCTGGCCCAGGGTGGCCCGCAGCCGGGTTTGCTGGCGTTGCTGGCCCATCCCGTATTGCAGGAGGCGCTGCAGGCGATGCTGGAAGCCCCGCACGAAGATTGGTCGCTGCCACGCCTGGCAGCGTTGTGCCACATGTCGCGTGCTACCTTCGTGCGGCGTTTCCAGGAAGTGGGAGGCGCGACCCCGGGCGAGGTTGTGCAGCAACTGCGCATGAGCCAGGCGGCGCGCTTTTTGAGCTATAGCAAAATGTCCACGGCGCAGATCGGAGAAGCTGTGGGCTACCAGTCGGAGGCGGCCTTCAATCGCGTCTTCAAGAAATTCAGCGGGATGGGGCCGGGCGCTTACCGGCGCAAGATGAGGGGCGCGCAAGCGCTGCAAGGAGCGATCAGCGAATAGGCAGGCGGATGGTGTTCTTCACTTCTTCCATCACTGCATAGGTATGGGTCTCGCGCACGCCCTTGAGTTGCAGCAGCGACTTGCCCAGAAATTCACGATAGGCGTTCATGTCCTTGACCCGCGACTTGACCAGGTAATCGAAGCCTCCCGCCACCATGTGGCACTCCATGATCTCGGGAATGCTCTGCACGCTCTTCTTGAATTCGGCGAAGACATCTGGTGTGGTGCGGTCCAGCACCACCTCGATGAAGACCAGTAGCGACACATCCAGCAGTTCAGGATTGAGTTGCGCCGCGTAGCCCAGGATGTAGCCAGCCTCCTGCAGCTTGCGCACCCGTTCCAGGCAGGCGGCCGGCGACAGGTTCACGCGGGCAGCCAGATCGACGTTGCTGATGCGGCCATCGTTTTGCAGCTCCGCCAGAATTTTCTTGCTGATCTTGTCGAGTCCGGCCATGGTTTCTGAACTTTATTCAGTGAAAAAAATATAGAGAAAATTTTATTCTGATTATAAAGGTAATAAACGCGCCTAATATCAAGGAAGAGTCAATAGAATCCTCCCTCATAAAAAATATAACGTAGTGCGGGCATGAAGCGGAGTTCACCTGAAGTTCACTCTGCTTCTGCGCGGATGACAGCAGCATCTCGTCAGCAATGCAATGCACGCCCCGGCCCACAAGGCGGGGGTGGCGCAAATCCTGCTTTTCCAGCGTTTTCAAATGCAATCACCAACCGCAGTCTGACTTTCTAGAAGAGAGGAAACACCCCATGTTCAAGCGCGTCTCCGGACTCAACATCATCGCCGCCTCGCTGGCGCTGATCCCCGCCTTCGCCATGGCGCAGGAAACCCAGGTCGTCAAGATCGGTTTCTCCAGCCCGCTGACCGGGCCGCAGGCATCGGCCGGCAAGGATAACCAGGGCGGCCTGATGATGGCAGTCGAGCGTCTGAATGCGCAACCCATTACCGTGGGCGGCAAGAAGATCAAGTTCGAAGTCCTCGCCGAAGATGACCAGGCCGATCCCAAGCAGGGCGTGGCCGTGGCACAGAAGCTGGCCGACCAGGGCGTCAAGGCCATCGTCGGTCCCTACAATTCGGGTGTGACCATCCCCGCCTCGCGCGTCTATAACGATGCCGGCATCGTGGTGGCCACCGTGGCCTCCAACCCCAAGATCACTCAGCAAGGTTTCGCCACCCTGTTCCGCGTGGCCGCCAGCGATAGCCAACTGGGCGGCAAGATGGCCCTGTACGCGGCCAAGGAGCTCAAGCTCAAACGCGTGGCCGTGATCGATGACCGCACCGCCTATGGCCAGGGCCTGGCCGAGGAATTCGCCAAGGTCGCCAAGGCCAACGGCATCGAAGTGGTCAGCAAGGACTTCACCAACGACAAGGCCACCGACTTCACCGCCATCCTGACCTCGATCAAGAGCAAGAAGCCCGACGCCGTGTTCCTGGGCGGTTACGCCCCGCAAGGCGGCCCGATCAAGCGCCAGATGAAGCAACTGGGGATCGACGTGCCCTTGATGGGCGGCGACGGCATCTGTTCGCCGGAAATGGGGCGCCTGGGTGGTGACGCCATCGGCGAAAGCGTCTACTGTACCCAGGGCGGCACCATGCTGGACAAAGCCAAGGAAGGCAAGGTCTTCTCCGACGACTACCAGAAGAAGTACAACCGTCCTGCCGAAACCTATGCAGTTTCCTTCTATGACGGCATGATGTTGATCGCCCAGGCCATGAAGCAGGCCAACTCGGTCGAGCCCAAGGCCTTCGGCCCGGCCCTGGCCAAGATCAACTACAAGGGCGTGGCCGGTCAGTATGACTTCGACGCCAACCACGACCTCAAGCAGTCGCCGGTGACGGTATATCGCTTCAAGGATGGCCTGCCGGTCCCCCTGAGCAGCTACTGAACGTTCCTTCACCAGGCTTGAACCTGTGCCGCCCGCTGCTGCGGGCGGCACGCCAGGCCTCCAGCCCAGCTCCGGTTCCAATATGCAGTTTTCGCTTCCCGCCGGTCCCAGCCGGCTCGGGAACGGTTTGTCGTACCCGCGTGCAGCGTCCATACTGGAGCCGGCGGACTTAACCTAGCCTTGGCGCACCGGCAGCACACCCGGAAGGAAGACCATGCTCAGCTATACCCGTACCGTCCAGACCATCGATGCCCATACCGGCGGCGAACCGCTGCGTATCGTGGTCTCCGGCCTGCCCAAGATCCCCGCCGGCACTATCCTCGAACAACGCGTCTGGCTACGCGAACATCGCGACGACCTGCGCTGTTTTCTGATGAACGAACCGCGCGGCCACGCCGACATGTATGGCGCCTACCTGCTGCCACCGGTGACGGCAGGGGCCGACTTCGGCGTCATCTTCATCCACAACGAGGGCTACAGCGACATGTGCGGTCACGGCATCATCGCCCTGGGCAAGGTGCTGGTGGAGATGGGCTATGTCGAACGCACGCAGCCGCACACGCGCATCTGCTTCGATGCGCCGGCCGGCTTCATCGAAGCCTTCGTCGAATGGGATGGCGTGCGTGCCGGCAAGGTCAGCTTCAACAACGTCCCGGCCTTCATCTATCGCCGTGACGTCGAGGTCGACACCCCCGGCTTTGGCAAGATCATCGGTGACATCGTCTTCGGCGGCGCCTTCTACTACTACATCAACGCCGCCCAGGCCGGCCTGAGCGTCAAGCCCGAACTGGTGCGCCAGCTGATCCAGCTGGGGGCCGAGACCAAGGCCGCCGTGATGGCCCAGGTGGCCATCGCCCATCCGCTGGAGCCGGGCCTCAATACGCTCTACGGCACCATCATCGACAGCGAACCCAATTTCCCCGGCGCCGACCAATCCAATGTCTGCATCTTCGCCGACCGCGAAGTGGACCGCTCGCCCACCGGCACCGGCACCTCCGGGCGTGCCGCCCAGTTGTTCCTGCGCGGCCGACTAGCGTTGAACCAGACCTACGTCAACGGCAGCATCGTCGGCAGCAACTTCGGCGTGCGGGTGACCGGTACCACCCAGGTCGGCCCCTTTGATGGCGCGCTCACCGAAGTCAGCGGTCACGCCCATATCATGAGTACCAACCAGTGGGTGCTGGAAGACTCCGATCCCTTTCCGACCGGTTTCTTCCTGCGCTGATGCGAGCGCACCCGCCTGTCATTGCCTGACCTCTCCACAGGACTCCCATGCACATCCTCGATTCCCGCCAGACCGCGCAAGCCCTGCCTTACGCCGCCCTGGTCGATGCCCTGGCGCGCGCCGCGCAGGAACTGGCCAATGGCACCATCCGCGCCCCCGAGCGCCAGGTGGTTCCCATCGATGCCGCCAGCGTGCTGCTGACCATGCCGGCCATTGCCGATGATCTTTCCGTCACCAAGCTCATCACGGTCCACGCCGACAACGCACTTCACCAGTTGCCGGCGATTCAGGGTGAAGTGATCGCCTTCGACACCCACACCGGGCGCCGCCTGGCCTTGATGGATGGCCCCACTGTTACCGCCCGCCGCACGGCGGCCATGAGTATGCTGGGCATCCGCAGCTTGTTGCCGCGCACGCCGCAATCGGCCTTGCTGATCGGCACCGGAGCTCAGGCTGCGGCGCACGCCGATGCGCTGGTGCAGGTGTTTGGCGTGCATCAATTCTGGATTGCCGCACGCGACCTCGAACGCACCCAGGCGTTCTGTCATGCGCTCAGTGCGCGCCACCCGCAAGCCGTGGCCAGTCCATTGCCGGCACAGATGTTGCAAGAGGATCTGCCAGGCACCGATGTGGTGATTGCCTTGACCACTTCGCGCGTGGCCGTCATCCCCGAACAGATCGCACCCGATACGCTGGCCATCGGGGTCGGGGCCTTCAAGCCGGACATGGTGGAATTCCCGGCCAGCCTGCTGCATGAACGCCGCATCGTGGTCGACGATGTGGCCGGCGCGCACCACGAAGCCGGTGACCTGATCCAGGCCAAGGTTGACTGGTCGCGGGTAGTGGGCATCGCCGAGGTGCTGGCCGGCAGCGTGCCGTCGGCCACACTGCACAGCGCGGGGGCGCTGCCGGTGTTCAAGACTGTAGGACAGGCGGCATGGGACCTGGCAGCAGCGCGGGTGATGCGCGCTACATTGGGGATATGAACTTTTGCGTGCGAGCGCGAAAAATTTGATAAATAATTTACGACTTTTTATTTCCCCTTATTTTTTCTCCCGTTTCCGAGCGCCCTGTCTTGGTGCGCAAAGTTTTAACAATTCCGTCGTCGTTTCATATAAATCATCCTCCTTAAGGAGATAGCGTTTCATGGACATTTTCATCCAGCAGATCATCAACGGATTGGTGCTAGGCAGCATGTACGCACTGATCGCCCTGGGCTACACCATGGTGTACGGGGTGCTGAACCTGATCAACTTTGCCCACGGCGACATCCTGATGGTGGGGGCCATGGTGGGCCTGTCGCTCCTCAAAGTGGTGCAACAGGTGGCGCCGCACCTGCCGGGCATCGTGCAACTGGTCATTGCCATCGTCGGCGCCATTCCGGTGTGTATCGTGGTGAGCTTGCTGATCGAGCGCATCGCCTATCGCCCGCTGCGCAATGCGCCGCGCCTGGCGCCGCTGATCACCGCTATCGGCGTGTCGATCCTGTTGCAGACCTTCGCCATGATGATCTGGGGCCGCAGCCCGCTGCCGTTCCCGCAGGTCATGCCGTCGGATCCGGTGCATATCGCCGGCGCCCTCATTTCGCCGACCCAGATCATGCTGCTGATCCTGGCCCTGGCCGCGATGATCGGCCTGGTGCTGATCGTGGAAAAAACCAAGATGGGCCGCGCCATGCGTGCCACCGCCGAGAACCCGCGTATCGCCGGCTTGATGGGCGTGGACGCCAACCGCGTCATCATCGTCACCTTCGCCATCGGCGCCGCACTGGCAGCGATTGCCGGCGTGATGTGGGCCGCCAACTATTCCACCGCGCAATTCGCCATGGGCTTCGTGCCGGGCCTGAAGGCCTTCTCGGCGGCGGTGCTGGGCGGTATCGGCAATATCTATGGCGCCATGCTGGGCGGCATCCTGCTGGGCCTGATCGAAAGCCTCGGTGCTGGTTACATCGGTGACCTGACCGGCAACTTCCTGGGTAGCAACTACCAGGACATCTTCGCCTTCGTGGTGCTCATCATCGTGCTGACCCTGCGCCCGTCCGGGATCATGGGTGAGCGTGTGGCGGATCGTGCCTAAGTTTTTAAGCGTGTAAACCTTAAAAACTTAGAGACAGAAACTTAGAAACTTAGAAATCAAGAACTTGGAAAATCGGAAGAGAACACTATGGCTCTCATGACCTTCGATATGAAGCGCAATCCCCGGCAGGCACAACTGAGCCTGCTGGCGCTGTTGGCGCTGATGATCGTCTTCCCCATCGTCGCCCAGCAGTTCGGCAATTCCTGGGTGCGCATCATGGATATGGCGCTGCTCTACATCATGCTGGCCCTGGGCCTGAACGTGGTGGTGGGTTTTGCCGGCCTGCTGGACCTGGGCTATATCGCCTTCTACGCCATCGGTGCCTATACCGCCGGCTTGCTGGCCTCGCCGCAGTTCGCCGCGGTGATCGAGTCCTTCATCAACACCTATCCCTCCATCGGCAATTTCCTGGTGTGGTTGTGTGGTCCGCAGATCGTGCAGAACGGTATCCACCTCTCGCTGTGGTTGATCGTGCCGATCTCGGGCGTGCTGGCAGCGATCTTCGGTGCGCTCCTGGGTGCGCCGACCCTGAAGCTGCGGGGTGACTACCTGGCCATCGTGACGCTGGGCTTCGGCGAGATCATCCGTATCTTCATGAACAATCTGAACGCGCCAGTCAACATCACCAACGGCCCGCAGGGTATCAACCTGATCGACCCGATTCGCGTCTTTGGCGTGTCGCTGGCGGGCGAACCGGGTTCCGGTTCGATGGTCAAGGTGTTGGGTATGAGCCTGCCCTCGGTCAATGCCTACTACTACCTGTTCCTGGTGCTGTGCATCTTCGTGATCTTCTTCTCCACGCGCCTGCAGGACTCGCGCCTGGGTCGCGCCTGGGTGGCCATCCGTGAAGATGAGATCGCCGCCAAGGCGATGGGCATCAACACCCGCAACGTCAAGTTGCTGGCCTTTGCCATGGGCGCGTCCTTCGGTGGCGTGGCCGGCGCCATGTTCGGCGCCTTCCAGGGCTTCGTCTCGCCGGAATCCTTCTCCCTGACCGAATCCATCGCCGTGCTGGCCATGGTGGTGCTGGGCGGTATCGGTCACATCCCTGGCGTGGTGCTGGGTGGCGTGATCCTGGCCGCGCTGCCGGAAGTGCTGCGCCACGTGGTGGAACCGCTGCAGATGGCCATCTTCGGCCGTGTGTGGATCGATGCCGAAGTGCTGCGCCAGCTGCTCTACGGCCTGGCCATGGTGGTCATCATGCTGACCCGCCCGGCCGGCCTGTGGCCCTCGCCGCGCCATGAAGACCGTCCCGAAGTGGACCATACCAAAGTCGGTACCACCGGCGAAGTCAAAGCCTAAGCAGGAGAACAAAAGATGAGTCAGACACTGCTCAAGATCCGTGACGTCAGCAAGCGTTTCGGCGGCCTGCAAGCCTTGAACGGCGTGGGCATCACCATCGAGCGCGGCCAGATCTATGGCCTGATCGGCCCCAACGGCGCCGGCAAGACCACCTTCTTCAACGTCATCACAGGCCTGTATCAACCGGACACCGGCACTTTCGAACTGGCCGGCAAGCCCTATTCCCCGAGCGCCCCGCACGAAGTGGCCAAGGCCGGCATTGCCCGCACCTTCCAGAACATTCGCCTCTTCGGTGAAATGACCGTGCTGGAAAACGTGATGGTGGGTTGCCACGTGCGCACCAAGCAGAACGTCTTCGGTGCGGTATTCCGCCACAAGGCGGCCCGCGATGAAGAAGCGGCGATCCGCGCCAAGTCGCAGCAGCTGCTGGATTTCGTGGGCATCGGCCAGTTCGCCAAGCGCACGGCGCGTCACCTCTCGTATGGCGACCAGCGGCGCCTGGAAATCGCCCGCGCCCTGGCCACCGAACCGCAACTGCTGGCGCTGGACGAGCCGGCGGCCGGCATGAACGCCACCGAAAAACTGGCCTTGCGCGAATTGCTGGTGAAGATCCAAGCCGAAGGTAAAACCATCCTCTTGATCGAACACGATGTGAAGCTGATGATGGGCCTGTGCAATCGCATCACCGTGCTGGACTACGGCAAGCCCATTGCCGAAGGCGTACCGGCCGATGTGCAGAAGAACCCGGCCGTGATCGAAGCCTACCTGGGCGCCGGACATTAAGCGAGACCACAGAACATGACAACCAACATCCTCAAAGTCGAACAACTGAGCGTGGCCTATGGCGGCATCCAGGCCGTCAAGGGCATTGCGCTGGAAGTCAACGAAGGCGAACTGGTGACGCTGATCGGCGCCAACGGCGCCGGCAAGACCACCACCTTGAAAGCCATCACCGGGACGCTGCCCAGCAGTAAAGTCGATGGCCACATCTACTATCTGGGCCATCCCTTGAAGGGCAAGAAGTCCTTCGAGCTGGTCAAGGACAAGCTGGCGATGGTGCCGGAAGGCCGTGGCGTCTTCACCCGCATGAGCATCCACGAAAACCTGCTGATGGGCGCCTACACCAGCAATGACAAGGGCCAGATCGCGGCCGACATCGACCGCTGGTTCGAGGTCTTCCCGCGGCTGAAGGAACGTGCTGCGCAGATGGCCGGTACCTTGTCGGGTGGCGAGCAGCAGATGCTGGCCATGGCGCGTGCGCTGATGAGCCATCCCAAGCTGCTGTTGCTGGATGAACCTTCGATGGGTCTGTCGCCGATCATGGTGGAGAAGATCTTTGAAGTGATCCGCAATGTGTCGGCCCAGGGCATCACCATCCTGCTGGTGGAACAGAACGCCAAGCTGGCGCTGGAGGCAGCGCATCGCGGTTACGTGATGGAGTCCGGTCTCATCACCATGAATGGCCAGGCCAAGCAGATGCTGGATGATCCGCGGGTCAAGGCGGCTTACCTGGGTGAGGGGTGATGGATGAGGGTGGTTTGAGGGTCTGGTGAAGAAACAGGTAAATGATATAAATCATTTGCTCAGATCGCCCATGGGAAGCGCAGCCGAGGCTGCGCTTTTTTACTGGGAGGCTGAGTACATCGCCTGCGTGAATCTTGATGACAGCGACATGGGCCATCGCTACGGGCCGAACTCAATGCTTTTCAACGCGCGCATGAAGTCTCGATAATGGAGTTCGTTCGGTTCGCGAGGATTGCGGTCGCGGGCCAGGCAGGTGGCGAACTCCAGACTGTTTTTCTGATTGCCGATCAAGGCGATGAAACATCGCTGTGGTCGCTTGGTTGCCGCGTCGCCCATCTCTTTCCTGGTCGGCTCAGTGCGCCGTGTCCAGAGATAGCCGGTCCAGTTCTTGCCGTGAATTTTCTCCCGCTTGATCTCATCGGGCTGTGTCGCCCAGAGAAAATCCACACCGTACTCGTTGAGCTGTATCGCATCATCTTCCTGATCCACATGGCCAGTGCGCAGAGGGACGGCGATCCAGTCCGAGATGCCGGAAGCGAGATAGTCCCGCGTCGATTGTCCGGAGAGAAAGCCTTCCGTCATTGCCAGCAGTCCGGGCCCTGGAAAGTCTTCGGGATAATGGCCTATCTGTAGCACCTTGGCACCTGGGTAGCGGGGAAGGTCCGCACAGGTGATGAAGGCGGCACTGCGGGGAAGCTGCATATCGATGAGACAGGTCCGACGGACATCACGCCGAACTTCACTTGCGAAGGCTTCGCGATTTCCTGCCGTGCTGGGTTTTGCCAGCGTGACCGCGACCAAGAGAGAGCAATAGAGCAGACATCTATTCAACGATATTCTCCTGAATGGAAGATGGTTTTCACGAGCGGACGGCGCAAGCAAGTCGCCGGTCTGTTCAGGAAAGGGAAGTAAAGGGAAATTTAATTCGTATTGAATCTGATGCTGTGAATCATCTTGAGGAAGTCCTCAAAGTCAAAATCGGCAGGATGGGTTTTCTTGCGGTTTGTTGGCAAGCAGGTTGGACCAAAGTGTAAGATCCTGGATCGATTGCCGATGATAGCTACGAAGCATGTATCCGATAGATCAGAAGTCATGCATTTACCCGTTAGATCAGCGTGTTTTGGCCGCGATCTACGTGCCCACAGATAGCCTGACCAGTTATCAGTCTTGATGGCTTTTCTCTCAATGTCGAGTTCGCTTCTTGCGCATAGACTTTCCATTGTCTCCGGCTGAAGAATGGGCTTTCGATTTTCGGGGAGCTGCCCGTTAGCGCCCGATTCTCGGGCTACGACCACGCCTCGCGCGCCACCGTCCATATATT
Source organism: Herbaspirillum rubrisubalbicans (assembly GCF_003719195.1). Classification (NCBI taxonomy): domain Bacteria; kingdom Pseudomonadati; phylum Pseudomonadota; class Betaproteobacteria; order Burkholderiales; family Oxalobacteraceae; genus Herbaspirillum; species Herbaspirillum rubrisubalbicans. The sequence goes on from NZ_CP024996.1 coordinate 208,137, forward strand.
TTTCAAACACATTTTTTTCGACAATTCCAGAGATGTATCTTACGGCTTCGTTGTGTATGAATTGTTGGAGAAAGTATTCAATGTCTAGAATTACGTAGCCGTGTTCGTTGAAACCCCTAACGCATCCAGCTGAACTAATGGACGCGGGAAAATGGATTTTCAAATCGCAATCTTCCAGTAACTCCAATGGCAAATTTTCACGTTGCTCCGACTTGAAGGTAGTCGCCGAGCTGGAATATTGCATAAGAAAACCAAGGCAGAACACGATAAAAAACGTACTTGGGCTCATTTATTCAACTGCCTTTGGAAAAAGAAGGATCTAAGGTATCGAAAGTAATGCTGTAGATCATCTTCATGAAGTCATCTGCATCAAACTCAGCAGGGTCAGTTTTCTTTCCGTTGCGGAAGAGGCAGACATCGGAGAAATGCAAGACCGTTGTTTCATTTCCCAAGATCGCCGTAAAACAAATGGTTGATTCCGAGAGACCTGGACAACCATCTTCCATCTGTTTTCTCTTAAGTCTGCGGACAGGTTGCCATACATATCCACGCCAGCCATTCGACTCGATTACGTTGATCGTGATGTCGTGCGTTGTCTTGGCACAAAGCTTGGCCATGTGTTTCTCAGTCAGTTCTGGCAGCGCAGAGGAAGTGGCGTTCGCCCTCGAACCAATGGGGAGAACATCCCCCGAGGCACCATCGTGCAGGTACTTATCCAGGGAATCATTGGACACGATGGCCTCGATGTAGCGCGCAAAACCATTATGGACAAACTGACTCCTGAAATAGGTCACAGTGACCAGCGCGTCTTTCTCTTCACGGAGGTCACCGGAGCAAGCTATCGAGTAGGCGGCTTCGGGAATCACCATGTTCAGCCTGCAGCGTTTTTCGCCGGACATGGATAGCGTGCGTGGCTGACGATCCTCGGTTTGAGAGATCGCAAATGTTGGAAAACCGACGGCCACGAAGGTGGCGATACAGGCAATGGTTGGCCAGATAGTCATTCGGGCGGCCTCTGAATCGAATTGCGCATTGCGGAAGGGATTTTTACATCTCCCAGTATCAATAGCAGATAAGCCAAAGCGGCTTGGCGAGCAGGAAAATGGGTCGTCCCGCCATTGACAGCAATCGTCGCGAGCCGGAACGAAGCAGGTGAATCGCCATCGGCGTAGCGATTGATGTTTAGTTTCTTGTATTCTCGACTTACCCAAAATTTGAGTGCGGAATCGACTGCCTCAAATGCATTGCTTGCCAATAATTTCTCTCGACCGTCGCTCGTGAAATCTTTGCCTCGATAGATACCGTAGTCGGCGTAATTGGAGCGGCCAGTGAGCTGAATTATCCCGCGTCCTTTGAAACGTGGGCCGTCTCCGGCTTGCGTGTTGCCGAGGCGAGCTGCTTTTTCTTTAACTTGATCAGGCCGAATGGATTTGTATTCTTCCAAGCTATACTTGGCTTTTGTTTTGCGGTTGACAATGAGGTCAAGTCGCTTTGCAACGCTTTTGGGATTCAAATAGTCTTCAGCGCATTCCTGTTCGGTAATCACCTCATACATTGTTCGAAAATGGCGATCGTTGCCATATTCGACGACAGCCTTGAGTAAATCGCTTTCAACCATGACCTGGCTGAAGAAAGTGGCAACTCTTACAGGTGACGACGACAATTGATATTTGCGAGAGAGAATTTGCCATTGAGGGTGTAGATGGGCAGGCATTGATCCGCCATCTTCGTCCATTGCACCTTGTTCTAGCCGTTTGATTGCCTTTTTCCAATCTACACCTGCAAGCATTGCGACTGACGACTTGGTCGGTATTATTTGAGCCATTTCCTTCAACGACATCCATCCATTCCTTCTAAAGATGAGCAAAAATTCACGCGGATTGAATCGCCACTTCGCCATCAAAACCTCTTTGTGATCGATGCAAAGCGCCTTCGCATGCTTCTTGAATTTTTCAAATCCGTCGGCATTCAATCGCGCCGGCACACCGTTCTCACTGCGTGTCAGCCATGACCAACGAGCATCAAGCCTGCTCGCATCCCACTCACTTTCCACCCGGCAGATCAATCGCGAAAGTCTCTCACGCGCAGTCTGGTCATCCAGCGCCTTCAAGACTTCCTGCTCCGTCACCTTGCCGTCGCCATCCAGATCCAGCCATCGTGAGACGGATTTGGCGGAGCATCGGCTATCCACTGACCTTGAGTTTTCTTCTTCCCTGACAAGATGCCAGTGCTGCCATGGCGGGAAGTCCGCGTCGCTGTATTTGCGTATATCAGCGCCATTGAGATTGACCCAAGCCTTTCCTCCCGCCAGGGCAATCTCTCTCCAGTGCGGTACATCGGAAGGTAACAGCGGATCGGGGCCCACAATCCTGCCGAACCGCAGTAGTTCGTAGACTGCGCTGGGTGCAGGACGTTTGCCTTCGGGGTAGGCCAGACTGATCTTGTTGGCGCTGGCATAGAGAAGATATTCCGCTTCCGGCAATCGAATGGGCAGTCCTATCCGTTCACCGTCGGGACGATAGGTCGTGATGAGCAGATCACCCCGTTGTGCGGGGGCGCCATCGCCTTCGGCGTAACGCAGGCCGACGATCAGCACCTCCTTGGTCACCTGCAGCGTTTCGCCTTCCGGCGCGCTCTGGTGACGCGGCGGCTCTTTGGCATACAGTCGGGTGCCAGCAGGAAGCAGGAAATACATCTCACCAAAGAGCGCATCGGTGCGCCCATCGCGGCTTAGATCCAGCTTGTCATCGCTGCGGCCGATCAGTTTTTTCAGATTGTCGTCGTCACAGACGATTTCGAAGTGGATCAGCTTGCGCGAACTGTTGTGAGATTGACCGGCGATCCCGAGAAGGTCTTTCCGATAGATCCTCTTGCCTGGTTTCAAGGCGGCTTCTATCTGGCTCAGATGCATATAGAGCGAATAGAAGACGATGCCGGTAGCCGCTGTGCCCTCTCCGATATCGGTTTCATGGCGGATAACGATGCAACCGTCATCAGTCCAGCCCAGGTAATTCAGCGGATGCTCAGTATCATCGTTTTTCCGTGTAGCGCTACGACTGAAGATGATGGTGCCGTCCGCAATGGCGTGAACCCATTCGGTGCCGTTTGCATGAGGCGGGGCTTCGACGTGCAATCCACCATGCCAGTTGAGATCGCGGCTGATCGGAAACAGCCCGGTACCTGCCGCTGGATCGGGCAGGAGTGTGTTGAGCCATGCGGCATCGGACAGGTCGTTGGAGCGTGGCGGCAGGAAGGGAGGACTTAGCAGCATATCGGCTCATGTGGAAAAAGGGGATCGATTCTGTTCTTCCGGCGTGGTCTGCGGCATGAGCGGAAGTTCAGTGGTGATGCGCGCGGGGCCATCCAACCAGATCTGCCCCGCATGAACCGTCAGCTCCCCCGGACACTGCACGGTAATATTGCCGCCCTCGATGGTGATGTTGGCCCCACCCGCGGTGGACAAGCTGATCTTCTTCGCCGCAGCCCAGTTGACGCCGGCATTGGCGCTGACCACCATCAACTGATCGCGCGCCTGCACGCTCATGCCATCAGCCTGCGCCTGTACCGCGACATCACCTTGCGCGGCGATCATCTGCAAGCCGATACCCTGGTCACCGGCAGCACTGGCCCCCGCCAGCAGCCCGATGGCCTGCCGCGTGTGCAGTCGGAACTGGTGACCGCTGATGTGCTGCGCATCCTGGCCGGCCATCAGGCTGACGCTGCTGCCATTGGCCAATTGCAGATGCTGCCCTGCCACGACACCAAGTCCTTCCTTGGCGGCGATCTGGATGAGCGGCGTACTGCTGCCAGGCAGCGTCTGTCCCGCTATTTCTGCCTGACTGGCAACGGCCTGCTTCATCGCATTCATCGCATCGAGCCCCTGGCTCATGCCTACGGTGCGGTGCGTGCGGGCTGCCTCGTCGAAGCTCTTGCTGATGTGCGCGGCCTGTCGCGCCATGGCCCGCAGGCCCGTGTTGTCCGCCGCCGGATCACGATGGTGGGCACGATGCTCCACCCGGTAGCTGGAAAACAGGATGCCTGCTCCGGCACGGATCACGCCATAAGCATCGGTGCGCAGTTCCAGACCGGTGCCGCGGAAACTGCCGCGATAATTGTCGGCACTGTGGATCAGGTGGCCCAGGTTCAGTTCGCTGCCAGCCTGCGTGGTCTTGAACTGGAGCCGCCCCTGGCCGTCGCTGTCATCGAAGAGCAACTGGTTGTAGCCCCAGCCACCGAATTCCTTGGAGCGGATGCCCCATTGCGCAGCCGGGTTGCGATGTCCGTCACGGTCGGCGCTGGCGCCATGCCAGGTCGGTGCCTGGGTGCCGGCCAGGTTGCCTTGTCCGCTGATGCCGGTATCGCTGGCCATGGCGAAGACCTCCATGCTGGAACAATCCTTCACCTCGCCTCCCGGCGTCGGTATCACGCCCCCCTCCCCACGGCCGTTGTAGAGCGCCCCGAGAATAATCGGTCGCTCCAGGTCGTTTTCGATGAACTGCACCAGGACTTCTTGTCCGATGCGGGGCAGGAATTGCAGCCCCATGCCTGGTCCAGCACAGCCCTGGCCTACCCGCACCCAGCAGGTGGCCCCAGCATCGTCATGCCGGCCCTGCCAATGAAAACGGATGCGCACGCGGCCCAGCCGGTCACAGCAGATTTCATCGGGTCCGTTGGCCTGGGTTTCGCCCCAGTAGCCGACCACGATCGCGCTCTGGCTGCCGCGCGCCAGGGCATGGGGACGCCGCTGCAGGCCGGTGCCATCGGCCAGCACCGGACGCCAGGGGATGTCGGCGCGGATTGCTTCGAAGACATTGGCATGGCCCATGCGGCGCGCCAGATCGATCAAGCCTTGATCAGGGGCCAGCGTCGTGAGCGTGTTAGCAGAGCTGGCCTTGAGGCAGGCAGCGATAGCGTCTTCCAGCAAGACCGGCAAGGGACCGAACAACTCGGCCAGGGCAGCTTCGGTGTCGGCTGGCAAGTTGTTGACGCCCACACTGAGCAGTGCGAGCACGGCATATTCGCGTTCCTTCCCGGCCAGTGGTCCTTGCATCAAGGTCAAGCGCGTCCCAGCGCGCAAGCTACGCACCGTGCTGCGTGCGCGCCAGAGCTTGTTGCGGGCTTCGGCGGCTTCCATCATCAGGCGCGCATGGCGGTCTGCGGCCTGGCTGTCTTCATGGGCATCCAGGCCGACGCTGTCGTAGCTCTCCAGACGAGGTGCAGTGCGGCTGCCGAAGGCGTGATGGGTGGGGATGCTGGCGGCGATGGCTTGTTTGTTCTGGTCATCGTAGGACAGCAGCGTGTAGCTGGTCGCTTGCAGGCTGCGGCAAGCGGCCAGGGCCTGGACGCCGTCCTGCTGTTGCTGCTCCCTGGCGCCGTGAAAGCGGATGCCGCCATGGGCCGCGCTGGTGGGATCCTCGGGCAAGGCGCTACGCGCAGTGCTGTCGCCAAAGATCAGCAGGCGATGTCCCTGCGGGCTGGCCGCATGTTCCTCGATACGCCAGGAAAGCCCTTCTCCGGCTAGCAGGCGGCTGATGAAATCAAGATGGGTCTGCCGGTATTGCACGGTGTAGCTGCGCAGCGGCAAGCGATCCAGGTAGGCCAGCGCATCGGCGGACCAGTGCCAGTCAGCATGTTGTGGAAATTCTCGGAAGACATCCTCGATCACGTCGAGCAGGCGCTTGTCTTGCCACACGCGGCTGGTGCTGGACTGTCCCAGCAGCCAGGGCCAAGGCGCCATGCGCAGGCGGTAGCGGCAGAAGCCGCCGTCGCCGCCCAGTTTGGTGACTTCATGGAGCAGGCCGCTGCAGCGATGCAGGCCACCATCGGCCAGGCGCATCTCCAGCGTGGCGCGGCAGCCCAGCAGGGACGCGGGCGATGGTTCCGCCTCCAGACTCAGGACGATCAACTCGCTGCTCCCCACCGCATGTAAAGCGTCGAGTGCGGCATAGGCTTCGACCAGGAAGCGATCTTCGTCCTGGTCGCTGACGTGCAGGCGATATAGCCGCGTCGCAGCAGAAAAGCGGATCAGGCGGGACAACAACGAGTCGGCGATATCCATGAATGTGGTCAGGCGCAATGACGGGCCAACATTCTTGTTCGGCAAGTATGTCTTGCCAGAAAAACCACGAAAATCCTGGGTAAAGCTCGAAAGGAACCGAAGAATCCCTCGAATAATTTGGGATTTGTGCCGGCCTGACCCTTAGTGCATTAGCGCAGGCCAATTGAGAGCACGCACCGCACCGGAAGCCGCGACAGGTCTGGAAATGGCGTCGATGCGCTACTGTTGTGAAAAATTTAAACTCGTATTAATAAAAGTTGCCGAATTAAATATTGGATATCTGCCTGAAATTCAGAATTAATATTGGCAACAAGCACATAGAATCCGCTTGCCCAATTCCTACCGATTCTGATCCGCTTCCGACTCCAGACCATGACTACCGTCGCCTCCGCCGCGCCTGCGGCCATCGCTTCCAGCCTGCCTTTCGGCGTTTTCCAGACCGAGTTGCTGGCGGCCCCCAGCTCGCTACGTGCGGCCATCACTGCCGCCTATCGCCGCGATGAGCGCGAGGCCGTGCAGTGGTTGCTGCAGCAGGTGCAGGGTGAGCAGCCTTGGAAGGAAGCCACCCAGCAATTGGCCAAGAAGCTGGTGCAGCAAGTGCGCGAGAAACGCACCCGCTCTTCCGGCGTGGATGCGTTGATGCATGAATTCTCGCTGTCCTCGGAAGAGGGCGTGGCCCTGATGTGCCTGGCCGAGGCGCTGCTGCGCATTCCCGACCGCCAGACCGCCGACCGCCTGATCGCCGACAAGATCAGCAAGGGCGATTGGCGCAAGCATCTGGGCGAGTCGCCCTCGCTGTTCGTCAACGCCGCCACCTGGGGCTTGCTCATCACCGGCAAGCTGGTCTCCACCAGCAGCGAAAGCGGCCTCACGCAAGCCATTACCCGCCTGATCGGCAAGGGCGGCGAGCCGCTCATCCGCAAGGGCGTGGACCTGGCCATGCGCATGTTGGGCAACCAGTTCGTGACCGGCCAGACCATCGACGAAGCGCTGGAAAACAGCCGTGACAACGAACAGCGCGGGTATCGCTATTCCTACGACATGCTGGGCGAAGCGGCGCTGACCATGCAGGATGCCGATGCCTATTACCAATCCTACGAACAAGCCATCCACGCCATCGGCCGCGCCTCCAATGGCCGTGGCATCAAGGACGGGCCGGGCATCTCGGTGAAACTCTCCGCGCTGCATCCGCGCTATTCGCGCGCCCAACGTGCGCGCGTGATGGGCGAGTTGCTGCCGCGCCTGAAGCAACTGCTGCTGCTGGTCAAGCAATACGATATCGGCCTGAACATCGATGCCGAAGAGGCTGATCGCCTGGAGCTGTCGCTGGACATGATGGAAGTGCTGGTGGCCGATCCCGACCTGGCCGGCTTCGAGGGCCTGGGTTTCGTGGTGCAGGGCTACCAGAAGCGCTGCCCCTTCGTGATCGACTACCTGGTCGACCTGGCGCGCCGTCATGGCCGCCGCCTGATGATCCGCCTGGTCAAGGGCGCCTACTGGGATAGCGAAATCAAGCGGGCCCAGGTTGATGGCCTGGAAGGCTACCCGGTCTATACCCGCAAGGTGCACACCGACCTGTCCTACCTGAGTTGCGCGCAAAAGCTGCTGGCGGCAACCGACGTGATCTATCCGCAGTTCGCCACCCACAATGCGCACACGCTCGCGGCCATCTACCACTGGGCACGCCAGCATCAGATCGATAACTACGAATTCCAGTGCCTGCACGGCATGGGCGAGACCCTGTACGACCAGGTGGTCGGTGCCGACAAGCTGGGTAAGGCTTGCCGCATCTACGCGCCGGTCGGCTCGCACCAGACCTTGTTGGCCTACCTGGTGCGTCGCTTGCTGGAAAATGGCGCCAACTCTTCCTTCGTCAACCAGATCGTCGATGAAGCCGTGCCGTTGGAGCGCCTGGTGGCCGATCCCATCGAGACCGTGCGCGCCCAAGGTGGCGTGCCGCATCCGGCCATCGCTTTGCCGCATCAACTGTATGGCCAGGAGCGCAAGAATTCGGTCGGTATCGATCTGTCCAATGAATCGCGCCTGCAGCAGCTGGGCCAGTTGTTCGTTTCGATGGCCGACCAACAGTGGCAAGCCGCACCGCTGATCGTGGGCGAACTGTCTGCGCAGGAGGCCCAGACCGTGCGCAATCCGGCCGATCATCGCGAAGTGGTGGGCCAGGTCATCGAAGCCAGCGTGGCCGATGTCGATACCGCACTCGCGGCAGCGACTGCCTATGCGCCGCAATGGCAAGCGACGCCAGCCGCTGAACGCGCCGCCATGCTGGAACGCGCGGCCGACCTGGTCGAAGCGCATATCGCCGAACTGATGGCGCTGGCCGTGCGCGAAGCCGGCAAGTCATTGCCCAATGCGATTGCCGAGGTGCGCGAAGCCGTGGATTTCCTGCGTTACTACGCCGTTGCCTCGCGCCATGACGGCAATGTGCTGGCCTGGGGCCCGGTGGTGTGCATCAGCCCGTGGAATTTCCCGCTGGCCATCTTCATCGGTGAAGTCAGCGCGGCCCTGGCCGCCGGCAACGTGGTGCTGGCCAAGCCGGCCGAGCAGACCGCCTTGATCGCCCACCGCGCCGTGCAACTGCTGCACCAAGCTGGCGTGCCGCGTGCGGCCCTGCAATTGCTGCCGGGCCGTGGCGAGACCGTGGGGGCGGCACTGACTTCGGATGTGCGCGTCAAGGGCGTGATCTTCACCGGCTCCACCGAAGTGGCGCAACTGATCAATCGCACCCTGGCCCAGCGCAAGCATGATGATGGTGATGGCAGCGGTGAACATGGCGAGGTGCCGCTGATTGCCGAGACCGGTGGCCAGAATGCGTTGATCGTCGATTCCTCCGCCCTGGCTGAACAGGTGGTGCAGGACGTGCTGTCCTCGGCCTTCGACAGCGCCGGCCAGCGTTGTTCGGCGCTGCGCATCCTGTGTCTGCAGGAAGATATCGCAGACCGCACCTTGGAGATGTTGAAGGGCGCCATGGCGGAGTTGCGGGTGGGGCGCCCTGATCGCCTGTCCACCGACATCGGGCCGGTCATCGATGCCGATGCACGCAACAAGCTGCTGGCCCACATCGAGCACATGCGCGCCACCGCTCGCGCGGTACACCAATTGCCGCTGGGAGAAGAGTGCCAGCATGGCACCTTCGTCGCGCCAACCGTGATCGAGATCGATGACCTGGCGCAGTTGCAGCGCGAAGTCTTCGGCCCGATCCTGCACGTGCTGCGCTATCGCCGCGATGCGCTGCCGCAACTGATCGATGCCATCAATGCCACCGGTTATGGCCTGACTCTGGGCGTACATTCGCGCATCGATGAGACCATCGACTTCGTGGCCCAGCGCGCGCACGTGGGCAATATCTACGTCAACCGCAACATCGTCGGTGCCGTGGTGGGCGTGCAGCCCTTCGGCGGCGAAGGCAAGTCCGGCACCGGTCCCAAGGCCGGTGGTCCGCTCTATTTGAAGCGTCTGCAACGCAATGCGCAACTGCACGAGGAACTGACCCGTGCGCAACCTGCACAAGTGCCCAATACGCTGCTGGACAGCCTGCTGGACTGGGCCCGTACCCATGGCCACGAACGCCTGGCCGCCAGCGGCCAGCGCTATCACCGCGACAGCCTCTTGCAACGCAGTCTGCTGCTGCCTGGCCCTACCGGCGAGCGCAATACCCTGGGCTTTGCCCCGCGCGGTCTGGTGCTGTGCGTGGCTGGCAGCGTCGGTACGCTGTTGAATCAACTGGCCGCCGCCTTTGCCACCGGTAACACGGTGCTGGTCGATGAGGCGAGCGCCGCACTGCTGCCGGCGGGCTTGCCGGCGCCGGTGCGCACGGCCATCCGTTGTGCCAGCCAGCTCGATGCCGAGCCGCTGCAGGCGGCGCTGGTGGAGAGCCACCAGGCGGCTTCCTGGCGCGTGCGTTTGGCCGCGCGTGAGGGCGCGCTGGTGCCGCTGATCCTGTGCCGTGAAGACGGTGCCATTCCCTTGTGGCGTCTGCTGGCCGAGCGCGCGCTGTGCGTCAACACCACGGCCGCGGGTGGCAACGCCAGCCTGATGACCATTTCCGTGTAAGCACTCCTACCGTGCGAGACGGGCGCCCCGGCCATGAGGCCAGGGCGCCCGTTTTTGTTGCGGGCGTACAATATCGGCCTCGACGGCGGCGGCCGGGTCGCATGACTTGCAATCCGGCTGGCCAGCCCCATCTCGTCAGGAACGCGGACACGGCACGCAGTGTCTGCAGCTCCCAGGCACATATTGAACAGAGGCAAGCATGGAACAATTTCACGGTACCACCATCCTTTCCGTCCGTCGCGGCAATCAGGTCGCGCTGGGCGGTGACGGCCAGGTGACGCTTGGCAACATCGTCATGAAGGGCAGTGCGCGCAAGGTGCGCAAGCTCTACCACGGCAAGGTTCTGGTCGGTTTCGCCGGCGGCACGGCCGACGCCTTCACTCTGCTCGACCTGTTCGAAGCCAAGCTGGAAAAGCACCAGGGCAACCTGATGCGGGCGTCGGTGGAACTGGCCAAGGACTGGCGTACCGACCGCATGTTGCGCCGTCTGGAGGCGATGCTCTTGTGCGCCGACAAGGAGACCACCCTGGTCATCACCGGCAACGGCGACGTGCTCGAACCCAATGACGGTATTGGCGCCATCGGCTCCGGTGGCAGCTATGCGCAATCGGCGGCCAAGGCCCTGTACGACAACACCGACCTGGCGCCGGCCGACATCGTCAAGAAATCCCTGACCATCGCCGGCGAGCTGTGCATCTACACCAACCTGAACCACATCATCGAGACGCTGGAATAAGCCACGCGCAGCCACTTTTGCGCCCATTCCCCTGATGAATCGTCACAGCGAAAAGATCACCACCATGAATATGACCCCCAAGGAAATCGTCTCCGAACTCGACAAGCACGTCGTCGGCCAAGCCCGCGCCAAGCGCGCGGTAGCCATCGCCCTGCGCAACCGCTGGCGCCGGCAGCAGATCGAGGAGCCGCTGCGCCATGAGATCACGCCCAAGAACATCCTCATGATTGGCCCCACCGGTGTGGGCAAGACCGAGATTGCACGCCGCCTGGCCAAGCTGGCCGATGCGCCCTTCATCAAGATCGAAGCCACCAAGTTCACCGAAGTGGGTTACGTGGGGCGCGATGTGGATACCATCATTCGCGACCTGGTCGATATCGGCATCAAGCAGACGCGTGAACTGGAAACCCGCAAGGTCCGCACCCGCGCCGAGGATGCCGCCGAGGACCGCATCCTGGACGTGCTGCTGCCCCCAGCACGCGATTTCGGTTTCACCCCCGATGGCAGCCATGCCGGCGGCGAGAAAGACGACAAGAACACCACCCGCCAGACCTTCCGCAAGCGCCTGCGCGAAGGGGCACTGGATGATCGCGAGATCGAACTGGAATTGAATGACGCCGCGCCGTCGATGGAAATCATGGCGCCTCCCGGTATGGAAGAAATGACCGAGCAGATCAAGTCCATGTTCTCGGGCCTGGGCAACCAGCGCAAGAAGGCGCGCAAGATCAAGATCAAGGAAGCCATGAAGCTGTTGATCGAGGAAGAGGCGGCCAAGCTGGTCAACGAGGAAGAGCTGAAGCAGAAGGCCATTGCCAACGTGGAGCAGAACGGCATCGTCTTCCTCGATGAGATCGACAAGATCGCCACCCGTTCGCAGAACGGCAATGCCGATGTGTCGCGCGCCGGCGTGCAGCGCGACCTGCTGCCGCTGGTGGAAGGCACCACCGTCAATACCAAGTACGGCATGATCAAGACCGATCACATTCTCTTCATTGCCTCGGGTGCTTTCCATTTGTCCAAGCCGTCGGACCTGATCCCCGAATTGCAGGGCCGCTTCCCGATCCGCGTCGAACTGGATTCGCTGTCCATTGCCGACTTCGAGCGCATCCTGACCGGTACCGATGCCTGCCTCACCAAGCAATACGAGGCGCTGCTGGCCACCGAAGGCGTCAAGATCGCGTTCGCCGACAGCGGCATCAAACGCCTTGCCGAGATCTCGCACACGGTCAATGAAAAGACTGAGAACATCGGTGCGCGTCGTCTCTATACGGTGATGGAAAAGCTGCTGGAAGAGATTTCCTTCACGGCCGGAGAAGCCGGCGTGGAGGGGCTGGAGATCGATGCCGACTATGTCAACGAACGCCTGGGTGAACTGGCCGTGGACGAAGACATGTCGCGCTACGTGCTGTAATTGAAGCATTGCGTGTCGCCGAGGAGAATGCGATGGCCAACAAGACTCTAGGAACGCGGCAGAAGCTGAGTTTTCGCGTGGAGCCATCGCAATCCCGACCGCGCAATCCAGTGGTCGTGGCAGCCCAGCAGCGCGCAGGCGGGGCCGGGCCACATCGCAAGAATGCCTCGGCACAACGGCAGCAATTGAAGTCGGAGCTGTTGAAGAAGCTGGTCGGTGGCGACAAGGATGAGTGAGAACCACGCCTAAGCCGACCTATACACGTCTGTGCAACTGCTTCACCTGGTGCCAGCAAGATGTTTCAAAATGTTAGGATTTGATGAAAGCGCCGGTAGAGATACCGGCGCTTTTTCCTTGCTACAGGCTATTTGCGAAGCAGGGCAATGCAAGAGCCGGACAAAGTGGCGATAAAAAAATACAACAATTGCCATTTCAATCTTTCGCTCCCGTCTAAAAAATGACTTCTATCGACCAAGGTGCAGTCATGCGCGACCAGAAGCATTAATGTTTGCCCATCCGACTGCAAGTGCGGATCCTCAAGACTATTTTTAGAGAAGGACGTCACATGAAAAAATCTCTGCTGGCACTCGCCGTTCTGGGCGCGTTCGCAGGCGCAGCACATGCGCAAAGCTCCGTCACGATCTACGGTATCGTCGATACCGGTGTTGTCTACCAAAGCAAGGTTGCCACCGCTACTGGCGGCACCGGCACCAAGTTCAGCCTGAACTCGGGCATCATCCAGGGTTCGCGTATTGGTTTCAAGGGTGTTGAAGATCTGGGCGGCGGTCTGTCGGCCGTGTTCAACCTGGAAGCAGGCTTCTCCAACGACACCGGCGCTCTGGACGATTCCAAGACCAGCAATACCCTGTTCCGTCGCAAGTCTGTGGTCGGTCTGACCGGTGGCTTCGGTAGCGTGCTGCTGGGTCGTCAAACCGACTTCGCTGACACCATCTCCGCTTACACCGCTGTGAACGACTTCGGTGGCTGGGTCAGCAACTCCGGCTCCGGTCTGGATCGCCTGCAAGGCACCCGTACCAACAACTCCATCAGCTACACCACTGCCAACCTGAACGGCTTCACCGGTAACCTGATGTACGGCTTCGGCGAAACCGCTGGCCAAACCTCGGCTGGTCAATCCTTCGGCATCGGCGGCAAGTACGACAACGGTCCGCTGGGTCTGGGCATCAACTACTACCAGTCCAAGGCTGGTTCGACCGCGTCTGACACCTCTCTGCTGGGCGCTTCCGGTGCCAGCAGCGTGGGTACCACCAGCACCCTCGCTGGTGACACCGCACAGAAGGTCCTGAACGTGGCAGCTTCCTACCAGTTCGGTCCTGCCCGTGTGTACGGTAACTACTCGCGCGTCAAGCAAGACCTCAACACCCAGGCCAACCTGACCGCCATTGGCGTCGGTTCGCTGACCTCGCTGACCAACCGTACCTTGGCCCGTTCCAACAAGGCTGACATCTATGAAATCGGTACCGCTTACTCCCTGAGCCCCTCGCTCAAGCTGCTGGCGGCTGTTGATCACACCCGTGCCAACTTCGACGGCGTGACCAACAAGACCAAGCTGACCCAAGTCAGCCTGGGTACTGACTACTGGCTGTCCAAGCGCACCGACCTGTATGCCTTCTTGGCTTACACCAAGGCTAGCGATATGGCTAACCCGGGCGTCTCCGACAGCACCGGTACCGATGGCAACCAAGGCGCTGTCGCCGTGGGTATCCGTCACAAGTTCTAATGTGACTTGCACTGCTTGACCTTTGCGGGTCAAGCAAGCTGATGCACAACAGAGCAGGAAGAAGCGCCGCATGAGGTTCATGCGGCGCTTTTTTTATGCGCGCTTCTTTTTTGCATTTTGTTAGATTTTGTAACGTGTTCTGATCTCGTGCCGGTCGTCAAAAAAGGAAAAATAATATTCTTCGTGTTGCACTCGGGTTCGGCATGGCAGGTTTTCTCTTGACCAATAGGAGAGCTCATTTTTGGCATTGCGAAAAGCTCGCTTTCCAGTCGCAAAAACATCTTGAAATACGCTCTGGGAGCGGATCTTGATGACTGTAAAGAAAGCGTAATAAGGCTCCAGGATCGCGCACTTTTGCGCAGCGCACTGCTCTAATGGACGCCACCGCCGATGCGCGCAGAGCTGAAGCTCTTCAATGAACTGCGCATCGTATCGCTCCTCCACGGACTGGCGGGGCTGCATCAAATTCTAAGGTTTTGGTGCTCACCGGACCGACGCAGCTTGCTGCGCCGGAGGGGAAGTCTTTGTCCGCAGATTCTGGCTGCGGACCTGCAACGAAAGGAAACGACATGGCGACAAGAGAAGAGCTGGCAGTCATCAAGGCCGCCCGCGCGGGTGAATCGCGTGCGCAACTGGCCCTGGGCCGGCGCTACCTCAACGGCGGCAGTGGCCTGCCGCGCAGCAAGGGCACGGCGTTCTACTGGTTGCGACGTGCTGCGCAGCAGGGTGTGGACGATGCCTGGATGATCATCGGCCGCAACATCACCTACGAACAAGTCAAGGAGTTGTCTCCTCCACAGGAAGCAGCGGTGTGGTACGAGAAGGCTTTTGAGGCCGGCGTGCCGCAAGCCGGTCTGATCTTCGCGCGCCTGGTGCTGGACCATAGTGAGCAGTTCGACAGCAATACCCACGCCCGCGCCATCGCGGCGCTGTCGCTACTGGCCAGCCGTGATGACCACCAGGCCCAGTGGCTGCTGGCACAGCAGATGCAGCGCCACGGGCAGCCGGTAGTGCCGGGGGCGGCCGGCTCGGCAGTGGAAGAGCGCTTGATGCAGGAAGCCGCACGCGCCGGCATCGAACAGGCGCAATACGCATTGCTCGACAAGGCTTGGCAGCAAGGCCAGGGCGACGCCTTCGCACGTGGCGCGGCACCGTTGGTGGCGCGCCTCTTTGAGCGCAACAGTGGCGCGCTGGCGCAACTGGACAAGGATGCCGACGCCACCGGCCTGGTGCAGCTGAGCGCTGAAGAAGCAACGCTACTGCTGCGCTACGGACAATGGCTGGCGCGTGCCCAGACGCCTGAGCTGACCCAGTTGATGCGCTTGTTCGAACTGGCTGCGGTGGCCGGCGAGATCGAGGCCCGGCTGGAGCTGGGACTGCTATGCGCCAAGATCGACCGTGCCGGCAATCGGGTCTTCATGGAACTGGGTCTGGCCAATTTCAAGAAGGCACTGCACTGGCTGGTGCTAGCAGGTGAGGGCGGTTCGGCGCCGGCCTGGCACGCGCTGGCGCGCATCTATTCGCGTTCCATCTATTCGCAGCGCAATCTGCAGGTGGCACAGCAATACCTGGAAAAGGCTGCCGAAGCCGGCCTGGTCGAGGCACAAAGCGAACTGGCCCAGATCTTTTGGCGCAATCGTCGTGACGACCCCATGCATGACGTCAAGGCGCTGTACTGGTGGCAGCAGGCGGCCGCCCAAGGGGATGCGGCGGCGCTGGCTGCCTTGCAGCCCTTTACGGTCGAGCAACAGGCACAAGGTTGGGCCCAGCAGGCGCGTGCCCAGCTCAGCGACAAGCTGCGCAACAGCAGTCCCTTCCTCAGTGCCCGCATCGAACTGGCTGCCATCTTCGGGCTGACCAAGCCGGAGGCGCTGCTCATCGACATCAAGCAAGCCGACTACGGCCACTGCCTGGTGGTGGATATCTGCGCGCATCACGCCCGCAGCAAGCGGCGCCTGATCGCGGTGCAGAGTGAAGCGCAACGCGCGGCCATCAATCGCGTCAGCCGCCTGTTCGGCGATGTCGATTGCGGTTTCAGCGGGCCGGAAGGCAATTACCGGCAGCGTCAGTATCGCTTGCGTACCGCCTTTCCCGAGGCAGCGTAGGAGGGCAGCCAGGTCTTGCACTGGCTGCTGGCGCGGGGCTTACATGTGGTAGCGCAGGCTCAGCGCCACGCTGCGCGGCGCGCCGGGCAGGCTGAGGTTGGGGCTGCTGCCATGGCCGGAGACGATGTAGCCGGTGTTGAAGAGGTTACCGATGTTGAGTTGCACCTCGTATTTGGCGGTGCGGTAGGCCGCCATTGCATCGGTGGTCACGTAGCCGGGCAGGGTGACGGTATTGCCCGGATTGGCAAAGCGTGCGCCCACGGCGTTGGCACCGGCACCGACCACGAAGCCATCGCCCAGCTCCTTGGTCAGCCACAGGTTGGCGCTGTGGCGTGGTGTCAGGGTGGCGTTCTTGCCCTTGAAGGGAACGCTACCAGCAGCGGTGACACTGGTATCGAAGGAAGAGGAATCGGTGATTACCGCATCCAGCCAGGCATACCCGGCCAGCAGTTTCCAGCCTTGCTTGAGGTCGGCACTGAAGGTTAATTCAGCACCATCGGTACGCTGCTTGCCGACCGGGATGATGGTGTTGTTGGGCAGGGTAGACTTGATGTTGTCGCGCTCCAGGCGGAATACCGCGAGCGTCGCGCTGGCGCGACCTTCCCAGAAATCGTACTTGGCACCCACTTCGGTATTGCGCGTCTGTTCGGGGGCCAGGTCAGCATTGTTGGTGGCCAGCGCAAAATTTTCGCCGGAGGGCTGGAACGAACGGCTCCACGAAAGGTAATAGGATTGCGTCTGGCTGGGCTGCCACACCAATCCGGCACGCGGGCTGTAGGCGGTATCGGTGCGCGCCAGGTTGCTGGGCGCGCCATTGGCGGCCAAAAGCCGTGACTGCTGGCGGAAGCTGTCATAGCGCAGGCCCATCAGCGCTTTCCATTGCGGGCTCAGGCTCATGCTGTCCTGCAGATAGCCAGCGAAGGTGTCGTAGGTGCCGTAGGTCAGCGCGGCCGCACCCAGGCGGTTGGGATTGACCACCGGTAGCACCGGATTGAAGATCGACACCGCTGGCAACCCCGAGCTGCTCCCTGCCACCGGCACGCCACCATAGGTGGCAGCGTCCTTGCTTTGACTGCCCACTTCCACCCCGTACAGGATTTCATGCTTGGTTGGGCCCAGCGTCAGCTTCTGGGTCAGTTCGCTCTGGTTGAACCAGCCATTTTCATCGCGCACCAGTCTGGCGTGATTCAGGGCCATGGTGGCCGTGGTTTCATTGACGTTGCCGTTGATGTTGGTGCTGTTGCGATTGAGGTGGTAGTCGTAATAGCGCAGAGCGTTGCGCAAGGAGAATTCCTGATTGAAGCGATGCGTGAAGGTGGCCGTAGTGGACGCCACACGCGCCTGCACGAAGTCGGCATCGCGGGCATTGCGCGCGCCGAAGTAGGTGCCGGGGTCGACCGCCACCGGACGGCCCCGGTAGGACGGAATGCCGAAGTCCATCACGCGCCGGTCTTCCAGATAGTCGGCCTGCAACAAGAGCTGGGTATCGGCCGAGAAGCGCAAGGCGATCGATGGGGCCAGCGCGGTGCGGTCGATGAATTGCTGGGCGCGATAGCCATCGCCGCGTTCCACCGCACCGGTCAGGCGCCAAGACAGGATGCCATCGTCGGTGCCCCGTCCCAGGTCCAGTTCGGCCCGGCGACCTGCCGTACTGTTGGCGCTTAAGCCGATGTCGCTGACGTCGTCCCCAGGCTTCTTGCTCACCCGGTTGATCAGCCCGCCCGAGGACCCGCGGCCATAGAGCACGGCAGCCGGTCCCTTGATCACTTCCACGTGGTCCACATTGGAAAGGTCGCGGAAATACAGCGCGTCATCGCGGAAACCATCCACGAACTGGTCGCCGATGGCGGTGAAGCCGCGGATGAAGACCTGGTCGCGCTGGCCATCGCCGGTGGACAAGCCGAGACCGGGAACGTTCTTGAGCACATCCTGCATTGACATGGCGTTCTGGTCGCGTATTACCTGGGCCGGTACCACGTTGATGGTCTGCGGCACGTCGCGCAACGGTGCCTCGCTCTTGGTACCGCTCACGGCGGTCGGCGCCACGTAGCCATCGTTGGCGCGCGCGCCGCTGACTTCGATGGTGGGCAGGGCGCTGGCGGCCTGCTGGGCATGGGCCAGGGAAGTGACTGAACAGGTGGCCAACGCGGCCAAGGCGAGGGGATGCAGATGGAAATTCATCACATTCTTCACAATTGGTTGAATTAATAGGAATAATTATTATTCGTATTAAATGTCAATTGTAAGAACTTGTAAATATAAACCGCGCGCAAAGCCACACCAGTCCTAGCTGGCGGGAAAAAGCGTTTGATGGGGGAGTAGCGCGGCCAGCTTCAGTGCTGGCGCAGTACATCTTCGCCGTCGGGGTCGCCATCCGGCCCGGCTTGGCCGAAGGAATACAGCTCGTAGCTGGTGCCATCGTCATCGGCACCATATTGGTAGGAGTTGCCCCAAGGATCGCGCGGCAGGCGGTCGACGTAGCCGCCGATCTGCCAGTTGCCCGGTACGGGCGCGCGCGTGGGCTTGATCACCAGCGCCAGCAAGCCTTGCGCGGCGCTGGGATAGCGTCCGTTGTCCTGGCGGTAGCGTTCCAGGCCGGCGGCGATGGCTTGCATGTCCTTTTCGGCAGCCAGCGCCTGCGGGCTATGGTCGTGGTTGAAACGCGCCACCAAGGGCGGTACCAGCAAGGCGGCCGCCACTGCCAGCACGGTCAGTATCAGGATCCAGCGCAGGCGCGCCAGGCCGCGCTGCAGGAACAAGAAGGCAGGATGTCGCCGCGAGGGCAAAAGAGAACGGCGCATGAATGCTGCTGGTTGATTGAGTCAACGGTAGAGGTGTCAAAGTCGCAAGTATAAGCGCGATAAGCGCGCCGCCGCACCGGATGGCGATCCGGCGCGCACACGCAGACCTTGACTCAGGCTTGCAGGCTTACCGGTACCCCGGCCTGGCTGCTGACCACCTCTGACAAGGTGGCGTACAGTTCACTGCCGTCGCGGGTGTTGAGCCAGTGGCGACCGTCATACTTGTAGTGGAAACCGCCCGAGCGCGCAGCCAGCCACATTTCCTGCATGGGAGCCTGGCTGTTGATGATGATCTTGGAGCCGTTTTCCACGCATTCGATTTCCAGCACATTGCCGCTGCGGCTGCATTCCACGTCCAGGTCGCTGGCGTCGCAGGCGTCTTCCAGGGCCGTCTCGATGGCGTTAAGGGTGGCGTCAGCCAGGTCCAGGAATTCCGATTCGGTCATGCTACACTCCAAGGCATTCTAAGATTTTGATGTAATCCGACATTTTATCGTGAAGTCACACTATTCTCCCGCCCGTTGTGCAGCTTCCCTGGCGCTGTGCGCCGCCGTCCTGGTACTGGCCGGCTGCGGCCAGAAAGGCCCGCTGTACATGCCCAAGGTGCCGCCCGATCCCTTCGTGCGCACCCAGCCGGCCAAACCGGCGCAGGCGGCGCCTGCGGCAGACGCCCCCGCCAATGAAAAGGCTGATGGCGTGACAGCCACCCCGCGGGACGCCGACTCGCCCAAACGATGATGCCAGGCTGAAACACAGTACGCCATATAACGGCCGGTCCCAGCGATGACGCGGACCGTGCCGGATTTCCCAACAGCACTGAATTTTCCGGATCTCCATGTCCCACTTTTCCTATCGCAACGGCGCCTTGCACGCCGAACAGGTTTCCTTGCAGGCGCTGGCCGAACAGTTCGGTACGCCCCTCTACGTCTATTCCAAGGCGGCCCTGGTAGAAAACTTCTCGGCCTATGCCAACGCCTGCCGCACTGCCGGCCGCGCCGATGGTGCCAAGGGGGGCGCGCTGGTGTGCTACTCGGTCAAGTCCAATTCCAACCTGGCGGTATTGAATCTGCTGGGCAAGCTGGGATCGGGCTTCGATATCGTGTCCGCTGGCGAACTGCTGCGTGTGGTGGCCGCCGGTGGCGATGCGCGCAAGGTGATTTTCTCGGGCGTGGGCAAGGGCCGCGATGAAATGAAGCTGGCGCTGGAACACGACATCCTGTGCTTCAACGTCGAATCGATCCCGGAAGTGGCCCGCCTGAATGAAGTGGCTGGCGCGCTGGGCAAGCGCGCGCGCATCTCGCTGCGGGTGAATCCCAACGTGGATGCCAAGACCCATCCCTACATCTCCACGGGCCTGAAGGAAAACAAGTTCGGCGTGGCCTATGAAGATGCACTGAACTGCTACCGCACCGCTGCGGCATTGCCCCACATCGAAGTGGTCGGCATCGATTGCCACATCGGTTCGCAATTGCTGGATGACTCGCCATTGCTGGAAGCGCTGGACAAGATCATCGACATGGTCGACGCACTGGAAGCCGAAGGCATCCCCATCCACCATCTCGACATCGGTGGCGGCATCGGCATCCGTTACGACGATGAGCAACCGGTCGCCATCGGCGGCTATCTGGCGCGCGTGTTCGCCCGCGTCGATGCCTGGCGTGCCAAGAAGTACGATGGTCGCCCGATCCAGGTGATGTTCGAGCCGGGCCGCTCGGTGGTCGGCAATGCCGGCCTGCTGCTCACCGAGGTGCAATACCTCAAGCATGGTGAAGAAAAGAACTTCGCCGTGGTCGATGCTGCCATGAACGATTTGATGCGCCCGGCCATGTACGAAGCCTGGCATGGCGTCCAGACAGTGAAGGAAAACGCCGGCCAGCCCTGCATCTACGACGTCGTCGGCCCGGTATGTGAATCCGGCGACTGGCTGGCCCGTGCGCGCGAACTGGCCATCGGGGAAGGCGATCTGCTGGCGCTGATGTCGGCCGGCGCCTATGGCATGACCATGGCCTCCAACTACAACACCCGCGGCCGCGCTGCCGAAGTGCTGGTCGATGGCCAGCAGGCACACCTGGTCCGTGCCCGTGAAAACCCGGCTGACTTGTTCGCACTCGAAAAGATCGTCAACTGAGCATATTGTTGATTGTTTGATCAACGGCAGCCCGCGGAAACGCGGCTGCCGTTTATTTTTGGATATCACTTCTTAATTGCCCGGCAACACCCAGCGGGTCGGGGTTGCAGAAATTTTTTGCAGAGCCGCATTTTTGTTTTGCCTTTCGGAAATTTTGGCGCAAAATAACCGTCCGTCCAAAAAACAAACGATTCATCACAATCGCCTGAGGCGCTACTGCGCCACCCGAGGCCAGGCACAGCAATACGGACGCAAGGGAGAACACCATGGCTACCGGGAGGGTGGTCGGTAGTGCTTTACAGGGGAATTCCATGCAAGTCTTGGAACGCACAGGGGAAGATCGCGACAGACGCGCGACCACCGATGCCGCCGCACGCGCCAGCCAAATCAGCGGCAGCGCCCAGACCGGGGCCCATGGGCTGCCGTCGGCCTCGCACCTGAGCGCCGACGAACTCGAAGTGCACGCCTCGCAGATGACCGCGGTTGCCGTCGCCGCGGCCGCAGTGACAGCTGCCGTAGCGACCGCAGCGGCCAGCTCTCCAACAGCCACATCAGCTACCCCGGACCAGGACGCGCCGCAGCCCGAGGCCAGTCCCCAGGTTGTCAGCCGGGGCCCGCGTGGTCCCCGCGAGCCGGCGCCGATCCAGGTTTCCACCCGCCGCGCCTTGCTGGTGTCGCTGTTGACCCTGGTCATCATCGGTCTGGCCGTCTGGGCCGCGGCTCAGTGGCCGCAGCGCTCCTTGAAACCAGTGTTGCCGCAATTGCCGGCACAGTCCGCCGTCACCACGGATCCGGCGCCCTCCGCCGAGCCTGCCAGCAGCCAAGCTGCTCCCGGCCCGGAGGTGATCGCCCAGTTGCAGCAGGAAGCCGAACAGAAAGCCAACCTGCTGAGCCAGAAACGGGCCGCTGCCGAGGCCCGCCAGCGCCGCGAGGATGCCGCCCTGGCCGTGCGCGAACAGCGCCGCCGGGAAGCCGAGGCGCAACTGGCCAATGCCCGCGCCAAGGCCGAACGCGCCCAGGCCGCGCTGCCGCAGCCGGAAGTGGTGCAGGTCGTGCCGGTGCCCTCGCTGGCCGAGCAGGTCAAGCAATGCAGCACCCTGTCGCTGTTTGCCCGTGAAAGCTGCCTGTGGAAACTGTGCGACGGCCAGTGGGGCAAGAACGGCTGCCCCTCCTACGAGCATAGCAACGAAGGCGCCTGAGCCGGCCCGGCATCCCGGTATCGTCCCCCGTGCCGCCGCGCCTGGCGGCGCAAGCTCCTCTTCATTGTTGCGCTGATTCCCTGACGAAATCCTGACTCCCCCCGCCCCTGCGGGCGGGAGCAATTCTTGCTTGCGCAAAGGCTCATCGACGCCGTGCCGCCAGCGCGGCTGTGGCCCGGCAGCGACAGATGAAAAGTCTTGCCACAAGCGGCTTTGCGCACGGTAGTTGCCGCTATAATGCGCGTTTTTCTCACCACCCCCCTGCAAGGAAAAGGCATGAATGCACTGCTCTGGTTCGTCGTCCTCTATTGGGTCATCTCGGTCGGCATCGGCCTGTATGCCACCCGCTATGTAAAGAGTTCGAAGGACTACGCCGTGGCCGGCCGCGCGCTGCCCATGTCGGTGGTGACGGCCACTGTCTTTGCCACCTGGTTCGGTTCGGAAGCGGTGCTGGGGGTGTCCTCCACCTTCCTCAAGGATGGTCTGGGCGGCATCGTGGCCGATCCTTTCGGTTCTTCCTTGTGCCTGATCCTGGTCGGCGTTTTCTTCGCCAAGCGCCTGTACCGGATGAATCTTCTGACCATCGGTGACTACTACAAGAAGCGCTTCGGCCGCGCCGCCGAAATGCTGGTCACCATCTGCATCGTCATTTCCTACCTGGGCTGGGTGGCGGCGCAGATCAAGGCGCTGGGGCTGGTGTTCAATGTCGTCTCGGGCGGCTACATCCCCATGCATTGGGGCATGATCATCGGCGCCGGCAGCGTGCTCATCTATACCTTGATGGGCGGCATGTGGGCCGTGGCCATCACCGACTTCCTGCAGATGATCATCGTGGTGGTCGGGATGCTGTATATCGGATATGAAGTTTCCGGCATGGTCGGCGGCCCCGGCGTGGTGATCGCGCACGCGGCCGAGGCCGGCAAGTTCAACTTCTGGCCGGCCGCTGAACTCAAGGACGTGCTGTGGTTCTTCGCCGCCTGGATCACCATGATGCTGGGCTCGATCCCGCAGCAGGACGTGTTCCAGCGCGTGATGTCCTCCAAGAATGAAAAGGTGGCCCGCAACGCCTCGGTGCTGGGTGGCGTGATCTATTTCTTCTTCGTCTTCATCCCCATCTTCCTGGCCTACTCGGCCACGCTGATCGACCCGGCCATGGTCTCGCGCCTGCTGGAAACCGATTCGCAACTGGTCCTGCCCACCCTCATCATGGAAAAGATGCCGGTGTTCGCCCAGGTGATGTTCTTCGGCGCCTTGCTCTCGGCCATCAAGAGCTGCGCCAGCGCCACCCTGCTGGCGCCCTCGGTGACCTTCACCGAAAACGTGCTCAAGGAAATCCGCCCCTGGAAGAACGACCGCGAATTCCTGTTCTCGATGCGCGCCGTGGTGCTGCTCTTTACCGTGGGCGTGACCTCGCTGGCCTTGAACAGCCAGTCCAGCATCTATGAAATGGTCGAGAACGCCTACAAGGTCACGCTGGTGGCGGCCTTTGTGCCGCTGGCCTTCGGGGTCTACTGGCAGCGCTCCACCCGCCAGGGTGCCTTGATGGCCATGGTGCTGGGCCTGGTGTCCTGGATCACGCTGGAATACGTGGCCCCGGATGGCCTGTGGCCACCGCAACTAGCCGGTCTGCTGTTCTCCATCGGCGGCATGGTGGTGGGCTCCCTCATGCCCCAGGTGCTGGCCCCGGTGCCGCCCATGGTGGTGGCCACTGCCGAGGGCGGTGTGCAGTCCTGATCCTGCTTGCCCGATTGAAACGGTCGCCCGGCCCTGCCGCGCGGCCGTTTTGTCTTTTTGGGAGCGACTTCAGAACTGCTGGGGTGGGTGCTGTCAAAGCAATGCCAGGCCCGGCTTTTCGAATATTTTCGATATCTTCTTGATAATAATTCGAGATCCAGCCGGAACTTATTTGCTTCCACTCAACCTGAAATGGCATGACTGAGCAAACTCGCCCCTATGATTTTGCAGCCGATGCGTTATTCCTGGACTTCGACGGCACCCTGGTCGAACTAGCGCCACAACCCGAAGAGATCGTGGTGCCACCGGAATTGATGACGCTGCTGCAGCACCTCCAACAAGCCTCCGACGGCGCGCTGGCCATTGTCAGCGGCCGTCCTCTGGACCAACTCGATTTCTTCCTGGCACCGCTGCGCTTGCCGGCCGCCGGCGTGCACGGTGCCGAGCGCCGCACCGCCGATGGCCGTATCCTGCAGCAGCCGGTGCCGGACGTGCATCACCTGCGCGAGCGCCTGCTGGGGCTGGTGGAGTCACATCCAGGCCTGCAACTGGAACTCAAGCGCGGTGCCCTGGCCCTGCATTACCGCCACGCTGCCCACCTTGAGCAGCGCTGCGTAGAAACCATGATGGATGCGCTGCGCCACGAACCCGGCTTCACTCTCCTGCACGGCAAGATGGTGGTGGAAGCCAAGCCCCACATCAACAAGGGTGATGCGCTGGTCGCCTTCCTGCACGAAGCGCCGTTTCGCGGTCGCCGCCCGGTCTTCATCGGCGACGACGTGACCGATGAGGCCGGCTTTGCCATCGCGCAGAGCGAGGCCTTCGGTGGCCTGGGCATCAAGGTCGGCAACGGCCCCAGCCAGGCCTTGCAGCGCCTGGCCGGTCCGGCGGCCGTGCTGGATCTGCTGCGCCAGAGCGTGGAGGTGCGCAGTACCAGCGCATAGATCGCGTCGGATATTCCCTCCCGCAGCACATCGCCTTCCATCAAGAAATCTGACCCACAGAACAGAGCATGAGGAACCATGAGCCAGCCCAGCCCCGACCCCCAGCAAGAAGCGCAACCGCAGCCGCATTCCCAGACCCAGCATTCTGAACAACCGCACCTGGCCGCCCAGGCCCACGACCTGCCCTCGACCTCCTCGCTGGAGCTGGGCGTGATCGGCAATTGCGCCTTTTCGGCGCTGGTGGACAAGATGGGCCGCATCGTCTGGTGCTGCCTGCCGCGCTTCGATGGCGACCCGGTCTTCAATGCCTTGCTCGACCCCACCGACAATGGCGCGCTGTGGGCTTTCCAGCTGGAGAATTTTTCCCACAGCGAGCAGTGGTACGAGCCCAATACCGCCGTGCTGCGCACCCGTCTCTACGATACGCTGGGGCAGGGCATCGAGATCACCGACCTGGTGCCGCGCTTCCAGAGCCGTGGCCGTTTCTTCCGCCCGCTGCAGCTGGTGCGCCGCATCCATCCGCTGTCGGGCGCACCGCGAATGCGTGTAGTGCTGCGTCCCCGGTTCGACTGGGGCCGCGAAGAACCGCTGCAAACGCGCGGCAGCAACCATATCCGTTATGTCGGTCAAGAGCAGACCTTGCGCCTCAATACCGATGCGCCCATCAGCTACATCGTCGGCGAGACCGCCTTCGTGGTCAGCCGTCCGTACAACTTCATCCTCGGACCGGATGAAACCCTGCACGGTGGCATCAACGACACCGCCCGCGACTTCGAGCAGGAAACCACCGCCTATTGGCGCAACTGGAGCCGCGCCCTGGCGACACCGCTGGAGTGGCAGGATGCCGTGATCCGTGCCGCCATCACGCTGAAATTGTCGGTGTATGAAGATACGGGCGCCATCATCGCCGCCATGACCACCAGCGTGCCCGAAGCACCGGGCAGTCAGCGCAACTGGGACTATCGTTATTGCTGGCTGCGTGACGCTTTCTTCGTGGTGCGGGCACTCAATAGCCTGTCCGAACTGGGTACCATGGAAGACTACCTGCGCTGGCTGACCAACGTGGTGGTGCGTTCCGGTGGCGGCCACGTACAGCCCTTGTACGGTATCGGCCTGGAAGAAGCGCTGCCCGAACAGATCCTGGACCACCTGCCAGGCTACCAGCACCACCAGCCGGTGCGTGTGGGCAACCAGGCTTATGAACACTTCCAGCATGACGTCTACGGCAACATCGTGCTGGGCGCGGCGCAGGCCTTCCACGACATGCGCCTGCACCATCGCGCCGGGGCCGAGCATTTCCAGCATCTGGAAGCCGTGGGCGAGCGCGCCTACGAGGTCTACAACCAACCGGATGCGGGCATGTGGGAGTTGCGTACCCGCTCGCGCATCCATACTTCGTCGGCGCTGATGAGCTGGGCCGCCTGTGACCGCCTGGCCAAGATCGCCGCCCGCGTCGACCTGCCCGAGCGCGCTCGCTACTGGGGCGACCGCGCCAAGGAAATCGGTGACCGCATCTTGACCGAAGCCTGGAACGAGCAACGCCAGGCCTATGCCGAAAGTTTCGGCGGGCGCGACCTTGATGCCAGCGTGTTGCTGATGGTGGAAGTGGGCCTGATTGCGCCCACCGACAAGCGCTTCATATCGACCGTGGAAGCGCTGGAAAAGTCGCTCTGCGACGGCCCCTACATGCGCCGCTACGAAGCCCCGGACGACTTCGGTCGCCCCGAGACCGCCTTCAACATCTGCACCTTCTGGCGCATCGATGCATTGGCGCGCATCGGCCGCAAGGAACAGGCGCGCGAGATCTTCCAGGCCATGCTCGATGCCCGCAACCACCTGGGTCTTTTGTCCGAGGACACACACCCGGTCACGCGCCAGATGTGGGGCAACTTCCCGCAGACCTATTCGATGGTGGGCATCATCAACTGTGCGATGCGCTTGTCGGCTTCGTGGGAGGCGGTGATCTGATGGGTAGACTGGTCGTTGTTTCCAATCGTCTCGCCGACCCGCGCAAGCCTGCTGCCGGTGGCCTGGCCGTAGCCCTGGGCGAGACACTGAAGAAGACCGGCGGACTGTGGTTCGGCTGGAGCGGCAAGGTGGTCGAGGATGGCACGCCCGGCGAGGGCGAGCTGCGTGTCAACCAGGCCGGCCCCGTGACCCTGGCCGAACTGGATCTCTCGCAGGAAGACCATGACGCCTACTACCGCGGCTATGCCAATGGCGTGCTGTGGCCGGTGTTCCACTATCGCCTGGACCTGGCGCATTTCGAAGCCGGTCACCTGGGCGGCTATCGCCGGGTAAACCAGCTCTTCGCGCGCAAATTATTCCCCTTGTTAAAGCGCGATGACATCGTCTGGATCCACGATTACCACCTCATCCCCCTGGCCGCCGAACTGCGCGCCATGGGCTGCGAGGCGCGCATTGGCTTCTTCTTGCATATCCCGCTGCCGCCGCCACCGATCCTGACCGCCATTCCCTCGCATGAATGGCTCATGCGCGCCTTGTTTGCCTACGATCTGGTGGGATTCCAGAACCACGCCGACCTGCAGCATTTCGCCCAGTATGTACAGGCCGAAGCCACCGCCGAGCCGGTCGGACCCAACCAGTTCCGCGCCTTCAACCGTACCGTTCATGCCAATGCCTTCCCCATTGGCATCGACGTGGCCGAATTCCAGCGTCTGGGTCAGGCCAAGGAAGCGCGCGATACCTATGAAAGCACCAAGGCTGAGTATTCGCGCCGGCGTCTGTTGATCGGGGTCGACCGGCTGGATTATTCCAAGGGCCTGCCGCAGCGCATCCGCGCCTTCCGCGAGCTGCTGCGCCTGTATCCCGAGAATCGCCACAGCGCCACCTTGCTGCAGATCGCCTCCCCCAGCCGCGAAGACGTGGAGGCCTACGGCGACATCCAGCGCGAGCTGGAAAGCCTGTGCGGCTCCATCAACGGCGACTTCGGCGACTTCGACTGGATGCCGATCCGCTACATCCACCGCACCGTGGCGCGCCGTCGCCTGCCGGGTTTGTACCGCGCCTGCGCGGTGGCGCTGGTGACGCCGCTACGCGATGGCATGAACCTGGTGGCCAAGGAATTCGTCGCCGCCCAGGATCCTGACGACCCCGGCGTGCTGGTGCTGTCGCGCTTTGCGGGGGCGGCCGAGCAGATGAAAGCCGCGCTCATCATCAATCCCTACGACACCCACGGCACCGCCCAGGTGATCCAGCAAGCCTTGCAGATGTCGCCATCCGAACGGCGCGAACGCCATGCCGCCTTGATGGACAATATCCGCCGCTTCGACGTCCATTGGTGGTGTCGTGAATTTTTGGACACCTTGCGCAGCAGCCGCGCCGCCCCGGTGGACAGTTGAGGGGGGCCGTCGAAGGCGGGTGAAGAAACTTTCCATGATGCAAAGTTTTGGGTGCGCCGCCCTCCGTGCCGTCGCGCCAGCGCATCGCCCTTGTTCCCAGGTTCGGTAAAACTCCGCCAAAAGCCTTTATAATTCAGGGTTTTGGAAGTTTTTTGCGGAGTTAGTCATGCCCATTTACGCGTATCGCTGCGAAGCGTGTGGTTTTGCCAAGGATGTCTTGCAGAAGATCTCTGACGATGCGTTGACCGTTTGCCCCTCCTGCCATCAGGACAGCTTCAGGAAGCAGTTGACTGCGGCCGGCTTCCAGTTGAAGGGTTCGGGCTGGTATGTGACCGATTTCCGGGGCAATGGCAGCGGTACGGCCAACAGCAAGGGCGCCAACGGCACCGGTATTGCTGGCACCGCCGAGGCCCCGGCAGCCGCTGCGGCCACCGAAACGCCTGCGGCGGCCCCGGCTGCCGCTGCACCGGCGCCGGCCGTCCCCGCTGCGGCCGCGCCCTCTACCCCCAGCGCCAGCTAACGAGGTCTTCCTTCCCCCATGCGCAAATACTTCATCACGGGTCTACTGATCCTGGTTCCCCTGGCCATCACCTTGTGGGTGCTGAACCTGATCATCAGTACCATGGACCAGTCGCTGCTGCTGCTGCCCGAGGCCTGGCGGCCGGCGCACTGGCTGGGCCACAACATCCCCGGCCTGGGCGCGATCCTGACGCTGTTGATCGTATTCCTCACCGGCCTGGCCGCGCGCAACTTCATCGGCCGCCGCCTGGTGCTGCTGTGGGAAGGCCTGCTGACCCGCATTCCCGTGGTGAAGTCGATCTATTCCAGCGTCAAGCAGGTCTCCGATACGCTGTTCTCGCCCTCAGGCAATGCCTTCCGCAAGGCGGTGCTGATCCAGTACCCGCGCCAGGGTTCCTGGACCATCGCCTTCCTGACCGGCGCGCCCGGCGGTGAGGTCAAGCACCATCTACAGGGTGACTTCATCAGCGTGTACGTGCCCACCACCCCCAACCCGACTTCCGGTTTCTTCCTGATGCTGCCTCGTGCCGATGCCATCGAGCTCGACATGACGGTGGATGCAGCCCTGAAGTACATCGTCTCCATGGGCG
Source organism: Herbaspirillum rubrisubalbicans (assembly GCF_003719195.1). Classification (NCBI taxonomy): domain Bacteria; kingdom Pseudomonadati; phylum Pseudomonadota; class Betaproteobacteria; order Burkholderiales; family Oxalobacteraceae; genus Herbaspirillum; species Herbaspirillum rubrisubalbicans. The sequence goes on from NZ_CP024996.1 coordinate 237,536, forward strand.
TGGTCGCCCCCGAGATGGTCACCGACAAGAAGATCATCACCGACGCGGCGGCGCCGAAGAATTGACGGGGCGGCCGGCGTCTCGCCCGGCCAGCCCCGCCTTCGCCCTTAGCGTCTTCTCTTTCGAATCCAACAAGAACACTGTCAACGGAATCACAACCATGTCCATGCGAACCCAATACTGTGGCCTCACCACCGAGGCACTGCTCGGCCAAACCGTCAGCCTGTGCGGCTGGGTGCACCGTCGCCGCGATCACGGCGGCGTGATCTTCATCGACCTGCGCGACCGCGAAGGTCTGGTTCAGGTGGTCTGCGACCCGGACCGCGCCGATGTCTTCAAGAACGCCGAATCGGTGCGCAACGAATTCTGCCTGCGCATCACCGGTCTGGTGCGCAACCGCCCGGAAGGCACTACCAACGCCAACCTGAAGTCGGGCAAGATCGAAGTGCTGTGCCATGAACTGGAAGTGCTGAACCCTTCGGTGACGCCGCCGTTCCAGCTGGATGACGACAGCCTGTCGGAAACCACCCGTCTGACCCACCGCGTGCTGGACCTGCGCCGTCCGCAGATGCAGAACAACCTGCGCCTGCGCTACAAGGTCGCCATGGAAGTGCGCAAGTTCCTGGATGCGCAAGGCTTCATCGACATCGAAACCCCGATGCTGACCAAGTCCACCCCGGAAGGCGCACGCGACTACCTGGTGCCCTCGCGCGTGAACGCCGGTGAATTCTTCGCCCTGCCGCAATCGCCCCAGCTGTTCAAACAGCTGCTGATGGTGGCCAACTTCGACCGCTACTATCAGATCACCAAGTGCTTCCGCGACGAAGACCTGCGCGCCGACCGTCAGCCCGAATTCACCCAGATCGACTGCGAAACTTCCTTCCTGAACGAACAGGAAATCCGTGACCTGTTCGAAGGCATGATCCGCCTGGTCTTCAAGAACGCGCTGGACATCGACCTGCCGAACCCGTTCCCGGTGATGGACTTCGCCACTGCCATGGGCAAGTACGGTTCGGACAAGCCGGACATGCGCGTCAAGCTCGAATTCACCGAGCTGACCGATGTCATGAAGGATGTGGACTTCAAGGTCTTCTCGGGTGCTGCCAACAGCGAAGGCGGCCGCGTGGTTGGCCTGCGCGTGCCGGGCGGTGCCGAAATGCCGCGTTCGGAAATCGACGCCTACACCCAGTTCGTCGCCATCTACGGCGCCAAGGGTCTGGCCTACATCAAGGTCAATGAAAAGGCCAAGGGCCGTGACGGCCTGCAGTCGCCTATCGTCAAGAACATCCACGATGCCGCCCTGAACGCCATCATTGAGAAGACCGGCGCGCAAGACGGCGACCTGATCTTCTTCGGCGCCGACAAGGCCAAGGTGGTCAACGATGCCATCGGCGCGCTGCGCGTGAAGATCGGCCACAGCGAATTCGGCAAGAAGAACGGCCTGTTCGATGACGAATGGCGTCCGCTGTGGGTGGTTGACTTCCCCATGTTCGAATACGACGAAGATGGTCAGCGCTGGGTCGCCCTGCACCACCCGTTCACCTCGCCCAAGGATGGTCACGAAGACTTCATCTCGACCAATCCGGGTGCGGCCATCGCCAAGGCCTACGACATGGTCTTGAACGGTTGGGAACTGGGTGGCGGTTCGGTCCGTATCCACCGCGCCGACGTCCAGAGCAAGGTGTTCCGCGCCCTGAAGATCGATGACGAAGAAGCCCGCCTGAAGTTCGGCTTCCTGCTGGACGCCCTGCAATACGGCGCGCCCCCGCACGGCGGCATCGCCTTCGGCCTGGACCGCCTGGTCACCATGATGGCCGGCGCCGAATCGATCCGCGACGTGATCGCCTTCCCCAAGACCCAGCGCGCCCAGTGCCTGCTGACCCACGCGCCGTCGGAAGTGGACGAAAAGCAGTTGCGCGAACTGCATATCCGCCTGCGCAATACCGAGCCGGCAGTGAAGGCCTGATCGCTTTATCGTTTTTTTTCGATAAGCCCATCGAAAAAGCGCGTGCAGAAATGCACGCGCTCAGGTTGATGACGAACCCCGTGTTTTCGAACACGGGGTTTTGTTTTTCAGGCGCAGGTAATTTGCAGATGGTCGATGGCGCAGAAGCCAAGCAAGGCGCGCATTTTTCGCTGTAGCCACTTTTGTACGCTGGCAGAGGCGCTCAAACCGTGTAAAAGCGCGCGCAAGCGCGCCACCAACAGGGCAATCTTCTTCATGTTCTGGGCCGCCGCCGCCAACAAGCACTGCTCGGCGACCTTGCGCAATCCCCGCATACGGGCATAACGATGTCCGTGCAATTGCTTGGCGTCGGCGAAGCTGCGTTCTACCGTTTCCTTGCGTCGGGCATAGATGCGCTTGCCCCATTCGGTACGACGCCGATCATCCACCTTCTCCTTGGAACGCTCCCACACATGGCGCGTCACCACCTTGACCGCATTGGCGCTATTGGTGCATTGCTCGCGTACCTTGCAGCCTCGGCATTGCTCAGGGTTGGATTTGTATTCCCGATACCCGAGTCGATTGGTCGTGCTGTAGCGCAAGGGTTGACCCTGCGGGCAGATGTATTCGTCACGGTAGGCATCGTACTCATACGCCCGTTTAAAGAATGTCCCCGGCTTGTGGTTGGGTGTGCGGTAGCCCATCACGCCGCTGATCTCGCGATTCTCCAGTCCCTGGCAGACGGCCGGTGTGAAGTAGCCCGCATCCAGGCCAACGGCCTGTACATCAAATCCGAACGTCTGGCGCTGACGATCCAGGCGTGCCAGATAAGGCTGACTGTCATGGACTGAGGCGGGCGTGACATGGGTATCGGTAATGATGGAATGCTTGGCATCGACGGTGCGGTGATCCAGGTAGAAGAAGCCCTTGGGCTTGTCGTCGCGCACCATGTAGCCGCTCTCGGGATCGGTGCGACTGACCTTGATCTCTTTGGTGGGCGGCTCATCATCGTCGTCACGCTTGAGCGGTTTCTTGCCATGCTCGGCACGGTCGATATCCACAGCGGCATCCAGTTCGGCCAGATAGGCCGAGGGGGTCTGGGTAACTTGAACGTAGTCGAACTTGTTCTTGTTGGCGTTGGCCTTGAGGTGGGTGCTGTCGCTGTAGAGCACACGGCCATCGACCATGCCGCGTCCAATGGCCTGGCGCACGATCTCGTCGAAGATCTCTTGATAGACGGTGGTATCAATGAAGCGGCGGCGCCGGTTCTGGGAGAAGGTGGATGAGTCCGGTACCTTGTCGGTCAGACGGAATCCGGCAAACCAGCGATAGGCCACATTGACCTGGACCTCGCGGATGAGCTGGCGCTCGCTGCGGATACCGAAGAGGTAACCGATGAACAAGAGCTTGAAGAGTACCACCGGGTCCAGTGCCGGGCGGCCATTGTCGGCGCAATACAGATGCGCCACCTTCTCTCGGATGAACTCGAAATCCACCGCCGCGTCGATCTTGCGCAGCAGGTGGTCCTTGGGCACGAGCATCTCGATGGTCACCATCTCTAACTCGTGCTGGGCGGCTGTCGGTTTTTTGAGCATGACCGATTAAACAACAAAGCCTTGGCTTTCGCCAAGGCTTTGTCATCAATCTGAGCGCGTGCAGAAATGCACGCGCTTTTCGTTTGAGGGGCTTAGTTATCGAGACGGGTGCTGTAAAGAGTTCTTTGCTCTCCTTACAAATCGTACTGCTACCTACATAGGATTTTTAAAAGACGATTGGATATTTCGAAACTTTATGATGGTCGGGATGACGTCGCTCCGTTAATTCGTTGCGTGACCGTGAGGGTTGCATTTTGAATTAACACTTGAGACAAGTTCAGTCCTTTACGTTGTGAATGATTGCAGAATTTAGTCCTGACCGAGGCTCGGCTCTATAGAAGTACGCGTCTAGATCAACTCTCAAAATGCCTTGTTCTGATGCACATCTGGTGGCGACGATTTGGTAATCCTGACTTGTTTCGGCGTTTAATCTTTTGACTGAATTCCATTTGGGAAGTGAGTCGTCGTACTCTTTCAATTTCTTTGCGACGTGGCTATCTAATGGTACTTCAAACCATTTTTCAATGCGTTCCATCCGCAGGCAATCGTAGAGATGGCGGTTATAGGCGAGGCTTCTTAGGAAGATGTTGATGACCTTTCGAGATGTCCCCCAATGTTGGTGACCCTGAAGCAGGTTGGTTTGTACGATACGCGTCGCTTGGTCAAGTGCAGTGGCGAATGTTGCTTGTGATTTCGCTCGCAAAATGCGCTTGAGGGCATCATCCTCACTCAATGCATCAAGACCCTTGCGGGCGGCATCTACGGTTCCAGTCGGACCCATGTTTCTTAGCGTTGAAGCGGCTACTGATGTAGATAAAACGGTCGAATATAAATGACTTAGAAATTCCTTGTTCATCCTATTTCCCCTATTGGTTGGAAGTATTTCCGGTCTGTTCGCGTGTGCGTACCTTGCCCCCGACCGCCCTGCGCCGCGAGACTCTGCTGATGCTGGAAGATATGGCCGGCGGCAAGGAATGTTATGGCATCATTGGGTGGCGCACAACGATGTGCAGGAAACGCATTGAGCATCAGATTTTTCCAACCAATATCCCGTGCTGTTGCAACTGGCCATGGAAGAGCAGGATATCGCGCTGGCCGAGTGTCACATGATCAATGTTTGCATGGAACAGTGATAGTCGGTGCGCGCCCGCCCGGCGTTGCTGCTCTGAAACGCCGCCGTCCCGATACAATGGAGCCTTTCCCGCATCACGGACAGGCCATGACGCAAGCCAAGCCCTATAAGATCCCCGAATCGGTGCTGGTGGTGATCCACAGCGCTGATCAGCATGTATTGTTGATCGAACGCGCCGACCAGCCCGGTTTCTGGCAATCGGTGACCGGCTCCAAGGATAGTCTCGACGAAGAACTGTCGGAGACTGCCCGACGCGAAGTGGAGGAAGAAACCGGCATCGTCCTCAGCGATGGCAGCGTAGAATCGGCCAGCGATGGAACCAGATGCGTGCCGCGCGCGCATCTGCGCGACTGGCAACTTTCCAACATCTATGAAATCTATCCGGTCTGGCGGCATCGCTATGCGCCGGGCGTGACCAAGAATACCGAGCACGTCTTTGGCCTGCTGGTGCCGCGCGACATCCCGGTCACGCTGGCTCCGCGCGAGCATACTCGCTACGCTTGGCTACCCTATCGCGAAGCGGCCGACCGCTGCTTTTCGCCCTCCAATGCAGAGGCGATCCTGCAGTTGCCCAGCTATCTAGCCAGGTAGCCGTCTGCATGGTGCCAGGGCTGTCCAGACAAGAACAACAGAAAGGCTGCATCGATGAAGCTGCGCGTTGCTACATACAACATCCACAAGGGCGTGACCTCGTTCGCCGGACGCCCGCGCATCCTGGCGTTGAAGCAGGCGCTGGCGCAACTGGACCCGGACATCCTGTTCCTGCAGGAAGTGCAGGGCCGACATGACCTCAATGCCCTGCGCCATGCGTCCAACTGGCCACAGCAGGGCCAGCACGAATTCCTGGCCGGCGACACCCACCACGCCGCCTACGGCATGAATGCCGTCTACGACCACGGTCACCACGGCAATGCCTTGATCTCGCGCTTTGAAATCGCTTCCATCCGCAATCAGGATGTCTCTGACCATGCCTATGAATCGCGCGGCATCCTGCATTGCGTGGTGCCGGTGGAAGGAGTGGAGGTGCATTGCTACGTGATCCATCTGGGTTTGTTCGCCAATGGCCGGCGTCGCCAGACCGATGCACTGATCCAGGCGGTCAGCACCTCCTCCCCGCCTGATGCCCCGCTGCTCATTGCCGGTGACTTCAACGACTGGACCAATCAGTTGAGCCGCACGCTGTACCAGAACCTGGGGGTGGTGGAAGTGTTCGACCAGCCGCAACCGACTGCACGTGGCGTGATGCAGGGCTTGCGCCGGCTGGGTGGCCTGTCGGCGCCGATCCGCCCGGCGCGCACCTTCCCGGCCATGATGCCGTGGCTGCGACTGGACCGTATCTACGTGCGTGGTTTCCGTGTGGAAATGGCGCAGGTGTTGAAGGATGGCCCGTGGGCGCGCCTGTCGGACCATGCGCCCATCGTCACCGAACTGCAGTTGGCCTGACCTTGCGCCACCTCACCTTTACCGACGGCAATCAGATCGCGCTGCTGCACAGTGGCGCGGGTTTCTATCCGGCACTGATCAACGCCATTGAGGCGGCACGCGTCGAGATCTACCTGGAAACTTATATTTTTTCGCTGGATGAAACCGGTGTACTGATATGCGAAGCGCTGCAAAGGGCCGCTGGACGCGGCGTAGTGGTCTACGTCATCAATGACTGGCTGGGAACCGGTCGGGAAAATACTAAGAAATTGCACCTCGCCCTGAGCGCGGCCGGCGTCCAGCATCGTTCCTTCAATCCCTGGTTTCGCCGTGGCGTGGCGCGCAGCCATCGCAAGCTGTGCGTGGTGGATCGCCAGGTGGCTTTCGTAGGTGGACTCAATATCAATGACGACATGGTCTCCGACCGCGACCATGTCACGCCGCTACCGGCGCCGCGCTGGGATTTTGCGGTCAGCATCATCGGCCCGTTGGTGCAAGAGGTCTATCGTGAAGTGCAAGCACAATGGCTGCGCGTGGGCCATATGAAGTTGAAAGCGCGCTGGCGCAACTTCAAGCGCTTGCGTCATGGTCATCCCGGCCCGGTACACGACCAGACCCAGGCTGCCCTGGTGGTACGCGACAACTTCCGCAACCGCCGTACCATCCAGCGCGCCTACCTGCAGGCCCTGGGGCGTGCGCGCGAAACGGCCTTCCTCGCCAATCCTTACTTCGCCCCCGGTCGCAAGATGCGCCGGGCATTGGAAGAGGCTGCTCTGCGCGGCGTGAAGGTCACTCTGCTGTTGGGTGTGGGCCAGTTCGTGATGCAGGATGCGGTGGCGCATTCCTTCTATCCCAAGCTGCTGCGGGCGGGGGTGCGCATCGTCGAATATACCCATACCGAACTGCACGCCAAGGTGGCCGTGATCGACGACAAGTGGTCCACGGTCGGATCGAGCAATTATGATGGTCTGTCATTGTTCGTGAACCAGGAAGCCAACGTGGTGATCCAGGATGCCGCCTTCGCCGGTTACTTGCGCCAGGAGATCGAGGCGGGGGCAGCGCACGGGCGGGTGGTGCATCTGGCGGACTTCCTGCACGTGCCCTGGTACAAGCGCGCCGCCTATGGTGCTGCCTTCCTCCTTTATCGCACGGTAATTCATATCATCACGCTGGGAAAAGACGCCTGAGCCTTATTTTGCGCTCCCTTGATGTACCGAAAATTCACCATATCGCATTCCCAGCTGAAATGGACTAAGATGACCATCCCGGTTTTCCAAGGGCAGCCGCTACGGCTTCCTGCTATTTCAATAAAAGGAGCGAGTTATGGATGATGTGGTCATTGTCGCAGCACAGAGAACGGCGATCGGCAAGTTCGGCGGATCCTTGTCGAAGATTGCAGCAGCCGATCTGGGTGCGCAAGTCATCAAGGCCTTGCTGGCCAAGACCGGCATCAAGCCCGAAGCCATCAGCGAAGTCATCCTCGGCCAAGTGCTCACCGCAGGTCTGGGCCAGAACCCGGCGCGCCAGTCGGTCATCAAGTCCGGCCTGCCCGACATGGTCCCGGCCTTCGTGGTCGGCAAGGTCTGCGGCAGCGGTCTGAAGGCCGTGCAACTGGCGGCCCAGGCCATCCGTTGCGGCGACGCCCAGATCGTCATCGCCGGCGGCCAGGAAAACATGAGCGCCTCGCCGCACGTCCTGAACAACTCGCGTGACGGTTTCCGCATGGGCGACGCCAAGCTGACCGACACCATGATCGTCGACGGCCTGTGGGACGTCTACAACCAGTACCACATGGGCATCACGGCCGAGAACGTGGCCAAGAAGTTCGAGATCAGCCGCGAAGAACAGGATGCCTTCGCCGCCGCGTCGCAGAACAAGGCCGAAGCCGCCCAGAAGGCCGGCCGCTTCAAGGATGAGATCGTCCCCATCGAGATCAAGGGCAAGAAGGAAACCGTGGTCTTCGACACCGACGAATTCGTCAAGCATGGCGTGACCGCCGAAGCCCTGGCCGCACTGCGTCCGGCCTTCGACAAGGCCGGCACGGTGACGGCGGGCAACGCCTCGGGAATCAACGATGGCGCCGCTGCGGTGGTGGTCACCTCGGCCAAGCTGGCCGCTGAACTGGGCCTGCCGGTGCTGGCCAAGATCAAGGCTTACTCCTCGGCGGGTCTGGACCCCAGCATCATGGGCATGGGCCCGGTGCCGGCCTCGCAGTTGACCCTGAAGAAGGCCGGCTGGACCCCGCAGGACCTGGACTTGATGGAAATCAACGAAGCCTTCGCCGCGCAAGCCATTGCGGTGAACAAGCAGATGGGCTGGGATACCAGCAAGATCAACGTCAACGGTGGCGCCATCGCGCTGGGTCACCCCATCGGCGCCTCCGGTTGCCGCGTACTGGTGACGCTGCTGCATGAGATGGTGCGCCGTGATGCCAAGAAGGGGCTGGCTAGCCTGTGTATCGGTGGCGGCATGGGTGTGGCGCTGGCAGTGGAGCGTTGATCTGATTGTCATTCGTGTTTTGATGAGGAAACGCCGGCTTGCGAGCCGGCGTTTTTTTTGCGTCCGAATGATGCGATTGCACTTCTCAGCTTGCCGGATTGAGAATCTCCGGCGGCAGTTCTGCATGGTGATATTTCTTATAGATGGCGTTGAGCTGACCGTTGCCCAGCTTGGCGCGTATCCAGCCATCGATCTTTTCCTTCAAGCGTGGCTCTCCCTTGCGCAGTCCCACCGCCAGCAGGTTGGCCTTGAGCGTGAGCTTATTCTCGATATCTCGCATCGGATTCTTTTCATTGACGACCTTGAGCAGCATGGGTGAAGTGACCCAGATGTCGGCCTGGCCACTGACCATCGCTGTCATCGAGGTGGCGTCATCGTCGAAGCGTGTGATGGTGGTCGATGGCGGCGCGATCTTGGTCAACTCCTGATCGTTGGTGGTGCCACGCGTAGCGATGACCTTTTTGCCGGCCAGGTCGGCAGGGCCGGTGATCTTCATGCTCCTGGGCGCCCCGACCACCACCAGGATGGGGGCATAAGGCACCGAGAAATCAATGACCTTGGCACGCTCGGCTGTGATGGAAAAGGCCGAGATCACCACGTCGGCCTTGTTGGTCTGCAGGAAGGGTACACGGTTGGTCAGCGTCGTGGGCACGACTTCCAGTTCCAGCCCGAAGTCCTTGGCCATGAGCTGTGCGGTTTCGACATCGGAGCCGATCAGCTTGAGCTTGTCGTCTTTCATGCTGTAGGGAGGGACGGCCAGGTCGATGGCCACGCGCAGTTTCTTGGCTGCCATGATGGTATCGAGCTGGTCTGCTTGTGCAGTACTGGCGCCGAGCAGCAGCAGGCCCAGCAGCGCGCCGCGCAGGCGCCGTCTGGGGGATGAGGGGATAGGCATGTCTCGCTCCTTTTTTGGTTGAGGTTGGAACAACGGTGGCGGGGGATAGCTTCTGCGTTACAGACCGGTGCCCACGAAGTTGCGCAGTTCCGGTGTGGCGGGGGAGTCAAGGATGTCGGGCCCACCCTGCTCCCACACCTGGCCCTGGTGCATGAAGATCACCTGGTCCGCTACGCGTCGTGCGAAGCTCATCTCGTGCGTCACCAGGATCATGGTCATACCTTCGGCCGCCATCTGCTCCATGACCTTGAGCACCTCGCCGGTCAGTTCCGGGTCGAGTGCCGAGGTCACTTCGTCGAACAGCATCAGTTGCGGCTGCATCGCCAGCGAGCGGGCAATGGCCACGCGCTGCTGCTGGCCACCAGAAAGCTGTTCGGGATAGGCCTGTGCCTTGTCGCCCAGGCCGACGCGCTCAAGCACCTGCCGCGCCAGTTCCTGCGCCTCTGCGGGCGCCAGGCGCTTTACGGCAGTCGGACCCAGCGTAATGTTCTGCAGCACGGTCAGGTGCGCAAACAGGTTGTAGCTCTGGAAGACGATACCCACATCGCGGCGCAAGGCGCGCAGATCGAGTTGCGTGGTATGGACGGCATGGCCGCAGACGCTGATCTGGCCTGCGTCGATCTGCTCCAGCCGGTTGATGCAACGCAGGGCGGTACTCTTTCCCGAGCCGCTCTTGCCGATGATGGCGACCACTTCACCGCGCGCGACCTTGAAGGAGACGCCGCGCAGCACCGCGTTGTTACCGAAGCGTTTATGGACGGCCTGCAATTCAACGATGGTGTGCATGAAGTTTCCTTTCTAGCGCCCGGCTCCAGCGCGACAGGGGGTAACACATGGCGAAATACAACAGTGCGGCGCTGCCGAAGTAGAGGAAGGGCTGGAAGGTGGAGTTGTTGATCACCTTGGCGTTGTAGGAAAGTTCGGCAAAGCCGATCACCAGCGAAGCCACCGAGGTGTTCTTGATCACTTGCACCGCAAAGCCCACGGTCGGTGGTGTAGCCATGCGCAGGGCCTGCGGCAAGACGATCATCCACATGCGCTGCCAGCGCGTGAGCCCGAGGCATTCGGCGGCTTCCCACTGGCTCTTGTGGACGGCCTGGATGCAGCCGCGCCAGATCTCGCCGAGGAAGGCACTGGCGTAGATCACCATCGCCGTGGCCGCCGCCGGCAATGCATCGACCGTGCCGATGCCGGCCAGTGCCGGGCCGTAGAAGCACATCCCCATGAGGACCAGCAAGGGCGTGCCCTGAATCAGTTGTATCCAGGCGCTGGCCATATGCCGTACGGCTGCCAGGGGCGAGACCCGCGCCAGCGCCAGAATGAGACCCGCCATCGCGCCCAGCGATAGCGTCAGCGCTGACAGCAGCAGCGTGCCCCAGGCGCCCTGCAGCAAGGAAAGAAACTGTTCATGCGTCATGCTTGCTCTCCTTCAAAGGGGAGTGCCAAGCTTGCGCCGGCGCGTGAAGGCCAGTTGCCCGAGCATCCAGAAACCGGCCCGCATCAGGCAGGACAGGGCCAGATAGAGCACCCACAGCACCAGGAACACCTCGAAGTTGCGGAAGGTATCGGACTGCACGCGATTGGCCACCCCCAGCAATTCTTCCGCGCCCACCGAAGAGAGAATGCTGGAGGCCAGCATCATCAAGACGAACTGGCTGGTCAGGGCCGGCCAGACGCGCTCCACCGCCGGTTGCAGTACCACGTGCCGCAACACCTGCAGCGGCGACAGCCCCAGGCAATGCGCGGCCTCGATCTGGCCATGCTGGATGGACTCGATGCCGGCACGCACGATCTCGCAGCTATAGGCGCCGATATTGATGACCAGCGCCATCGTCGCGCCGGCCATGACGGGCATGGTGATCCCCACCGACGAAAGCCCGAAGATCAGGAAGTAGCACTGGATGAGCAGTGGCGTGTTGCGGATCAGTTCGACATAGCCGCCCACTGCAGCGCACAGCCAGCCATGGCGGCTGCCACGTGCCACCGCACAGACCACGCCCAGCAAGAAGCCCAGCAGCGTGGCCAGGAAGGACAGTTGTATCGTGCTCCAGGCACCTTGCAACAGTAGCGGCCAGTGCGCGGCGACGCTGGCGAAATCGAATTCGTAATGCATGTCTGCTCCTCGCTCTCGGGATGAAAGGACTGTTGCGTCTAGAGTCGGCGCAGGTAGGTTGCATCAAGCTGATCGATATCCGGGCAAGCCAGCAGCGCCAGCACGCGGTCCACTTCGCTGCGCAGGATGTCCAGTGCACGTGCTGCGCCCGCCTGACCGCCAGCGGCCAAGCCGTAGGTGGTGGCGCGACCCAGCAGGACGGCGTCGGCGCCCAGGGCGATGGCCTTGACGATATCGGCGCCGCGTCGGAAACCGCCGTCGAGCATCACCGTCAGTTGTCCTTTCACGGCAGCGACGACTTCAGGCAGCACATCCATCGTCGACAAGGCGCCATCGAGCTGGCGCCCGCCATGGTTGGAGAGGACGATGCCATCCACGCCCAGCGCCACGGCGCGTTGTGCATCCTGCACCTGCATCACTCCTTTCAAGACCAGTTTGCCGTTCCAGATGCCGCGCAGCCATTGCACATCACGCCAGTCCAGCGCCGGTGACAGTGATTGGCCGAGAATGGATGCCGCCGCGCCTCGCACGCTGGTCTGATCGGCCGGCAACAGATCGCCCAGGTTGGCGAAGCGGGGAAAGCCGTGCGGGTAGAGGATGTCGATGAGCCAGCGCGGATGGCACAACACATCGAGCTTGTTACGCCAGTCCAGTCGACGCGGACTGCTGAAGTTGCGCACGTCCCATTCGCGCTTGCCATAGACGGCGCTATCGGTGGTGAGCACCAGCGTGTCGATGCCTGCGGCTTGCGCGCGCTGCGCCACGCTGGCCACGAAAGCACGGTCGCGATACAGGTAGACCTGTTGCCACACCTGCGCCCCGGAACGGCGCACCACCTCTTCCAGCGAAGTGGTGGACACATTGGTCAAGACAAAGGGAATGCCGGCACCCGCAGCTGCGCTTGCCATGGCAATGTCTCCCTCACGGGCCAGCAATCCGCTGAAGCCGGTCGGGCCGATCAGGAAGGGCGAGGCGATCTCCTGACCGAACAGCTTGCGTGCCTGGCGGCGCACCGAGACATCCACCAGGGTGCGCGGCAGAAAGCCGATGTGGCTGAATACCTCGCGGTTGCGACGCAGGCTGATTTCTTCTTCGGCGCCGCCTTCGACATATTCGAAACAGAAATTGGGAACTCGCTTGCGCGCGATGGCGCGCAGTTCCTCGATGCTCTGGGCACGTTGCAAGTCCGTCCCGGTGTATAGACGACGTTCCAATTCGGCTCTCCCGATTGCACTTCGTGGATGTCAGCGGCTTGACCCCCTGACTTGCTCGGCAGTGTATAAATTGGTCAAGCCAAAAGCAAATTATTTTTATAAATCAAAATTGGTAAGGCCGAAATGATGTCCGCGCCTGTGAGACAATCGCCAAAAACCCTGACAAACTGTTCCAAAGGCCAGCTTGTCGGCTTCTCCAGATTAGTTAACACGATGTCCAGCCAGAAATCGCCCGACTCCCGTCGCCTGTACCTCCAGATTGCGGACCGCCTGCGGACCGTGATGTATCAGCCTGGCTTTACCAGCCAAGGCCGCTTGCCGCCTGAGCGTGCGCTGGCCGAACAATTGGGCGTGTCGCGGCCCTCGATCCGGGAAGCCTTGGTCGCCCTGGAGCTTGAGGGAAGGGTGGAGATCCGCATGGGATCGGGGGTCTACCTGACGCAGACAGTTCCGCCGGAGCTGCACAAGGAGGATGCGACAGTCGAGGAAATGGGTAACAGCCTGAGCGACATCATGGGAGCGCGGGCCATTTTCGAGGGCGCGATTGTCGCCCTGGTTGCGCCGCTGGCCAAGCCCAGGGATGTCAAGGCGCTGCGCGCGATCTACGACACCATGGAGTGCGAATGCCAGGCAGGCAGGAGCCCTGCCCACGCTGACCGCGAATTCCACATTCGTATCGCCCAGATGACCCATAACGAGGTACTGGTGCAGACGGTGGCCCGGCTTTACGACGAACGTCAGGATCCGATCTCGGCCAAGCTATTGGATCATTACGAACCGGAAGATAGCTGGTTCACGGCGCTGCACGAGCATCGCGAGATTCTGGAAGCCATCGAGGCCCGCGATGCCATCCAGGCGCAGGCGGCGATGCAGCGACATCTGAAGTTGTCGCTCAAGCGCACCATGACGCGCAAGCAATTGAGCTGAACCGGGTTGCCCCATTCAGGTGGCAGAAAAGAAGTGACAAGGTCACGAGCGATTGCCTGCGGTGTCGGCGGGAATGAAATTATGAATCGTGATGTCTTTGCGGCCTGACGGTACCTTGATGCTGCCTTTGCCGCTGATCAGCTTCATGTGCTTGGCCGCAAAGGCCACAAACATCTCGCCGGCCCGCATCAGGAGGCTGCGCCCTGTGCTGACTTGGGTATTGGTCTGGCTGACCATGTCGATGTGTTGCGCTGAGCCCAACACCATGGCGTCCTGGCTCGTGATGCTCACGCCCGCCGGTGCGTCCACGGCGATCATGGGCGTCTCGGTGTGCACTGCGCCGCTGGCGGGCTCGCTCGCATCCCAGGCCTGCAGTTGGGTTCTGATGCGTTCCAACTGGGCCAGATCGGTCGCCTCGGCGTGATGCCTGGCTGCATCCTGGCTCAGGCGCTGCGCCAGCTCTTGCAGATCGCGCAGTGTCTCCAGCAGGACGGCACGCTCCAGGATGCGGCCGCGTCCCCGGTCCTGGCGGTGCGCGGTGATCAGGACGCCCTTGCCGGCACGCAGCACGCCGTGTCCGTCAGTTCTGGTTTCCACGCCCTCGCCACGATCACTGCCTTGGCCGTCGTAGCGTGGTTCGGTCAGATAGCCCAGGTTGATCTGGCTGTGCTGGTGTTCACTGGCCAATTGCGTGCTGATCTGGCCGGGGGTGTCATCCAGGCGCAACTGGTTGTAGCGCGCGCCATCGACCTCCTTGGACTTGATGCCGGACAGGAAACGGTTGCCCGGCAAACCGCCAGCGTGGCTGAAGCGCGCCGGCAGGTTGAGGCCGTTGTGCAGGACCCCGGCGACGAACATCTTGTCCGGATCGCCGCCGAGAAAATCGATCAGGACTTCCATGCCGACCCGGGGCACGGCATCGTGTCCATAGCCTGCCCCGGCCCAGGCGCTCGATACGCGTACGAAGGCGCTGTCCTGGTCATGGCCGCTGGTGCCCGCCCCTTGGGCATGGGCGTGGTCTTCCGCTTGCAGGCCCTGCAACTGCACCTTGATGCGTCCCAATGCATCGCAGTACACCTCTTCCTGTGCCGGCCCCACCACCAGCGCCGTGATCGGATGCACGGCAGGTAGATGCTGGCGTGGATCGTAATGCGGGCTCAGCGAGGCAGTGCGCCGCACGCAAGTGAGGTGGTTGTGATAGCGCAGATCGCTTGCACCTTGCGGTACTCCGGCTTGCCACTGGAGTTCCGGCAAGAGTCGTTGGATGGGATCCTGCAAGACCTTGGGGAAATTGTTTTCGGCGCGCTGCTGCAGCGAGGTGACGATGAATTCGCGCTGCGAGGCATTCCGGTAGCGCATATCGGGGTGCCGTTCCAGAACGAACCAGTGTCCTACCGCCAGGTCGCGCACACTGCCACTGGCCTGGAAGGATTCGCAACGGCCTTCGTGCGCCGACATGCGTGCATCGGCCAGGCGTACCTGGTCCAGCAGATTCTCTGCCACATGGGGTGCCTCGATGAAGCGATCGGTGATGGCCAATCCGAGTTCGGTGCCGGCCCTTCCCTGGTCCACGATGCCATGGCTGACCACGTCATTGATGCGTAACGATTTATAGTCCCAACTGGCGCGTTGCACGCTGGCCGGCGTCAGGCTGCGTTCGCAGCTCCATGCGCTGATGCTGTCGCGTTCTTCGGTGGCACCGTCGCGGTGATAACGCACACTGGCCGCACTGGCTTGCGGCAGCAGCGCCACCTGGTCGCAGAACACCAGGGTGTGAGCTGGCGTGGTTGAGGTGTCGATACCGTCCGATGTCTGGGGCGTAGCGATGTACCAGGTGATACCCTCGCGCCGGCAAAGCCGTTCGATGAAGTGCGCATCAGACTCGTTGAATTGATGGCTGATCTCGCGGATCGGATAGCGTGCATCGTCGAGCCGGTCGAGGTCGAAGGAAAAGGCACTGGCCAGTACGGGACTGCGCTGGCGCCATTCGCGCAGCATGATCTCAAGGATGGCCGGTACGTTCTTGCTGCGGAAGATACGCGTGTTGATCCGTTCCCCCATCACCGAGAGCGCATCACGTAGCGTCAACTGATAGACCCGCAGTGCCCTATCGGCATGGCCGGCCCGCGCATCGGTGATCAAGCCATTGATATGGTGCAGGCCGCCGCGGTCGGTCACCATCTCTATGCCGATCGGCTGCCCCAGCAGTTCTTGCAGGGGCAGATCGGGATTGATGGACAGGCAAGTCAGCTGTCCTTCCACTCCCTCCAGCAGCGCTTCGCGCAGCTCTACCCGTTGCACCAGCAGTTGTTGGGAGAGATGCGCTTCACGCTGGCTCCAGCGTAAGCGAAGGGGGCGGTATTGCTGTGTCAGGATGGCCTGGGCGAAGGCAGTCGTGACTGTCGAGAGGTTGTCGGTCATGGCGGGTACCGGGGCAATGAAGGCTGGTTGAGCAAGCCGCAAAGCATAAGTACACCGACCCGCCGGGGAAGCGATGAGCCCAATAAAGACCAGGTTTCCCGATTTTCTTGTGTATATTTTTAGAAAAATATCGATAATTACCGCCAGACCATTTCTCTCCCATCCCCAACAGCATGGACACAACGCGCATCGACAAATGGTGCTGGGCCGCGCGCTTCTTCAAGACGCGCTCGCAAGCCACCGAAGCCGTGGACCGCGGCCGCATCAAGCTCAACGGCGAGCGCACCAAGCCGGCCCACAACGTCAAGACCGGCGACCGCCTGCAGATCGACAATGGATCAACCGAATGGGAAGTGCTGGTCACCGGCATCGCCGACAAGCGTGGCTCGGCCGCCATTGCCGCGACCCTCTACCAGGAAAGTGAAGAGAGCCTCGCGCGGCGTGCCGCCCAGGCCGAGCGCCATCGCCTGTTCCGCGAACCCTCGGCCGAGATCAAGGGACGGCCGACCAAGCGCGACCGGCGCCTGCTGGACCGTTCCTCTTCTTGAATCGATGCGTTGCCGCCACACGGCGAGCTCGTTGTAACATGAGGGCCGATCTCCCCGACCTGTCTTTTCTCCACTCCCGGTATGAAGGTGCAGATGTCCCAGGTAGTCCCCTCCGAACCCGTATCACCCATGCCGGTGGCGCGGCCCCTGCGCAAGGAGTGCCCGCCCGGCGCCTGCGACTGCCAGCGTGAAGCCCTGCTGGAATGCCTGCACGCCCCCGAGGCGCGCGTGCTGTGGCTGACCCGCGAAGAAGAAAAACGTCTGATCGAACGCATTACCCGCGTGGCCAGCTATGAAGAGCTGCTGCACGTGGGCAGCCTCATGCGCAAGAACCTCGGCATCCACCTGCACATCAGCCCCGGCCCCAACGAAGTGCGCACCGTGCGCGGCCTGCAGATCCACCTGGCCGAGCAACCCGGCCTGTGCCGCAAGACGCGCGAGACCATTCCCGCGGCCATCCGCAAATGCCTTGAAAACAACCCCACCATCGTCTACGCCCTGCTGGATGCCCACGACCTGCTGGGTGCCACCACTTCTCCTTCCGCGCCTGCCTGAATGCTTGCTGCATGGCAAATCCGCCCGCATCAGGCACGCTGATTTTTTTGTTTGACTTTTGCGGCGCGATGAATAATAGTACGATCGTTCGAATTAATTCTGTGTGAAGATAAATTCATGCGACCAGGAGCAGCGGCCATGCAGCCGCGCCCGGTGAACGACTTCCTTTCCCTCACGCCCTGGTGATGGATATCAAAGAGATAACGATGACAGAGACAAGCAAGGTGACCACCGCGCCCGCCCGGCCCAAGTTCCTGCGCAAGGGCGAGCAGACCCGCGCCGCCATTCTGGACGTGGCGCTGGAGCTGGCCAGCCGTGACGGGCTGGAAGGGCTCACCATTGGTCTGTTGGCCGAGAAGATGAAGATGAGCAAGTCCGGTGTCTTCGCCCACTTCGGCTCGCGCGAGGACTTGCAGATCGAGGTCGTGCGGCTGTACCACAATCGTTTCGAGCAGGAGGTGTTCTATCCCTCCATCAAGGAACCACGCGGCCTGCCGCGCCTGGAAGGCATGTTCGCGCGCTGGATCAAGCAGGTCACGGTGGAAATCGCGCTGGGCTGTATCTACATCAGCGGCGCGGTTGAATACGACGACCGCCCCGGCGCCATTCGCGATCACCTGGTGGCGATGGTCCAGGCCTGGCGCGATGCCCTGGAGCGCTGCATCCGGCAGGCCATGGAAGCCGGCCATCTGCGCGCCGACATCGAGGTCAGCCAGATGGTCTATGAAATGTATGGCCTGATCCTGGCCCTGCATCACGATGCGCGCTTCCTGCACATCCCCGGCAGCGTCGAGCGCGCCGAAGCGAGTTTCCGCCGCCTGATTGACAGCTATCGCCCGCAAGGCAGCGACAGCAGCACTCAGGCCGCACCCGCCAAGCATTCAAAATCGGCTGCCAGGAAGGCAGCCTAAACCCGTCCGGAGACATTCATGCCCCAATACAACGCCCCCTTGCGCGACATGCAATTCGTGCTGCACGAGCTGCTCAAGGTCGAGGAAGTGTTCAAAGAACTGCCGCCCCATGCCGACACCAACCGCGAGCTGGTCGACCAGGTGCTGGAGGAGGGCGGCAAGTTCGCTTCGCAAGTATTGTTCCCGCTGAACCATTCGGGCGACCGCGAGGGTTGCCACTACGACCGCGACAGCAAGACGGTCACCACGCCCAAGGGTTTCAAGGAGGCCTACCAGCAATATGTGCAAGCGGGCTGGGCGGCCTTGTCCTGTGACCCGGAATTCGGCGGCCAGGGCCTGCCGCTGACGATCAACAATTCCTTCTACGAGATGTTGAATTCGTCCAACCAGGCTTGGACCATGTACCCCGGCCTGTCGCACGGTGCCTACGAATGCCTGCACGCGCATGGTTCGGATGAACAGAAGCAGCTCTACCTGCCCAAGCTGGTCTCGGGCGAGTGGACCGGCACCATGTGCCTGACCGAAGCGCACTGCGGTACCGACCTGGGCCTGCTGCGCAGCAAGGCCGAGCCGCAGGCCGATGGTTCCTACAAGATCACCGGCAACAAGATTTTCATCTCCGCAGGGGAGAACGACGTATCTGGAAATATTATTCACCTGGTGCTGGCGCGTCTGCCCGATGCGCCAGAAGGTTCGAAGGGAATTTCACTTTTCCTGGTTCCCAAGTTCCTCCCCAATACTGACGGCTCGCTGGGCGCGCGCAACCCGATCTTCTGCGGTGCCATCGAAGAAAAGATGGGCATCCACGGCAATGCCACCTGCCAGATGAACCTGGACGGCGCCACCGGTTGGCTGATCGGCCAGCCGCACAAGGGCTTGCAGGCCATGTTCGTGTTCATGAACGCGGCGCGCCTGGGCGTGGGGATGCAAGGCCTGGGCCTGACCGAAGTGGCCTACCAGAACGCCCTGGTCTATGCCAAGGACCGCCTGCAGATGCGCAGCCTGTCCGGCGTGAAAGCGGCTGACAAGCCGGCCGACCCGATCATCGTGCATCCTGACGTGCGTCGCATGTTGTTGACCGCCAAGGCCTTCGCCGAGGGGGGACGTGCCTTTACCTCCTATGTCGCCCTGGAGCTGGACAAGGAACTGACCCACCCCGACGAACAGGTGCGCAAGGACAGCGCCGACATCGTGGCCCTGCTGACCCCGGTGGTGAAGGCCTTCCTCACCGACAACGCCTGGATGGCTACCTCCGAGTGCCTGCAGGTCTATGGCGGCCACGGCTACATCGCCGAATGGGGCATGGAGCAATACGTGCGCGATGCCCGCATCAACATGATTTATGAAGGCACCAACACCATCCAGTCGCTGGACCTGCTGGGACGCAAGATCCTGATGGACAACGGCGCCAAGCTGAAGAAATTCGGCGCGCAGATCCAGGCCTTCGTGGAAGAGCATGGCACCGATGAGTCGATGTCCGAATTCATCACCCCGCTGGCCGACATCGGCGACAAGGTGGCCAAGCTGACCATGGAAATCGGCATGAAGTCTTTCGCCAACCAGGATGAAGCCGGCGCCGCTGCCGTGCCTTACCTGCGCGTGGTGGGTCACCTGGTGTTCTCCTACCTGTTTGCGCGCATGGCCAAGATCGCGCTGGAAAAGCAGGACAGTGGCGACGCCTTCTACACCGCCAAGCTGGCCACGGCGCGCTTCTACTTCGCCCGCCTGCTGCCGGAAACCGCGATGCTGATCCGCCAAGCCCGTTCGGGTGCCGGCAACCTGATGGCGCTGGACGCACAGTTGTTCTGAGCGCAATACCACGCCGCGTGCGGGCTGCAGGCCGGCGTGCGGCGTTGATCTACCGCAATGAGGCCAGGGATGGCGTCACGGCTACGTCACCACGGCAGGGCATCCTGTGAGCAGCCGCAAGGCCAAACAGACAAACAGGCGTAAAGTAGTCGTTCGCTCTGAGCGGCACAGCCGCTTGCCAGGCCCCGAATTCATGTTTCATGTCTGCAGCACCAGCAAAGGAGATTTGCGTGTCCAATTTCATCGTCAAAAAAGTGGCCGTGCTCGGCGCGGGCGTCATGGGGGCGCAGATCGCCGCCCACTGCATCAATGCCCGCGTGCCGGTCGTGCTGTTCGATCTGCCGGCCAAGGAAGGCCCGAAGAATGGCATCGTGCAACGCGCCATCGAGAACCTCAAGAAACTGAGTCCGGCGCCGCTGGGCAACAAGGATGATGCGGCCCTGATCCAGGTCGCCAACTACGAAGATGACCTGGCCGTGCTGGAAGGCTGCGACCTCATCATCGAAGCCATCGCCGAGCGCATGGACTGGAAGCATGACCTCTACAAGAAGGTCGCCCCGCACATCGCGCCCAAGGCCATCTTCGCCACCAATACCTCGGGCTTGTCGATCAATGCCCTCTCCGAAGGTTTCGACGCTGCCTTGAAGGCGCGTTTCTGCGGCGTGCACTTCTTCAACCCGCCGCGCTACATGCACCTGGTCGAGCTGATCCCGACCCAGTCCACCGAGCCGCACATTCTTGACCAGCTCGAAGCCTTCCTCACCACCACCCTCGGCAAGGGTGTGGTGCGTGCCTTCGACACCCCCAACTTCGTGGCCAACCGCGTGGGCGTGTTCGGTATCCTGGCCACCATCATCGAAGCCGACAAGTATGGTCTCTCGGTCGACGTAGTCGATGACCTGACCGGCGCCAAGCTGGGCCGCGCCAAGTCCGGTACCTTCCGCACCGCCGACGTGGTGGGACTGGATACCATGGGCCACGTCATCCGTACCATGCAGGACAACCTGAAGGATGATCCCTTCTTCTCCACCTATGCCACCCCACCGCTGTTGGCCAAGCTGGTCGAGCAGGGGGCACTGGGCCAGAAGAGCGGGGCCGGTTACTACAAGAAGGTGGGTAAGGACATCTTGCGCATCGACCCGGCCAAGGGCGACTACGTGCCCGGCGGTGGCAAGGCTGATGACATCATCGCCCGCATCCTGAAGGAAAAGGACCCGGTCAAGCGCATGAAGGCGCTGCATGATTCCACCAATCCGCAAGGCCAGTTCCTGTGGGCCATCTTCCGCGATGCCTTCCACTACATCGCGGTGCATCTGGAGTCGGTGGCCGACAATGCACGCGACCTCGACTTCGCCATGCGCTGGGGCTTCGGCTGGAGCGTCGGTCCCTTCGAGACCTGGCAAGCCGCGGGCTGGAAGCAGATCGCGCAATGGGTCAAGGAAGACATTGATGCCGGCCGTGCCTTGTCCAATGCCCCACTGCCTGACTGGGTCTTCGATGGCCGTGACGGCGTGCATTCGGAACAGGGTTCGTATTCGCCCTCGAAGAAGACCGACGTCGCCCGTTCCGAACTGCCGGTCTACCAGCGCCAGGCCTTCCGCGCCCCGCTGGTGGGCGAGGGTGCCGCCGATGGCAAGAGCGCCGGTACCACCGTCTTCGAAGACGAATCGGTGCGCATCTGGCACCAGAACGACGATGTGCTGATCCTGTCCTTCAAGACCAAGATGCACGTCATCGGCCAAGGCGTGATCGATGGCATGAACAAGGCCGTCACCGAAGCCGAGCAGAACTTCAAGGGCCTGGTGATCTGGCACCCGGACGCCGCCGAAGGCGGCGCCTTCTCGGCCGGTGCCGACCTGCAATCGATGCTGCCGCTGTTCATGTCCGGCGGCGTCAAGGCGATCGAACCGGTGGTGCATCAGTTGCAGCAGGCGCACCAGCGCCTGAAGTACGCCAGCGTGCCGGTCATTGCGGCCGTTGCTGGCCTGGCCCTGGGTGGTGGCTGCGAACTGCTGCTGCATACCGCCAAGCGCGTGGTCTCCATCGAGTCCTACATCGGCCTGGTGGAAGTGGGCGTAGGCCTGATCCCGGCCGGTGGCGGTCTCAAGGAAGCGGCGGTGCGCGCCGCCCGCGAAGCCAAGGGTAACGACATCCTGCAATTCCTGAAGGAATACATGCTGGCTGCGGCCACTGCCAATGTTTCCAAGTCGGCACTGGAAGCGCGCAAGCTGGGCTACCTGCGCGAGGATGATGTGATCGTCTTCAATCCCTATGAATTGCTGCACGTGGCCAAGGTCGAGGCGCGCGCGCTGTTCGACGCCGGCTACCGCCCGCAACTGCCGCCGCAGGTACCGGTGATCGGCCGCAACGGCCTGGCCACCATCATGGCGCAGCTGGTCAACATGCGCGATGGCGGCTTCATCTCGGCGCACGACTTCAAGCTGGGCAAGATGATTGCCGAGACCGTCGCCGGTGGCGAGGTGGAAGAGGGCAGCATCGTCAATGAACAATGGCTGCTCGACATCGAGCGCAAGTTCTTCATGGAACTGCTCAACCACCCCAAGACCCAGGAACGCATCATGGGCATGATGCAAACCGGTAAGCCTGTGCGCAATTAATGAAACCTCCCTCCCCTTGAAGAGGAGGGAGAGTCCAAGGAGATTTGGTAATGAGCAAACAACTGCAAGACGCCTACATCGTCGCCGCCACCCGCACCCCCATCGGCAAGGCGCCGCGTGGCATGTTCAAGAACACCCGCCCGGATGACCTGCTGGTGCGCGCCATCCAGTCCGCCGTGGCACAGGTGCCGGGCCTGGATCCCAAGCTGATCGAGGACGCCATCGTCGGCTGCTCCTTCCCCGAAGGGGCGCAAGGCCTGAACATGGCGCGCAATGCCGTGCTGCTGGCCGGCCTGCCCAACACCATCGGCGGCGTCACCATCAACCGCTACTGCGCCTCCGGCATCACCGCCATCGCCATGGCCGCCGACCGCATCCGCGTAGGTGAAGCCGATGTCATGATCGCCGCTGGTGCCGAGTCGATGTCGATGGTGCCGATGATGGGCTTCCACCCGTCGATCAACATCAATGCCTTCAAGGATGAGAACGTCGGCATGGCCTATGGCATGGGCCTGACCGCCGAGAAGGTGGCGCAGCAATGGAAGGTCTCGCGCGAAGCCCAGGACGAATTCTCGCTGGCCTCGCACCAGAAGGCCATCGCCGCCCAGCAGGCCGGCGAGTTCGCCGATGAGATGACTTCCTTCGAGATCGTCGAACGCTTCCCCAACCTGGCTACCGGCGAGATCGACATCAAGACCCGCACCGTGAGCCTGGACGAAGGTCCGCGTGCCGACTCCAACCTGGCGGCATTGGGCAAGTTGAAGCCGGTGTTCGCCGCCAAGGGAAGCGTCACCGCTGGCAACAGTTCGCAGACCTCGGACGGTGCCGGTGCACTCATCATCGTCTCGGAAAAGATCCTCAAGCAATTCAACCTGACCCCGCTGGCGCGTTTCGTCTCCTTCGCCGTGCGCGGCGTGCCGCCTGAGATCATGGGCATCGGCCCGAAGGAAGCGATTCCGGCGGCCCTGAAGGCCGGTGGCCTGACCCAGGACCAGATCGACTGGATCGAACTGAACGAAGCCTTCGCTGCGCAAGCGCTGGCAGTGATCGGCGATCTCGGTCTGGACCCGAGCAAGGTCAACCCCATGGGCGGCGCGATTGCCCTGGGCCACCCGCTGGGTGCCACCGGTGCCATCCGTGCCGCTACCACCATCCATGCACTGCGCCGCAAGAACCTGAAGTACGGCATGGTGACCATGTGCGTGGGTACCGGCATGGGTGCAGCGGGCATCTTCGAACGCGTCTGATCCACGCGCGCCAGGCCTGAACAAAAAAGCCGCACTGCTCCTGCTGTGCGGCTTTTTTCATGAATCATATAAATCATTTATAAGAATCAAGGAGACCCGTACGAATGGATATCCAACTGACCAAGGCCGATGGCATCCTGACCATCCACTTCGACCGCGAAGACAAGAAGAACGCCATCACCGCCGCCATGTACCAGCAACTGGCCGATGCCCTCAAGGATGCCGAAACCGACAGTGCGGTGCGTGCCATCCTTTTCACCGGCAAGCCGCAAGCCTTCTCGGCCGGCAACGACCTGGAAGACTTCCTGAAGCATCCACCCAAGACCCAGGATGCGCCGGTATTCCAGTTTCTGTGGCAGATCAGCCATGCCAGTAAACCCATCGTGGCGGCGGTCGCGGGCGTGGCTGTGGGCATCGGCACTACGCTGCTGCTGCATTGCGACCTGGTCTATGCGGCCGACAATGCCAAGTTCTCGATGCCCTTCACGCAACTGGGTTTGTGCCCCGAGGCCGCCTCATCGCTGCTGTTGCCGCACATCGCCGGTTACCAGCGCGCCGCCGAAAAGCTGTTGCTGGGCGAAGCCTTCGGCGCCGACGAAGCCTGCCAGATGGGCTTCGTCAATCGCGTCATGCCGGTGGAGGAGTTGCTTGCCTATGTGCATAAGCAGGCAGCCAAGCTGGCTGCCTTGCCGGCTGCATCGATCCGCCTGACCAAGCAGTTGATGAAAAAGAACCGTGTGACCGCCACCGAACAGCAGATGGTGGTCGAGATAGAACACTTCTCGCGCATGTTGACCGAGCCCGAGGCCAAGGAAGCGTTCACAGCATTCTTTGAGAAGCGTAAGCCGGATTTCCGTCAGTTCAGTTAGGGGGACTCAATCTCCTGCGCGTTGCGGGCTGGAGCGGGTTATTTTTAAATATAGATCAACAATCAGGTGCCTCTGCTACTTCCAACTGCTCTTCCCCGTCGCAATCACCGCCACCGGCTCCACACGCTGCGCAAAAGGATGCCGCAACACGATCCGGCTGGCGAATTTCTGGATGCCGATTTCCTCCTCCAGCAGTCGCTCCATCAATTCCTGGAATGCCGATACGGTGGGGGCGATGATCTTGAGCAGGTAGTCGTAGCCGCCACTGACGTTGTAGCACTCGACGATTTCCTGGTACCTGGCGGCGCCCTGTTCGAACTTGCGGAAATCGGCCGGGCGGTGGCTGCCGAGGGTGATCTCGGAAAACACCTCGACATGGCTGCCCAGCTTGTCCAGGGCGATCTGCGCACCATAGCCGGCGATGATGCCGCTCTCTTCCATGCGCTTGGTGCGGGTCAGGCAAGGGCTGGGACTTAAGCTGACCGCCTCGGCCAGTTCCACGTTCGAACAGCGCCCCTCGCGCTGCAAGTGCTCGAGAATCTTGATGTCGGTACGGTCGAGGGGCTCTGTGGGTCGCATGGATTGATCATATCATCGTCGCGGTAGCTGTCACCGTGAGGCCGTCCTGGCTTCGTTGAGCGACTCATCAAGCGCTTGGACCACCAGGCCGGCCTGCTGCGCCGTCAACACCAGCGGCGGGCGGATCTTCAGGACGTTGTGGCCCATGGCGCAGGCGCTGAGCAATACACCCTTCTGGCGCATCCGGTTCACTACTTCGCTGGTGAGACTGCGATCAGGCGCGCGCGTGTGGCGGTCAGTCACCAGCTCCACCCCTACGAACATGCCGGCGCCGCGCACGTCGCCAATGGCTGCGTGACGCTCGGCCAGGGCGCTGAGGCCGTTGAGCAAGACCGAGCCGACCTGCTGCGCATGAGCAATCAGTGCTTCATTCTCTATGGTCTTGAGCACGGCCAGTGCGGCGGCACATGACACCGTGTTGCCACCGAAGGTATTGAAGTAGCGCGAGCGCTGGCCGAACTCCTGCAAGACGTCAGCCGTGGCCAGCAGGCCGGCTACCGGCTGGCCATTGCCCATCGGTTTGCCCATGGTCACGATATCGGGGATCACGCCGTGGCGCTGGAAGCCCCACATGTGCTCACCCGTGCGGCCGAATCCCGGTTGTACTTCATCGGCGATGAACAGGCCTCCGGCACGCTTGATGGCTTCTACGGCACCCTTGAGGAAGCCCTCCGGCCCCGGCAGGATGCCATCGCTGGTGAAGAGTGAATCGACGATCAGTGCGGCCGGCTGGATGCCATGGCGCTTCAGGTCGGCGATGGCGGCCTCGACATCGCGCGTGAAGCGTTCTCCCAGGTCGGCGCCTTCGGCGTGGTAGCTGCGCGGCGCCGGTACCAGGCGCACATGCGCGCCCAGGTTCACCGTGGTGCCCAATGACGGCGAGAACTGCGAGACGGCGTCGGTGATGCCGTGATAGGCCGTATCGGTGACGATCACACCCACGCCGCCGGTGTGGACCTTGGCGATGCGGTAGGCCAGGTCATTGGCTTCGCTGCCGGTGCAGGTCAGCATCAGGTGTGCCAGCGCCGTTTCAGACACCGTGGCCAGCAGGCGCTCGGCCAGTTCCAGGATGGTTTCGTGCAGGTAGCGGGTGTTGGTGGCCAGGGTCTGGACCTGGGTGCAGATGGCTTCGGTGACCGCAGGATGGCAATGGCCCAGCGAGGTGACGTTGTTGTAGACGTCGAGATAGCGCCGGCCTTGCGGATCGATCAGCCAGACGCCTTCGCCACGCACGATGTGCAGCGGGTGTTCGTACATCAGGCGGTAGGCCGGGCCCAGCAGGGCGTCGCGGCGTTCGATCAGGGCCCCGGTGACCGGGCCGACATCGGCGCGACCGGGGATGTAGGCGTTGACCATGTTCAGGTCGGTGGTACTTTTTTTCATGTCGTTCTCCTGTGGCGGATTTCTGAAAGCAGGCGGTCACGCGCCTCCTGGCGAGACAGTTCATCCAGTTGTGCCAGACCCTCCCAGGCTGCAGGGTTGTGGCGCATGATGTAGGCCCGATTGTGGGGGTAGCGCAGTACACGCCATTGCGTGATGAGTGCCGTGATGAGATGACGCGTGGCCATCAGGTCGGTGACGATCTCCAATTCGAGATCGGTCAGTGGCAAGACCTCGTGATAGGCCCCGATGAACTGCGCCGCTGCCTCGAAGGGATCGGCATTGCCGGTCATATGGAAGGCAGCGGCCGTGCCTACCTCACCCACCAGCGGTGCGTGCAGCATGTCGCCGAAGTCGATGATGCCGGTGATGCGCTCCTGCTCATGCGGGGCCACCAGCGTGTTGTAGAGATGGTAGTCATTATGGATGACCTGTGCGCGTACTTGCGGCAAGCGCGGCAGTACATGCTCGGTGAAGCGCTGCATGAACCGCTGCGCCAGTTGACGGTGCGTCGGGTCGATCAGGCTCTCCATCTTGTCGTGCAAACGATGGGCGGTCGAGACATTCCAGAGCAGGTCGTGATGTGCGGCCGGATGGCTGAAGTCGCGCAGCGCCAGGTCCAACTGCGCCAGACTGCGGCCCATGGCGATGCGCTGACCGGGGGTGTGCACGGTTCCCTTGATCTGTACGCCGTCCAGATAGGTCAACATGCGTACCGTGCAAGTACTGCCGTCTTGCATTCGCAGGGGAACGGTGGTCTGTCCGTCCAGCGTGCGTACCACACGTGGGGTCGGCAGATCAGGAGCGACTGCTGCGATGTGATCCAGTGCCGCAATCTGGAAGTTCACGACGACGACATCCTCCGAGGGATTGCTTATCTTGAGGACATACTGCGTGCCGTCGGCGCATTGGATGCAACAGTTCTGGTCTCGTTCGCTGGCCAGGGCACGCGCCTGGCCCTCGATGCCATAGAACGTCGCTGCCAGTTGCTCCAGCTCCGGCAAAGCCAGATCGGGAGCGGCTGTGTTGAGCGCGGTGCTTGCGAGCGGAGCTTGTACTTGCATCATGGGTCAGATTCCCGGTCAGGCGAAGCGGGTGTTCAAAGGCCTACCAGGCCGGCCAGTTGGCGGAAATCGGTCAGGCGATTGACGCCATAACCATCGCAGAAGGGCTCATGATTGCGATCAATGAAAGCCTTGGACATGAAGCCCAGGTCGTTGGCCGACATCATGTCGTAACGGAAGCTCGATGAGCAATGCATCATCTCTTCCGGGCCGCAGCCAAGCTGGTCGAACATATATTCGAATGCCTGGGCGCGTGGCTTGTAGGCTTGTGCCTCTTCGGCGGTATAGACCGCATGGAACGGGGCCTTCAGATGTGCCACGCTGTGTGGAATCAGGTCGATCATGGAGTTGGACAGGATCACCAGTGGAATATGCGGCGCGATCTTCTCCAGCGTTTCCACCACATGCGGATGCGGCTGCCAGGTCGGAACGGCATCGTAGAGCGCTTGCGCATCGCTGGGACGATATTGGACACCGTGTGCGTGGCAGGTGCGCTGGATGGAATTCTCTACGACATTGAAGAAAGGCTTCCAGGCCCCCAGCACTTCATCGAGCCGATAGAAACGGAAGCTGTCTAGAAATGCGGACATTCGCTCTTGCGTGACGCGGTCGGCGAACAAGGCCTTGGCGGTCGGCCCCATTTCAAAGTTGATGAGGGTGCCGTAGCAGTCGAAACTGATGAACTTGGGCTTGAAAATCATGGCGGAAATCTCCTTCGTGGTGGATGGAAGAAGTATGGCCGGCTGCACGAAACAAATATTTTTTATTGTCGGGAGATTGGAGCAGCTTCTACTTATAAACGAGACCTTTCTGGCATTTTGCATGGCGCGGTCTCGTTGGCAACACCGTTTCAGGAACTCTCCTGTGTGGCTGCAACCTCTTTGTGGAGGCAGATGTCAGACTTTTCTCAAGTTGCGTCGAGGCGCTTGTTGATCCCTTGCTCAACGAATTTTCTACGCCATTGCGGTGCGTGTTCCGACATTAAATTCAATTTAATGTCGGATTCAAGGAGCGTTAATCATCGCCGTAAATTGAGGTCGCATAATTATTTGGCAATCGGGAGAGAGGCTAGAACTCATTTCATCAATAGGCGTGAGATGCGTTCTGCCCAGAAAGGGCGCTGGCAAGGAGCGCAACGCGGCCAGCGCCCTTTCTGAGCAGAACCCGAAGGGAGCGGCCCGTTTGGGCGAATTGCTGCGTTACGAATTTGGGTCAAGACGCCCAGTCTTGACCCAAATTCGCGCCTTGCACTTCATCCCAAACGGGACTCGCTCGCACTCACGTCTATTGATGAAATGAGTTCTAATCACTCGCGCCCTACTTTTCAGCCCCACATCCCAGACTTACCACCAGGAACACTGCCCATGTCGCCCCCGCTCATTCAGATCGATACCCCTACCTTGCCACCGGTTGCGGCCGACCTGGTCAGCGGCGTGGAACCCATCGTCGATGCGCACCCCTACCATCCCAGCCGCTTTTTAACGACACGGCCTGGGGCAAGGTGGCCAGCTTTTGGTGCGTCGCCAATGCCATCTGGGTTGGCATTCACCGTTCCTTAATCCTCATACAGCGGTTTGTTCGTTGGAGCCCATGATGCAACTGAAGTCGTACTGGCTGGATACTTCTTTCCCCTTTGTCAGCGAGACCCCGGACCTGCCAGCGGGGAGTTGCGACGTGCTGGTGGTCGGCGGCGGCATCACTGGCTCGGCAGCGGCACTGGCGCTGGCGCGCAAGGGTGCGCGGGTAGTGGTCTGCGAAGCCGACATCGTGGGTGGCGCCGCGTCCGGGCGTAACGGTGGCATGTGCAACAACGGATTCGCTCAGGACTATGCAACGCTGTCGCAGCGGCTCGGGCGCGAATGCGCCAACCGTCTGTACCTGGCCTTCGATGCCGGGGTCGATACGGTCGAGCGCCTAGTGCGGGAAGAATCCATCGATTGCAGCTTCGCCCGCCATGGCAAGCTCAAGCTGGCTGCCAAGCCCGAGCACTATGACAAGCTAGCGCGCAGCCAGGAGCTGCTGGCTGGCAGTGTCGATGCGCAGACGCGGTTGTTGACCAGCACGCAGTTGCGCGATGAAGTCGGCACCGACCGCTACTTCGGTGGCCTGCTCATGCAAAAGAGCGCCGGGATGCATGTGGGCCGCTACGTGCGCGGGCTGGCGCAGGCAGCGCAGCGGCATGGTGTGAGTTACCTGGAACAGACTCCGGTGCTGGGCCTGCAACGCCAATCCGGCGGCTATCTGGTGCGCACGCCCCGGGGGCAGTTGCGCGCCACGCAGGTGCTCCTGGCCAGCGGCATTTCCCAGGTCGGCCCCTTCGGCTGGATCCGCCGTCGCATCGTGCCGGTCGGCGCCTTCCTGATCGTCACCGAGCCCTTGCCGGCGGCATTGCTGGACCAATTGCTGCCGACCCGGCGCATGTACACCGACACCAAGAATTTCGTCAATTACTTCCGCACCACGCCCGACAACCGACTGCTCTTCGGTGGCCGCGCGCGCTTTGCGGTCTCCAATCCAAAGTCCGACGCCAAGAGCGGTGAGATCCTGCGTCAGCAGATGTTGAGCGTTTTCCCGCAAATGGCGGGGGTGCGCATCGATTATTGCTGGGGCGGCATGGTCGACATGACGGTCGATCGTCTGCCGCGTGCCGGGAAGCGTGACGGCGTGTTCTATTCCATGGGTTACAGCGGTCACGGCACCCACATGGCGACCCTGATGGGGACCATGATGGCCGAGATCATGGATGGCCGGGCCGATCTCAATCCCTGGAAGGATTTTGCCTGGCCGGCCATTCCCGGTCATGTCGGCAAGCCCTGGTTCCTGCCTTTCGTGGGAGCGTGGTATCGGCTCAAGGACCGGTTGCAATGACAGTTGCAAGTACGGAGACAAGTGTTTCGACCTTCGGCGAGTTCGGTCACTGCTTCGATATGAACGGCCAATGCAAGTCTCTTTTTCAGATGGCGAGAATGGAAATCCCGTAATCTACACGCTTCATTATTTTTCCGACCTCTGGTTTGGACGACTTATGGCCCTTGCGACAAATAACGATTCGTTTGCGACATCCGCATTGGAGGCATGGGAGCAGCTTCTGGAGAATGGCCTGGAGACAGCGGGGCGTGACCAGGATCTTGTCGATTTGCTGCGCAAAGTGCTTGTTGGCGAAAAACTTGCCCAAAATAGGGAAGACCTCAAGATCATCTTGAGAACGGTATCGTTAGAAGAGTTCGTCCGGGCATTCTTCCAGGTTGCGGCACCCTATATCGATATGCTCAAGGACATTCTGAAGTGGTTCGAACGAGCAGAGGCGACCCACGGTCCGCATGGCTGGAAGATGGCATGGGATGGCGCGGAGATGGAAGAGCTGAGAAGCTTCCGCAAGTGGATCGCGACGTTGGAACAGGGCGGGGAGCTTATCTCCTATCCGGCGTTGAGCAACGATGAATGTTGGAGACTGCTCCTTATACTTGACAACGTCGCTCCTGTTCATAATACGTTGTGTCTCGTGAGGAAGCAGGACTATCAGGGTTTGCCTTCTTGCATAAATAATTTTGCCTTTTCCTACGGCATTGATTGTTACGACGATATCGATACGCTGCCTGCACCGCCCGAGTCGAGCGGGCCCGTATGGATGATCTGGAACGTTATTCGCAGGGTTCTCTCCCAACTGATCGCCAGTGGCATGGATAGGGAGAAGATCCGCGCCGCGGTCAGGTCTGGAAACTATCCGGTGGTCGCAGAGGATGGTTTTGCCACCAGCAGTATTTATGCGCGCGAGACGGATCTTTGGTTGCTCAAGTTGGTGAGCGCTT
Organism: Herbaspirillum rubrisubalbicans; assembly: GCF_003719195.1. Classification (NCBI taxonomy): domain Bacteria; kingdom Pseudomonadati; phylum Pseudomonadota; class Betaproteobacteria; order Burkholderiales; family Oxalobacteraceae; genus Herbaspirillum; species Herbaspirillum rubrisubalbicans. Next base: position 269,088 of record NZ_CP024996.1, read on the forward strand.
ACGGAACGCTGTGTACGCTAACGGCCGAGCAACGCGATGACGCGTTATCGTATCTGGATGATTGGTTAAAGACACTACCCACCGCGAGCTACTTGATCGCCAATAGCGCCGACGCGCTGTCGGCCTTTCTCGATCTGCCTCTGTGGAGAAGGCGACACGAGTTTTATGCAGCCTGGATTGCATCCAAACTGGTGGATGCCTGTGATGGCCACGAGATGATTCTGCGCAGTGAAAGTGGCGTGATTGCCTTGCCTTTCAGGAAGACCATCGTCGCCGAACTATTGACACCCTCACGGCATATATTGATGTCCGAGGTGCGAACGCAATTGGAAGATCCTGCGGATAAGACCAAGCGCAAGGGCAATGTGCAGCCGGATTTTACCTTTTGGCGTGCAGACGACGGTACCGATGTGTGTGATCTGGTGGTGGAAGTCAAACACTACCTGCGGCCGGCCAAAAAGAGTTGGGTCGATGTGTTTACCGATTATGCCCGAGCACATCCTCAGGCGAAGGTCGTGCTGGTGAATTACGGTGAGGCGGGTAGCGCGCTGGAAAGTATCTCCGACTCTGCGCTCAAAGAGCGTTGTTTGCTCATTGGCGATATGCGGCCAGGTCAGCTTGGGTCATTGCAAGTCCTTGAAAAAGCGGTTCAAGACGTGATAGGTATCCCCCCTGCAAAGGATGGTCCAGTGGCCGTGATCGTGGATAAGTCCCAGTCAAATGCCATGCCCTATTATCGTCTGAACGATCTGCTTCGGGAGCTGGTTGAGCAACATGCGGCTACCAGCACGGGGGTGGCCACCTCAAGTGGGGATCAGATTTGGCCTGTCGGTTTGAATGGCGTCGTGCAGGTGTTGAACGCTGATCATAATTCCGAGGTGGAGTTCACACCCATTTTGGAAAAGGTTCTGGAAACACATGCTGCAGTGATCTTCGTCACTGATGCAGATGGGGAAAGTTACCTTGATCCGTCGATTTTCTCGATTGAAAAAATCCATGAGCCTTATTCGGGGCGCGCCATCGTCTGTCGGGTCGAACTCAAGCGCGCGGGTGCGGGCGGTATCAGGTCAAGCCGATAGTCATGTGTATTTCGCCATTACGTTTATCCGGAACGTGTCATGACCACACGATCGCGCCCTTTGCGTTTGGCTTCATAGAGTGCTGCGTCGGTGATGGCAATGACGCTGTCGAGATCCAGCGGCGGTACCTCGACAAGGCTCGCCCCCGTACTGAGGCTCACCACATCAGGCGTGGCGAACATATTGCGTGCCATCAGGGAAAAGGCCTGCCGCAGCTCTTCCAGCGATCGCATGAGTTCCTCTGCGCGCACGTCCTGCAACAGGATCACGAATTCATCCCCGCCCAGGCGCGCAGCCAGGGCATGTTCGGGCAAGCTCTCGCGCAGCAGCGTGCTCAAGGCTTCGAGCAGCTTGTCGCCGGCCGCATGGCCGTGCAGATCGTTGACTTGCTTGAAGTTGTCGATGTCGATCAGTAGCAGCGCTGTCGGATGCTGCGCACTGGCTTGCGCCAGTAAGGCCGGGGCACGCGCGTGCAGGGCGCGCCGGTTCAACAGGCCGGTGAGCGGATCGCGCGCGGCCAGTTGACCGATGCGTTCCTCGCGGCGCTGACGTTCGGTGCCGGTCATCGACAGTGCGATCAGCATCACCGCCATCGACCCTTCGATCAGCGAGACCTGGATGATGGTCCCACCAAAGGCCGCCAGGTCGACCCAAGCCCCTAAAGCCAGGGCCGACACGGCCTTGGCTACATAGAACAGGCCATGCACCAGCAAGACATGGCGCAATTGCGCCGCGCCCACGCTCAACGAAGCGCCATGCGGGCGTAGCAGGCTGCTGGCGCGCAGGGTCAGGGCGGCGATCATCAGCGACTGTATCCCCAGCATGACACGTGACCACCAGGGATGGGTGGGCAGCAGCAGCATCAACAGCCACAAGCCGGCCAGCAGCCACCACCCGTGTGACAAGCGCCGCCGCGTAAACCATGCTACGCCCGTGAGGAAACAGGCGTGCGCTGCGATCAGCAAGCCATTGGCAAACCAGATGCCGACCAGCAGGTAGCCGCGCGAGCGCAGCAGGGCCAGGAAGGAACCCAGGGTAATGATGGCAAAGCCGCTGCTCCAGATCAGCAGCGAGCGTTCGCGCACCACGCTCCACTCCACCGCCAGATAACAGGCGGCACTGGCGGCCAATGCGATGGTGAGGATGAGTAGGGTGGAAGGGTCGAGAGCCATGAGGTGTTGCGTCGCCCGTGAGGGCGCAGTACGAATGGCTGACATTGTAGCCTTCGTCGCCCTGCTCGCAGTGTTGTCCTTCGGCAACGCGAGCAATGGCTCTCGCTAGGCAGGAATGCTTACGTTGTTTTAGCGTCCACCGGCGTGGTCGTTGTCGTGGTCGATGCCGAGGTCGATTCGGGCTCTTCCCTGCTCCCCTGTTCGGGAGAGAACAGCGGTAGTTTCTTCTTCACCAGCGGCAGATTGACGCGTTCGGTGCCGTCCGGCAATACGGCTTGTTCGGCTGATAGCCAGTTGCCATTGTCAGTATTCATGAGTTTCTCCTTGGGAATGAAGAGTCCAGCTTGTCGTTTTCTTGCGCCAGACTCGTTGATACAACTCAACCGGGCCATTGTTTTGATGAGAATTCTTCTTGTTACGTAGATAATGCATACCGGCTCGCGTACTATGCTCCCCATCCGGAAGCCACGCCGGGCCAGCCTTCTCGGGCGCTCATTCCTTGACGCAACAGGAACAAGATGTCATACCAGCAGAATTCGCATGTGCCCGTCCAGGACGCGGGCAATGCACCGTCCATGATGAAATTGATTCGGGCCGACCAGCTCATGGCCCTACGCAAGACGGTCTTGCTGTCGATGCCGGTCAACATGCTGCTGGGGCTCATTTCCACCTTCGTCGCCTGGCGTGCGGACAAGTTGCCCATCGCCTTGCTCTGGCTGGCCTGCTCAGGTGTGGTCAATGTCTTGCGCGTGCTGGCTTGCCGCATCCCGGTGGAGCGTCTGGCCGCGCTCTTGCCTTGGTTGGGACAAGGTCAGCAGCCCGATGCCCGGGTTGATCCGGTCACCGAACTGAACCTGCGCCTGCACTGGATGCTGGCCTTGCTCTCGGGCATCGTGTGGGCCGGGGTACCCCTGCTGTGCGAAGGCTATACCACGCCGGAAACCCTGTTCTATCTGACTTGCGTATGCGGCATCACGGCCGGGGCGGTCACGCACGGCTTTGCTTTTGCTCGTATCCCGATCTGTTTCATCACGCCGCCGCTGCTGTCTATCATTGTCTGCCTGGCTGGCATCCAGACCGATTCCACCCGCCTGGCGCTGGCGGCAGCGGTGCTACTGTACCTGGCCGCGCTGATCCGTGGTTCCAAGGTCAGCGAGGGCCTGGTATCCCACGCCAGCGCGCTGAAGAACCAGGCCACCGCTGCCAACCAGGCGTTGGAACTGGCGCACCAGGACTTGCATCGTTTCGCCCAGCGGATGCAGTACCAGGCCGAACATGATCTGTTGACCGGCTTGCTGGGCCGTGCCGGTTTCATGGAGGTGGCGCCACGCATGGTGGCCCGCCAGGAACACGCGCTGTGCATGATGTTTCTCGACCTTGATGGCTTCAAGGTCATCAATGACGCCTACGGCCACGAGGCCGGCGACCAGGTGCTCATCGAAGTGGCGCGGCGCCTGCACGATTGCATCCCGGCCGAGGCCACGCTGGCGCGGCTGGGCGGAGATGAATTCGTGGTCCTCTATGCGTTGGCACCCAACGCCGAGCTGCCCGAGCACCTGGCGCGCCGTCTCATCGACGCCGTGCGCCAACCGTTCGCGCGGCTGGCGCATCGACATATCGGACTGAGCCTGGGCATCACCGTCACCCGCAGCGAAGACATCAACGAAATGCTGGTCTGTTCGGATGCGGCCATGTATGAGGCCAAGCGCCGTGGGCGCAACCAGTTCTGTCTCTTCAACGACAGCCTCAATGCCCATCTGCAGATGAAGCGCGATGTCGAGCGCGACCTGGCCCATGCGCTCACGCAGCGCCAGTTGGAGGTATGGTTCCAGCCCATCGTGCATCACGATGGACGCACCCTGGATGGCTTCGAGGCGTTGTTGCGCTGGCACCACCCGCGTCATGGCGACATCGCCGCCCCTGAATTGATCGGAATCGCGGCCTTGGCCGGCCTGTCGGAAGAACTGCTGCGTTTCATCATCGGCGAGGTGGCCGAGATGATCCGCTTCTTGCAGGCCAGCACCCGCAGCGATCTACGGGTATCGATGAATATCTCTCCGCGCGAGATGGAACGCCTGTGCATCGAGGAACTGGTGATGGCCACCTTGAAGACCTATCGCGTGCCGGCCCAGATGCTGGAAATCGAGATCACCGAAGAAACCGCGCTGGACCTGCAAGCCGCCACCCAGACCCTGGTGGCGCTATCCATGCAGGGCGTGAGCATTGCCATCGATGACTTTGGGGTGGGTTATTCCTCGCTGGGTTTCCTGCGCCAGATGCGTGTCTCGCGGGTGAAGATCGACCGCAGCTTCGTCACCGGCCTGGCCGGACAGACCGAGAACCAGGCCTTGGTGGCGGCCATGTTGCAACTCTCGGGCAGCCTGGGCTTCCAGGTGGTGGCCGAGGGTGTGGAGAGCGAGCAAGACCTGCATACGCTGCAAGCCATGGGGTGCCATGCCATGCAGGGCTATTACTTCTCGCCACCGATGCCGGCGCGGCAGGCGTGTGAGATGGTCAAGGCGCAGGGCCGGAGTTAAGCGTTTCCTGACAGGCTTTCCCCAAAGTTGAAGCAGATCAAGCTTTCTCTGATCTGCTGCACTTTGGGACTGACCAGCAATTGAGTTCGCTCCGACCTGGGGCTATGCTGCAACACAGCAAGAAGGCATGAGCACGCTCGCTCTCACGCCATCCCACACCCAGGAGGACGACATGTTTCCACCCACGCAGGCCACGCCTGCAGAGCGCTATGGTCAACTCATTCGCGATGCCATCGGCGCCCAGCCGATGCGGGTCGCGGTGGTCCATCCCTGCTCGGTCGAGGCCTTGCAGGGCGCGCTGGAGGCGCGTGACGAAGGCTTGCTGGAGCCGTTGCTGGTGGGGCCGCAAGCGAAGATACGGCACATTGCCGAGCAAGCCGGGCTGTCTCTGCAGGGCTTGCTCATCGAGGATGTCGAGCATAGCCATGCGGCGGCTGCGCGGGCCGTCGAACTGGCCATCCAGGGCCAGGTCGGTGCGCTCATGAAGGGCAGCCTGCACAGCGACGAATTGCTCGGTGCCGTGGTGGGAGCCGGCTCAGGCCTGCGCACTGAGCGCCGCATCAGTCATGTCTACGCCATGGCCATCCCCACCTATGCCAAGCCGCTCATCATCACCGATGCGGCCATCAACATCGCCCCCACGCTGGCGCACAAGCGCGACATCTGCCAGAACGCCATCGACCTGTTGCATGTAATGGGCGTGCCGCGTCCGCATGTGGCGGTGTTGGCCGCAGTGGAAACGGTCAACCCGGCCATGCCCTCGACGCTGGATGCCGCGGCCCTCACCGTGATGGCCACGCGCCACCAGATCACCGGCGCGATGGTCGATGGGCCGCTGGCCTTCGACAATGCCATCAGCCTGCAATCGGCTGCCATCAAGGATATCCAGTCGCCGGTGGCGGGTAGCGCCGACATCCTGCTGGTACCCGATCTCGAAGCCGGCAACATGCTGGCCAAGCAATTGATCTATCTGGCGCAGGCCGAGGCGGCCGGCCTGGTGCTGGGTGCGCGGGTGCCGGTGATTCTCACCAGCCGCGCCGACAGCCTGCGGGTACGACTGGCTTCGTCGGCGCTGGCGCGGCTGTTCGCCTCGCGCAGCAAGCTGCACGCCGTGGGCAAGGAGGTGGCATGAATCGCTGGTTGCTCACTTTCAATGCCGGTTCCTCCACCATCAAGCTGGGGGTGTTTCGACTCGACGGTGCGCACGCCGAGAAAATCGGCCAGGGCCAGCTCGACCTGCATCTTACGCCGCTCAAACTGCGGCTGGATATCGAAGGTGTGCGTTCGGCCATGGACATCGATGCCGATCCCGCCGCGTCCATGGACCAGGTGCTGGAGCGCGTGCTGCATCAACTGGAAGTCGGTCACGAGCAAGGTGCGCTGTGCGCGGTAGGCCATCGTGTGGTGCATGGCGGTTTGCACCTGGCGCAGTCGGTGCTGCTGGATGAACGCATCGAGCAGGAACTGGAAGCCCTGGCGCCGCTGGCCCCGCTGCACCAGCCGCAGAACCTGCGCCTGATCCGTGCCATTGCACGGCTACGCCCGGGCCTGCCGCAAACCGCTTCCTTCGACACCGCCTTCCATGCCAACCAGGATGCGCTGGCGCGCCGCTTCGCCCTGCCGCGCAAGCTGCACGACCAGGGTGTGCTGCGCTATGGCTTCCACGGCATTTCCTACAGCTACATCGCCGCCGAACTGCGCCGACGCAATCTGCCCGAGGCGCATGGCAACGTGGTGGTGGCGCACCTGGGCAATGGTGCCAGCCTGTGCGCCATCCAGAATGGTCGCAGCCTGGACGCCAGTACCGGTTTCTCTACCCTCGAAGGCGTCCCCATGGGCACGCGTTGCGGCGCGCTCGATGCCGGCGTGCTGCTGTACCTGTTGCAGCAAGGGATGACGCCGGCGGCACTGGAGAATCTGCTGTATCACCAGTCCGGCTTGCTCGGTGTGTCAGGTATCAGCGCCGATGTGCGGACCTTGCAGCAGAGCAGTGAGACGGCCGCCCGCGAGGCGCTGGAATTGTTCGCCCTGCGCTGCGCCGGCGAAGCCGCGCGCCTGGCGACCACCCTGGGTGGTCTGGATGCGCTGGTCTTCACGGCTGGCATCGGCGAGCACGATGCACACATGCGTGCGGCCATCTGCGCTCGGCTGGATTGGCTGGGTGTGCGTCTGGATGAAAGCGCCAACGAGCAGCACCTCGAATGCATCAGCCACCAGGCCAGCCGCTTGCGTGTGCTGGTCATTCCCACCAATGAAGAACAGGTCATTGCCGACGATGCGGCAAGACTGATCACCGGGAGTTCCGCATGACGACTTCATCTGCCAGCCACACCGGCCCTGCCCCCCACGATGCCGCCGCCGTCAGCCCTGGCTGCGTGCCCTTGTTCTGGCCGATGATGCTGGCCACCCAGGTATTTCGACAGGGGCAAGAGGTGGTGGACAAGCATCTACGATTTCTGGAAGAAGAAGCCAAGCTGCACGCCATCCAACATCCCCGGATGGCCACCGCCAACCACGAGCGCCTGAAGCTGCGCACGCTGACCCTGCGTGAATATGGCAAGCCCGCTGCCGTGCCCACTCTGGTGGTGGCGCCCTATGCCGGTCACTCTTCGGTGATTGCCGACTATTACCATGGCCAGAGCCTGGTCGAAACGCTCATGGCGCACGGCGTCTCGCATGTGTGTCTGACCGACTGGCACAGCGCCAGCGAAGACATGAAAGACCTGGAGATCGACAACTACCTGGCCGATCTGTGCGTGGTGATCCAGGAGCTGGGTGGTCGCGTCAACCTGGTCGGCCTGTGCCAGGGCGGCTGGATCTCGGCCATGATCGCGGCGCGCTTCCCGCCTATGGTGCAGCGCCTGGTGCTGGCCGGTTCTCCCATCGATGCCGGTGCCGGCGATGGTCCCTTGAAGCAGATGGTGGAGCGCACCCCGATCCGCTTCTACGAAGACCTGGTACGTACCGGCGGCGGACTCATGCGCGGCAGCTTCATGCTACAGGGCTGGAAGAACATGCATCCCGATGAGCACTACTTCACCGAGCACCTGGACCTGTTCCAGCACATCGACGATCCGGTCTACCTGGCCAAGCGCGAGACCTTCTCGGCCTGGTACGAAACCACGGTCGACCTGCCGGGGCGCTGGTATCTCCAGGCCATCCGCAACATCTTCAAGGACAACCTGCTGGCGCGCGGCAAGTATGTGGCGCTGGGCAAGCAGCTTGATCTCAAGGACATCCACTGCCCGCTGTATCTGCTGGCCGGCGAGCGCGACGACATCACCACTGCCGAACAGGTGATGAACGCCGCCACCCTGATGGGCACGCCCGCCACCCACATCACGCAACGCGTGGTGCCGGGCGGGCATATCGGTTTGTTCATGGGAAGCCGCACGCTGGCCGAGACCTGGCCGCAGATTGCGCAGTGGTTGATGGCACCCTTGACGGCGGGTGCCTAGGCACCAGCGTTTTTTTTGCGGGCGGCGGGTTTGCGTGCCGCCTTGCTGGCCGATGGCTGCGCTGGCGTATTCTCTGGCGCCACCACCATGACAGCCGCCTTCAGGAACCAGGCCAGCACCGATTCGGCCGTCTTGCCATCCACGATATGGGGCACGCAGCGGTAGGAGAAACTGACCCCTTCGCATAGCGCCATGAGGCCGATGGCGATCTCGCGCGGCGGGGCAGTGGGCGCGATGCCAGTCACCTGGCAATAGGCCTGTACGAACCGGGTGATCTGGCGGTAGCGCCCTTCCAGGAAGTCGTCGAGCTGCGCACGGAATTTTTCATCGCGCAGCGCCACGATGCGTGCTTCCATCCACAGCAGGCTGCACTGGTCATCGCGATACAGCGCCGAATATTGCGTGGCTAGAGCGTCGCGCAGCGCACCCGGCGCGGTCAGGCCGCCATCAAGCAGACGCTCGAAACCGCGGTCGATAGTTTCCCCCTCGCGGCGCAGCAGCTCGAAGAAGAGCTGCGTCTTGTCATCGAAGTTGGAATAGAAGGCGCCGCGCGAGTAACCGGCAGCAGCGCTGATGTCTTCCACGCTGGTCTGCGCGTATCCCTGTTGCATGAAGACCGCGTGCGCTGCCTCCAGCAGCCTTTCGCGGGTCTGCTCACGGCTTTGCTCGCGGCTGAGTCGTTGGCGTGTCATGGGGCAGGATTCTAGCATCCTTGTATTCAAATACAGTATTGCATCTGAATTCATATGTGAATTAGAATCGCTGAAGTTTGGTAAGGATCACTCTCCAGGATGCGGAACGCCAGACGATCCGACACTCCTTTTCCCGAAAGGAATGCTGTGAAGCCCGTTTTGTTCGTTTCGCCTGTTCTGCCCGCCCGGCGTGTGCCCCTGGCCTTGCTGACCGTGTCCTTTGCGCTGTTGCTGTCGGCCTGCAGCAAGCCGGCCCCGGTGGCCGAGGCGCCGCGCGAAGTGGTGGTATTGCAGGCACAGGAGCGCGGCGGCAGCCTGCCGCTGCAGCTGCCGGCCGAGGTGCAGTCGCGCTATGTGACTTCGTTGTCCTTCCGCGTGGCCGGCCAGTTGGTGGAACGCCGCGTGCACCTGGGTGACGTGGTGCGCCGGGGCCAGGTGCTGGCCCGCCTGGATCCTGCCGACGCCGACCAGAACGCCGTCTCGGCGCGGGCCGAGCTGGCCTCCGCCCGCCAGCATCTGGAGGCGGCCGAAAAACAATTGCAACGCGACACCGAGCAAGCCCACGAACAACTGATCAGTACCCAGCAACTGGAACAAAGCCAGGACGCCCACGCCGCTGCCCTCTCGCAGTTCAAGGCAGCGCAGGCGCGCGCGGCCGTGGCTGGTAACCAGCGCGACTACACTACTCTGGTGGCGCAGCATGATGGCGTCATCAGCGCTGAACAGGCCAATACCGGCGACGTGCTCAGCGCCGGCCAGCCGGTCTATGCGCTGGCGTGGTCGGGGGCGATGGACGTGGTTACCGATGTGGCCGACCGTCAGTTGGCCAGCTTGCAGCCGGGCGCTGCCGCAACCGTCACGCTCGCCGCATTGCCGGGCAAGCATTTCCAGGCGCGGGTGCGCGAAATCAGTCCTGCCGCCGATCCGCAAAGTCGCACCTATCGCGTCAAGCTCACGCTGGAACAGCCCGAGCCCGGCGTGCGCCTGGGCATGATCGGCGAAGTGGCCATCACGCCGCATTCCGATGCCAATGCCGGCCAGGTGATGCTGCTGCCGGCCACTGCCTTGTTCCACCAAGGAGGGAAGCCAGCGGTATGGATCGTCGGTGTCGAAGGCAAGCTGGAACTGCGCCCGGTCATCATCGCCGCCTATGGCGAACGCAGTATTGCCCTCTCGCAAGGGGTGACGGCCAATGACAAGGTGGTGGTGCAAGGCGTGCATACCCTCACGGTGGGCGAGAAGGTCAAGCCGGTGGCGCCGCTGCACGCCGAGGACTTCGCCCTATGAGCGCGCCCGGTCGCTTCAATCTTTCCGCCTGGACCCTGAAGCACCAGGCGCTGGTGACCTTCATCCTGGCGCTGGTGACCTTGCTGGGCATCGGATCGTATTCGCGTCTGTCGCAATCCGAAGATCCACCCTTCACCTTCAAGGTCATGGTGATCCAGACCGATTGGCCGGGCGCCACTGCGCGCCAGGTGCAGGAACAGATCACCGACCGCATCGCCCGCAAGCTGCAGGAAACCCCGGACGTCGATTTCCTGCGCAGCTATTCGCGCCCCGGCCAGTCGCAACTGTTCTTCACCATCAAGGACACGGCGCCAGCCTCGCAGGTGCCGCAGACTTGGTATCAGGTGCGCAAGAAGGTCGGCGACATGGCGGCCACCTTGCCGCAGGGCGTCAAGGGGCCTTATTTCAATGATGAATTCGGCGATGTCTACACCAACATCTACGCACTGGCCGGCGATGGCTTCACGCCCGCGCAACTGCGCGACTATGCCGACCAGTTGCGCGCCGAACTGCTGCACGTGCCGGGCGTGGCCAAGATCGATTACTTCGGCGATCGCCAGGAGCACATCTACATCGACATCGGCAATGCCCGCATGACGCGTCTGGGCATCAGTCCGCAGCAACTGGCCGATGCCATCGGCGGCCAGAATGCGGTGGTGCCGGGCGGGCTCATCACCACCGGCAGTGACCGCGTCTATGTGCGTCCCACCGGCCAGTTCGAGAACCTGCGTGCGCTGGAAGAGAAGATCATCCACATCAACAACCGCAATTTCCGCCTGGGCGATATCGCTACCATCCACCGTGGCTACGATGAGCCGCAGGAACAGGAAATGCGCGCCAACGGCCAGCCGGTGCTGGGCATCGGCGTGACCATGCAACCGGGGGGCGATGTGATCCGCCTGGGTAAGGCGCTGGATGAACGAACTGAACAATTGCGCAAGCGCCTGCCGGCAGGCCTCACGCTGACGGCGGTTTCCAGTATGCCGCACGCAGTGGAAAAATCAGTAGATGAATTTTTGGAAGCAGTGGCCGAGGCGGTGGCCATCGTGCTGGTGGTGAGCCTGCTGTCGCTGGGCATACGCACCGGCATGGTGGTGGTGATCTCGATTCCCATCGTACTGGCGGTTACTGCGCTGTTCATGTACCTGTTCGATATCGGTCTGCACAAGGTGTCGCTGGGCACCCTGGTGCTGGCGCTGGGCCTGCTGGTGGATGACGCCATCATCGCCGTGGAAATGATGGCGGTAAAGCTGGAACAAGGCTGGAACCGTCACCGCGCCGCCGCCTTCGCCTACACCAGCACCGCCTTCCCCATGCTGACCGGCACCCTGGTCACGGTGGCGGGCTTTCTGCCCATCGCCCTGGCCAAGTCCGGTACGGGCGAATACACGCGTTCCATCTTCGAGGTATCGGCCATTGCGCTGCTGCTGTCCTGGCTGGCGGCGGTGGTGCTGATTCCGCTGTTGGGCTATCACATGCTCAAGGAAAAACCGGGTGCATTGAGCGATGAACAGATCGCTGCCCAGCCCCATGCCGGCCATGATGAAGAAGACCACGATCACCCCATCTACCAGACCCGCGTCTACACCCTGCTGCGTCGTGCGGTGGCCTGGTGCGTGGCATTCCGGGGGCGGGTGGTGATCCTCACCACGGTGCTCTTCATCGGTTCGCTGGCCGCTTTCGCGCTGGTGCCGCAGCAATTCTTCCCCAGCTCGGACCGGCCCGAACTGCTGATCGACCTGCGCTTGCCCGAACGCGCCTCGTTTGAAGCCACCCAGCGCGAAACGATCCGCATGGAAGCGCTGTTGAAGGGCCGGCCCCAGATCGACCACTACGTCAGCTTCGTCGGCGTCGGCGCGCCGCGCTTCTACCTACCGCTGGATCAGCAACTGGCCAGCGCCAACTTTGCGCAATTCGTCGTCACTGCCAAATCAGTGGAAGACCGCGAAGCCCTGGCGCGCGCGCTGGAAGAGCCGCTGCGCAAGCAGTTCAGCGGTGCGCGCACACGCCTGACGCGTCTGGAGAATGGCCCGCCGGTGGGCTTCCCGGTGCAGTTTCGCATCAGTGGCGAGCAGATTCCCAAGGTGCGCGCCATTGCCGAACAGGTGGCCGCCGAACTGCGCAAGGAAAGTCGCGCCACCAACATCCAGTTCGACTGGGATGAGCCGGCGCAGCGTTCGGTCTCTTTCGAGATCGATCAGAAGCGGGCCGCTGAACTGGGGTTGAGCAGTCAGCAGATTTCCAACTTCCTGGCCATGCAATTGTCGGGCTTCACGGTCACCCAATATCGCGAACGCGACAAGCTCATCAGCGTCGACCTGCGTGCCCCGCGCAGTGAGCGCGTCGACCCTGCGCGCCTGGCCACCTTGTCCATGCCCACCACCCATGGCCCGGTGCCCCTGGCGACGCTGGGTCGGTTCCACGATACGCTGGAATATGGCGTCATCTGGGAGCGTGACCGCCAGCCCACCATTACTGTCCTGGCCGACGTGCGACCTGGGGTGCAGGGCATCGACGTGACCAATGCCGTCAATCAGAAACTCGATGCCTTGCGTAGCGAACTGCCGGTGGGCTATCGCATCAACGTGGGTGGACCGGTGGAAGAAAACGCCAAGGCGCAATCCTCGATCTCGGCCCAGATGCCGCTGATGGTCATTGCCGTGCTGCTGTTGCTGATGGTGCAGTTGCAAAGCTTCGGTCGCACCCTGATGGTGGTGATGACTGCGCCGCTGGGCTTGATCGGCGTGGTGGCGGCGCTGCTGCTGTTTGGCCAGCCGTTTGGTTTCGTGGCCATGCTGGGCACCATCGCCATGTTAGGCATCATCATGCGCAATTCGGTGATCCTGGTGGATCAGATCGAGCAGGACATCGCCGCCGGCCGCGGTCGCTTCGATGCCATCGTCGGCGCCACCGTGCGGCGTTTCCGGCCGATCACGCTGACCGCTGCGGCGGCCGTGCTGGCGCTCATTCCGCTATTGCGCAGCAACTTCTTCGGGCCGATGGCCACCGCCCTGATGGGCGGCATCACCATCGCCACCATCCTGACCCTGTTCTACCTGCCGGCGCTGTATGCGCTGTGCTATCGGGTCAAGCCGGATGAAACCCATCACCGTGACGCTGTTGCGCAAGGGAGCCACTGATGAGCGCCATGCCATCGATCTTCACCCCCCGCCCGCTGGCGCTGGCTGTGGCCTTGCTGCTGTCGGGCTGCGCGCTGGGCCCCAGCGGCGAGGCACCGGCCATGCCGCAGCCGGCCCATTATGCCGTTGAGAGTACGCCCGCCACCCTCGGGCCACAGGAGGCGCGCCAGAAGTTCGTGCTGGGCCAGCGTGCCGTGCCGCAGTGGTGGCAGGCCTATGGCTCGCCGCAATTGTCGGCATGGGTGGACGAAGCCTTGCGCAACAATCACTCACTGGCCCAAGCCGAGCGCAACCTGGCCGGCGCGCAGCTGCAATTGCGCGCACAGGTCGGTGAATCGCTGTGGCCCACCATCGATGCCGTCGGCCAGACCCAGCGCCAGCGCGCCCTGGGCTTGCCCAACATCGGCCCGTCCACTAATGTCTATAACGTCTTTTCCGGGCAAATCCGCGCCAGCTATACCTTCGACCTGTTCGGCGTGCAGCGCTTCGCCAACTCGGCGTTGGCCGCCCAGGTCGATGCCCAGTCCTACCAGTTCGATGCCGCCCGTCGCACGGTGGCGGCCAATGTGGTCATCAGCGCCATCAACGCCGCCTCGCTGCGCGCCCAGGTCGCGCAGACCGAGCGCCTGGTGGCGCTGGCTGATGCCGATGTGGAGGAGATGCAGCGCCGGCTGGCGCTGGGGGCGGTGTCCACCGACGAGCTCCTGTCCGCACGCGCCTCCGCACAATCATTGCGCGCCAGCCTGCCTGGCCTGAAGGCGCAATGGCAGGGAGCACGTCATGCACTGGCCGTGTTGATGGGACGCACGCCCGATGCCGCGCCGCCAGACCTGGACATCGCCGCATTGACATTGCCCGCAGAAGTGCCATTGACCGTACCTTCGGACCTGCTGCGCCAGCGCCCCGACATCCTGGCCGCCGATGCGGCGTTGAAGGTGGCTGCGGCCCAGCAGGCGGAGGCCATGGCCGAGATGTTTCCCAGCCTGTCCATCAATGCTTCGTTCGGCCAGTCCGGTTTTTCCTGGGCCAAGGCGACCAGTGGCGTCGGGGCGGTGTGGGGGCTGGGTGCTTCGCTGACCCAGCCGTTATTCCATGGCGGCGCCCTGCGCGCCAAGCGGGATGCAGCCAAGGAAGCCTATCTGGCTGCCCAATCCCATTATCGCCAAACCGTGTTGAATGCTTTCCAGAACGTGGCCGATAGCCTGGTTGCGCTGACCCAGGATGCCGATGCCTTGCAGGCATCGGCGGCGGCGCGTACTGCCTCCGAGCAGAGCTGGCGCAATGCGCAACGGCGCGCCCAGCTTGGCGCCTATCCGGCCAGTGCCACACGTGCTGGCGAACGCCAGTATCTCAATGCCCGGCTGGGTGAGATTCGCGCCACCGCCAGCCGCATGAGTGATACGGCGACCTTGTTCCAAGCCATGGGGGTGGGCCTGGAGGCACAGGCCCAGCAGAGCGCAGTCCAGCCCTGATCAACCCTTGCTGGCGCCGAAGGTGAGCCCGGCCACGAACTGCTTCTGCATCACGAAGAACAGGATCACCGAGGGTAGCGCTGCCAGGATGGAACCGGCCGAGACCAGGTTCCAGGCGGTGGTCCACTGCCCGCGCAGAGCCGCTACACCTACCGTGATGGGGGCCACGTCATCGCCCTGGGTCAGCACCAGCGCCCAGAAATAATCGTTCCAGACGAAGGTGAACACCAGCACTGCCAGGGCTGCCAGCGCCGGGCGGATCAGCGGCAGCACGATGCGGTAGAACACGGTCCACTCGCTGGCGCCTTCGATGCGCGCTGCTTCGATCATTTCGAACGGCAACTGCTTGATGAAGTTGCGCAGGAACAGGGTACAGAAGCCGGTCTGCATGGCGATGTGGAACAGCATCATGCCGGTGATGGTATTGAACAGACCCAGCGACAGCGTCAGGTCGCGCACCGGGATCATCAGGATCTGCTGCGGCACGAAGTTGCAGGCCACGAAGGTGGCGAAGAGGATCGTATTGCCGCGGAACTGGTAGGTCGATAGTGCAAAGCCGGCCATGGCTGCCAACGCGATGGCGCCCACCACCGAGGGAATGGTGATGAGGCAGCTATTCCAGAAGTAATGCAACATGGGCGAGCCGGTCAGGGCTTCGCGGTAATTCTCCAGCATCGCGAAGTCCTGCGGCCAGCCCCAGTAGTTGCCGGCCATCAGTTCGTCATTGGAGCGCATCGAGGTCACCAGTGCGGTCAGCATCGGCAACAGCCAGATCAGCAGCGCCACCGGCAGCGAGGCGCGATACAGCACGCGGTTGAGCGGCTTCCATTTTTCTATCGGCATGGGAAACATGGCGATCCCTCTTTTCTTCGTTAGCGTTCGGCGCGCAGCATACGGCGCAGTTGATAGACGATGTAGACCAGCATGATGGCAAAGAGGGTCACCGCCACCGCCGCCGAATAGCCTTGGCGGTAATACTTGATGGCCTGGTCGTAGGCGTAGTAGGCCAGCACGGTGGAACTCTCGTAAGGGCCGCCGCTGGTCATCACCGAGATCAGGTCGAAGCTGCGCAGGGCACCGATGATGCTGACCACGAAGGCCATGAAGGTGGTCGAGCGCAATTGCGGCAGGATCACGTAACGCAGCATGGACCAGCCACGCGCGCCTTCCATGCGGGCCGCTTCCACCTGGTCATGGTTGAGCGCGGTCAGGCCGGTGAGATAGAGGATCATGCAATAGGCGGTTTGCGGCCACAGGGCGGCGAAGATGATGCCGAAGGTGGCATAGCGCGCATCGCCCAGCACTGGCACGCCATGCCCCAAGATCAGCGACAGCAGGCCGAAGCTGGGATCGTAGAACCAGCTATAGATCAGGCCCACCACCACGCCCGAGAGCACGAAGGGGGCGAAGAAGAGCGACTTCACCACGCGCATCCCGCCCACCTTCTGGTTCAGGTAGAGCGCGATGGCCAGGCCCATGGGCGGGGCCAGCAGGAACATGAGCAGCCACAGCACATTGTTCTTCAAGGCCGTGTAGAAGGTCGGCGCATGGAACAGTTCGATGTAGTTGGCCAGGCCCACGTATTTGGGATCGGTCATGCCATCCCAACTGAAGAAGCTGAGATAGATCGTATAGAAAATCGGGTACAGCACGTAGACCAGCGTCATCACGCAGGCCGGCGCCAGGAACCAGAAGGCGGCGCGGTTGCGACGGGCGGCACTGCGCTGCGGGCCGGTGACCGGCGTGGCAGCCGATGGGGTCGCGGGCGGCTGCGCAGCGGAAGTGGGCGCTAGCATGGCGGGGTCTCCTTCATTTTCTGCGGGCCATGACCGCCGCCTGGCAGCGGCAATGGCCCGGATGGACTGCCTGGAGGGGCCAGGCATGAACGACGATCAGGACTTCTTGTAGATACGCTTGCGGCTTTGTTCCAGCTCGTTGAGCACGTCATCGAGCTTGCTCGGATCGCTGACGAACTTCTGCATACCCTTCATGCCTTCATCGGCCATTTCCTTGGTCATGTCGCGATCATAGAACTGCGAGATGCCGCCCTTGGCATTGGAGAGGATGTCAAAGCCGATGCGCGAGATCGGATCGGCCGGCGCCGGCGACTTGCTGTTGGCCGGCAGCGAACCCAGACCTTCAGCCAGCTTGGCGCTGATGGCCGGGGTTCCCACGAAGGCGATGAAGCGATGGGCATCAGCCTTGTTGCGGGCCTTGGCCGGGATGTGGATCGATTCGGTCGGACCTTCTTCGGCGGTGGGCACGTTGGCATCGATGATGGGGAACTGGAAGTAACCCATCTCCGGCGCCAGCTTGGCCGGGAAACCCTTGGCAATGAAGGTGCCCATCAACATCATGGCGGCCTTGCCCTGGAACAGGAAGGGTTGGGCGCCGTCCAGGTCATAGGACAGGGCGTTGTCGATGAAGATCTTGTTGTCGATCAGGCTCTTCCAGGTGGTGTAGACCTTCTTGACGCGGGGATCGGTGTAGGCGATGTCGCCGGCCATGAGTTGCTGGTGGAAGGCATTGCCATTGATGCGCAGGTCTAGGTAATCGAACCAGCCGGCCAGGGTCCAGGCATCGCGCCCGCCCACGGCCACCGGTGCGATGCCGGCGGCCTTCAACTTCTTGCAGGCCTCCAGGAATTCGTCCCAGGTCTTGGGTTCGCTGGCGATGCCGACCTTCTTGAACAAGTCCTTGCGATAGAACATGCCCCAGGAGTAGTACACGGTCGGGGCCGAATATTGCTTGCCCTGCCAGGACGAGGCTTCCTTGGTGGAGGCGTAGGTGCTGTCCCAGCCGTTCTTCTTCCAGTCTTCGCTCAGGTCTTCCAGCAGGCCGCGGCTGGCATAGAAGGCCATGCGCTCGCCGTTGTGCCAGTTGATGATGTCCGGCGCCTGGGTCGACAGCCAACCCGGCAGTTGCACCTTGTAGGCTTCTTCCTCGATGAAGGAAACCTTCACGTCCACGTCCGGGTTGGCCTTCTTGAATTCATCCACCGTGGATTGCCACACGTTGCGCTGGACGGCGCCCTTGTAGGCGATGTTGACGGCCAGGGTGCCGGCCATGGCGGCGGCGCTCCAGGCGGCCGAGGCCGCCAGGCAGCCGGCGATCACGGTCATGCGAATCATCTTTTTCATTGTTGTCTCCGAATGTTTGGTTCAAACAGTTGGTGTCATGGATCTCGTTGGTTGGTTCTCGCACGCTTTCTTGCGCAGGTTCTTTGCCTGCTTGCGCAGCGGCGGCGCTAGTGGCAGCCGCCGTGCTGTCTTCCCGAGTGAGGCTGGCGTCCTTCCTATGCCTGTTGGCTACGATAGATGGCCACACCCTGTGGCTCCAGCGCCGCCTGTCCGACCAGGAACTGCGCACCCTCAGAATGCGGCAGGGTGATCGGTGCATCGCTGTAGTTGAAGGCGAACTGCAGACCGCCGCGCTGTTGCAGGCGCAGCCCTTCGGGCAGGCGTTGCGGGGCCAGTCCGGCCGCACGGGCCACCTGTTCGAAGTAGTGTGAGGTCAGCTCGGCATCGAAGATGCTGGCCAGGTAATGGGCGCGCTCCTTCTGCACGATGGCCGGATGGCCGTCGCCGAAACGGGCGATGGTCTGCAGGCCTTCGCCATCGGCTTCGATCAGGTCGCGCCAGTAACGGGCCTGGCCTGGTGCGGTACCGAACTGCACCGCTTCGCTGACGTTGGGACGCATTGATTCGACGCGCCACACACGCATCGGCAGCAATTGCTGCAGCGGTCCCGGTGGCAGGGTCGAAGGGATCTGCAGCGACTTGGTCTTGGAGCCGCTGCGCGGACCGAACACCACCTGTGCGCCGCTTTGCGCGATGCGAGCCGGCAGGTCGTCCGGTACGATGGGCAGCGGCGGCACCACGATCATGGCATAGCCCTGCAGGTCGGCATTGAGCGGCACGATGTCCACGTCCAGGCCGAGCGCGCGCAGGGTCGAGTAGTAGTCGAAAGCAAAATGGGCGTACTCGAAATCGATGCCCTGGAAGTGGATTTCGAAGAGCCACTTGGCATCGTAGTCGAACAGCAGCGCCACCTTGCCACGCGGCTGGGACAGCTGGCCATGGGCCGCTTGCACGGAGATGATTTCCTGGGCCACCCGTTCGGCTTCCGAGCCGCCGACGTCGAGGCGATTGTCGGGACGGTTCAGGCCGGCGTGCAACTGCTCCTGCGCGAACGGGCATTGGCGCCAGCGGAAATAGGACACGCAACCGGCGCCGTGGGCGAAGGCTTCCCAGCTCCACAAGCGCACCATGCCCGGCAGTGGTGCCGGGTTCCAGTGTGCCCAGTTCACCGGGCCGGGTTGCTGTTCCATCACCCAGAACGGCTTGGCCGACATGCCGCGATAGAGGTCATGGTTGAAGCTGGCAAAGTCAGGATGGCCGGTGCGCAGCCAGCGGGCCTTGGTGTGCGGGTCGAACCACATCACTTCCAGGGCGCCCAGCGGATAGCTATCCCAGGTGGCCACGTCCAGATCGGCGGCCACCGGGTAGTGATCGAACTCCAGGAACATCTGCATGAAGTTGTGCACCATCAGCCGGCCCGGCGAGAGCGGGCGCAGGATCTCGACTTGCATCCGGTTGTAGCGCACCACTTCGTCCGAGGCAAAGCGGCGATAGTCGAGACGATGCGACGGATGGGCTTCGGTGACGGTGCCGATGGGCGCATCGATTTCATCGAAGCTGCGGTATTCCATGCTCCAGAACACCGTGCCCCAAGCCGTGTTGAGCGCATCGATGCTGCCGTAGCGCTGGCGCAGCCACTGGCGGAAACGGCGCTGGGCCGAAGACGAATAGCTGACCACGGTCTGGTGGCAACCGTATTCATTGTCGAGCTGCCAGGCGGTCACGGCCGGGTGCTGGCCATAGCGCTCGCCCAGCAGGCGCACGATGCGCTGCGATTCCTCGTAATAGGAATCCGACGAAAAATCATAATGACGGCGTGAGCCGAAGCCGCGCTGGCGACCATTGGCGTCCACTGCCAGCACATCGTCGTGGCGGTCGATGAGCCACTTGGGCGGGGTTGCGGTGGGGGTGCACATCACCACTTCCAGTCCGTGTTTTGCCAACACCTCGATGGCACGGTCCAGCCAATCCCAGCGCAGATCGCCCGGCGACGGTTCGATGCGGCTCCAGGCAAATTCGCCGATGCGCACCTGCTGGATACCGAGTGCCTTCATGCGTTGTGCATCGCTGTCCCACATGGCCTCGGGCCAATGTTCAGGGTAGTAACAGACTCCCAATCGTAACGACATGGTCGTGATTCCTTAGCGGTAGAAAAGCGTGGAAGGGAAGAGGGCGGCGGTACTCAGGCCGCCACCGCCAGGCCGGCGTGGACCTGGGTGCGGGCCAGGGCCACACCCTCCTGGTCGAACAGATAGGCGCAGTTCGGTGCCACCGATACGCGCAGGCGCTCGCCACGTGCAATGCGGGCATCGCCCGGCGCCTTGGCCACCAGCGGCTGGCCAGCCGGTTCGTCCAGGTGCACGTAGGTTTGCTCGCCCAGGCGTTCCACCAGCATGACTTCGCGGTTGAGGCCGTACTGGCCTTGAGTGCCGATCTCCATATGTTCCGGGCGCACCCCCAGGGTCAGCGACTGGCCCGGCTGCACGTGGCCTTGTGCGGCCACCAGCACGGTCTCTTCACTGCTGCTCAGGCGCACCAGGATGCCTTGCTCTTGCACGCTCACCACTTGCACCGGCAGGAAATTCATCCGTGGCGAACCGATGAAGCCGGCCACGAAGCGATTGCGTGGATGGTGATACAGCTCCATGGGCGTACCGACCTGGGCGATGCTGCCAAAGCGCTGGGTATCGGCGCCCGCGTGCAGCAATACGATGCGGTCGGCCAGGGTCATGGCTTCGACCTGGTCGTGAGTCACATAGACCACGCTGGCCTGGGCGAATTGGCGATGCAGGCGCGCGATCTCGATGCGGGTCTGGCTGCGCAGGGTGGCATCCAGATTGGAGAGTGGTTCGTCGAACAGGAACACGCCCGGCCGGCGCACGATGGCGCGACCGATCGCTACGCGCTGGCGCTGGCCGCCCGAGAGTTCCTTGGGCTTGCGTTGCAGCAGTTCTTCCAGTTGCAGGATGCGCGCAGCTTCACGCACCTTCTGTTCGATTTCGGCCTTGGGCAGCTTGGCCAGGGTCAGGCCGAAGCTCATGTTTTCATACACCGTCATGTGCGGGAACAGCGCATAGCTCTGGAACACCATGGCCACCGAGCGCTGCGCCGAGGGCACCTCGTTGACGCGCTTGCCACCGATGAAGAGGTCGCCGCTGGTGAGATCTTCCAGTCCTGCGATGCTGCGCAGGAGCGTGGACTTGCCGCAGCCGGAAGGGCCGAGGAAGACACAGAATTCATGTTCACCAATGTCGAGATCGACATTGCGGATTACCGGCGGGGCGTCGCCGTAGGCTTTTTGTGCTGCACGCAAGCTGATGCTGGCCATCACGTTTTCCTAACAGAAATGGATTGCAGGACAGGATGCCAGAAGGCAGTGTGGGCGCTGGGTTAAGCGCTTAATCAATTGACCCAAAAAAAAGATCGCCTGGGGTTTCCTGTGTGCAATCGGGGGGTGTCTCCACGTCGTTGTTCTGAGCGTGTTGCCGTGTTGGGTTGGCAAATATTTGGGTCGATCATACCCATCTTGAATAGGCGACGCAACCACAATCCTGTAACCGTGCAGTGCCAGCATTTTGTCAGGAAAGGTCCGTGCTGATGCGTAAATTGTTGAGTGGATGTCGGTCTGCGCGGCCGCCAATGCGACCATTACGCCTTGCACCGCAAGCGTTTCATAACGGCGCCAGCGCGTTGACAAGCCCGCCATTAGCGGTTTGAATGCGAGGGCTTCCAACTCCATGCATCCATGACCACCTTATCCGAAGTCGCGCGTCTGGCCGGTGTCACCTCGGCTACTGTTTCCAACGTCCTGCGCCAGCGCGGCAAGGTCGGCGAGCAGACGCGCCAGCGCGTGCTGGAGGCAGTAGCCCAGCTCGGCTACCGTCCGCACCTGACAGCCCGCGCCCTGGCCGAGGGACGGGCGCCGACGCTGGCGCTGGTGGTCTCCAGCATCGCCAATCCCTTCTATCCTGAGTTCGCGCTGGCCGCCGAACGTGCCGCGCGCGCGCATGGACGCTTCCTGATCGTCTGCAATACCAATGACGACCCCGACACCGGTCGCGCCTACCTGGACCAGATCGCCGGTACGCTCTCCGATGGCGTACTGATCATGAATGCCAACCTGCCCATGGATGAGCTGAAGAAGACTGAGCAGCGCGGCGCGCCGGTGGTGCTGTGCATGTGGGAGAAACCCGATGCCCCGCCCGAGTTGCCCTGCATCGCGGTGGATTTCTTTGCTGCGGGCGCCATCGCAGCACGGCATCTGCTGGCCTTGGGCCATCGTCATATCGCGGCGCTGGTGGGCAGCAAGCGTAGCGGCATCCACGCCGAACGTTACCGCGGCTTCGCCCAGGCCTGCACCGAGGCGGGTGTGGCCCATCCCGCAGAACGCACCCGCTACATTGCCGACACCGTCGAGGCCGGCTACCAGGCCAGCATGGCCTTGCTGCGCGAAGATCCGCAACTGACCGCCATCTTCGCCAGCAATGACCTGCCGGCGCTGGGCGCGATGAATGCCATTGCCGATCTGGGCCTGAGCGTGCCGCGCGATATCTCGGTGATCGGCATCACCGACATCCAGTGGGCGCGCGTTTCACGTCCTGCCTTGACCACCGTGGCGGTGCCCACCGAGGAGGCGGCCCGCATGTCGATCGACCTGCTGCTGGCCTTGATCGAGCACCGCAGCCCGTCGCCGGTCATGCGCGTGACCGCCACGCCGCAACTGGTCCAACGCGCATCCACCGCCGTCGCGCGACCACGCAAGAGCTGATCAGCGCAAGCGCAGGCTGTCCAGATAGGCACAGAACATGTCGGCCATGGCTTCGCCATAGGCCCGGATGGCCTTGGCCGGATGAGGGCTGCGCGAGAGGTGTTCGCCCACCGTGGACAGGGTGGTCATCACCAGTTCTCCGGCCCGCTTGCGCCGCTGTGGCGAGACGCCCGGCAAGGCTTCGCGCATGAAGGCGCCAATGATGCCATCCCAGGCCCGGCTCAAGTCCAAGGCCTCAGGCGCGGCGCGATAGAGCGGGGCGGCATCGGCCAGCGCCTGCCTGACCTGGGCTTCCTCGAACTCGCTGCGGATGAAGGCGTGTACCAGTTCGCGCAGGCGTGTGGCCGGTGGCTTGCAGGGGTCCTGCAATAGCTGGCGCACCATCTCGGTGGTCTGTTGCCATTCATCGGCCTGTAGCCGGAACAGGATGGCTGCCTTGTTGGGGAAATACTGGTACACCGATCCGACGCTCACTCCCGCCCGCTCGGCCACGCGCGCCGTGGTAAAGCGCGCCGCGCCCTCACGCAGCAAAACCTGAATAGCTGCTTGCAGGATGGCGGCCACCAGTTCGGTCGAGCGGGCCTGTTGCGGCGTCTTGCGCAGGGAAATCTGGGGGCGGCGCGGCTTGTTCATGGGGCGATGTCCTGAAAAAGGAATGCGAATGGAAAACCTGACGAATCCGTCGCATACTGCATCTCGATGGAATGTGACGGATTCGTCGCATTCTACTGCGTGCCATCCAGGCCGGCAATCGGCCCTGCGCCCTGGCCTGATCCTTCTTATGCTCTCAAGGAAACTTCATGAACATCCGACCGGCTGACAAGCCTGCTTCCGTCACGCCCCTGGCCAGTCCTGGCACAGCGGTCTTTCTCAAACTGGCGCCGCTGACACTGGCGGTCTTCATCGCCTTTCTTACCATCGGCTTGCAGTTGCCGGTGTTGCCCCTGCATCTGAAGGATGCACTGGGCATGAACGCTACCGTGGTCGGCGTAGTGGTCGGCGCGCAATTTGCGGCTGCCTTGCTGTCGCGTTCGTGGGCCGGTAATTACGCCGACCTGCGTGGCGCCAAGCGGGCCGTCCTGGGCGGCTTTACCGCAGCCTCTTTGTCGGGCCTGGTCTACCTGGCTTCGCTGGCGTGGTTGGATCATCCGGTGGCATCGGTGCTGGTATTGCTGCTGGGGCGCCTGTTGCTGGCGTTGGGGGAAAGCCTGGTGGTGACCGGCACCATGAGCTGGGGCATCGCCCTGGTGGGGCCGCAGCATGGCGGCAAGGTCATGGCCTGGCTGGGCATCGCCATCTATGCTGCCATGGCCTGCGGTGCGCCACTGGGCGTGGCGGTCAATCATGCCTACGGCTTTGCGGGCATTGCCGGTGTGAGTGTGCTCATTCCCTTGCTGGCGCTGCTGATGCTGGCTGGCTTGCCGGCCGTGGCGCCCAGTGCCAACCGTCGCACGCCCTTCTACAAGGTGCTGGGTGCGGTGTGGCAACCTGGGCTGGGACTGGCGCTCTCCAGTGTCGGTTTCGGCGTCATCACCGCCTTCATTGCCTTGCTCTTTGCGGCGCACGCGTGGGGGGATTCTTCACTGGCCTTCACCAGTTTCGGCATCGCCTTCATCGTCGCCCGGCTGTTGTTTGCGCATCTGCCTGACAAGGTCGGTGGTGCCAGGGTGGCATTGGTCTGTGTGGTCATCGAAGTGCTGGGGCAACTGTTGATCTGGCAGGCCGGGAGTGCTTCGTGGGCCTATGCCGGCGCGGCATTGACGGGCTTCGGTTATTCGCTGGTGTTTCCCGGTTTCGGTGTGGAAGCGATGCGGCGCGCGCCGCCCCAGACGCGAGGCTTGGCCATGGGGGCTTATGTGGCCTTCCTGGATATTTCATTGGGGATCACCAGTCCCTTGGCGGGCGCATTGGCCAGCCACTATGGCGTGTCCAGCGTCTATCTGGCTGGCGCAGTGGTGGTGGGACTGTCGATGCTGGTGGCGCTGGGCCTGTTGCGCCCAATGAAGAACGGTCACTGAAAAAGAATACGGCGCTCCCGAAGAGAGCGCCGTAACGATGGTCCATCAGGACTCAGGCATGTCGCAGGGTGCGCCCATGCTTGCGCTGGTACATCGCCTGGTCGGCGGCATGGAGCAGCGCGCTGAAGTCGCACATCTCCGAAGGTGTCACGGTGGCCGCGCCCAAGCTTATCTCGATATCGGTATGCGGCCACTTCACGCGGGCTACCGATTGCTTGATGCGTTCGGACACTTGGTGTGCGCCGATCTCATCGGTGTCAGGCAGGATCAGCGAGAATTCGTCACCACCATAACGCGCCAGGAAATCGCTGGCCCGCAGCGGCGAACGCAGTACGCGTGCCAGTTGCACCAGCAGGGCGTCACCGGCCGGGTGGCCGTAGGTATCGTTGTATTGCTTGAAGTAGTCCACGTCCACCATCAGCATGGTCAGGGGCCGGGCATTGCGCAGATGGCGCGTCCATTCTTCACGCAGCCGCGAATCGAAGCTGCGGCGGTTGCCGATACCGGTCAGCGCATCAGTCATGGTCTGCTGTTCCAGCTTTTGCATGGCGCGATGACTGTCGATCTGGGCTTCGAGCTGGCGACCGAGTTTCTGGAAGGCGTCACGCTGGGCCGGTGTCAGTGTACGCGCGACGCGGTCCATCACGCACAGCGTACCCATCACATCGCCATTGCCCGATACCAGCGGTACCGCGGCATAGAAACGCACCGCCGGGTTGCCGCGGGCCAGGGCGCTATTGGCAAAGCGCGCATCGTTGTGCAGGTCGTTGACTTCGGTCACCTGCCCAGGTGTGCGGGCGGCCATTTCGCACAGGGAGAAATCGACTGCATTGCGCAGCACACCGGTCTGGCCGGGGAAGCGCCACCATTGGTTGCGCGCATCACCGCGACCATTGTTGATGGAGAGGTAAGGATGCTGCAGGCCGATGTCCGCGTGCAACTGACTGAACATGCCCATGGGCGTTGTGCAGACGCTGGAAGCCAGCGAGATGAAGTCCGACAAGGCCTGCTCCAGCCAAGCATCGGCGTCACTGTCAGTGTGCGCGAGTTCGATGCGCTCGGCAGGCGAACTCGACAGGCCGCGCTGCGGTGCTTGGGTACGCTGGAAGCGAGAGCGTTCGGGAGTGTACTGAGCGTGCAAATCTCGAATGTTCATGGCGCAATACTCGTGAGGTTGGATTTCGTTGTAATCGGTCGCCGTCAACGCATGACGTCATGCGGTGAGGGAAGAACGGCGCGGCAGATGCTGATGCTGATGAAAAGGCGGAAATATTTTTCTTGTTTTTCACCGCCCATCTTGTTGCCCTGCGACATCAAGTTAGCAGATCAAGTTCGGAAGTAAAGTCATTTAAAACATCCACTTACAATTTAAACGTCCTCATGCTTGAAACGATGACAATACGATCACATGCAAACAGCTTCGCTGAACATACTGACAATTGACGTTTTGTTAGCCCCACTACGGCGATACGCCATCTTAATTTCGTGC
The DNA here is from genome assembly GCF_003719195.1 of Herbaspirillum rubrisubalbicans. Classification (NCBI taxonomy): domain Bacteria; kingdom Pseudomonadati; phylum Pseudomonadota; class Betaproteobacteria; order Burkholderiales; family Oxalobacteraceae; genus Herbaspirillum; species Herbaspirillum rubrisubalbicans. Next base: position 295,340 of record NZ_CP024996.1, read on the forward strand.
GGAAGAAATTGGCATCGGACAGCGCGACTTTCGCTTGTCAGCGGATTCTTATATTGCTCTGCAATATCGGCAAAAACAGCGACATAAAGGCGTCGCCAAATGACGACACAATGGCGTCGCTACAAGGTGACGATTAATGCTTGCCAAGCGACGAAGTCGTAAATAAACTCTGCCGTTCCTTGTTTGATCCGATCAACGTTTTTGAAAGCAGAGATGTCGACCCAGCCCAAAGCAGGCGCAGTCCTGTTCGCCAAAGATGTAGCCCGCCTTGCCGCCTTCTATGCGCAGGTGCTGGCGGTGGTTCCCAAGCACGCCCATGCCGAGAAGGTAGTGATCGAGGCCGAGGATTTCCTGTTGGTGATCCATGCCATTGCCCAGGACGTGGCCACCAAGGTAGAGATCAGCACACCGCCCGTGCTGCGCGAGAATGTACCGGTGAAGTTGTTCCTGCCGGTGCGCTCGTTGAAGCAGGCGCGTCTGAGTACGCAACAACTCGGCGGTGGCATGAAGCCGGTCGAGGCCGAGTGGAGTGGTCCGGATTTCCGCGCCTGCGATGGCTTCGATCCAGAAGGCAATGTGGTGCAGTTCCGCGAGCTCTTGGTCGAGCCGGCTCTGCTGTCCTGAACAGCCCGGCACACGCCCAGCAAGACATCCATAAGATAAAAGCCGTCCGGTTTGCACCGGGCGGCTTTTTCATTGGATCTTGATACCTAGCGCGATAAGGAAGTCGCAATCGGAAGTCGCAATCAATGCGTGCTATTGCAGGCTGGCCTTGAAATAAGTCTCGCGCTGCATGTCTACCACCTCCACCGTGATCTGCACCTGGGTATCCTGGGGCCAAGCCTGGTCCTGCTGGATCGCTGCGCCCAACAGGTCGGAAATCTGCTTCTTCTGTTCCAGCGTGCGACCGGTCAGGATGGCCAGGCGCAGGGCGATGAAGGCACGCTTGGCCTCGGGGGCGGTGCCGACCAGATAATGCTCCAGGCGCACGGCGCGCGCCTTGATGGCGTTCTCTTCAAAGTGGCCGCTGGCCACCAGCGCCTGGTTCAGCTTGAGCAGCGTGGGCTGCACGTCGATGGCGAGATTGTCGGTGTATTCCAGAACGAGATGGGGCATGGTGATTCCAGTCCTTGTGAGTGGGTGGAGAAGCGTGGGCACAGGCGTGCAAGCACGTCACTGTAAGGCAAAACGCTCAGGTCTGATATTGGGGTAAATGACTATCAGGGCAATGGAACAGGCCCTAATCTGCCAGATAAGCGGCCAGCTTGCCCAGGTCGATATTGCCGCCGCTGATGATCACGCCCACCCGTTTTCCCTTTAGTTGCTCCTTGATCTTGCGAGCGGCGGCAAAGCCCAGGCAGCCGGTCGGTTCGACCACCATCTTCATGCGCTCGGCAAAGAAGCGCAGCCCGCTCACCAGTTCGGCATCACTCACGGTATGGATGTCATCGACCAGTTGGCGGATCACCTCGAAGGTGTACTTGCCCAAGTGCTGGGTCTGCGCACCGTCGGCGATGGTCTTGGGGGTGTCGATATGCACGATGTGACCGGCGCGCAGCGATTGCTGGCCATCGTTGCCGGCTTCCGGTTCCACTCCATAGATCTTGCACTCCGGCGCCAGCGCACGTGCCGCCAGGGCGGCGCCGGAGAGCAGGCCACCGCCGCCCAGGCAGACGAAGAGGGCATCCAGCGGACCGGTTTGCTGCAACAGTTCCAGGGTGGCGGTACCCTGGCCGGCGATCACGTGCGGATGATCGTAGGGCGGGATCAGCGTCATCTTGCGCTCGGCTGCCAGACGCGCACCGATGGCTTCGCGGTCTTCGGTGTAGCGGTCATACGTCACCACTTCGGCGCCATAGCCACGGGTGGCCGCCACCTTGGCGGCGGGCGCATCCTCGGGCATGACGATCACCGCGGGAATGCCCAGCAGTTGCGCCGCCAGCGCAGTGCCCTGGGCGTGGTTGCCGGAGGAAAAGGTGATCACGCCATGCCGACGTTGCTCGGCATCGAATTGCGACAGCGCATTCATGGCACCACGGAACTTGAAGGCGCCCATGCGCTGGAAGTTCTCGCACTTGAAGAACAGTTGCGCGCCCACTTCGGCATCGGCCATGCGCGAACGCAGCACCGGGGTCTGGTGCGCCCAGGGCTTGATGCGTTGTGCGGCCAGGAGGACATCGGTGAAGCTGGGGGCTGAGTTGGCACTGGAGAGGGGAATCATGAAGCTTCCTTCAAGAGAGGTGGTTAGAGGCGGATGAAAAGATAGGCATGGTGAAGCAAGCTTCAATCCTTCTCATCGTTGTAGACGGTTGCGCGCGACACGCCCAGGTGCGCCGCCACGATCTCGGCTGCACGCCGCACGTCCATGCAGCCGGCCTGGCGCAATTGGCGCATGAGCTGGCGCCGGTCCTCGGCCTTGAGGCTGCGAGGCGTGGTCGACAGGCGTGCGGCAAAAGCATCGATGCGACTGCGCAGCGCATCGGCGCCGGCGGGCTCCAGCGTCTCGGCCACACGCTGCGCGCCATCGATACTGCCGAACTGACGCAACATGCCTTGCAGGGCGCCGAACAGGGTCAGGTCGATATTCATGCACAGCGCTGCCACATACTTGCCATCGGCATCCTTGATGCCGATCGAGGTGCTCTTGGCCTGGCGTCCATCGGGCAGGGTGTTGGCGTAATTGGTGAGCACTTGCGGATAGCTTTCATCGGCAATGCGCGCCAGCCCCAGCTCGGTGGTGGCGTCGCCGACCTCACGGCCGGACAGGTTGTTGTGCAGGGCGACGATGGAGTGATCGGCATCGCGCAGGTCGTGCAGCACGACCTCGCAGAAGGGCGCGAAGGTCTCGCCCAAACCTTGAGCCACCTGCTGCAATTGCGAGAGCAGCAGGGCGTGGTCGGGTCGGGTGGGTTTCTTTTTGCGGGAGCGGGAGGTCATGCAATACATATTATCTAAAATTAGATTTTATGTATACATGCGAAAACTGTTCTGACCGGGTCTGACTGGGTTCAGACGGGGGCTTATCTTGTCCACAACCGTTGGTGCAAGCTCATCCTGGGGCCGTCAATGACCAGCCCCAGGAGTACATCCTTATTCGGTGGGCTTGCCCTTGGCCGGCTTGGGGTAGACCTTGAGCACGTCGATCGGCTGGGCGTAGGAAGAACTCCAGGTCTGTTCATGCAGGGCTGCCACGCGCTGGGCCATGGTAGCGTCGTGCAGCACCACTTCCAGGTTGCGCGAGTTATCCAGGTAACCACCGGACCAGTTGCTGGTGCCGATCCAGGCGACCTGGCCATCGATGCTCATGGCCTTGGTGTGGATCACCCGGGCAAAGGGAATGAAGCCGGTGGAGGCCTGCGGCAGGGTGACGATGCGGATTTCCACGTTGGGCAGCACGGCCAGGCTTTGCAGGTAGTGGATGGCGGGCGCCTCGGTGTTCCAGTTCGACACCATCAGCTTGATCTTGACGCCGCGTGCGGCGGCCGCGCGCAGGGCATCATCGATCACGGCGTAGTAGGGGCGGGTATGGTGGGGGCCGTAGGATAGTGGCGCATAGTCCAGCAACTGCACCCGTACCTCGTGCTGGGCCTGGCCGATCAGGCGCACCAGTTCGCTTTGCGAGTCGCCCACGCCCGGCGGGTTGTAGGCATTGGGGCTGGCCACCAGGTAGTTGCCACGCGCCACATCGGCCGGCACCACGCTGTGATTGAGCACGGTTGGTGGTTGGCCGGCGGCAATGGCGGCCTGCGCCGCCCAGTCGATTTCGAAGATAGCCTGCACCTGCGCTGCCACGGTGGCGTCGGTGATCTTCAGGCCGGTTTCGTGGATGTGCGAGAACGAGCGCCAGTCGAAGTTCTGGCTGCCCACGTAGGCGGTCTTGCCATCGACCACGAAATACTTGGCGTGGATGATGCCGTTGCCGGTCATGCGGGAATAGTCGAGCTGGCGGAATTCCAGGTTGGGAATGCGCTTGAGCTTCTCGATGGTGGCCGGTACCGAGGCGAATTCACCCTTCTTTTCCATCAAGAAGCGGATCTTCACGCCGCGCCGTCCGGCTGCCTCCAGATGCGCCATGATGTCGTCCAGCGCCTCGCCATCCTGGCCGGCTACGTAGAACTGGCCGAACACGATCTCGTGCCAGGCGCTGTCGAACATTTCCTTCCACACCAGCGCCGCATCGCGCAGGTCGGGGGTGGCCAGCGTGGTTTCACGTGGGACCGTGTGGACCAGCTCGAATCCCGGAATGGCGAATTGGGCATGGGCGTTGACTTGCAGGCAGAGCGCCAGGCCCAGGGAGGCGGCCAGGCGCACCAGAATGCGGCGCGGGGGATTCATCATGGCGATGTCAGATCAGGCGACGTGCAGCTTGTTGTTCGATTGGGAGGTCGGTTGCGGCTGGCCGGGTTGCAGGTTCTGGCGACCCACGCAGGCGCGCAGCATCAATACCTTCAGGTGATCATTGATGCGTTCGATGCGTTCCTGGAACAGGTTGAAGAAGAACATACCGACCACAGCAATGCCGATGCCCAGTGCGGTGGCATAGAGTGCGGTACCGATGCCCTGCGACACCTGACCGGGATCGGAAACGCCCTGGACGGCCAGCGCCTTGAAGGTGTCGATGATGCCCAGGATGGTGCCCAGCAGACCCAGCAGCGGGGCGGCGGTGACAATGGTATCGAGGATCCAGAGGCGCTGTTGCACTTCGCCGCGCTTGGCGATGTAGACCGATTCGCTGAAGTCTTCCAGGTCTTTCTCGGTGTGCAGGTGATGCTTTTCGGCCAGGATGTCCGACACCAGGGCCAGCGGCAGGCTGGGGCGGGTGGTCAGTTCGGTCGGCAGTTCCTTGAGGTGTTGCACGGCGTGGGTCATGGCGCGCTCCAGGCCGCTGGCCTGGCGCATGGTGTAGCCAAAGAACAGGCCGCGTTCGACGATGACGAAGATGGCCAGCGCAGCGCAGGCATACATCAGGTAGAAAGCCAGTTCGTGGAGTAAGTTCATGTTCATGCTTGCCTCTCTTGCAGTGGTGGGGCGGCGCTGGCTGCAGGCCGCCCCGGTTCAGGCCGCGATCAGAAATCCGCGGTCAGGGTAACGGTGAAGGTGCGCGGGGCACTGACGTAGAGCGAAGGGGCAGAGCCAGCCACGCCATTGACCGCCACGGCGTTGGTGGTGAACTGGCTGCCGCTGCCGCCGTTGAGGTTGAGGTACTGCTTGTCGAACAGGTTGTAGACGTTCAGACGCACGGTGGGCTTCTTCAACCAGGTGCTCGACGCGAAGGTCATGCCGGCGCCGGCGTTGAAGACGGTGTAGCCACCCAGTGCATCGTCGTTGACCAGCGTGGTGTAGCGGCGACCGGTGTACTTGCCCTGGCCGAACACGTACCAGCCATCCTGTTGATACTGCAGCGACAGGCCCGACAGCCAGTTCGGGGTATCCGGGAATTCCTTGCCCGAGGTCGGCAGGAATTGCGAGGCACCGTTGCGCAGGTCTTGCTTCATCTTGGACTTGATGTAGGACAGCGAGCCATACATGGACAAGTTGCGGGTGAAGGCATAACCGGTTTCCAGTTCCATACCGTGCGAGGTGGAGTCGCCTACGTTGTAGTCGGTCTTGTTGTTGGTGTCCGGGTTGTAGGCGCTGGCGATACGGTTGTGGTAGTCGATGTAGAACAGCGAGCCCGACGCCATCCACTTGTCGGTGTTGTAGCGATAGCCGAGGTCATAGTTCCAGGAGGTTTCCTTGTCCACCGGCACGTCGCGCTGGGTGGCGCCGACCAGCTGGCCATTGACGATGGTACCGCCCGAGAGCAGGCCGAAGTAGGAGAAGTTGCCCGGTGCCTTGAAGTTCTTGGCGGCATTGAAGAACACCGACTGCTTTTCGTCCAGCTGGAAGCGCACACCGACGCTGGGCAGGAAGTCGGCGTAGTTCTTCTTGACCTTGTAGAAGGCGGCGCTGGAATAGCTGTTGGTGCCGCTGGTCGAACCGGTGCTCGGGTAGTTGGTGAAGTCGCGGTCAATCGAGGAATAGCGACCACCCACTTGCACGTTGAGCTTGTCGTTCATCATGCTGATGCTGTCTTGCAGGAAGATCGACTGGGCCGTGCTGACGGTCATGGTGTCGCGATACTGCAGGAAGGAGCCATCGGCATTGCGCAGCCACAGATCGGAATTGTCCTGCCACAGGTTGGCGATGTTGCCGTTGTTGTCCACACGGCTGAACGGACCGGTCTGCTGGTGACGCGCGCGTTCGACCCAGTAGCCTGCCAGGATGCGGTGGTTGTCCAGTTGCTGGTTGAACTTGAAGGTGATACCCGGACGGTAGGTGCGGGTGCGGCTGCCTTCGTAGGCGTAGACGGTGTCCAGACGGTCGCCGTCGCCATTGACGTCGGCCGCGCCGCCGCCCAGTTGGCTGGCGCCGGCGACACCACCTTCACGCACGGTCTGCAACTGGTTGCCGCCGGTGCCGAAGCCATACCAGAAGTAGGGATCGACATCGATGCTGGAGGTCGGGCTCAACTGGAAGTGGGCATTGATGGTGCCCAGCCAGTTTTCGAAGGGGTTCAGGTTATAGGCGTAGTAGGCGTTGTTGGCGATGTTGTTCGCAACATTGGGACCATAGGTGGTGTCGTTCTGGGCCAAGCCGGCTACCGCCGGCTGGTGTTGCGGCACGATGTTGCCGAAGTCGGCATTGGGGCCCAATTGGGCGATCTGGGCCTTGGTCAGCGAACGGTAGTTGTTGTTGAGCTGACGGTTGTAGAGCACGTTGGCATTGATGAAGCTGCCCTGGCCGAGATCGAAGTTGCTGCCGAAATCGACGTGGTCCTTGATGGCGCCGCCCGGGCCCTTGAACTTGTCGGCGGTGGTCTTGGAATACGATATGAAGAACTTGAACTTGTCATCGAACAGCTTGCCCGAGTCAAAGCGCACATAGCGCTTCCACAGGCTGTTGGAGCCGAAGGCGTTGGTCACGCGGATGCGCTGCTTGTCTTCCGGCGAGCAGAAGGTCATACCGATGTTGCCGCCGGTGGCGCCCACGTGCGGGGCTTCGGTATCGGTCGAGCCTTGCGTGACGAAGACGTTGCACAGATTGTCCGGCTCGGTGTACTCCTGCGGATAGACCGCGAAGTTGCCGGAGTCGTTGACCGGTGCACCGTTGATGGTGAAGCCCAACTGGTCGCTGTTGAAGCCGCGCACACGGATGTTGCCGCCAAACAGGCCCGTGCCGTCGTTGTCATAGGTATTGACGCCCGGCAGCAGGTTGATCATCTGGTAGGGCGTGCCGGTGGGCGACTGCTTTTCGATGTAGTCACGGTTCACCGAGCTGCGCGCCTTGGGCGAATCCTCGGCCTGGATCAGGCCGGTGGCAGCTGCCGTGCCAGCGCTGGCGCTGCCGCCTTGTACGGTCACGGTGCCGACATCGGTGGTGGTCTGGGCGAAGGCCGGCGCGCCGGCCATGAAGAGCCCGGATATCAGCAAGGACAGCCGGGTGAGTTTGCATTGCATGTCGTGTTCCCCTGAGAGTTGGTGGACTGCGTGTTGAAATCGATAGCGTGGGCGTCAGACTGGAATGAATTCCAGGTCGGCCGTAAAGCGGTGCGTGGCCTCACCCTTGTAGGCGTCTTCCGGGAAGGGTGCGAAGTTGGCGCGATTGATGGTCTTGCGAGCGGCATCATCGAGCAGCATGGAATTCGATGAACTGTCGATACCACTGTCGACCACGCTGCCATCGCGCTTCAACACGAACCACACGCGCACCTTGCCTTGCGGTCGCAGCGTGCTGGCTTCGCGGCCGGTCGGGTAGCGTTTGATGCTGTTGAGGTGCGCGCGCAACTGGCCCACATAGGTCTGTTCTACGTGCGCCGTGTTGGAGGGCGGCGGGGCCGGCGGCGTGGTGGGCGCGGCCTGCACCGGTGGCGTGGCCGGAGCGCTGGCCTGCGGCTTGGCAGCCGGCAGGATGGGGGCCTCGGTCGACGGCGTGGTCGGTTCCACCGGGGCCGGAGCTTGCTTGACCGGCGCGGGTTTGGCGACCGGCTTGGGCGCTTCCTGTTTCTTGGGTGGTTCCACCGGCTTGGGCGGCGGCTCGATCTGCGGCTTGGGTTGCGGCGGCGGTGGAGGCGGCAATTCCATCAGCGCGATCTGTACCGGTTGCGGATCTTCCTTGCGCTTCAATTCGGTGGCCTTCTGTACGCCGGCCAAGATCAGCACCGCCAGCACCACCAGTGAAGGCAGCGTGGCCAGCTGCTCGCGGAAGCGGAAAAAGAGAGGGACGTTCATCATCACTGCTTGCGGGTAGCGATCGAGATGGAATCGAAACCGCCCTTCTTGAGCGTATCCATGACATCAACCAGGCGTTGCACCTCCACGCCGCGGTCGCTATTGATGATGAGATTGAGTTTCTCGCCTTCCTTGCGCAGCTTGTCCAGGTGTGCGGTGAGGCCATCCAGGTTGGTGTTCTCGCCGTCGACCTGGATCACGTCATCCTTGGCGATGGTGATGATGGCCTTGGTCTGGGGTTTGAGATCCTGGGCCGTGGACGAACTGGGCAGCTGGGTCTTCAGGCCCAGTGCCGGGATCACGTTCAGGCTGATCAACACGAAAAACACCAGCAAGAACATCATCACGTCGATCATCGGAATGATCTCGACGCGGGCCTTCCGTTTTTTGGGTTCGTCCCAACTGCGCATACCACACTCCTCGAAGCTTCGTTATACGATCTGTAGCGCTATAGTTTTTATAGCGATGCGCAGCGTAGCGAGGAAATATGTCGTGCGTATTACACCATGCGGGTTGCAGTTAAGAACGTTCGCGCGGCAGTGGTAGTCGGGGCAGTAATGCGAGCAACAGCTTGCACAGATAGACCACCATCAACGAGCCCAGCAGGTCGCCGATGGACATGACGATCAGGCCGCTCCAGAAATCCGGGTAGACCCCGCGCATGACGAACCAGATCAGCTGGAACAGGGGATTGGAAAGCGCATAGAGCAGGATGCAGGCCATCAGCCGAGTGGTGGTGAGATTACCGAGGTTGCGTCCCAGGTCCATGCCCGAGAGCGTGAGCCGGTAGGCCAGGTAGGGTGCACCGGCCGAGATCAGGCAGTAACCTGCGGCGGCTACCAGATCCTGTGGGAATAGCTGGTAGGTGGCGGCCGTAGCCAGCGAGCCGATCAGCAGACCCACGCAGCCGGCTTCGGCAAAGAGCAAGGTACAGATCAGGCGCACCCCGGCCGGCAGGTAGATCCAGGCGATGCCCTCGGTGAACTGGGTGCGCCGGAACAGCCATTCATTGATGGTATAGAACAAGAAATAGCACAGTGCCGTGCCGGCGATGGCGGCCAGGTGGATGCGCAGGGAGGAACGCGAAGCGGGTGAGGCGTGCATGGCGGGGGCGGCTGGGGGCAGAGACATGCGGAACGGCGCGTATGTTACCTATTTCGCTGGCCGGGTGCACCTCAACAATTTTCATCAATGTGGCGTGCCAGCCTCGCCAATCGGGACGTAAAACTATCCTTTGCATCGAATTACAGTTCTTGCAGGCTTGGATATTGCACGTTTGGCCGGGCCCGGCGTATGATTCGCTATCAATTCTGGAACAATACTGGAACCAAGAAAGTACGCTGCAATCAATATCCAGGCTTGAATAACGACAACCAACTCCAGCGTCATATGGGTAAAAACAAGAGGCCGGCAGATATCTACCTGCGTTTTCTGCAACTGGCCGAAGCACTAAGGGGATTGCCTGCACTACCCACCCTGGATCCGCTCGAAGATCGGATCCTGGCTTTCATCGCCCGCGCCGGCCAGGAGCAGCAGCGGTTGTCGGTGCGCGACCTGATGGCGCAGAGCGAATTCGGCTCGCCGGCCATGCTTCATGCAAGGATCAAGTCGATGCGCGAAAAGGGCTGGATTGTCCTGGCCGATACCGAAGATCCGCGTCGCAAGCAGGTCGAGCTGAGCCAGGCCGCCTGGCTGCATTTCGACAAACTCTCCAAGTGCCTGGTGCAGGCCACGCGCGACAAATAAGCTTCGTCCAACCGATTGGAGCGGCAGATTTTACTCATTCCTGCTTTGGTCAACGCCTGGAAACACCCGGCCGCTACTTGCCTGCCGCTGGGCAGTCCTTGACTTCCTGTTGATCCCTCTTCCGCCCGCAAGGCGCTGCGACGGTCGCCGATTCGCTCGGTGTCTTTTGTCGCCCTTGTGTTATCGACTGAACAATCATTCCGGGGCGGCATGTTGCTTGCTTCAAACGCTCTCCAAGTCCCGTGCAGACAAGCCCGGTGCTTTTCTATATGATTGCCGGCCCCAAAAAGAAGGAGTGATCGATGGCGAACGCGTGCGGTGTGGATTTCGGTACCTCCAATTCCACGGTCGGCTGGCAGCGCCCGCAGGCCGGTGATTCCCTGCTGCTGCCGCTGGAAGACGGGCGCGCTACGCTGCCATCGGTGGTGTTCTTCAATGCCGATGAAAACAGTTTCAGCTATGGCCGTGCCGGGCTGGGTGAATACCTGGCCGGCTATGAGGGCCGTTTGATGCGCTCATTGAAGAGTCTGCTGGGGTCGGGCGCCATTGATGGTCAGACCGAGGTCGGCGGCCGGGCGCTGCCCTATCGCGGTCTGCTGTCGCAATTCATCGGCGAACTCAAGCAGCGTGCCGAGCGCGCCGCCGGCACCGCCTTTTCCCAGGTGGTACTGGGCCGCCCGGTGCATTTCGTCGATGATGATGCAGCTGCTGACCAACTGGCCCAAGATACGCTGGAACAGATCGCACGCGATGTCGGTTTCAAGGACATCGCCTTCCAGTTCGAACCGATTGCTGCCGCTTTCGACTACGAGTCGCGCATCGATAGGGAAGAGCTGGTCTTGATCGTCGACATCGGCGGCGGTACCTCCGACTTTTCGCTGGTGCGCCTGTCGCCGCAACGGGCATCGCGCAGCGAGCGGCGCGACGATATCCTGGCCAATGGAGGCGTGCACATCGGCGGTACCGACTTCGACAAGTATTTCAGCCTGGCCTGCGTGATGCCGCTGCTGGGCTTGGGCGGGCGCCTTCTGGGCAATGCCGAGATCCCCTCCAGCTATTACTTCAACCTGGCCACCTGGCACACCATCAACCAGCTCTACACTCGCAAGGCCTGGCAGCAATTGCAGGACGTCGCGCGTGAAGTGGCCGACCGCGAACGCTTTGCCCGACTGCTGGACGTGGTCGAGCAGCGCTGCGGCCATTGGCTGGCGCTGCAGGTGGAGGCCGGCAAGATTGCTCTGTCCTCGGCCGACCAGACCCTGCTGGATCTGGAACGCCTGCGCAAGCCCGAGCAGTTGCAATTGCAGCGCAGCGACTTCGACGCCGCCGTCGACCACCTGGTGCAATCGGTGGAGCAGACTGTACTGGCGCTGTTGCAGCAGGCCGGTTTGCGCGCCGATGACATCGATAGCGTCTTCTTCACTGGTGGCTCCAGCGGCGTGCGCCTGTTGCGCGAACGCATCGGCGCGCTGGCGCCCAAGGCCAGGCATGTGGAAGGCGACCTGTTCGGCAGCATCGGCAGCGGGCTGGCCATCGATGCCGTGCGCAAGTTCGCTTAAGTTTAGGGCCTGTTCACATTTAATCTCGCAGATTAAATGTGAACAGGCCCTAGAGTTCAGAGCATCGCCAGCGGCTGCTTGCGCCTTGGCGGCGGGAAGGCCGCATCCAGTTCCTTCAGGTCGGCCGCCGTCAGTTGCAGATCGAGGCAGGCACGGTTGGCCTGGACGTGGGCTGTGTCGGCCGCCTTGGGAATGGCGATCACGCCGGGCCGGCGCAAGACCCAGGCCAGCGCCACCTGTGCGGGTGTCACCCCGTGGCGTTGCGCCACTGTACCCAGGGTAGCGTTCTTGAGGATGCGTCCCTGCTCAATGGGCGAGTAGGCCATGATGGCTACGCCCTGTTCCAGCGCCTGCGGCAGCAGGTCGTATTCGATGCCCCGGCGTGACAGGTTGTAGAGCACCTGATTGCACAGGTAGTGGCTGCCTTGCGGTTCCTGCAGCAATTCGTCAATGTCATCGCTATCAAGATTGCTCACGCCCCAGCCGCCGATCTTGCCCTGCGCGACCAATTTCTCCATGCCCTCGACGGTGGCCGCCAGTGGATGCGGGCCGCGCCAATGCAGTAGGTAGAGCTCGATGTGGTCGGTACCCAGGCGCTTCAGGCTGGCTTCGCAGGCGGCGATGGTGCCGCGCTGGCTGGCGTTGTGCGGCAAGACCTTGCTGACCAGATAGACCTGTTGGCGGCGTCCGGCGATGGCCTGGCCGACGATGCGCTCGGCATTGCCATCGGCGTACATCTCGGCGGTATCGATGAGGGTCATGCCGAGGTCGATGCCGGCTTGCAGCGCGCGCACTTCGGTGGCCGCGGCGGCGCCGGATTCGCCCATGTTCCAGGTGCCTTGGCCGAGGGTCGGGACTTGCGCACCGTTGCGCAGCGTGATCAAGGGGATCTGCTTCATGCGGGCTCCATAAGAAGGTGGCGGGAAAACATTAGAACCCATTTTGGCCATCGGTTCATCAAGCTGCCTTATCCTCTTGCCTTTCCTTTCTGCAACATCCATGCGGCCAGCGCCGATTGTGGCCGCGCGTAACTACTGGCATGATCGCAGCCAATCAAAACAAAAGGGAAATTGGGGGTAATCCATGCTGCGTCGTTTGCGTACCGCCTTTGGCAAATACTGGGCTCGCTGGCTGCTGGCGCTGGTACTAGCCGGCATGGCCGAGGCGGTGGTGATGAATGTGCTGCCCAATCGTCTGGTGGAGCGGCTGGACCTGTTCTTCTACGACTTGCGTATGCGGGTAACCCAGCCCTATCTGGACCCGCGCATCGTCATCATCGACATCGATGAGAAGAGCATCGCCGAACTGGGGCGCTGGCCCTGGAGCCGCGATGTGGTGGCGCAACTGGTCAAGCAGATGACCCAGACCTACCAGGCGCAGTCGGTGGGCTTCGACGTGGTCTTTGCCGAGCCCGACAACACCTCCGGCTATGGCCGCCTGGAAGACTTGGCGCGCGGCCCCTTGAAGGACGTGCCGCAACTGGCCCAGCAATTGCGCCTGCTCAAGCCGCAGATGGATTACGACGCCCGTCTGGCCGCGGCCTTGCAGGGGCAGCCGGTGGTCATGGGCTATGCCTTTTCCAGCGAGCCGGGGGCTGTCACCAAGGGCCAGTTGCCGCCCCCTGCCTTCAGCCTGGCCGACCTCGGCGGCCGTGATCTGGATGTGATCGATTGGCGCGCCTATGGCGCCAACCTGCCGCAGTTGCAGGCGGCCGCGCGTGCCGGTGGTTTCTTCAACCAGGTGCCCGGTGACGATGGTCTGGTGCGCGCCGTGCCGCTCATCGCCCGTTATGGCAACCAGTTCTATGAGTCGCTGGCACTGGCCACCGCCCGCGTGGCGGTGGACGGCAAGCGCATCAAACCGGTGTTTCTGACCACCGCCGATGGCCTCATGGAAAGTCAGAAATACGACTACGGCGCCTTGGCTGGCATTGCCGTGCAAGCGCGTCCGCAACCCTTGTTCATACCGGTGGAGCGCGGCCTGACTACCCTGGTTACCTATCGTGGCCCGGGCGGCCCCAATGGCGGCGCCTTCCGCTACGTACCGGCAGTCGACGTGATCCGTGGCACCTATCCGCATGAGCAGCTCGATGGCCGCATCATGCTGGTGGGCACCACCGTGCCGGGCTTGAACGACTTGCGGGCCACGCCGGTCAATGCCATCTATCCGGGGGTGGAGATCCATGCCAACCTGATCGCTTCCATCCTCGACGACGACTTCAAGTCCCGCCCCGACTTTGCCCAGGGTTATGACGCCTTGCAGGTCGCGCTGGTGGGTCTGCTGCTGGGCTTGCTGCTGCCCATGCTGGGGCCGCTGGCCTCGATGTTGCTGGCGCTGGGCAGCGCCGCGGCCTTGGGCGGGTTGAATTTATGGCTCTACAATGGCGCCGGCATGGTGCTGCCGCTGGCCACCAGCATCCTGCTGGTGCTGCTGCTGTTCATCAGCAACCTGGCCTGGGGCTATCTGTTCGAATATCGCAACCGCAAGGCCATCGTCAACCTGTTCGGTGAATACGTGGCACCGGAGCTGGTGGCCGAAATGGCGGCCAATCCGGCCAGCTACAACATGGAGGGTGAAATCCGTGAACTGTCGGTGATGTTCTCCGACGTGCGCGGTTTCACCACCATCTCCGAAAGCCTGCAACCCAACGAGCTGCGCGAATACATCAACGTCTACCTGACCGCCATGTCCGAAGACATCCGCGGCAATCGCGGCACCCTGGACAAGTACATCGGTGACGCCGTCATGGCTTTCTGGGGCGCACCGCTGGATGTGCCGGATCACGCTGCTCGAGCCGTGGCCACGGCGTTGAAGATGCAACAGACCACGCTGCAACTGAACCAGGAATTCACGCGTCGCAACTGGCCGCCGCTGAAGATCGGCATCGGCATCAATAGTGGCCAGATGCGCGTGGGGGACATGGGTTCCAAGATCCGTCGTGCCTATACGGTCATGGGGGACGCGGTCAACCTGTCCTCGCGACTGGAGGCGATTACCAAGGTCTATGGCGTGGGGGTGCTGGTGGGTCAAGCCACGCGCCTGGCTGCGCCCCAGTTCGCCTACCGTGAACTGGACCGGGTGCGCGTCAAGGGCAAGAACGAACCGGTACCGATCTATGAACCGCTGGCCCTGGATACTGAACTCGATGTCGCCACGCGCGTCGAGGTCGAGCAATGGCATGAGGCACTTGCGCTGGTGCGCGCGCAGCGCTGGGATGAGGCGCAGGCGGCGTTGCAGGCGTTGCAGGCGGTTCAGGCACGTGGGCTCTATACGCTCTATCTGGAGCGCATTGCCCATTATCGAGAGGCGCCACCGCCGGCCGACTGGGATGGCGTGACCACCTTCGAGACCAAGTAGGCCAGTGATGCGTGGCGAGCAAATGTTCCTGGCAATCGGTTCTACGTGAAATTATTCACATCCACGTTGCAAAAATAATTTCCCCACGGAAAGCAAACTCGGTTCAACGTGTCGCAATCGCCCGCCAGAAGCGGTTTTTCGTCGATTGTTATCGACTCGGCAAGCACTAGTCACTATACTTCCCTTCATATAAGCGCGATGCCGCCCAGCAAGGCGGCAGCGCAGCCGGCAGCGATCCATCCGCCCTCCAAGAAGCGGAAACATTGGTGTCGTGCATGTCTGCGTCAGGGGTTCCTTCTCGTGTTTTCGTTTCCGTGGTCAGGCCACAAGTCGTGCCGACCACGCTGCGCGTTGCCGTCATCCTCGGGTGGGGTAGCCGCATGGGATCACGGTAACGAGACCGGGGCAGAGGGAGCGAGGCCGATTGCGGTCCGTGAACAAGAAAACTGGGAGGGCTCGCCGGGGGCGGGCCGCAAAGACCATGAAACGATGCGTTGAGCATTATGGGGTGGCGATGGCGTTGTTGGGCAGCGCCTGGGGCGCCATCGCACAACCGGTGGCGGCACCCGTCGCGGCCGTCATGCAACAGGCCACCGCGCCACTGCCCGAGGATGAGCGCTTCGATATCCGTCGCTTCGCCATCGAAGGCAATACCCTGTTAAGCCAGACTCGCCTGGATGAGGTGGTAGCCCCCTTTACCGGCAAAGGCCGTGTCTACGGCGATATCCAGCAAGCCCTGGAAGCCGTGGAAAATGCCTATCGCAGCGCCGGCTACACGGCCGTGCAGGTGAGCGTGCCGGAACAGGAATTGAGCCAGGGCGTGGTGCGCCTGCAAGTGCTGGAAACGGTGGTGGGCAAGGTGGTGGTCAGCGACAACCGCTACTTCAGCCAAGAGAACATCCGCGCCAGCATCCCCGGCCTGCGCGAGGGCAGTTCGCCCAACCTGCGCAGCATTTCCGAAGCGGTACAACTGGCCAACGACAACCCGGCCAAGCAGGTCAACGTCACGCTGACGGCCTCCGAGACCACCAACCAGATCGATGCCGCCATCAACGTCAAGGACGACAAGCCGCTGCGCGTCATGCTCAACCTGGACAACAGCGGCAGCGCCGACACCGGGCACTGGCGTACCGGCGTGGCCGTGCAGCATTCCAACCTGTTCAATCGCGACCACGTGGCCACGGTAGCCTATACCACTTCGCCCGACAGCCCGTCCGGTGCCAAGGTGGATCTGTACTCGCTGGGTTACCGCCTGCCGATGTATGGGCTGGGTGACAGTCTCGACTTCATTTACGGCAAGTCCAATGTCAGCTCAGGTCAGACGCTGGCGCTCAATTCCACCCTCAACATCACTGGCCGTGGCGAGATCTATGCGCTGCGCTGGAACCATTTCTTTGCCCGTAGCGGCGAGTGGAGCAGCAAGCTGGTCTTCGGGGCCGATTACAAGAAGGTCGATTCGTCCTGCAACATCAGTGGTGGCCTGCTCAATGGCGCATCGCTCAATACCTGCCTGCCCTATTCGACGCTGCCGCTGTCGGTGTCCTACAGCGCCCAGCGTCAGGGCGTGGGCCAGGTGCTGGACTACAACCTCGGCATGGCGCGCAACATGGCCACCGGCCAGGCGCGCAGCAACGATGCGCTGCAGGTGACTGACCGCTATTCGCTCTTTACCGGTTCGCGCAAGTCGATGGACAACTTCATCGCCATCCGTGGCGGCGCGTCCTGGCTGAAGGCTTTCGAAAGCGACTGGCAAGTGCGCCTGGCGAGTCTCTTGCAGGTGTCGCCCCATGCCTTGCCGGCGGTGGAGCAGTTCGGCCTGGCGGGTGCCAATGCCGTGCGCGGTTTCACCGAACGTGCAGTGGCCGCCGACAGTGGCGTGATCCTCAACAGCGAAATCTATACCCCCGACCTGCTGGTCAAGAGCGAGCTGCGCGGCAATCTGCGCCTGCTGGCCTTTGTCGATCTCGGGCGCGGTGCCAACAACAATGTCACGGCCGCCTCGACGCAGCCTTCCACGGTGACGCTGGCCAGCTTCGGTGCCGGCCTGCGCTACATTCTCGGACGTGACGTCAGCCTGCGCCTGGACGTGGCGCGCGTGCTGCTCAATGGCAATTCGGCCACCGAACAACGTGGCGATCTCAACGCCCACTTGAGCGCAATCCTGGGGTTCTGACATGACATCGACATCCACTCCCGTGCAAACTCCGGTCCAGCCGGCCATCGCCCTCTTGCCGCCGTCCATCACGGTACGCGTGGGCAAGCGCAAGCTGACCCTGTCCTGGCGTGCGCGCAAGCCCTTGCCGGTCTTGCTGTCGCGCCTGTTGCGCCGTTCCTGGCTGCGCGTGCTGGCGCCCTGCCTGCGCATCTCGGTGGCGGCTGCCGCCGTCTGCGGCGCCTGGCAGGCACCGGTGCTGGCCGCCGCGCCGGCGCCGGGCGCCTTGCCCACCGGCTGGAGCGTGGTCAATGGCAACGTCAGCTTCAACCAGAACGGCAATACGCTCAACATCAACCAGCTTTCGCCGCAGGCCATTGCTCGCTTCGCTTCCTTCAGCATTGGTTCGGATGCCGCTGTCAACGTGGCCCAGCCCAGCAGCAGCGCGGCCTTGCTGGCCAAGGTCAGCGGGTCTGACATCTCGCAGATCTACGGCAAGCTCTCGGCCAATGGCACGGTGGTGTTGTACAACCCCAATGGCGTGGTGATCGGTCCCAGCGGTACGGTGGATGCGGGGCGTTTCATCGCCACCTCGCTTGCCATCAGCGACAGCGACTTCCTGGCCGGCAAGCTCAATTTCGCCAAGGATGGCAGCGCCGGTCTGGTAGATAACCAGGGCAAGATCAATTCGGCCACTGGCGGCAGTGTCTATCTGATCGGCGGCAGCGTCTCCAACAGCGGCATCATCGCCAGCCCGCAGGGCGAGGTGATCCTGGCGGCTGGCCAGACCGTCACGCTGGCCGATACCGCCACCCCAGGCGTGACGGTGAACGTCACCGGCAGCGCCGGCAACGTCACCAACCTGGGCACGATCACAGCCGAGGCTGGACGCATCGGCGTGGCGGCCGGCTTGATTACCAACAGCGGCGTGATCAACGCTTCCAGCGTGGTACGCGAAGGCGGACGCATCTTCCTGCGCGCTGCCGGCAACCTCACCACCACCGCCAATTCCAGCATCAGCGCCGATGGCACCACGGGGGGCAACGTCACGCTGTATGCCCAGAACAAGGCCTTCATCGATGGTGATGTCTCGGCCACCGGGGCGCCGGGCAAGGGCGGTTTTGTCGAGACTTCGGGCTTGCAGCAACTAGATGTGGTGAAGGTGCCAAAGGTCGGTTCGGGTGGCACTTGGCTGATCGATCCGTCTGATCTGGAAGTGGTGCCCAGTGGCACCCTCGCCGGTAGCCAGGATGGAGATGGCGCCTATGCAGTGACATCCTCTTTGGGCGGTTCGCAGATCAGCGCCAGCACCATCAACAGCCAACTCAACAACGGTACCAGCGTCACGCTCACCACCGGTAGCGTTGGTCTGCAGGATGGCAATATCACCGTCAGCGCCGACATCAGCAAGACCACAGGTGGGAATAGCACGCTCACGCTGCAGGCTGGTAACAACATCAGCATCAACGCCAACATCATCAGCACATCGGGTCAGCTCAATGTCAACCTGAAAAGTGGCTATAGTCCGCTATCGATGAGTCTGCTCTCCTTCGTCGAGAGCGAGAGTCCAAGTCACTTGAGCACCGTCGGTAACGGCGCGCGCGTCGTGCTCAACGGCGGTTCGCTCACTGTCAATGATGGCTCCAACAGTGGCGACCTCCTCATCAGCAATGGTACGGTCGATCTGGGTAGCGGCACGCTCAATGCGCGCGCCGTGCAGTTGAACAGCGCAGGCGTGCTCACGCTCAATGGCGGCCAGGGCAGTATTGATTCGCTCAATAACAGTGGCACGGTGAACCTGGCTTCGAGCAGCGGCAACCTTTCCGTCGGCAGTGGCGGTATCACCAACAACGGCACGCTCAACATCAGTTGCATGAGTGTGACCAGCTCGCAGGGGAACATGACCAACAATGGCACCTTGACCTTGAGCAACGGCGCCTCCCTGAGTGCGCTCAATATCACCAACAACGCCAACGCTACCATCTCCGGCAATGGCACCCTGAGCGCCACCAACAGCGGCTCCATCGATAACTATGGGACGCTGTCCCCCGGCGGCTCCGGGACGGTGGGGACGTTGACCATTAGTGGCGGCAAATTCGAGCAGCACGACAGTGGCAAGATGCTCATCGATATCGGCTCCAATGTGAGTGGCGGATATGATCAGATCACCTTCGTCGGTAACACCTCGGTGACGCTCAACGGCACCTTGCAGACCCACCTGCTCAACAACTACACCTCCAGCAGTGTCCTGCAGCCCTTTGGCAACAAGGCTGTCGGTGGTTATTTCCGCTACGTCACCGGTGACGTGATCACCGTGGGCGGTGCAGAGCAGATGGTCAAGGCGTCCTATGGTGACGGCATCCTTGGCTTGTCCTTGCGTGGCGCCGAGACCTTCCAGGCGTCCGAGGCCGGCGATTGGGGCTCTCACTATAGTTGGAGCAGCGATGGCAGCAGTTATCTGCCGACCCAGATCGACCATGTGGTCGTTGGTCAGAGCGCCAACCTGAGTCATCAGAGCGGCAATGACGTGGTCGCCAGCGTGGAACTGGACGGTAGCGGCACGCTGAATCTGTCGGGAGGCAACCTGACGGTGCGCAATACGGCCACCATCAATGGCACGGCCAACGTCAGTGGTGGCACCTTCATCGTCAATGGCAACACCAGCGGCAGTGGCACCATCACCATCGATAGCTCCAGTTCGCAGAGTTGCTCGGATTGTCCGAGCCAGCGTCTGGCCGGGCCGGTATCCCCCACCACGCTCGGCAATGTGACCCTCAACAATACCGCCCAATCCACACTGACAGTACAGCTCAACCAGGGCAACCTGACCCTGGGCGGCAACGTGCACCTGGCCAGGCTGACCGTCTCGGACGGCACGGTCACCGGCAACACCGGCTCGCGCCTGGTGGCGGACTACTTCAGCCAGCAGGGCGGCAACCTGAGTCTGGCCGATGCCTCGTTCTCGCTCACTTGCGGTACGCTGGCCGTGGGCAATATCACGGCCAACAACCTGGAACTGAATGCCAGCGGTGAGCTGGCTCAGAACGATGGCACCAGCCTGCATGTGAAATCGCAGTTGATCGCCGCAGCCAGCACGGGCATCAGTCTCAGTAATTCCGGCAACCAGATCGCCGGCTTTGCCGCCAATAACAGCGGCGCTGGCGACATCACGCTCAAGAATACGCTCAACACTACCGACGCCAGTGCCGTCAGCATCAATGGAGTATCGACTGCCACCGGCAACGTCAGCATCGACAACACCGGCGGCGTGATCACTTCGGCCATCGGCAGCAAGGCCGATTTCCTGGGGAGCCTGCCGCTCAATAGCGATGGCTCGACGGTCAGTGCATCGAGTCGCCTGGCTACGCTGGGCATCAACAGTACCGGTCAGTTAAAGAGTGCCAATGGTTCGGTCAGCGTGGTCACGCACAGTCCCTTGACCATTGGTGCCGGCGGGGTCAGTGCTACTGGCACCATTACGCTGACGGCCAGCGCCTCTTCGGGTAATAACGATACCCTGATCGTCAATGGCGTCCTGGTATCCACCGGGGGCAATATCACCCTGTCAGCCGGCGATACGATGACCATCAACGCCAACATCTCCACCTCGCCTCCGGGGGTAGCTTTGTTCTCGGTACAGTCGGGCCAGGTGATCGGCTATGCGCAGGGGGTGACCATCAGGGATGCCAATGGTACGCGCACGCCAGTGACAGCCAGCACGACCAATGCCAATAGCAGTAGCACCTCCAGTTCCGGCGTCAGCAACAGCAGCAGCACCGTCGTCTCCGCTCCTAGCCAGACCACCCAGATCGTCCAGCAACAGCAGAACCAGCAGAGTCAGAATCTGCAGACCACCGTGAGCAAGGTGCAACTGTCCGACACCACGGGATACCAAGCCACCACCGTGATCCAGCAGAACAACAGCAGCGGCCAGACCACAGGCGGCACTTCCGGCAATTTCGGTGATGAAGGCGGGGAGCGCAAGCAGAACAAGAAACCGCTGCCGATGTGTACCTGACCCAATGGATAACGTGATACCCATGAAATCGTTCAAGCAAAACCTGCCGGTTTGGTTCCGGCATTCTGTTGCCGGAACCGCCTGGCTGGGCCTGGTGCTGTGGCTGCTGTTGGCGGCCACGCTGGCCCATGCGCAATCGCAGCCGGTGGGCCAGGTGACCCACCTGTCGGGCGTACTCAGCGTGCGTCATGCCGATGGCACGCGCATGGTGCTGGCGGTGAAATCGGCGATCCTGCAAGGCGATACCTTGATCACCGAGCGCGAGACCTATGCCCGCGTCAAGTTCCTCGACAATGCCGAGATCGTGTTACGTCCCGGCACCGAAGTGGCGGTCAACAAGTACATCTATGATGAGAAGGAGCCGAAGAACGATTCGGTCGCCATCGGCTTGGTCAAGGGCGGCTTGCGTGCGGTCACAGGCCTGGTCGGCAAGCGCAATCACGAAGCCGTCAGCTTCGACACGCCTACGGCCACCATCGGTATTCGTGGTACCCACTTCGGCGCCCTGTACTGCCAGAACGATTGCGCCGGCGTGCCCACCCCCAGCGGCCAGCCGCCTGCCAATGGTTTGCATGTGGACGTGGTGAGCGGTGCCATCCAGGTCACCAACCCGAGCGGATCACAGCTCTACAGCGCGGGCCAGTTCGGCTTCGTGCCCTCGATCGGCCAGCCGCCGGTGATCGTGCCGCCGGCTCAGGGTGTGACGGTGACCATGCCCACGGCCATCAGCAGCAATGGCAACAGCGGTGTCCAGAAGATCGGTGCGGCCAAGCTTGATGCGTGCGTGGCGCAGTAGCCGCACGCCGTCCACGCCAATATCAAGGCATGAAAAAAGGGCGCCGCACGCAAGTGCCGGCGCCCTTTTTACCGAAGGTCGATGAATGGTGCGTGGTTCAGAATTCCAGCACGGTACCGGTGGCCAGCATGTGCGGATGATGAGGGCCGTGGCCAGAGCCGATCTCGGCGGTGATCTCTTGCAACTGGCCGGGTTTGGCGTGGGTCACCAGAACCTCGGGCCGGCCTTGCAGGTATTGCAGTTGTTCCAGCAGCAGGCTGGGGCACAAGTGCTTGGACAGCAGCGCCAGTTCGCGGTCGCGGTTGGCGAAGGCGGCTTCGATGATGAGGTAGCGTAGCTGCGGGATACGGTTGACTGCTTCCCACAGCGGCGGGCAGATGCAGGTGTCGCCGCTGAAGGCCAGCGCAGCGCCAGTGGTGTGGTTGCTGATCTGGTAGCCGACGGCCGGCACCGTGTGCTCGGCCGGCAGTGGCGTGATGCTGCGCTGGCCGATCGGCACCGCTTGGCCGACCTCGATGGTGGCAAAGCGCAGGAAGGGTTGCTCGGCATTGGGGATGACACTGAAGTCAGGCCAGATGTGCCAGTTGAAGATGTGCTTGCGGATGATCTCCAGCGTCGGTGCGGTGGCGTACATGGTCAGCGGGGCGCTGCGCAGGTCGCCCACGCTATCGATCATCAGCGGCAGACAGGCGATGTGATCCAGATGGGCGTGCGTGATGAAGACGTGATCGATGGCCGTCAGTTGCGCCAGCGACAGGTCGCCCACGCCGGTACCGGCGTCGATCAGGATATCGTCATCGATGAGCAGGGAAGTGGTGCGCATACCATTGCCACCGATGCCCCCGCTGCAGCCCAGAATTTCAACACGCATCGTTATTGCCGTTCATATGGTTGTGGGTTCACGCCAGACTGTCGCTGACTTCAATGGAACCTTGTTGCAGGCCGGAAACCCTTGACGGGTCTGGCTTTGCGGAAGGTGTGGCAAATTATGCAACAATCCTTCATGGTACGGGATTCGGCTCATCAGCGCAATCAGGATATCCCTCAATCCGGTGTAGACGGCCGCGATGTGGCAGGATGCTGCACAAGCGCAGAATTGAAGGTCAAATCCCCTCAAGCTCGCAGCAAGAGTGGATGCGTACTCATTCTAGAATCGTCATAATGCCGAAAAAGCATCTGCAAAGAAGCGCCGGAATTGCCCTCGGCAATCACCTCGCCATGTCCATCCGCCAACGCCTCAGGGAGTAGCATGTTGCCAGCAGTCCATCCAGCAGCCCACGCTTGCCAAGTCGGCCAGTGCCGTTACTGCCGCGCTGGGAAGGAGGCAGCATGAGTGTCCAGGCCAACATGCACGAGCTGGCGCCTACCGCTGGCGAGCACCGCGACATCGCCTACCGGCTGGAGCGACTGACCGATCTGTGCCGCGAGCTGGGCAGCAACCGCGACATCCCCATGTTGCTCGAACGCATCCTGCTGACCGCGCGCGACATCACCCGCGCCGATGGCGGCACGCTCTATCGCACCACCGACAATGGCGAGGCGCTGCGTTTCGATATCTCGGTCAACCAGACCCTGAAGATGCACCAGGGCGGCAGCAGCGGCCGCGCCGTCTCCACGCCCGAGATTGCTCTCACGCTGCCCGATGGCCAGCCCAATCTGAGCGCGGTGGCCGCCTACGCCGCCAATACCCGTCACTCGGTCAACATTGGCGACGTGTACCAGGCCAGTGGCTTCAATTTCAATGGAATGCGGCTCTTCGATGAGAAATATGGTTACCGCTCCAAGTCCATCCTGACCGTGCCGATGCAGGATCACGAGGGTGAACTGGTGGGCGTGTTGCAGCTCATCAATGCGATCGATCCCGACACTGGCGAGCCGCAGCCCTTCTCCGAGACCGATCAGCGCTTCATCGAAGCATTGGCGTCGCAGGCGGCCATGGCGATGACCAACCAGCAGTTGATCGGGCGCCTGGAAAACCTGTTCGAAAGCCTGATCAAGCTCATCAATATCGGTATCGGTGCCAAATCACCTCACACCGGTCGTCACTGCGAGCAGGTACCGCAACTGGCGATGATGCTGGCCGAGGCTGCGCACAACACCACCGAAGGTCCGCTGGCGGACTTCCGTATGACCGACGCCGACCGCCGCGAATTATGGCTGGCCGGACTGCTGCACGATTGCGGCAAGATCGGCACGCCCAGCCACATCGTGGAAAAGGCGACCAAGCTGGAAACCATTTTCGACCGCATCCACCTCGTCGATACCCGTTTCGAAGTCGTCAAGCGCGATGCCGAGATCGCACTGTTGCAGCAAAAACTGGCTCTGGGCGCGGCCTTGACCCCGGCCCGCGCAGCCGAGCTGGATGCAGCCTTCCAGGCCGAGCTGGCCAAGCTGGATGAGGAGCGCGCCTTCCTGCGCAAGATCAACTACGGCACCGAAGGAATGCGCCCGGAAGACCAGCAGCGCGTGCTGGACATCGCCGCGCGCACCTGGCGCGGCCCGGATGGCCAACTGCGCCAGTTGCTCGACGATGAAGAAGCGAGCAACCTGCGCATTCGCGCCGGCACCCTCAACGATGAAGAACGCGCCATCATCAACAACCACATCGTCATCACCATCAAGATGCTGGAATCCTTGCCCTGGCCCAAGCAACTGGCCCGTGTGACCGAGTTTGCCGGCGGCCATCACGAGCGCATGGATGGCAAGGGCTATCCCAAGGGACTCACGCGCGAGCAGATGTCGGTGCAGGCGCGTATCATGGCCGTGGCCGATATCTTCGAGGCGGTGACCGCCGTTGACCGCCCCTACAAGCGTGGCAATACGCTCAATGAGGCGGTGGAGATCCTGGCCGGTTTCAAGGCGCGTGACCACATCGACCCTGACCTGTTCGACCTGTTCGTGCGGGAACGCATCTATGAAAAGTATGCCGCCCAATTCATGCATCCCAGCCAGATCGACGAAGTCGACCTGTCGCGTATTCCCGGTCACGGGGGCTGAAAACGCAACGGTTGCGCCTAGCTGGGTTATGCTGATGGCTGCATAAAGTGTCCCAGTCATTGAAGACGCATTCGCGCCTTGCGATTGCGCATCGAGGAAAAGCATCACGTGTCCCAGGCAGTAACCCGATCTTCCGCTCCCGTCAGCCCACCCGCCAGTTTCCTGCGCCGCCATTGGCGCGGTGATTATTCGCTGGGCCGCTCCTATTGGCTGCATACCGTACTGCTGACGTCGCTGGTGCCGGCGCTGGCCATCTCGGTGCTGGCGCGCCTGACCAACGACATGCCGGCCCGCTATGGCATGGCCGGCGTGCTGGGCATCGCCGGTTTCAGCTACCTGGCCTGGACCTGGGGCGTATGCGGCTGCTGGCGCTCGGCCAGCAAGCACGTGGGCCGCGGTGGCCGACGTTGGGCCGAGGTGGTGGTCAAGTTCCTGATCCTGTGCGGCGTCATCAGTATGGCCACCAGCACGTGGCGTGCCGCCCATTCGCTACGTGAACAATTTGACATCGCCCTGGGCAAGCAGCTCGGTCCGCCCGTGGTCTATCAGGTACGGGTGGATGGCAAGTCGGTGCTGCTGCAAGGAGGGATGAACGATGGAGCAGCCGCTGGCCTGGATGCCATTTTGCAGCAGAACCCGAGCGTGACCACGGTGGTACTGTATTCTGCCGGCGGCTGGGTGCGTGAGGGCAAGCTGGTGGGCGAGGTGATCCGCCGTCGCCACCTCAATACCTACGTGGAGCAGGAGTGCTCTTCCTCCTGCACGCTGGCCTTCCTGGCCGGTCGCGACCGCGCCATGGACCCGCGCGCGCACATCGGCTTTCATACGCTCTATACGGTCGGCGGCGATGACCGCATCAACAAGAGCTTCGACCGCAAGCTGACCTTCGACACCTATGGCAAGCTGGGCCTGCCGCATGAGTTCATCGAACGCATCGCCGACACCCCCGCGGCCCAGAGCTGGTACCCGGAACTGGGCCAGTTGCTGCAAGCCGGGGTGTTGACCCGCCTGGCGCCTGGCGGCGAGACCGCCCAGATCGCCACCATCGCCACCTCGCGCGACATCCTGGAGGCCGAATTCAAGAAGGGCGCCCTGTTCGACATCATGGCGCGCTACCACCCGGCTGATTTCGCCCGCACCATCGACCTGGCCTGGGCCAAGGTGCAGGCGCACGCTTCGGATGCCGAGATCCTGGCAGTGGGACGCGAGCAGATCGGACTGCTGAGCCGGCGCCTGCTGCCGATTGCCTCGGACCAATCGCTGGCCGAATTCCAACAATTGCTGCTTGATGAAGCCCTGGCCCTGCGCGGCATCAGCGCGGCGGCCTGCACCGAGCTGATCTATCCGCGCTCGCGTGCCGATGCCGCAGCCGGTCGCGAGGCGCCGCAATCGGTGCTGCCGCAGGAATTCGCCAATCGCGAGCAACAGATGACCCAGCGCCTGCTGCGTGATGCCGATCCGGCCAATGCCGGCCGCTACAGCCTGGCCGAGCGCACCCGCGTCATCCGCAAGGCCCTGGCGCCGTTGACCCAGGAGCAATTGAAACTGCTGTCCTCGCCGCTGCGCCGCCAGGCCGACCCCGATGCCACCTGCGATGCTTCCATCGCCTACCTGCAGGCGGTCAACCAGTTGCCCCCGGAGGATAAGCGCATGGCCCTGCGGGTGTTGTATTCCCGCCCATAGCACCTCGGCGGGGATGCTGCATTGCGGTAAAATGCGGGCTCACCTCATGCCAGCCGCGCGACCTGTTGCGTATGACATCCCGGCGTGTCTCACCTGATGTACCGCTTGTCGTTCTCTTTTTTCGCAGCGCCCCTGGCTGCGCCTGCTCACTCCCTGCCCATGACGACCATCGCCACTCCCCCTTCGCGCCTGCGCGAGCTGCGCCAGAACGTACTGGCCGGACTGACCACCTCCTTCGCCCTGGTGCCCGAGTGCATTGCCTTCGCCTTGGTGGCGCAATTGAATCCGCTCATGGGTTTGTATGGCGCCTTCTTCATCTGCACCATCACCGCGCTCTTCGGTGGCCGCCCCGGCATGATCTCCGGCGCGGCAGGCTCGATGGCGGTAGTGATCGTGGCGCTGGTGGTGCAGCATGGCGCGCAATATTTCCTGGCCACGGTGGTGCTGTCGGGGCTGATCATGCTGGCCTTCGGCGCACTCAGGCTGGGCAAGCTGGTGCGCATGGTGCCGCATCCGGTGATGCTGGGATTCGTCAATGGCCTGGCCATCGTGATCGCCCTGTCGCAGCTCGAACATTTCCGCCTCCATACCGACTCCGGGCTGCATTGGCTGCAGGGCTCGGCCCTGCTCATCATGATCGGGCTGACGCTGGCCACCATGCTGATAGTATGGCTGCTGCCGCGCGTGACCAAGGCCATCCCGCCAGCCCTGGCAGCCATCCTCACGGTCGGCCTGGTGACCTACGTCAGCGGCCTGCACACCCGTACCCTGGGCGACATGGCGCAGATTGCCGGCGGCTTGCCACCCTTGCATTGGCCCAGCGTGCCGCTGAACCTGGAGACCTTGCGCATCGTCGGTCCCTATGCGGTATTGATGGCCATCGTCGGCCTGCTGGAAACGCTGCTGACCTTCAATCTCACCGATGAAATCACCGCCAGCCGCGGCCAGCCCAACCGCGAATGTCTGGCGCTGGGCGCGGCCAACATCGTCTCGGGCCTGTTCGGCGGCATGGGCGGCTGCGCCATGATCGGCCAGACCATGATCAACCTTGGCTCGGGCGGCCGTTCGCGTCTGTCCGGCGTGGTGGCGGGCGTGATGATCCTGTTGTTCATCCTGTTCCTGTCGCCGGCCATCGAGCGCATCCCGCTGGCGGCGCTGGCCGGGGTCATGTTCGTGGTGGCGCAGGAAACCTTCGCCTGGGGTTCGCTGCGGGTGCTGGGCAAGGTGCCCAGGAGCGATGCGTTGGTCATCATCGCCGTGACCATCATCACGGTCTTCACCGACCTGGCCGTGGCAGTGCTGTGCGGCATCGTGATTGCCGCGCTCAACTTCGCCTGGCAACACGCGCGCGAAGTGCGCGCCGAGCAGCGCGACGAGGCAGACGGCAGCCGCACCTACCTGCCGCATGGCACCCTCTTCTTTGCCTCCACCACCCGCTTCCTGGAATTGTTCGATACCCAGAATGACCCGCAGCAGGTCACGCTGGATTGCCGTTATCTGCGCCTGGCCGACCACTCCGCCATCGCCGCCGTGCAGACCCTGGCCGAGCGCTATGTGCGCGCCGGCAAGGTATTGCGCGTGGTGGCCCTGTCGCAGCGTTGCAGCCAGTTGCTGCAGCGGGCCGGGTTGCCGGACGTGGCCTGACGCATCACTGCGCCAGACGTAAAAAAGCCCGCCTCAGCTTGCGCACGGCGGGCCAAAGTACCACGGGAAATCTTGCTGCGGGACCAACCCGGCTCCGCCTACAAATTCAGGAAATCCATCTTCCCCAGCTTCACGCCCTGGTTACGCAGGATGGCGTAGGCCGTGGTCACATGGAACAGGAAGTTGGGCAGACCGAAGTCGGTCAGGTACTGCTGGGCAGTCATGGTGCATTCCTCACCACGCAGCTTCATGGTCACGGCCCGTTCTTCCTGGCCATTGATGGCATCGGCCGGGATTGCTTCGAGGAAGACGATGGTCTTGTTGATGCGCGCCTGCAAGTCGTCGAAGCTGGCTTCCTCATCCGCAAAGGCCGGTGCGGCCACGCCCGAGAGGCGGCTGGCGCTGGCCTTGGCGGTATCGCTGGCGCGCTGGACCTGGCCGATCAGCGGCAACATGTCTTCATACAGGCGTGCCGATAGCAGTTGCTGATGATCGATCTGCTGTGCTTGGGCATGTTGCTCGGCCTTCTCCAGCAGGCTGGACAAGGTGTTGAGGCCGTGGATCAGCATCGGGATGCTGACCTGATACAAAGTAATGGACATGACGGTTTCTGTTTCTGGTTGAGTGAGTGAACGAGAGGACTAGTCGTCAGAGCTCTGACATGTTACTTGGCCGAGGACAATTGCGTGTCCGGTCCACCCCAGCCGCCGCCCAGGGCGCGGATCAGGTTCACGGTGGAACGTGCACGCTCGCCATCCAACGTCACCGAAGCGCGCTGCTGTTGCAGCACGGTGCGGTCGGCATCGATGACGTCGAAGTAGCTCACCGCGCCTTCGCGATACTGCGTGTGCGAGAGGTGCGCCGCGCGCGTCGACGCGGCCACCGCTTCATCCTGGGCGCGGTTCTGCTCATCCAGGATGCGCAAGTTGGCCAGGTTGTCTTCCACTTCGCGGAAGGCGTTCAAGACCGTGCCGCGATAGGTGGCCACCTGCTCTTCATAGCTGGCCCGTGCGCGATCCACCCCGGCCTGGCGGCGACCGCCGTCAAAGATCGGCATCGACAAGGCCGTGCCCACCAGTGGACCCAGCAGGAAGGTGCGGCTGGACCAGTTGAACAGGTCACCCAATTGCGCCGACTCATAACCCAGGCCACCGGTCAGGTTCAGACTGGGGAAGAAGGCCGACTTGGCCACGCCCACGCGGGCGTTGGCGGCGGCCATGGCGCGTTCGGCGGCGGCGATGTCGGGCCGGCGTTCCAGCAGCGTCGAGGGCAGGCCGGCGGGTACCGTGACGGCCAGACGGGTCAGCGGTTGCGGCGGCAGCGAAAACTCGGCCGGGGTGCGGCCCAGCAGGATCGCTAGCGCATGTTCGGCGGTGGCGCGCTGGCGCGCGATGCCCAGCGCTTCCGACTGCGCCGAGGCCAGTTCGGCACGGGCGCGGGCCACATCCACTTCGCTGATGTCGCCTTCATCGAAACGGCGCTGCACCAGGCGCAGCGATTCCTGGCGCAGGTCCACGGTGCCGCGATAGAGCTCGGCGGCGGCATCCAGTTCACGTACCTGGAAATACTGCTGTGCTACGTCAGCCTGCAAGGCCAGCAGCACCGAGTGGAACAGTGCCTCGCTGCGTTGAGCGTCGGCAGTGGCAGCATCGACCGTGGAGGCGACCCGGCCGAACAGGTCCACCTCATAAGAAACGTTCACTTGGGCGCGATACAGAGTGAATGGTTGTGTATTGGCATCGGCCGGTAAGCCTTGCGAGGCGGGCGAAGTGCGCTGGCGGGTGGCGCCGACTCCTGTATCCACCTGGGGGAAGTAGCCCGAACGCGCATCGCGGGTCAGGGCGCGTGCCTGACCGAGGCGGGCGGCGGCAGCCTTGAGATCCTGGTTGGCTTGCTGGGCGGTATCTTCCAATGCATTCAACTTGTCATCGCCGAAGATCTTCCACCATTGGCCACGGTGGATGTCTTCAGCCGGCTGGGCGGTCTTCCACTGGCTGCCGTTCGCGCCGGTCTGGGTGGTGGGCGCGGCTTCCTTGAAGGCGGCCGGGGTATCCACCGAGGGACGCTCGTAGGTCGGGGCCACCGAGCAGCCGGCCAGCACCAGCAGTGCCGCCAGCAGGGCCGAGCCGATGCGCACCGGGCGCAGCAGGCGGGTCATCGTGAGAGATTGGGTCATCATTGTTCTTGCTCCATTCATGGGCTGATCCGCAGATCAGCGATCATCCTGTGCGCCGGGGGCGGCGTGGCTCACTTGCGGGACGTGGGGGACGTGAGAACCGGCCGTCATCGGGGCTTCGTGATGCGAGGCCGAGTGCAGCGCACGGCGGTCGATGGTACGCAGCAGCACATAGAACACCGGGGTCAGGAACAACCCGAACAGCGTCACGCCCAACATGCCGAAGAACACCGCAATGCCCATCGCATGACGCATTTCCGAACCGGCGCCGGTCGAGGTCACCAGCGGCACCACGCCCATGATGAAGGCGATGGAAGTCATCAGGATCGGGCGCAGACGCAGGCGGCTGGCTTCAATCGCAGCTTGTACGGCGCTGCGGCCCTGCATCTCCAGTTCGCGGGCGAATTCCACGATCAGGATGGCGTTCTTGGCCGACAGTCCCACCAACACCATCAGGCCGATCTGGGTGAAGATGTTGTTGTCGCCACGGGTCAGCCACACACCCGTCAGGGCGGCCAGGATGCTCATCGGCACGATCAGGATCACGGCCAGCGGCAGGGTAAGGCTTTCATACAAGGCGGCCAGCACCAGGAACACCAGCAGCACGCTGATCGGGAACACCCACACGCCGGCATTGCCTGCCAGGATCTTCTGATAGGTCAGGTCGGTCCATTCGAACTTGATGCCGCGCGGCAGGGTTGCTGCAGCCACGCGTTCGGCGGCAGCCTGGGCCTGGTCCGAGGAATAGCCGGGGGCCGGACCACCGTTGATGTCGGCAGCGGTATAGCCGTTGTAGCGCACCACCATTTCCGGGCCGAAGGTCTGCTTGACCTTCACCACGGAAGACAGCGGCACCATCTCGCCGGCATCGTTGCGGGTCTTCAGTTGCGCGATGTCCTCGGCCTTGGCGCGGAAGGGTGCATCAGCCTGGGCCCGCACCTGATAGACGCGACCGAAGCGGTTGAAGTCGTTCACATACAGCGAACCCAGGTAGATCTGCATGGTGTTGAACACGTCGGTGACCGCGATGCCGAGTTGCTTGGCCTTCACACGGTCCAGTTCCACGTCCAGTTGCGGCACGTTGATCTGGTAGCTGGAGAACATCGGGCCCAGCGCCGGCTCCTTGGCGGCGGCCTTCATGAAGGCTTGTGCGGCCTTGTCCAGTTCGGCGTAGCCCAGCGCACCGCGGTCTTCGATCTGCATCTTGAAACCACCCAGCGTGCCCAGGCCCATCACCGGTGGCGGCGGGAAGACGGCGGTGAAGGCTTCTTTGATGCTGCCGAATTTCTGGTTCAGCGAAGCGGCAATGGCGTTGCCCGATAGTTCCTTGCTCTTGCGTTCTTCGAAGGGCTTCAAGCCCACGAAGACGATGCCGGCTGAAGAGCTGTTGGTGAAACCGTTGATGGACAGGCCGGGGAAGGCGATGGCGCTGGCCACACCGGGTTCCTTCAACATGATGTCGCTCATCTTGCGCATCACTTCTTCACTGCGGTCGATCGAGGCGCCATTGGGCAGTTGCGCGAAGGCCACCAGGTATTGCTTGTCCTGGCCCGGCACGAAGCCGCCGGGGACGATGTAGGACACACCCAGGGTGGCTGCCAGCAGCAGCACGTACACGCCCATGGTGGCGCCCTTGCGCTTGATCACGCCGGTCACGCCGCCGCCGTAATTGTCGGAAGCGCGATTGAAGAAGCGGTTGAAGCCGATGAAGAAGCCACCCAGGAAACGGTCCATCTGGCGCGTCAGCCAGTCCGGCTTGTCGCCATGGCCCTTGAGCAGCAGGGCCGCCAGGGCCGGCGAGAGCGTGAGCGAGTTGAACGCCGAGATGACGGTAGAGATCGCAATGGTCATCGCGAACTGCTTGTAGAACTGGCCGGTCAGGCCGGTCATGAAGGCCAGCGGCACGAACACTGCGACCAGCGTCAGGGCAATGGCGATGATAGGGCCGGAGACTTCCTGCATGGCGCGATAGGTGGCCTCACGCGGCGAGAGGCCGGCGCTGATGTTGCGCTCCACGTTTTCCACCACCACGATGGCATCATCGACCACGATCCCGATGGCCAGCACCATGCCGAACAGCGACAGCGCATTGATGGTGTAGCCAAAGCCCAGCATCAGCGAGAAGGTACCGATGATCGACACCGGCACGGCCAACAGCGGAATGATGGAGGCGCGCCAGGTCTGCAGGAAGATGATCACCACGATCACCACCAGCGCAATAGCTTCCAGCAGGGTGTGCACTACCGCTTCGATGGAGGCGCGCACGAACTGGGTCGGGTCATAGACGATGCTGTAGCTGACCGAGCTGGGGAAGTCGGCCGACAATTCCTTCATCGCCGCCCGCACCTGGGTCGAGACCTCCAGCGCATTGGCACCGGGCGCCTGGAAGATGGGGATGGCCACGGCCGGCTTGTTGTCCAGCAGCGAGCGCAGGCCATATTCGGAGGCAGCCAGTTCCACGCGGGCGACGTCGCCCAGGCGGGTGGTGGCGCCATCGGGCGAAGCCTTCAGGATGATGTCGCGGAATTCGCCGTCAGTCTTCAAGCGACCCTGGGCGTTCACCGACAGTTGCAGCGGTGTCTCCGGCGAGCTGGGCGAAGCGCCGATCACACCGGCGGCCACCTGCACGTTCTGCTCGCGGATGGCACGCACCACATCGCTGGCCGTCAGACCACGCTGCGCTACCTTGTTGGGATCGAGCCAGACCCGCATGGCGTAATTGCCCGAACCGAACAGGCCCACTTCACCCACACCTTGGATACGCGCCAGACGATCCTTGACGTTGAGCACCGCATAGTTGCGCAGGTAGGTGGTGTCGTAGCGGTTATCAGGCGAGGTCAGGTGCACCACCATGGTCAGCGTGGGCGAGGACTTGAGCGTGGTCACACCCAGCCGCTGCACGTCTTCCGGCAGCCGCGGCAGGGCTTGCGAGACGCGGTTCTGCACCAGTTGCTGGGCTTTGTCGGGGTCCACCCCCAGGCGGAAGTTGACGGTGATGGTGAGGTTGCCGTCGCTATTGGCCTGGGACTGCATGTAGAGCATGTTTTCCACGCCATTGATCTGCTCTTCCAGCGGCGAGGCCACGGTTTCAGCGATCACCTTGGGGTTGGCACCGGGATACTGCGCGCGCACCACCACCGAGGGTGGCACCACTTCCGGGTATTCGGAGATGGGCAACTGCAGCATGGCCAGCACGCCGCCCAGCAACAGCAGTACCGACAGCACGCCCGCGAAGATCGGGCGGTCGATAAAGAATTTGGAGATGTTCATGTAGGTTCCTTGTCAGTCGTCAGGATGCAAACGCCCTGGCAGCGGGCCTTGCAGCCCCTGCGACTTGTTCTTCCTTGAATGCGAGTGAGGGTGGCGGGCGGATCAGGCCTTGCCAACGTCAGGCGCGGTGGCCTGCGCCTGCATCGGCACCACGGTCGGGGTGATGGCGTCACCCGGACGGATACGCTGCAGGCCATTGACCACGATGCGCTCACCCGGCTGCAAGCCCTTTTCGATCACCACCAGGCCGTCATGCCCGGCGCCCACCACCACCTGACGGTAGCTGGCGTGGTTGTTCTTGTCGGCCACCATCACGAAGCGCTTGTCCTGGTCGGTGCCGATGGCCTTTTCATCGATCAGCACCGCGGCATGGGGCGAACCGCCACCCAGGCGCACGCGGGCATATAGGCCCGGGACCAGTTGGCCATCGGCATTGTCGAAGATGGCGCGCACGCGGATGGTGCCGGAGGCGGTGTCCAGACGGTTGTCGACCGAACCGACCCGGCCTTGGCGCGAATAGCCGTCTTCATTGGCCAGGCCCAGTTCCACCGGCACCGTGGTACCGGCTGCGCGCGCCGGGTTGACGTATTTCAGGAAGCTTTGTTCATCGACGTCGAAGGAGGCATAGACCTTGGCCACCGATACCAGCGTGGTCAGCGGCGCATTGCCTGCACCAGGGTTCACTACGTTGCCCACCGTGACTTCAGCGCGCGAGATGCGGCCCGAGACCGGTGCGGTGATGCGGGTGTATTCCAGGTTCAGGCGCGCTGCGCGCAGGGCAGCGCGGGCAGCGGCGACATTGGCGACGGCTTCGCGGGAAGCGTTCTGCTTTTCTTCGAAATCACGCTTGGCGATGGCGTTGTCACCCAGCAGGCGCTGGCCACGGGCCAGGTCCGAGGCGGTATAGCCGGCACGGGCTTCGGCGCCAGCCAGTTGTGCCTCGGCGCGGGCCACTTCGGCCTCATAGGGGCGCGGGTCGATGGTGAAGAGCAGGTCGTCCTTCTTGACCAGCGCA
This sequence comes from Herbaspirillum rubrisubalbicans, assembly GCF_003719195.1. Lineage (NCBI taxonomy): Bacteria > Pseudomonadati > Pseudomonadota > Betaproteobacteria > Burkholderiales > Oxalobacteraceae > Herbaspirillum > Herbaspirillum rubrisubalbicans. Next base: position 330,023 of record NZ_CP024996.1, read on the forward strand.
CCATCCTTGAAGTGGACAGCGGTCAGGGTGCCACCGACCAGCGGGCGGACCTCAACGCGATCGACCGCTTCGATGCGGCCGGAATAGGATTGCCAGTCGATGATCTGGCGCTGGACCACTTCAGCCACATCCACCGGGGCGCCGGCTGCAGCGGCAGTTGGCGCGGTGGTGGCGTTGGCCGAGAGGCCCACCACCGAGATGGCGCCACCGACCGAGAGGGCGATGACGGCCAGGACCGTGGCGGTCAGAGCGAAGCGTTTGCGCAGTGGGGCAGGAGTATTCATTTTCTTATCCTCAGAGTGAAGTGGAGGGTTGAAGCGGATACGGCAGAAATTCAGGGGGCGCGGCATCGCCTCGCAAGCGGGCGAAGCGGCAGCGCAGGAAATTGACGATCTCGGTCAGCAAGGGCAGGTGTGTGCGCAGGGCCCCATGCGTGATGCCGACAAAGCGCGAGACCTGCGTAGGCACGCCGGCGCGGATCAGGCTGGAGGCGTATTTCTCGGCCTCCGGGCACAGCACGTCGCGCTCGGCGGTGGCGATGAAGGCCGGCGGCAGGCCGGCCAGGCGGCTCACTTCCAATGGCGCGGCATAGGGATGCAGGCGCTGCATGGTCTGCGGCAGGTACTGGCGATAGCTGGCCGCGCAGGTCTCGGCGGTGACATCCGATTGCAGGCGGGTGGCGTCACCCAGAAGACGCATACTCGGGTCCAGCATCGGGCTGATCAGCACCTGGGCGGCCAATGGCTTGCCGCAGCGATCGCGGGTCATCAGCGTGAGGCTGGCGGCCAGGCTGCCACCGGCGTCATCACCGGCCACCACCATGCGCTCCAGGTCGACGTTGAGCTCGGCGGCGTTCTTGCAGGCCCAGGTGGCAGCGGCGAAGGCATCTTCGGGGGCGGCCGGGAAGGGCTTGGCCGGCGCCAGGGCATAGCCCACCGAGAGCACCACGGCCTGGTTGTGCCGTGCGATAAAACTGGCCGGGGCATCGGCATCATCGAGCGAGCCGCTGGTGAAACCGCCGCCGTGGAAGTACATCACCAACGGACGTTTTTTGCCCTTGGCGGACACTGCCGCCGGCTGGTACAGGCGCACCGGGATGCGTCCCAGCGGGCCGGGAACGAAGAAATTGCGGATGTCCAGCGTAGGTGAGCCGTGCATGATGAGCGCCTGGGCCGAAGCCACTTGTCCAAGAATGAGGCGGATTGTGCGCCACAGCAGGGTGTCGAATAAACACCTATAATCCAACAACACTGTTCGGTCATTCTGAACAATCGAGATGGGAAATTGCTTCATGATGTGGCCTCATTCGGTGAGTAATTTGTAGGCAATGAGTGAACCATTCGGCGCGCCGGGGGCGGCGCCTGCTGTGCATTGCGAAGTCCTGCCCCCGCTTGCCGTCCCGGCGCCGTACCGGGCATCCGGCACCAAGGAGAGAGCAATGGATCGTTTCCAGGCCATGCAAGTCTTTACCGCTGTGGTCGATGCCAACAGCTTCACGCGCGCCGCGGACAACCTGAACCTGCCGCGCACCACCGTCACCACCCTGATCCAGGGGCTGGAGAGCCTGTTGCAGGTGCGCCTGTTGAACCGCACCACCCGCCGCATCAGCCTCACGCCCGATGGCGCGGCCTACTACGAGCGCTGCGTGCGCATCCTGGCCGACGTTGATGAGACCGAACAATCCTTCCGCAACGTCACGCGTGGACCGCAAGGACGCCTGCGCATTGACGTGCCCGGCTCCATCGGTCGCCTCATGCTGTTGCCCAACCTGTGCGACTTCTATACCAAGTACCCGGACATCGAACTGCTCATGGGCATGGGCGACCGCCCGGTGGACCTGGTGCAGGAAGCGGTGGATTGCGTCATCCGCATCGGTCAATTGCAGGATTCCTCAATGGTGGCGCGCCGCATCGGCACCTTCCAGACCGTGACCTGCGCCGCGCCTTCTTATCTGGAGCGCCACGGCGTGCCGCATACGCTGGACGATCTGCAGCAGCACAAGGCGGTGCATTACTTTTCCAGCCGCACCGGGCGCACCATCGACTGGGATTTCGTGGTCGATGGCGTCAGCCGCGAGGTGAAGATGGACGGCAAACTCTCCGTCAACGATGCCGATGCCTACGTGGAGTGCGCGCTGCAAGGCTTCGGCATGGTGCAGGCGCCGCTGTACATGGTCACGCGCCACATCGATGAAGGTCGCCTGGTGGAGGTGCTGTCGCAGTGGAAACCGGCACCGCTGCCGATCTCGGTGGTGTATCTGCACAACCGCCATCTCTCGCCCAAGGTGCGCGCCTTCGTCGACTGGGTGGCCGAACTGTTTGCCACCTGTCCGCTGCACAAGGCCTGCACCATGGGCATGGAAGAGAGCGAATGCCGCTTCGTCGACAAGCCCGAATCCACCACCGTGCGCAATGTGGTGGAGCAGTACAACATGGCCGAGAGCGTGTTCTGACTGGATTGATGATCTGATTGGGTTCGGCCAGGATTATGCAGGGTGGGGCGCTATTTATGCGTGCCGAAAGCTGCCGATTTCCTGCCTGATTCTCTGTGCATGGGGTGCGCAGCTTCAAGGGTGACGGGCATTGTCATCAGGCTGGCGGCGAGTTGGTGTGATGATGCTTCTGCGCATTCGTCGGATGACATACCCGATCCTGCAAACTTCTTGCCTGATTCTCCAATTGCTGGTGACGGAGGATCAGGCAATCGCCGGCGCGCGCTACAGTCGCGTCTGTCCTTCATTGAGAGAAGCCTATGGAGCTCGATTTACACCCTGTCCATGATTCCTCCCCGCTGACGCTGGTGCAAGAGATCGATACCGTCGCGCAGAGTGTGGCCGACGATACGCGTTTTACCGCCATGCAGCAGGAGTTGCTACAACTGTTGCAGCGTTACACCACCGGTGCCGAAGGGATGTTGCAGACCGCCATTCCCGCCATGGAAATCTATCGCATCACCTGTCCCAGCGGCCCCAAGCACGCAGTACAAAAGCCGGTGTTCGCGGTGATCGCGCAGGGTTCCAAGCGTATCTTCGTGGGCGATGAAATCTACGAATACGATCCCATGCATTACCTGGTGGCTTCGGTGGACCTGCCGGTGGTGGGCAAGGTGATGGTGACCAGCCCCGATGAACCCTACCTGGGTTTGCGGCTGGAACTGGACACCCAGGAAATCGGCGAACTGATCGGCGATGAAAACCTGCCCGCCGCGGCCCATCTCAACGAGGGCGCCGCACGCGGGTTGTATGTGAACCGGCTCGACGTCGATCTGCTCGATGCCGTGCTGCGCCTGTTGCGCCTGCATGAGTCGCCGCGCGACGTGCCCATCCTGGCGCCGATGATACGGCGCGAGATCCTCTATCGCCTGCTCATGAATGGCCAGGGGGCGCTGCTGCGCCAGACCGTCCTGCAGGATAGCCAGATGAACCGTGTGGCCAAGGCCATCCGGCTCATCAAGGACGGTTACGACCAGGCGCTGCGCATCGAGGACATTGCGCGCGATGTACACATGAGCGTGTCGTCGCTGCACCATCACTTCAAGCTGGTGACGGCCATGAGCCCGCTGCAATACCAGAAGAACCTGCGTCTGCAGGAGGCGCGCAAATTGATTCTGACCGCCGACGCCAGCGTGGCCACTGCCGCTCATCGCGTGGGTTATGAAAGTTCTTCGCAATTCAGTCGCGAATACAGTCGCCTCTTCGGTGCGCCGCCGCTGCGTGACAAGCGACGCTGGCAGGAAGAGGAAGCCCCGGTTCTGTGAGCGCCGGCAAGATCAGCCGCACTTAAGTTATCCACATCCCTTTTCATTGGAGAGACCATGCACTATCGTCGCCTCGGCAAGAGCAATCTCAAGGTATCGGCCCTGTGCCTGGGTTCCATGATGTTCGGTGACCAGACCGACCTGCAGGAATCCGGCCGCATCATCGCCTCGGCCCGCGAGCACGGCGTCAATTTCATCGATACCGCCGACGTCTACACCAAGGGCAAGTCCGAGGAAATCGTCGGCAAGCTGCTGGCCGGGCAGCGCCATGAATGGGTGCTGGCCAGCAAGCTGGGCAATGCCATGAGTGGCAAGCCCAATGAATCGCATTACTCGCGCAGCTGGATCGTGCGCGAGACCGAGAACAGCTTGAAGCGCCTGGATACCGATTACCTCGACATCCTCTACATGCACCGCGACTATCAGGATGAGAACCTGGAAGAAGCCGTGCAGGCGCTGGGCGACCTGATCCGCGCAGGCAAGATCCGTGGCTTCGGGGTCTCCAATTTCCGTGGCTGGCGCATCGCCGAGATCGTGCGTCTGTGCGAGAAGAACAACGTGCCGCTGCCGCTGGTGTGCCAGCCCTATTACAACCTGTTGAACCGCCAGCCCGAGGTGGAAATCCTGCCGGCCTGCGCCCACTATGGTCTGGGCGTGGTGCCGTATAGCCCGATTGCGCGTGGCGTGCTGACCGGCAAATACCAGCCCGGCCAGAAGCCACCCGAAGACACCCGTGCAGGGCGGGGCGACAAGCGCATGATGGAAACCGAATTCCGCGAAGAGTCACTGCTGATCGCGCAGCGGCTGCAACAGCATTGCGAAGTACGTGGCATCAAACTGGGCCAGTTCGCTACCGCCTGGGTGCTGGCCAATGCGGCCATCAGCAGCGTCATTGCCGGACCGCGCACGCTGGCGCAGATGGAGGATTACTACGACGCGGCGGAACTGCAGATCACTGCTGAGGAAGAGGCGTTGGTGGATAGCCTTGTGAGGCCGGGTCATGCGTCTACGCATGGGTATAACGATCCTAATTATCCATTCTTTGGGCGGATGGTCAGGGTTGATTTCTAAGAGGGAAGTGCCAGAGTCCCTGTCAAGCGGATCAGGCCGTAAGGCTTGATCCGCTTTGTTGTTGGTGTGTTCGACAGTCAGGTCAACGCATGGTTGGAATCAAATCAAGTACCTGCGCGCAACGCACTGACCCGCCGCACCCCCTCCGCCTTGATCTGCTGGATATCCGTCCCCGGCACCACCAGGTCCATGCCGATGTCCTTCATGCGCTGGGCCATGTCCATGCTGCCGGCGAAGATGCCCACATACTTGCCCAGCGTGCGGGCCAGGGTCAGCAGATGCTCGATGGCGTCGTTGAGGCGGGGGTCGTCGTAGGCGTCCGGGGCCAGGCCCAGTTCGATGGCCAGGTCGCTGGGGCCGATGAAGATGCCGTCCAGGTCGGGGACCTTGAGGATGGCTTGGGCATTGGCGTAGCCTTCGCGCGTCTCGATCATGGCCAGCGTCAGGACGGTGGTATTGGCGTGTTTGAAGTAATCTTCACCACCATACAGCAGGCCCCGCGCCGGGCCGAAGCTGCGGCCGCCACGCGGGGAGTAGTGGCAGGCGCGTATGAAGCGTTCTGCATCGTCGGCCGTGTTGATGAGCGGGCAGATCACGCCATAGGCGCCGGCATCGAGGAGCTTGTTGATTTCACCGAGGCTGTTTTCGGAGCAGCGTACCAGCGGTACTGCGGAGGTGCTGGAGATGGCTTGCAGCATGGGCAGCGCAGACTCGATGGAGAACGGACCATGTTGCAGGTCGACCGTGACCGCGTCGTAGCCGCTGTGGGCGATGACTTCGGCCAGCAGCGAATTGCCCATCGATACCCAGCCGCAGAGGGCCAGTTGCTTGTGCGCGAAGAGGGTGCGCAGACGGTTTTCCCGCATCGTTCATCTCCCTTGGATCAGGCCGGCAGGGGCGCCGGCCATGCGCCATGTTAAGTCCTGATGCGCGCTTCTGGCTTGAAACTTCTTCAACTGCGGTACTGGAAGGGCGCATCGTCAATGGCGCGCTTGCGGCCGGCGATCTGGTCGGCCAGCAGCGCCGCGCTGCCGCAGGCCAGGGTCCAGCCCAGCGCGCCCTGGCCAAGGTTGAGATAGAGGTTGTCGACGGGTGAGGCGCCGACGATGGGGACGCCGCTCGGGGTGGCCGGGCGAAAGCCCATCCAGGGCGAGAGCGTGGCCTCTTCGCCCAGCGTGCAGGCGGGGAAGAGCTCGCGCATTCCGTGTTTCAATTGGTCGATGGCCGCCTGCGGGATGCGGCGGTCCTGGCCGACCAGTTCGATGCGACCGGCCACGCGCAGGCGCTGACCCAGGCGGGCATAGACGATCTTCCTGGCGATGTCGGTAATGGAGACCTGCGGCGCGGCGGCGCGGCTGGCCTCATCCTCCAGCGGTACCGTGATGCTGTAGCCCTTGAGCGGGTAGAGCGGCAAGCGCAGATCGAGCTGGCGTGCGAAGTCGGTACTGTCGGCGCCCAGCGCCAGTACGAAGCGGTCGGCCTCCAGCCATTGCTCGCCGGCCTGGACCGCACGCAGGGCGCGGCCGGCGCGGCGCACGGCTGTGACGCGGGTGTTGCCGATGAAGCGGAAATTTGGATCGGCCTGCATCGCGCTCACCAGTGCGCGGCAGAATTGCGGGCAGTCACCGGCTGCTTCGCTGGGGGTGTAGACCCCGCCTGTCCATGCACGTTGCGAGCCGGCCAGGGCCGGTTCGATGCGCAGGCAATCGGCTGCGCTCAGCACTTCCTGCTGGCAGCCATATTGGGCTTGGAATTGCACCTGGCGGGCTGCCGCATCCAGCCCCTGGACATCGGTGAACATCACCAGCTTGCCGGAACGCTGGTAGTCAAAAGAGAGTTGCAGGCGTTCATTCCATTGGTTGAGCTGGTCGCGGCTATAGAAGGCCAGTTTCAGCAGGTCGATGGTGGTCTGGCGCACGCGAGGGCTGTTGCAGCAGCGCAGGAAGCCGAGCAGCCAGCGGTATTGCGCGGCGTCGGCGGTGGGTCGGATGGTCAGCGGCGAATCCTTGCTGAACAGGTAGTAAGCCCATTTGGACCAGACTGACGGGTCGGCCAGCGGTGCCACGTAGGAGTAGCTTAACTGAGCGCCATTGCCGTAGCTGGTGCCGGTGCCGGGGTGTTCGTGGGCATCGATCAGGCTGACCTGGTGGCCATCCTGCAATAAACGGTAGGCAGTGGTTACGCCGATCACGCCGGCGCCCAATACGCAGATATGCATGGTATTTCGTCAGAGTCAGTCAGAAACCGCGCGGCACCTGGCCTGCGGCGGATCAGCAGCAGACTACCGAAGAGCCGCGCAGGTGTCACATGCCGAATCGGCATGAAGTTTTGCGTGCACGCACAGCGGTTTTGCACTGGCTCTTCTGCGGTGAGCGGCCATGCTGCGCTACAATAGCGCCCGATGCAGGCCAGACAGCCGCTGGCCGCCTTCGCAAGGAGGCGGCGGGAGGAAGGTCCGGACTCCATAGAGCAGGGTGACGGTTAACGGCCGTCCGCCGAAAGCCGGTGCAAGCCGGTATAAGGCGAGGAATAGGGCCACAGAGACGAGCGTATTAAGTTACGGTGAAACGCGGTAACCTCCACCCGGAGCAATTTCAAATAGGCACGCGTTGATGTGGCTCGCGGAGCGTGCGGGTAGAAAGCTTGAGCGGCGGAGCGATCCGTCGCCTAGAGGAATGGCTGTCATAGCGGGTTTCCCGCCGTAACAGAATCCGGCCTACCGGCCTGCTTCATTGAATTTCATCACCACCCCAAGACTGCGGCCCGCGGGCACTGCGGGTACGCGCAAGAGACGCTACCCCAGGAGACCCATGAACCAATCCGCCGCACCCGTGCTGTTCGAAGAATTGACGGCCATCAATGGCCGCCGCATCGGCATCGCCACCCTCGCTTCCGAAAAGACCCTGCACGCCATCTCGCTGGAGATGGTCCAACTGCTGACCCCGCAACTGCAACGGTGGCAGGCCGATCCCGGCGTGGCCATGGTGATCCTGCAGGCGCAGGGTGAAAAGGCTTTCTGTGCCGGCGGCGATCTGCAGCAGCTCTATCGCTCCATGCGCGAGCATCATGCTTCGCCTGAACGTGACGACATCCGCGCCAATACTTACGCGGCCGAGTTCTTCGAGCAGGAATATCGCCTGGATTATCTTATCCACAGCTTTGCCAAGCCCATCCTGTGCTGGGGGCATGGCATCGTGATGGGCGGCGGCATTGGGCTGATGGCCGGTTGCAGCCATCGGGTGGTGACCGAAAAGTCGCGCCTGGCGATGCCGGAAATTACCATCGGGCTGTATCCAGACGTGGGGGGGAGCTGGTTCCTGGCGCGTATGCCGGGCAAGACCGGCATCTTCCTGGCGCTGACCGGTGCCAACCTCAACGCCAGCGATGCGCTCTTCGCGGGATTGGCCGATTACCGGGTGGCGCACGCGGGCAAGCAGGCGGTGATCAATGCGCTGCTCGTGCAGTCGTGGGGCGCGGGCAATGATGCCGAGCTGCTCGATCGCGTCCTGGCAGCCGCCCAGGCGTCGTCATTGCAGGACGGGACAGCAGCTTTTGCTGCTTCCAACCTGCGGTCTCATTTCGATCTGATCGAATCCTTGTGTCGCCGGCCTACGCTACCGGAAATCGTCGAGGGCATCCTCGCACTGCAGACCGATGATGCCTGGTTGAACAAGGCTCAGGCGACCTTGCGTGCGGGTGCGCCGGGCTCGGCCTGGCTGGGTTACGCCTTGCAAAAGCGCGTGCGTCCGTTGTCGCTGGCAGAGGTGTTCCGGCTGGAATTCGTAGTCTCGCTGCATTGCGCGGCGCGGCCCGATTTCGTCGAGGGTATTCGTGCGCTGATCATCGACAAGGACCAGAAGCCGCAATGGAATCCGGCTTCGCTGACTAGTGCCACGGCGCAGTGGGTGGAAGGTTTCTTCACCGATCCGTGGTCGCGCGAGCATCATCCCTTGGCCGACTTGGGGGCTTGAAGCTGGCCGGTGCGGCGTTGCGCATGTCAGTCGTGGTGAGGAGATAGCGGGGGGGGAATTGCGGAAAGACTGCGGGAGATTTGGGACGAGACGGCCGACCACCAGGATCGGCCTCGATTTGAATGCCATGAACCTGGTTCATGGCATTCAAATGCGTGAAGCGTGAAATTATTTCTTCTTCTTGTTCACGGCTTCCTTGAAAGCCTTGCCAGCCGAGAACTTCACGGTGGTAGCAGCGGCGATCTTGATTTCTTCGCCGGTTTGCGGGTTACGGCCGGTGCGAGCAGCGCGCTTGCCGGTCGAGAAGGAACCGAAACCAACCAATTGCACGGTATCGCCCTTGGTCACGGCCTTGATGATGTTCTCGATGACGGAGTCCAGCGCGCGCTGGGCTGCTGCCTTGGAGATCTCGGTGTCGGCGGCGATAACGTCAACCAATTCAGATTTGTTCACTTTAAAATTCCTTTCACTGTTAAGGTGCCCAGATTTTAGCACTGGAATGAGGCGGATCCGCAAGCCCTATCTGCGTTTTCAGCCGATCTGGCCTGCTCGGAACCGACCTTTTGATTGAAAAAAATCGCGGTGTTTTCCAACACCTGCACACGGGCCATGTCAGCCCCGTTTTTGCACATCGATCTTCCCAAAGACACGGATAGTAAAAGGTGCCCGCCGCGGAAGTCAAAACAAAAACGCTTCCGACCATTCATTTGACGAAGAATTTGATGAAGATTCTGGGTGGCCCCGTCGTCACTCGCTGTTTTCTTGCCACTTCACCCAGGCTTTTTAGGGCTAGCCCATCCCTGCGATCGACTTTTCCACAGCCTTCGATGCGTGGCCGAGGGGGCATGGACTTCTCGCAGGCAGAGAGCGGGACAATTTTTTTACGCTTGTTGCGATCTTGAGTGAACTTAAGTTGCACCGCAAAATCCATGTCGGTTTCTTCAGTCACTTGCAAATCAGCAGGTGCTGGATTGCCTCATTTCTGCCAGAGAGCGCTGCCCCGAAATTGCGCACGCGGACTCTCTCATGCGGCGCAAATCCGCGCCGTTACGCAATTCTGACGACAAACACATGTGTAAAGCTCAGGTTGCACTTTCAATATAAATGCTAAGTCCTTCATTTTCTTCAAAAAACTTCTGAAAAGGCTGTTTTAAGGAAGTGCGCTAAGTCTTTGACTTTATTAGCAAAATCCGGGTTGTTCACAGCGTATACCGCTTGACCTGCAATAGTGCATCCTCTAAAGTGGGCGGCAGTGTCAAAAAGTGTTTTTTTGTGGGGCAAACAGGGTTTCATTTGCATTTGCCCGGCACGAACAAAGCAGCCGATCAGCAAACTCACTCGCCGCAGGCGAAGGAAAAAACAGTGTTCCAGGGCGCGTCAGCACTCAATCTCGATGCCAAAGGACGGATGACCATTCCGGCCAAGCATCGTGACGCCCTGATTGTGCAGTGCGAGGGACGCGCCACCGTGACGCGCCATCCGCATGGTTGCCTGCTGTTCTTCCCGCGCCCGACCTGGGAGACGCATCGCGAGCAGATCGCCAACTGGCCCATGTCGGCCCGTGCCTGGCAGCGTATCTTCCTGGGCAATGCCCAGGATGTGGAGCTCGACAGCGCCGGTCGCATCCTGATCGCGCCCGAGCTGCGCGCGGCCGTGGGTCTGCAGCGCGACGTGATGTTGCTGGGCATGGGTAGTCATTTCGAAATCTGGGATGCCGTCAAGCTGGCCGAAAGCGAAGCCGAGGCTGTGGCGGGCGGGATGCCGGATGTGTTGAGTAATTTTTCCTTCTGACGGCCGGACAAGATGAATTTGCAACCGGTGCCTGAGCTGCAGCACCGCACCGTGCTGTTGGATGAGGCCGTGGAGGCGCTGGCCATCACTGGCGCGCGCGCCAATGGCATTTACCTGGACGGCACTTTCGGCCGCGGCGGTCATAGTCGCGCCATCCTGTCCAGGCTGGGCCCGCAGGGCCGCTTGATCGCATTTGATAAGGACCCGTTGGCCATCGCCACGGCGCAAAAGATAGCCGATGCACGCTTCGAGATCGTGCACGACAGTTTTGCGACCATGGATGAGGCGCTTGCCGCACGCGGCATTGCCCAGGTCGACGGGGTATTGATGGATTTGGGAATCTCGTCGCCGCAGGTCGATGACGCCGCACGCGGCTTCAGTTTTCGCTTGGATGGCCCGCTGGACATGCGCATGGATACCACTCGTGGCGTGTCGGCAGCGGATTGGCTGGCAACGGCAGACGAACAGCAGATTGCAAAGGTGATACGTGATTATGGGGAAGAACGGTTTGCTCTTCAGATTGCAAAGAAGATTGTTGCTGGCCGGGCAATCGAGCCAATTTCAAGCACACGACAGCTTGCCGCGCTCGTGGCACAAGCCGTCAAAACCCGCGAGAAAGGCAAAGACCCGGCCACTCGTACCTTTCAGGCTGTACGGATTTTCGTCAATCAAGAGCTTGAAGAACTCGAAGTAGGACTGGACAAGGCATTTGCCCAGATGGCGCAGCACGGGAGATTGGTCGTGATCAGCTTTCACTCGCTGGAAGATCGCATCGTCAAGCAGTTCATGGCCTCCAAAGCCCATGCGCCGCAGCCTGACCGCCGCCTGCCGATCCGTGCGGTGGACCTGCCGCAAGCCCCGGCGCGCCTGTTGCCGCGGGTCATGCCCAGCGCTGCCGAAGTCGAATCCAATCCGCGTGCCCGCTCGGCGGTGATGCGCGGCCTGGAACGCGTGTCCCCCATTTCCTCTCTCGCCACCGAAGGGATGCCTGCATGATCGGGCGTCTGTGCATCCTGCTGACCATCTTGCTGGTGGCTTGCGCGCTGTCGGTCGTGAGCGCCCAATACAAGGCGCGCAGCTTGTTCATTGAGCTGGAACGGTCTCAGAGCGCGGCGCGCCAGCTGGACGTGGATTGGGCGCAATTGCAACTGGACCAGTCCACCCTGGGCAAGAACGCCCGCATCGAGGAACTGGCACGGCGTGACCTGGGCATGGTGCCGGTCACCGCCGCCCGTACCCAATACCTGACCGTGGGGGCGCAATGACCAAGATGCCTCCTCGCACCAACCTGGCGGGTGGCCGTGTAGCGGCGTCCAAGGGCGTGGCGTTCTCCTCCAATCCCATCCTGCAGGTCAAGCTGCCGGCCTGGCGCTCGCGTTTCGTGCTGTTCGTGCTGTTTGCCGCGTTCGTGGCACTGGTGCTGCGCGCGCTGTGGTTGCAGGGTGTGTCTACCGATTTCCTGCAGAAGCAGGGTGCCTCGCGCTACGCCCGTACCCTGGAAATGCCCGCCACGCGTGGCAAGATCACCGACCGCAATGGCCAGGTGCTGGCATCTTCGGTGCCGGTCAAGGCAATCTGGGCCATTCCCGAAGATGTGCAGGCCGCGCCCAAGGACAAGCTGGTGCAACTGGCCAAGCTGCTGGAAATGAGCGATGCCGAACTGCGCAAGAAGCTCGATTCGGACCGCAGCTTCGTCTACCTCAAGCGCCAGGTCGAACAGGACACCGCCGACAAGATCGTCAAGCTGGGCATCCCCGGCATCGAAACCCGCAAGGAATACAAGCGCTTCTATCCTGAGGGCGAGGTGATGGCGCACGTGGTCGGCTTCACCAATATCGAGGATGCCGGCCAGGATGGCATGGAGCTGGCCGCCCAGAAGACCCTGGCCGGTGTGACCGGCAGCCGGCGCGTCATCAAGGACCGCCTGGGCCGCGTGGTGGAAGATATCGAATCCATCCGCGAGCCGCATGATGGCCGCGACCTGACCCTGTCCATCGACAGCAAGATCCAGTACATCGCCTTCACGCAACTGAAGGAGGCGGTGGAAAAGTACAAGGCCAAGGCCGGCGGCATCATCGTGGTCGACGCCAAGACCGGCGAAGTGCTGGCCCTGGCCAACATGCCCACCTACAACCCCAACGACCGTTCCGAGCTGACCGGCGCGCAGTTGCGTAACCGCGTCGTGACCGATACCTTCGAGCCGGGCTCGACCCTGAAGCCCTTCACGGTGGCCCTGGCGCTGGATACGCATCGCGTCACGCCCTCCACCGTGTTCCAGACCGCGCCCGGCAAGATGACCATCGGCACCGCTACCATCGGCGACTCGCACGCCCACGGCGCGCTGACGGTGGCGCAGATCATCGAGAAGTCCTCCAACATCGGCACCGCCAAGATCGCGCTGGGGATGCCCGCCGAAGAGATGTGGGAAATGTTCACCACGGTGGGCTTCGGCCAGCAGCCCAAGTTCGGTTTCCCGGGTGCTGTGGCCGGCCGGGTGCGCCCTTACAAGTCGTGGCGCCCGATCGAACAGGCCACCATGAGCTATGGTCACGGCATCTCGGTGTCGCTGATCCAGCTGGCCCACGCCTACCTGATCTTTGCGCGCAATGGCGACATCATCCCGCTGTCTTTCACCAAGGTCACCGATTCGCCCATCGGCCAGCGCGTGATTTCGGCCGATACCGCCCTGCAGATGCGCCGTATGTTGGAAACCGTGGTTGCCCCTGGCGGCACCGCGCCCCAGGCCCAGGTGCCGGGCTATCGCGTCGGTGGCAAGACCGGTACCGCCTACAAGATCGAAAACGGCAAGTATGTGCGCAAGTACGTGGCCTCGTTCTCGGGCATCGCCCCGATGTCGGACCCGCGCCTGATCATCTCGGTGATGATCGATGAGCCGCAAGGCCAGCACTATGGCGGCCCGGTGGCAGGCCCGGTGTTTGCCAACGTGGCCGCCAATGCCTTGCGCGCCCTGAATGTACCGCCGGACTCCAGCGTGACCAACATCATCATTCCCAAAGAACCGCTTGAGGAGAGCATGTAATGGCCGAGCGCGTTCTTGATCTGCAAGACATCCTCGCCTGGCTGCGCCAGGTGGCGCCATCTGCGCAATTGAGCTCCGACTCGCGTCGCGTGGCGCCGGGTGACGTGTTCCTGGCCTACGTGGGTGACGCCGATGGCCGCTCTTATATTGCCGACGCCGTCGAGCGCGGCGCCGCTGCGGTGCTATATGAAGCAGAAGGCTATACCTGGCCGGCGCAGATCGATGAACCGCATCTGGCGGTGCCGGACCTGAAGCAACAGGCAGGCCAGATCGCGGCCGCCTGGTATGGCCAGCCCGACCAGTCCATGCTGTCCGTGGCCGTCACCGGCACCAACGGCAAGACCTCCTGCGCCTACTGGCTGGGCAGCGCGCTCTCGCGTCTGCCGGGCGCCACTGCTGCCGGCGTGGTTGGCACGCTCGGTGTGGGCAGCTTCATCAACGGCAAGTCGCAGGGCTTCGATGTGACCGGCTACACCACCCCGGACGCGGTGCTGCTGCAACGCAGCCTGGCCAAGCTAGCCCAGGCGCGGGTCGGTGCGCTGGCCATCGAGGCTTCTTCCATCGGCCTGGCGCAAGGGCGCATGAACGGGATGCACGTCGATGTTGCCCTGTTTACCAATTTCACCCGCGATCACCTGGATTTCCACGGTGACATGCAGACCTACGAAGAGGCCAAGCGCAAGCTGTTCCAGTGGCCGGGCCTCAAGCACGCCGTGCTCAACCTGGATGACCCCATGGGCCTGCGCCTGTTGCCGCTGCTGGCCGGGCGCCAGGTGCCGGTGATCGGCTATTCGATTGCCGAGCAGATCGATGCCCAGGCCGCCCACGTGGCCACCCTGCGCGCCAGCCAGCTGCGCAGCAGTCATACCGGCACCGTGTTCCATGTCGATTCGCCCTTCGGCAGCGGCCAGGTCAAGACCCAACTGGTGGGCCGCTTCAATGTCAGCAACGTGCTGGGCATCATGGGCGTGCTGCTGACCCAGGGCCTGGCCTGGGATGCCGTGGTGGCTGCTGCCGCTGCGCTCACGCCGGCTCCGGGGCGGATGCAACAGTTCGGTGGGCCGGACGTGCCGCTGATCGTGATCGACTACGCCCATACCCCCGACGCGCTCGACAAGACCCTGTCTACCCTGCGCCAGGTCGCCACCCAGCGCGGTGGCCAGTTGTGGTGCGTGTTCGGCTGCGGTGGTGATCGCGATCCGGGCAAGCGTCCGCAGATGGGGCAGATCGCCGAGCAGGCCGACCAGGTCGTGCTCACCAGCGACAACCCGCGCAGCGAAGATCCGCAAGCCATCATCGACCAGATTCGTGCCGGCATGAGTCGCATCGAACCGGTGGTGCTGCCAGACCGGGCCGGCGCCATCCTGTGGGCGATCCGCCACGCTACCCGTGCCGATGTGGTGCTGCTGGCCGGCAAGGGACATGAGTCCTACCAGGAAATCGCCGGCAAGAAACTGCCTTTCCTCGACGCCGACCATGTCGCCCTGGCCCTGGCCGCGCGCTCGACCATGATGGGAGGCGCATGATGCGATTCGATTTCCGCCAGTTGCTGGAATGGATCCGCACTGCCGAAGAGGCGGCCTCGGCGCATACCGTGCCCGGCGTGGTCAATGCCCCGGCCGGTCTGCTTGAGCTCAATGACGTGGTCACCGACAGCCGTGCGGTCAAGCCCGGCAATGTCTTCGTCGCCCTGCGCGGCGAGCGTTTCGATGCGCATGACTTCCTCGACGCCGTGGCCGCCCAAGGCGCTGCCGTCGTGGTGGTGGAGCGCGTGCCGGCGGGCTTGTCGCTGCCGGCCATCGTGGTGCCCGACAGCCGCGCTGCCTTGGGCCAGATCGCCCATGGCTGGCGCGTGCAGCGCCAGATCCCGGTCATTGGTGTGACCGGCAGCAACGGCAAGACCACCGTCAAGGAAATGATTGCCGCCATCCTCGCCGCCGCCTTTGGCGAAGACGGCTACCTGGGCACGCGCGGCAACTTCAACAACGAGATCGGCGTACCGCTGACCTTGTTCCGCCTGCGGGCGCAGCACCAGGCCGCCGTCATCGAGATGGGCATGAACCATCCGGGCGAGATCGCCGTGCTCTCACGCATCGCCGCGCCCACCTTGGGCCTGGTCAACAATGCCCAGCGCGAGCACCAGGAATTCATGGCCAGCGTGGAAGCGGTGGCGCGTGAAAACGGCGCCGTGATCCGCCACCTTCCCGCCGATGGCGTGGCCGTCTTCCCGGCCGATGATGATTTCACCGCGCTGTGGCGCGAAGAGGCTGGCGCCCGTCGCGTGCTGACCTTTGGCCTGAATGCGCAAGCCGATGTCAGCGCCAGCTACCAGGCCACGGCCTTCGGCAGCACGCTGCAGGTTACCGCCAAGGGCCTGGCTGTGCCACCGGCCCAGTTCAAGGTCGAGCTGGCCGCCGTCGGCGAACACAACGTGCGCAATGCCCTGGCTGCCACCGCCTGTGCATTGGGTGCCGGTATCGCGGTGGACGCCGTGGTGCGTGGCTTGCAGAGCTTCGCCCCGGTCAATGGCCGGTTGCAACGCAAACAGGCCAAGAGCGGTGCTCTGGTGATCGACGACACCTACAACGCCAACCCCGATTCGGTGCGCGCTGCCATCGACGTGCTGGCCAGCATCGCCGGCCCGCGTGTGCTGGTGCTGGGCGACATGGGCGAGGTCGGCGACCAGGGGCCGCAGTTCCATGCCGAGATCGGCGCCTATGCGCGCAGTCGTGGTATCCCGCTCTTCTTCGGACTGGGCGAATTGACGAAACACGCCGTCGCTGCGTATGGCGCCCCGCTGCAAGGCGTGGCCCAGGCCATGCATTGCGACGATATCGCCACCCTCAATGCAGCGGTGGAGCAGGCCGCGCCGCAAGGCGCGACCGTTTTGGTAAAAGGTTCACGCTTCATGAAGATGGAGCGAGTTGTACAGCATCTGGTCAACGTTGAATCCCTCACGCAACATCAACAGGAGACCCATTAACATGCTGGTCTGGCTCGCACAGAATTTTCAACAGGATTTCGGTTTTCTGCGCCTGTTCAACTTCATCACCTTCCGCGCGGTGTTTGCCACGTTGACGGCGCTGTTGATCGGCATGATCGCCGGCCCCGCCGTGATCCGTATGCTCACCCGCATGAAGGTCGGCCAGGCGGTGCGCACCGATGGCCCCCAGACCCACCTGATCAAGTCCGGCACCCCGACCATGGGCGGCGTGCTGATCCTGATCGGCATCGGCATTTCCACGCTGCTGTGGGCGGATCTGTCCAACCGTTTCGTCTGGATCGTGCTGATCGTCACGCTCGGCTTTGGCGCCATCGGCTGGGTCGATGACTATCGCAAGGTGGTCTACCGCGATCCCGAAGGAATGCGCTCGCGTGAAAAATATTTCTGGCAATCCCTGATCGGCCTGGTGGCGGCGTTCTACCTGGCCTTCTCGGTGTCCGAAGTGAGCAATATGAAGGTCTTCGACCTGTTCGTGGCCTGGGTGCGTTCCGGTTTCAGCCTGGACTTGCCGCCCAAGGCCGACCTGATCGTGCCCTTCTTCAAGACGGTCAGCTATCCGCTGGGCGTGTGGGGTTTCATCGCGCTGACCTATTTCGTCATCGTCGGCACCAGTAACGCCGTCAACCTGACCGATGGCCTGGATGGCCTGGCCATCATGCCCACCGTGCTGGTGGGTGCGGCTCTGGGCCTGTTCGCCTACCTGACCGGTAACGCCGCCTATGCCAAGTACCTGTTCATCCCGCACATCCCCGGTGCGGGTGAATTGCTGATCTTCTGCGGCGCCATGGGTGGCGCAGGCCTGGCCTTCCTCTGGTACAACGCCTACCCGGCGCAGGTGTTCATGGGCGACGTCGGTGCGCTGGCGCTGGGCGGCGCGCTGGGCACCATCGCCGTCATCGTGCGTCAGGAAATCGTGCTCTTCATCATGGGCGGCATCTTCGTGGTGGAAACGCTGTCGGTGATGATCCAGGTGGCCTATTTCAAATACACGAAGAAGCGCTTCGGCACGGGCCGACGCGTGTTGTTGATGGCGCCGCTGCACCATCACTACGAGCAGAAGGGCTGGAAGGAAACCCAGGTGGTGGTGCGCTTCTGGATCATCACCATGATGCTGGTGCTGCTGGGTCTGTCGACGCTGAAACTGCGCTGACGGCGCGCTGTATGAAGGAAAAAACGGCGCCCCTTGCGATTCATGCCAAGCGGCGCCCTTTGTGGTTGATGCAATTGAAGAAGTCTGTGAAGAAGTGAGTCTGGAAACAACGATGAATTACTCGGGCAAACACGTTCTGGTGCTCGGACTCGGTGAGTCCGGCCTGGCAATGGCGCGGTGGCTGGTCTACTGCGGCGCCAGCGTGCGCGTGGCCGATACCCGCAGCGAAGCGGCGCTGGCCGAGCGCCTGGCCGCCTTGCGCGCTGATGCGCCCGAGGCCCAGGCCGTGCTGGGCCAGCCGCTGGCAGCGGCCTTGCTCGATGGCATCGATTTCGTCGCTGTCAGCCCGGGCCTGGCCCCCGAGGGTGAGCTGGCACCGCTGATGCCGGTCATCGCCGAGCGCGGCCTGCCGCTATGGGGCGAGATCGAATTGTTCGCGCAGGCGCTGCTCGCCTTGCGCGAAGAAACCCTGTATCAACCGAAGATCCTGGCCATTACCGGCACCAACGGCAAGACCACGGTGACGCGCCTGACCGGCCTGCTGTGCCAGCGCGCCGGCCTGTCGGTGCAAGTGGCGGGCAATATCAGCCCGGCCGCACTGGACGTGCTGCGCGAAGCGGTCATCAAAGACCAAGTTTTCCTGGCCGAACTGGCCGAGCAGGATGCACTGGCTGCCGCCCAGGCACAGGCTGAAGCCGAAGCGCAAGCCGCGCAGCAAGCCGTGCTGGATGCCCAGCAGGCCGCCGAAGCCGAAAAGCACCGCCGCGCCGCCGCCCGCATCGAGGAGGCTGCGGCCATCGCGGTGCCGGTCATGGCGCAGCAGGCGGCGCCTAACGCGCCG
Source organism: Herbaspirillum rubrisubalbicans (assembly GCF_003719195.1). Classification (NCBI taxonomy): domain Bacteria; kingdom Pseudomonadati; phylum Pseudomonadota; class Betaproteobacteria; order Burkholderiales; family Oxalobacteraceae; genus Herbaspirillum; species Herbaspirillum rubrisubalbicans. The sequence continues at coordinate 348,647 of NZ_CP024996.1, forward strand.
CCCGAACAGCCTGAGTCACAACTGGACCTGCTGGCGCCGACCGTAGACGGCCCAGAGCCAGAAAACGGCCAGCCCGCCACCGACGCACCGGCAGACAGTGCCGAGGCAGCCAGCGAAGCGCAAGCGGAGGCCGGGAGCGAGGCCGTGGCCGAGGCCGAGGTGGGTAATGCAGCAAATGAAGATTTCGTCACCTCCACCGTGGAAGCCACGCTGCAAGTGGCTTCCGACGTGGTGCCGCAAGCCGATCCCGACGCGCCGGCTACCACAGGTGAAGCAATGAGCCTGGGCGACTTCATGGAAGTCTCGCGCAAGGCCGAGGAAGAGGCGCTGGTCGAAGTGCCGCCCCCGCCGCCGCCGGAGCCGACCTATCGTGGTTCCATGCCGCAGGCCTGGGTGCTGGAGCTCTCCAGCTTCCAGTTGCACACCACCCACAGCCTGCAGGCGCACGCGGCCACCGTGCTGAACCTGACCCAGGATCACTTGGACTGGCATGGCAGCATGGAGCACTATGCCGCCGACAAGGCCCGCATCTTCGGCCAGGACACCGTGCGCGTGCTCAATCGCGACGACGCGCTGGTCATGGAGATGGCTTCCACCGCCGCGCCGCTGTCCACCTTCGGGCTGGATGAGCCGGACACGCCCAACAGCTTCGGCCTGGTCAACGACAATGGCATGTTGTGGCTGGCCAATGCCTTCGTCCACGAAGATGACGAAGTGCCGGAAGGCAAGCGCCGCCGCAAGCAGAAGGACATGCTGCCGCCGCCGGTGACGGTCAAGCGCCTCATGCCGGCCGACGCTCTCAAGATCCGCGGCGCCCACAACGCCATGAATGCGCTGGCCGCGCTGGCCCTGTGCCGCGCCATCGACCTGCCGATGGCGCCGCTGCTGCACGGTCTGCGCGAGTACACGGGGGAACCGCACCGGGTGGAACTGGTGGGCGTGATCCAGGAAGTGGAGTACTACGACGACAGCAAGGGCACCAACGTGGGTGCCACCGTGGCAGCCTTGAACGGCCTGGGTCTGGGCGGTCGTCCCAATCGCATCGTGTTGATTGCCGGTGGCGATGGCAAGGGCCAGGACTTTTCGCCGCTGGACCTGCCGGTGCAGAAATATGCACGCGCCGTCCTGCTGATCGGCCGCGACGCCCCCGCCGTGCGCACTGCGCTGGCCGACAGCGGTGTCGAACTGATCGATTGCGCCAGCCTGGAACAGGCAGTGGAGCAGGCCGGACAGATCGCCAAGGCGGGCGACATCGTGCTGCTCTCGCCGGCTTGCGCCAGCCTGGACATGTTCCGCAACTATGCCCATCGCGCCGAGGTGTTCGTGGACGCGGTGCATGAACTGGCGCTCTCGCGCGGTGAGGTGCTGGTATGAAACTGGGCCTGTCTTCGTTGCGTAACTGGTTGGGAGGCGTCAAGCAAGCCGCCCCGGTGGCGGCTGGGCGCATACGTGCCGGCCGTGGCAGCGCATCGGGCAGCATTGGTCTGGAACAGCGTTCGCGCATGATGGAATACGACCAGCCGCTGATCTGGGTGGTGGTATTGCTGATGCTGTTCGGCATGGTGATGGTCTATTCGGCGTCGGTGGCGTTGCCGGATTCGCCCAAGTACGCCGCCTATTCGAACTATCACTTCCTGGTGCGCCAGGCGATCTTCATCGTGCTCTCCATCATCGCCGGCGCCCTGGTGTTCCGCGTGCGCATCGAGACTTGGCAGAAGTGGGCGCCCTACCTGTTCGCCGTCACCCTGATCCTGCTGCTGCTGGTGCTGATCCCGGGCGTGGGCAAGGGTGTCAATGGCGCCAAGCGCTGGCTGTCGCTGAAGATCATCAACCTGCAACCGTCCGAATTGATGAAGCTCTTCATCGTGCTCTACGCCGCCGACTACACGGTGCGCAAGCAGGCGGTGATGCACAAGCTGGTCAAGGGCTTCTTCCCGATGGCCGCAGCTGTCGGCCTGGTCGGTTTGCTGCTGCTGCTGGAGCCCGACCTGGGCGCGTTCGGCGTGATCGTCTGCATTGCCATGGGCATCCTGTTCCTGGGGGGCATCAACGGGGTCTGGTTCGGCGGCATCGGCGCCACGCTGGTGGGCGTGTTCTCGTTGGTCATTGTGACCTCGCCGTGGCGGCGCGAGCGTATCTTCGCCTATCTGAATCCCTGGGAAGAAGACAATGCGCTGGGCAAGGCTTACCAGTTGTCGCACTCGCTGATCGCCTTCGGGCGCGGCGAGCTGTTCGGCGTGGGCCTGGGCAGCAGTGTGGAGAAATTGCATTACCTGCCGGAGGCGCATACCGACTTCCTGCTGGCCGTCATCGGCGAGGAACTCGGCTTTGCCGGCGTGCTGGTGGTGGTGCTGCTGTTCTACTGGCTGGTCAAGCACGCCTTCGAGATCGGTCGCCAGGCCATCGCCCTGGACCTGACCTTTGCCGGCCTGGTGGCCAAGGGCATCGGTATCTGGCTGGGCGTGCAGGCGTTCATCAACATGGGGGTGAACCTGGGTCTGCTGCCCACCAAGGGTCTGACGCTGCCGCTGATGAGCTATGGTGGCTCGGGTGTGCTGTTGAATTGCGTGGGCCTGGCCATCCTGTTGCGTATCGATTATGAAAACCGGGTCTTGATGCGCGGAGGTCGCCTATGAACGCGCCGCGCAAGTTGCTCATCATGGCCGCCGGCACCGGCGGGCATATCTTCCCCGGCCTGGCCATTGCCGACACCATGCGTGCGCGTGGCTGGCAAGTGAGCTGGCTGGGTACCTCGCATGGCATGGAGCGCGAGCTGGTGCCGCGCCATGGCGTGGAGATGGACAGCATCGTCTTCGCCGGCCTGCGCGGCAAGGGTCTGATGCATACGCTCAAGGGCGTGTGGCGTCTGGCGGCAAGCTTCTTGCATTGCCATGCCATCCTCGGTCGTCGGCGCCCCGATGTGGTGCTGGGCATGGGCGGTTACGTGACCGTGCCGGGCGGCATGATGGCGCGCCTGCGCGGCAAGCCGCTGGTGCTGGTCAATGCGGATGCGGCGCTGCTGCTGTCCAACAAGACCCTGACGCCGATGGCGACCAGGGTGCTGTTCGGCTTCCCTGCCGATTTTGGCAAGGCAGCGGGCAAGGCCGAGGTCACCGGCAATCCGGTGCGCAAGGAAATCATTGCGCTGCCGCCGCCGGCCCAGCGTTACGCCGGCCACAGCGGTGTGCTGAAGATCCTGGTGGTGGGCGGCAGCCTGGGTGCCAAGGTCTTGAATGACAACGTTCCCGCGGCGCTGGCGAAGTTGCCCGCCGAGTTGCGCCCGCAAGTGACGCATCAATCGGGCAAGCAGCACATCGCGGCCTTGCGCGCCGCTTACGAGGCCGCAGGCGTGCAGGCCGAAGTGGTCGATTTCATCGACGATATGCCGCGCCGCTATGCCCAGGCCGATCTGGTGATCTGCCGCGCCGGGGCCATCACGGTCTCCGAGCTGACGGCAGCTGGCGTGGCCAGCGTGCTGGTCCCGCTGGCGGTGTCGACCACCTCGCACCAGATTGATAACGCCAGGTGGATGGCAGAAAACAAGGCGGCCATTCACTTGCCGCAACGCGAACTGACGCCGGAGCACCTGGCCGGTTTGCTACAGAAACTGGACCGCGCTGCCTGTCAGGAGATGGCGCAGGCGGCATACGAACAAGGCCGGCGCGATGCCAACGAGGCGATCGCGCGGGTGCTGGAAGGACTGGTAACACCATGAAGCATCGTGTCAAGAACATCCATTTTGTGGGCATCGGCGGCTCAGGCATGAGCGGCATTGCTGAAGTTTTGTTCAACCTTGGCTATGGCGTCTCGGGCTCGGACCTCGGCAGCAACGCCGCCACCCAGCGCCTGGCGCAACTGGGTGCGTGCATCCGCTATGGTCACGCCGCCGAGAACATCGAAGGCGCCGACGCCATCGTGACCTCCACCGCCGTCAAGGGCGACAACCCGGAAGTGCTGGCCGCGCGCAAGAAGCACATCCCCATCGTGCCGCGTGCGGTGATGCTGGGCGAACTGATGCGCCTGAAGAAGGGTATCGCCATTGCCGGCACCCACGGCAAGACCACCACCACCAGCCTGGTGGCGAGCGTGCTGGCGCAAGGCGGACTGGACCCGACCTTCGTCATCGGCGGTCGCCTCACCAGCGCCGGTGCCAATGCCAAGCTGGGGACCGGCGAATTCATCGTGGCCGAGGCCGATGAATCAGATGCCTCGTTCTTGAATCTGACGCCCGTGATCGAAGTCATCACCAATATCGATGCCGATCACATGGAAACCTACAACCATGACTTCGCGCGCCTGAAGCAGGCCTTCGTCGAGTTCACCCAGCGCCTGCCGTTCTACGGCGTGGCCGTGCTCTGCCTGGATGATCCGCACGTGCGCGAGATCATGCCGATGGTCTCCAAGCCCATCCTGACCTATGGCTTTCATGCCGACGCCGATGTGCGCGCCATCGAGGCCAGCGCGGTTGATGGCAAGATGGAATTCACCGTGATCCAGGACGGCTATGCGCCCATGAAGGTGAGCCTGAACCAGCCCGGGATGCACAACGTCCAGAATGCCTGCGCCGCCATTGCCATTGCGCGCGAGCTGGACGTGGACGATGCCGCCACCCAGAAGGCGCTGACCGAATTCAATGGCGTGGGTCGCCGCTTCACCCGTTATGGCGAGGTGCCCATCACCGACGCCCAGGGCAATCCGGCCGGTCATTTCACCCTGGTCGACGACTACGGCCATCACCCGGTCGAGACCGCCGCCACCATCGCCGCCGCCCGTGGCGCCTATCCGGGCCGCCGCCTGGTGCTGGCCTTCCAGCCGCATCGCTATACCCGCACGCGCGACCTGTTCGAGGACTTCGTCAAGGTCTTGTCCTCGCCTGATGTGCTGGTGCTGGGCGAGGTGTATGCCGCCGGTGAAGCGCCCATCGTGGCCGCCGATGGCCGTTCGCTGGCCCATGCGTTGCGTGCGGCCGGCAAGGTCGAGCCGGTGTTCGTGGACGATATCGGCGACATGCCCGAGACCATCCGCAACGTGGTGCGCGATGGCGATGTGGTCATGACCATGGGGGCGGGATCGATTTCCGCAGTGCCGGGGCGCCTGGTGGCGCAGGCCGGTGGCAAGAACGAACAGGGGGCAGCATGATCAGCCAGGACCAGATCAAGGCCTTTGGCCGTGTCGGTGTGCTCTTCGGTGGTCGTTCCGCCGAGCGCGAAGTATCGCTGATGTCGGGCAATGGCGTGCTGCAGGCCTTGCGCAGCAAGGGCGTGGATGCGCATCCCTTCGACCCGGCCGAACGCAGCCTGGGCGAGTTGCAGGCCGAGCAGTTCGACCGCGTCTTCATCGCCCTGCATGGTCGCTATGGCGAAGACGGTACGCTGCAAGGCGCGCTGGAACAGATGGGCTTGCCCTACACCGGCCCGGGCGTGATGGCCTCGAGCATCGCCATGGACAAGATCATGACCAAGCGCATCTGGCTCTCGCACGGCCTGGTCACGCCGCGCTTCCTGAGCCTGGATGCCAAGAGCACCACACGTGAACAATTGCGCGTGGTCCCCGATGAGCTGGGCCTGCCGCTGATGTTGAAGGCACCGCACGAGGGTTCGACCATCGGCATTGCCAAAGTGAATGGTTATTCCGACATGCAGGTCAGCTTCGACATGTGCGCTCGCTATGACAGCGTGGTGCTGGCCGAGGAATTCATCCGTGGCCGTGAACTGACGGTGCCGGTGCTGGGCAAAGGACGCGATGCGCGGGCCTTGCCGATCATCGAGATCTGCGCGCCGGGTGGCAATTACGACTACCAGAACAAGTATTTCACCGACGACACGAAATATTATTGCCCCGCCCCGCTGGATGAGGAACTGACGCGCCATATCCAGGATCTGGCGGTACGGGCCTTCAATGCGCTGGGTTGCCGCGGCTGGAGCCGGGTGGACTTCATGCTGCGCGAGGGGGATGGCAAGGCCGAGCCTTACCTGATCGAAATCAATACCTCACCCGGCATGACCGGCCATTCGTTGGTGCCGATGGCGGCCAAGGCGGTGGGCATGAGTTATGAAGATCTGTGCTGTGAAATTCTGCAGATGGCCGCGCTGGACATGAGGCCATCCAAGGACTGGACGCCGCAGGTGGCACAGTCGTGATGGCACAGGTTTAAGGAAGCACGCGTCGATGTGGCAGGACGTCAAGATGCTCAACGCCATCAGCAGTGCGCTCTTTGCGCTGGTGCTGCTGGCCTTGCTGGCATCCGGTTTATGGTGGGTGGCGCAGCGGCCGATGTTTACGCTGCACACGATACGCATTGAGAGCGCCAGCGACTTGCCGCTGGAAAAGGTCAATGCGTTGACGGTGCGAGCGACCGCGGTGCCGCGCATCCACGGCAATTTCTTCACTGCCGACCTGACGGCGGTGCGCGCGGCCTTCGAGGCCGTGCCTTGGGTGCGCAAGGCCATGGTGCGGCGTGAATGGCCGGACCGGCTGGTGGTGAAGATCGAGGAACACAAGGCCCTGGGTACCTGGGGTGAAGATGGCAAGTTGTTGTCGCAGAAGGGTGACGTGTTCACCGCCAACCTGGCTGAGGCCGAGGACGACGGTGACCTGCTGGAGTTCGATGGCCCGCCCGGCAGCGAGAAGCAGGTGGTGGCGCGGCTGGCGCAGTTTCGCCAGTGGTTTGCCCCGATCAAGCTGGAGCCGGAGTCGGTGGTGCTGTCCAATCGCTATGCCTGGACCGTGCGGCTGGACAATGGCATGACGGTGGAGCTGGGGCGCGAGCAGGGTGATGCCGTCTTGAAGGAACGTGTGGCAAGGCTGGTGGCGGTATATCCGCAACTGATGGAACGATTGCAAGGAAAGATAGAAAGCGTCGACTTGCGCTATCCCAACGGGATGGCCTTGAAGGCGGATGGCCTGGTGCTGGCGGCAATGAACGGGAAAAAGAAATAAGCGGAACGCTATGACAAAAGACGCAAAAAATCTGATCGTCGGTCTGGACATCGGCACCTCGAAAGTGGTGGCGGTGGTGGCCGAGGTGCTGCCCGATGGCCGCCATGAAGTGATCGGGCTGGGGCAGTCCGAATCCAAGGGGCTCAAGAAAGGCGTGGTGGTCAACATCGAGGCCACCGTCGAATCGATCCAGCGTGCGCTGGAAGAAGCCGAGCTCATGGCCGACTGCAAGATCCGCAATGTCTATACCGGCATTGCGGGCAGCCACATTCGCAGCTTCAATTCCAGCGGCATGGTCGCCATCAAGGACAAGGAAGTGACCGCGGCTGACGTCTCGCGCGTGATCGAGACTGCCAAGGCGGTCAACATCCCGACCGACCAGCAACTGCTGCATACGGTCCCGCAGGAATTCATCGTCGACAACCAGGAAGACGTGCGCGAGCCCATCGGCATGAGCGGCATCCGCCTGGAAGTGAAGGTGCACATCGTCACCGGGGCCGTGTCGGCGGTGCAGAATATCGTCAAGTGCGTGCGCCGCTGCGGCTTGGAAGTGTCGGACCTGATCCTGCAACCGATGGCCTCGGCCGATTCGGTGCTGATCACCGATGAGCGCGAGCTGGGCGTGGTGCTGGTCGATATCGGTGGTGGCACCACCGATGTGGCGGTCTTCACCGAAGGCGCGATCCGCCATACCGCCGTGATCCCGATTGCCGGTGACCAGATCACCAACGATATCGCCATGGCCTTGCGCACGCCGACCCTGGAAGCCGAAGAGATCAAGCTGCGCTATGGCGTGGCCAAGCAGATCCTGGCCGACCCCACCGAGACACTGGAAGTGCCGGGCCTGGGGGACCGCAATCCGCGCACCTTGTCGCGCCAGGCGCTGGCCGCCGTGATCGAGCCGCGGGTGGAAGAGCTGTTTGCGCTGGTGCACCAGGTGGTACGCGAATCGGGTTACGAAGAAGTGCTGTCCTCGGGCATCGTCTTGACCGGTGGCTCGGCCATGATGCCGGGCATGACCGAACTGGCCGAAGACATCTTCCTCAAACCGGCCCGCCTGGGCACGCCCGAGTACAGCGGCCAGTTGGCCGATGTGGTGCGTAGCCCGCGTTACTCGACCGTGCTGGGTCTGTTGCAGGAAGCCAAGAAGCAATACCTGCGCGGTTACATCGTGACCCGTCAGGAAGGGTCGGTGAAGGCGGTCTGGCAGCGTATGAAGGAATGGTTCCTGGGCAATTTTTGAAGCGGCTGCGCAGGCGCTTGCGCATGACCGGTAGTGAATGCATCAGGATGTAAAAGCATTGGTAGTTGCTGGCGTATCAGTTGTAGGGTTCAGGCAGCAAAAATGACAAGAATGGCAGCAAACTGGCAGGACAGTTTTTTTAGAATAGCGGTATCAAGGCATGACTCGCAGCAGTGGCAGCATCGGCAGCATACGCATCAAAAAGCAATAACAGGGAATTGAACCTCTAGACAGCAGTGGTCAGTTGCTAGTCGTCACACCGCGTGATGCCTATCAACTGCCAGCTGCAGGACACATATATTTTAAGGAGTCATCATGGAAATCGATATGGTCGACAATGCGACGCTGGGTACGATCATCAAGGTCGTGGGCGTTGGCGGTGCTGGCGGCAATGCCGTGCAGCACATGATTAACAAGGGTGTGTCCGGCGTCGAATTCATCGCCGCCAACACGGATGCCCAGGCGTTGAAGCAATCCAAGGCGCACAACGTCATCCAGATCGGCGACACCGGCCTGGGAGCAGGGATGCAGCCGGAAATCGGCCGCCGCCTGGCCGAGGAAACCCGCGCCCGCATCGAAGACTCCCTGCGCGGCGCGCACATGGTCTTCATCGCGGCTGGCATGGGTGGTGGCACCGGCACCGGTGCTGCTCCGGTGGTGGCGCAAGTGGCCAAGTCGCTGGGCGCACTGACGGTGGCCGTGGTCTCCAAGCCGTTCTCGTATGAAGGCCAGAAGTGCATGGACATCGCCGATGCCGGTCTGGAAGAGCTGTCCCAGCACGTCGATTCGCTCATCATCATCCTCAACGAAAAACTGGAAGAGATCTACGAAGACGACAGCATGATCGAATGGCTGTCGCACGCCGATGACGTGTTGAACAATGCGGTGGCCGGTATTGCCGAAATCATCAACGTGCCGGGCCATATCAACGTCGACTTCAACGACGTCAAGACCATCATGGGCGAGCAGGGCAAGGCCATGATGGGTACCGCGACTGCGGCCGGCGTGGACCGTGCCCGCGTGGCTGCCGAGCAGGCCGTGGCTTCGCCGCTGCTGGATGGCATCGACCTGTCCGGCGCGCGTGGCGTGCTGGTCAACGTCACCGCCAGCCGCAGCCTGAAGGGTAAGGAAATCAAGGAAGTCATGGCCACCGTGCGTGCCTTCGCCGCTCCCGACGCCTCCATCGCACAAGGTATCGCCTACGATGATGGCATGGGCGATGAAATCCGCGTGACCGTGGTGGCCACCGGCCTGGGCCGTGCCCGCAAGGCAGTGCAACTGGTGCAGACCCCGGTCATGCGCACCGGTACCCACAACGAGCCGATGATGGCCGTCGGTGGCAACCTGCAGCAAGGCGCAGCCCAACCCGCTGGTGCGCCATTCGGTGGCTTGAAGGCGCCGGCGGTGTGGCGTCGCGAGTCGGCCTCCGACACCGTACGCGCGCTGGAAAAGAACGGGATGGAAACCTACGACATCCCGGCCTTCCTGCGCAAGCAGGCGGACTGATCCTGCTCTGCCAAGGCGGGTCTGCAGCTTCACAGCAGGCTGGCCGGTTCCAAGGCATACTAACGCCGCGCCTGGTGCGCGGCGTTTTTTTATCTCCCCTATTCATATCCATATTCATACAACCAGACGAGGAAAGATCATGACCATCAAGATTGGCGAGCACCTGCCCGAAGGCACCCTGACCGAATTCATCGAGACCGAAACCGAAGGCTGCAGCCTGGGCCCCAATGCCTTCAAGGTGTCGGATCTGGTCAAGGGCAAGAAGATCGCCCTATTCGCGCTGCCCGGCGCCTTTACCCCGACCTGTTCGGCCAAGCATGTGCCGGGCTACATCGCACTGGCTGACCAGTTCAAGGCCAAGGGTGTGGATGAGATCTGGTGCATCTCGGTCAACGACGCCTTCGTCATGGGCGCCTGGGGCCGCGACCAGAAGGCCACCGGCATCGTGCGCATGTTCGGCGACGGCAGCGCCACCTTCACCAAGGCCCTGGGCATGGAATTCGACCTGACCGAGCGCAACATGGGGGTGCGCTCGCAGCGTTACTCCATGCTGGTGGAAGACGGCGTGGTCAAGCAACTGAACCTGGAAGCTGCCGGCAAGTTCGAAGTCTCCAACGCCGAGACCCTGCTGGCCCAACTGGGCTGATCGCAGCCCTCCCTGCATGGCGGACGTGGGGCGGCACGGCATTTTTCCTGTGTGGAAATGAGTCGTGCCGCATCACGTCCATCTGACGCAGTCCTGACGGCGCTTGCAGATGGGAACGATTTGCAACACCGCCGCGCTGGCCGGGGCGAGGGCAGGGCATCTTGGCTATAATGGCCGGATGTTGAAACAGCGCACAATCAAGAATCTGGTCAAGACCACTGGCGTGGGCCTGCACTCGGGCACCAAGGTCGAGCTCACCCTGCGTCCGGCCGCGCCCGATACCGGCATCATCTTCCGCCGTATCGATCTCGACCCGGTGGTCGAGCTGCCGATGATCGCCACCGGCGTGGGCGACACCCGCATGGCCTCGACCCTGACCAAGGATGGTGCCAAGGTATCCACCGTCGAACACCTGCTGTCGGCCTGTGCTGGCCTGGGCATCGACAACCTCTATATCGATCTGACCGCCGAAGAAATCCCCATCATGGATGGTTCGGCATCGTCCTTCGTGTTCCTGCTGCAGCAGGCCGGCCTGCAGGAGCAGAACGCGCCCAAGAAATTCATCCGCGTGAAAAAGCCGGTGGAAGTACGCGAAGGAAGGGGCGACAAGGAGAAATGGGCGCGCCTGGAACCCTATGACGGTTTCCGCCTGAAGTTCTTCATCGAATTCAACCATCCCGCCGTGGATGGCACCGGACAGGTGGCCGAGGTCGACTTCGGCATCGACTCCTACGTCAAGGAAATCGCCCGCGCGCGCACCTTCGGCTTCATGCAGGACGTGGAAACCCTGCGCGGCATGGGCCTGGCCCGTGGTGGTTCCTTCGAGAACGCCATCGTCATGGATGAGTACCGCATCCTCAATGCCGATGGCCTGCGCTACGACAACGAGTTCGTGCGCCACAAGATCCTCGACGCCATCGGCGACCTTTACATCATCGGCCATCCGCTCTTAGCCAGCTATGACGCCCACAAGTCCGGCCACGGTCTGAACAATCTGCTGCTGCGTGAATTGCTGTCGCAGCCGGATGCCTATGAAATCGTCAGCTTCGACAAGCTCGAACAGGCCCCGCAGACCTACGTGATGCAAGCCCAGCAGGAGTGGGCATTGAACTGATCCGATGCGCCGTGCAGCCGACCTGAAGGGCGGCGCGGCGACATGTCAGGTTTCGTCATTTTTCGATATTTCGCCGCTATCGCATCTTCTTCTGCTGCGAATTACCTGTCAAGCGACCAGGTAAAAGAACCCGTCGCGACTTCTCTGTAAGGTCTCCCGCATGTCATTTTTTTCGGGAGACCATCATGCCATTGAGTCGACGCGACTTTCTCAAGACCACCGCCGCCACCAGCATCGCCGCAGGCGGACTGACCCTGTTCGGCACCCATGAGGTGTTCGGCAAGGACACCACCCTCATTCCCAGCGCCTGTCATTGGGGACCGTTCAAGGCGGTCGTGAAGAAAGGCGTATTGGGCGGCATCCAGCCGCTGCCGGAGCTCGACGCCACGCCAACCACCATGCTGACCAAGGGCGTGTTAAGCCGGGTCTACAGCAAGACCCGGGTGGCTGCGCCGATGGTGCGCAAGTCGTGGCTGGCCAGACGCGGCGCCGATGCCGCCACGCGCCACCTGCGTGGCCACGAGCCCTTCGTGCAGGTGAGCTGGGACGAAGCGCTGGCCCTGGTGGCCGAGGCCATCCTCAGCACCGCCGAGCAGCATGGCAACCAGGCGCTGTTCAGTTCTTCCTACGGCGGCTGGTCGCACGCCGGACTGATGCGCCCGCAGGTGCTGCAGGGACGGTTGTTCGGGTTGATCGGCGGCCACTCCACGACGACTGGCGATTATTCCGGCGGCGCTTCGCAGATCAGCCTGCCCTACGTCATCGGCGACATGGAAGTCTATTCGCCGCAAACTTCCTGGGAAGTCGTGGCCGCGCATACCGACATCATGGTCTGGGTCGGGGCCGACCCGATCAAGAACAATCGCATCGAATACACGGTGGCCGATCACCAGATGACGGAAAACTGGAAGAAGATCCGTGCGCGCGGCGTGAAATTCATTTCCATCAATCCCCAGTACACCGCCACCGACGAGCTGCTGCAAGCCGAGTGGATCAAGATCGTCCCCAATACCGATACCGCCCTGTTCCTGGCCATGGCCTTCCACGTCCTGAGCACGGGACGGCAGGACCAGGCCTATCTGGCGAAGTACACGGTCGGCTTCGAACGGTTCCGCGATTACCTGCTGGGGCGGGACGCGGATGGTTCTCCCCCCAAGACGCCGGAGTGGGCCGCCGCCATCACGGGAGTACCGGCAGCGCAGATCAGGACGCTGGCCGAGCTGTTCTCTGGCCCGCAGCGAGTGCAGTTCGCCGGGGCCTGGTCGCTGCAGCGTGCGCATCATGGTGAGATGACGCACTGGGCCATCATCAACTTCGCCGCCATGGTCGGCAAGATCGGCAAGCCCGGCCAGGGCGTGGGATTCAGTTGGCATTACGGTGGCGGTGGCATGGTGCAATCCAATGCCATCATGCCGGTCGGGCTGTCGCAGGGACGTAATCCCGTGACCACGCGCTGCCCCGCTTCGCGCATCAGCGAGATGCTGCTCAATCCGGGCGGCAAGTACACCCGCGATGGCGCCACCCACAGCTATCCCGATGTCAGGCTGATCTACAACGCCGGCAATAATTTCCTCTCGCACCAGCAGAACACCAATGAACTGATCCGCGCCCTGAACCGGCAGGTCCCGACCATCATTTGCCAGGACCCCTGGTGGTGTGCCTCGGCGCGCTTTGCCGACATCGTGCTGCCGGCCACCTCCGAGCTGGAGCGCAATGACATCAGCAGCGGTGGCACCTACAGCAACGACAAGATCTATGCGATGCGTCAGGTGATCCAACCCTATGGGCAGAGCCTGGACGACTTGGAGATATTCAGCCGCCTGGCTGGCCTGATGGGCGTGGGTTACCAATTTACCGAGGGCAAGAGCATCATGCAGATCCTGACGGAATCCTTCCAGGCGGCGCAGCCCACGCTATCCTTCCAGCGCTTCTGGCGCGAGGGCGTGGCCAGGCTGCCGGTGCCGCAGGAAATGCGGGGCTGGGTCCGCCATGGGGACTTCTACCGGGACCCGGAGCAACATCCCCTGCATACCCGCTCGGGCAAGATCGAACTGTATTGCGCCCAGATCGACAGTTTCAAGCTGCCCGACTGCCCGCCCATGCCCAAGTATCTGGAACCCGCCGAGTTCCTGGGCAATGCCAAGCCGGGCCAGGTCCATGTGGTAAGTCCGCATCCGTGGAACCGCGTCCATTCGCAGATGGCCCAGGCTGACGTGCGCTTCGAGCAGAACGTGCAGGGGCGGCAGCATGTGCTGATCAATTCGCAGGATGCGGCCGCACTGGATATCCGGGACGGCGATCTGGTGGAGTTGAGCAATGCGCGCGGCACCCTCATCGCCGGCGCCGCCATCACCGGTCGTATCATGCAGGGCGTGGTCAGTCTGGAAGAGGGCAACTGGATTCAGCTGGATTCACGCGGACGCTGCAACAGCGGTTCCATCAACATGATCACCAGCAGCATCGCCGCCAGCGGGCTGAGCCAGGCGACCAGCGCCAACACCTGCCTGGCCACGCTGCGCCGCTGCGACGATGCCGAATCCCCCAACCGCGCCTATGAACCGCCGGCCATCGAACGCACCGGCAAGCTCGGCATCGATGTGGCGGCGCTGCGGCTGGCCGAGCGGGCGGCCGCGATCAAGGGTGATGCGATCACCCATTTGTCGCCGGGCGAGAAACTCTTCTATGAACGCTGCACGCTCTGCCATGTCCCGCGCGAGCCCGGCGACTATACCCAGAAGCAGTGGCTCGGCATTACCGAGAGCATGTTCCCGCGCGCCGGACTGGACGAGGGGCAGAAAAAGTCGGTGCTGGAATTCCTGCTCAACCATGCCCGGGATGCCGCGCCGATGTAAGCCCGGGCAACGCCGGCCACGGCTTGCCGGAAAAGTGATAAATCATTACGCATGATGAGCTACGCGGCAGGGAGGGCATCGCGGACCATTTCAAGAAAATGGCGTGTCTTCCTTGCCCTGTTGTGTCGCTGCGCGCGTCTGGCGGCGCCGTATCATGGCATCGATGGCTTCCTTCAAGCCCTGGCTGCGCGGATCGCTGGCCAGCGTACTGCTGAGTTCGGCGAAGGAAGAGAGGGCGTTGTCGGTCAGTTCGAGCACCCGTTTTGGCGGCGGCGGGGGGGCCATGCGGCCAACTTGCACTTTGATTCGGATTGAATTAACCTGCCATCCGTCCTTCAGCAGGCGGTCCTGCAGCCTCGGGGTTTGCTGCTTCAACCGGGCCGCCAGCGCTGCATTGGGGGCGCTCATGACCAGCACGCCAGCTTCAAACTGCAAGATCTGACACGCGGCAAACATCGCCGGCAAGTTCGCGGCGACCGACTGCTGCAGCGTGCCCATGCGAGCCAGGGCGGGCAAGAGCGCCGCCATCGTCGAATTCGACCGCAAGAAATCCGCGGCTCCCTTCGTGCTCTTCGCCATGCGTTGAGCGCTCGTGGGAGCAGGCCGATAAGGGGTGAACGTAGATGGGTACTTCATCTTTAAACCTTATCACATCCGGTGTCTGACCGGCCGGAGACCAAGGAGCAAAGATGCAAATTATCCTGTTGCACCCCCGTTTCACCAAAGCCCGCTCCATTACGCTGGGTACCAAGCACATCTTGCTGCTGCTGTTGCTGATGCTGACCATGGTGGCCGGCTCCTCCATGGGGATCACCTATTTCCTGCTCAACCGCGCCGGCAACCCCGATGCCTCGCCCATGCTGCACAAGCTGGCCGTGTCGATGAGCCAGGAAGAAGACGGCCGCAACGAGAAATACCTGAAGGAAAACCTGGCCATGATGGCCGTCAAGGTCGGCGAGATGCAAGCCCAGATGATGCGCCTGGATGCGCTGGGCGAGCGGGTGCAGGGCCTGGCTGGCATCCGCCCCGAGGAGTTCAACTTCAAGGAAGCGCCCGGTCGCGGCGGTGCCGAAGTCTCCAGCCAGGCCGGTCCGGCGCGTGATGTTAGCATGGATGAGCTGCGCCGTATGTTGGATAGCCTGGCGGTGGACGCCGGTCACCGCGCCGATTACCTCAATGCCGTGGAATCCACCCTGATGGGTGACAAGATCAAGTCGCGCCTGCTGCCGACCAACCAACCGGTCAACGTCGCCTACAATTCCTCCAGCTTCGGCTGGCGCCTGGACCCCTTCACCGGCCACAATGCCTTCCACGAAGGCTTGGACTTCCCGGCCCCGGTGGGCACGCGCATTGTCGCCGCCGCTGCCGGGGTGGTCATTGCCTCAGAATATCATTATCAGTTTGGCAACATGCTGGAAATCGACCACGGCAACAACATCATCACCCGCTACGCCCACGCCTCGCGGCTGTACGTGAAGGTGGGCGACATCGTCAAGCGCGGCCAGCACGTGGCCGATGTCGGTTCCACCGGCCGCTCAACCGGCGCCCACTTGCATTTCGAGGTGCGTATCCGCGGCATTGCCCAGGATCCGCGCAAGTTCCTGGCGCTCGGCGCCACGGGCGGCAACCAGCCCAAGCAGTTGCCGGTGTTCGTGGCAGGCCGTTAGTCGTTAGTCGTTAGTCGTCAGCCGCTCGCCGCCGTCCGGCGGGCGTTTGCAGGCGGCAGGGGTGGCCGCCCAAGCGCATTTCCTGCGCGTTAGTGCATGTTTGACAAGCCAGGCATGAAGTTTCCCGCCCACCTCCATCTCCCCATTGAAACCTTGCAAACACGCCCGATCTAGAGCGAACGCGGCGTTTGTGGTCCGTCCGTCAAGCCTATGCCACCGGCCTGCGTGCTAAAATCCATGGTTCATTTTCGGGCGTGGCCGGCTGGAACCCGGCGGCCGGGAGCCCAACGTCACTCTGCCGGATCGTTCATCGGCGCTTTTATAGAATCCAAGCATGTCATTCCTGACCAAGATTTTCGGCAGCCGTAACCAGCGACTGCTCAAACAATATCAAAAAATCGTCCGCCAGATTAATGCGCTGGAGCCCTCGGTCGAGAAGCTGACCGACGCCGAACTGCAAGCCAAGACGCCCGAATTCAAGCAACGCATCGCCGGCGGCGAGACGCTCGACGCGATCCTGCCGGAAGCCTTTGCGGTCTGCCGCGAAGCCAGCCGCCGCGTGCTCAAGATGCGCCACTTCGACGTGCAACTGATCGGCGGCATGGCCTTGCACTTCGGCAAGATCGCCGAAATGCGTACCGGCGAAGGCAAGACCCTGATGGCGACCCTGCCGGCCTACCTCAATGCCTTGGCCGGCAAGGGCGTGCACGTGGTCACCGTCAACGACTACCTGGCCCAGCGCGATGCCGAAGACATGGGCCGCCTCTACAGCTGGCTGGGTCTTACCACCGGCGTGAACCTGTCGCAGATGGAACACGACGTCAAGCAGGAAGCCTACGCCGCCGACATCACCTACGGCACCAACAACGAATTCGGTTTCGACTACCTGCGCGACAACATGGTCTTCGACGCCGACGACCGCGTGCAGCGCGCCCTGAACTTCGCCATCGTCGACGAAGTGGACTCGATCCTCATCGACGAAGCGCGTACCCCGTTGATCATCTCCGGCCAGGCCGAGAACCATACCGAGCTGTACCACAAGATGAATGCGGTGCCGCCGCTCCTGACCCTGCAGATCGGCGAAGAAACGCCGGACGGCAAGGGCAAGGTCGAAGTCCCCGGCGACTACACCAAGGACGAGAAGAGCCACCAGGTGCTGCTGACCGAAGCCGGTCACGACAAGGCCGAAGAGATCCTGACCCAGATGGGCTTGCTGCCCGAAGGCGCTTCGCTGTACGACGCCGCCAACATCACCCTGATCCACCACCTGTACGCCGCCCTGCGCGCGCACACCCTGTATCACCGCGACCAGCACTACGTGGTGCAAAACGGTGAGGTGGTGATCGTCGACGAATTCACCGGCCGCCTGATGACCGGCCGCCGCTGGTCCGATGGCCTGCACCAGGCGGTCGAAGCCAAGGAAGGCGTGAAGATCCAGAACGAGAACCAGACCCTGGCCTCGATCACCTTCCAGAACTACTTCCGCATGTATGCCAAGCTGTCCGGCATGACCGGTACGGCTGACACCGAAGCCTACGAATTCCAGGAAATCTATCACCTGGAAACCGTGGTGATCCCGCCCAACCGTCCCAATGCCCGCAAGGACCGCCAGGACCAGGTCTACAAGACCGCGCAAGAGAAGTACATGGCCATGGTCAAGGACATCCAGGATTGTTACGAGCGCGGCCAACCCGTGCTGGTGGGCACCACCTCGATCGAGAATTCGGAACTACTCTCGGGCATCCTGACCAAGTCCAAGCTGCCGCACAACGTCCTGAACGCCAAGCAGCACGCGCGCGAAGCGGAAATCGTGGCGCAGGCCGGCCGTCCCAAGATGATCACCATTGCCACCAACATGGCCGGTCGCGGTACCGACATCGTGCTGGGCGGCAACGTGGGCAAGCAGATCCAGCTGATCGAAGCCGACGATTCCCTGTCGGATGCCGACAAGGCCGCCAAGTCGCAGCAACTGCGCGATGAATGGCAATCCCTGCACGACCACGTGGTCAATGCCGGCGGCCTGCACATCATCGGTACCGAGCGTCACGAATCGCGCCGCGTGGACAACCAGCTGCGTGGCCGTTCCGGCCGCCAGGGCGATCCGGGTTCCTCGCGCTTCTACCTGTCGCTGGACGATGCGCTCTTGCGCATCTTCGCCGGCGACCGCGTGCGCGCCATCATGGACCGCCTGAAGATGCCCGAAGGCGAACCGATCGAAGCCGGCATCGTGACCCGCTCCATCGAATCGGCCCAGCGCAAGGTGGAAGCCCGCAACTTCGACATCCGCAAGCAATTGCTGGAATACGACGACGTCGCCAACGACCAGCGCAAGGTGATCTACCAGCAGCGTAACGAATTGCTGGAATCGGTCGATATGGCCGAGATGATCGCCTCCCTGCGCGATGGCGTCTTCACCGACCTGTTCCGCCAACACGTGCCGGCCGAGTCGATGGAAGAGCAGTGGGACATCCCCGGCCTGCAGGCCGCGCTCAAGAACGAATGGCAGTTGGACGTCGATCTCGACGCCACGCTCAAGGCCGAGCCCGACATGGCCGACGACGAACTGCTGGAGCATCTCTTGAAGGCCGCCAAGGAGGCCTACGATGCCAAGGTTGCCGTGGTCGGCGTGGAAGCCTTTGCCGGCTTCGAGCGCAGCGTCATGCTGCAGGCCATCGACAACCACTGGCGCGAACACCTGGCCGCGCTCGATCACCTGCGCCAGGGTATCCACCTGCGCGGCTATGCGCAGAAGAACCCCAAGCAGGAATACAAGCGTGAAGCGTTTGAGCTGTTCGCCCAGATGCTGGACCTGATCAAGAACGAAGTGATCAAGGTGGTCATGACCGTGCGCATCCAGAGCCGCGAAGAAATCGAAGCGGCCGAGGAAAGCCTGTCCGGTGGCTCGCCCATCAACGTCAACTACCAGCACGCCGACTTCGACCCCGAAGCGGCCCCGGAAGAACTGTTGGCACCCACCGTGCAAGCGACCTCCGACGATGGTTCGGAATACCCCAAGGTGGGGCGCAACGATCCCTGCCCCTGCGGCAGCGGCAAGAAGTACAAGCAATGCCATGGCAAGCTGGCTTGATCGCTAGTTAGCCAAAAGTGAAGAGGCCGTCCACCTGTCCAGGTGTACGGCCTTTTTTCTGGGGGCATGGTGAAGGCTTGTGCATGGTTCACCCGGCTGGCCTTATCATGAGCGCTCCCATCGCCACCGCCTGCCGTCCAGGAGAACAAGAAGATGACATTCGCCAAGCTTTCCCGTCCCGCGCTCGCCGGCGCACTTGCCAGTGCCTTGCTGCTGGCTGGTTGCGCCTCTTCGCCCTTGCCGCAATGGCGCGACAACGCCAATGCCGGCTATGCCCCGGTCACGCCGTCCATTCCGGTGACCGATACCGCCGTGCCGGCGGTAGCCATCAGCACCGCCCCGCCCACCCGCGCGGCATTGGTGGAGGCGGCCAAGGCCGAGTGGGATTTCTTCGGCAACCAGCAGATCGACATGCGGCACGAACCCTTCAGCGCGCCGCGCCTGGGCTTGCTGGAGGATGAAGGCGAGGCCGTGCAGCGGGTGGCCGAATACTGGCACGCGGTGGGCAAGAACCTGACCGGTGCCGATTGCGAACAGGCCTGGTCGGCCGCCTTCATTTCCTGGCTGATGGTCTCCACCAACGTGCCGCCGCAGGACTTCGCGCCCAGTGAAACCCATTTCAACTACCTGAGCTTCCTCAAGGAGCGCCAGTCGCGCCCCTCGCCGCAGTTCGTGCTGCGTCCGGCCGAGACCGAATCCATCGCCCCCGGCGACCTGATCTGCGCCCCGCGCGGCAACAACAACATCACCTCCATCGATGAAATCCGCCCAGGCTTGGCCGGGCATTGCGATCTGGTGGTGGAAGTCCACGCCGATGATGGCTGGGCCGGGGTGATTGGCGGCAACGTCTTCAATTCGGTGTCCGAATCGCTGATCCCGGTCGACTCCGGCGGGCGGGCCCAGCCGATCGCCCAGCGGCCCTGGCTGGTGGTGGTCAAGAACCTGCTGCCCTAAATCCTGAAAGCGGCGCGCCCCGTCATCAGCCGGTGACGGAAAGTGTTTAAAATACGCGTTCCGATTTTTACGCTGAAAGCTCGCCATGGCCGTCAATTCCCCGATTCCCGTTTCCTCCGACCTCAAAGCCGTTGCCGGCATCGAACTCGGCCATGCCGAAGCGGGCGTGCGCAAGGCCAATCGCAAGGACGTGCTGGTCATGAAGCTGGCCGAGACGGCCACCGTGGCGGGTGTGTTCACCAAGAACCGTTTCTGTGCCGCGCCGGTGCAGATCTGCCAGGCCAACCTGGCCCAGTTGAGCGCCGACAAGCCCGTCCGCGCTCTGGTCATCAACACCGGCAACGCCAATGCCGGCACCGGCGAAGAAGGCCTGCAGCGCGCCAAGTCGGTGTGTGCCGCGCTGGCCGAGCAGATGGGCCTGGAACCACAACAGATCCTGCCGTTCTCCACCGGGGTGATCCTGGAGCCGCTGCCGGCCGATCGCATCATCGCCGGCCTGCCGCAAGCCATCGCTAACCTCAATGCCGACAACTGGTTCAATGCGGCCGAGTCCATCATGACCACCGACACCCAGCCCAAGGCCGCCTCGCGTACCCTGACCATCGCTGGCAAGCAGGTCGTCATGACCGGCATCAGCAAGGGGGCTGGCATGATCAAGCCCAACATGGCCACCATGCTGGGCTTCCTGGCCTTCGACGCCAAGCTGCCGCAGGCGCTCTTGAACCAGCTGGTCAAGGATGCCGCCGATCATTCCTTCAATTGCATCACCATCGATGGCGATACCTCGACCAACGATTCCTTTATCCTCATGGCCACGGGTGCCGGCGAACTGGAGATCACCAGCGCCGACAGCGAGGAATATCAGCAACTGGCCGCTGCCGTGACCGACCTGTCGCAACACCTGGCGCACCAGATCGTGCGCGATGGCGAAGGCGCCACCAAGTTCATCGAAGTGGCCGTGGAAGATGGCAAGAGCGTCGAGGAATGCCGCCAGATCGCTTACTCCATCGGCCACTCGCCGCTGGTCAAGACCGCCTTCTTCGCCTCCGACCCGAATCTGGGCCGCATCCTGGCCGCCATCGGCTATGCCGGCATCGATGACCTGGATGTCTCCAAGATCAACCTGTGGCTGGATGATGTGTGGGTCGCCAAGGACGGTGGCCGCAACCCGGATTACCGCGAAGAAGATGGCCAGCGCGTCATGAAGAAGGCCGAGATCGTGGTGCGCGTGAAGCTGGCGCGCGGCAGTGCCAAGGCTTCCATCTGGACTTGCGACCTGTCGCACGACTACGTGTCGATCAACGCCGACTACCGTTCCTGATGGCCGCCTCATGACCCAGCTAGACCAATTCCTGCAGCGTGCCGAAGCCTTGCTGGCACGCGTCGAAGCCATCCTGCCCCAGGCCGCTACCCGTGAACCGGACTGGAACGCCGCCGTCGCCTTCCGCTGGCGCGGCGCCACCGCCCAGCGTCCCGGTTACCTGCAGGCGGTGGGCCATATCTCGCAGATCGCTCTGTCCGACCTGCACAATATCGGCCCGCAAAAGGAACAGATCGACCAGAACACGCGCCAGTTCGTCGCCGGCCGCCCGGCCAACAACGTACTGCTGACCGGCGCACGCGGTACCGGCAAGTCCTCGCTCATCAAGGCTTGCTTGAACCAGTACGCTGACCAGGGTCTGCGCTTGATCGAGGTGGACAAGGATGACCTGCACGATCTGCAGGACATCGTCGAACTGGTGGCCACGCGCCCGGAGCGCTTCATCGTCTTCTGCGATGATCTCTCCTTCGAGGAAGGCGAGGGCGGCTACAAGGCCCTGAAGGTGGCGCTGGATGGCAGCATCGCTGCGCAGTCCGACAACGTGCTGATCTACGCTACTTCCAACCGCCGTCACCTGATGCCGGAGCGCCTCTCCGACAACAGCACCTACACCCACACCGAGGATGGCGACCTGCATCCCGGTGAGACGGTGGAAGAAAAGATTTCGCTCTCCGAGCGCTTCGGTCTGTGGGTGACTTTCTACCCGTTCAAGCAGGACGATTTCCTGGACATCGTCGCGCACTGGCTGCGCCACTTCGGCTGCACTGACGACCAGATCGCCGAAGCCCGCGCCGATGCCCTGCGCTGGGCGCTGCAACGCAGTTCCCGTTCGGGTCGCGTGGCCTGGCAGTTCGCGCGCGATTATGCCGGTCGGGCGCAATCCTGATGAGTGGCCCGAGCAAGCCCATCGACGTGGCCGTGGGCATCCTGATGCAGCCCAATGGCGACGTGCTGCTGGGGCAGCGCCCGGCAGGCAAGCCCTATGAAGGTTACTGGGAATTTCCGGGCGGCAAGGTGGAGCCGGGCGAAAGCATCTTTGCGGCCCTGCAGCGCGAGTTCAAGGAAGAGCTGGGCATCGAGGTCATCGATGGCGAGCCCTGGTGCGGGGTGGAGCACGTCTATCCCCATGCCCACGTACGGCTGCACTTCTACATCAGCCGTCAGTGGCGCGGCCAACCGCAGAGCCTGGAGGGACAGGCCTTCGCCTGGCAGGGCAGCGTGGGCGTGGAACCCTTGCTGCCGGCCACCATCCCGCTGATCCAATGGCTCGATCAGCTGAGGTACGGCGACCAGGTTTGAAGATGGGTGGGTTTGAGGCGATATGAAGGAAAAAGCCCGTGATCACTGCACGGGCTTGTCATCTTCGTCTTCCAGGGGCAGGTTCACTGCGGGGATGGTGTACTTTTCTTCCGCCCAGGCACCTAGGTCGATCTGCTTGCAGCGTTCGGAACAGAAAGGGCGGAATTTGTTCTTCTCGCTCCATTCCACCTTGGTGCCACAGGTCGGGCAGTCTACGATCGTTGCCATACGTCTACTTCACTTCATTCAATTCAATTTACAGGTCAAAAGCCGCACAGCGCCAGTTCGAAGGGCACTTCACCCTCGAAGGAGCGCGGCTTCTCGTCGCCATCCTGCTGGGTGAAACGCACCCACAGCATGTACTTGTTGGCCGAGATTTCGGGAATCGCACCCAGTTCGATATCCAACGACAAGCGCAACATCTGGTAGACCTTGCCTTGCAGCATCTGCTGGTAACTGCCGCCTTCTGCATTGATCTTTACGGCATGACCAGATTCGCGCAAGAGCCGCATGACGATGCCGATGGCGTCGAACAGCGGCACCAGCGGCGCGAACCAGTTGGAAATGTCGTTGAAACGGCGTTCGAAGGGATGCTGTTGCCAGGCGTAGTAGGCCGGCAGGTCGAATTCGCAGGCGCCGCCGGGGATGATGGTGCGACCGCGGATGCTCATGAGCCATTCATTGTCGCGGATGTTCTGGCCGGTCTTGCCTTGTGCGGCGGCCAGGGCGCTGCTGGCCTGGTCCACCTCGGCCAGGATGGCATTGAGCATCTCGGGCTCGACATTGGGATTGGACTGGTAAGCCAGCAGGATCTGCTTTTGCCGTTCCAGCTCTTGCAGCAGGTCGGACTTGAGGTCGGCGCGTCCGGCGACCTCCAGCATTTCGAAAATGGTGGCAAGGGCGATGTGATGCTGATGCGGGCTTTCCTGGTGCAGGAAGAAGACGAACTTTTCGTAGAGGTCTTCCAGTCGCAACAGCGTGCGAATACGCTCATTGAAAGGGTATTCGTAGACGATCAAAGCATGATCCCTTTATTGGTTGAACCGGACTGGTTAAGGCCGCTGACAGGCCAGGCGTGTGCAAAAACCTCGTCAACATTGCAATGTTTGTGATTCTGACCCATGCAGCAGAAAAATACAAATGCAGGCGGCATCAAATGAAGCTGGGCTAGCGCCTCGGATTTGGCCGCCTGCCCGACTGTACTGCTGGCGCTGCAATGGGCTTCTCGCCGCGCTTCGGGGGGCTCAGGAGCTTGCGGTCAAGGCCAGGTAATGCGCGTGCAGTCGATCTACCTGGGCCGGCAGCGCGGCGTTGTCGCCACCGTTGTCGATGACGTCATGCGCCACGGCCAGCCGCGCCTGGCGGCTGGCCTGGGCGGCCATGATGGCTTCCACTTCGGCGCGTTGCAGGCCATTGCGCTGCATGACCCGCGCAATTTGTACTTCTTCCGGGCAATCCACCACCAGAATGCGGCTGGCGCGCCCAACCCAGGTGCCGGACTCCACCAGCAGCGGTACCACGAAGATGACGTAGCTGCCCGTGGCGGCTTCGGCCTGGCGCAGCGTCTCGCTACGGATGAGCGGATGCAGGATGGCTTCCAGCGCATGGCGCGCGGCCGGATTGCCGAAGACATGTTGGCGCATCCGCGTGCGGTCCATGGCGCCGTGGGCGTCGATGAAGTCGTCGCCGAAGTGTTCGCGCAGGGGGGCGATGGCCAGGCCATCAGGAGCGGTCAGGGCGTGGGCGATGGCATCGGTATCGACCAGCGAGGCGCCGAGTTCGGCGAACAGATTGGCCACCGTGGTCTTGCCGCTGCCAATGCCACCGGTCAGGCCGACGGTGAAGCGTTCAGTCAGAGAAGTCATGGGATCAAGTCGATCAGAAAGCGTAGAGAATCAGGTTCAGCCAGTCGTGGCCCAGTACCAGCGCCAGCATTCCGGCCAGGGCCAGGCAGGGGCCGAAGGGGATGGCCTGGCCGCGCTGATGCCGTCCGCCCAGCATCAGCGCCAAGCCCAGCACCGCACCCAGCGCCGAGGCCAGCAACAGCACCAGGGGTAGCGCCTGCCAGCCCAGCCAGGCGCCCAGCGCGGCCATCAGCTTGAAGTCGCCATAGCCCAGGCCTTCCTTGCCGGTCGTCAGCTTGAAGCACCAGAAGATCAGCCACAGCACGCCATAGCCGGCCATCGCCCCCAGCACCGCATCCTGCAGCGGCACCAGGCGATGCGTGAGATTGACCAGCAAGCCCAGCCACAATAGCGGCAGGGTCAGGTCGTCGGGCAGCAGCATGGTCTGGGCGTCGATGAAGGCCAGCGCCACCAGGAAGGCGGCGCCGGTCATGAGCGCCAAGCCGGTCAGCCCCAGGCCATAGCGCCAGGCCAGTAGCGCGAAGAGCACGGCGCACAGCAGTTCCACCAGCGGATAGCGCAGGCTGATGGGCGCGCTGCAGTAGGCGCACCGTCCGCGCAGCAGCAGCCAACTCAAGACCGGCAGCTTGTGATGCAGCGCCAGCGGCGTGGCGCAATGCGGGCAGGCCGAGTGCGGCAGCCAGAGGTTGTAGCGTTCGGTATGGGGCAGCGCCTCGCCGCGTTCGTGGGCGACGAAGTTGGCGCTTTCGCGCAGCATCATGGCCGGCAGGCGATGGATCACTACGTTGAGGAAGCTGCCCACCAGCAAGCCCAGCAGGGCAGCTACGCCAGACAGGACGGGGCTGCCGGAGACGGCATAGGCTTCCAGAAAAGGCATCGTCGGTTCAATCGTCTTGATCGTGAATAAAAAGGAAGAAGGCGCCAGCTCGGCTCACACCAGCGCACCCATGCGAAACACCGGCAGGTACATCGCCACTACCAGGCCGCCGATGACCACACCCAGCACCGCCATGATAACGGGTTCCATCAGGCTGGTGAGGGCGGCCACGGCATCGTCGACCTCGCGTTCATTGAGTTCGGCGATCTTGCCCAGCATGGCGTCGAGGGCGCCGGCTTCCTCGCCCACGGCCGTCATCTGGATGGCCAGGTCGGGAAAGACGCCGCTGGCTTGCATGGCGGTATGCAGCGAAGCGCCATTGCGTACCGCATCGCGCACCGCCAGCGAAGCCTCGGCATAGACCACGTTGCCGGCGGCACCCGCGACCGTCTCCAGCGCTTCCACCAAGGCGATGCCGGCCCCGAAGAGCGCGCCGAAGGTACGGCTCCAGCGCGCCAGCGCCGCCTGACGCAGCAGCGGGCCGAACAGCGGCAGGGACAGGCTCAGGCGCTGCGCTGCCCGTCGCATGGGCGGGTAGCGCAGCCAGGCCTGTCGGACCAGCACGGCCAGCGCGATCCCTGACAGCAACAGCAGATGCCCGTACTGGCCCAGCAGGCGTGCCGTGCTCATGACCATGCGCGTGGCCAGCGGCAGCTCGGCACCGAATTGCTGGAACATCTGCTCGAAGGCCGGTACCACCCACAGCATGATGACCACCGTCACCACGATGGCCACCAGTACCACCGCGCAAGGGTAGGCCAATGCCGCGCGCACCTTGCCCTTCAAGGCCAGTGATTTCTCGCGATAGAGCGCGATGCGTTCCAGCATGGTGTCGAGCAGGCCGGCGTCCTCCGCGGCCCGCACCAGGTTGCAGAAGAGCGCATCGAAGTGCCGTGGATGCTGCGCCAGTGCCGCGTGCAGGCTGTCGCCGCGCGAGACCGCCTGGCGCACCGAGGTCAGCAGGCCGGCCATGGCGCCCTGGCCGGACCCGCGGATGGCGATGTCCAGCGCCTGCAGCAGCGGCAGGCCGGCTTGCAGCATGGTGGCCAACTGGCGCGTGAAGAGCGCGATCTGCTTGTCGCTGATGCGACCCTTGGCGAGCGGGCGCGGGCGGGGGCCGGCGTGGTTAGGGGCGTGCGCCTGCACATCGGCCCGCAAGCGCGCCACGCGCAAGCCCTGGCGCCGCAATTGCGCACGCGCCTGGGTCTCATCGGTGGCTTGCAGCAGGCCGCGCTGCGGCCGGCCGTGACGGTCCAGGCCTTCCCAGCGGAAGGGGCGAGTCGAGGGTTGGCGTTCAGGTGCAGGCAAGGATTTCTCCCACGCTGGTTTCACCGCGCAAGACCTTGAGCAGGCCGGCGCGGCGCAGGTCGATGATGCCCTCGGCCTGCGCCTGGCGCGCCAGCTCCAGGGTGCCGGCCTGGGCCAGGATGAGCGATTGCATGGCCGGGCTGACCGGCATGACCTGATAGATCCCGGTGCGCCCACGAAAACCGGTGTGGTTGCAGGCCGGGCAGCCCTGCGCGACGAAGGTGGCCGGCGTGCCCCCGGCCGGGCGGCGGCAATGACAGAGCTTGCGCACCAGCCGCTGGGCCACGATCAGGCTGACCGAAGCGGCGATGTTGTAGGCCGGCACGCCCATGTTGAGCAAGCGGGTCAGGGTGGCCGGGGCATCGTTGGTATGCAGGGTGGACAGCACCAGGTGCCCGGTCTGCGAAGCCTTGACGGCGATGTCGGCGGTTTCCAGGTCGCGGATCTCGCCCACCATCAGCACATCCGGGTCTTGCCGCAGGAAGGCGCGCAGGGCCAGCGCGAAGTCCAGCCCGGTGCGTTCATTGATGCTGACCTGGTTCACCCCGGGCAGGTTGATTTCCACCGGATCCTCGGCGGTGGCGATATTGACGCCCGGCTGGTTGAGCCGCTGCAGGCAGGCATACAGCGAGACGGTCTTGCCCGAGCCGGTCGGCCCGGTCATCAGTACCAGCCCGTGCGGCTTGGTGATGGCGTGCAGCAGGGCTTGCTGCTGGGCCGGTTCGTAACCCAGCTCGGCAATCGACAGCGTGGCCTGGGCGGTATCGAGGATGCGCAGCACGATCTTTTCGCCAAACTGCGTGGGCAGCGTGGAGACGCGGAAATCCACGCTGCGCTCGGCCAGCGCCAGGCGCATCTTGCCGTCCTGGGGCAGGCGTTTTTCGGCGATGTCCAGGCGCGCCAGGATCTTGAGCCGGGTGGCCAGCTTCTCGCGCAGACTCAAGGGCGGCTGCGCCAGTTCGTGCAGCACGCCATCCACGCGCAGGCGTACCCGGAATACCGATTCAAAGGGTTCGAAGTGAAGATCCGAGGCGCCCCGACCGACCGCATCGGCCAGCAGCTTGTGCAGCAGGCGCACCACCGGGACATCGTCGTCGGCTACCGCCGTATCGGGAGCTTGCATGGGAGACCTCGCGCGCAGGGCAACGTACAGGGAGCGCAAGTCTCCCATGCAGTGCGACGGCGGCAAAGCGGGTCAGCGGTTTGCGTGGGCCAATGTCGGTGGAGTTCGATGTGGCGCCAGCGTAGCGTCTTAGTCGGGTGTCGTGGGCGGCGGCAAGGCAATCAGCTTGACCATGCGGATGGCCTGGTTCTGCACCTGCACGATCTCGATCACGCAGCCATCGATCTTCACGGCCACGCTGGCTTCGGGGATGTCCTGCAGGGTTTCCAGCAGCAGGCCATTGATGGTCTTGGGACCGTCCAGCGGCAGCTTCAGGCCCAGGCGCTTGTTGATATCGCGCAGGGTGGTGCTGCCTTCGAGCAGGCAGGTACCCTCCTTGTCCCAGCTGAAGCCTTCGCCGGAAGAGCCGGGCGAGGAAGTGGTGAATTCGCCGATCATCTCTTCGATGATGTCTTCCAGCGTCACCAGGCCCTGCACCTCGCCGTATTCATCGACCACGATGCCCAGGCGTTCATGGTTTTCCTGGAAGTATTGCAACTGGGTGAAGATATCCGTTTCCACCGGCACGTAGTAGGGCGCCGAGAGCAGGGCGCGGATGTCGTCGTGGCTGATCTCTTCTTCCTGGCGGAACAGCGACACCGTCTTGCGCACGTGCAGGATGCCTACGATGTGGTTGATCTCACCCTCGAACACCGGCAGCTTGTTGTGATAGCAGGTGGCCAGCTGGTGCAGGATGTCCTCCACCGGTGCTGCCAGGTTCAGGGCCTCGACCTGGGCGCGTGGGGTCATCACGTCTTCCACCGAGATCTTTTCCAGGTCGAACAGGTTCAGCAGAATGCTCTTGTGCTTTTGCGGGATGAAGCTGCCGCCTTCGAGCACGATGGAGCGCAGTTCTTCGGGCGAGATGCGCTGCTCGGCGGCGCGCGCGCCGGTCTTGATGTGCAGCAGCTTGAGGATGGCCGAGACGAAGATATTGACGAACCACACCAGCGGCTTGGCCACTCGCATCAGCGGTTTCAGGATGAAGCTGGTGAACAGCGCAATGCGCTCGGGATGGGTAGCGCCGATCACCTTGGGCACGATCTCGGCAAAGACGATCAGCAGCGCTGCCACGAAGGCGGTGGCCGCAGTGATGACACGCTGGTGGTTGCCGAAGGCGGCGATGGCCAATGCAGTCACCAGCGCCGTGGCCAGTGCATTGATGACGGTATTGGCGATGAGGATCAGCGAGAGCAGCCGTTCAGTGCGGTCCAGCAGCCACAGGATGGTGATGGCGGCACGGTTGCCCTGTTTGGCCAGGTGCCGTAGGCGATGACGGTTGGCGGCCATCAGCGCGGTCTCGGTCATGGAAAAGAAGGCCGAGAGCAGGATCAGGATCAGGAGTGCAAGAGCTTGCACCCATATGGGTACGGTATCCAAACGTTGCCGTCAGTTGATTGCCCTCGCGCACGGGAGGGAGTCGGCGGGCCTGTTTGCTTGTCGTCATGACAGGCAAGCCAGGGCGGCCAGCGAGCGCCAAAGTCTAGACGATGGGCGCGCATCCCGCAAGCAGGCCGGAGCGGCTTGCCTTGCAGTAATGCCGCACATTGGCAGTAAGGGCAAAAGCGCGTATAATGCAGGGATCGCTCAAGAAAAGAGCGGAAATCCTGATCCCCACGCGCCTTGTCGTACCCGAACCCTGCAATCCGCGTGATTCGCATCTTCATCCGCTTCCCCGAGTAAAGAATCTGCGCTACCGGCCTCACCGCTAGCGCGTTCACCTGCCCTCCGACCTTAACGCTCCCGGCCGCCGCGTTGCGTGGCCAGTCCGTCAAAGCCAGAGATTGCTGATACCCCGAGCCCTTCCTCGCTGGAGGTCGCGCGCTCACGCACAAGAAAGAGAAAATGGCAAAAGAAGAACTGATCGAAATGCAAGGACAAGTCTCCGAAGTCCTCCCCGACTCCCGTTTCCGTGTGGCACTGGACAATGGCCACTCGCTGATCGCCTACACGGCCGGTCGCATGAAGAAAAATTTCATCAAGATCCTGGCGGGCGACAAGGTCACGCTGGAACTGTCTCCCTACGACCTCAACAAGGGTCGCATCATCTTCCGTCACCTGGAGCAGCGCGGCCCCAGCGGCCCCCGTCCGGGCTTCCGCCGCCGCTAAGACTGCGGCGCACGCGCGCTGCCTGGGGGGAGGGTCAGCCCTTTACCGGATCGGTTTTGCGAAAGAAAAACAATATGCCTACTCCGGTCGAGCATCAGGAGCAGTACAAGGGTTTCCAGGTCTGGCTGCGCTGCACCGGCAGGCTAGACCAGTGGGAAGTCAGTGCCGTGCGCATCGTCGATAGTCTGACTCAGGGAGAACCACTGTTTCCCAAGCGACCGCTTCCCGGTCGCTCCGACAGCGCCGCCCATGCCATTGACCGTGGCATGGCGTGGGCCAGGGCGGTGATTGATCAGCTTGATCCGACGCTGGATGGAGAGTGGTCCGCGTGAGCCTTCTGCCCCTAGCGGCTACGTCCGCTATCGGCCGCCTTGATCAGGCATTGCGAGACCTTCACCAGATGTTGCTGGGCCGCCTCGGTGAGGTTGATCTGCTTGCGCCTGCCGTCCTCTGTCTCGGACAGGGCGATCCACCCCTTTGCCACCAGTGACTTCAGTCGCAGGTGCACCGTCACCGGCGAGCCCAGCGAGGCATCCCCGGTCACGTCGGTCACCGACAGGCTGTCCTCGGCGTGCAGTGCCCTGGTGATGTGGTCGAAGATTTTCTTTTCCAGTGGCTCCAGCGTGGGCAGATCATGAATCGATTCTATGAGTTCCAGAAAGCGCACATAGATATCCATGTGCCGTTTTCGCTTGTTAGCACCCATCTTGATTCCTCTGCAGATTAAATGTGAACAGGCCCCAGTACTGCAGCATCCGTATCAAGGGGCTATCTTCCAGATGATCAATACCACCAGAATCCGAAGCATCGGACTGGGCGTGCTGTTGTTGAGCGCAAGGAGTTTGACTCATCGATCCATCCGTTCGCGTGAAAAGTTTTTCTGATCGAAGTCAAGTTTAGTCTATATAAATATAGAATCTAAATATATTTTATAAATAAGATGCCGGCGTGGAAGAACGTGGAGCCCTTTTCCGAAGAAGACGGATCTTCTTCGTTGCCTCACGTCATGTTTGCTGAAGATAGATAATCGATTACGTCAAAATCACGTAAGGCGATTGGCAAACGTGAAGCGCGATGGTAATGTACCGAAAAAAATTTTTAGAGTCTGGGAAAACAGGGCTGCGGGGAGCGGCGCATTTCCTGGCAAGGCTTCAACCATCGACTGTACTGGGATGGTGGTCGCGATCCATGTGGGGTGGAACGCGACATGAGCAGTGCATGAGCCGTGCCAGCGAGGTAACGCTATCCTCCTTCCATCCAATGATCCTGGACGATAACAAGTCGTTCCATCTTCATTCCAGATGAACGATTTCAACCACTGGGGGGTGGGTGATTTACTTCAGATATTTCCGGCAGCGGCTGGGGGCCTTGCTGCTGCTGTCCATCATGTCGTCCTTCGCTGGGGCGCAACAGCCACCGGACGTGGCCTTTGCCGGGTTTGCCTTCGCCGGTGGCGAGAGCACCATGAAGGCGCGTTTCCCATATTCACAGCGCTATGAAGCGACGCAGCAGAGCGCCGGCAAGACCGTCTATCAGTTGCTGATGCAGCAGTTGCAGGCGACACCACCGACGCACTTGCGCATCACCACCCAGCTCGATGAGCTCAAGGGGCGCGACCAGGCCCTGGCCGTGGCGCTGGTGGTGGGCAATGAGACCGTCTCCGATGAGACCTTCGGCAACGTGCACAAGCTGATGGTGGTCATTCGTGCGCAGGTGATGTTCTTCGACTTCAAGTCGATGAACGTGGTGCGTTCGTATCCGGTCAGCTTTGCCTATGTCGATGTTCTGGATCATGCCGCCCGCGAAGATGAAATCATGGCGCGCGTCAGGCTGGTCTACGAAGGGACTGGCGACAAGCCGGGCATCCTGGCGCGCTTCGTCAACAGTGTGGCCAAGGCGCAGATTCCGGCGCAGGTCACGCGTTACCTGCAGGTGGTCAATGTACGCGTGAGTCCCGAGGCGCAGGCGGTGATTCCCGCGTCGCTCCGCTCCGAGCCGGGGGCGGTCGAGACCTGGGCCGCCGACCTGGTGGGCGAAGCCATCTCCACCCGTGCCGGCGTGCCCATCGTGCCGTATTCCAAGGGCTATGCCATCGGCAATGTAATGTCCTTGCGCGTCTCCGATGGGACGGTATGGCAGCTCAAGTTGCCCAAGCCCGACTACGAGATCAGCGTGGACCTGACCAACTTCAAGAAGATCAAGTTCAGTGAAGTGGCCGGTGGTGCCACCACCTACGTCTATGGCGCCTATGGTGCAATCCGCATCGTCGAGCCGCTGGGCAACAAGGTCTATCTCGATACCGCCCTGAAGAATGGCGAGACCCGCATCATCCCGGCCAGCCAGCAGTACGTGGACGACTTCCCGCATTTCTATGACGCCCTCAACGGCATGTTCGTCAAGCTGGCGCAGGTCATCGATGGCACTGGCGACGAAAAGTGGATCAAGAGTGCGGCCGCGGCCAGTGCCATTGAACAGCAGATTGTGCAAACCAAGGAGTTGATGAAGTCATGCAAGTAATCCGAACCCTCATTGCGCTGATGCTGGCGATGTTGCTGCTGCCGGCCAGCGCCCAGATCCAGCAGGCACGCGGCCAGTATTCGATCAATTACAAGGACGCGCTTGGCGTGTTCGACCGCAAGGAAGCGCCGGCACCCATCAAGCAGAAGGCCAGACAGGAAGCGGCGCTCAAGGCTGTCGAGAGCTACTATGCCGAGGCTGGACAATCGGAGTCGGCCAACTTCGATGCGATCCGCGCCAAGATCCTGGAAAACCAGGATCGCTACATCCTCGATACCACGGTGCTCTCCGAGACCGATGATCCGAAGGAATTGCGCTACACGGTCGCGGTGCGCGTCTCGCTGAACGTGGCCAATCTGCGCAATGCGGTGCAGGCATCCTCGGCCATCGGCAAGGCAGCGCAAGGCGAGAAGTCAGCCATGAGCTTCGTCTTCGTCTCGCGCCAGGTGGATTCGGCCAAGTCCTATGACGATCGCGTCTACAAGCGCCAGGACAACTCGGCGCAACTGGCCGGCTCGGCGGTGAGCAAGGATAGCTACAAGGAATCCACCAGCGAAGGTGAGTCAGTGCGCAAGTCGCGCGTGAGCACCAGCGGTTCGGCCACTCGCGAGACAGGGCAGAACGTGGACGTGTCGGTCAAGACCACAGTGACTTCCGAAACCGGTGGCAGTACCACCCGCAAGGCGACCGAGACCACCTGGCGCGTGCTGCCCAGCGCCAACCTGAATCAGGTGTTCGTCTCCAAGTTCTCCGAAGCCGGCTATGACGTCATCGAGGCTGCCATGGTGGAGTCGGCCGTCTTCAAGATCGCCAACATCGAAGCCGACTACAAGTCGGGTAATGATCTGCAGCCGCAGACCCTGCGCGCCATCGCGGCCGGCATGAAGGAAAACCAGATTCCCTATATCGCCCTGGGTACGCTCGACGTCGGCCTGCCGGACAAGGATCCGCAAACCGGCCTCATGCGCGTGGCCGTCACGGTCAATGCCAAGGTGTGGGATGTCACCAAGCCCATCCCGCGTACCCGCCTGGCCGTGGGGCCGGTGGCCTACGCCGGTGTCGGCCCTACCGAAGATGAAGCACGCGGCAATGCCCTCAAGGCCGCTGCCAGCAATGCCGCGCAAGAACTCTCCAGCCGCATGACCACCATGGGTCTGCGCTGAGCTTACCGGTCTGGCGGGATGGCATCCGTGCGCTGATGGCGTGCGCATGGATGTCGTTCGCACCCTGATGGCGCTGTGCTGTCTGCGCATTTCCCCTCGTTGTAGTTCCCGTTTGTTCATCCATCCCTTACCTCATCAAGGAAGAAAAACCATGAAAAAGATCCTCGCCCTGGCCGCTGTTTCCCTCGCCATGACCCTGCCGATGACCGCGTCGGCGCAGTTGGGCAATCTGCTGGGCGGTAGCAAGCCCGCAGCCGGCGGTACTGATCTGTCGGGCCTGCAGACTCAGCTGGTGCGCAACTACGCGGCTGCGGGCCAGGATGTGGGCACCGCCAACACCCACATCGGCGAGGCCCTGGGTATCAAGTTGCAATCCATTGATGCCTCGGCCACCTCCGATTCGCTGTCGGCCAGCGAGCTCGAAGCCAAGGACAAGGCCATCAGCGCCAACGCCCAATCGGTTTCGGATGCGCTCAAGAAGGGTGCCACTCTGAAAGATGGCGAATCCAAGAAGAAATTCGCCCAGGGCTTGCTGTCGCTGGCAACCGGTCTGAAGAAGTACATCGGCCTGCGCAACGATGCCCAGAGCTTCGCCAACGGTCTGTCCAGTGCCTCGCCGATGCAGCTGCCTGGCCTGCAGGCCGGTGCCTATGTGGCCAAGACCCTGCCCTCCAATGTTTCCACGCTGACCGACGTGCTCAAGAACGCGGTGGACTTCGCCAAGAGCAATGGCGTGGCAGTACCGGCTGACGCCACCAGCGTGCTCTGATTCCCGATGATCGCATCCGACAAGAGAGTTTGATATGCAGCGACGAATTGGAGTGGGTGTTATTGCGTTGACGATGGCGCTGCTGTCGGCGTGCGATAAAAAGGAAGAGCCGAAGAAAGTGGCCGAGCCCGTGGCGGCCGCGCCGCAGCAGCCCAAGCGCAGCGCGCCTGATTTCGGGGGCGTCACCAAGGTCAGCCGCGAGGTCGAGGCCGTGGGCAGTACCCTGGAACTGGCGGTGGTCTCGGCTTTGCAGTCGGCAGTGGCGCAGGTCAATGGTGTGAAGGTCGCCAGCCAGTTGCAAAGCCTGCGCCAGGGGCTGGATGTGAGCGTGGATGGTCAGA
This sequence comes from Herbaspirillum rubrisubalbicans, assembly GCF_003719195.1. Taxonomy (NCBI): domain Bacteria; kingdom Pseudomonadati; phylum Pseudomonadota; class Betaproteobacteria; order Burkholderiales; family Oxalobacteraceae; genus Herbaspirillum; species Herbaspirillum rubrisubalbicans. Next base: position 383,387 of record NZ_CP024996.1, read on the forward strand.
ATGCAGGCTCGGTCCGCGCCGATGCTTTCGAGCAGAAGATGGTGGCCGGTTCCCAGGGCAGCGTGCTGGGTTACGAAATCCTGTCCCAGGAAGAGGTGGATAAGGTCGATGAAGAGGTGGTAGCGAAGGTTCGCGCCAGCGATGGCGGCTACAGCTACTCGGCATCGGCCTCTTCCGAAAGCAATGTGAAGCTTAAGGCAAGTGGCGAAGGCAGTGCCCGTGGCGGCGATGCCAGCGCCAGTGCCTCCGCTTCCTATTCCGGTTCGTCCGCTTCCAGCGAATCGGCCAATGTCGACGTCAAGCGGGGTGCCAGTTCCTATTCGTCCGACCTGAGTCACAAGAAGATGCGCAGCTACTGGAAGGTCAAGCTGCGCGCCGAGATCGCCCAGTACAAGGCGCCCGACGAAAAGGGGCAGCCCAAGATCGTGGTGGTCTTGCCCAAGACCCTGATGCAGACCTATCCGGTGGGTGATAGCCAGGTGCCGGCCGACGAAGTGGCGCGCGCCGTGCGTGGGCGCCTGTCGGACATCCTCACCCAGACCAAGCGCTTCATCGTGCTGGATCGCGAATTCGGTGCCGACCTGCAAGCCGAGATTGATCACATCAACAGTGGCAATGTGCGTGCCCAGGACAGTGCACGCATCGGTCAGCAGCTGGCTACGGATCTGTTGCTGATCCCGACCATCGAGCGCTTCGAATATCCGAAGTCGGTGCGCAAGCTGCGCATGTCCGATCGAGAGCTGGTGTCGTACTCGGGGGGCGGGCGCATCACGCTGCGCCTGGTCAATGCGGCCACCGGCCAGGTCGTGATGTCGCAGAGTTTCGAGCACAAGCTGGCCAGTGCCGACCCCAGCACGATGCCACGCGTGATCGATGGCAAGAGCATGGCATCCGGGCTGATGGATGCATTGTCCAGCCAGATCGGTGGCGCCATCGTGACCGAGATCTTCCCGGTGTCGGTAGTGTCGCTGGAGGGCGATCAGGTGGTGTTGAGTCAGGGTGGCGAATCACTGCAAGTGGGCCAGCGCTGGAAGGCGGTCTATCTGGGCGAGGAGCTCAAGGATCCGCAGACCGGCAATTCGCTGGGCCGCAAGGAGACGCCGGTGGGCACGATCCGCATTGACCGCGTTGCCGCGCAGACCTCGTATGGCACCGTGGAAGAGGGCGGCAAGCTGGGAGACAAGCCCTTCGTGGCCGGCGCCATCGAACTGCGGGGGCAACTGCCCAAGGCTGCGCCGGTCGAGGCCAGTGCGGCGGCAGGTAAGGCTGCCTCCACTCCGGCTGCGACTGCATCCGCAGCGGCCAAGGCCAAGAGCACCAAGCCGGCAGCGGCTGCGCCAGCCACCGAGGCAGTCAAGCCCAGCGCACCGGCCAAGGACGACAAGTGGTAAGACGGTGAACCTGGTCCGGTGCGGCGTAGGTCGCACCGGACCGGGCGTTTCAGGTCAAGGCCGGTTCTTTTTTCTGCGCCAGTCGTTGTCGCACGCTGTCACGTATCGGCACTTCGCAATAGCGGTACGACAAATGCGCCAGGATCACCGCCAATGCCATGGCCGCCAGGATGCTGGGCAAGCTTCCTTCGCCATTCTTGCTGCTCAGTTGCAGCAGCGGGATATGCCACAGATAGATGCCATAGGACAGTATCCCGGTGCGCACCATCAGTTTGGTCGACAGTACCTGCTGCAGCACTGCCCGGCGCTCGCAATCGATCGCCGCAATGAACAAGGCGCCACCAGCGCCGATCAGGGTGGGGCCCAATACGCTGCTCAAGGGCGCAATCCAGAGCACGCTCACCGCCAGCGCCACCACGCCCGCTGCCATCGCACCGTTACCCGGACGCCAGCCTTGTCTGACCGCCACGGCGGCCGCACAGCCATAGAGCAGGGAATCGAGTCGTTCGATACTGCCGGCATAGAGCATCAGCCTGACCTGCTCGCCAAAGACCCCGAACAGGAAAGCGCGCCAGCACAGCACCATCACGGCAATGGCCAGCACCGCCTTGACGAAGCTGGCAGTTGGTATGCGTCGCATCAGGAGCAACATCAGCGGCGGCCAGATCAGGTAGAAGTGTTCTTCCACCGCCAGCGACCACGTATGCCCGAAGCCCGCCAGGTGGTGACCACTGAAGATGGCGGCATAGTTGGTCGTGTAGGTGACGGCGAAGATGGCATTGAAAGCAGCGCGCCGCTGCCCTTCCAGCAAGAAGGCCAGCCCCGCGATCAGCGCCACCAGCAGCAAGGCCGGCGCCAGCCGGGCGAAGCGCCGGATGTAGAACGGTACTAGTGCCAGGCGGCCTTCCCGCGCGAACTCATCCCAGAGCAGACCGGTGATCAGATAGCCGGACAAGGCAAAGAAGATGCCGACCCCGACCCCACCGAGGTTGTACTGCTTGAACAGATTCGTATGCTCCAGCAGCACCAGCAGAATGGCGACCGCTCTGACGCCATCAAGCCAGGGCCGATAGCCGGAAAAGCGCGCAGCACCCGCGGTGCTGCCGACTGTGACGGGAATACTCATGCAGTAACTCCTGTACTGATTCCGATTGATACGCGGACATAGGGGCGGGAGAACCGGGGCCGGGATCCGTAGGGATTGACGATTTGTTGCTGTGCAGCAAAAATGCTGACTGATGCTGAGGTTTTTGCGCGCAGCTTGATGCCATGGCCCAGATTCTTAACAAAATTGAATCGAATGCCGCGCTATTCTATTGTGCTACTGAGGCTTACCACAAGCGGCTTCTTCCCGTTTCATGTCCGTAATCGCAGTCTTTATCGGCTTAATGTCCTCGATGGCGGACCTTGGGCGACTTGTGTCTGTGAATAGCGACGGTTAGGGGATTTGAGCGGCTTGGCGCAAGGTGATGCAGAAGGGGGGCGGTACAGGGCTCAAGGCTGTCGAAATGAAGAATTCTTCTTCTACAGTAGTGAAGTGGCCTGGTTTTGAAGGGTATGGTGAATAATTGATTGGGCAATAAAAAAGCCCAGCATCGCTGCTGGGCTTTCTTGTCCTTGGTCTACAAGGTAATTCTGGTCGGGGTGAGAGGATTCGAACCTCCGGCCTCTACGTCCCGAACGTAGCGCTCTACCAGGCTAAGCTACACCCCGTCGAGTGAGATCTAAGTCAGTGATTTCGATCTACTGCGAAAGCCGATAATTCTAACAGGGATTTTTTGAATTGGCTATCAGGAAGTGAAATAATTGCGTCCGCCGCGCGTCGCGCAGCAATTTCTGCCTGTTCGCGGGTATAGGCCAGGGCGCCGGAATGGGTGATGGCCGAGAGCACTTCGTCGAAATGCTGCTCGTCGCCATTCTCGATGCAGGTGCGCACCAGTTCGCGCTGCTGCGGGGTGCCGTGCTGCATCAGCCAGATCAGCGGTAGCGTGGGCTTGCCTTCGCGCAGGTCGTCGCCGACGTTCTTGCCGATCTCGGTGCTGTTGCCGGAATAATCCAGCACGTCGTCGATCAACTGGAAGGCGGTGCCGATGGAGCGGCCGTATTCACCAGCGGCTTCGATGCCGGCTTCGTCGGCGCCCGCAATCAAGGCGCCGATCTGGCTGGCGGCCTCGAACAGCTTGGCGGTCTTGGAGCGGATCACTTGCAGGTAGCCGGCTTCATCCACATCCGGGTTGTGCATATTGAGCAACTGCAGCACTTCGCCCTCGGCGATGACGTTGGTGGCGTGGGCCACGATTTCCATCACGCGGGGGTTACCCACCGCGACCATCATCTGGAACGCGCGCGAATACAGGAAGTCGCCCACCAGCACCGAGGCGGCATTGCCGAACATGGCATTGGCAGTCTGCTTGCCGCGGCGCAACGAGGATTCGTCGACCACATCATCATGCAGCAGGGTGGCGGTATGAATGAATTCGATCACGGCCGCCAGCGAGTGATGGTGCTCGCCCTTGTAGCCGAAGGCATTGGCGATGAGCACCACCAGCACCGGGCGCAGGCGCTTGCCGCCGGCACTGATGATGTATTCGGCGACCTGGTTGACCAGCGGTACCTCCGAGTACAGTTGCCGGCGGATGACTGCGTTGACCGCCTCCATGTCGGCGACGATCGGTTGCATGATGGTTTGTTGCGAAGCGTTTTGTACGGCGGCAGACAAGGCGGAACCTGTGGGAAATGGTTATTCCCCGGATTATACGATGACAAGCAGGGGGCACGCCAAAGAGCCTGTGGGTGGGATGGGTAGGTTTTTCATTGTCGGGATGAAAATCCTGCTTGCCATTCAGACAAGGGGCTTCTCATTGTCCTGCCGGAAACTGTGTTGTGCAGAGGCCCGGCAAAGTGTCAAGTCTTTTGACCGTGTCGCTAAGTGCATGTATAATTTGGGGTTTTCCTGTTTCGGCAGGGGAAAATCGTTCTTATTAATCATTCGTGAGGTTTCACATGTACGCGGTCATAAAAACCGGCGGCAAACAATACAAAGTTGCTGCTGGCGAAAAACTCAAAGTAGAACAGATACCGGCTGACATTGGCTCCGAAATCACTTTGGATCAAGTGCTCGCAGTGGGCGCAGGCGAAACCGTGAAGTTCGGTGCGCCGCTGGTCGCAGGTGCTACGGTGCTGGCTACTGTGGTAGCACAAGGTCGCCATGACAAGGTCAGGATCTTCAAGATGCGTCGTCGTAAGCATTACCAGAAGCGTCAAGGCCATCGTCAGAACTACACCGAACTGCAAATCGTCTCGATCAACGCCTAAGCGTTGAACCAAACGAACTGCTCATCCAAAGTCATCAAGGAGTTTTAAATGGCACACAAAAAAGGCGGCGGCACTACGCGCAACGGCCGTGACTCAGAATCGAAACGCCTGGGCGTCAAGGTTTATGGCGGCCAAGTGATCAACGCTGGCGGCATCATCGTCCGTCAACGCGGCACCCGCGTGCACGCTGGCGAAAACGTCGGCGTCGGCAAGGACCACACCCTGTTCGCCCTGAAGGACGGCAAGGTCAAGTTCGTTGTCAAGGGTCTGCAACAGCGTCAATACGCAACCGTCGTTCCGGCGTAAGCGTTCCTGTCATCCGGGTTCGCCCGGAACCAGGCTTAAAAAGGCTCTGCCGATGGTGGAGCCTTTTTGGTTTTTTGAAGAGCCGTCAACAAAGCGCCGAGCCTCTGCTTCCTATGCAATGCAGGGGTTGGTCCTCACCAGGTCCAGGATGGATCGACGTTTTGTTAGCGGCTCCCACGAGGCGTCCATATCATGAAATTCATCGACGAAGCACGCATTGAAGTCGTGGCAGGGGATGGCGGCAACGGTGTCGCCAGCTTCTGCCGCGAGAAATTCCGCCCCTTTGGCGGTCCCGACGGCGGCGACGGCGGCAAGGGCGGCACCATCTGGGCCGTGGCCGACCGTAACGTCAACACCCTGATCGACTATCGCTACGCCAAGCTGCACCGCGCCGGTCGCGGCGAGAACGGCCGTGGTTCGGATTGCTACGGCAAGGGCGCCGACGATGTCTACCTGCGTATGCCGGTGGGCACGCTGATCGTGGACATCAATACCGGCGAGCACATCGCCGACCTGACCTTCCATGGCCAGACCGTGATGCTGGCCAAGGGCGGCGAGGGCGGCTGGGGCAACATCCACTTCAAGACTTCCACCAACCGCGCCCCGCGTCAGAAGACCGAGGGCAAGGAAGGCGAGCGCCGCGAACTGCGTCTGGAACTGAAGGTGCTGGCCGATGTGGGCCTGTTGGGGATGCCCAATGCCGGCAAGTCGACCTTCATCACGGCGGTCTCCAACGCCCGTCCGAAGATCGCCGACTATCCCTTCACCACGCTGCATCCCAACCTGGGCGTGGTGCGCGTGAGCCACGAGAAGAGCTTCGTGATCGCCGACATTCCCGGCCTGATCGAAGGTGCGGCCGATGGTGCAGGCCTGGGTGTGCAGTTCCTGCGCCACCTGCAGCGCACCGGTCTGCTGCTGCACATCGTCGATCTGGCTCCTTTCAATGACGAAGTCGATCCGGTCAAGGAAGCCAAGGCCATCGTCAAGGAATTGAAGAAATACGACCAGTCGCTGTTCGACAAGCCGCGCTGGCTGGTGTTGAACAAGCTGGACGTGGTGCCCGAGGCCGAGCGCGCCAAGCGGGTGAAGGATTTCGTCAAGCGCTTCGGTTGGAAGGGGCCGGTGTTCGAGATCTCGGCACTGAATCGCGATGGCTGTGAAGATCTCATCAACGAGATCTACAAGTATCTGGAAACCAAGCGCGCCGAAGAGCATCGCTCGGAAGAGACGCAGATGACCGAGGAAGCCCGCGCCATCTCCAGCATCGACCCGGACGATCCGCGCTTCAAGGTCCTGGACTGAGTGTGAGTTCACGCGTGCGACCTTGTCTCGGGCAGGGTGCGCGCGGGGGCGGTTCGGGCTATCATCTCTGCCTGTCGGATTTTCCGTCGCTCCCAGAAGAATCAGAACCCGGAACACTATGCAATCGGTCATTCAACGCGCCAAGCGGCTCATCATCAAGGTGGGCTCTTCCCTGGTCACCAATGATGGCAAGGGCCTGGACGCCAATGCCATCGCCCGCTGGGCTGAGCAGATCGCGCAATTGCGCGCGCTCGGCAAGGAAGTGGTGCTGGTCAGCTCCGGCGCGGTCGCCGAAGGGATGCAGCGCCTGGGCTTCGACAAGCGCCCCACCGGCATCCATCACCTCCAGGCCTGCGCCGCCGTGGGCCAGATGGGCCTGGCGCAGATCTATGAAACCAGTTTCCGCAAGCATGAGCTGCACACCGCCCAGGTCTTGCTGACCCACGCCGACCTGGCTGACCGCGAACGCTACCTCAATGCCCGCTCCACCCTGTTTGCCCTGCTGCAACTGGGCGTGGTGCCGGTCATCAACGAGAACGACACGGTGGTCACCGATGAAATCAAGTTCGGCGACAACGATACGCTCGGCGCGCTGGTGGCCAACCTGATCGAAGCCGATGCGCTCATCATCCTGACCGACCAGCCGGGCTTGTTTACCGCCGATCCGCGCAAGGATCCCCATGCCACTCTCATTGCCGAAGCACGCGCTGGCGACCCCTCGCTGGAGTTGATTGCGGGCGGCACCGGCACCGGCATCGGGCGTGGCGGTATGTTGACCAAGATCCTGGCGGCCAAGCGGGCCGCTACTTCCGGCGCCCATACGGTGATCGCCTGGGGCCGTGAAGATCAGGTCTTGACCCGCCTGGCGGCCGGCGAGGCCATCGGTACCCAGCTCAATGCCGAGACCGCGCAACTGACTGCGCGCAAGCAGTGGATGGCCGATCATCTCAAGACCGCCGGTCGCGTGGTGCTGGATGCCGGGGCGGTGCAGAAACTGAGTCAGGAAGGCAAGTCGCTGCTGCCCATCGGCGTGGTGGAAGTGGCCGGCGAATTCGGCCGCGGGGACGTGATTACCTGCGTGGATGCGGCTGGACGCGCCATTGCGCGCGGCATGAGCAACTACAACAGTTCGGATGCGCGCCGCATCATTCGCCATCCTTCTTCCGAGATCCAGGCCATCCTGGGCTTCGTGGAGGAGCCGGAGCTGGTGCATCGGGACAACCTGGTGTTGCTGTGAATTAAATCATCAAAACGATATAAAGAATATAAACGATATCGATGATTCAAACAAAAAAACGCGGCCTGGCCGCGTTTTTTATTGCTTGCCCCGCTTGCCATCAGCGGCGCACCGGATCGATGCGGGTCTGGGTCTTGAGACGATTGATGATGCTCTTCACGTTTTCATTGTCGGCAATCATCTTGCCTTCGCAGAAATAATCCCTGAACAAGGCGCCATCAATGCGATTGACACCGATATCGCGGATCGGCTGCCACTTGTCGCGGCGCGAGCGCGACCAGGTGCCATCGGGGTGGCCGAAGGCATAGGTCTTCTTTTCCCAGGTCTCGCAGCGCATTCCTTCGTACATCACGTTGACGGCGCCACCTTCGGTCTTGGTCTCCACGGTGTAGCGCACTACCTTGTCGGTGCCGATGGAGACCGAGTTGAGGTCGACATAGGCCTTCATGGTGGCATTCGGGCTGAGGTAGAACTCGGCCAGGTTCTGCTGCTGCGGTGTGGGCGGCAGTTGCACGGCGATTTCCTGCCAGGGCTTGTCTTCATCGTCGAAGTCTTCATCGAAGCTCTGCGCCAGCGCACCGGCGCAAGCGGCCAGCAGTGCGCAGGCCAGAACGGCACGGCGCAGGATGCGCGGGGTGAACAGGGAAGTGGGTGCGGCGATCTGCGGGAAAGAGGGCATGGGCTGGTTCACTTGGATTCGGGCGTGGGCGCGCCGTTGCTGGGCTGGCATTGCGGTGCCTGGCCCGGTTTCTTGTGGGGAGCAAGGACGCGGCCGGCTTGCTCGGGGCGGCGGGCTGCGTGGCCGGGGCGGTTCAGGAAGCGCGACAACTCCTGCAGGGCTTGCTGATAGACCTCGCGCTTGAATTCGATCACCACGTCCAGCGGCACCCAGTAGTCGTGCCAGCGCCAGGCGTCGAACTCGGGATGCGAGGTGCCGCGCAGGTTGACGTCGCAATCGCGCCCGACCATGCGCAGCAGGAACCAGATCTGCTTCTGGCCGCGGTAATGGCCGCGCACTTCGCGCTTGATGAAATGATCGGGGACTTCGTAGCGCAGCCAGTCACGGGTGCGGCCGATGATCTTCACGTGCTCGGCACGCAGGCCGATCTCTTCTTCCAGTTCCCGGAACATCGCCTGTTCGGGGGTCTCGCCGTGCTTGATGCCGCCTTGCGGGAATTGCCAGGAGTGCTCGCGCACGCGCTTGCCCCACCACACCTCGTTATTGGCGTTGAGCAGGATGATGCCGACGTTCGGGCGGAAGCCTTCTCGATCCAGCATGGTGATCCTCAAACTTTCTGCGGCTGGAAGTCCCTTTCAGGCAGGCTCATGCGACTGCGGGCATACACGGAAAAACCGGTACGCCAGACGGGTCAGGAGCAATCACATCGATGCACGGATGTCATTGAAACTGGGAGCAAATCTGCAAAGAAAGGGCGCATCAGCCAGCTAATCCTTTAAAATTGGAATGATTATAACCCTCCTCTTTTTAAAAAGAACCGACCGTCATGCGCGCCTCACGTTTTTTTATTTCCACCCTGAAAGAAGCCCCTTCCGACGCTGAAATCGTGAGCCACAAGCTCATGATGCGCGCCGGCATGATCAAGCGTCTGGGCGCCGGCATCTATACCTACATGCCGATGGGGCTGCGCGTGATCCGCAAGGTCGAGGCCATCGTGCGCGAGGAAATGAACCGCGCCGGCGCCGTCGAGCTGTTGATGCCGGTGGTGCAGCCGGCCGAGCTGTGGCAGGAAACCGGGCGCTGGAACAAGATGGGTGCCGAGTTGATGCGCGTGAAGGATCGCCATGGCCGCGACTTCGCCATCCAGCCGACTTCGGAAGAAGTGGTCACCGACGTGGCCCGTTCCGAGCTGCGCAGCTACAAGCAGTTGCCGGTCAACTTCTATCACATCCAGACCAAGTTCCGCGACGAACGCCGTCCGCGTTTCGGCTTGATGCGCGGCCGCGAATTCACGATGAAGGATGCCTATTCCTTCGACCGCGACGTCGATGGCTTGAAGAAGTCCTACCAGGCCATGTATGACGCCTATGTGCGCATCTTCACCCGCTTCGGCCTGGAATTCCGCGCCGTGGCCGCCGACAACGGCGCCATCGGCGGTTCCGGCTCGCACGAATTCCACGTCATTGCCGCCACTGGCGAAGACGCGCTGGTCTATTGCCCGACGTCGGATTACGCCGCCAACATGGAAGCGGCCGAAGCACTGCCCGCCGACAGCAGCCGTGGTGCCGCCACCCAGGCGCTGGAAAAGACCGCCACGCCGGCCAAATCCAAGTGCGAAGCCGTGGCCGAACTGCTGGGCCTGCCCTTGACGCGCACGGTCAAGTCGATCGTGCTGGCAGTGGACAATGAAGATCCGGCCAAGAAGGAAATCTGGTTGCTGCTCTTGCGTGGCGACCACGAATTGAACGAAGTGAAGGCCAGCAAGATACCGGGTCTGGCGACCTATCGCTTCGCCAGCGAAGCCGAGATCGTCGAATGGTTCGGCACCCCGCCCGGCTACCTGGGGCCGATCGGTACCAAGAAGCCGGTCAAGGTGGTGGCTGACCGCACGGTGGCCAACATGGCCGACTTCGTCTGCGGTGCCAATGAAGCCGATTTCCACTACACCGGCGCCAACTGGGGCCGTGATCTGCCCGAGCCGCAGGTGGCCGATATCCGCAACGTGGTCGAAGGCGACGCCTCGCCGGATGGCAAAGGTGTGCTGGCGATCCAGCGCGGCATCGAAGTGGGCCACGTGTTCCAGCTCGGCACCACGTATTCGGAAGCCATGAAGGCCACCTACCTGGACGAAGCCGGCAAGCCGCAACCGTTGGTGATGGGCTGCTATGGCATCGGCGTGACCCGTATCCTGGGCGCGGCCATCGAGCAGAACTTCGATGACCGCGGCATCATCTGGCCGACCTCGATTGCCCCCTTCGAAGTGGTGCTCTGCCCGATGGGCTACGACCGCAGCGAAGCGGTCAAGACCGAGATCGACAAGCTCTATGCGCAATTGACCGAAGCCGGTGTGGACGTGGTGCTGGACGACCGTGGCGAGCGCCCGGGCGCGATGTTCGCCGATTGGGAACTGATCGGCGTGCCGCATCGCATCGTGGTGGGTGACCGTGGCCTCAAGGATGGCAACATCGAATACCAGGGCCGCCGCGATACCGAGGCCACCCAGGTGCCGCTGGCTGAGGCGCTGGCCTTCATCAAGGGCAAGTTGGCCGTCTGAGGATTGCAGAGACAGGCATGAAAAAGGCGGGCGCCGTGGCGTCCGCCTTTGTTTTTGGGCCGCGCCTTGGCAGGCGTGGCTCGGTGCCGGTCCGCTTTATGTCTTACTTATTTGGCCGGGACGATCGTCACGGTCTCGCGGAAGATACCGCCTTCAGCCACGCTGCCGTCCACCCGGCCCTGGCCATTGACGCGCTTTTCGCAATCGATGCGGTCCGATTGCGGCAGGCCTTCGCAGCGACGCAGGGCGTTTTCCTTCAGTTGCGCCGGGCTCGGGTCGGTCAGGGTGCCACGGGCGGCGGCTTGCTGGGCGGCACCGGCTTCCCGCAGGCAGGTGGCGCGATCCTCGGTGGAGCTGCCGCTCTTGCAGGCGGCGATCTGTTGCTGGTATTCCGAATTGCCTGGCTTGCCGGCAGCGAACACATGCGAGGCAGCGCTCAGGGCGGCCAGGCCGATCACGATAGCGCAGGCCGAGCGCAGTAGTTGGTGGCGCAGGGAGGTGGTAGGCGCGGGTTGATTTGGCATGGTCATTTCCTTTCTCTTGGTCATGAGCTTCCAAGCTCATCTGTGAATGGCACAGGGTAGACCCGTTTTCTGTTTTTCGGTTCTTCTATTCTGTTCGATGAGCCGCAATATGAACCGGAAAGCTTGTTACAAGGTATTGCAGGCAGCGTCGCACCGCCCAGAACCGCCATGGTAGGCGGCTCCCGACCTGCCTGCCATCAGAGAAGTGCTGCAAGAGGCGTCAGACAAGCGGAAAAGACGGGCGCAGCGCCAGCGCACGCACGAACTCCTGAAACATCCGGAAACAAAAACGCCCGCATGGCTTCTGCGGGCGTTTTTGTTTGCAAGTCGCTTGCAAACCGCGGGCGTCGATCAGCTCAGGTGAGCCGAGATCAGCTTGGTCATTTCGAACATCGTGACTTGCTTCTTGCCGCCGAAGATTGCCTTGAGCTTGTCATCGGCATCGATGTTGCGCTTGTTTTCGGCGTTCTGCAGCTTGTGCTTCTTGATGTATTCCCACACCTTCTTGGTCACCTCGGTGCGCGGCAGCGGCTTGGCGCCGACCACTTCGCCCAAGGCAGCCGATGGGGTCAGCGGCTTCATGAAGGCGGCGTTGGGAGTACGTTTTGCAGCGGGCTTGGCGGCGGGTTTTGCTGCGGCTTTCTTGGGTGCTGCCTTCGGGGCGGCTTTCGGAGCTGCCTTTGCTGCCGGCTTGGCGGCGGGTTTGGCTGCAGCCTTGGGGGCGGCGGCTTTGCTTGCCGGTTTGGCTGCCGCTTTAGCTGCTGGCTTTGCTGCCGGTTTGGCGGCGGCCTTGGCGGCGGGTTTTGCTGCTGGCTTCTTTACTGCGGCTGCTGCTTTTTTTGCTGTGGCCATCGGAAAGACTCCTCACAAGAATGAGATGAATGCGTCATTTACGCACCGCTAATAGTGGTGCTCTTTGCACGGCCACGCAAGTATTTTTTAGAGGATTTCCAGGCCAAAGCGCGCGGAAACAACGAGTCGCAGCGATCCGCCGTCAAGCCGCGCCGGTAAAGGGATCGCGGCGGATCGACCAGGCTCGGGAAAGGGCTGCTTGCAGGGCCGCGGAGAACTCATGCAGACGATGCAAGAAGGACATGCTTTTGCACCCTGAAGGAGGTCGTCGAAAGGCTGCGAAAGAGAGGAGGAAAACGAGGCGGGGAGGGAAGGTTTCAGGCAGCGGGGACGCTGCCCGGGACTGGGGGGCAGCCGCAAAGCCAATTGCTGCAAGGCTTTGCGGCCGGTGATGGTCAGCGCATTCCACCCGGCAGCATCCCCTTCATGCTGCGCATCATCTTCATCATGCCGCCGCCCTTGAGCTTCTTCATCATCGATTGCATCTGCTCGAACTGCGACAACATGCGGTTGACTTCCTGCACCTGCACCCCGGCACCGGCGGCGATGCGGCGCTTGCGGGTGGCCTTGATCAGTTCAGGCTTGGCGCGCTCCTGCGGGGTCATGGAGTTGATGATGCCTTCCATGCGGCGCACCTGTTTCTCGGCCTGGTCCATGTTGGCGTTGCCGGCGGCGGCCTGCATCTGGGCCGGCAGCTTGTCCAGCAGGCTGGTGAGTCCACCCATTTTCTTCATCTGCGACAGCTGCGCCTTGAAGTCATTGAGGTCGAACTTGCCGCCGCCCTTGATCTTGTGCGCCAGGTCCTGCGCGGCTTCCATGTCCACGCCCTTGCGCGCCTCTTCCACCAGGGCCAGGATGTCGCCCATGCCGAGGATGCGGTTGGCCATGCGCGAGGGATCGAAGGCTTCCAGGCCATCGAGCTTTTCGGCCACACCGGCGAACTTGATGGGCTTGCCGGTGATGTGGCGCACCGACAGCGCGGCGCCACCGCGCGAGTCACCATCCAGCTTGGTGAGCACCACGCCGGTCAGCGGCAGGGCGTCGTTGAAGGCCTTGGCGGTATTGATGGCGTCCTGGCCCAGCATGGCGTCGACCACGAACAGGGTTTCGATGGGCTTGATGGCGGCGTGCACGGCACGGATTTCATCCATCATGGCCTGGTCGATGCCCAGACGTCCGGCGGTGTCGACGATCAGCACTTCGTGGTGGTGCTTCTTGGCGTAATCCAGCGCGGCCAGGGCGATGTCGACTGGCTTGTCGGTCGGCTGACTGGGGAAGAAGTCGGCGCCGGCTTGGCCGGTCACGGTCTGCAGCTGGCCGATGGCGGCCGGGCGGTAGACGTCGGCAGAGACGGTCAAGACCTTCTTTTTCTTGTTCTCGCGCAGGTACTTGGCCAGCTTGCCGACGGTGGTGGTCTTACCGGCACCCTGCAGGCCGGCCATCAGGATGATCGCTGGCGGCTGGGTAGCAAAGTTCAGTTGCGAGGCTTCAGCACCGAGGTCGGCCCCCATCAGGCTGGCCAGCTCGCGCTGGACCACGCCGACCAGCGCCTGACCCGGGGTGAGCGAGCCGATGACCTCTTCGCCCATGGCTTTTTCCTTCACCTTGGCGATGAATTCGCGCACGGCGGGCAGGGCCACGTCGGCCTCCAGCAGGGCCAGGCGCACTTCGCGCAGCATCTCGGCGGTATTGGATTCGGTCAGTCGCGCCTCGCCGCGCATGGTTTTGACGACTTTGGCGAGGCGTTGGGTCAGGTTGTCTAGCATGGTGATATCTGCAAATAGGTGGATGGCCGCAGGCCGGGACGAACAGGGTAGGCGCGGCGGCGGGCAATCCTGCATTCTAACCGATCAGCCCTGCTGCGCCCCTGCCGGCGCGTGGGCTGCAGATGGGGACGCTACGTAAAATTAACAGCTTGTACAGCCTGCGCTCTTTGTGTATACATGGGCGCTGAATTTCCAAGCGCATAGAACAACCAAGGCCCCCGCCACGCAGCAGGGGCCAACGCCATCGAGACTGCCGGCCCTGCACTGCTGGTTCCGGCGCGCCGTATCAACAACGATACACACAAGAGGAGAGTGGAAATGCAAAAACCAACACAATGGATGGCCCTGGTCCTGCTGGCCAGCGCCGGTTTCTCGGCCCCCAGTCATGCGGCCGACGACGTGATCCGCCTGGGCAACCTGAAGTTCGCCCATTATGGTGCGGTGTCCTATATCAAGGAGATCGCCCCCAAATGCGGCATCAAGGTCGATGAAAAAGTCTTCGCCAAGGGCCCGGACGTGATGCAGGGCATCCTGGCCGGTGAGCTCGATGTGGGCACGACCGCCTCCGAAGCGGCCATTTCGGGCCGCGCCAACGGTGCACCGATCTATGTGGTGGCAGGTTTCGCCAAGGGCGGCGCGCGCCTGGTGGCGGGCAAGGATTCCGGTATCAAGTCGGTCAAGGACTTGAAGGGCAAGAAGGTGGGCGTGACCCGCGGCGGCATCCATGAAGTGCTGCTGGACGCCGAACTGGGCCAGAACGGCCTCTCCGCCAAGGACGTCACCATCGTCTACCTGGCCTTCGCCGACCTGAACCAAGCCCTGCTGGGCAAGAACATCGATGCCATGATGCAGAGCGAGCCGCAATCCTCGCAGGCCATCAACAAGGGCTTCGGGGTGGAAGTGATGAAGCCCTACGACACCCCTATCGGCGAGCCCTACCGCACCATGGTGATGACCGAGAAGTTCTATACCGAGAAGCGCCCGCTGGCCGAGAAGTTCATGCGCTGCTTCCTGGAGGCGACCAAGACCTTCATCGACAAGCCGGAAGTGGCCGAAAAGTACGTGCGCGAAGTGATCTTCAAGAACCAGATCACCAAGGAAGACTTCTATGACGCCATCGGCAACTCGCCCTATGCCTACGACATCACCGCCGAGCACATTCAGGTGACCACCGACACCATGGCCAAGTACGGCACTGGCAAGATGGCCAAGCCGCCGCTGGCCAAGGATTGGGTCAAGACCGATCTGCTGGAGCAGGCCAAGAAGAGCATGAACCTGAAGTAAACCAAGGGGAAATTGCGCATGGCCAAGCAAAACAAGGGCAGCTTCCTGCAGGGGCTGCTGGTGCCGATCATCGTGATCGCCCTGTGGGAGGGCGCCTCGCGGGCGGGCTGGATCAATCCACAGATCCTGCCCTCGCCCTGGGCGGTGCTGAAGAAATGGGTGGAATACGCCACCCCTCTGAAACCCTATGATCCCGAGGCCGGCAGCTGGCTGGCCTGGGCCTTTTCGGGCGAGCTGATCATGGATGCCATCGGCAGCCTGTACCGGGTGGTGGCGGGTTTCCTGATCGGCGCCGGGCTGGCCTTGCCGTTGGGGTTGCTGATGGGCTCCAGCCAGCGCATCTATGGCTTGATGAACCTGACGGTGCAGGTGATCCGTCCGATTCCGCCGATTGCCTATATCCCCCTGGCCATCCTGTGGTTCGGGCTGGGCAATCCGCCGGCGCTGTTCCTGATCTCGCTGGGGGCCTTCTTCCCGGTGCTGATGAATACCATCGCCGGGGTGCGCCAGGTCGACAGCATCTACCTGCGCGCCGCCCGCAATCTGGGGGCGAGCCAGTCCACGCTGTTCTTGCGGGTGATGCTGCCGGCTGCCGTTCCTTACATCCTCTCGGGGGTGCGCATCGGCATCGGTACCGCCTTCATCGTGGTGATCGTGGCCGAGATGATTGCGGTCAGCAATGGCCTGGGTTTTCGCATCATGGAGGCGCGTGAATATTTCTGGTCGGACAAGATCATCGCCGGCATGATCACCATTGGCCTATTGGGCTTGGCCATCGACTTGGGCATGAGCCGCCTCAACAATTACATGCTGCGCTGGCATCGCGGGCTGGAGAACTGACATGAACCCGAGCAATTCGTCTCCCCGCATCTGTATACAGAGCGTGCACAAGGTCTTCAAGACCGATGAGCGCGAGGTGGTGGCCTTGAAGGACATCAACCTCGCCATCCCCGATGGCCAGTTCGTCTGCCTGCTGGGGCCCTCCGGCTGCGGCAAGTCCACGCTCTTGAATGCCATTGCCGGTTTTGCGCTGCCCTCTTCCGGCCAAATCCTCACCGATGGCAAGGCGGTGACCGAGCCGGGACCGGACCGTGGCATGGTGTTCCAGGAATATGCGCTGTTTCCCTGGATGACGGTGGAGCAGAACGTCGCCTTCGGCCTGGAAATCAAGGGCCGTCCCAAGGCCGAGATCGCCCAGCGCGTGAGCCAGTTGCTGGACAAGCTGGGATTGATCGACTTCCGCACCCGTTTCCCCAAGGATCTGTCGGGCGGGATGCGCCAGCGGGTGGCCATTGCCCGCGTGCTGGCGCTGGATTCGCCCATCATGCTCATGGACGAACCCTTCGGTGCCCTCGACGCGCTGACCCGCCGCAACCTGCAAGATGAGCTGCTGCGCATCTGGGATGAGTTCAGGAAGACCATCGTCTTCGTCACCCACAGCATCGAAGAGGCGATCTACCTGGCCGACCGCATCGTGGTGATGACCTACCGACCTGGTACCGTCAAGCGTGACATGCTGGTCAATCTGCCACGCCTGCGCGATCCGGCCGACCCGGATTTCAATGCCTTGAAGCGCGAGCTGGGCCAACTGGTGATGGAGGAGCAGCAGCGCCATCACAATGCCGAGATGAAGGCCGCCGCCGTCGATTGAGTGGGTGCCGTCCTGCTGTAAGCAGTACTCGGACACGGCAGGCAACCCCTGCCGTGTCGCATTTCAGGGAAGCGATCCAGGCACCGGCTGACCCGGCGCAAGCGGGCGGCGGGCCGAGATAGTGTAAACTTGGACGATGCAAACTTATTTTTTCATCCTGGCGGCGCTGTTCTACCTGGGCTGCGCCTTCATGCCCTCGCAGCGGCGCGCGCCGATTTCGCTGGGTATCGTGGTGGGCTGGGTGCTGCATGGCGGCGCACTGTTGTCGGATATGTTCGCCCCGGACGCGTTACGGGTGGGCTTTGCGGTGATGCTCTCTTCTACCTTGTGGATTTCGGTGGCCGCCTACTGGCTGGAAAATCGCAATTTCTCACTCGATAGTATGCGTGTCCTGGTGCTGCCGGTGGCGGCCTTGGCGGTGATCCTGCCGACCGTCTTCCCCGGCAACCTGGTGGCGCTGGCCGGCAAGTCCGACTGGTTCCTGGCGCACATCGCCATCTCCATTCTGGCCTACAGCACGCTGACCATCGCCGCCTTCCATGCGGTGCTGATGGTATTGCAGGAGTCGCGTCTGCATACCCGGCCGGGTCCGGTGGCCCAGTCCAGCTGGTTCGGGCTGGCGCTGGATCGTCTGCCGGCGCTGCTGACCATGGAAAAATTGCTGTTTCGCCTGATCGCCTTCGGCTTCACCTTGCTGACGCTGACGGTGCTATCGGGCGTGGTCTTCTCCGAGCAGTTGTTCGGGACGCCATTGAAGTGGGATCACAAGACCATCTTCACCATGCTGTCCTGGCTGCTGTTCGGCCTGCTCCTGGCCGGCCGTCGCTGGCAGGGATGGCGGGGGCGGACTGCGCTGAGCTTCACGCTGGCCGGTTTCGCCATCCTTTTATTGGCATATGTAGGCAGCCGGTTCGTGCTTGAAGTCGTGCTGCATCGGGTACTGACATGAAATATTTGATCTGGCTGGTCGTGTTGCTGGCCGTGGTGGTGTGGTTCCAGCGCGCCAAGAAATCCATGCTGGCCGGTAACGACTCCGCCGCCGACACCAACAACGCCGAGCCCGGGATGCCGCCCCCCAAGCCGGCGCGCTTTCGTCGCCGCAGCGACAGCAATGTCGAGACCATGGTGCAGTGTGCCCATTGCGGCATCCACTTCCCGGCCTCCGAGGCAGTGGTTCATGCCTCCGGTGCGCACTATTGCTCGGAAGAGCATCGCCGACTGGCCTCCTTCTAAGCCATGCATACCGTCCTGCCTGACGCCGCCGCCTGGATCATCGATGGCGACGGCTGGTGCAACATCGCCCGCCGCGAGCCCTCGCCCAACTGTGATGACCGGCCCGAGGGAGCGGTTACCGATCTGCTGGTGATCCACAACATCAGCCTGCCACCGGGGCAATTCGGCGGTCCTTATATAGCGGACCTGTTCTGCAATCGTCTCGACTACGATGCCCATCCTTACTTTGAGCAGTTGCGGCCGCTGCGGGTCTCTGCGCACTTCCTGATCCGTCGCGATGGCGAAGTGGTGCAGTTCGTCCCGGCCCATCGGCGGGCCTGGCACGCCGGGGTGTCTACCTTCGAGGGGCGCGAGCGCTGCAATGATTTTTCCATCGGTATCGAGCTCGAAGGGACCGACTTCGAACCCTTCGCCCAGGCCCAGTATGCGGCGCTGGTCAAGCTGTCTCAGGCCCTGGTAAGTCGCTATGGCCTGACCGCCGTGGTCGGTCACGAGCACATCGCACCGGTACGCAAGACCGATCCCGGCCCCTTCTTCGACTGGGCAGGCTACCACAACGAAATGGTAAAAATGATTAACCACGCGCAATTGCGCTTCCCTCTTGGCCTTCACAAAAGTCAAGCTTGAGCAGCAGAAAAATTCTCGAAATAGCGGTTGCATCCTCCTTGGGGCGCCACTAGAATTAGTCCCATTCGATGTTTTGGTACTAGATGTAGTGTTCAGTTGAACTTATTGTGGTAGCCGGGTCTCCCTCTTCAGGGGCCCTAGTTCCGGCAGTGCTTCGGAAGGTGCAAGACCCGCGAGGCAGTAACCAAGTACGATAACGCCCCGGTTCTTCCTTCTTTTATTCCGTCGCTTCACTCATCAGTTTCAAGCAGTTTTTGCGTCAGCATGAATGTCCACGCAAGGGATAGTCATTGTGGGACGCATCTGTCGTTCGTCGATCCCCGGCAGTTCGGGGATCCAGAGGTAGTTATCAGCAACGCAGGCGATGCACCCCGTTCGTCTGCCCATGTACCCCAGGAGGCTAAGTGCGCTCAACCCAAGAAATTTCCGTTAAATCGCCCGCCCCGTTTGGCGTTTCCGCCGAGCAGGAAGGCTCCGCTGAAGGCCAGTCCATCGTCTCCCATACCGCAGGCCTGGGCGAATACCGCATCATCCGCCGCAACGGCGCCG
Source organism: Herbaspirillum rubrisubalbicans (assembly GCF_003719195.1). Lineage (NCBI taxonomy): Bacteria > Pseudomonadati > Pseudomonadota > Betaproteobacteria > Burkholderiales > Oxalobacteraceae > Herbaspirillum > Herbaspirillum rubrisubalbicans. Next base: position 402,657 of record NZ_CP024996.1, read on the forward strand.
TGGTCGGTTTCGAACCTTCCAAGATTTCCATCGCCGTGACCAAGGCCTTCCTGGCCGTCAACGGTGGTCAGGGTGCGGCCTCGGCGCGCGTGCGCGAGATGGTCGAGCAACTGACCACCAGCGTGGTCTCGGCACTGGTGCGTCGCCAGCCCACCGGTGGCACCTTCCATATTGAAGACATCCAGGACCAGGTCGAGCTGGCTCTGATGCGTTCGGGCGAGCATGACGTGGCCCGTGCCTATGTGCTGTACCGTGCCAAGCGCATGGAAGAGCGTGCCCAGCAAGGCGCCGCCACCAAGACCGAAGTGGCTGCACCGCAACTGCACGTGACCGAAGACGGCCAGAGCCGTCCGCTGGACATCAATGAAGTGCGCGCCCTGATCGCCGCCGCCTGCGTCGGCCTGGAGGCGCACGTGGATGCCGAAGCCATCCTGGCCGAAACCGTCAAGAACCTGTACGACGGCGTGCCCGTCGAAGAGCTGTACAAGTCCGCCATCCTGGCTGCCCGCGCGCTGATGGAAAAGGACCCTGCTTACAGCCAGGTGACCTCGCGTCTGTTGATGCACACCATCCGCAAGGAAGTGTTCGGCAAGGAAGTGGCCCAGGCTGACGCCCCGGCCGAGTACCTGGATTACTTCCCGCACTATGTAAAGAAGGGGATCGAAGCCGAGCTGCTCGATACCAAGCTGGCCCAGTTCGACCTGGCCAAGCTGGCTGCTGCCCTCAAGCCCGAGCGCGACCTGCAGTTCGGCTACATCGGCCTGCAGACGCTATATGACCGTTATTTCCTGCACATCGGCGGCACCCGCATCGAGATGCCCCAAGCGTTCTACATGCGCGTGGCGATGGGCCTGGCACTGAACGAAATCGACCGCGAAGCGCGCGCCATCGAGTTCTACGACCTGCTGTCGTCCTTCGACTTCATGAGCTCGACGCCGACCCTGTTCAACTCGGGCACCCAGCGTTCGCAGCTGTCCTCCTGCTACCTGACCACGGTGGCCGACGACCTCGACGGCATCTATGAAGCCATCAAGGAAAACGCCCTGCTGGCCAAGTTCGCCGGCGGCCTGGGCAATGACTGGACCCCGGTGCGCGCCCTGGGCGCCCACATCAAGGGCACCAACGGCAAGTCGCAAGGCGTGGTCCCCTTCCTGAAGGTGGTCAACGATACCGCCGTGGCAGTCAACCAGGGCGGCAAGCGCAAGGGCGCGGTCTGCGCCTACCTGGAAACCTGGCACATGGACATCGAGGAATTCCTCGAACTGCGCAAGAACACCGGCGACGACCGCCGCCGCACCCACGACATGAACACCGCGAACTGGATTCCCGACCTGTTCATGAAGCGCGTGATGGAAAAGGGCGAGTGGACCCTGTTCTCCCCTTCCGACACCCCGGACCTGCACGACAAGTTCGGCCGTGCCTTCGAAGAAGCCTACACCGCCTATGAAGCCAAGGCTGCCCGTGGCGAGCTGAAGCTCTTCAAGAAGGTGCAAGCCAACGACCTGTGGCGCAAGATGCTGTCGATGCTGTTCGAAACCGGCCACCCGTGGATCACCTTCAAGGATCCCTGCAACATCCGTTCGCCGCAGCAGCACGTCGGCGTGGTGCACAGTTCCAACCTGTGCACCGAGATCACCTTGAACACCAACGAGAGCGAAATCGCGGTCTGCAACCTGGGTTCGGTGAACCTGCCGGCGCACCTGGTCAATGGCGAGCTGGACCATGCCAAGCTGCAAAAGACCATCCGCACCGCCATGCGCATGTTGGACAATGTCATCGACATCAACTACTACGCCGTCAAGAAGGCACGTGATTCCAACCTGCGCCACCGTCCGGTGGGCATGGGCATCATGGGCTTCCAGGACTGCCTGCACATCAAGCGCGTGCCGTACGCCTCGATGGACGCCGTCGAATTCGCCGACCGCTCCATGGAAGCCGTCTGCTACTACGCCTACATGGCCTCGACCGAACTGGCTGAAGAGCGCGGCCGTTACGCTTCCTACCGCGGTTCGCTGTGGGATCGCGGCATCCTGCCGCAGGACTCCCTGAAGCTGCTGGCGCAAGAGCGCGGCGGCTACCTGGAAACCGATACCACCGAGACCCTGGACTGGGCCGCCCTGCGTGCCCGCATCGCCGAACACGGCATGCGCAACTCGAACTGCGTGGCCATCGCCCCGACGGCGACCATTTCCAACATCATCGGCGTGTCCGCTTGCATCGAGCCGACCTACCAGAACCTGTACGTGAAGTCGAACCTGTCGGGCGAATTCACCGAAATCAACGAGTATCTGGTGCGTGACCTGAAGGCTCGCGGCCTGTGGGACGAAGTCATGGTCGCCGACCTCAAGTATTTCGACGGCAGCCTGGCCAAGATCGACCGCATCCCGCAAGACCTGCGCGACATCTACGCCACCGCCTTCGAAGTCGATCCGTCCTGGCTGGTGGAAGCCGCCTCGCGTCGCCAGAAGTGGATCGACCAGGCCCAGTCCTTGAACATCTACATGGCCGGTGCTTCCGGCAAGCGCCTGGACGAGACCTACAAGCTGGCATGGCTGCGTGGCCTCAAGACCACCTACTACCTGCGCACCATCGGCGCCACCCACACTGAGAAGTCCACTTCCCGTGCGGGTGCACTGAACGCCGTGGCCGTTGACGGCGGTGCGGGTGCGATGGCATCGGCCTCGGGTACGGCTGTTCCGGCTGCACCGATCGCTTCGGCTGCTGCTGCATCGGCTGCCTACGTGATGCCGAACCCCGGTGCTTCGATCGAAGCCGATGGTCCGGTCTGCACCATGCGTCCGGGCGATCCGGGCTTCGAAGAGTGCGAGGCCTGCCAGTAAGCAAGCAATCCGGGTGGGGCCAGACGGCCTGCTGATGAGGATGATCAAGGTCATCCGAGATGACGGCAGCTACACTGTCCAAGTCCCACCCACCCTAGCCGGCGCATCGCGGTGAACTTCACCGGATGCGCCGTTGTCACCTGATAGACCCCAGATATCCGCCGTGCCATGGTCACCGACCTGCCGGCAGCTACCGATCAAGTAAAGAGGAACCACAGATGCTTTCTTGGGATGATGAAGTCAAGCAGCCGGCCCAGGCGCCGCGCACCCCGAACCTGCAGCCGCAACTGCAACCGGCCTTTGGTCATGCCAACGCCGCACTGAACCCGGCGCTGATGGCTGGTAACAGCGAGCAGGTCGACACCACCCGTCGCGTCAATGCCGCTGACAAGCGCATCATCAACGGCCACACCGACGTCAACCAACTGGTGCCCTTCAAGTACAAGTGGGCCTGGGACAAGTACCTGGCCGGCTGCGCCAACCACTGGATGCCGCAAGAGATCAACATGCAGCGCGACATCGAGCTGTGGAAGAATCCGAACGGCCTGACCGAAGACGAGCGTCGTCTGGTCAAGCGCAACCTGGGCTTCTTCGTCACCGCCGACTCGCTGGCCGCCAACAACATCGTGCTGGGCACCTATCGCCACATCACCGCCCCCGAGTGCCGCCAGTACCTGCTGCGCCAGGCTTTTGAAGAGGCCATCCACACCCATGCCTACCAGTACATCGTTGAATCGCTGGGCTTGGATGAGGCCGAGATCTTCAACGCCTATCACGAGGTCGCATCGATCCGCGACAAGGACGAGTTCCTGATCCCCTTCATCGATACGCTGACCGATCCCGAGTTCAAGACCGGCACGATGGAGAATGACCAGAAGCTGTTGAAGTCGTTGATCGTCTTCGCGTGCATCATGGAAGGTCTGTTCTTCTACGTCGGCTTCACGCAGATCCTGGCACTGGGTCGCCAGAACAAGATGATGGGTGCGGCCGAGCAGTATCAATACATCCTGCGCGACGAATCCATGCACTGCAACTTCGGCATCGATCTGATCAACACCGTGAAGATGGAGAACCCGCACCTGTGGACTCCTGAATTCCGCGAAGAGATCAAATCGTTGTTTTTACGCGCGGTGGAGTTGGAATATCGTTACGCAGAGGATACAATGCCGCGAGGCGTGCTCGGGTTGAACGCACCGATGTTCAAGAGCTACCTGCGATTCATCGCAAACCGCCGTGCGCAGCAAATTGGATTGGACCCGCTGTTCGCACAAGAAGAAAATCCGTTCCCGTGGATGAGCGAGATGATCGACTTGAAGAAGGAGCGCAACTTCTTTGAGACCCGCGTCATCGAATACCAAACCGGGGGCGCACTGAGTTGGGAATGATGTGCAGTCTCGAAGTTCTCTTCATCGAGACGTGATGCACAACAGGAGTCGGGTAGCTTGCAAGATGCCCGACTGCTGAAACGGAAAAGGCCTACGCCACATTAATGAACAGTCAGAGACCGAATCCATCTTCTCTGTTATCGCCGCTTAACCCCCTCGTGTCGGGTCAGGCGGCTTTTCCTTTGAAAAACACCGAAGTTTTTCAGGAACGCGATTCCGACGCTAGCGTTTGAACACGCTGGCGTTTTTTTTGGTGTCGCGCCTGCTCCCGTAGTCGAATCTTCCTGCGCCACTGCGCGGGCACTACCGGAGGGGCGTCGCCAAGATAGCTGAAGCGCTGCATAGGTGAGGGGATGCAGCAGTTCAGCTGGTGCCGAATTCATTAGCGCAAGCCACAGGCGGCTTGTGCCGATGAATAGCTCGCCCGCGTCATCGCGATGTCGCGTGCGGGTTGCTTATATCAAGCTTGATTTTTTCCATTCACGTGAAGAAGGAGAAACAAAATGGCAACAGCAGCAAAGAAGACCGCGGCCAAGAAGCCGGCGGCAAAGAAGGAAAAGGCGGTCGCCGCCAAGGAAACCACGAAGAAGGTAGCAGCGCCCAAGGCCGCCGCCGCCAAGAAGACCGTGGCCAAGGCCGCCGCCAAGCCGGCAGCTGCCAAGAAGGCAGCAGCACCGAAGGCAGCAGCGAAGAAGGTTGCAGCTCCGAAGGCAGCAGCGAAGAAGGTTGCAGCACCGAAGGCAGCAGCGAAGAAGGTTGCAGCACCGAAGGCAGCAGCGAAGAAGGTTGCAGCTCCGAAGGCCGCCGCCAAGAAGGCAGCAGCTCCGAAGGCCGCAGCAGCGAAGAAGGTTGCAGCACCGAAGGCAGCAGCGAAGAAGGTTGCAGCTCCGAAGGCCGCCGCCAAGAAGGCAGCAGCTCCGAAGGCCGCAGCAGCGAAGAAGGTTGCAGCACCGAAGGCAGCAGCGAAGAAGGTTGCAGCACCGAAGGCCGCCGCCAAGAAGGCAGCAGCCCCGAAGGCCGCAGCAGCGAAGAAGGTTGCAGCACCGAAGGCAGCAGCGAAGAAGGTTGCAGCACCGAAGGCCGCCGCCAAGAAGGCAGCAGCTCCGAAGGCCGCAGCAGCGAAGAAGGTTGCAGCACCGAAGGCAGCAGCAAAGAAGGTCGCCGCTCCCAAGGCAGCAGCTCCGAAGGCCGCCGCAGCTCCCAAGGCCGCCGCCAAGAAGCCCGCTGTCAAGAAGGCAGCAGCTCCGAAGAAGGCCGCCGCCAAGCCGGCAGCCGCCGCAGCAGCACCGGCCGCCAAGACCGTGCTGAACCCGGCCGCTGCATGGCCGTTCCCGACCGGCGCTGGTCGTCCGTAATCTGGGCGCGCGTCTAGTCTGATCCCCTCAGACTGAAGGCCGCTGTATGGCATTGCGCCATGCAGCGGTTTTTTTATGTCCGCAGGTTTCGCGGGTTTGCTCTGGCAATTCCGTGCAATGGCACAATATATGAATGCCTGGCCGTCCTCGCACGCGGCGCTTAGGTTTGATCTGGTTGTGTCGCGGCGGTCGCGGAGATTGCGCCCAAGCCGCTTGCCCTCTAGTATGTGCCCTGCCTCTCACTGATGGAGATCCCTGTGCTGCTGAGTATTTTCACGATGATCGTCAACGCTGTTGCCAGCATCCTGGCCGGCGTCATGCTGCTGCGTTTCTGGATGCAGGTGGTGCGCGTGCGTCCGCCGCAATCGGTGGGGCAGTTCGTCTACCAGCTCTCGGACTGGCTGGTGCGTCCGCTGCGCCGGGTGATGCCTGGCGGCAGCTACGACTGGGCCAGCCTGGTGGCGGCATTCCTGATCGTCTTGCTGTCCATTATCGCCATCCTCGGCTGGCAGAGCGGATTCGATTTCAGGCTCATCTTCATCGTCGCGCTGGAGCGCTTCTTCGAATGGATCTGCTATGGTTTTATGGCTACGCTGATCATCGAAGCCGTCTTCAGCTGGGTCAATCCCCATGCGCCGCTGGCCCCCTTCGTGCGCGCCTTGAACGATCCCCTGCTGCGTCCGCTGCGTCGTATCATCCCGCCGCTGGGTGGTGTTGACCTGTCGCCACTGGTGCTGTTGATCCTGTTGCAGATTGCCGTGCGGGTGGTCAGCGGGTTGCTGTTCGCCGGATTCTGACTTCCCTTCCCCCCGCAATTGGCCAAGACGAAAAAAGAGCCGGACAATGTCCGGCTCTTTTGCTTTGTTCCCTCGGCAACGAGGCCGCGCACGCTCAATGCTTCTGCTTGGCCGACCATTGCTCCAGCGCCTGCAGGGTATTCTCCACATGCTTTTCTGGATTCATGTCGGTGTATTCGTAGAGGATGGCATGGTCCGGCGTGATGACGTAGGAGGTGCGGCTGGCGTAGCCGGTGACCTTCAGGAACTGCGCGTCGTAAGCCTTCATGATCTTCTTGTCGACGTCGGCGGCCACCGCGAACTTGCTGCGGCATTCGCTGACCGAGAACTTGTTGAGCGTCTCGATGTTGTCGCCCGAGACCCCGATGACGGTCGCACCCAGAGCCTGGTAGCGATCCACTGCCTCGGCGAAGAGATGCGCTTCGATGGTGCAGCCGGTGGTGAAGGCAGCCGGATAGAAGTACAGCACCACCGGACCTTTCTTCAAGGCGTCCGATAGCGAGAAGGTCGAGACCTGCCCACCCAGTGAGCTGGGGGCAGAGAAGTCAGGCGCCTTGTCGCCGGGTTTGAGGGCGGCCAGCGCGGCCTGCGAGCATAGCGCCGCGCCCAGCAGGGCCGATGCTGCGCACAGCCGGCGCAGGCGCCAAGCGAAGGAAGATGCATTGTTCGGCATGGCCAATCTCCTTGGTAGGTCTTGCAGGTCGCGTCGCGCCACCCGCTCATGCCCATCAGCCGAAGCGATAGCCGAAGGCCTGATGGAAGCGTTCTTCGATTTCCGCCTTGGTCGGTGCGTGATTCTGCGGTCCTTGCGAGGCAATCTTGATGGAGCCCATCAGGCTGGCCAGACGGCCCGTGGTTTCCCAGTCATAGCCTTCGGTGAGACCATGCAGCATCCCGGCGCGGAAGGCGTCGCCGCAACCGGTGGGGTCGGCGATCTTGGCAGCCGGCACGCAGGGGATGGCGTGATGCTTGCCGCCGACGAAGATGTCGGCGCCCAGCTCGCCACGGGTGACCACCAGCGCCGTGACGCGCTCGGCGATCTGTGCCAGCGAGAGGCCGGTGCGGGCCGTCAGCAGTTCGGCTTCGTAGTCGTTGACGGCCACATAGGTGGCCAGGTCGATGAAGTTGGTGAGGTCCTTGCCATCGAACATGGGCATCCCCTGACCCGGATCGAAGATCAGCGGGATGTTCAGCTCGGCAGCCTGCTGGGCGTGCTGCAACATGCCGTCGCGGCCATCCGGGGCGACGATGGCGAACTTGACCGTACCGGCATCGGCCACCTTGTTCTCATGCGACCAGGTCATGGCGCCGGGGTGGAAGGCCGTGATCTGGTTGCTGTCGGCGTCGGTGGTGATGAAGCATTGAGCGGTGAATGAGGATTCGATCTGGCGCACACAGCGGGTGGAAATCTCCAGTGCGGCCAGGCGCTCCATGTAGGGCGCACTGTCCAGGCCGACGGTGGCCATCACGATCGGTTGGCCACCCAGCAGCTTGAGGTTGTAGGCGATGTTGCCGGCACAGCCGCCGAACTCGCGGCGCATGGTCGGCACCAGGAAGGAGACGTTGACCTTGTGCAATTGGTCGGCCAGCAGCGCTTCAGCGAAGCGGCCCTCGTATTGCATGATGTTGTCGTAGGCGAGGGAACCGCAAATCAGGGAGCTCATGGCGTGGTCGTTGGAAATGAGTGAAGGATGCCGCATTGTAGAAGAAAAGCGGCAGGCAGGCTGGAATGGGTGAGTGTGCTTGCCTTCAGCGCCCGGCCATCAGGGATAGAACAGGTAGACACGATAGCCTGACACCAGCGCATCCTTGAGCTCGAAGTTGAGCTTGATCTGCTGCTCGCTCTCGGGCCCGATGCCGTTATCGGCCTGGGTCGGATCGGCCAAGTAGTCACGCGGGCGGAACACCCGGCGTACCACCGCCTTCTCATCATCGTTGTTGAGCGTGAGCTCGATATCCGGCCAGGCCTGGGTGGTGCTGCTGCGATTGCGCATCACCACCGTGAGCGCATACACATTCTGGCTGGGCGGCACGACCTGCAGCTCGTTGGCTTCCAGCGAAAGCCGCTCGATGTCGGTGGGCAAGCCGACCGTGCAATGCAGGCTCACGCACATGCCGTTGAGCATGGGGCGCAGTTGCGGCACGGCGGCCGCCAGCGGGTTGCGCCAGTAGTATAGCGATTGCAGCAGCAGCACCGGCACCATCGCGCCGGCCAGCACCATCATGACCATTTTCGTCATATGGCTGATGCGTGCCTTGCGCTGGGCGCGCCTGACGAAGCCTGGCTCCTCGGCCTCGTCGCTGTCCTCGAATTTTTCTTCACTTTCTTCAGCCGGCGCTTCTTGCCGGCGCAATGGCGGCTCATGCAGGACCGGTTCATCGTCGATGCGAAACACCGCCGCCACGTCGGGTGGCACCAGCACATCCTCGGGCTCGGCCGAGGAGCGGCGTAGCAGCGCACCGCTGTCCGGGGCATCGTCCGGCGAGGTAGCCAGCGTGGGGGGCGCAGCAGGATCGTCGTCGTCCCACTTGTTTTTATCCACAGGCTCGGCTGGCTTGAGCGATGCGCCCAGGTCGGGGATGTAGCCGGGGCTGCTCGGTGAGCGAAACACCTTGGGTTCGGCGATCACGGGAATGGCAGGCGCCACGGGCGCGGGTTTGGCTGCTACCGGTGCTGGTGCATTGACCTCGGGCACGGCTGCCTGCGAGCGGACATCGGGGAGAACCGGCGCGGAGGCGACAGGGGCGGCTCGCGGTACGGAGGCAGCAGGAGCGCTGGCAGGGGCTGGCGCAGGTGCCGCCGCTGCCGCTGCCCTCATCGCAGGTCTGGCCACGCCCGCTTGGGCCTTGCTACCGGGAGCGGGTTGGTAATGGCCATCGGCGATGCTGGCCTCGACCAGGAATTCGTTGCCGTTGAAGACCTCGCGGCAACTACCGCAGCGGACCAGGCCGCCGCGCAGTTTGAGCTGGTCGCTGGCGACCCTGAAGATGGTCAGGCAGTGCGGGCACTGGGTCGCCAATGCCATGGATTACTCCGGCAGGTGGCCTGCCAGGGCCACCCAGCCTTCATGTTCGGCCCACACGGTCAGGGCGATGTAGGGCGCGTAGGTGGCGATGACTTCCTGCGCCTGGCGATCCAGCACGCCCGAGAGCACCAGCGCGCCACCGGCGCGCACGCGGCCGGCCAGCATCGGGGCCATCAGTTGCAGCGGACCGGCCAGGATGTTGGCCACCACCACGTCGAAGCGCTCGCCTTCCGGGTGGGCCTGGGCGAAGGCTTCGGGCAGGTAATAGGTGGCCGTGCAGTGGTTGCGTTCGGTATTGTGCTGGGCCGACTCCAGTGCCTGCGGATCGATATCCACCCCGATCACCTGGGGTACCCCGATCTTGGCGGCCACCAGCGCCAGGATGCCCGAGCCGCAACCATAGTCCAGCAGCGTTTGGGCCTGGGTGGCATTGGCTTCCAGCCACTCCATGCACAGCCGGGTGGTGGGATGGCTGCCGGTACCGAAGGCCAGGCCCGGGTCCAGCTCCAGCACCAAGGCATCAGGATCAGCGGGCGCCTCGTGCCAGCTTGGCACCACCCAGATGCGCTGGCCGATGTGGATGGGCTCGAACTGGGATTGCGTCAGGCGCACCCAGTCCTGCTCTTCCACGTTGCGGGTGGCAAAGGGCAGGGCATAGTCCAGGCCGATGGCCTTGGCGGCATCCATGACGATGGCGGCGTGGTCGGCATCCTTGCCGGCCAGCGCCACCACGCGGCTGCGATCCCAGGCGGCTTCTTCCGGCTCCATGCCGGGCTCGCCAAAGAGCGGACGTTCGGCCTCGGTGCCTTCGTCCGCATCTTCCACCGACACCGACAGGGCGCCAGAGTCCATCAGGGCGTCGGACAATGCCTCCGCCTCTTCCCGCGCCACTTCGATGACGATTTCTACCCAAGCCATGCTGGTCTGCCTTTGCTGACGTTGCTGTTTTTGCTGATGAGGTGCTGCGGTATTGCTTACTTCTTGACCGGCTTGTCGGCTTCCGAGGAAGCTGGACGTTCCGACAACTTATGTTCCAGATAATGGATATTGGTTCCGCCTTCGAAGAAACGCGCATCGACCATCAGTTCGCGGTGCAGCGGGATGTTGGTCGAAATGCCTTCCACCACCATTTCCGACAGCGCGATCTGCATCCGGCGGATGGCTTGTTCGCGAGTGGAACCATAGGCGATCACCTTGCCCACCATGGAATCATAGTTGGGTGGTACGAAATAACCCGAATAGGCGTGCGAATCGACGCGGATGCCAGGACCGCCCGGTACGTGCCAGGCCGTGATGCGACCGGGCGAGGGGATGAACTTGAACGGATCCTCGGCGTTGATGCGGCACTCGATGGCGTGACCCTTCAGTTCGATGTCGCGCTGGCGATAGCGCAGCTTTTCGCCGGCAGCGATGCGGATCTGTTCCTGCACGATGTCCACACCGGTGATCATTTCGGTCACCGGGTGTTCCACCTGCACGCGGGTGTTCATCTCGATGAAGTAGAACTCTTCATTTTCATACAGGAACTCGAAGGTACCGGCGCCGCGATAGTTCATCTTGCGGCAGGCTTCGGCGCAGCGTTCGCCGATCTTCTCGATGATCTTGCGCGGGATGCCCGGTGCTGGCGCTTCCTCGATCACCTTCTGGTGGCGACGCTGCATGGAGCAGTCGCGCTCGCCCAGCCAGATGGCTTGCTTGTGTTCGTCGGCCAAGATCTGGATTTCCACGTGGCGCGGATTTTCCAGGTACTTCTCCATATAGACTTCCGGATTGCCGAAGGCGGCACCGGCTTCGGTCTTGGTCATGGTCACTGCATTGATCAGCGCGGCTTCGGTATGCACCACGCGCATCCCGCGGCCACCGCCGCCACCAGCGGCCTTGATGATGACCGGATAGCCGATCTTGCGGGCGATCTGGACGATTTCCTTGGGATTGTCCGGCAGCGCCCCTTCCGAACCCGGCACGCAGGGCACGCCAGCACGGATCATGGCCTGCTTGGCCGAGACCTTGTCGCCCATCATGCGGATGTTTTCCGCACGCGGGCCGATGAAGACGAAGCCGGACTGTTCCACGCGCTCGGCGAAATCGGCGTTTTCCGACAGGAAGCCGTAGCCGGGGTGGATCGCCTGGGCGTCGGTCACTTCGGCGGCGCTGATGATGGCCGGCATGTTCAGGTAGGACAGCGGGGACGGGGCCGGGCCGATGCAGACCGACTCATCGGCCAGCTTCACGTACTTGGCCTCGCGGTCGGCTTCGGAGTGCACGACCACGGTCTTGATACCCAGTTCGCGGCAGGCGCGCTGGATACGCAGGGCAATTTCGCCACGGTTGGCGATGAGGATTTTTTCAAACATAACAGGAATGAGGCGTCGCCAGGTTCAAGCGTTATAGGTTCTGCAAGAGTGTCGCAGTCATCTGCGTTCTGCTCTTGCGGCCAGGCCGGGGACTGCGGCTGATGGTCAGAGGTGCAGTCAGCCCAGCACGAACAGCGGCTGGCCGAACTCGACTGCCTGACCGTTTTCCACCAGGATCTGCTTGACCACGCCACCCTTGTCGGCGTCGATTTCGTTGAGCAGCTTCATGGCTTCGATGATGCACAGGGTATCGCCTTCCTTGACTTCCTTGCCCACTTCCACGAAGGCCGGTGCGCCCGGGGCCGAGGAACGGTAGAAGGTGCCCACCATGGGCGACTTGACGATATGACCTTCCGGCACGGCCGGAGCAGCCGGGGCGGCGGCGACCGGGGCAGCCGCCGGTGCGGCCACGGGCGCGGCGGCCGGGGCGTAGGCTTGCTGTTGCGGCACCATCACCACCTGGTTTTGGGCGTTCGGGGACGACTTGACGATCCTGACCTTGCTTTCGCCTTCGGTGACTTCCAGTTCTTCGATGGCCGATTCAGCAACCAGGTCGATGAGCGTCTTGAGTTTTCGTAAATCCATTTGAATCCCTCGGAATGTAGATGAGTAGTGTTAAACGAAGCGCCGGCGCTCTGCGGCCGCCGGCGAGTCAGTCAGGTCTTGCAGTACGTGAAGCGATCCGTGCGCAGCGGTGAGCCCGCCCTCAGGATTGACGCAGCCAGTAATCGAGGGCCAGCGTATAGCCATGGACCCCGAAGCCGCACAGGACTGCCCGGGCAATGCCGGACAGGTAGGAAAAATGCCGGAACTCCTCGCGCTGGTGGATATTGGAGATATGCACCTCCACGAAGGGAATGGCCACCCCGGCCAGCGCATCGCGCAGGGCCACGCTGGTATGGGTCAGTCCGCCCGGATTGATGATGATGCCATCCACCCCCTCGTGGCGGGCCTGGTGGATGCGGTCGATCAGCGCGCCTTCGTGATTGCTCTGGAAGGCCACCAGGGAGGCGCCGGCAGCGCGGGCCTGTTCTTGCGCACGCTGTTCGATATCGGCCAGCGTGGTGGATCCGTAGACTTCCGGCTCCCGGGTTCCGAGCAGATTCAAGTTCGGGCCATTGAGCAGGAGAAGCTGTTTTGCCATGGAGATTAAGCTCCGTTTGACGACGATGCGCGCATTTTGCCGTCAAATGCCTTTATTTGGCAAGAAAAACTTTCTTTTCACGGATTAACAGTGGCTCCTTCAGAGCCGGGACAGGTCGGCGCGCAGTTCATCGAACTTGAGGCGACCCAGATAGACCTTCTTGACTTTGCCGTCCTTGCCCACCAGAGCGGTGAAGGGAAGACCGCCCGCCTGATTGCCGAATTGCCGCAGCAAATCGGTGGCGCCGGTTCCGGCAGCGAAGAGAGGATAGCGGATTTGGTACTTTTGCGCAAACTTGGCGATATTTTCCTGACTATCGACGCCAATTCCCAGAATTTGTACCGGGGCGATTTCCTGCTGCAAGGCCGTGAGTTCCGGCATTTCCTCCACGCAAGGCCCGCACCAGGTGGCCCAGAAGTTGACTATCAGCGGCTTGCCCCGGTACTGCGCCAGCGCCTGGGGCTGGCCGCTGACATCAGGGAGGGATTGCGAGAGCAGTTGGTTCAGGGCCAGGGTTTGCGGTGAGTCGGCGGGGTGCAGGCGTTGGCTGGCATAGAGGCCAACGCCCACGCAAAGCACGGCAACCACGGCCAACAGGACAATATTTTTCAGCTTCTTCATCAGACTTGTTCCTCGGAGGAGGCGTCGATCAGGCTGGCCAGTGCCGTCGCGTCGCCGCGTTCAGCTCGCTTGCCGGGGGCGGCCCGCAGGCTGCCGCGCAGATCGTCTTCTTCATACAGGGTCAGGTGCGCCAGTTCCGGGTCGGCACCGCGTTGCGGCAATAGGAAACTGAGGGTCTCGACCGGGTGGCCGGTGCGGAAGTGCGCGGTTTCCCCGACCTCAAAGTTCACATTCTTATTCAACAGGAAAATCTCCACGTCCTTGGCGCTGGGGGAAAAGAGCTGCAAGTGGATGTCGGAATGTTCACCTGCCGTGCCATTCCACACTGCCCCGGTAATGTAAGGATTGAATTGCTGCAGATCCTGCATCAGTTGCAGCGCCACTTGGCGCAGGTGCAACAGGCGGGCCGGTTGTGTGTCGGCGAAGAAGAGTTCGTTATAGATGCGCACTTCGTCTTCTATCTGCTCATTATCAGGCATGATCTCGCCACGAACCTTCTGGTTGCCCAGGATCTGCTTGGCCGCCTTGCGCTTGGCGCTGCCATAGTCGGCGCCATCTTCGGCGATCATGCGTGCGGCGGCCGCGGCGATTTCGGCGCGCAATTGTTCGGTGGGGGAGGTGAATTCGAATTCAGACATGGGCGACATCATACCGTCTTGCGGCCTAGGGCTGTTTGGCCGGGCTCAGGCCCCTGTCTGCGCGTGACTATTCGCGCCGCGTTAGCGTCGTCTGCGGACTCTCGCCGAACAGTTTCTTGTAGTAGCGCACAAACAAGTAAAAGTGGGTAAATCCCCAGCTCAGGGCGATGTGCTGGACGTCTGCCGGCACCGATGGGTCCAGCAGGTCTTCCCTGACCCGTCCCAGGCGCTGCGTGCGCAGGAACTCCATGGGCGTCATCCCCTTGTATTTGCGGAAGCCCAACTGCAGGGAGCGCACGCTGATGGCGGAATGCTCGGCAATGTCATTGAGGCTGATGGGGGTCGCCAGGCTGGCCCGGATGAATTCGACGGCCCGCTTGATCTGGCGCGGCGCGGGCGCAGGTGGATGGCTTGCCAGGGCGTGCGAGTAATTGTGCGGCAGGTTCTGCAAGACCATGTAGGCCGCCGCCTGCTGCAGATTGACCAGCGCCAGCGGGGCCTTGATCAAGGGGGCCTTGCCCGAAAGGCCTTGCGCAATGATATCGATGATCGATTTGAGCGGCGCCAGTACATGGGGATCATGGATCAGCGGGCAGTGAAAGCGGATGGGCTTGTGTACCGGGGCGTCGAGCAGGTGAGACAGCTTGCGGGTCAGGCATTGAACAGGGAAGAACAGCCCTTCGTCCGAGGAGGCACTGGAGCCAGCGAGTTGCCTGACCTGTTCCAGATTCTGGATGATGGCGCTCCCGCTGCTGCAATGAAGGGCCTCCTTGGTAGAGGTCCAGGACGTTTCCCCACTGCGTTGGATATGCAGGCTGTAGCCGCTGGCCTCGGGGGCATGTCTGACCTGCCAGCCTGTCTTGCTGATCGAGCGGTAGGCGGCACCGACGGGAACCGGGAAATACTCACCCTCGTAGCTGGGCCTGGCCTGCTCGGTCGTCGGTGCTTCGACCCGGACGCCGGTTTCGCGGAAGAACTCATCGAAGGCGTTGGGTGTGGTCAGCTTGATTTCTGTGCTTGCCTGCCCGCTTGTGGCGGAGCCTTGTCTCTTCAAGTGAATGTCGATGAGAAAAGCGAGCAGTGGCATCGTCCGTCAATATGAATTCATTCCAGCCAAGAGAATCTCGCGATGGGGAAGGAAATGTTTAATAAAAGTTTAAGTTTTCCGTGTGATTCTCCCCCATGCCTCTGGTGAATATTGGAAGGAAGCGAAGCCGCCCCAAAAAAAGCGCAGGAATTTATTGATAAATTGGCACTACCTTGGCGATCACGTTAACGTCCAAAGGACTGCGTGATGAACTGCGACCTTTTCATGAAACCGGTTCTTCATGCCCGCCTCAACAACATCGGCAAGGGGAGCTCATGAACTGGTTTTATCACCGCAAGATCGGAACCAAACTACTGCTGGCCTTTGCCAGCATCCTGATCCTGACAGCCTTTCTGGGGGGCTTTGCTATCTTGCAATTAGGCAAGGTCAACGATGCCGCCGGTGAGCTGGCGACCAATTGGCTGCCCAGCATTCGTTCGCTCAACGACATGAAAGTCGCGCTGTCCCGGGTGAGAGCCAACGAGGCCCAGATGGCGCTCTATGAGAATGACTCCACGGAGCGGACGACCATCACCACCGTCATGAACAAGAACCTCGACAGCCTCACGGCGGCCCGCAAGCAATACGAGAGCCAGATCTCGGAGCCGGGAGAAAAAGCCCTCTACCCGAGCGTCAAGGAGCGCATCGAAAAATTCATCTCCTTGCACGACCAGACCCTGGCGCTCCTGAGCGCGGGCCAGGCGGACCAAGCCAAGCAGCTCCTGTTGGGCCCCGCCTTCCAGAATTACCTGGCGCTATTGGGTGAGCTGGACAAGCTGGCCCAGGTCAACCTGGATGGCAGTGTCCAATCCGTTCATATAGCGGAAGCCACATATGATCAATCCCGCTTTGGGATCATCGCCCTGCTGGTGGGCAGCCTGTTGGTCGGCACGCTGCTGGCGGTGTTCATCGCGCGCATCATTTCCGCGCCGCTGCGTACTGCGGGTGCCTTTGCCAACCAGGTCGCCGCTGGTGACCTGACGGCCGAGATCAGCGCCAGCTCCCGGGATGAGACCGGGCAACTGAGCACGGCACTGGCCGCGATGAACGAGAGCCTGCGGCGTATCGTCAGCCAGGTCCGTAGCGGCACCGAAACCATTGCCACGGCCTCCAACCAGATCTCGACGGGCAACCTGGACCTGTCCTCGCGCACCGAAGAGCAGGCCAGCTCGCTGGAAGAAACCGCCTCGGCCATGGAACAACTGACCTCCACGGTCCGGCAGAATGCCGAAAATGCGCGACAGGCCAACCAACTGGCATTGACCGCCTCCTCCATTGCCCAAGAAGGCGGCAAGGTCGTGCATCAGGTCATCGAGACCATGGGCAACATTGATGCCTCTTCCAAGAAGATCGTGGACATCATCAGCGTCATTGACGGCATTGCCTTCCAGACCAATATCCTGGCCTTGAACGCAGCGGTGGAAGCGGCCCGGGCCGGCGAGCAGGGCCGCGGCTTTGCGGTGGTGGCCACCGAGGTGCGTTCACTGGCGCAGCGTTCGGCCACGGCCGCCAAGGAAATCAAGAGCCTGATCGATAGTTCGGTGCAGCAGGTCGGCGTGGGTAGCACCCTGGTGCAGCAAGCCGGGGCGACGATGGCCGACGTGGTCGCCAGCGTGCAGCGCGTCACCGATGTGATGACCGAAATTTCGGCTGCCAGCAACGAGCAGACCCAGGGCATCGAGCAGGTCAACCTGGCCATCACCCAGATGGACGAAGTGACCCAGCAGAACGCCGCGCTGGTGGAAGAAGCGGCGTCGGCATCGCAGTCGCTGTCGCACCAGACCAGGCAATTGTCCGAGCTGGTGGGTGTGTTCCGCCTGCCGGGCCGGGCGGTGCAAGCAACTGGCGCAGCGCTCGCCGAGGTAGCGCCCCCCGCGCCCGGCGCTATTGCCGGCCCCGCCAATTCGGATGAACTATGGAAAACCTTCTGACATAACGAGGAGGGCGCAATGGGCGAGATCACCAAAGCCGACCTTGACCGGATTCGCCATGAACTGGCGTCGGTCTATCACGATGCGGCCTGGAAGGTGGCATCCCTGATCATCCAGGCCAGCGCAGTGCGCAATGGCCTGGACCAGCCGTTGGCACCTGAGGAGTGGGAAAGTCTGAACCTGGTCATCAACCGCCTCAACAGTGCCGCCCGCCATGCGGAGAAGGTGGTGAAATACCTGGAACGGCCCCGGTAACCCTAAGTCCTCCACGGCAGCGCATCCGGTCTGGGCGCTACGCCCGGGATGGCAGACGTTGATAGGGGGAATGCGTGGGCTCAGGTAAAATCTCGGGATTACACCCCAAGATTCGCTATGCATATACACATTCTCGGCATCTGCGGCACCTTCATGGGCGGCCTGGCCGTGCTGGCCAAAGAGGCTGGCCATACCGTGACCGGCTGCGACGCCAATGTCTATCCGCCGATGAGCACCCAGCTCGAAGCCCAGGGCATCACGCTCATCCAGGGCTTCGAGCCGTCCCAGGTGGACCTGAAGCCCGATCTGTTCGTCATCGGCAACGTGGTCTCGCGCGGCAACCCGCTGATGGAGGAAATCCTCAATCGCGGCCTGCCCTATGTCTCCGGTCCCCAATGGATGGGCGAGAACATCCTGCAGGACAAGTGGGTACTGGCCGTGGCCGGCACCCACGGCAAGACCACCACCTCGGCCATGCTGGCCTGGGTGTTGGAACAGGCGGGCTACCAGCCGGGCTTCCTGATCGGCGGGGTGCCGATGAACTTCGGCATCTCGGCGCGCCTGGGCAGCGATGGCCAGGGTGGGCCGTCGCCCTTCTTCGTCATCGAGGCCGATGAATACGACACCGCCTTCTTCGACAAGCGCAGCAAGTTCGTCCACTACCGCACCCGCACCGCCATCCTGAACAACCTGGAATACGATCACGCCGACATCTTCCCCGATCTGGCAGCGATCGAAACGCAATTCCACCATCTGGTGCGCACCGTGCCGGGTATCGGCAAGCTCATCGTCAATGCTCGCGAAGCGGCGCTGCAACGCGTGCTGGCACGCGGCTGCTGGAGCGGACGTGAAGATTTCGGCGTGGCCGCAGGCCAGCCGGGCTGGTCGCTGCAGACCCAGGAGGATGGGCGCTTCCAGGTCTGCTTCGACGGCCAATTGCAAGGTACGGTCCAGTGGGAACTGACAGGTGAACACAATCGCATGAATGCCGTAGCCGCCATCGCCGCTGCCCGCCATGTCGGTGTCCCGACCGCCCAGGCCATCGAGGCGCTGGGCGCCTTCCAGAGCGTCAAGCGGCGCATGGAGTTGCGCGGCAGCGCCAATGGCGTGGCCGTGTATGACGATTTCGCCCATCATCCGACCGCGATTGCCACCACGGTGGCCGGCCTGCGCAAGAAGGTCGGGGCGGCTCGCATCCTCGCGGTGCTGGAGCCGCGTTCCAATACCATGAAGCTGGGCACCATGAAGGAGGCGCTGCCGGGTAGCCTGGCAGAGGCCGACCTGGTCTTCGGTTACGGTGCCCAGTCCGGGCGCGACGCGCTGGGCTGGGACCTGGCCGAGGCGCTGGCTCCGCTGGGTCAGAAGGCCGCCGCCTTCCATGATCTGGATCGCCTGGTGCAAGCCGTCAAGGCCGCGGCCCAGCCGGGCGACCATGTGCTGGTGATGAGCAATGGCGGCTTCGGCGGCGTGCACCAGAAGCTGCTGGACGCGCTGGCATGATCCTGTATCTGCACGGTTTCCGTTCCTCGCCGCAGTCCTTCAAGGCGCGCGTGATGGGACAGCGCATGGCTGCACTGGGTTTGCAGAACCAGTATGTCTGCCCGCAACTGCCGGCTTCGCCGGCCGGTGCCATCGCCCTGGCCGGATCGCTGGTGGCCGGCGTGGACCCGGCGCAGTTGACCGTGGTCGGCTCTTCTTTGGGTGGCTTCTATGCTACCTGGCTGGCCGAGCACATCGGCTGCCGCGCCGTGCTGGTCAATCCGGCGGTGAAGCCTCCGCGCGATCTGGAGTCCTATGTCGGCGTGACCACGCAGTACCATTCCGACGAACCCTTCGAATTCAAGCACGAATACATCGCCGAGTTGCGGGCCCTGGTGGTGCCGGCCATCACCCGGCCCGAGCGCTATTTCCTGCTGGCTGCCACCGGCGACGAAGTGCTGGACTGGCGCGAGATGGTGGCCCACTATCCGGGCGCGCGCCAGACCGTCATCCAGGGCAGCGACCATGGCATGGCCGAGTTCGCCGATCATCTCGATACGGTGCTGGCCTTTTGCGGTGTGGATATCGCTGGCCGGGCGGTGCCTTGATGCCACCAGGGGTTCGCACTGCGCGCTGGATGGCGCATCCGCAGGCGCTGGCCGCGCTGCGGGTCGCCGATGGCGACCTGATGCGCCGCACCCGCGCCTGGCTGGCCGATCCGGGTTCGATGACCCTGAAGCTCAAGGCGCGTACCGAAACCTTCACCGTGCGCCTGCTGCGCCAGCGTCCCGGCCGCATTCTGGCCGATGAACATGAAGCATTGTGCATATCGGCCCGGAGCCGGGTGGTAGAGCGCGATGTCATCCTGCTGGCCGATGGGACGCCGGTGGTGTTCGGCCATACCGTGTTATCCACCGCCTCGGTGAAGTCCGACTGGCCTTTTTTCAGCAAGCTGGGCACCACCCCGCTGGGCGCCAACTTGTTCTTTGATCCGCTGGTGGGGCGCCGCCCCATCCAGTATGCTCGCCTGAGCGCCGGCCACCCGCTGATGCGCCGCATCGCGCAAGCCCTGCCAGGCAGCGAATTACCGACTAGCCTCTTGGCGCGCCGCTCGCTGTTTACCCGGCGCGGCGGCGTGCTGATGGTCACCGATGTTTTCCTGCCGGCATTGGAGGCGCTCATGCGCCCGGTGCCGGCTCACGTACCGATTGAAAAGCGATAGAAGCAGATGAATTTACTGTTCGAAGAATCCGGCGACTTCAAGGCCGGCTCCATCATGACCCAGCAGGGCGAGTCCTACCAGGTCGAGATGGCCTCCGGCAAGCGCGCCAAGGTCAAGTCGCGCGATGCGCTGCTGCAATTCGCTGCTCCCTCGCCGCAGGAATTGCTGCAACAGGCGCAAGCCATCGCCGAGGAGATCGACCTGGATTTCCTGTGGGAAGTGGCTGGTGAAGAAGAGTTCGGCTTCACCGACCTGGCCGCCGAGTATTTCGGCCATGCCCCGCTGCCGCCTGAAGCGGCCGGCCTGTTGCTGCGCCTGCATCATGCGCCGATCTATTTCTACAAGAAGGGCCGTGGCCGCTACAAGGCTGCCCCGCAAGCCTCGCTGCAGGCGGCCCTGGCCGGGCTGGAAAAGAAGAAGCAGCAACTGGCCGCGCAAGCGGTATATGTCGAGGAGTTGAAGGCTCACAAGTTGCCTGAGGCCTTCCGCCCCATCGCTTTGCAATTGCTGTTCAAGCCGGACAAGAACGGCATCGAGTTCAAGGCACTGGACGCTGCCGCCAAGGAACTGCAGACCACCCCGCAGCGCCTGATGCTGGCCGCCGGCGGCGTGGCTTCGCCCAAGGATCTGCACTATGCGCGCTTCCTGTATGAATTCTTCCCGCGCGGCACGGGTTTTCCGGCCATCGATATCCCCACCCCGCCCGGCGACCTGCCGCTGGCCGATGTGCAGGCCTTCTCCATCGATGACGTCACCACTACCGAAATCGACGATGCCCTGTCGGTGACCCGCCTGCCCGACGGCAAGTTGCGCGTGGGTATCCACATCGCCGCGCCGGCCCTGGCCATCAAGCGCGGCGACGCCATCGATGCGATTGCCCGCGCCCGCATGTCCACCGTCTACATGCCCGGTGAAAAGATCACCATGCTGCCCGACGACCTGGTGGCTACCTATACCCTGGACGCCGGTGCTGCACGACCGGCGCTCTCGCTCTATGCCACGCTGGACGCTGGCACCTGGGAAGTGCTGGCCACCGAAACCCGCGCCGAACGCGTGCCCATTGCCGCCAACCTGCGCCACAACGACCTTGATGAGCTGGTCACCGAAGAAGCGCTGGCCGACAATCGCGGCGACTATCCGCACAAGGAAGAAATCTCCCTGCTGTGGCAATGGGCGCAATTGCTGGAACAGGGCCGCATGGCCAAGCGCGAGAGCTTCGGCCTGCGGCCGGAGCAGAACAATCGCGTCGACTTCAACTTCTATGTCGACAACGACGTGGTCAGCATCGTGCGCCGCCGCCGTGGCGCGCCGCTGGACAAGATCGTGGCCGAGCTGATGATCTTTGCCAACAGCACCTGGGGCAAGCTCATGGCCGATCATGGCGTACCCGGCATCTATCGCGCCCAGGGTGGCGGCGCCGGTGGCTGGGCCGCCAAGATGCAGGTGCGCATGGTGACCCACGCCGCGCCCCATCAGGGCCTGGGTGTGGATCAATATGCCTGGAGCACCTCGCCGCTGCGCCGCTATACCGACCTGGTCAACCAATGGCAGATCCTGGCCTGTGTCGAGCATGGCGTGACGGCGCCGTTGGTGGCGCCCTTCAAGCCGCGCGATGCCGACCTGTTCGCCATCGTCTCGGGCTTTGATGCCGCCTATTCCGGCTATGCCGACTTCCAGTCCACCATGGAACGTTACTGGTGCCTGCGCTGGCTGGCCCAGGAAAACGCCCGCACCGTGGAAGCGGTGGTATTGAAGGATGAAATCCTGCGCCTGGTCGACATCCCCTTGGTATTGCGGATGCCGGGCCTGCCGCAACTGGCGCGTGGCCTGCAGGTCAAGCTGGACCTGCTGCGCTGGGATGAGGTGGACTTGAGCGTGGAGGCGCGCCTGCTGGAAGTGCCTACCGCTGCCGCCCAGGCGCTGGCCAGCGACCTGGGGGAAGAGGATGAGGAGTTGCTGGAAGGCATGGCTGCGCTCGGCGCCGAGCAGCAGGAGGGTAGCGAGGCCGCAGAAGAAGGCAGCGCCACGCAAGACGCCCAGCCAGAGGGCGCCGACACGGTGCAAGACGGCGAAAACCGTAGCGCCGAAGCGGCGCAATGAGACAGTGCTGGCGTAGAATTGGCGCTTTGATCAATATGCTCGTTGCTGCTTGCCTGCTGTGAATCTGTTTGCCCAACACCGTCTGCTGAGTATCGCGCTGGGCGTTTCGCTGCTGGTGCATGGTCTGTTGCTGGCCGTGCACTTCGTCGCCCCCGACGCCTTGCGCTTCAAGCCGTCCGATCCTGATCTGGAAGTCATCCTGGTCAATGCCAAGCATGACAAAAAGCCGGTCCAGGCCCAGGCGCTGGCCCAGGCCAACCTGGATGGTGGCGGCAATGCCGAGGATGGCCGCGCCAAGTCGCCGCTGCCGGACATGCAGCATGTCGAGAGCGGCGACAGCGTCAAGGCGGCGCAACGCAAGGTGGCCGAGCTGGAACAGCAGCAGCGCAAGATGCTGGCGCAGTTGCAGGCCTCGCAGCAGCATGTGACCAGCGCCGACCAGCATCAGCCCACCCAGGCGCCGCAACCGGATGCGCGCGACCTGACCGAAACGGCGCGCGCCATGGCGCGCATGGAAGCCGAGGTGGCCAAGGACATCGCGCAGTACAACAAGCGTCCGAAGAAGACCCAGATCACCCCCAGCACGCGTGAAGTGGGCTATGCCCAGTACTTCAAGGCCCTGCAGGACAGGATCGAAAAAGTCGGTACTCTCAATTTCCCGACTCGGGACGGCAAGAAACTCTATGGTGAATTGCTGGTGGTCATCCCGGTGTTTCAAGATGGCACCCTCTACGAACGCGATGGCGGCGTAGTGGTGCGTTCCAGTTCCGGCAATGCCGCGCTGGACCAGGCGGCGGTGGCCATCGTGCGGCGCTCGGCGCCCTTCGGTCGCTTCCCCGAGAATATGCGTACCAGCGGCAAGGATGACGTGTGGGAAGTCATCGTGACCTTCCGCTTCACGCGCGAGCAGGGTGTGCAGGCACAACTGGGGGCCGGTTGAGCAGAGCGGGGTAGGGCGAAGCCGGAACAGTATCGGACAGGACAACAGACAATAAAAGGGAACAGGCAAACCACCATGGATGAATACGTCGTCATCGGTAATCCCATTGCCCACAGCAAGTCGCCCGAGATCCATGCGCGGTTTGCTGTCCAGACCGGCCAGCAGCTGCACTACGATCGCCTGCTGGTGCCGCTGCGCGGTTTCAAGGCAGCCGTGCAGGTATTCCAACGGCGCGGCGGATGCGGCGCCAACGTCACTGTTCCCTTCAAGCTGGAAGCCCACGCCCTGGCCGACCAGTTGACCGAGCGCGCGCGCCTGGCCGGCGCGGTCAATACCCTCAAGTTCGAAGGGGGCCGCATCCTGGGGGACAACACCGATGGTGCCGGCCTGGTCACCGACATCATGAGCAATGCCGGCCAGGCGCTGGCAGGGCGTCGCATCCTGTTGCTGGGCGCCGGTGGCGCTGCACGCGGGGCCTTGCTGCCGCTGTTGCAGCAAAAGCCGCGCGAATTGGTGATCGTCAACCGTACTGCCACCAAGGCAGCCGAGCTGGCCAAGCTGTTTGTCGAATACGGCCCGGTGCGCAGCGTGGCCTATGCCGAGCTGGACGGGGTGTTCGATGTCATCATCAACGCCACGTCGGCCAGCCTCTCGGACGACCTGCCACCCTTGCCGGTGGCGGTGTACGGCTGCGAAACCCTGGCCTACGACATGATGTATGGCCGCCAGCCTACCGTGTTCATGCACAGCGCCCAGCAGCACGGCGCCAGCGTGCGCGATGGCCTGGGCATGTTGGTGGAGCAGGCCGCTGAAGCCTTCCAGTGGTGGCGCGGGGTGCGCCCGGCTACTGCCGAGGTGTTCGCCAGCCTGCGCCAGCAACTGTCGCAGTAATTGAGCCGCAATAAGTGATCTGATCTCTGAGCTTTGACCCCTGACCTCTGACCTCTGACCTCTGACCTCTGACCTCTAGATCACTGCATGACCACACCATGAGAACACCCTGCAACGACAGAACAAGAACAGGCACATGAAATCGCTACGCAAGCTGCTCTTCTGGATCATCGTCCTGCCCATCACTCTGGTGCTGCTATTGCAGTTGTATTTCTTCGTCCAGATCTGGTGGTGGAAGGATCACAACCCGGATTCGACCAGCTTCATGCGTCACCAGTTGGAACTGTTGCGCGAGAAGGATCCCAACGCCCAACTGCAATTCCGCTGGGTGCCCTATGCGCGCATCTCCAACAATCTCAAGCGCGCCATCATCGCCTCCGAGGATGCCAATTTCACCGAGCATGACGGCATCGATTGGGAGGCTCTGCAAAAGGCCTACGAAAAGAACGAGAAGAAGGGCAAGGTCGTGGCCGGTGGTTCCACCATCACCCAGCAACTGGCCAAGAACCTGTTCCTCTCGGGCGAACGCAGTTACCTGCGCAAGGGCCAGGAATTCATCATCACCTACATGCTGGAATTCCTGCTGGACAAGCAGCGCATCTTCGAGATCTACCTCAACGTGGTGGAGTGGGGCAATGGCGTCTTTGGTGCCGAGGCCGCGGCCCAGCATTACTACCGCACCACCGCAGCCGGCCTGGGTGCGGAGCAGGCCGCACGGCTGGCGGTGATGCTGCCGCGTCCGCGCTACTACGACCGCAACCGTGGCTCGGGCTACCTGGCTGCGCGTACCAGCCTGATTCTGCGCCGCATGAACGCGGCCACGCTGCCGCCGGTGCACAAGTAATCCACCTGGGCTGCCGCGCCCAGATGACCGCCGTATGACAGCGGCCCGCTGCTGACCACAGCGGCGCCGCTCGTGCTTGCCTGGCGTTGGGGTTGAACGTACACTTGCGCACGTTTCGCGCCTGTCGCGCCAGGCCGCTTGTCCCCCATCCGCGTTCCACCCAGCGAGAACCCATGATCAATGTATTCGTATTGCAAAACGGACGACTGAGCCAGGTCAACATCGACAGCCGCACCGACCTGGAACAGGCCGCGCCGGTCTGGGTGGACCTGACCGAACCGAACGATGAGGAACGGGCCTGGGTCAAGAGCATCTATGGCGTCACCCTGCCGGACGAAGATGAGTTCAGCGACATCGAAGCCTCGGCCCGCTACTTCGAAGCCGAAAACGGCGACCTGCACCTACGCACCGATTTCCTGTTCGAAGGCGACGACGATACCTCCTCGACCATGACGGTGGCCTTCATCCTGGCCCGCAATATCCTCTTCTCGGTCCATGCCGAAGACCTGCCGGTGTTTCGCCTGGTGCGGATGCGCGCGCGTTCGCGGCCCGGCTCGATTGGCGACTACCGCGACGTGCTGCTCGATCTCTATGAGACCGACGCCGAATATTCGGCCGACGCGCTCGAAGGCATCTACCAGAAACTGGAAGCGGTCAGCACCAGCGTGTTGAAGAAAAGCCTGTCCGACCAGGACGCCGCCGAGGTGCTCAACACCATCGCCCACGAAGAAGACTTGAACGGACGCATTCGCCGCAACATGATGGATACCCGGCGCGCAGTGAGCTTCCTGATGCGCGGCCGGCTATTGAGTTCAGAGCAGTTCGAGGATGCGCGCCAGATCCTGCGCGACATCGAATCGCTGGACGGCCACACCGCCTTCCTGTTCGACAAGATCAACTTCCTGATGGACGCCACGGTGGGCTTCATCAACATCAACCAGAACAAGATCATCAAGATCTTCTCGGTGGCCTCGGTGGCCTTCCTGCCGCCGACCCTCATCGCCAGTATCTATGGCATGAACTTCAAGGTCATGCCGGAACTGGATTGGGCCGTGGGTTATCCGCTGGCCATCCTGATGATGGTCGGTTCGGCCATCGCACCGTTCTGGTATTTCCGCCGCCGCGGCTGGTTGAATTGACGCCTGTCTGCTGAGGGCGACGTCCTCATTTCTCCGACAAGGATTGCCGGGCTTCTCCGATGCCGCACGCTGGCTGTGCGCGGCACACTGTGTCCATCGCACATTGCATCGATGCATTTTTTGTCGAGGAGAATCCCATGTCCATCCGTCACCACTACATTTCGCTGGCCATCGTCAGCGCCAGCTTTGCCGGTATCCTGATCGGCTGCGCCAGCCCGCAGCAACCCTATGGCGCCGCGCCGTCCTCGCAGGACTATGAACGCGTGGCCTCCTATTCCGGTACCGGTGTGGTCGAGGCCATCGAAGTGACCCACAAGGAGAGCAATGGCGTGGCCGGTGCAGTCGTGGGTGGCGTGGCCGGTGGCCTGCTGGGCAATGCCGTGGGTGGTGGCACCGGGCGTACCTTGGCCACCGTGGCCGGGGCCGCAGGTGGCGCCTATGCCGGCAACCAGGTCCAGCGCAACAATTCGGCCGGCCACCAGGTCTATAACATCCGCGTGCGCATGAACGATGGTTCCTTGCAGACTTTTGCGCAGGAAGATAATACCGATTTCCGCGTCGGTGACCGCGTGCGGCTGGATAACGGTCGTATCAGTCGTTACTGATCCGATTGATATCTGAGCTCTGATCTCTAACATTTCTCACATTCATAGCGATCAGGCCCGTGAGTGATACGGCGCGCCAAAAAGCCGTCCTGCATGACGCCGGACGGCTTTATCGTTGCTGCGGGACTGCCCTCAAGCCGGATACAGCGCCCCCAGCACCCGCAAGCCACGCGCCCCGGTCACGGCTGGCAGATTGCCCGGCAAGCGCAGATCGAAACGTCGTGCCAGCCAGGCAAAGGCCAGCGCCTCGACATGCTGGGGCGCCACGCCCAATACCGCCGTGGATTGCACGCTGGTGTGCGGTGGCAGTTGCTGCTGCAACATGCGCATGAGCAAGGCATTGCCTACGCCGCCGCCGCAGACATAGACTTGGCGCGCATCGGCGGCATGGAGGCTGATGGCGTCGGCAATCGTGCTGGCCGTGAGCATGGCCAGCGTGGCTTGCACGTCATTGGCGGCAATCGCCTCTCCGGTGCGCGCCAGCGCCGCTTGCAACCAGTCCAGATGGAACAGGTCGCGGCCCGAACTCTTGGGCGGGGCGGCGTGGAAGAAGGCTTCTTCGCGCAGTTGCCGCAGCAGCCCGGCATGGACCTGGCCCGAGGCGCCCCAATCGCCATCGGTGTCATAGCTGCGTTGCTGGTGCAGCTGAATCCAGCCATCCAGCAAGGCATTGCCGGGGCCGGTGTCGAAACCCGAGGCGCCATCTTCCCCGGCCGGCAGGATGCTGATATTGGCGATGCCACCGATGTTGACCACCACCCGCGACTGCGTGGCATCGCCAAAGATGGCGCGATGGAAGGCCGGCACCAGCGGCGCGCCCTGGCCGCCGGCGGCCACATCACGGCTGCGCAGGTCGGCCACGATGTCGATACCGCACAGCTCGGCCAGCAGCGCCGGGTTGTTGGTCTGGCGCGTAAAGCCCAGCTCGGGACGGTGGCGTATGGTCTGCCCATGCACGCCCACCATGCGGATATCGCCAGCGCTCTTGCCCGTCTGTAGTAGCAGTTGCGCCACGCAATCGGCGTAATGCACGGCCAGCGCATTGGCCGCCATCGCTTCGCGTTCGATCTCGTTGGGGCCGGCGGCCTGCAAGGCCATCAGGTCGGCGCGCAGGTGCTCGGGGAAGGGCACGTAGGCCGCCGCCAGCGTGGCCGCGAGGGTCTGGCCGTGGAATCGGGCCAGCACGCCATCGACGCCGTCGAGGCTGGTGCCGGACATCAGGCCGATATACAGATGGGAAGCGTCGGAAGAATCGTTCATGGCAGACAGGGCAAAAAAGAAAAGGGCGGCCGCTGATTCTACAGCGGCCGCCCCCACAGGCGATATGCGACAGTGGCCGCTTACTTGGCTGCCGCCAGCTTCACATCGGGCGCACCCGGCACGCGCAGCATGGCCATGCGATGCTGCATGTCGGCGGCTACCGCGCGGAAACGCTGCAGTTGCGGGCCGGTCAGGGCCTGGTTGTTGGGCACCTCCACCGACAGCGGATTGCGCGGCTGGTTGTTGACGCGGAACTCGTAATGCAGGTGCGGGCCGGTGGCCCAGCCGGTCATGCCGACGAAACCGATCACGTCATTCTGGCTGACCTTCATGCCCTTCTTGAGCTTGGGCGCGAAGCGGCTCATGTGGCCGTAGGCGGTGGAGTAACCGCTCCAGTGCTTGATGACGACGATGTTGCCGTAACCATTCTGCTGGCCCACGAAATCGATCACGCCATCAGCGGCTGCATGGATGGGCGTACCGGTGGGGGCTGCGAAGTCCACCCCGGTATGCTGCTTCCACTTGCCCAGGATGGGATGCAGGCGCATCGAGAAACCGGAAGAGATACGGGTGAAGGCCAGCGGCGACTTCAGGAAGGCTTTCTTGAGCGACTTGCCGTCGAAGGCGTAGTAGCCGCCGCCGCCGGTCTTGCTGGCCGGGTCGCTGAACCACACGGCCTGGTAGCGGTTGCCGGCATTGTCGAACTCACCGGCCAGCACGCGCCCGGTGCGCACCAGGTCGCCGTTCTGGTAGTAGGTCTCGTAGACCACGTTGAAGCGGTCGCCACGGCGCAGGTCGGAGGCGAAGTTGATGTTGGTGGCGAACATGTCCACCAGTTGCATGGCCACCGCATCGGGGATCTGCGCGGCATCGGTGGCGGCAAAGAGCGAGGAGTAGATGATGCCGGCGCGCATTTCCACGCGCCGCTCCAGCACGGCCGGCTGGGCTTGGGCGGTGAGCTTGCCGTCCTGGCGCGAAATGACCAGGTTCTTGGGGGTGTCGCTGCCATCGTCCAGCGTAGCCGAGAGCTTGACCAGTTCGCCATTGTCATCGGTCTGGGCCACTACCCGCTTGCCGGCGCGCAACTGCATCACCGAGCGCGCCAGGGTATCGGACTTGATGAAGGCGGTGGCTTCATCGTCATCCACGCCCAGACGGTTGAGCAGGCTGGCCAGGGTGTCGCCGCTGCGTACCCGCTCTTCGTTGACGTAATACTGCGAGCGTTCTTCCAGCGCGCTGATCTGCTGTTGCAGGTCGGGCAAGGCCAGTTCCTTGGAAATCGGATTGACCGGGGCATCGCGCAGGTCCGGCTCGGCCGGCGCGAAGCCGGCGGCACCGATGGTGAAGGCCGCAAGGAACAGGGCGCTGGCGCCGATGATGCGCGTCTTGGGCGAGGAGGCGGCGACTTTGTGGTGGCAGGACTGCAACGCGGAGCAGCACCGGGACGTGAGGTGCTTGAGCTTATCTTGTGGGAACATGCAAACCGAATACGTTAAAATCTGATGTTTCCGTGGCGGAGGGCGGGTATTGGCTGCACATGCGGCGTTCCTGTCCCCTCGCCGTATTGCGCCCGCGTAACAATCTGCTACCGCACGGGTTGAAATTTTTTCTGCTGATGAGCTTCTGAGGCCGCGTCCTGGCGCTGGGCAGAAAAAACGAAAGTCGGGATTATAGCAACACGATTTAGCGGTCCTGTCCTACAAAAGCCTATTTTTTAGTTATATCGATGAACGCCGACCAGTCCACCTCCGCCGCTGCTGCTTTGACCTCTGCAGCTCCTTCCCGTTTGCCCCTCACCGACAAGGTCCAGGAGGCGCTGGCCATCACCAAACGCGGCATCGATGAACTGCTCATCGAAAGCGAATTTGCGCAAAAGCTGGCGCGCGCCGAGCAAAGCGGCCAACCGCTGCGCATCAAGCTGGGCCTGGACCCGACCGCGCCCGATCTGCACCTGGGTCACACGGTGGTGTTGAACAAGATGCGCCAGTTGCAGAACCTGGGCCACCAGGTGATCTTCCTGATCGGCGACTTCACCTCCATGATCGGCGACCCGTCCGGCCGCAACGCCACCCGTCCGCCGCTGTCGCGCGAACAGATCGAGATCAACGCCAAGACCTACTTCGCCCAGGCCAGCCTGGTGCTGGATCCGTCCAAGACCGAGATCCGCTACAACTCCGAATGGTGCGACGCCCTGGGCAGCCGCGGCATGATTCAGCTGGCCTCGCGTTACACCGTGGCGCGCATGATGGAGCGCGATGATTTCACCAAGCGCTTCAAGGAAGGCACGCCGATCTCGGTGCATGAATTCCTCTACCCGTTGATGCAGGGTTACGACTCGGTGGCCCTGAAGTCCGATTTGGAACTGGGCGGCACCGACCAGAAGTTCAACCTGCTGGTGGGTCGCGAACTGCAGAAGGATTTCGGCCAGGAGCCGCAGTGCATCCTGACCATGCCGCTCCTGGAAGGTCTGGACGGCGTGGAAAAGATGTCCAAGTCCAAGGGCAACTACATCGGCATCACCGAGCCGGCCAACACCATGTTCGCCAAGGTGATGAGCATTTCCGACGTGATGATGTGGCGCTACTACGAGCTGCTGTCGTTCCGCTCCATTGCCGAGATCGCCGGCTTCAAGGCTGAGGTCGAGGCTGGCCGGAACCCGCGCGACATCAAGGTGGCCCTGGCCCAGGAAATCGTGGCGCGCTTCCATTCGCAGCAGGCCGCCGAAGATGCGTTGGCCGACTTCGTGAACCGCTCCAAGGGCGGCATCCCGGACGACATCCCGGAAGTCTCGTTGTCCGGCGCCCCGTTGGGCATCGGCCAGTTGTTGAAGCAAGCCAACCTGTGCGCCTCCACTTCCGAAGCGCTGCGCATGGTGGAGCAGGGCGGTGTGCGCATCGATGGCACTGTCATCAGCGACAAGGGCTTGAAGGTCGAAGCCGGCCAGTGCGTGGTACAGGTGGGCAAGCGCAAGTTCGCGCGCGTCACCCTGGCGTAAGCTGGAGCGCGCATGATCGCCCTGTTGCAGCGGGTCAGCCAGGCTGCGGTTGTGGTGGAGGGCCAGACCCTGGGTGCCATCGGCTGCGGCCTGATGGTGTTGGTCTGCGCCGAGCGCCACGACACCGTGACCCAAGCCGATGCCCTGTTGAAGAAGCTGCTGGCCTATCGCGTCTTCAGCGATGAGGCCGGCAAGATGAATCGCAGCGTGACCGATGTGCAAGGCGGCTTGTTGCTGATCCCGCAGTTCACGCTGGCGGCCGATACCAAGTCGGGGACGCGCCCCTCCTTTACCCCGGCGGCCGCGCCGGAACTGGGACGGCAATTGTTCGACCACTTCGTCGAGCGTGCCCGGGCGCAGCATGGGCAGGATAGGGTCGGCACGGGCCGCTTCGGGGCCGATATGAAGGTTTCTCTGACCAATGATGGTCCAGTGACGTTCTGGCTGCAGGTTGGCCCGGTCAACCCGAAGCTGCCCTCAGCCGATATGAAGGATATGCAATAAAACGTAAGCCGGGATTGAAGCCCGTCCGCGCGTCCCCACATGAATTTGCAACGTGTTCTGAATCTGGCCTTACTTTAGGAGGTGATATGAAATTCTGGAGCGATTCTTTCAAGGACGGCGGCAACATCCCCGGTGAATTCGCCTTCGCGGTGATGGACCCCAAGACCCACGTCGCACTCTCGGCCAATCGCAATCCCCATTTCGCCTGGAGCGAGCTGCCGGCAGGCACCAAGTCGCTGGCGCTGGTGGTGCACGACCCCGACGTTCCCTCGCGTGGCGACGACGTCAACCAGGAAGGCAAGACCGTGCCGCTGGAATTGCCGCGCGTCGATTTCTATCACTGGACCCTGGTCGATATTCCTGCCAGTGTCAGCCAGATCAAGGCCGGCCAGTTCAGCAATGGCGTGAGCGCACGCGGCAAGCCGGGTCCGGCGGTGCTGGGCGATGTCATGCCGGGCGCGCGCCAGGGCATCAACGACTACACCGGCTGGTTTGCCGGCGACGGCGATATGCGCGGCGACTACTTCGGCTATGACGGCCCCTGCCCGCCGTGGAACGATGCGCTGGTGCATCGCTACATCTTCACCCTCTATGCACTGGACGTGGAACAGTTGCCGGTGGCCGGCAACCTGGAAGGCTCGGTGGTACTGACCGCGCTGCGCGACCATGTGCTGGAGCAAGCTTCGATCACCGGCCTGTACACCCTCAACCCCAACGCCGTACCGCGTAGCTGAACTCCCCGCATGACCGACATCCTGCTGATCCGCCACGGCGAAACCGACTGGAACGTGGACAAGCGCCTGCAAGGGCATATCGACATCGGCTTGAACCAGGCCGGCCAGCGACAGGTGCTGGCGCTGGGTGAGGCACTGGCGGGGGAGGGCATCGATGCCATCTTCGCCAGCGACCTGCAACGCGCCCGCGACACGGCCCAGGCCGTGGCCGATGCAGCAGGACTGGAGGTCTTGATCGATGCGGGCTTGCGCGAGCGCTGCTATGGCGCATTCGAAGGCCTGCGCCACATCGAGATCGAAGCACGTTATCCCGACGCCTATCGCCAATGGAAGGCGCGCGACCCGGACTACCGTTATCCGGCCGGCGAGCGTATTGCCGAGACCATGCGGGAGTTCTACGAACGTTCGGTGCAGGCCGTGCAGCGCGTGCTCGCCTCGGGCCGCTATCGCAAGGTTGTCATCGTCACTCATGGCGGCGTGCTGGAATGCGTGCATCACTGGGCCAGCCAGACTTCCTTCGCCCAGCCGCGCAGCTTCGACATCTTCAACGCCAGCGTCAACCGCCTGCACTGGGATGGCCAGCGCGCCCATATCTGCTCGTGGGGCGAGATCGGGCATCTCCAGCGGGAGGCGCTGGATGAGGTGGATCGCTGACATAAGTCCCGCATATACAATTCAGGATTTGGATAATATAAATACAAATCTTAAGTTGTAAATTAAAAATACAAAATAAAATGCGTAAGATGCATAAACAAAGTATGATTTGTTTAACGTCTTTCCGCAGCGGGGTTGTATGAGTGAATTTCCAGTCCGCACCGGCCACCAGCTACCTGAGCTGTTGCAGGCCTATCGCAAGCAGTCCGGCATGACCCAAAGCGAGGTCGCGCGCCGCCTGGGCGTGACCCAGCAGAACCTGTCCTCGCTGGAACGCAATGCCGACAAGGTGAGCGCCGAGCGCCTCATCGAGCTGCTCAATATCCTGGGCGTCGAGCTGGTGTTGCGCAAGATCGAAGCGGTCCCCTCCGACTCTCTTGCTTCCCCCTTGGATACACCCCAATGGTAACGGCACGCCGCCGCAAGCCCAAGGAGCTCGGCCTGTGGATGAATGGCAGTTTCGTGGGGACCTGGGCGCTGACGGCACAAGGCGACAGCCTGCAATATGACGCTCGCTGGGTCGCCTCCGCCAGCGGCCGGCCATTGTCGCTTTCCCTGCCTTTCCGACCGGGCAATCCCCCCCATCGCGGCGACCTGGTACGGCATTATTTCGAAAACCTGCTGCCTGACAGCAAAGCCATTCGCGAGCGGCTGGCACGCCGTTACCAGGCCGCCGATACCGATGCCTTCGCCCTGCTGGCCGAAGCCGGTCGCGATTGCGTGGGGGCCTTGCAGATATTGCCTCTTGGCACCACACCTGAGCTGTCTTGGAGCATTGATGCCCGCCCCTTGAGTGAGCGGGAAGTGGCCGAACTGCTGCACCAGACCCTGGAACCGACGCCCCTGGCCCTGATTGAGGGCGAGGAGTTGCGGCTCTCCATTGCCGGCGCCCAGGAAAAAACCGCCTTGCTGCGTCACCTTGACCAATGGTGTTGGCCGCATGGCGCCACGCCTACCACCCATATCCTGAAACTGCCCATGGGCCTGGTGGGCGGGCTCCAGCTCGATTTGCGCCATTCGGTCGAGAATGAGTGGCTGTGCTCACGCATCCTCGCCGCGTATGGGATGCCGGTCGCCGCCTGCGACATCCTCTGTTTCGAAGACCAGAAGGTGTTGGCGGTGGAGCGCTTCGACCGCCGCTGGAGCCGCGACCCCGCGAGCGGCCAGGCCATGCTGCTGCGCCTGCCGCAAGAAGACATGTGCCAGGCGACCGGCATCTCTCCCTGGTTGAAATATGAGGCCGATGGCGGCCCCGGCATGAAGGAGATCATGGCCTTGCTGGGCGGCGCCATCGATCCGGTGGCCGCGCGTCGGCACTTCTTCAAGGCGCAACTGCTGTTCTGGATGCTGTGGGCTACTGATGGTCATGCCAAGAATTTCTCGCTGTTCCTCAAGGCGGGGGGGCGCTACGAACCCACGCCCCTGTATGACGTGCTGTCGGTGTTTCCGCTCATTGGCGAAGGGCCGGGCAAGCTCTCCTCCCATCGCGCCGCCATGGCCATGGCAGTACGTGGCAAGAATGCCCATCGCAAGATGAAGGAAATACTGCCCCGGCACTGGATGGCGTTGGGTATTCATTTCGGTATCGTCGCCGAGAATGGCGACGGCCCCCGTGCCATCCTGCAAGAACTGGCCGAGCAGACGGACCAGGTCATTGCCAAGGTGCAAGCCGATCTGCCCCCAGGCTTCCCGTCAGAGCTGGCAGCATCCATCCTGGATGGCCTGCGTCGTTCGGCAAGCAGCCTCCTGTCATTCGTTCAAACCGCATGAAATTCCTGCCTGGTGATATAGGGTCTTGGTATTTAATTAATAATTGATTCTGCCCAATAAATAATCAGCCCCAAAGATGTAACCGCGCCCCATTCTTGCTGGGCGGGGGCCGTCAATCGCGCTAAAATAGCGCCCTTCCCCGAACCTCCCCCTGATCCACGTCGTGAACATTGGGCCCTATTCCCTGCGCAACAACGTGTTCGTCGCCCCCATGGCGGGTGTGACCGACCGTCCGTTCCGCCAGTTGTGCAAGCAACTGGGGGCAGGGTATGCCGTGTCCGAAATGGCGGCCTCCGATCCGCGGCTGTGGCACAGCGAGAAGACTTCGCGCCGCATCAACCATGATGGCGAGATGGAACCCAAGGCGGTGCAGATCGCCGGTGCCGATCCGGCTATGCTGGCCGATTGCGCGAAGTACAACGTCGAGCGCGGCGCGCAGATCATCGACATCAACATGGGCTGCCCGGTCAAGAAGGTCTGCAATAGCTGGTGCGGTTCGGCCCTGTTGCAGGACGAGGAACTGGTGGCGCGCATCCTCGATGCGGTGGTGTCGGCGGTGGACGTGCCGGTGACGCTGAAATTCCGTACCGGCTGGAACCGCGCCAACAAAAACGCTCTCAAGATCGCCGCCCGCGCCGAGGCCGCCGGCATCGCCATGCTGACCCTGCATGGCCGCACTCGCGCCGACGGCTATAGCGGTGAAGCGGAATACGAGACCATCGCCGCGGTCAAGGCGGCAGTGAAGATTCCGGTGGTGGCCAACGGCGACATCACCACCCCCGAGAAGGCGCGTGAAGTCTTGCGCATCACCGGGGCCGATGCCGTCATGGTCGGCCGTGCCGCCCAGGGGCGGCCCTGGATCTTTCGCGAGATCGATCACTTCCTGCGCACCGGCGACTTTCTGCCGGCGCCGCTGGTGAGCGAAGTGGAGCACCTGATGGCCGAGCACCTGCAGGCCCACTACGCGTTCTATGGCGAGTACCTGGGCGTGCGCACGGCGCGCAAGCATATCGGTTGGTATGTGCGCGACCTGCCGGGCGGCGAGCAGTTCCGTCGCAGCATGAACCGCATCGAAGACTGCGGCCAGCAGTTGCAGGCAGTGCGGCAATTCTTCGCCGACCAGGCCGCCCATGGCGAACGCCTGCAATACGAACTGGCCCAGGAGATGCAAGAGGTCCCGCTGGCCGCGTAGTGAGTGGGCCATGCACCGGCCCCATCGTCGGCACGGCAGGACAGGGTAGCGGATGCGCTGGCGCGCAATTGATCAACAAGACGGCATCACCACGCAACATCGCGCAAGGGGAAAATGGCGCATCGGGCCGTGTGTGGCGAGCCGACAAGAACAGAAGCAGCAGAGCAATGAGCAAAGAAAGTATTGAGGATGTCGTCAAGAAGAGCCTGGAAAAATATTTCCGGGATCTGGGTGAGCAGCTTCCGACCAATGTCTATGACATGGTCTTGTCCACCGTCGAAAAACCGGTCTTCGAGACCGTGATGGCGCGCGCCGAGGGCAACCAGTCCCAGGCCGCCGAAATCCTCGGCATCAATCGCAACACGCTGCGCAAGAAGCTGCAGCAGCACGGCCTGCTGTAGCCCACGGCCACTCCGGTGGTGGCGTCGCAGCTTTCTTCCACGGTTTCCCAGATTTCCTTTTCCTTACCAGTCTTGCCTACCATGATCAAACAAGCACTCATTTCCGTATCCGACAAGGCAGGCGTGCTCGACTTCGCGCGCGCGCTGTCCGCCATGGGCGTCAACATCCTGTCCACTGGCGGCACCGCCAAGCTGCTGGCCGACAACGGCGTGCCGGTCACCGAAGTGGCCGACTACACCGGCTTCCCGGAAATGCTGGATGGCCGCGTGAAGACGCTGCATCCCAAGGTGCATGGCGGCATCCTGGCGCGTCGCGATTTCCCCGAGCACGTCGCCGCCCTGGAACAGCACGGCATCCCCACCATCGACATGGTGGTGGTCAACCTCTACCCGTTCCAGCAGACCGTGGCCAAGGACGAATGCTCGCTGGAAGACGCGATCGAGAACATCGACATCGGCGGCCCGGCCATGCTGCGTTCCTCGGCTAAGAACCACAAGGACGTGATCGTCATCTGCGATCCGACCGACTACGAAGGCGTGCTGGCCGACCTGAAGTCCGGCGGCGACCTGCCTTATGAAAAGCGTTTCGCGCTGGCCAAGAAGGTCTTCGCCCACACCGCGCAGTACGATGGCGCCATCACCAATTACTTCACCTCGCTGGGTGAAGACAAGCAACACAGCACCCGCAGCGCCTACCCTGAGACCCTGAATCTTCACTTCGAGAAGGTCCAGGACATGCGCTACGGCGAAAACCCGCACCAGAGCGCCGCCTTCTACCGCGACATCAAGAAGGTCGATGGCGCCCTGGCCAACTACACCCAGCTGCAAGGCAAGGAACTGTCCTTCAACAACATCGCCGATGCCGATGCCGCCTGGGAGTGCGTCAAGAGTTTCGACCCCGCGCTTGAGGCCGCCTGCGTCATCATCAAGCACGCCAATCCCTGCGGCGTGGCCATCGGCGCCAACCCGCTGGAAGCCTACAGCAAGGCCTTGCAGACCGACCCGACCTCAGCCTTCGGCGGCATCATCGCCTTCAACCGCGAAGTGGACGCAGCCGCTGCTGAAGCCGTGGCCAAGCAATTCCTGGAAGTGCTGATCGCCCCGTCCTTCAGTGCAGAAGCCAAGCAGATCTTTGCGGCCAAGCAGAATGTGCGCCTGCTGGAAATCCCGTTGGGCAAGGGCCTCAATGGCTATGACTTCAAGCGCGTCGGTGGCGGCCTGCTGGTGCAGTCGCCGGATGCCAAGAACGTGCTGCTGGCCGACGTGAAGGTGGTCAGCAAGAAGCAGCCGACTCAACAGCAATTGCAGGACCTGATGTTCGCCTGGCGTGTGGCCAAGTTCGTCAAGTCCAATGCCATCGTCTTCTGCGGCAATGGCATGACTCTGGGCGTGGGCGCCGGCCAGATGAGCCGTATCGATTCGGCCCGCATCGCTTCCATCAAGGCCCAGAACGCCGGCCTGACCCTGGCCGGTTCGGCCGTGGCCTCGGACGCCTTCTTCCCGTTCCGTGATGGCCTGGATGTGGTGGTCGATGCCGGTGCGACCTGCGTCATCCATCCGGGTGGTTCGATGCGCGACCAGGAAGTCGTCGATGCTGCCAATGAGCGCGATGTCGTCATGCTGCTGACGGGTACCCGTCACTTCCGTCACTGATCGACAGCGTTTGCTGCAACGAAAACGCCGGGCTTCATGTCGGGCGTTTTTCGTGGTGGGCACCCTTGCAGCAGCAAGTCTGCGCATGGACCTGCCGGTGGTCCTTATCCCGATTGGCCGCCATCCGGCGATGTGTCCTACTCTGGATCTGTTCCAAGTGCTTCGAGCCGAGCACAATTCCATTTCCCATCCAATGCCGCCTGGTAGAGCATCCCCAAGGTCAGCGGCGTCCGCTCATACTTGGCCCGTTTCTTCTTGGACAAAACCATGTGGATCACCTCGATGAGGTTGAATCCCTCGCCGAGGAAATATCGGTCGAAACGATAGTCCCCAGGGTCGATGGAAAACGCCGCGAAGTAGCGATCGATGAAGTCAACGGCTTCATCGCCGGTGAGGTGCATGTCTCCGGTCAGCGTGGTGGTCCTCGCCAAGCGCATTTTGTCGCTGGTGCCATGTCGCTGTCGGACCCAGGCTTCAAAGGTGTCCCATGTCAGATTGTTCATGACAGAACTCTATCGTCAGGTTTGACGCGGCGGTTGTAGTTCGCCACAGCTCGAACGCTGATCGATGCAACGTTGTAAGCCATGAAGACCCATCCAACAACCGGGACAGCTCGTCCCACAAAAGCACCGATGTTTCTGGTCATGAGGATTTGGAGGCGCTTGATACTTTCTCGTGTCACCGTTGGCAAGATGCGTTTCTTCAGATCGTAGTTCAGGTATCTTCGAGACAATATGGATGCAACTGACGTACCCTTCGTCGCTCCCCTGGGCTTAGCGCGTGTGGGGATAATGTTTTCACCAGCGAGAATGGCAGCTGCCGCGCCAATATCGTCTACACCAAGTTCTTTGCAGGTCTCGTCGACAAAAATGTAGAACAGTAATTCATTTGGGGAGAGGTTTTCATGAATTCCATAGCGATACTTGTTCGTCATTATTTTTCCTATCTCGGATGAGTCAAGAAACAGTGGGGCTGTAAGAAGCCGTTCAGACAGCTCTGAATTGCCGAGGTTCGGAAAGAAGAACTACACTTTGGTGCTGTATTGTGGTGATGCCATGGAGGAAATCGTTAGGACGTCAAGCCGGCTTCAGTTGTCCTCGGTGATGAATCCTTCATGCAGCGCAATGCGCGTCATGGCGGCTTCAAAACGCTGGCGTGATTCTGAGGTCATTTGCCGCAGGTACTGATGCAATTGCGCATCGGCCAGATTGCGATTGGCGCACTGGGCGCTGTAGCGTTCGAACTGCGACAACTGCATCAGCAGCTCGGCCACGTGGCGCGGGCATTCGCAAGCCACCGTGGTGGACTGGTTGGCGAAGGCGATGAGCTCGTGGTCGCTCCAGCGGCGCTTGGCCGCTGCACTCGGCGGCAGGGTGTCGAGCTCGCGTGCGGGTGAGGACAAGGCCGCCAGTCCGCGCAGCC
This sequence comes from Herbaspirillum rubrisubalbicans, assembly GCF_003719195.1. Taxonomy (NCBI): domain Bacteria; kingdom Pseudomonadati; phylum Pseudomonadota; class Betaproteobacteria; order Burkholderiales; family Oxalobacteraceae; genus Herbaspirillum; species Herbaspirillum rubrisubalbicans. The sequence goes on from NZ_CP024996.1 coordinate 441,895, forward strand.
ATTGCAGGATCACCACATCCGGTTGCGGCGCGCGCAACAGGCTGATGCCCACCGCGGCCAGCGTCTCGCACACGGCCTCGCTGGCAAATCCGTACAACACCGCCATCGGCAGGCCGCTCAAGGCCGGTGCCGAACTCTCCAGCGCGCCCAGCCAGCCGGCGTGCAATTGCGGTTCGTGCAGCAGCAACGCATCGACTTCTTCTCGTTTCAAGGCCATGGCGGCCTGCTCGATGCTGTCGAACGGGCCGAGCAATTGCAGGGGACGCCCCAGGCGCTGCACCAGCCCCGGCTTGTCCAGGCGCTGCGCCAGGCTGGCGCCGATCACGGCCAGCCGCCACTGGCCTGGCGCCGCCTGCGGGGCGGCGGGGCGCGCCGCGTGCAGTTCGGCATGGGTGGCCGCGACCTGGTGCAACTGCTCCATGTCCAGCCCGGCCAGGCTACCGATGGCATGACCCAGTTCGGTCAACTGGCGGATCAGCGCCAGGCGTCGTACGTCGGCTTCCGAGTACAGGCGCTGGCCGCTGGGCGAGAGCTGGCCCTGGGTGAGCGCATAGCGGCGCTCCCACACGCGCAGCGTGGCGACCGGCATTCGCAACATGCGTGCGACCGCGCCCGTGCGGCGCAAGGCTGGGCTGGCGGGTTTGTCCAGCGGGGAGGGGGTGGAAGACGTGGGCTCGGATGGGCGCATGGAGGCTCCGTTGAATCAGGTTTGACGCAGAGTATAGGTGATAAATCGGCGTCATGAATCAAGTATGGCAGATTTGTTCGCTACAATTCGATGTCATGAAACCCAGGAGCCAAGCCACCGGACACCGCGGCAACAAGGCGCACTTGCCCAGCAAGCCCTGCGCCGTGTGCGGATTGTCCATGACCTGGCGACGCTGTTGGGCGAAGAACTGGGAGCAGGTCAAGTACTGTTCCCAGGCCTGTCGCCGCCAGCGCGCCTCGGTTGGCCTTTGAGGAGTCGCACCATGTACCGCAAACACCAATTCGACCTGTTGCTGGATACGCCTGACCCGGACGATGCGACTGCGCCGCTCACCTCTCCCGTGACACCGGCGCCCCTGGCCGTGCTGTCCTTGCTGCCCACCCTGGCTGCCGCCCGCGAGCGCATCGCCGCCGTGCGTCCAGGCGCCTATGCACGTACCCGCAATAGCCTCGATGGCGCCGTCACCGGGCTGTCGCCCTATCTCACGCATGGCATGGTCAGCCTGCGCGAGGTGCTGGCCGGGGTATGCAGTCGTCATGCGCTGGAGGTGCAGCACAAGTTCGTCTATGAACTGGGTTGGCGCGCCTTCTACCGCTACGTCTGGGCGCGTCGCGGGGCGCGCATCTTCGACTCGCTGCATGGCGGCCCCTTGCCCGACGCGGCCTATGCCCGAGAACTGCCGGCCGACATCCGCGCCGGGGCCACCGGCCTGCCGGTGATCGACCAGGCCGTGCGCACCCTGTATCAGACCGGCACGCTGCACAACCATGCCCGCATGTGGCTGGCCAGCTACGTGGTTCACCTGCGCAAGGTGCATTGGCGTGCCGGCGCGGACTGGCTGGTCGGTCACCTGCTGGACGGCGACCTGGCCAGCAACCACCTGAGCTGGCAATGGGTGGCCGGCACCGGCAGCCACAAGCCCTATCTCTTCAATGCCGAGAACGTGGCCAGATACGCTCCGGTCGAGTGGCATAGCCCTGGCACGGTGGTGGATACCTCCTATGAAGCTTTAGGCGCAATAGCGCTCCATCCCGACCCGGTGGCCGCCGAACCCGCCCAGCGGGCGCGCCAGCGCTGCCAGGAGCCAGCCCTGCTGTCAGCACCACCTGAACATTTGTGCAGCGTGGCACCGGCGGCCCCAGCCGTGGCCGGGCGCGATGTCTGGCTGGTCCATCCCTGGAGCCTGGGCGAGTTGCCCGCTGATCTGCCGGCCGATACCCTGGTGCTGGGCCTCTATCTGTCGGATTTCCACCTGCTGTGGCCCTGGGCGCCGCGGCGCTGGGCCTTCGTCGGCGCCCGTATGAAGGAAATGACCGCCTTGTGCTGGCATGGCGATGCCGCCAGCGTCGGGCGCGCCTTGAAAGCCGCGCGCAGCGTGCGCTGCCAGGTCGATCCCCATCTTGCGCCGTGGTTGCCGTTGTGGGCGCAATGCGTCAATCCACCCGCATTGTTCCCGCCGGTGGACAAGCCCTGTGACCTGTTCACCCAATGGTGGCGGCGCAGCACCCAGGGTCTGCAGACGGCAGCCCAATTGCTGGCGCGTCAGAATGGGCGGGAGCGGTGCGATGGATAAGCCTGACAGCGCCTGCAAGGGCGAGCTGACCGTGCTCTATGACGGCGGCTGTCCCTTGTGTCGCCGTGAAATCGGTCTCTACCAGCGCATCGCCGAAGATGCCCCGCTGCGTTTCTGCGATATCAGCCAGGCCGCTGGCGCACCGCCGGAACTGCTGGACGGTCTGGATCGCGCAGACCTGCTGGCGCGCTTTCATGTGCGGCGCGACGATGGCGTTGTCTTCAGTGGAGCCGAAGCCTTTGTGAAGCTTTGGGCGACGTTGCCGGGATGGCGCTGGCTGGCCCGGCTGGCGCGCCTGCCGGGCATGTTGTGGCTGATGGAGCGTGGCTACCGGGGCTTCCTGCGCATTCGCCCGACCGTGCAGCGCCTGGTAGTGCGCCTGATCGGTTAGACTGGCGGGCATGAAAATCCTCGGTATCGACCCTGGCTTGCGTACCACCGGTTTCGGGGTCATCCACAAGCAGGGCAACACGCTGTCTTATATCGCCTCGGGCACTATCAAGAGCCCGGATGGCGATCTGCCTTCACGTCTGAAGGTGATCCTCTCCAGTGTTGGCGAAGTGGTGCGCACCTATGCGCCTGACTGCGCCGCCATCGAAAAGGTGTTCGTCAACGTCAACCCGCAATCGACGCTGCTGCTGGGGCAGGCTCGCGGCGCGGCGATCTGCGCGCTGGTGGCGGCTGACCTGGCGGTGGCCGAATACACCGCCTTGCAGGTCAAGCAAGCCGTGGCCGGCCATGGACGGGCGCAGAAGGCCCAGGTGCAGGAAATGGTGGCTCGGCTGCTGAAGCTGCCGGGCCTGCCCGGCACCGACGCGGCCGATGCGCTGGGTGTGGCGATCTGTCATGCGCACGGCGGCGGGGTCTTGTCCGACCTCGGCACGTTGGCCCCGGCGCTGGCGCGCAAGGGTATACGGATGCGCGGCGGGCGCCTGGTCGGCTAGTTTTTCTTGAACCGGGCCAGCACGCGCTGCACCAGCGTCACCCCCGCCAGTACTACGCCCCCGGCCAGCACGCCAAAGATGGCATTCAAGACGGTCGGCGTGATGGCGCCCAGTACCGGCCCGATCACCGCCAGATCGCCCACCACCACGGCGGCATGTTCGATGGCGTGATGCGCTAGCGGCAAGCCGTGCGTCAAGATGCCGCCGCCCACCATGAACATGGCGATGGTGCCAATCACCGAGAGACTGCGCATCATCCCTGGCGCTGCGGCCAGGATGGCGCGCCCGATGCCGGCCTTGACCCGCCCCCAGGGGCTGGTGCCGGCGTGCTGCACCAGGTACAGGCCGCCATCATCGAGCTTGACGATGCCCGCCACCAGGCCATAGACGCCCGCCGTCATGATCAGCGCAATGCCCACCAGTACCGTGATCTGCTGCTGCAAGGGCGCCCCGGCCACGGTGCCCAGGGTGATGGCGATGATCTCGGCCGAGAGGATGAAATCGGTGCGCACGGCATCCTTGATCTTGTCCTGCTCGTAGTGCACCGGGTCGATGTCTTCCGGCGCCGTGGCGGCGACTTCATGATGTTCTTCTTCATGCGGAAGATACTTGTGGGCCAGTTTCTCGAAGCCTTCAAAGCAGAGAAAGGCGCCACCCAGCATCAACAGCGGCGTCACCGCCCAGGGGATGAAGGCGCTGATGGCCAGCGCTGCCGGCACCAGGATCGCCTTGTTCTTCAGTGAACCCTTGGCTACCGCCCACACCACCGGCAATTCACGCTCGGCGCGCACGCCTGCGACCTGCTGGGCGTTCAGGGCCAGGTCGTCGCCCAATACGCCAGCGGTCTTCTTGGCGGCCACCTTGGTCATCAGGGAAACGTCGTCCAGAACGGTGGCGATGTCATCAATCAATGCGAAAAGGGCGCTGCCGGCCATGTTTTTCCTTTGTCTTGGTCTAAGCGGGTGATAAGTGTGTGATGAGCAGGTGAGGGTCGATACTGTTTATCCGAACAGTGCTGTATCATCGCGGGATTATCACAGAAGCTGCCTTCCAGGCACATCCTTGACGCCATGATCGGTCGCCTCTCCGGAATTCTTCTAGAAAAACTCCCTCCCAATCTGCTGGTGGATTGCCAGGGCGTCGGCTACGAAGTGGCCGTGCCCATGAGCACCTACTACAACCTGCCGGCCGTGGGCGAGAAGGTCACGTTGCTGACACACCTGGCCATCCGCGAGGATGCGCACATCCTGTTCGGGTTTGGGACTGCTGAAGAACGCAATACGTTCAAGGAGCTGATCAAGATTTCCGGGGTCGGTGCGCGTACCGCACTGTCCATCCTGTCGGGCATGTCGGTGTCGGACCTGGCGCAGGCCGTGAGCCTGCAGGAAGCCGGTCGCCTGACCCGCGTGCCCGGCATCGGCAAGAAGACCGCCGAACGCCTGCTGCTGGAATTGAAGGGCAAGCTGGGTGCGGATCTGGGCGTGGCCCCCGGCGTGGTCCACAGCGATGCCACGGCCGACATCCTCAACGCCCTGCTGGCGCTGGGCTATTCGGACAAGGAAGCGAGTCTGGCCATGAAGCAGGTACCCAAGGAGGCCAGCGTCTCGGACGGCATCAAGCTGGCCCTCAAGGCGCTCTCCAAGGCCTAAGGCGGGGCAGACAAGGACCACAGCATGAGCATCCAGACCGACGATTTCTCCGAACAGCGCATCATCTCCGCCACTCCGGCCTCGGCCAACGAGGAAGCCATCGAGCGCGCCCTGCGGCCCAAGCAGCTCGATGAATATGTCGGCCAGGAAAAGGTGCGCGCGCAGCTGGAAATCTTCATCTCGGCCGCCCGCAAGCGCGGCGAACCGCTCGACCACACCCTGCTGTTCGGTCCGCCCGGCCTGGGCAAGACCACCATGGCCCACATCATCGCCCGCGAAATGGGGGTGAACCTGCGCCAGACCTCAGGCCCCGTGCTGGAGCGCGCCGGCGACCTGGCGGCCTTGCTCACCAATCTCGAAGCCAATGACGTGCTCTTCATTGACGAGATCCACCGCATGTCGCCGGTGGTGGAGGAAATCCTCTACCCGGCGCTGGAAGATTATCAGATCGACATCATGATCGGCGAAGGCCCGGCCGCCCGCTCGGTGCGCCTGGACCTGCAACCCTTCACGCTGGTGGGCGCCACCACCCGTGCCGGCATGTTGACCAATCCCCTGCGCGACCGCTTCGGCATCGTCGCCCGCCTGGAGTTCTACACCCCGCCTGAGCTGGCGCGCATCGTCACCCGTAGCGCCGGTCTCTTGAACGCCCCCATCGTCGAGGAGGGCGCGCTGGAGATCGCCCGTCGCAGCCGCGGCACCCCGCGTATTGCCAACCGCCTGTTGCGCCGCGTGCGCGACTATGCGGAGGTCAAGGGCGAGGGCCGCATCACCCGCGAGATGGCCGATGCCGCGCTGGTGATGTTGGATGTGGACCCGGTTGGCTTCGATCTGATGGACCGCAAGCTGCTCGAAGCGGTGCTCTTCAAGTTCGGCGGCGGCCCGGTCGGGCTGGACAACCTGGCTGCGGCCATCGGTGAAGAACGCGACACCATCGAAGACGTGCTGGAGCCCTACCTGATCCAGCAAGGCTACCTGCAGCGCACCCCGCGCGGGCGTATCGCCACTGGCGCGGCCTACCAGCACTTCGGCGTGACCGCACCGCGCACCGGTCCCAATGGCGAGCTGTGGGGTAACTGAACGAGGCCATCTACACGGGCAAGCCCGGCTGTTCTGTTCATGTTTGCAATATTTTCAGTGAATGAAAAACACCATGACGCGCAGCAGCAAAATCAGATGAAATTTTTGTCAGATATCGTATAAAAGCGAGTTTTTGCTTGTGCAAAAATTAATCGTCATCGACAATGGATAGCTATTCACTATCTTTCGATGTGAGCCCCCCATGCTAATGTCGAGCCAGGCCCTTCGATACGCGCATCAGTTGCTGGATGCGCGCGCCCAGTCCCAGATCATCCCGCGCATTTCCGAGTCCGAGCCGCTGTCGGTGGAAGATGCCTACGAAATCGCCCACAACATCCGCAATATCCGCGTGGCCCAGGGCGAGCAGCCCATCGGTCGCAAGATCGGCTTTGTGGTGCGCAAGAACTGGAAGCGTTACGGCATCATCGACGATCCCCGCATCCCGACCTGGGCGCCGATGTACGACACCACGGTACGTTTTGCCGAAGACAATCACGGCGCGCAATCCCTGACCGGTGCCGTGCAACCGCGCATCGAACCGGAAATCGTCTTCAAACTCGGCAAGAGCCCGGCGCCCGACGCATCGCTGGATGAACTGGCCGATTGCCTGGAGTGGATGGCGCACGGCTTTGAAATCGTGGTCTGCCCCTTCCCCAAGTGGGAATTCACGGTAGCCGACTCGATTGCCGCTTTCGGTTTGCATGGCACCCTGATCGTGGGCGAGCCGCACGTACTGTCCTCGGCCAGCCGGCATCACCTGCCGCAGATCCTGGCCAGCGCCAGCGTCTCGCTGTCCTGCAATACCGAATCTTCCAGCGTGCTGCGCGCTGCCGGCTTCTGCAACGATGAAATGGACAGCCCCCTGCACGCGCTGTGGCACCTGCACCAGTTGTTGCAAAAGCAATCCCGCTTCCGCCAATTGCAGGCGGGCGAGATCATCACCACCGGCACCTGGACCGACGCCTGTCCCATCGAAGCCGGCCAGACCTGGACCACGGCCTTCTCCGGCCTGACCTTGCCGGGCCTGACGGTGTCCTTCGTCTGAGCCTGGGGCGCAGCCAGTCCGTGGCCATCTGGGTGGATGCCGACGCCTGTCCTGGCGTCATCAAGGACATGCTCTTTCGGGTGGCCGAGCGCACCGCCATCGTGGTCACGCTGGTGGCCAACCGGCCACTGCGCACGCCGCCTTCACGCTACATCAAGTCCATGGTGGTGCCGGCGGGTTTCGACGTGGCTGATCGTGAGATCGCGCGCCAGGTCGCGTCAGGCGACCTGGTCGTCACGGCCGACATCCCGCTGGCCGCCGACGTGGTGGCCAGGGGCGCGGTAGCGCTCAATCCGCGCGGCGAACTCTATACGATCCAGAACATCGGCCATCACCTGAGTACCCGCAATTTCATGGAAGAGTTGCGCAGCAGCGGTGTCGAGACCGGCGGCCCGGCCGCCTTCAGCACTAGCGATGGCCGCGCCTTCGCACGCGAGCTGGACCGCTACGTCCTGAAGGCCTCGCGCACCCCCTGAACGCGCCTTACTGTTCGCGCAGCCAGGTCTGGGTGCGGCCCAGCATGGGCATCCCGATGTAGCCGCGCACGTTCAGTTTCTGGCCATCGTCGATGACCGAAAGCTTGCTCTTGTAGACCTTGCCATTGGCCGGATCGATGATTTGCCCGCCGTTGTATTCGTCTCCATCCTTCTTCAGACCCGACAGGATGGTCATGCCGATCACCGGCTGGTCCTTCAACTCGCCCTCGCATTTCTGGCAGAGCGGATTCTGGTCTTCGTCCGGCGCACGGAAGAGTTTTTCGATCTTGCCGCTCAGTTCGCCATTGTTTTCGGTAATGCGGATCAGGGCCTTGGGTTTGCCGGTGGCGTCGTCAATGCTTTTCCACAGGCCGACCGGGGAGCCATCGGCCCAGGCAGCAGCGCTGGTCATGAGGCTGGCCGCCAGCAGCGACAGCGTGAGCAGACGGGAAGGGGAGGAAATACGGGGCATGGTTGTCTCCTGGTTATCAAGTCGAATGCTATAAAAAAGCACGATTGTTCTAATTTATTCGATCCAGTCTAGACAAGCCCGCCGTGCAAGGCAAGCACAAAAAACAAAAGCCGCCGCCCCGCGAGGGACGACGGCTTGATGAAGAAACAGGCCGGCTTACTTCAGCTTGGCCAATTGTTCCTTTACCTTTTCCAGCGTAGCGCTGAAGTTGGCGACGCGTTCCTTCTCCTGCGCCACCACCGCCTCGGGCGCGCGCGCCACGAAGCTTTCGTTGGACAGCTTACCATTGGCCTTGGCGATCTCGGCGGTGAGACGGGTGACTTCCTTGCCCAGGCGTTCACGCTCGGCAGCCACGTCGATTTCCACCTTCAGCATCAGCTTGACCTCGCCGACGATGGCCACCGGCGCCGGCGACTCTGGCAGTTGCGCCACCACCGTGGTTTCCGACAGGCGCACCAGACCTTGCAGGTAGGGCAGGAAGGATTCCACCGCTGCTGCGTCAGCCGCATTGGTGGCTTCCACGATCAGCGGCACCCGCAGCGACGGCGCCAGTTGCATCTCGCCGCGCAGGTTGCGGCAGGCGTCGGTGTAGGCCTTGAACTGGGCGACCCAGGCTTCGGCTTCGGCATCGACCTTTTCCAGGTCCGGGCGCGGATAGGCCTGGCGCATGATGGAGTCGCCTGCCGGATCGGGCTTGCGATCGGTCAGCGGGGCCACGCTCTGCCACAGTTGTTCGGTGATGAAGGGCAGCACCGGATGGGCCAGGCGCAGCACGCTTTCCAGTACGCGCAAGAGGGTGCGGCGGGTGGCGCGCTGTTGCGCTTCGTTGCCGTTCTGGATCTGGGCCTTGGCCATTTCCAGATACCAGTCGCAGTACTCGTCCCAGACGAACTTGTAGATGGCGGTAGCGATATTGTCGAAGCGGTAGTCGGCAAAGCCCTTTTCCACTTCGGCCTCGGTTCGCTGCAAGAGCGACACGATCCAGCGGTCGGCTTTGGAGAATTGCAGCTTCTCCTTGTCGCAGACACCCTTGACGTGGCCATCGAACCCGCAGTCCTGGCCTTCGGTATTCATCAGCACGAAGCGGGTGGCGTTCCACAGCTTATTGCAGAAGTTGCGATAGCCTTCGCAGCGGTTCAGGTCGAAGTTGATGTTGCGGCCCAGGGTCGCCAGCGAGGCGAAGGTGAAGCGCAGCGCATCGGTGCCGAAGGCCGGAATGCCATCGGCGAATTCCTTGCGGGTGGCCTTCTCGATGCTGGCCGCTTGCTTGGGATTCATCAGGCCTACGGTACGCTTGGCCACCAGTTCATCCACGCCGATACCATCGATCAGGTCGATCGGATCCAGCGTGTTGCCTTTGGACTTGGACATCTTCTGGCCCGAGGCATCGCGTACCAGCCCGTGGACGTAGACGGTGTCAAACGGCACCTTGCCGGTGAAGTGCGTGGTCATCATGACCATGCGCGCCACCCAGAAGAAGATGATGTCGAAGCCCGTCACCAGCACCGAGGAGGGCAGGAACAGCTTGTAGTCCGGCGTTTCTTCCGGCCAGCCCAGGGTGGAGAAAGGCACCAGTGCCGAGGAGAACCAGGTGTCGAGTACGTCTTCGTCGCGCTTGACGGCCTTGCCGCCGGCTTGCTTCTTCGCTTCTTCTTCGGTGCGGGCGACGTAGATGCCGCCGTCTTCGTCGTACCAGGCCGGGATCTGATGGCCCCACCACAGTTGGCGCGAGATACACCAGTCCTGAATGTTGTTGAGCCACTGGTTGTAGGTGTTGGTCCAGTTCTCGGGCACGAACTTGATCTCGCCCGAGGACACCTTTTCCAGCGCGGTTTCGGCAATCGACTTGCCGGGGAAGAAGGTCCCTTCCGGTGCCGGCTTGCTCATGGCCACGAACCATTGGTCGGTCAGCATCGGCTCGATCACCACGCCGGTACGGTCGCCACGCGGCACCATCAGCTTGTGCGGCTTGACCTGTTCCAACAGGCCCAGCGCGTCCAGATCGGCCACGATCTGCTTGCGCGCCTCGAAGCGGTCCAGGCCCTGGTATTTCTCGGGCGCGTTCTCGTTGATGGTGGCCTTCAAGGTGAAGACGCTGATCATTTCCAGGTTGTGGCGTGCGCCGACCTGATAGTCGTTGAAGTCGTGCGCCGGGGTGATCTTCACGCAACCGGTGCCGAATTCCTTGTCGACGTATTCATCCTGGATGATGGGGATCTCGCGGCCCACCAGCGGCAGCTTGATCATCTTGCCCACCAGCGCGGCGTAGCGCTCATCGGTCGGGTCCACCGCCACGGCGACGTCGCCCAGCATGGTTTCTGGACGGGTGGTGGCCACCACGATATGGCCGCTGCCGTCGGCCAGCGGGTACTTGATGTGCCACATGGAGCCGTCTTCTTCTTCCGACACCACTTCCAGGTCGGAGACGGCGGTGCCCAGCACCGGGTCCCAGTTCACCAGGCGCTTGCCACGGTAGATCAGGCCCTGCTCGTAAAGGCGCACGAAGACTTCGGTGACGGCCTTGGACATCTTAGTGTCCATCGTGAAGTATTCCCGGGCCCAGTCGGTGGAGGCGCCCATGCGGCGCATCTGGCCGGTGATGGTGGAGCCGGATTTCTCTTTCCACTCCCACACCTTTTCGACGAATTTTTCACGGCCCAGGTCGTGGCGCGAGATCTTTTGTGCATCCAACTGGCGTTCCACCACGATCTGGGTGGCGATGCCGGCATGGTCGGTGCCGGGAATCCACGCGGTGTTGTAGCCCCGCATACGGTGGTAGCGCGTCAGGCCATCCATGATGGTCTGGTTGAACGCGTGCCCCATGTGCAGCGTGCCGGTCACATTGGGCGGCGGCAACTGGATGGAAAACGAGGGCTTCTCCGCGTCGGTGGTGGCGGCGAAGTAACCGCGCTTTTCCCACTCCTCGCGCCAGAATTTCTCAATCTCGGCGGGCTCGAACGACTTGGCTAATTCCATGATTTGACGTGTGTTTTTGCGAAACCCAACATTATAAGGGACGGACAAGGCAAATCTCGCCTCAGGCGCGAAATTGACGCACTCAAAGCCGGTCTTGGGCAGCCCGCAAATACATTGCTCCAAGGCATGTTACCCGGTTCGGTTGCTGCGCTGCACACCGAGTCCATCCGAAATGAAGCCTTGTTCCTCACGCCAATTGGAGTAGAATCCGGCCCACGACAAAGACCGCGCAAGTGGCCCGCGTCGCACCGCTAGGGGTCCTGGCGCCTGAGCTCATGCTTGGGTAGTCGGGTGAGAAATACCCTTGAACCTGATCTGGATAATGCCAGCGAAGGGAAGCAACCGGCAGTTTGACGCACCCACGGCCCTGTATCACCTCCACGCCGTCCGTCCTCTTCCGCAACCTCCTTTGCTGGCTCCGAGCCATGAGTCATCAAGCAAAGGAGCCGAAATGAATGCCAACCCGAAATTCCTGTCCGCGACGGCCACCGTCGATGAGGCAGCCATCCAGCCTCTCCCGAATTCCCGCAAGATCTATGTGACCGGCTCGCGCCCGGACATCCGCGTACCCATGCGCGAAATCAGCCAGGCTGACACGCCCGCCATGTTCGGTTCCGAAAAGAACCCCCCCATCACCGTCTACGACACCTCCGGCCCCTACACCGACCCGGACGTGAAGATCGACATCCGCGCCGGTCTCGCTACCCCGCGCCTGCCGTGGATTCTGGAACGCAACGATACGGAAGAACTGGCCGGCCCCACCTCCGAATACGGCCAGCAGCGCTTGAACGATCCGGCCCTGGCCGAGCTGCGCTTCAACCTGCACCGCAAGCCGCGCCGCGCCAAGGCTGGGGCCAACGTCACCCAGATGCACTATGCCCGCCGCGGTATCATCACCCCCGAGATGGAATTCATCGCCATCCGCGAAAACCTGCGCCGCAAGGAGTATCTGGAGCAACTCAAGGCCTCCGGCCCCATGGGCAACAAGCTGGCTGACCTGATGGGCCGCCAGCATCCCGGCCAGTCCTTCGGCGCCTCCATTCCCGCCGAGATCACGCCGGAATTCGTGCGTGACGAAGTGGCACGCGGCCGCGCCATCATCCCCGCCAACATCAACCACCCGGAAGTCGAACCGATGATCATCGGCCGCAATTTCCTGGTCAAGATCAACGCCAACATCGGCAACTCGGCCGTGACCTCTTCCATTGGCGAAGAAGTCGAAAAGATGACCTGGGCCATCCGCTGGGGCGGCGACAACGTCATGGATCTGTCCACCGGCAAGAACATCCACGAAACCCGTGAATGGATCATCCGCAATTCGCCGGTGCCCATCGGCACCGTGCCGATCTACCAGGCCCTGGAAAAGGTCAACGGCAAGGCAGAGGATCTGACCTGGGAAATCTTCCGCGATACCTTGATCGAGCAAGCCGAGCAGGGCGTGGACTACTTCACCATCCACGCCGGCGTGCGTCTGCAATACGTCCCGCTGACGGCCAAGCGCATGACCGGCATCGTCTCGCGCGGCGGCTCCATCATGGCCAAGTGGTGCCTGGCGCATCACCGCGAATCCTTCCTCTACGAACACTTCGAAGAGATCTGCGAGATCATGAAGGCCTATGACGTCAGCTTCAGCCTGGGCGATGGCCTGCGTCCCGGTTCCATCTACGACGCCAACGACGAAGCCCAGCTGGGCGAGCTGCGCACCCTGGGCGAATTGACCCAGATCGCCTGGAAGCACGATGTGCAAGTGATGATCGAAGGCCCCGGCCACGTGCCCATGCATCTCATCAAGGAAAACATGGACCTGCAACTGGAGCAGTGCCACGAAGCGCCGTTCTACACCCTCGGTCCTCTGACCACTGACATCGCCCCCGGCTACGATCACATCACCTCCGGCATCGGTGCCGCCCAGATCGGCTGGTATGGCACGGCCATGCTGTGCTACGTCACCCCCAAGGAACACCTGGGCCTGCCCAACAAGACCGATGTGAAGGACGGCATCATCACCTACAAGATCGCCGCCCACGCCGCCGACCTGGCCAAGGGCCATCCGGGCGCGCAGATCCGCGACAACGCCTTGTCCAAGGCGCGCTTCGAATTCCGCTGGGAAGACCAGTTCAACATCGGCCTGGACCCGGACAAGGCGCGCGAATTCCACGACGAAACCCTGCCCAAGGATTCGGCCAAGGTGGCGCACTTCTGTTCCATGTGCGGCCCGCACTTCTGCTCCATGAAGATCACCCAGGAAGTGCGCGACTACGCCGCCAAGGAAGGCATCTCCGAGATCGATGCATTGAAGCAGGGGATGCAGGTCAAGTCGGTGGAGTTCGTCAAGATGGGCGCCGAGATCTATGCCAAGCAGTAAGCGTGGCCAGCCATGCAGATCGAACTGAACGGCAAGCCACACCCGCTGCCTGATGGCGCCACGCTGGACCAGCTCATTGCCGGCCTGTCACTGGCCGGCAAGGCTGTGGCGGTGGCCGTCAATCGCCAGGTGGTGCCCAGCGCGCAATGGTCGTTGCGCGCGCTGGCTGAGGCTGACAAGGTAGACGTGGTGCGCGCCATCGGGGGTGGATGAAGTTTTCTTCCGCTGCGGCGCGCTGGTGCAGCCAGGCGCCGCATCCCATGGCACGCATCCCTCACAGACAAGGAATCAACATGAACATGAACGACGCTCATCTGACCCGCGAGGACCAGGGCTTGACTATCGCCGGCAAGACCTATCGCTCGCGCCTGCTGGTCGGTAGCGGCAAGTACAAGGATCTCGACGAAACCCGCGCGGCGACTGTCGCCAGCGGCGCCGAGATCATCACGGTGGCGATCCGCCGCGTCAACATCGGCCAGGACCCCAACGCGCCCAGCCTGCTGGATGCGGTACCACCTTCCGAATTCACCATCCTGCCCAACACCGCCGGTTGCTACAACGCCGCCGATGCGGTCTACACCCTGCAACTGGCGCGTGAACTGCTGGGGGGCCACAAGCTGGTAAAACTGGAAGTGCTGGGCGATGAAAAGACCCTGTTCCCCAACATGCCCGAAACCCTGAAAGCCGCCGACATCCTGGTCAAGGATGGCTTCGACGTGATGGTCTATTGCAGCGACGACCCGATCCAGGCGCGCATGTTGGAAGACCTGGGCGTGGCCGCCGTCATGCCGCTGGCCTCGCTGATCGGCTCGGGCATGGGTATTTTGAATCCCTGGAATCTTTCGCTGATCATCGACCAGGCGCGCGTGCCGGTGCTGGTCGATGCTGGCGTGGGCACGGCCTCGGATGCGGCCATCGCCATGGAGCTGGGCTGTGACGGCGTGCTGATGAACACCGCCATTGCCGGTGCACGCGATCCCATCCGCATGGCGCGTGCCATGAAGCTGGCCGTGGAAGCGGGCCGCGAAGCCTTCCTGGCGGGTCGCATCGCGCGCAAGTTCGCCGCCTCGCCGTCCTCGCCGATGGCTGGTCGCGTGGCTTGATCATGAGCGCCGCCTATCGCGCCACACCACCCTGCGTATTGGTCTTCTCCGGCTCCGACCCCAGCGGCGGCGCCGGGATGCAGGCCGACATCCCGGCCATTACGGCCTTGGGATGCCATCCCCTGTCGGTGCCCACGGCATTGACGGTGCAGGACAACGTCAGCGTCTTCGCCGTTCATGCCCTCGATCCTGAACTGGTGCGCCACCAAGCCCAGGTCTTGATCGACCGCTTCGAGATTGCCGCCGTCAAGCTGGGCATCGCCGGCAGTGTTGAGAATGCGCAGATGATCGCCACGCTGATCCGGCAATTGCGCCAGCGCAATGCGCAATTGCCGGTGGTGCTCGACCCGGTGCTGGCCAATGGTAAAGGTGACCAGCTCTCGCGTGACGATGCTGCGCGCATCATCGAACCACTCTATGCGTTGGCCACGGTGATCACACCCAACCTGAACGAGGCCCGGCGCCTGTGTGGCGAGGTCGATGCGGCGCGCCAGGCGGCGCTACTGATGCAGCGCGGCTGCGCCCATGTCTTGCTCAAAGGCGGCCATGGCGCGCAGGAAGAGGATGTGGTCAATCGCTGGTATGGACCGGCTCCCGCTGCCGCTGTGCCACATCCGATCAGCGCAAGCCATAGCTGGCGCTGGACCCGTCTGCCCGATGAATTCCACGGCAGCGGCTGTACATTGGCGGCGGCACTCTCAGCGTGTCTGGCGCGTGGCCTGCCGATGCAGCAAGCGCTGGACCTAGCCCAGCGCTACACCCAGCACGCTTTGTCCAGCGCCTATGCCATCGCGCCTGGACAGCGCATCCCCAATCGCGTCCCCGCGTTCGAACCTGTAGTGAGGAACCTGACATGAAACCCGAGTATGCAAGCCATCTGCGTGGCCTCTACATCGTCACCCCCGACTGGGACGACACTGCCCAATTGCTGGCGGCCACCGAGCTGGCCATGCAGAATGGTGCTGCACTGGTGCAGTACCGTCACAAGACCGCTGCCGCACCGCAGCGGCTGGCGCAAGCCTCGGCGCTGCTGGCGCTGTGCCGCCAGTACGAGGTACCGCTGATCATCAATGATCACGTGGACCTGTGCCTGGAGATCGGTGCCGATGGCATCCATGTCGGTGGCACCGACGCGTCCATCGCTCAAGTACGCGAGGCGGTCGGGCCGGAGCGCATCGTCGGCGCCTCCTGCTACGGCACACTGGAACTGGCCCATGCGGCGTATCGCGATGGCGCCAGTTATGTCGCATTCGGCGGCTTCTATCCGTCGCGCGTTAAAAAATATGATTTCCGCACCGCGCCGGAAATTATTGCGCAATCCAAGCGCGAGATTGCCTTGCCAGTGGTGGTGATCGGCGGCATCACGCTGGAGAACGCACCGCCGCTGGTGGCGCAGGGGGCCGACATGGTGGCCGTCATCAGCAGTGTCTATCTGGTGCCGGTGGAGGAGCGCAAGACGCGGCAACTGGCCGATCTCTATCGTTGATGGCTGATGCCCGGACGCAGTCCGAACGCTTCGTCCAAAAAAAATGCCGTTCGAGTGAACGGCATTTTTTCATTGGCCAGGTAGATCAGCCTTCCAGCAAGCTGCGCAGCATCCACGCATTCTTTTCATGCAGTTGCATACGCTGGGTCAGCAGGTCGGCAGTCGGTTCATCGGCAGCGGCGTCCACGGTGGGGAAGATCGAACGCGCGGTGCGGGTTACGGCTTCCTGACCGGCCACCAGTTGCGCGATCATTTCCTGGGCATTGGGCACGCCATCGGCCTCCGGGATCGAGGACAGCTTGGCGAATTCCTTGTACGAACCCGGAGCCGGATAG
Organism: Herbaspirillum rubrisubalbicans; assembly: GCF_003719195.1. Classification (NCBI taxonomy): domain Bacteria; kingdom Pseudomonadati; phylum Pseudomonadota; class Betaproteobacteria; order Burkholderiales; family Oxalobacteraceae; genus Herbaspirillum; species Herbaspirillum rubrisubalbicans. Next base: position 458,108 of record NZ_CP024996.1, read on the forward strand.
CCCAGCGCGCGGATGCGTTCGGCGATCAGGTCCACCGCCAGCGCCAGTTCGTTGTACTGACCTTCGAACATCAGGTGCAGGGTGTTGAACATGGGACCGGTCACGTTCCAGTGGAAGTTGTGGGTCTTCAGGTACAGGGTATAGGTATCGGCCAGCAGCTTGGACAGGCCGTCGGCAATCTTCTTGCGGTCCTTGTCGTTGATGCCGATGTTGATTGAGGGGGCTGCCACGTTTTTCTTTGCCATCTTTCGCTCCTTAGCTGTTCGGTTTTTCGTAAGCGGGTCATACAACACAACTCCGCGATTCTATTGCAAATCGCCAAACGACAAACTGCGACTACGCAAGTATTGATAAGAGAGTGGGGTTGACGTTCCCTATTTCAATCGATTTTCCAGATAAATGCAGGCCTATAAATCAATAGGGCCGATAGATAAAAACCTATCGACCCCAGCCATCATCAGCAAGATCAACGCATCAAGACTTGTCGCGCTGCTGCGCGCTGCGGTACAAGGACAGCGACAAGGCCACCCCACCGATGGCCGCAATGGCCGCGAACAGGAACACCTGCGCATACCCCAACTGACCCGCAATGGCACCGGCCAGCGGACCGGTGACGCCCAGCGCCAGATCAAGGAACACCGAGTAGGCCGCCAGCGCCGCACCGCGATTGGCGGGCGTGACCAGATTGACCGCTTCCACTCCCAGCGACGGGAACACCAGCGCAAAGCCGAAGCCGGCCAGGGCCGCACCCAGCAGTGCCAGTTCCGGCGTGGTGGCGCTCCACAGCAGGAGCAGGCCGATCGCTTCGGTGATGAAGCTCACCACTGCCACCCGATAACCGCCGAAGCGGTTGATGGCATTGGCAAACAGCAGGCGCGCGCCGACGAAGGCGCTGGAGAAGGCGGTCAGCGCAAAGGCCGCGCCACTCCAGTGGAGGTCGGCGTAATACAGGGTAATGAAGGTGGCAATGGAGCCAAAGCCGATGGTGCCGAAGGCCAGTCCCATGCCATAGGCGAATACCTTGCGCAGCACCAGCTTGAAGGACAGTTGCTCGCCCTGCACCACCGGCGTGACCGGGCCGCCACGCGCCAGCACATAGCCCAAGGCGGTGAGCAACATGCCGGCCAGGCCGATCATGCCAAAACCTAGCGAGCGGTCCAGCACCACACCCAGCGGGGCGCCGATGGCCAGCGCCGAATAGGTGGCAATGCCGTTCCAGGAAATCATCTTGGCCGTGTTTTCCGACCCCACCCGGCCCACGCCCCACATGATGGCGCCCGTGCCCACCAGGCTCTCGCCCAGGCCCAGGAAGGCGCGGCTGACCAGCAGCAGCACCAGTGACAGGAAGGGCAGCGGCTGGGCCAGTGCCGAGCACAGCAGCAAGGCGCCGCTGGCCGCACACAGCAACATGCCGCGCATGACGGTCTGCTTGGCGCCCACGGTGTCGATCATGCGACCGGCATTGGCACGGCTGACGAAGGTGGCGAAATATTGCACGCTGATGCCCAGGCCCGCCATCACCGAGCTATAGCCCAGGTCCAGATGGATGTAACCCGGCAGCACTGCCAGCGGGATGCCGATGGCCAGGTACACCAGGAAAGTGAAGAAGGCCGTAGCGATGATCTGGCGCGTGACCTTGGCCGGCGGCAAAGCGCGGGCTGGCGCCGGCGTGGGAGCGGAACGGGGACTACAGGAATCGTCGGACATGGCGGGGGAGTCGGAATGAAGAGACTGCGTGCGCGGATGTGCGCGTGAACAGCAATCCGAATTTTACCCCCGCCACAAAAATGCTGCAGGACAGCAAATGTTTTTTGTCTGTTAATTCAGCAACTTAGTCGTTTTTGTGCGACGTTATGTTTCTGAAAAGACGCATTCAGCGCGGGCAGCGCAAGGCTGCGGTAGCCCGTTCACGCACCTCAGGTGCGTAGTCGGCACCCAGGATTTCCGGTTCCAGCTCAGCCAGGTCGCGCTGCACACCGGGTTCACACCAGTGGCCGTTCAGGCGTACCAGCACCGCCAGCAGGTCGGGCGTCATGCGGTCCAGTATCGGGCGCACCTGCAAGGCCAGGTCGGGCGGATTGGCAAAGGGCGGCCGTTGCTCCAGGCGCCATTGGCGGTGCAGGTCGCGCTGCACGATCTTGCCGGCCTCGAACTGGTCCTGGAAGAAGCGCCGCGTCCAGGCCGCATCCAGCCCCAGCTTCTGCGCGCGCAGGGCAACATCGTCCAGGATCACCGCTTCGCGTGCCGGATCATCGATGGGGGCGTGCGAATTCCACTTGCTGCGTGCCACGGGTGCGGCCACGTCCAGGCGTGTCTTCTGCAGCATCAGCAATTGTTCGACATCGGCACGCGAGGCCGGGGGCGGCGTGGTGGCGCAGGCTGCCAGCAACAGGGCAGCGATCAGGGCAACGGTACGGGTAAGCAAGAAGGGGAGACGACGCATGGGGAGCAGGCTCATGGGAGTGGAATAAATCGACTGAGCGGCAGTATAGCGCCGGGCGAGCCTGCCCGGTGGGGGCGCGCGCCCTTTATAATCGCGGGATGCAAAATCTTCTCCACAACCTCAATGAAGAGCAACTGGCCGCCGTGACACTGCCGGCGCAATCGGCGCTGATCCTGGCCGGCGCCGGCTCCGGCAAGACCCGCGTGCTGACCACCCGCATCGCCTGGCTGATCCAGACCGGGCAGGTCTCGCCCTCGGGCATCCTGGCGGTGACCTTCACCAACAAGGCCGCCAAGGAAATGACCGCGCGCCTGTCGGCCATGCTGCCCATCAATACCCGCGGCATGTGGATCGGCACCTTCCACGGCCTGTGCAACCGCCTGTTGCGCGCGCATCACAAGGATGCCGGACTGCCGCAGACCTTCCAGATCCTGGATACGCAAGACCAGCTCTCGGCCATCAAGCGCCTGTTGAAGCAGATGAACGTGGACGATGAGAAATATCCGCCGCGCAACCTGATGTACTTCATCAACAGCGCCAAGGACCAGGGCTTGCGCGCCAAGGACGTGGATGCCTACGACGACTACAACCGCAAGTTCGTCGAACTCTACGAACTCTACGATCAGCAATGCCAGCGCGAAGGCGTGGTCGATTTCGCCGAGCTGCTGTTGCGCACCTATGAATTGCTCTCGCGCAACCAGCCGCTGCGCGAGCACTACCAGGGTCGCTTCCGCCACATCCTGGTCGATGAGTTCCAGGACACCAACGACCTGCAATACAAGTGGTTGAAGCTCATGGCCGGCCAGAACGGCGCGGTCTTCGCGGTGGGTGACGATGACCAGAGCATCTATGCCTTCCGTGGCGCCAACGTGGGCAACATGCAGGCCTTCGAGCAGGAATTCCATGTGCAGAACCTGATCAAGCTGGAGCAGAACTACCGCTCGCATGGTCACATCCTGGACACCGCCAACGAGCTCATCGCCAACAACAGCAAGCGTTTGGGCAAGAACCTGCGCACCGATGCCGGCCACGGCGAACAGGTGCGCGTCTACGAAGCCACCAGCGACCTGCAGGAAGCGCAGTGGATCATCGAACAGGTCAAGGACTTGATCGCCGAAGGCTGGGCGCGCAGCGAGATCGCCATCCTCTACCGCTCCAATGCACAGTCGCGGGTGCTGGAACATGCGCTCTTCAGCTCGGCCATTCCCTATCGCGTCTATGGCGGCCAGCGCTTCTTCGAGCGAGCCGAAATCAAGCACGCCATCGCCTATCTGCAGTTGATGGACAACCTGCACAATGATTCGGCCTTCCTGCGCGTGGTCAACTTCCCCACCCGCGGCATCGGCGCCAAGGCCATGGAGTCATTGCAGGACGCGGCGCGCCAGTACGGCTGCTCGCTCTATGCCGCCGTGCCCTACGTGGCCGGCAAGGCCGGTTCCTCGCTGAACGCCTTCATCAAGTTGATCGAAGGCGCGCGCTTCGAAACCCAGCACCTGCCCCTGCCGGAAACGGTCAAGGTGGTGCTGGACCTGTCTGGCCTGATCACGCATTACCGCAACGAAAAGGAAGGCGCCGACCGCATCGAGAACCTGGAGCAATTGGTCAGTGCCGCCACCCTGTTCGTCTCGGAAGAAGGCTATGGCCTGGATGCCCCGGCCTTCCTCGGCCCACAGGCCCAGGCCGCGGCCGGCACGGCCATCACCACCGCCGATGGCGTGGAGGTGCTGGATGCCGACGCCCCGCTGGTGACCATCATGTCGCCGCTGTCGGCCTTCCTCTCGCACGCTTCGCTGGAAGCCGGCGACAACCAGGCGCAAGCCGGCCAGGATGCCTTGCAGTTGATGACGGTACATTCGGCCAAGGGCCTGGAGTTCGATGCGGTCTTCATCACTGGCATGGAAGAGGGCTTGTTCCCGCACGAGAACAGCGCCAAGGAAGAGGGCGGCGTGGAAGAAGAGCGGCGCCTGATGTACGTGGCCATCACGCGCGCCCGCAAGCGCCTGTTCATGACCTTCTCGCAGACCCGCATGTTGCACGGCCAGACCCGCTACAACATGCGTTCACGCTTCTTTGATGAGCTGCCCGAACAATCCATCAAGTGGCTCTCGCCCAAGATCGCCCAGCATCACTGGTTCGCCAATCCCAAGTCGGCCTGGGATGAAGTGCCGGAGGCGGGCAACAACAAGATTGCCCAGAGCTTCTCGCGCCAGACCGATTCCGGCTGGCGCATCGGCCAGAACGTGTCGCACGCCAAGTTCGGCGAGGGCGTCATCGTCAATATCGAAGGCGGTGGCGGTGCGGCACGCGCGCAGATCAACTTCGGCAAGTTCGGTATGAAGTTGCTGGATCTGTCGGTGGCCAAGCTGGAGAAAATCTAAGTTTTTACAAAGTGCATTACAAATGAAAACGCCCCGCAAGCCTTGTCTGAAAGGCTGCGGGGCGTTTCTCATTGCTACTGTCGGTAGCGAATTTCTAATGTGTGGGTGCCAGCGGCATCGCCCGATATTTCAGAATGTCCACTGCAAATTGAAGCCCCCGGTCAGCGCCACCGTATTGAATCCCTGCGGCTTGGACAAGGGCGTGGCCAAGAACATTTCGTAGGACAGCTTGAAGAGGCTGCCGCGCAAGCCCAGCGCGGCCCCGCTCAAGCGTTGTCCGGTCAGGAACTGCGCCGTTGGCCCTGACACAGCACCGGTATCGACTCCGGCAAACAATTCCTGTCCACTTTCGCCCAGGGCCAGCGCCAGTTCATTGCGCAGGAACCAGCCACGTTCGGCCTGCAAGGTCAGCTCGCCATCGAAGCCGCGCACGGTATAGCGCCCACCGATGGAGAACTGGTCTTGCGGCGGCAGGTTGCCGCGGTTCCATTGCGCGCGCAACGTACCGCTGTAACGCAGCTTGCCGCCGCCTAGCTGGAAGGGCGCATTGAGCGAGGCATCCAGCAGCCACAAGCCGTAATGCGTGGCAATCTGCGGCAGATCGAAGGGCGTGCTGGGCTCGCTGCCTTGCGTATCGAGTGAGCGGCGGTATGCCAGCGTGGCATCGGCGATGGCCTCGCCCAGGAACTGGCGCTGGTTCACCCCGGCCTCCCAGGATGTGGTGCGACGTTGCTGGGCACTGACTTCCTGATCATCGATGGCATTGTAGGCAGTGCGCACCAAGCCCTTGGCAAACACCGTGGTCTTGCCGGCCGCGTCACGATGCAGCAGACGCGAGAGCTTGAATTCTGTGGTCTCCGAGCGGCCGCTATAGACAAAGTTCTCGAACGCCCCGGATACGGTCTGGTGGTAGCGATTGCCCGAGAGCGTGACGCCGGCCATCCAGTTGCCCCAGGGCAGCGAGTAGTGCAGCGTATAGGCATGACTGCCGTGGTCGCCATAGTGATTCAGGCTGCGGCTCACGCTCACGTAGAACAGATCGTTGAGTGTCCACCAATTGTCATAGGACAATGTCAGGCCGACCTGGTACTTACCGGTGCTGCGGGCGCCGCCATCGTCCAGGGTTGCGCTCAGACGGAATGGAAACGCCTGCTGGTACTGGATCACCAGGTCGCTGTCGCCGGGCTGGGCGCCCTCATCCTCGGAAGGCGTGATCTTGATATCGGCCTGGGCGGTCGGCACGCGCTTGAAGTTTTCCAGACCTTGCTCGACATCACGCAGGTTGAGGATATCGCCGGGGCTGATCGGCAGGGCATTGAAGGCCGTGCCGCGCGCATCGGCATCGGCGGCAAAGCGGATATGGCGGACCCGCCCCGGCACCACCGTCAAGCGCAACTGACCGGTCGACAGATCCTGCGCGCGCGCCAGCACGCGGGTGGTGGTGTAGCCACGCTCGACGATGGCGCTCTCCACCTTGGCCAGCACCAGGTTCACCCCTTGCGACCCCAGGCAACGTCCCACCGCCCCTTGCGGCCCGGTGACGCTATCGAGCGCAAAGCGGAAGCGTTCGGCCTGATCGCCTTCCAGCGTAATCGCAGAAATCACCCGACACGGTTGCTCATGCTCGGGAAAGGCTTGCTGTACGGCATTGGGTGCGGGCGTGCCCAGGTTCACATCGGGTCGCGACTCCTGCTGCTGGCGCAGTGCGCGTTCACGTTCACGCTGCAATTGCTCCTGATTGACTGCGGTTTGCGCCTGGGCAAGAGCGCATACCAGAGGCAAGCCCAGCATCAAGACCAGGCGGGATGAAGAAAAAGTAAAGGCAGAAAGCATGATAAGGGCCGACCCCAAGCCACTTGCGGCCGGGAATCAAAACAAAATGGCATGAAATGAAAACAATTGTTGGGTTTTGCCAACAGGAAATCTTCTCAATAGGAGGGAAGCTGTCAACGTGCTGACAACTTAAATTAACATCTGGCCCCTGGCAAGCAAATTCTTGCCAACTGGAAACGGCAAACAACGAATCGGGGTTCGTTGGCCGACCGGTGATAACTAAAACCGCCACAGGGGTGTTCATGAATCGTCAGCGTTACAAGCTGGTTTTCAACCGGCATCGCGGCCAATTGATGGCCGTCGCAGAAATTGCCTCCAGCATCCAGCACCAGGGCCGAACGGCCGGCCCGAGCGGAACCTTGCCCGATCTGCTGCCGTCGGCCTTGCGCTTTTCGCTGCTGTCGGTGGCCCTGGCGCTGGCAATGAATACCGTGGCCCACGCCCAGATCCTGGGCGACCGCACGGCCCCGCGCACCCAGCAACCGACCGTGCTGGTCACGCCCAACGGCGTGCCGGTGGTCAACATCCAGACCCCCAGCACAGCCGGGGTGTCGCTCAATCGTTATCGCCAGTTCGATGTCGGCACCAATGGCGTCATCCTCAACAACGCCCGTTCCACGACCAGCACTCAACTGGGCGGCTACGTGGCCGGCAACCCCTGGCTGGCCACGGGGGCGGCGCGGGTGATCGTGAATCAGGTCAATTCGGCCAACCCCAGTTACCTGCGCGGCTACCTGGAAGTGGCGGGCAACCGGGCCCAGGTGGTGGTGGCCAACCCGGCCGGCATCACCTGCGCCGGCTGCGGCTTCCTCAACGCCAACCGCGCCACGCTCACCACGGGTGTGCCGCAGATCAACAACGGCAACCTGGACAGCTATCGCGTGGCCAGTGGCGCGGTGAACATCGAAGGCAATGGGCTGGATGCCAGCCGCACCGACTACGCCGAGATCATCGCGCGCGCGGTGCAGGTCAACGCCGGCGTATGGGCGCCCGAACTGAAGGTCAGCGCCGGCTTGAACACGGTCAGCGCCGACCATGCCAGCGTACAGCCCGGCGTGGCCCCCAGCGACGCCGCCCCGGCGGTGGCCATCGACGTGGCGCAACTGGGCGGCATGTATGCCGGCCACATCTACCTGACTTCCACCGAACATGGCGTGGGCGTGCGTAACGCCGGCACCATCGGCGCTGCGGTCGGACAGGCCGTGGTCACCGCCGATGGTCGCCTGGAAAACAGCGGCAGCCTCAGCGCCAACGGTTTGCTGGCCGTGCAGACCAGCGGTGGCGTGCGCAACAGTGGAGAACTGGGCAGCAAGAGCGCAGCCAGCATCACCACCACCGCCCTGGACAATGCCGGCAGCATGGCCAGCAGTGGAGCGCTGACGGTGCAGGCCAGCGACAGCGTGCTCAACACCGGCAGCATCGGCGGCGAAGGTCCGGTGCAGGTGAGCGCCACGAGCATCGACAACCGCAACAGCCTCGGCAGCAGCGCGTCCCTGACGATGCAGGCCTCCGCCGGCATCCGCAACAGCGGCACGCTGCAAGCGACCACCGACGCCACGCTCAATGCCGGCACGCTGGACAACAGCGGCACCCTGAGCGCCCGCCAGGGCAGCGTGCGCGTCAACAGCAGCGGCAGCACTACCAACAGTGGCCGCATCGAAGCGGCGCAGTCGGTTGCCGTGCAGGCCGATGGCCTCACCAACAGCGGCAACATCAACGCGGTGGATGCCCTGCGCGTGCAGGCTGCGCAAGCCATCAGCAACAGCGGCACGCTGGGCGCCAATGGCGGCGTCGAACTGAAGTCCTCCACCCTGGACAACCGCGGCACGCTGGCTTCCAGCCAAGATGCACTGACCATCAACACCAGCGGCCAATTCACCAACCAGGGCCAGGTCAGCGCGGCGCAGTCGCTCACCCTCACCGGCGCGGGCATCGACAACAGCGCCGGCACGCTCAACGCCACCGACATCCACCTCGACAGCCAATCGCAAACCTTCAGCAACCGCGGCGGCCAGGTCAGCGCCCAGCGCGACCTGCAGATCGCCAGCGGCAGTCTGGACAACAGCAACGGCACGCTGGCCGCCCAAGGCCAACTCACGGTGGGCAGCGGCGACCTGAACAACGATGGCGGCCTGCTGCAAGCCGGCACCACCTTAAAAATCGACGCCAGCGGCAAGACCGTGCGCAACAGCCACTCCGGCAGCACACGCGGCATCCAGGCCCAGGGCACGGTGGACATCGCCGCCGCCACGCTGGTCAATGCCGGCCTGGTCTCCTCAAACAGCGACATCAACCTCAACACCGCCACCCTGGACAACCGCGCTGGCTCCATCGGCGCCACCGGCAAGCTGACCGTACAAGGCAATAGCGTCACCAACAGCGGTGGTCAATTGCAGGCCAAGCAGGGCGTGGACATCCAGGCCGGCAGCGGCCTTGTCGACAACAGCGGCGGCCTGCTGCGCTCGGATGGCACGGTCAACGTGCAAGCCGGCAGCGTGCGCAACGACAACACCCAAGGCCAGGACCAGGGCATGGAAGGCGCCACCATCAACGTGGCCGCCACCGACATCAGCAACCGCCAGGGCGCCGTGCGCGGCGACGCCATCACGCTGACTGCCAGCGGCCGCATCGACAATGGCAGCGGCCTGATCTCCGCCACCAACAGCGCCGTGTTGACCGACGCCAACCCGAGCACGCGCACGCTGGCCATCGACAACAGCAACGGCACCATCATCGCCGGACGGCAGACCACCTTGCTGGCATATTCCTTCACAGGCAGTGGTCGGGTATTGAGCCAGAAAGACCTGCGCATGGACCTGGTCGCCTCAATCCTTCATACCGGGCAGATCGGAGCCACAGCCGAGCTCGATTTGCGTACCGCCGGCACCTTCACCAATGCCGGCTCGGTCGGCGCCGGCGGCACCTTGACGCTGACGGCCGCCACCATCGACAACCAGGCCAGCGGCGCGCTGGTGGGCAATACCCTGAGGCTCAAGGCCACCGATGTACACACCTTCATCAACCGGGGCCTGATCGATGGCGTGAACACCATCATCGAAAGCAGCACCGTCAACAACCTAGGCACGGGCCGCATCTATGGCGACAACATCGCCATTGGCGCGGACGTGTTGAACAACCAGGCGGAAACCGTCGACGGCGTCACCAGCGCCCCGGTGATCGCCGCGCGCAACCGACTTGATATTGGCGCCGGCGTCATCAACAACAGCGAACATGGCTTGATCTACTCGGTGGGCGACATGGTCATCGGCGGCGCGCTGGATGCCAACAAGAAGGCCGTGGGCTCGGCGCGGGAAGTCAACAACAGCAGCGCCACCATCAATGCCGATGGCAACCTGAGTATTGCAGCCGGGAGCATCAACAATAACAACGCGCATCTGGAGACCACGGATCAGACGGGGCCGGGCAAGCGCATCATCAACTTCCGGCTCAATGGCTCATCACAATTGCTGGATTCCAACTCGGCCTGGCTCTACAACCGGGGTTCAGGAGAAATCCTCAATGCCGCCAACTGGCGGGCCATGGGCGATGAGGACAACTATCGCTTGCTGCTGCCTTCGGCCGCCTACCCGGCCGAGCGTTATGGACCTCCGTTTGACTATTCGCGCGGTGCCCGTGGCGATAATGCGGTGGCCATTGCCTATGTTCCTCCCTACAGCCAGGGGGCGATGGGAGATGCCGATGCGGTCTACATTCCACCGGTCATCAATTACACGGCCACTGACCGTATCTGGGCAGTCATGGGGGTGACGCCGCCGCAGGATCCAGGCCCAGGCCCCGGGGCGGAGCCGCGCCCCGGCGAGATGTGTTATGACTCGTGCTATCCGGTGCCGGTTGATCCCGAGGTCTATGCTGCATGGAAAGCGGCCAATGATGTCTGGAAGCCCAAGTACGACGCGTACATCGCTGCGCTGCTAGTGCTCAACGACAAGATCGCCGCCTTCAACAACAACGTCAACAGCCGCTCCTACCGCGAATGGACCATCTACGACGGCACCGAACAGATCACCCGCACGGTGGTCACCAAGAGCGACCCCGGCATGATCACCTCCGGCGGCAACATGAACCTGGCCGTTGGTGCGCTCAACAACTACGCCAGCCAGGTCATCGCCGGCGGCACGCTGGCCGGTGACAGCGTCAACGGCACCGCCATCAACAACACCGGCCCGCTGGGAATGCAGCGCGTGGTCTCGACCGGCTCGGCCGTGTACACCTACATCAAGAGCCACAGCTTCAGTGCCGACGACCGTCGTTATGATGGTGTGCCTTACCAGTCACAGGACATCGTCACCAACTTCCAGCTCGACGTCAGCCCCACCAGCGGCGCCGGCCCCAACCGCGCCAACTCGGTGCGGGCGGTGCCAGCGTCGGTCTCGGGGGCGGCGGGCGCCAGCGCAGGCGCGGCCAGCATCCGCATCGCCAGTCTTGATCTGACGCTGCCCAACAATGCGCTCTACCGCATCAATGCCGGCCCTGCGCAGCGCTACCTGGTCCAGACCGATCCGCAATTCGTGGGCACGCGCAACTGGTTGTCGTCGGACTTCATGTTGAACCAGTTGGGCCTACAGTCCGGCGTGCGGCAACTGGGCGATGGTTTCTATGAACAGCAGCTGGTGCAACGCCAGATCCAGCAGATCACCGGCCAGCGCTATCTGGCCGGCTACAGCAGCAACGAAGCGCAATACCAGGCGCTCATGAACGCCGGCCTGCAAGTGGCGCAAGCCCAGCGCTACACGGTGGGAGTCGCCCTCACCGATGCGCAGGTGGCGGCACTGAAGACCGACATCGTCTGGCTGGTCAAGCAGACGGTGACGCTGCCCGATGGCAGCACGCAGGAAGTGCTGGTGCCGCAGGTGTATGTACACGCCTCCAACGTCGAGGTGACCGGACAGGGCACGCTGATTGCGGGCAATGATGTAGCCTTCCAGGCGGCGCAGGATATCGTCAACAGCGGCGGCACCATTGCTGCGCGCAAGGGGGTGTCGCTGGCCGGCGCCAATCTCCAGAACCTGGGCGGGCGTATCTCTGGCGCGGATGTGCAGGTGGCGGCAGCACAGGACATCAACAACATCGGCGGCACCATCGATGCGCGCAACAGCCTGGTGGCCTCAGCAGGCCGCGACATCAACAGCGCTTCCACCACGGTAGCAACGGCCAACGCTGTCACCAGCGGCACCAACATCAACCAGAATGCCTCGATGTCAGTCTCCGAGGCCAATGGTTCGCTCACTGCCGTGGCCGGTCGTGACATCAACCTCAAGGCCAGCGGCGCCTCAGCAGACAACATCACGCTGGTCGCCCAGCGCGATGTGAACATCTCCACCGTCCACGAAACCAGCCAAGAAAAACTCGCCTGGGACAACGACAACCGCGCCGAAGTCAACCGCGACAACGCCATCGGCAGCACGGTGCAGGGCAAGGACATCAGCGTGACCGCAGGTCGCGACATCAACGCCCAGGCAGCCTACGTCAACGCCGAAGGCTCGTTGGCGGCCACGGCAGCCAACAACATCAACATCGGCACCGATGTCAGCACGGCCAGTGCGCGTGATCAGCACAAGAAGACCGATGCGGGTGGGGTGCTGTCTTCGCGGACGGTGACCACTGATGACAGCAGCAGCGAGCGCATCAATCAAGGCACGACCCTGTCTGGCAATACGGTAGTGGTGCGTGCGGGTAAGGACATCAACGTTACTGGCAGCAATGTCGTTGCGACGCAAGGCGTGGGCATGGCTGCGGGTAACGATGTCAATATTGTGGCTGCCGTGGATAGCAGCACTAAAAACAATTTCCGCAAGGAGACCACCAGCGGAGTGATGGGCGCCGGCTTCGGCGTGACCATAGGCACGCGTGAGCAGAGTCATGACGGGAAGAGTCAGGGACAGACGGCGTCGGCTTCCACCATTGGTAGTACCGATGGCAATGTCAGCATCGTGGCGGGCAATCGTTATACGCAGGTGGGTAGCGATGTGATGGCGCCCAAGGGGGATATCGATATTGCGGCCAAGTCGGTGGAGATTCGTGCCGCAGAGCAGGCGAGCCGCACGGAGACTGAAGACAAGTACAAGCAAAGTGGCCTGACAGTGGCTGTCACCAGCCCGGTGATCTCGGCGATGCAAACAGTGGACCAGATGGTCGAATCGTCGGGCAAGACCAAGAATGGTCGTGTGAAAGCCCTGGCGGCAGCCACCGCCGGGATGTCACTTTACAGCGCCGCCGGAGAGATGCAAAAGGCCGGCTCGGCCGAAGGTGGCAGCAACATCGGCATCAGCGCCACGATAGGCAGCAGCCAGAACGGCAGCCGCAGCGAACAGAACACGGTGACACAACGCGGCTCCACGGTGGCCTCTGGCGGCAACATGAGCATCCGTGCAACCGGTGATGGCGCCAACAGCAACATCACCATTGCCGGCAGTGACATCAACGCCAAGGGCAACCTGGCCCTGAAGGCGGACAACGACATCAACCTCATCGCGGCGCAGAACAGTGATGAACAACACAGCACGCGCTCATCGTCGTCATGGGGTGTGGGCATCACGGCGCAGATCGGTTCACAGAGCAAACTCGGCATCACAGCCAATGCAGCGGGTAGCCGAGGCAAGAGTGATGGCAAGGATGTGTCCAATGTGATGACGCAGGTTCGATCCGGTGGTCAGATCAAGATCGATTCGGGCCGTGATACGAATCTGATTGGCGCCACTGTGTCGGGGGAACAGGTGCAGGCCAACGTTGGGCGTGATCTGAACATTGCCAGCGTGCAGGACACCAGTACCTTCAAGAGCCGTGACCAGAGCATTGGTGGCAGTGCGACGATAGGGTATGGATCGAGCGCCAGCATCAGCGCCAGCCGCAGCCGTGTCGATGCGGACTATGCGAGCGTGGGGCAGCAAGCCGGGATCATGGCGGGCAATGGTGGGTTCCAGATCAACGTGAAGGGCAATACGGATCTGAAGGGCGCGCAGATTGCCAGCACGGATCAGGCGGTGGAGCAGGGCAGAAATAGCCTGACCACGGGAACACTTACCAGCAGTGATATTCAGAATCGGAGCCAGTACTCGGCAGAGAGTCAAAGTGCCAGTGCGGGTACGTCAGGTGGCAAGCCAGGCGGAGGCATTGGCATCGGAAACGCCTCTGGTAGCGAGACCAGCGTGACGCGAAGTGGTGTGTCGGGTGCGGCAGTGACCATTACGGATGCGCAGGCGCAGCAGGCCAGGACGGGACAAAGTTCGGATCAGGCTGTGGCGTCGCTGGATGCATCGGTACGCACGGGTAAGGACAGCAGCAATAGTTTGTCGAAGAACTGGGACGGCAATCAACTGCGTGAGGATGTTGAGGCGCAGGCGAAGATTACTCAGGCGTTTGGGCAGCAGGCTTCCACGCTGATTGGTAACTACGCGGAGGAACAGCAGAAGAAGGCGACCGAGCTACGCAAGCAGGCTGCGGATACGAGTGATCCACAACAGGCCAAGGAACTTAACGATCAGGCGAACACGCTCGAACAAAATTGGGGGGCAGACGGTACCATGCGGATTCTAGCCCATACCCTCGTTGGAGGGCTGACGGGAGGTGGCGCTGGTGCTGCAGGAGCTGCGGCTGGAACATTAACTGCTCCTGTGATCACCGCTGCGTTAACGCAGGAAGGGCTTGATGGCGGGTTGACTAAGGCGCTGGTTGGTTTCGCCAGCACCCTTGCGGGTGCTGCTGTAGGGGGAAGTGCGGGAAGTGCTGCTGCGTACAACGAAGTATTAAATAATTGGCTTAGCCATATACCTCCCAATCTAGCTACCCTTTCTGAACGTCAGCAGTATGATGCTGCGGTGGCGGCATGTGCGAGCGGAGATCGTGATGCGTGTGTGCGGCGTGATGCACTTATTCAGCTCTCTCATTCTAGAGATGCCGCGCTAGCACAAGCATGTTCTGGAAAAACACCTGATGCATGTGTGGCGCAAGTTCGTGATGCTACGTCTAACGGAAATGTTGTTTCGACCGTGCCTGGAAGTAATTTCACGTATGCGAATAGTCCTATTCCGAGTGATTTGAATACTGCAACGATAGGAGCAATTCCAAGAGGTGATTCATTCCATGATAAAGCCGCTGAGACTACTTCGTTAGGCCTTGTTTTGGCTGGGCAAGATCAAGTATTGGGAGCGCTGATTGGTAAGATTCTACGAGGACTACAAGCTAGTTTTGATTCCATCGCGGATATTGCTACCAAAGGCTCGAAGATTGAGCCAGGAGGAACTCCGGTCAATTATGGAAGATCGGTTGACGAATATCAGAAGGTCACGCTGGTTGATGCTAATGGTAAACCTGTAGCAACTGGCTTGCCAACTTGGACGCTCCCGTCTACGCAGACTCCAACGATTAATGCGATAGGGAACTCAGGTATATCAGCTTTAGTGGAGCTAAATCCTATTAAACCTACGCCGGGAGGTTATATATCGAAGTCAGCTATTAACGAGAATGGATATGCAATCATCGGCCTAGACAGTTCCGAGCGAACCATTGCGCAAACTATCCTGCAAAATGGCGATAAGGATGGAAAATTGACAGAAGCTCTAGTTGAGAAAGTCGCATCTAACCAGGGGTTAAAATCCTTGGAAGGCGGAAAGTATGGTAGTAATAATGGCTTGGATCATGTTTTCCAGAGCGCGGACGGCAAGACGATTTATATACTTGACTCAAAGCAAATGACTGATGGTTCTCTTTCGCTTTCCAAAGGAGCTGGCGATGCGATTCAATTAACTACAAGGTGGGTTGAAAATGTTCTAAACCGAATCGATAAATCTAGTCCAGCGTATCAGGCGGTAAAGGATGCAATGACGGAAGGTTCCTTAGTCAAGGGTGTCATAGGTCTAGATAAAACTACAGGGCAATTGATGATGGTGAGAGTTAGATGAGAAACACGGATTTAACCAAAGAAAAAAGGTTGGCACATATCAAGGATCACCTTGATGGAGGATTTAATATTGAACGCTTGGTTTCTAATGTTCAGAACAGGGCAGGCGACCCGCTGGCTTGCACAATGAGACTGTCGAGCCATGCGCTCGCTCAAGCGATGCTGTCCTGGTTTGATGAGAGAAATTTAGCCAAGTTAAAACAATACTGCTACGTGGCGGCAAGCCTTGACCGGCATTGGTATTTGATGGAAGTAGATCAGACCAGTCCAGGTGCTAATTTTCTCCAGCTATTAAAACCTCTGGTATCTAACAACCGATCATTAATCCAGTGGTTCGCATACTATGACGACGGTTACGATCAAAAAAGAATAGAAAATCATAAAACCCATGACTTTTGGGCTTATCAGGGAGTTTTAGCTGTACGGGGAGATTGGCGGCGACTAAGGGAGCGCTCAGAGAAGATTCTTAATAATCCGCCGACGACTACAGAGAAGAAATATCTGATTGACCATCACTTTTATCTAGCGCTATCAACAGGCGATAAAAGAGGAATGGAGGAGGCGCTCCAAGCTATTCTCTCCCCTAAGGTGGTCAAGGGGCGTGCTATCGATGAGAGCGGATTTACTGAAGATCTAATTTTTACTCCCGCTGTCATTTACGCAAAAATCGCCTGGTTGCATGGCTACGAAGTTAGCGTCAATTCTGACTTGGTACCACCTGAATGGCTTCCTATAACTCCGCTCGACACCTATGAAAAAGGATATGACTTCCTGAGCGAAGGTTGAGGGCGCCATTTGTTTACGGCTGTCATCGGCGGCGCGCTGGCCGGTGAGAGCGCGTGGTGTCTGTAGTTGCCCCCGCAATTCAGGACACTCAGACATCGTTAAGTTAGTGATGCTGCAGCCCGTCTGAACTCGCGAGGCGAGCGGTATTTCAGGGCTGAACCGCCCCGGATTTTGAGGAGGCTCTAACTCTTGAGAGAATAGAGCCATGAACAAGAAATCAAGCAAGTTTTCCCCTGAGGTACGAGAGCGTGCGGTGCGCTTGGTGCGTGAGCAGCGGGATGAGCATTCCTCCACGTGGTCTGCGGTCCAATCGATTGCGCCGATGATCGGCTGTACGCCTCAGACGCTGCTGGACTGGGTCAAACGCGCCGAGGTCGATAGCGGCGAGCGGGATGGCGTCAGCACGGCCGAGCGTGAGCGTATCAAGGCACTGGAGCGCGAGGTCAAGGAATTGCGCCGTGCTAACGAGATTCTCAAGACCGCGAGCGCTTTTTTCGCGCAGGCGGAGCTCGACCGCAAACTGAAGTCGTAAATACCTATATCGATCGCTATCGGGATATCCACGGGGTCGAGCCGATCTGCAAGGTATTGCAGGTTGCCCCGTCAGCATATCGGCGTTATGCAGCGAGGCAGCGCAATCCTCAATTGTGCTGTGCTCGTAGCAAGCGTGATGCGGTACTGCGAGTTGAAATCAGCCGGGTGTGGCACGCCAACATGCGTGTGTACGGTGCTGACAAGGTGTGGCGACAGCTGAATCGCGAGGGCGTATCTATCGCACGTTGTACGGTAGAGCGGTTGATGCGAAAGCAAGGGCTTCAGGGAGCCCGGCGTGGTAAGCAACTTCGCACCACGCGTTCTGATCCCAAGGCAGCCTGCCCGTTGGACCGGGTCAATCGTCAGTTCAAGGCTGATCGTCCCAACCAGCTTTGGGTGTCCGACTTTACCTACGTATCGACCTGGCAAGGCTGGCTGTATGTGGCCTTCGTCATCGACGTGTTTGCCCGTCGCATCGTTGGCTGGCGTGTCAGCAACAGTATGACGACGGACTTCGTGCTAGATGCGCTGGAGCAGGCGCTCTATGCTCGCCAGCCCGAAGGCAACGGCGGCTTGATCCATCATTCCGACAGGGGATCGCAATACGTCGGGATTCGCTACAGTGAACGCCTGGCCGAGGCGGGCATTGCGCCATCGGTCGGAAGCCGTGGCGACAGTTACGATAACGCCTTGGCCGAAACCATCAATGGCCTGTACAAAGCTGAATTAATTCATCGCCGTGCCCCTTGGAAAACCAGGGAATCCGTCGAACTGGCCACGCTCGAATGGGTGGCTTGGTTCAACCATCATCGACTGCTGGAATCCATCGGCTATATCCCTCCGGCAGAAGCTGAGGCAAACTACTACAGCCGGTTCGCCAGCAATACTGCAGTGTCGGCATAACTTAAACCAAATAGCCTCCGCGAAAGTCGGGGCGGTTCACAATGCGCAAGTGCTTTCGCGGCAACAAAATAGAGAGAAATCAAATAAATGAAATCGAAAGATCTAGTTAAATGGCCGTTTCAAGATCAGCCAAAAACAGCAGTAATTGTAAACAGAAAAATTGTTGCCAGAGAAAGTTGGATTGCTTATGTCACTCACGATTTAGATGATGGATGCTGGCAATTTCATACTAATGAACCCACTGTTTGAGAGGATGACGCAGTCCTAGTCAGCTTAAAGAATATTCTGGATATCGATTCCAGCATTGCAGAATTAAGCGACCTCGCTGTCGGATGGCATGCATGGAGGGAGAGTTTTGAATTGCCATGGAAGCGTTCAAAGATGAGTTGAATAATTATTGCAGGGCATCCCTCCTTCCAAGAGTGCTGCTGCTTGAAACGGCTGGGCCATAGGCATTGGCATCGACAACTTTGACCAGATGCTGCCCAACAATGCGCTCTACCGCATCAATGCCGGCCCTGCGCAGCTAAATTTTAAATAATATGACTAACGAAACGCTTTCAGCTCAATTTCAACGAGATCAGGGCAAACCGATTGTTTGCAACGGCAATATTGTTCAGTCGTTGCGTAATTTAAGATCTAATTAGGTTTAGGATTCAGCTCATTAGTTTCGGGGCAATTGGCTAGAGCTCTTAACTAATTTAGGTGTCCGAGAGTAACGGTCCGCTCATTACCGTGGCCGGTCGCGACAACCTCAAGGCCAGCGGCGTCTCTGTTCCTTAATTTACTGCGCATCCGATACAGACCCCCATAGTAGTCACCTCAAAATCCCCTCCGTCTCCCCAGCCTCAACCAAACCTTGATCTCCTGCACATCCGCGAACGACGCCAAGGCCGACCTAAGCTCCTTGCCGTCGTCGCGCATCAGGCTCATGTCCTTGTTCAGGTTGCGCACGATAGTCTTGGCTGAAACACGCGCAGAAGGCGGCAGTCCATAGGTCTGCTTGAACTGCTGCTCCACATGGAACACTTCCTGATCCAGTTCGCCCAGTTGTTCCTTCAGAATCTGGTTGTAATGCTTCAGACGCTCGGTGCTGATGCCGTTGATGGCGTGCTGGTCGATGTGCTCCAGTTCAAGCTGCAACTCCAGTAGCTTCAGCAAGTCGTTCTTTTCATAGGCCTGGTTGACCTGTTGCATCAGCAGGGTCTTGCGCTGGCGCTCGCTGGCGTCGGGTTCGCGGTCAGGGTGCAGGGCGCTGGCCAGTTTGCGGTAGACCTCGCGGATGGATTGGCTCAATTCTTTGCGCTCGGTTTCCTGCTTGACTTCGGCCGCGCGTTGGCGTGGCGATTTCTTGCGGCTGGCGCGACGTTCTTCGCGCGCTTGCTCGGCAGCCATCTGCTCGCGCTCTTTCTGTTCGAGTATGGCTTCCATTCTTTGCATGATCTCTTCTGGAGAGCCTTCGCCAAGGTCGTCGCCCAGATCGATGTCGAGCATCTCTTCGATCACCTGCTTGACTTCGTCCAGTTCCGACCTGGCCTCAAGATCATAGTCAGAGGCGCTATGCTGGTTGTAGATGAGCTTCAGTTCAGGGTCGTCGGCTTTGCCCAGCAGCATGTGCGCCATGTCGGCAATGATCTCGGAAAGCATGGCGCGTTCGCCCTTGGTCAATCCCTTTTCAGACCAGGCTTCATGCAGGCGCTGTACCAGCTTGCGATGCAGTTGTTGCAGTTCCTGATCCAGCGGCAGGAATTGATCGACATACTTTTTCTGGAAGTCCGCCATGGCGCTCTCCCATTCGAGCAGGCCTGCGCGTCGCTTGCCGATCTGCTTGATCAGGTCATTGAATCGTTTCTGTGCATGGGAGAGGGTGGCTTCCTGATCGAGGTCGCTGATGCTGAGGGCTTGCGGAGGTTTTTTCATGGGCGGACGCGCGGGGTTCAAGCGCGCGCAATCATCTGTTGCACTTCGTCCCAGGTGGCGGCATAGGCGCCAGCCTTGGAGGCCGCAATGGCGGCGCCAGCGGCTGCGCATTGCAGGTGTACCTGTGCCGGGGCCTGTGGCTGGCGTAGCTGGCTGGCGATCCAGCCGCCCATGGAGGCGTCGCCGCATCCGACCGTGTCGATCACCTCGACCCGGTAGGCGGGTTGTTGGATGATATGTTCACCTTTGATCCACTGCATTCCCTGGGCGCCCAGGGTGTAGAGGATCTCGGCTTGCGGAGCCAGCGCCTGCAAGGTGCCCAGGGCATGGCTGTCGCCGGGGAAGAGGCGTTCCAGGTCTTCGTCAGAAACCTTCACATAGTGCGAAATCGACAGCAAGCGACGCAGCAGGATGCCGTAGGCGGGGCTATCCATGAGCTTGCGCCAGTTGGGGTCGAAGGCGATCTTCTTGTTGCGCAGGGCAGCTTCCTGGGCGATCTGCAAGAGCCGCGAAGCCAGCGGTTCGCGGGTCAGGCTGATGCAGCCGAAATGCAGGACCTGTGCTTCATCAAGCCAGCCGGACGGGAGTCGCTGCACGTCGAAATGCAGGTCGGCGCTGTCGTCGCCGATGAAGAAGTAATCGGGCGGGGTGGTCGAGGTCACCATGGCCAGTAACGGTGCCTTGGCGTATTGCTGGGTGAAGCGCATATCCAGCCCGGCCGCTTGCGTGAGGGCGTACAGTTCGGCGCCGAAGACATCGGTGCTGACGCTGCCGGCATAACCGGTGGGCACGCCCAGGCGCGCAGCGGCACGCGCCACGTTCCAGCAGGCGCCGCCGGGAATGGCGCGCCATTGGCCGTCTGGCTGGCGGATGAAATCGGTCAGGGCTTCGCCGAAGACGACGAATGCGGCGCTCTGGGTCATGCTGGTCTCCGTAGGTGTTGGCGTTGTCGGGCGTGGAATCGCGTATTCACATAGTCAAATCAGGTATCAACCGGTATTCAATCCTGCAAGGCGTGCCGGGCGCAGGCTTCGTCGGTGACCAGCCCGGTGAGCCAGCCACCGCGCAGGGCGGCGCGCACGGCGTCAGCTTTCTTGCTGCCGCCGCAGAAGGCGATCACCGGGCGTTGCGGATCCTGTGCCAGCGGCGGCGTGGTCACGCGTGCGGCGAGCGAGGAGGGCAGCATGGCGCCGTCGATGTCGAAGGCGTGGCAGATCATCTCGCCCACTGCGCCCTGGCGCTGCAGGTCGGCGACTTCATCGTCGTCGATGAAGCCATCCTCGTGCATGGCGCCCTGCAGGGCGATGGTGCCGATGCCCAGGAAGGTGACATCGGCGCGTGCGGCCAGGCCGGTGACGATCTTGTAGGCGCGGTGGTTGCACCATTGCTGGCGGTCGCTTGCGCTCTCGGCCACGCGTGGGGCGGGCAGCAGGTAGAAGCGCGCACCCAGTTTCTCGGCGGCCTGCAGGGCGACGTCATAGCGGTTGGCCGAGCCATCGGAGGCGAAGGCGCCGATCATGGAGACGATCTGGTGCTGCGGGCGATCCAGTTCGGACAGGCGTTCGATGGCGGCCTTCAAGGTGCGGCCGGAACCGACGTTGACCACCAGCGGCGCGTGCGAGCTCAGGTATTGCTCCATCAGTTCGGCCCCGGCCACGGCCAGCATCTGCTGCACTTCCTGGGATTCATTGGGGTTGGCGGCGCCACCGGCGCCGGGTACCACGCGGCAGACTTGCAGGCCATAGCGCTGCTGCAGGCCTTGCGCCAGTTCCAGGCAGGACGAGACCGGATGGGTGATCTGCACCTTCACCAGATTGGCGTCGGCCGCATAGGCCACCATGCGCTGCGCCATCTGGCGCGAGATGCCGAGCCGTTCGGCGATTTCGTTCTGGGTGTTGCCGGCCACGTAGTACATCCACGCGGCGCGGGCCGCCAGATCCAGTTTGGATGCGCTGCTAGACATGTTCTCCTCGCCAGCGGCCCGCGCGCCTGTATGTCTCGGTGTGGGCGGGTGCTGTTTCTCTGACGTTGATTGCGGTGAATTCCCCGATGGGCTGCCATTTTACGGCGAGTTGGGCTGTTCATTATTGTCAAATATGGGCAATTGCTCAATCAAAAAGCAAATGCTTGACACAAATTCGAGAATCGATGAATATTTGCCCATAAAAATAATATTTGCTCAAACGTCGTTCAAGACAACCGCCTTCCCCTGCATGTGTTGCACCGGCCTCCGCTGCCGTGGCCACCCAGGAAGAATGTGCAGGAGGGCACATAACATTCGGAGACCAGCATGTCCAAACTCGCGCGCCCCCGTGCGTCCGGCTTTACCTGCGTTCGCTTTACCCTGGCCGCTGCGGCCATCTCGACCCTGTTCGCTGCGGGCCTGGCGCACGCCGAGCCGGTGACGCTGAACATCGCTTCCATCAACAACCCCGACATGATCGAACTGCAGAAGCTGGCACCGGCGTTCGAGAAGGCCAATCCCGACATCAAGCTGCGCTGGGTGACCATGGAGGAGAGCGTGCTGCGCCAGCGCTTGACCACCGATATCGCCACCAACAGTGGCCAGTTCGACCTGATGACCATCGGTGCGTATGAAGCGCCGATCTGGGCCAAGAAGGGCTGGCTGGCGCCGATGACCGGCTTGCCGGCGGATTACGATGAAGCCGATCTGATCAAGCCGGTGCGCGAGGGGCTGTCGGTGGATGGCAAGCTCTATGCGCTGCCGTTCTATGCCGAGAGTTCGATGACCTACTACCGCAAGGACTTGTTCGAGCAAAAGAAGCTGACCATGCCGCAGCGTCCGACCTGGGACGACATCGCCAAGCTGGCTGCGCAACTGCATGATCCGGCCAAGGGGGTCTATGGCATCTGCCTGCGTGGGCGTGCCGGCTGGGGCGAGAACATGGCCATTCTCACCACCATGGCCAATGCCTGGGGGGGCCGCTGGTTCGATGAACAGTGGCAGCCGCAACTGTCCTCGCCGGAGTGGAAGAAGGCGGTCGGCTTCTATGTCGATCTGATGCGCAAGTATGGTCCGCCGGGCGCCAGCTCCAATGGCTTCAATGAAAACCTGGTGCTGTTCTCCAGCGGCAAGTGCGGCATGTGGGTCGATGCCACCGTGGCGGCCGGGATGCTCTATCACGGCAAGGATTCCAAGGTGGCCGACAAGACCGCCTTCGCGCCGGCACCGATGCAGGTGACCGACAAGGGTTCGCATTGGTTGTGGATCTGGTCGCTGGCGGTGCCCAAGTCATCCAAGTCGCAGGATGCCGCCAAGAAGTTCGCGGCCTGGGCCACCTCCAAGGATTACATCAACCTGGTTGCCAAGGATGCCGGTTGGGCGCTGGTGCCGCCGGGTACGCGCAATTCCACCTATGCCTCGGCCGAGTACAAGAAGGTCTCGCCCTTCTCGGACTTCGTGCTCGACGCAATCCAGACTGCCGACGCCAACAAGCCGACCTTGAAGCCGGTGCCCTATACCGGCGTGCAGTTCGCCACCATCCCCGAGTTCCAGTCGATAGGCACGGTCACCGGCCAGGCCATTGCTGGTGCGCTGGCGGGCAAGACCAGTGCCGATGCGGCTCTGGATGCTGCCCAGGCCCAGGCGGTGCGCATGATGCGCCAGGGTCGCTACCTCAAGTAAGTCCTTGCTCCTGCCATGGCGATGACGGGCAGGGTCAGCCTTGCCCACATCGCCTCCCGGCTGCCGCTGCCTGATCACTGATGGGGCGGCGGTCGGATCGATACGCCGAGGCCGTCATGTCCACGATCCACTCCACCCAGGTGTCGCCGCCTCCCGGCGCGCCGCCCAAGAGTACCAAGATGCCGAGTCCATCCCAGTTAGCTGCGCGCTCGCTGCGCAGTCCACCGCGCAAGGAACGCTTCAATCCCATCCGCCTGATGCAGGCACCGTCAGTGTTGCTGCTGCTGGCCTGGATGATCGTGCCGTTGGTGATGACGATCTATTTTTCGGTCAATCGCTACAACCTGATGGCGCCCGACCAGACCGGTTTCGTCGGTCTGGAAAACTATCGTTTCCTGTTGCAGGATCCCGCCTTCTGGCCTTCCATCGGCAACACCGCCTTGCTGATCGGCTCGGTGCTGGCCATCAGCGTCATCGGTGGCACCCTGCTGGCGGTGCTGTTCGACCAGCCTTTCCGCGGGCGTGGTATTGCGCGTCTGCTGGTGATCGGTCCTTTCTTCGTCATGCCCACCGTGGCGGCGCTGATCTGGAAGAACATGATCATGCATCCGGTCTACGGCATCCTGGCCTACGTGATGCGCCATCTGGGGCTGGAACCGATCGACTGGCTGGCCGAGTATCCGATGCTCTCGGTCATCATCATCGTGGCCTGGCAGTGGATTCCGTTCGCCTTCCTGATCCTGCTGACGGCCTTGCAGTCGCTGGACCATGACCAGAAGGAAGCGGCGCAACTGGATGGCGCCGGGCCGGTGCGCATCTTCTTCTACATCGTGCTGCCGCACTTGAAGCGCGCCATCACGGTGGTGATCATGATCGAGACTATCTTTCTGCTCTCGATCTTTGCAGAAATCTTCACCACCACCGCGGGCGGCCCCGGTACGGCCACCACCAACCTGACGTTCCTGGTCTATTCCATCGGTCTGCAGCAGTTCGACATCGGTATCGCCTCGGCCGGTGGCATCTTTGCGGTGGTGCTGGCCAATATCGTCTCGTTCTTCCTGGTGCGCATGTTGGCCAGGAACCTCAAGGGAGTCAACGAAAAATGAGCGACCCAAAGAAAAGCCCCCTGTGGGTGGCGCTGCTGGGCTGGGCCTGCGCCATCGTGCTGTTCTTCCCCATCTTCTGGGTGGCGGTGACGGCCTTCAAGACCGAGGCCCAGGCCTATACGCCTTCGCTGGTGTTCCTGCCCACGCTGGAGACCTTCCGCGAAGTCTTCAGTCGCAGCAATTACCTGGCCTATGTGCAGAACTCGCTGATCGTCTCGCTCGGCTCGACCCTGCTGTCGCTACTGCTGGCCGTGCCAGCCGCGTATTCGATGGCCTTCTTCCCCACCGGCCGCACGCAGAAGCTGTTGCTGTGGATGCTCTCGACCAAGATGATGCCGGCCGTGGGGGTGCTGATCCCGATCTACCTATTGGCCAAGAACACCGGAATGCTCGACACCGTCACGGGCCTGACCATCATCTATACGCTCATCAACCTGCCCATTGCGGTATGGATGACCTTCACCTACTTCAATGACGTGCCCAAGGAAATCCTGGAAGCGGCGCGCATCGATGGCGCCAATGCCTGGCAGGAAATGATTTACCTGTTGCTGCCCACGGCCATGCCGGGCCTGGCCTCCACCGCCTTGCTGCTGATCATCCTGTCCTGGAACGAAGCCTTCTGGAGCCTGAACCTGACCAGCGTCAATGCGGCGCCGCTGACGGTATTCATCGCTTCTTATTCCAACCCCGAAGGCTTGTTCTGGGCCAAGCTGTCGGCGGCTTCGCTGTTGGCCATTGCGCCCATCATGGCGCTGGGTTGGCTGGCGCAGAAGCAACTGGTGCGCGGCCTGACGTTTGGAGCGGTCAAGTGATGACGGCACGCCAGACGATTACTCATCTGATCTGCGATTGCGACGGCGTCCTGCTCGATAGCGAGAGCATTGCCCTGGCCGTGCTGCATCGTGAACTGCTGGCGTTGCTGCCGGCTTGCAGCAGCGACGATGGCCCGCCGCAAGCGCAGCGCAGCGCCGCTCTGCACGCGGCCATTGCCAATCGGCTGGGCATGTACACCGACCTCCTGCTGGGCGAAGTGGATCTGGAATTCGAACTGGGTCTGGATGCCGCCCAGGTCGAACGCATCCACCAGACGGTGGCACTGGCCTGCGGTGAACAGGCGCAGCCGGTGCCGGGCATCGTCGAGGCCTTGCAGGAAATCCGCCTGCCGCGCGCGGTGGCCAGCAATAGCGATGCGCCGCGCATCGAGGCCGGGCTGCGACGTTGTGGCTTGTATGCGCAATTTGCCGGGCGCATCTATAGCGGCCATGACGTGGCCCATCCCAAGCCGGCGCCGGATGTGTATCTGGCCGCTGCTGCCGGCTTTGGCGTCGATCCGGCGCGTTGCGTAGCGGTCGATGACAGCGTCACCGGCGTGCGCGCAGCGGTGGCCGCGGGGATGTACGTGCTGGGCTTTACCGGCGTGGCGCACGACCGCAAGGCGATGGCGGGCAAGTTGAGGGAGGCGGGTGCGCATCAGGTATTCGAAGAGATGAAGCAATTTCCGCAACTGGTTTGCGAACTGATCTGGCTGCGTTGAGCAAGACGCCGGCGCAACCCCCCAAGAGAACCAACAGAATCTAGGAGACACACATGGCAGCCGTGAGCATCAGGAACCTGGCCAAGCGTTATGACGACAACGAAGTCATGCGCGACATCAATCTGGACATCGAGGATGGCGAATTCGTCGTCTTCGTCGGCCCCTCGGGCTGCGGCAAATCGACCTTGCTGCGCATGATCGCGGGCCTGGAGGAGATCAGCGATGGCGACCTCGACATCGGTGCGCGCCGCATGAACGACGTGCCGGCTTCCAAGCGCGGCGTGGCCATGGTGTTCCAATCCTATGCGTTGTATCCGCACATGAGCCTGTACGACAACATGGCTTTCGGTTTGAAGATCGCCGGCAAGTCCAAGGCCGAGATCGATGCCGCCGTCCAGCACGCGGCCAAGATCCTGCACATCGATCACCTGTTGGACCGCAAGCCGCGTGCACTCTCCGGTGGTCAGCGCCAACGTGTGGCGATCGGTCGTGCCATCACGCGCCAGCCCAGCGTGTTCCTGTTCGACGAACCGCTGTCGAACCTGGATGCGGCGCTGCGGGTGAAGATGCGCCTCGAATTCGCCAAGCTGCATGACGATCTCAAGACCACCATGATCTACGTTACCCACGATCAGATCGAAGCCATGACCCTGGCCGACAAGATCGTGGTGCTTTCCGAGGGGCGCATCGAACAGGTGGGTTCGCCCCAGCAGCTCTATCACCATCCGGCCAATCGTTTCGTGGCCGGGTTCATTGGTTCGCCCAAGATGAACTTCATCGATGGCGCGGTGGCAGCAATACAGGCCAATGGCGTGCAGGTGCAATTGCCCGGTGGCGGTTTGCAATGGGCTGCGGTCGATGGCGGTGCGCTGCAGGTTGGCCAGAAGGTCACGCTGGGAGTGCGTCCCGAGCATCTCAACATCGCCCAGGGGCAGGCCGCATTGCAGGCACGTTGCACGGCGCTGGAATTGCTGGGTGATTTTTCCTACCTGTATGCGGCTTATGAAGGTAGCGAAGACGCGCTGATCCTGCGCGTGCCCGACAGCCTCGATCCGCCGCACGGCAGCGTCTTGCCGCTGGCCGCCGACCCGGCGCGTTGCCATCTGTTCGGCGCCGATGGCCAGGCCTTGCCGCGCCTGGCATCGAGCGTGGCTGCATTGCGCGCCCATTGAATCACTTGACCTCATCACTTCATCGACAAGGACCAGGCATGACCAGCATCGCCACCTCTCACGACCAGGACGCCGCCGACAGCCTGACCTGGCTGCACATCGGCGCCGGTTCCTTCCATCGCGCCCACCAGGCGGTCTACCTGAACGCGCTGCGCGAGAGCGGCGCCGATCGCCGCTGGCAACTGGCGCTGGCCAATATCCGCGCCGACATGAGCCCGCTGCTGGAAGCCCTGGCGCGCCAGCAAGGCCAGTACACGCTGGAAACCGTCACGCCCCAGGGCGAGCGCAGCTACCAGCGCATCGCGTCCATCGGCCGCATCCTGCCGTGGGATGCGCAGCTCACGCAACTGATTGCGGCCGGTGCCGAAGAACGCACCCGCATCATCTCCTTCACCGTGACCGAAGGCGGCTACTACCTCAATCACCACTATCAGCTCGATACCAGCAACCCCGACCTGGCCGATGACTTGCGCTGTGCCCTCGATGGCAGCGGCGCGCCGCGCACCATCTATGGCGCCATCGCCGCGATCCTGCAGGCGCGCAGCCAGGCTCATCCGCAAGCGGCCCTGACGCTGTTGAACTGCGACAACCTGCGCCACAATGGCGAGCGCTTCCGTGATGGCTTGCGCCAGTTCCTGACGTTGCGTGGCCAGACGGAACTGGTGAGCTGGATGCAGGCCAACACCAGCAGCCCCAATGCCATGGTCGACCGCATCACCCCCCGCCCTACATCGGCGGTTGCAGCCCGTGTGAAGGAAAAGACAGGTATCGACGATCCCTGCGCCCTGATGGGCGAGTCGTTCATCCAATGGGTGATCGAAGACGACTTCAAGGCTGGTCGTCCGCGCCTGGAACAGGCCGGTGTGGAAATGGTGCGGTCGGTGCTGCCCTATGAAGAAGCCAAGATCCGCATCCTCAACGCCAGCCATAGCTGCATCGCCTGGGCCGGGACGCTGGCCGGTCTGCACTACATCCACGAAGGCACACTGCGCGATGACATCCACCAGATGGCATATGACTATGTGACACAGGATGTGATCCCTTGCCTTACGCCCAGCCCCATCGATCTGGTGGCCTATCGCGACACCACGCTG
Source organism: Herbaspirillum rubrisubalbicans (assembly GCF_003719195.1). Lineage (NCBI taxonomy): Bacteria > Pseudomonadati > Pseudomonadota > Betaproteobacteria > Burkholderiales > Oxalobacteraceae > Herbaspirillum > Herbaspirillum rubrisubalbicans. The sequence continues at coordinate 486,374 of NZ_CP024996.1, forward strand.
GCGCGCTTCTCCAATCCGGCCATTCAGGATACCAACCAGCGCGTGGCCGCCGATGGCTATTCCAAGATCCCCGGCTTCATCCGCCCGACCTTGCAAGAGAGCCTGGCAGCGGGGCGCGATCCCCAGGCCACGGCGCTGCTGCCGGCCTTGTTCCTGGTGTTCCTCGAACGCTGGAATGCGGGGCAGCTTCCCTATGCATACCAGGATGGCATCTTCGATCCCGCCGCGGCGCGTCGCATGTTGGCTTCCAGCGATGTGGTGCAGGCCTTCTGTGAGGATGCCGTGCTGTGGGGCGAGCTGGCCGGCGACGCCCGGTTGGTGGCGCTGGTGCGGACAGCCTACGGGCGTGTGCAGCAGTGGCTGGCGAGGCTGCATTAAGCCTGTCGGGGATGCGCGAGGCAGCATAGAATTGCCGTTCCATAACGAATAACGAACAACGAGGAGCACCATGTATCTTGGGATAGACCTGGGTACGTCGGAGGTCAAGGCGGTGGTCATCGACGACCAGGGCGACTTGCTGGCACTGGCCGGCAGCACGCTCAACGTCACGCGCGCCCATCCGCGCTGGTCCGAGCAGGCCCCGGCCGACTGGTGGCAGGCCACCTGCGATACCGTGGACAAGCTGCGCACCCAGCTCGGCCGCGAGCGCTTCGCCGGCATCCGCGCCATCGGCCTGTCGGGCCAGATGCATGGGGCGGTGCTGCTGGATGAAGACGATGAAGTCCTGCGCCCGGCCATTCTCTGGAGCGATTCGCGCAGCGCCCCCGAATGCGCCGAACTGGACCGACGCGCCCCGCGCCTGCATGGCATCGCCGGCAACCTGGCCATGCCGGGCTTCACTGCGCCCAAGCTGCTGTGGGTGGCGCGCCATGAGCCGCAGCTGTTTGCCCGCATCGCGACCGTGTTGCTGCCCAAGGATTGGTTGCGCCTGAAGATGACCGGCCGCAAGGTCTCCGATCCGTCCGATGCCGCCGGTACCTTGTGGCTGGATGTGGAAGGGCGCAACTGGTCCGATGAATTGCTGGCGGCTTCAGGGATGCGGCGCGAGCAGATGCCGGCGCTGGTCGATGGCAGTGCGGTGTCGGGTACCCTGTTGCCGGACGTGGCCCGGGCCTGGGGGCTGGGGGAGAACGTGATCGTGGCCGGTGGTGCGGGCGACGGTGCGGCCAGCGCGGTCGGCATCGGGGCGGTCAATCCGGGCGATGGCTTTCTGTCTTTGGGCACGTCGGGCGTGCTGTTCGTGGTCAATGACCGCTTCCGTCCCAATCCTGGGCGTGCGATCCACGCGTTCTGTCACACCTTGCCGCAGCGTTGGCACCAGATGAGCGTGATGCTGTCGGCGGCCAGTTGCCTGCGCTGGTTCTGTCGCCTGTGTTCGGTGGATGAAAAGAGCCTGCTGGCCGAGATCGCCGAGCTCGACCACGAAGCGCGCAGCAATGCACCGCTGTTCCTGCCTTACCTGTCCGGCGAGCGCACGCCGCACAATGATCCTTATGCCACCGGCGTGTTCCATGGCCTGACCCCGGAACACCAGCGTGCCGCGCTCGGTTATGCGGTGCTCGAAGGCGTGGCCTTCGGCATGGTCGATGGCCTGGACGCCTTGCGCGCAGCCGGCACCGATGTGGCCGAATTGTCGCTCGTAGGGGGTGGTGCGCGCAGCGCTTATTGGGCACAGTTGCTGGCCGATGCGCTGGCCGTGCGCATTGTGACCCACGTGGGCAGCGAAGCTGGCGGCGCACTCGGCGCGGCGCGTCTGGCCTGGCTGGCCGCTGGGGGCGATGAGGCGCAGGTATGTCGCAAGCCGGCCCGGCAGGCGCAGTACCAGCCGGACCCGACGCGCCATGCGGCCCTGCAGGTGCGCTTGCAGCGCTATCGCGACATCTATGCGCCTTTCGCTCCCTTGCATGGCGAGGAAAGCTGAAGCTTGAAGTTCAGCCGGGCGCGCTTACCTGCGGTTGAACTTGAACACCGAAATCGCCTGCAGCAAGCGCACCGTCTGTTCCTGCAGGCTGCCCGCCGCGCCTGCGGCCTCTTCTACCAGCGAGGCATTCTGCTGGGTGCTGGCATCCATCTGGGTGATGGCTTCATGGACCTGGTTGATGCCGGCGCTTTGCTGCTGGGTGGCTTCCTTGATCTCGCCCATGATGCCCGAGACGCGCTGTACCGATTCGACGATGTCGCGCATGGTGCGGGTGGCTTGCTCGACCTGACGGTTGCCGACTTCGACCTTGGCTACCGAATCATCGATCAGCAGTTTGATCTCCTTGGCCGCTGCCGCCGAGCGCTGGGCCAGCGAACGCACTTCCGAGGCCACCACCGCAAAGCCGCGGCCTTGTTCACCCGCACGCGCCGCTTCCACGGCGGCGTTCAATGCCAGGATGTTGGTCTGGAAGGCGATGCTGTCGATCAGGCTGATGATGTCCACGATCTTGTTGGACGATTGGCTGATCTCGTTCATCGTGGTGCCGGTGCTGGCCACGGCGTCACCGCCACGCATGGCGATGGAGGAGGCGGTGCCGGCGAGGTCATTGGCCTGCACCGCGTGATCGGCGTTCTGGCGCACGGTGGAGGCGAGCTGGTGCATACTCGACGCGGTCTCTTCCAGATTGGCGGCCTGCGCTTCGGTGCGGCGCGACAGGTCCAGGTTGCCGCTGGCGATCTCGCGCGTGGCCAGGGTGATGGTTTCGACGTTGGAGCGCACGTCGCCGATGATGGCGGTCAGGTTCACGTTCATCTGCCGCAGCGAGGCCAGCAGGCGTCCCAGTTCATCATGGCGGCCGCTCTCGATGCGTACCGACAGATCGCCGCCGGTGATGGCGTGCGTGATGTCCAGCGCCTGGTGCAGGGGCTTGATGAGCGCAGCGCGCAGGGCGATCCACTGGACGATGGAAATGAGCGCCGATACCGCCGCCAACGCACTGATCCACCATTGGTGCAGCGTGACCATGCCGGCCACGACCACCGCGATCTGGATGGCCAGCATCACGCCCATGGACAGATTGAGCCGGGTATTCAACTGCATCCGCGACAGCTTGCCCAGCCAGCCGGCCACGCCGGTACGCACCACTTCGCCGCGATGCAGGGCGATGCCCTTGGCCTGACCGCGGCGGATGCTGGCGTAGAGTTTTTCGGCCGCCTCCACCGCCGCGCGCTCGGGCTTGGTACGCACCGACATGTAGCCGACCACCTGGCCGCTTTCGCGGATCGGCGTGACGTTGGCGCGCACCCAGTAGTGGTCGCCGTTCTTGCTGCGGTTCTTGACCAGCCCGGTCCAGGGCAGGCCCGCCTTGATGGTGGCCCACATGTCGCCGAAGGCCTCGGCCGGCATGTCGGGATGGCGGATCAGGTTTTGCGGCGCGCCCAGCAATTCCTCTTCTTCGAAACCACTGATCTCGATGAAGTAGGGATTGACGTAGGTGATATTGCCCTTGAGATCGGTCTTGGAAACGATGGCCTTGCCATCGATGAGCAAGCGCTCCTGGCCCGTGACCGGCATGTTCATGCGCATATCTTTGTACCCCCGTGAAAATAGCCTGGTTGTCCTGGAAAGTCCGGCAGGGGGGCGGGCGTTGCGGTGCGCAGCGTTCGTCTTCTCGGTTCGAACTGTTCAAGCCGTGCGCGCCAGGCAGCGACAGCCTGGCGCAGGTCTTGCCTGAACGATATCAGGCGTCAGACCTTGGATTGTCTCCGAGTGGCGGGCTGTCGGGCCCTCTGCGGGGCTTTCCGAAGATGGTAGTGTAAGTCGGATAGAACGAACAGTACATAACCACCGTCAACATTATCGATATGGGCAACAGGATCAAGAACACTGCCGTGAAACTGCCAGTGGCCAGCGTGATGACCATGCTGATCACGGTGGGCACCACGATGGCAATCACGATCCAGGCCAGGCCATAGACCAGGAAGGCGCCACCGGCGCGGCGCACGGTGAAGAAGCTGTAGAACAGCGCCTTACCCAGCGACATCTGCTGCCACATGATCAGCGGCGCCGCATACCAGAAGGCCATCGCTGCGGGGACGTAGAGCGCTGCGGCCACCAGCATGGCGATGCGCATACTGCCGGCAGCGCTTTCCAGTTCCTGGGTCGATAGGCCGCCGCCCATCATGGCCTTCCAGAAGGTGCCGCCATCGGCCAGTGCCGAGGCCGCCACCACCAGCGTGGCCGCCAGCAGGTACAGCAGGCCCAGCTTCAACAAGGTGTTGCGGGCCGGGCTGCGGAAGGCGATCAGCAGCAGGTTGGGGTAGACCCGTTCGCCCTTTTCGATCTGCGCGCAGGCTTGCATGAACGACATCGAAAACAGCGGAATCAGAATCAGTGGCAGCATCTGGCCGAGTACCGGGATGATGCCCAGGATCAGCATCAGGAACATGTAGGCCAGGAACAGCGTCGAGATTTCGGCCGGCTGCTTGCGAAACAGCGTGAAGCCTTGCTTGACCCAGGACCAGCCGGTAAGTGCGGGGATCTTTTCCATAGCTCCAGTGGTTACAGTGCCGGCGGCGCTTGGTTGATGCGCAGGCGCAGGATGCGTTCAAAATGCGTGGGATCGTGCGGTGTGAGCATTTCGGCCTCACGCGGCAGATAGAAGTCGTACAGGCGCGAGAGCCAGAAGCGCAATGCGGCGGCGCGCAGCATGGGCTGCCAGGCCACGCGTTCGGCGTCCGAGAACGGTCGCACGGCGCGGTAGGCTTCCAGCATGGCCTGGCTGCGGCTGGTGTCGAGTACGCCAGTGTCCAGTTCCACGCACCAGTCGTTGACGGTCACGGCCAGGTCGAAGAGCCAGGTATCGACGCCGGCGAAATAGAAATCGAAGATCCCCGAGAGCTGCTCGCCCACGAACATCGCATTGTTGCGGAACAGGTCGGCGTGCACCGGGCCGCGCGGCAGGGCGCGGTAGTCGCTGGTGGCCGCGAAGTCCTTCTGATATTGCACTTCGTCGGCCAGCAAGCGGCCCAGTTCCGGCGGCAGGAAGGGCAGCACGGCCGGCGTGGTTTCCAGCCACCAGGCCAGGCCGCGCAGGTTGGGTTGCAGGATCTTGAAATCCTTGCCGGCCAGGTGCATCCGCGCCAGCATGTCGCCCAGCGCGGCGCAGTGCACCGGTTGCGGATCGAGCTGGGACTGGCCTTCCAGCTTGCTGACGATGGCCGCCGGCTTGTCGTTCAAGAGATTGACGATGGCGCCTTTGTCATTGGCTACCGGTTCGGGCACCGGGATGCCGCGCTGCGCCAGGTGGCGCATCAGTTCCAGGTAGAACGGCAATTGTTCGATATGAAGCTTTTCGAACAGGGTCAGCACGTATTCACCGCGTTCGGTATCGATGAAGAAGTTGCTGTTTTCGATGCCCGAGGAGATGCCCTTGATCGAGGTGGCGCGGCCGAGCGGGAATTGTTCAATCCAGTCCGAGAGTTGTTCCAGACTGACCGGTGTAAAGACTGCCATGACGAAAATGAAAAGGTGAAGCTTGCTGATGCGCGCTACGGGTCGCTTCGACCGCAGCGCCAGGCCGGGGGCACGCGGCCACCCTGCCTGTTCCTGGACCGGCCGCGCCGGGCGATGACAGAAATTTACTTCTTGGGAGTGTTATCGGTATCACCTTCCTGCGGCTTTTTCACGCCCCAGTCGAATTCACCGACCTTCCACTGCGCCGAGCTCGGTGGCGGGCTTTGGGCGTCGCCCGGGGTGGAACCACCCAGTTGCGGGTTGGGGCGGATGTAGTAGGTGCTGGGGCCGGACTTGACTTCGATTTCCTTGGTCTGGCCGTGGTCGCGGCGTTCCTTGATGCTGTTGCCCTGGTTACGACCGTCTTCGCCAGGCTTGCGGATGGTCACGGCCGGCGGTTCGCCTTCTTCCAGCTTTTCCAGTTCCGGCGGCGGCGGGGCAGGCTGGGCAGCCAGCCCGGGCGGGGCGGGTTGGGCCACGGCCAGCGGAGCGGCCAGACCGGCCGAGACACACAGCAGCGCCGCTGCGAGGGACTGTTGGAACCAGACGTTGGATGGTTTCATGATGTTATGCAGGAATGAGGATAGTGTCGTTTTCTTCATTGTAGCAAACCATCGACATCTGCCCCCTGCGTTTCTTCATGGGAATGGCGATTGTGACAACATTGTCTGCGTATTCACTTCCGTATCCATTGTCCGACTGGTCCTAGCGCAGCAAGGGGATGTGGGTGATAAGCCAGTCGCCCAGCGGCGGAGGCATGGGCATCACTCTGGCAAAATCATCCTGCTCGCCGGCGTCGAAATAGCTGAAGTGGTCGGCCGAGTACTCCAGCATCAGCGGGAAATCGCTGGCCCAGCGGATGGTGAAGTAGCGCACGGCGCGCCAGCGGCCGTGTTCATCGTAGATGCGCAGGCGGATCTGCTCGTGGCGGCTGGCATCGCTGCCGGCGCCGCACAGTTCGATGTGGAACTGTTGACCGCGGTATTGGCGCTCGCCTCCATTGAGCTGGCGGGTGTACATGTCGCACTGGTGGTAGCTCGGCGTCAAGGCCGACACCAGCAGGATGGCCAGGCCATAGCTCATCAGCAGCATATAGAGCACGGTCATGGTCTGATAGGCCGCCTGCCAGGACGGCTTGGCCAAGGCGATGATGCGGTCGAGGGCGTGATAGAACAGCCCCAACGCGCCCCCCATGATGGCCGCCGTGACCCAGTAGATGGCTGCGCGATGCTCGTGCAGCGCCGCTTTCCAATGCGCCATGCTCCATTCAGAAAGCCAAGCGTACGACAGCACCAGCATGGCTGCTGCCAGCACCAGCGGAACCAGGCTCAGGAACAGCACGGCGTAGAGCGTACCCAGAAGGAGTTGCGTGAAATAGGCGCGGGAGACTGGCATGGCGACGCAAGGGATGCGATGAATGCTTCATGTAATTGCATCGCATGATGAAGTTGTGCGCGCTTATTTCAAATCGTACGTTGGTGAGGGAAGTGAACTTTTTTACACTTACCGCTGGCAGTTGGGGAAGGCACTTTAAGTCAGTCAATCCAGTAGCGGGATTCTAGCCCTCAGCCAATCAAGCAAGCTTGGTGGCATATGTAAGGTCTTGATAGGGCCTTCGCTACTGAGATCGAATGGCTGATGCCATCGGTGTCGAAGACTCGCAGCCTGATCGGGTCATGATTGCCTCAATCATTCGGACCTGCGCCGCAAATCTCGATTCGATAGCGCTGGTTCTTGAATTGGTTGAGGTCGCCGTTGAGCTTTTGCGGGTAGTCATCACAGTTTTTGCAGATAGGGCATCCAAAACAACAAGGGCGGAACGCTTTCACGTCCCGCCCTCGCCAGCGTCCTGCCCAAGCGCAGCAGCTTACAGATACATCCCGCTTTGCCGTTCCGCCTCCTGCTGGGTATCTGCCGGCTTGGCCTTCTCGGCGTGGAATTTCTGGATCGCCGCCAGCACTTCCGCAGGTTCATCGATCACCTGCAGCAGGTTCACGTCCTTGGGCGAGATCATGCCGTCGTCCACCAGGCGGGTCTTGATCCAGTCCACCAGGCCGGCCCAGAACTGGCTGCCCACCAGGATCACCGGCATCATGCGCGACTTGCCCGTCTGCATGAGGGTCAGCGCTTCGGTCAGCTCATCGAGCGTGCCGAAGCCGCCCGGCAGCACCACGTAGGCATCCGCGTATTTCACGAACGCCACCTTGCGCGCGAAGAAATGACGGAACGACAGCGAGATGTCCTGCCAGGCATTGCCATGCTGTTCGTGCGGCAGTTCGATGTTCAGGCCCACCGAAGGGGATGCGCCTTCGTAGGCGCCCTTGTTGGCCGCTTCCATGATGCCAGGGCCGCCACCGGAGATGACGGCGTAGCCAGCGTCGGAGATCAGGCGGGCGATCTCCACGCACAGTTGATAATGGGGGGTGTCGGGCTTGATCCGGGCAGAACCGAAGATGGAAACGGCAGGACGCAGCTCAGAGAGACGTTCGGTCGATTCGATGAATTCTGCCATAATCGTGAGTACATGCCACGACTCGCGCGCCTTCTTGGCCGTCGCGCGTTCGATGTCCCCCACCTCCCGCAGACGCGGGACATTTTTTCCTCTCTGTTCCATATGCAAAAAACCTTGTTGTTAGTTGATGGTTCCAGTTACCTCTATCGGGCCTTCCATGCACTGCCCGATATGCGTAACGCGGAAGGCGCGCCCACCGGTGCGTTGTACGGCATCATCAATATGCTGCGCCGACTGCGCAACGATTATCCCGCAAGTTACGTGGCCTGTGTGTTCGATGCCAAGGGCAAGACTTTTCGTGATGATCTCTATCCCGACTACAAGGCCACCCGCAAATCCATGCCGGAAGACCTGGCATTGCAGATCGAGCCCATCCATGCCGCCGTGCGCGCGCTGGGCTGGCCGATCCTGATGGTCGAGGGCATCGAAGCCGATGACGTCATCGGTACGCTCTCGGTACAAGCCACCAGCGCGGGCCTGGACACCATCGTCTCTACCGGCGACAAGGACATGGCGCAACTGGTCAACGAACACGTTACCTTGGTCAACACCATGAGCAATGAAGTTCTCGACATTGCCGGCGTGACCGCAAAATTCGGCGTGCCGCCCGAGCGCATCGTTGATTACCTGAGTTTGATCGGCGACACCGTGGACAACGTGCCCGGCGTGGAAAAGTGCGGCCCCAAGACCGCCGTGAAGTGGCTCACCGCCTATGGCTCGCTCGATGGCGTCATGGCCAATGCCGACAAGATCACTGGCGTGGTCGGCGAGAACTTGCGCCGTGCGCTGGACTGGTTGCCGCAAGGCCGCGTGCTGGTGACGGTCAAGACCGATTGCGATCTGTCTGAGCACATGAAGTCCATCCTCGAATCGCTGACCATGCAGCCGCAGGATAAGGAAGTGCTCAAGGAACTCTTCACCCGCTACAACTTCCGCACCTGGCTGCGTGAGTTGAGCGAAGGCGCAGACGCCGCCGCAGGCGCCAAGGCTCCCATGGTGGGCGCAGCGGCCGCCGCCGCGCTGGAAACCCCGGCCCAAGGCGGCCTCTTTGCCGCCGCGCCCAAGGTCGAGTACGAGACCGTGCTCACCGATGCGCAACTGGACCAGTGGATTGCTGCCATCAACGCTGCTGAACTCACCGCGGTCGATACCGAGACCACCTCGCTGGAAGCGATGCAGGCCGAGCTGGTCGGTATCTCGCTATGCTGCGAACCGGGCCGTGCGGCCTATATCCCGGTGGCGCACAACTACCAGGACGCACCGGCGCAATTGTCGCGCGCGCACGTGCTGGACAAGCTCAAGCCCTGGCTGGAAGACGCCAGCAAGCCCAAGCTCGGCCAGCACCTGAAATACGACAGCCACATCTTCGCCAACTATGGCGTGCGGCTGGCCGGGGTGAAGCACGATACGCTGCTGGAATCCTACGTGTTTGAATCGCACCGTCCGCATGACATGGACAGCCTGGCCGCGCGCCATCTGGAGCGCAAGACCATCACCTATGCCGAAGTCTGCGGCAAGGGCGCCTCCCAGATCGGTTTCAATGAAGTGCCCATCGAGCGCGCCACCGAATACGCCGCTGAAGATGCGGAAGTCACGCTGGCCCTGCACCACGCCATGTGGCCGCAGATCGAGCATGACGACAAGCTGCGCTTCATCTACGAGAAGATCGAAGTGCCGACCTCGGTGGTGCTGCAAAAGATCGAGCGCAACGGCGTGCTCATCGACAGTGAACGCCTGGGCCAGCAATCGCACGACCTGGGCAAACGAATGCTGGAGATCGAACAGCAAGCCTATGACCTGGCCGGCCAGCCCTTCAACCTGAATTCGCCCAAGCAGTTGGGTGAGATATTGTTTGGCAAACTGGAGCTGCCGGTGGTCAAGAAGACCGCCTCGGGCGCGCCGTCTACCGATGAAGAAGTGCTGCAGAAACTGGCCGAGGATTACCCGCTGCCCAAGGTGCTGCTGGACTATCGCGGCCTGTCCAAGCTCAAGTCCACCTATACCGACAAGCTGCCCAAGATGATCAACCCGGCCACCGGCCGCGTGCATACCAACTATGCACAGGCGGTGGCGGTCACCGGCCGGCTGGCTTCCAATGATCCCAACCTGCAGAACATCCCCATTCGCACCGCCGAGGGTCGTCGCATCCGCGAAGCCTTCGTCGCACCCGAAGGCAGCGTGATCGTCTCGGCCGACTATTCGCAGATCGAATTGCGCATCATGGCGCACATCTCGGAAGACGAAAACATGTTGAAGGCCTTCGCCAACAACGAAGACATCCACAAGGCCACCGCTGCCGAGATCTTCGGCATCGCGCCCGAGCAGGTCGAGTCCGAGCAGCGTCGCTATGCCAAGGTCATCAACTTCGGCCTGATCTATGGCATGAGCGCCTTTGGCCTGGCCGGCAACCTGGGCATCGAACGCGCGGCCGCGCAGATGTATATCGACAAGTACTTCATGCGCTTCTCGGGCGTGAAGCGCTACATGGATGAAACCCGGATGCAGGCCAAGGCGCGCGGCTACGTGGAAACCGTGTTCGGCCGTCGCCTGTGGCTGCCCGAGATCAATTCACCCAATGGCCCACGTCGCCAGGGCGCCGAACGGGCCGCGATCAATGCACCGATGCAGGGCACCGCCGCCGATCTGATCAAGCTGGCCATGATCGCCGTGCAGGGCTGGCTGGAACAGGCCGGTCTGCAGACGCGCATGATCATGCAGGTGCACGATGAACTGGTGTTGGAAGTTCCACAACAGGAGCTGGACCTGGTGCGTGAAAAGCTGCCTGAATTGATGAAAAATGTTGCGGAACTGAAAGTTCCCTTGCTTGCCGAGGTCGGAATCGGTAAGAATTGGGACCAAGCGCATTAATCTTCACCACCCTGCCATGGGACGCGGCATTGCGCCGTGCTCCTTGCAGGGAGCTGAACAATAATGCAAGCTACAACGTACTTACAGAACGATAAAAAGCATACCGGCGTCGCAACCGCAGACAGACCAAGACGGGATGACGCCACAACAGGGACAAGACCTGGTTCGGGTAACCGAGGCCGGGGCAAGCCGTAGGGGACACGCATTATCCGCACTATGTCATGGCACACCGATGTGCGCCGTGGCGCCGCTCATGTCCCTGCTTGCCCCCGCCTCCGATGACTACTTGGGAGGAGACGCGATGAAGTCAGCAATGAAAGTGGGCACCCGCCTGGGGCTCGGGTTTGCGTGGGTGGTCTTGCTGCTGGTGCTGGTGACCGGCTTCGGTATCTTCAACATGCACCAGGTACAGGGGCGCTTCAAGCACGTGGTCGAGGTCAAGAATCCCGAGAGCGCCCTGGTCAAGGACATGCTGGAGACGGTCGGCGAGCGCTCCATCTCGCTGCGTAACCTGATGCTGCCGGCCGCGCCCGAAGACGTCGATATCGAGGCGCAATACATCGAAGCCCAGACCCTCAAATACCGGATGTCGGCGCAAAAGCTGCAGCAGCTCTTCAGTGAGTCGGCTGACACCAGTGAAGAAGAAAAGGCGGCCTTGCCCAAGATCCAGGACCGGGCCGCCACGGCGGAAAAGCTCATCAGCGAAGCGGTGGAATTCGGCAAGCGTCGCGAGGCCTATGAACTGGCGCAATTCCTGAAGGAGCAATACCTGCCGGTGCAGAAGGCCTGGCAGGTGGAGTTGAAAGCCCTGGCCGCGCTGGAAGACAAGCTCAACCTGGAAGCCGCCGAAAGCAGCGCCGCCGCCTATGGCCGGGCGCGCCTGCTGATGCTGCTCATCAGCGCCATCGGGGTGGTTACGGCGGTCCTGGCGGCGATTCTGATTACGCGCCAGATCTTGCGCAAGTTGGGTGGCGAACCCGATTACGCGGTGCAGATCGCCGGCCAGATTGCCGAGGGCGACCTGGCCGTGGTGATCGATACCCGGGCCGGCGACAACGATAGCCTGATGGCCGCCATGCGCGTCATGCGCGACAAGCTGGCCGCCATCGTCTCTGAAGTGCGGCGTGGTTCGGACACCATCACTACCGCCTCCAGCGAAATCGCGCGCGGTAACCTCGATCTGTCGGCCCGCACCGAGCAGCAGGCCGGCGCGCTGGAAGAAACCGCCTCCTCGATGGAGCAATTGAATTCCACCGTCAAGCAGAATGCCGAAAACGCCCACCAGGCCAACGACCTGGCGCTGGCGGCGTCGGACGTGGCGGTGCAGGGCGGCAGCATCGTCTCGCAGGTGGTGGCGACCATGGAGTCCATCAATGCCTCCTCGCAGAAGGTGGCCGATATCGTCAGCGTGATCGATGGCATCGCCTTCCAGACCAATATCCTCGCGCTCAATGCGGCGGTGGAAGCGGCGCGTGCCGGCGAGCAGGGACGCGGCTTTGCGGTGGTGGCGTCCGAAGTGCGTTCGCTGGCGCAGCGCTCGGCCTCGGCCGCCAAGGAAATCAAGGTGCTCATCGGCGACTCGGTAGGCAAGGTCGAAAACGGCAGCAAGCTGGTCGAGCAAGCCGGCAGCACCATGACCGAGATCGTCACCAGCATCCGCCGCGTCACCGACGTGATGACCGAGATCACCCACGCCAACCGCGAGCAGAGCAGCGGCATCGAACAGGTCAACGAGGCCATCATCCAGATCGACGACATGACCCAGCAGAACGCCGCCCTGGTCGAACAGGCAGCGGCCGCGGCCCGCCAGCTGCAGGAGCAGGCGGCCGGATTGCAGCAACTGGTGAGCGTGTTCCGCATCGATGCGGCACAGGCGCGCGTGACTTCGTCCACTTCTGCATCTTATGCACAACCGGCTTCGGCTGAGCGCGTCGTCGACGTCACGCCCGGTGCGCCGGAGCTGCCGGGCGCCAATGCGGCACTGGCGGTGCAGGGATGAAGCAGGGTCAAAACCTGGTCAAGCCGCGCTCAACACGTTCTGCCGATTGTGGTTAGACTCCGGCAGGGGATGAAGCCGGAGTGCGAAAAATGCCAGCTTGTCCGGTGCCATGAAAGCGGTCTGCAAGGACCGCTTTTTCATGTTGGCGCTCCCCCGCATCACCATCACTTCCACCACAACGAGGCCAAGTGCCACCAAGATGGAGAACCCGATGAACGACCTTCGCAATGATTTCAACAGCCTGCTGGGCCAGAGCAACCTGTCCGGCAACGCTGATCGCCGCACCTTCCTCAAGACCGCCCTGGGTACCGGCTTTGCCGCCGCCGTGCTGCCGGTGTGCGCGCAGACCATGATCAAGACCGATACCCAGGGCCTGACCGCAGGCGAGGTATCCATCGAGGTCAACGGCCAGCGCGTGCCGGCCTATCGCGCCCAGCCCGAGGGCAAGACCGGCCTGCCGGTCATCATCGTGGTCTCCGAGATCTTCGGCGTGCATGAGCACATCGCCGATATCGCGCGCCGCTTTGCCAAGCTCGGCTACCTGGCCATCGCGCCGGACTTCTTCGTGCGCCAGGGCAATCCCATGGCCTACACCTCCATTGCCGAGCTGCAGAAGGAAATCATTTCCAAGGTGCCCGATGCGCAGGTCATGGGCGACATCGATGCCTACGTAAAATGGGCCGGCGAGAACGGCGGCGACATCAAGCGCCTGGGTATCAATGGTTTCTGCTGGGGTGGCCGCATCGTGTGGCTCTACAGCGCCCACAACCCGCAGGTCAAGGCCGGAGCCGCCTGGTATGGCCGCCTGGTGGGCGACAAGACCGCGCTGTTCCCGCAACAGCCCATCGATATCGCGCCGACACTGAAGACGCCGGTCATCGGCCTCTACGGCGGCAAGGACCAGGGCATCCCGGTTTCCACCGTGGAGCAGATGAAGGAAGCCCTGCAGAAGGCGGGCAACAAATCCGAATTCCACGTGTACGCCAATTCGGGTCACGCCTTCAACGCCGACTACCGTCCCAGCTATGTGGAGGCGGACGCCAAGGATGCATGGAGCAAGGTCGTGGCCTTCTTCAAGCAGCATGGCGTGGCCTGATGCTGATGCAATAAATCGGCGAGCTTCTTGTTGGTGCGCTTCTGATACAGATCAAGGCAGGGCGCACCAAGATGTGCAGCGCGCAGGCAAAGGGACGGAATTCTCCGTCCCTTTCAGATTGATGACAAAGCCTTGGCGAAAGCCAAGGCTTTGTTGTTTAATCGGTCATGCTCAAAAAACCGACAGCCGCCCAGCACGAGTTAGAGATGGTGACCATCGAGATGCTCGTGCCCAAGGACCACCTGCTGCGCAAGATCGACGCGGCGGTGGATTTCGAGTTCATCCGAGAGAAGGTGGCGCATCTGTATTGCGCCGACAATGGCCGCCCGGCACTGGACCCGGTGGTACTCTTCAAGCTCTTGTTCATCGGTTACCTCTTCGGTATCCGCAGCGAGCGCCAGCTCATCCGCGAGGTCCAGGTCAATGTGGCCTATCGCTGGTTTGCCGGATTCCGTCTGACCGACAAGGTACCGGACTCATCCACCTTCTCCCAGAACCGGCGCCGCCGCTTCATTGATACCACCGTCTATCAAGAGATCTTCGACGAGATCGTGCGCCAGGCCATTGGACGCGGCATGGTCGATGGCCGTGTGCTCTACAGCGACAGCACCCACCTCAAGGCCAACGCCAACAAGAACAAGTTCGACTACGTTCAAGTTACCCAGACCCCCTCGGCCTATCTGGCCGAACTGGATGCCGCTGTGGATATCGACCGTGCCGAGCATGGCAAGAAACCGCTCAAGCGTGACGACGATGATGAGCCGCCCACCAAAGAGATCAAGGTCAGTCGCACCGATCCCGAGAGCGGCTACATGGTGCGCGACGACAAGCCCAAGGGCTTCTTCTACCTGGATCACCGCACCGTCGATGCCAAGCATTCCATCATTACCGATACCCATGTCACGCCCGCCTCAGTCCATGACAGTCAGCCTTATCTGGCACGCCTGGATCGTCAGCGCCAGACGTTCGGATTTGATGTACAGGCCGTTGGCCTGGATGCGGGCTACTTCACACCGGCCGTCTGCCAGGGACTGGAGAATCGCGAGATCAGCGGCGTGATGGGCTACCGCACACCCAACCACAAGCCGGGGACATTCTTTAAACGGGCGTATGAGTACGATGCCTACCGTGACGAATACATCTGCCCGCAGGGTCAACCCTTGCGCTACAGCACGACCAATCGACTCGGGTATCGGGAATACAAATCCAACCCTGAGCAATGCCGAGGCTGCAAGGTACGCGAGCAATGCACCAATAGCGCCAATGCGGTCAAGGTGGTGACGCGCCATGTGTGGGAGCGTTCCAAGGAGAAGGTGGATGATCGGCGTCGTACCGAATGGGGCAAGCGCATCTATGCCCGACGCAAGGAAACGGTAGAACGCAGCTTCGCCGACGCCAAGCAATTGCACGGACATCGTTATGCCCGTATGCGGGGATTGCGCAAGGTCGCCGAGCAGTGCTTGTTGGCGGCGGCGGCCCAGAACATGAAGAAGATTGCCCTGTTGGTGGCGCGCTTGCGCGCGCTTTTACACGGTTTGAGCGCCTCTGCCAGCGTACAAAAGTGGCTACAGCGAAAAATGCGCGCCTTGCTTGGCTTCTGCGCCATCGACCATCTGCAAATTACCTGCGCCTGAAAAACAAAACCCCGTGTTCGAAAACACGGGGTTCGTCATCAACCTGAGGGACGGAATTCTCCGTCCCTTTTTCATTGAATCTCGGAAAGAACACATGGGTTTACGGCGCTTCCGGCCTTGGCACGCCGTTTGCTAAAGAAGCGATTGAGTAGAAGCGGCTAGCAGTCGGTAACCAAGACACTTACCTTCTCGCGGGGCATTGCTCGTGACGCCATCGGAGCCTTCCG
The DNA here is from genome assembly GCF_003719195.1 of Herbaspirillum rubrisubalbicans. NCBI lineage: Bacteria > Pseudomonadati > Pseudomonadota > Betaproteobacteria > Burkholderiales > Oxalobacteraceae > Herbaspirillum > Herbaspirillum rubrisubalbicans. The sequence goes on from NZ_CP024996.1 coordinate 502,147, forward strand.
ATGGCCCCTCTCTTTTGACAGGACACGAGACCATGCACATTGCCCGAGCGCCCTCTCATTCTGTGTTGCCGTTTTTCGCAACACTCCCCTTGATCGATTCCCTTTCCGGCAATGCCATCCGAGGTGGGCGATGAACGCCGTCACCGATCGCTTCAACGGCAATGCCGCTACCACACTGCGTTTGCGGGTGAGGGCGGTGCGCCACGCGGCCGAAGGGATTCGTCTCTTTGAACTGGTCGCGCAGGAGGATGCCGCGTTGCCGCCCTGGACGCCGGGCGCGCACCTGCGCCTGCATTTGCAAGACGGTCTGGTGCGTGCCTATTCCCTCTGCAATACGCCGCAACAGCGCGACTTCTATGTGATTGCCGTCAAGCGCGAGAGCGATTCGCGCGGTGGTTCCGCCTTCCTGCATGAACAGGTGCAGCAGGGCGATTCGATCAGCGCATCGCCTCCCGTCAATGCCTTTCCCCTCATCGCCGACCCGCGCGCGCCGCTGCTGTTGGCCGCTGGCATCGGCGTCACGCCGCTGCATGCGATGGCCGCCGAGATGGCCGCGCAGCGCAGGCGTCATCGCCTGCATTACTTCGCGCGCAGCCTGGCACACGCTGCATTTTTCCATGAACTGGCCGCCTGTTCGCAAGGCATGTCGCTGCACCTGGGGCTGGACGGTAGTGAGACCGAGCGTGCCATCGCAGCGGCGCTCGCAGCCGTGCCGTCTTCGTCGCCGCTTTATGTGTGCGGTCCTGCACCTTTCATCGAGGCCGCGCGCCGGCATGCGCAACTGGCAGGCTGGCATGAATCGGACATTCATTTCGAATGGTTCGCTGCGCCTGTGATGGCGAATGCCGAGCCGCAATCTGCTGCGCAGGCTCATGCCGAAGAACGCGTATTCGAACTGGTCCTGCAGCGTTCCGGCTTGCGCTGCGAGGTGCAGCCCGGCCAGAGCATCGTCGCTGCCGCCGCGCAACTGGGCGTGGTCATTGGTACCTCCTGCGGCGAAGGTTTCTGCGGCAGTTGCGAGAGCACCGTACTGGACGGCCAGCCCCTGCATCGCGACAGCGTGCTCTCTGACGCCGAACGCGCGAGTGGCCGCCGCATCCTGCCTTGCGTATCGCGCTGTGCCGGCACGCGATTGGTTCTGGATCTGTAATTGGTTAGTGCGCAAAGCAAGTTCAACCCACCTGTAGAGGAAGGCTATGAAGAAGCAATCGATGCAAAAGCGGACATTCCTGCGGCACCTGGCCGCGCTGTGGCTGGGCGCGGCTGCCCTGTCGGTGACGGGTCTGGCGCACGCCGAGGACAAGGTCACGCTGCTGTCGAACTGGTATGCGCAGGCCGAGCACGGCGGCTTCTACCAGGCGGTGGCCAAGGGTATCTATAAAAAATATGGGATGGACGTGACCATCAAGATGGGTGGCCCGCAGGTCAACAACATGCAGATCCTGGTGGCGGGGCAGGCTGACTTCAGCATGGGCTATGACTTCACGGTGATGAAGGGCATCGAGCAGGGGTTGCCGCTGGTGACCGTCGGTACCTCTTTCCAGTCCGACCTGCAGGGCATGATGACGCATGACGATGTCAGCAGCCTGGGCGGCTTGAAGAGCAAGACCATCCTGGTCGCGGGCTCGGGCCAGTCGAGCTGGTGGCCGTGGCTCAAGTCCAAGTACGGCTACACCGATGCGCAGTCCAAGGCCTACACCTTCAACCTGCAGCCCTTCTTCGCCGATCCCAATATCGCGCAGCAGGCCTATCCCTCGTCCGAACTGTTCCAGGCCGACAAAGCCGGCGTGAAGAGCAAGTTCTTCCTCTTCGCCAGCGATGGCTATCCGCCCTATGGCACCACCATCGTTACGCTCCAGAAGACGGTCGCCACCAAGCCTGACCTGGTGCAGCGCTTCGTCAAGGCCACCGCCGAAGGCTGGAAGAGCTACCTGGAAGATCCGGCACCGGCCAATGCCCTCATCAAGGCCGACAACAAGAACATGGGGGATGAGCAACTGGCCTATGCCCTGGGCAAGCTCAAGGAACTCAAGGTCGTCACTGGTGGTGATGCGGCCAAGCTGGGCATCGGCGTGATGACCGACGAGCGCTGGAAACAAACCTATGACGTCATGGTCGCCACTGGCCTGCTCAAGGCCGGCACCGATTATCACAAGGCTTACACCACCCAGTTCGTCAAGGACATGAAGGTCATGCCCTGATGTTGTGACCCGCCGGTCGCTGCTGCCTTGTGCTGTCCGCAGCAGCGATCCCCTTCGCGTGAGGACGCCATGATTCCCTACACAGTACCCATGACCGCGCGTCGTATTCCGGTGATCGATTTCGCCGATGCGTTCTCGCCCGAACTGGCCCGCCGCGAGGCGCTGGCCTGGGAGATCCACAAGATCTCGCGCGACGTGGGTTTCTTCTACCTCGTCAATCACGGTGTCGCGCCCTCGTTGGTCGAGCAGCAATTCGACTTGGCGCGGCGTTTCTTTGCCTTGCCCCAGGCCAGCAAATCGGCCATCGACATGCGGCATTCCCCGTCCGGCTACGGATACGAGCGCATGGGTGCGCAGGCCCTCGATGAAGGATCGCCCGCTGACCTGAAGGAAGGCTTCCAGTTCGGCTTTGACATCGCGCCCGATCATCCTTATGTGCAGCGCGGCCTGCTGCGCTATGGCCACAACCTGTGGCCGCAGGACCTGCCGGGTTTCGAAGAGCACTCACGGCTGTATTACGACGCCGTGCGCGCCCTGTCGCATCGCCTGCTGGGGGTGATCGCACTGTCGCTGGAGATGCCCGAGGATTTCTTCGAGCCGGTGCTGCAGGCACCCATTGCCACCCAGCGCATGCTGCACTACCCGCCGCAGCCTGACGGTGCCCGGCACAACCAGATCGGTGCCGGGGCCCATACCGATTGGGGACTGGTCACCATCCTCGCGCAGGACGACATCGGCGGACTGGAAATCTGCAATGCCGATGGCCAATGGGTGAGCGCGCCGCCCATCGCGGACAGTTTCGTGGTCAACATCGGCGACCTGCTGCAGCGCTGGAGCAATGACCTGTATCACAGCAATGCACATCGCGTGCTCAATGCGGGCAGTGCACCGCGCTATTCCCTGCCGTTCTTCCAGGATGGCGACCAGGCGGCCGTGGTGGCCTGCCTGCCCAGTTGCTGCAGCGATGAACGCCCGGCGCGCTACGCACCCTGCACCATCGGTGACTACCTGGAAATGAAAGTGAAGCAGACCTTCGGGGCGGTGGCGGCGGCTTGAGCTGCCGCATGACACCTCGAAGCCAATGTATTTCGGCGAAGGCGACCGTGTTGGCACGCCGGCCGGACCACTGCGAACCACGGCGTTCGCAGTCCAAGCAGAAGGAGCAGCCTCATGCTGGTAACTCAACAAAAAGTCTTGCGCAAGTTCTGGTACGCGCTCATGCCCGTCACGCAATTGAAGGACGGTCCGCAGCCCTTCACGCTGTTGGGAGAGAAGCTGGTGGTGTGGCTCAAGGAGGATGGCTCGCCCGCCGCCCTGCAGGATCGCTGCTGCCATCGAACGGCCAGGTTGTCCAAGGGCTTCGTGGAGAACGGCAACATCGTCTGCGGCTATCACGGCTGGACCTTCAACGGCGAGGGTGCCTGCGTGCGCGTGCCGCAGAGCGTGGATGGCAGCGTGCCGTCCGGTGCCTGCGTGAAGTCGTATTTCTGCAAGGAGCGCTACGGATATGTGTGGGTGGCGCTGGAAGAGCCGCTGCGCGATATCCCTGAGTTTCCCGAGGATGGTGCGCCCGGCTATCGGCGCATTTTCCAGTTCTACGAGCGCTGGGAGACCAGTGCCCTGCGCATGATGGAAAACTCCTTCGACAACTCCCACTTCAGCTACGTACATCGCGCCACCTTCGGCCTGTATGACCAGCCCAAGCCGGAGAAATACGAGATCGAGGAAACCGACTACGGCTTCGAAGCCGAAACCCGCGTGCCCATCAAGAACGTCCCCGCCAGCCATCGCGTGACCGGCAGCACCGCCGACACCACGGTGCGCCACATGTTCAACCGCTGGTACCTGCCCTTCGTGCGCCGCTTTGGCTGCACCTATCCGGAGAGCGGCCGCCATCACATCATCTACAACTGCGCCACGCCCATCGATGATGGCGCCATCATGCTGTCGCAATGGCTCTATCGCAACGATACCGAGGAGCAGTGTTCCGAAGCCGAGCTGATTGCCTGGGATGCTCCCATCCTGGTGGAAGACCGCGAGATCCTCGAAGCCACCGATCCTGACGCCTGCATCGACGTGCGCCGGCGCCAGGAATTCCACATGGCCTCGGACCGGCCCGGCCTCATCATGCGCCGCATGCTGCTGCAATTGCTGGAAGAGCACGGCGAATCCGAAGTGTTCCGCATCCACCCCGCTGTATGAACCCGCCAGGAGATCCCATGGACAGAGATGAATTCGCCATGTCGCAGGCCGCGGCATGGGAGCAGGAGAGGGCGGCCGCTGGGGCCGCCGTGGCTGATATGCCGCCGGTGCTGTCGGCACAGCGGGTGGAGAAGACCTATCGCAACGGCACGCGCGCGCTCGATGAGGTCAGGCTCGATATCGGGCGCGGCGAGTTCGTCTCGCTGCTGGGGCCCTCGGGCTGCGGCAAGAGCACCTTGCTGAAGATGTTCGCCGGGCTGGAAGAACCGTCCCACGGCCACATCCGCTGGTGGGGCGGCAACCTGGCCACGGTCGGTACGCCCGAACGCACGCTGGCCATGGTGTTCCAGGAGGCCACCCTGATGCCGTGGGCCACGGTGGAACAGAACGCCAGGCTGCCGCTGGAGCTGCGCCACGTACCTCGCGCGCAGGCCGATGCGCGGGTGGCCGAGGCCTTGAAACTGGTGGGCCTGGAAAAATTCCACAAGGTGCTGCCGCGCGAACTCTCGGGCGGCATGCAGATGCGAGCCTCCATTGCCCGTGCGCTGGCGACCTCGCCCAACCTGTTGCTCATGGATGAACCCTTCGGGGCTCTTGACGAATTCACCCGCAACAAGCTTGATGCCGACCTGCGCGACATCTGGAGCAAGCAGGACCTGACTGTGGTCTTCGTCACCCACAGCATCTATGAAGCGGTGTTCCTGTCCTCGCGCGTGATCGTGATGGCAGCCCGCCCCGGGCGGGTGATTGCGGATGTGGCCATCGAGGTGGACGGTCCGCGTGATGAAGCTTTCCGTATTTCGGCGCCCTTCATGCAGTACTGCAAGACGCTTTCCGATTACCTCACGCTGGCCAACCAGCAAGGAGACGGCCATGAAGCCCAACACTGATCCGCTGGTCAATCGTCCCGGATTCTGGCGCGTGGTGGCGCCCCTGTCCATTGGCGTCGCCTTGCTGCTGATGTGGCAGATCGTCTGCACGCTGCTGGAGGTGCCGCCTTACCTGGTGCCCACGCCCGCGCTGATTGCCAAGACCCTGGTGGCCGATTGGGGCATGCTGATGGAGTCGCTGCTGGTCACGCTGAAGATCACCTTCCTGGCCTTTGTGCTGGCGGTGATCCTGGGGGTGTCCATCGCTTTCGTGTTCGTGCAGAGCCGCTTCATCGAGGTCAGTCTCTTCCCTTACGCGATCATCCTGCAGGTCACGCCCATCGTCGCCATCGCCCCGCTCATCATCATCTGGGTCAAGGACACCACGGCCGCGCTGACGGTATGCGCCACCATCATGGCGCTGTTCCCCATCATCTCCAACACCACGCTGGGACTGCGCAGCGTCAATCCGGGCTTGCTCAACCTGTTCCGGCTCAACAAGGCCACGCGCTGGCAGACCTTGCGCCGCCTGCGCATTCCCAGTGCCTTGCCGTATTTCTTTGGCGGCCTGCGTATTTCAAGCGGGCTGGCGCTGATCGGGGCCGTCGTTGCTGAATTCGTGGCGGGCACCGGTGGCACCGGATCGGGACTGGCCTACCAGATCCTGCAGGCGGGTTTCCAGCTCAATATTCCGCGTCTGTTTGCGGCCCTGCTGCTCATCACGCTGACCGGCATCCTGCTGTTCTGGCTGATGAGTGCGCTGTCGCGCGCCATGCTGGCCGGCTGGCATGAGAGCGAGATGGCATGATGACGACTGTCCAAGGAGCCGACCTGTCATGAACACTTTCTTGATCCGCAACCTGCAGGCCATCCTGACCGGCCTGCCCGGCGAGGCCGCGCGCCACGCCGGTCCCGACATCCGCGTGTCCGATGGGGTGATTGCCGCCATCGGAAAGCTCGATGCTCTGCCTGGTGAGAACGTGATCGATGCCGGCGATTGCGTGGCCTATCCGGCCTGGGTCAATACCCATCATCACCTGTTCCAGTCGCTGCTGAAGGGGGATCCGCTGGGCATCAATGCCACGCTCACGCCCTGGCTGGCGGCCACGCCTTATCGCTATCGCGCCAAATTCGATGCCGAGCTGTTCCGCCTGGCAGCGCGCATCGGCATGGTCGAACTGATGCGCTCGGGCTGCGGCACGATTGCCGATCACAACTACCTGTATTACCCCGGCATGCCGTTCGATACCTCGGAGATCCTGTTCGAGGAAGCGGAAAAGCTGGGCCTGCGTTTCGTCCTGTGCCGGGGCACCGCCACCCGCACGCGGCAGCTGGAGGCGGAGTTGCCCAGTGCGCTGCGGCCGGAGACGCTCGATGCTTTCCTGACCGACATGCAGCGCCTGGCCAAGCGCTTCCATGATCCCGCGCCCGCTTCGATGCGGCGCGTGGTGATGGCACCGACCACGCCGCTGTATTCGGCGGCCCCGGAGGAAATGCGCACCATCGCCGATGCCGCACGGGAGTTGGGGTTGCGGCTGCACAGCCATCTCTCGGAGACGGTCGGCTACCAGGACAGCGCACACGCCATGCATGGCTGCCGCCCGGTGGAATTCTGCGAGCGCATCGGCTGGCTGGGGCCGGACGTGTGGTTTGCGCATCTGGTGAAGCTCGATGCCGAAGAAATTGCCTTGCTGGGAAGTACCGGAACGGGCATCGCCCATTGCCCGCAAAGCAACGGTCGCCTGGGCAGCGGCATCGCCCCGATCCGGGCGCTGGAGGCAGCGGGCGTGCCGGTGTCCATTGGCGTGGATGGTGCGGCCTCCAACGAGGCGGCCGACATGATCTCGGAAACGCACGCCGCCTGGCTGATGCAGCGCGCCCGGCGCGGCCAGGAGGCGACTCCGACGTTCCGGGGCGGGGCCTTCGAAGGCGGTGCCGATGAAGCGACGGTGGAGGATGTGGTGCGCTGGGGTACGACCGGTGGCGCCCGGGTGCTTGGCCTGGACGGACTGCAGGGCCTGCAGGTGGGTCAGCAAGCTGACATCGCCTTGTACCGGCTGGATGATCCGCGCTACTTCGGCTTGCATGATCCGGCCATCGGCCCCGTGGCCTCGGGTGGCCGGCCTTTCCTGAGGGCAATGTGGGTCGGTGGCCGCGCCGTGGTTCGCGATGACGCCATCCCCGGCGTGGATCTGGCCGAACTCGGCGCGCAGGCGAGGCGGGCTATCAAAAAGATGCTCGAAGGCAATTGAGGCCAGCAAAGCCGGCTGCATGCGGCCGGCTTTGCGCGCGCTGCCCCACGAGCCACATGGGATCCCGGCCAAAACTGCTAAAATGCCGGGATGATCAAGAGACGCAATTCTCCCTTCAGTTTCTCAGCCGAGGATTTCGACGAATCCGTGGATTCCTTTGGCGCTTTCGACCCATTCCATTCCGACGCCCCTTCCCGCCACGCTGCCGGCTCCGATGCCGGCGGCCAGGCCGAGGGCGACGATGCCGCTGACGAGGTCCGTCCCCCGCTGGAACTGGACCTGACCAATCATTTCCTGATCGCCATGCCGTCCATGCTGGATCCGATCTTCGGCGGCACCGTGGTCTATCTCTGCGAGCACAACCACAACGGCGCGCTGGGCGTGGTCATCAACAAGCCCACCGACATGACCATGGATGTGCTGTTCGACCGCATCAACCTCAAGCTGGAGATCCGGCCCGACACCCCCGATGCCATGCCCGAGCTGTATCGCCGCCCGGTCATGTTCGGCGGCCCGGTGCAGGTGGAGCGCGGCTTCGTGCTGCATTCGACCTCGGAAAAGTATTCCTCGACCCTGCAGGTCACCGATGAGGTCGCGCTGACCACGTCCAAGGACGTGCTTGAAGCGGTGGCCCACGGTGATGGCCCCGAGCGCGTGCTGGTCACCCTGGGTTGCTCGGGCTGGAGCCCGGGCCAGCTCGAAGGCGAGATCGGCCGCAATGGCTGGCTGACCGTCAAGGCTGACCCGGCCATCATTTTTGAGTTGCCGGTGGAGCAACGCTTCACGGCGGCGCTGGCCCTGTTGGGCATCGATCCGGTGATGCTGTCCGGCGACGCCGGCCGGGCCTGAGGGAGCGGGGACGTTTGGATACCATCCTGGCCTTCGACTTCGGCTTGAAGCGCATCGGCGTGGCCGTGGGCAATACGGGCCTGAAGCAGGCGCAGCCGCTGGCGGTAATCAGCGAAGCGACCAATGACGGCAAGTTCGCAGCCATTGCGCGCCTGATCGCGGAGTGGCAACCGGCGCGCTGCGTGGTCGGCCTGCCCCTGCATCCGGACGGTGCCGAGCACGAGATGAGCGTGCGCTGCCGCCGCTTTGCCAACCAGTTGCACGGCCGCTACGGGCTCGAGGTCACGCTGGTGGATGAACGCTACAGTTCGGCGGTCATCCAGCACCAGCGCGGCGAACAGATCGACGACCAGGCGGCCGCCATCATTTTGCAGCAATACTTTGACGACGCACATTCATGAGCACAACACCTTCCCAGCTTGATGCAGAAGCGCTGTACCAGACCCTGGTGCAGCAGATCAAAGCCGGCCTGCAGGGCGCAACCGAGGTTGCGCTGGTGGGCATCCACTCGGGCGGCGCCTGGCTGGCCGAGCGCCTGGCCGCAGAACTGGGCCTGGCCGAACGCCTGGGCTTTGTCGATGTGTCCTTCTACCGCGACGACTTTTCCGAGAAGGGCTTGCGCGCCGACGTGAAGCCCAGCCAGGTTCCCTTCGATGTCGAGGGCGCAACCATCGTGCTGGTCGACGACGTGCTCTACACCGGCCGCACCACGCGGGCCGCCATCAACGAACTGTTCGACTATGGCCGTCCGGCGCGCGTGCTGCTGGCGGCGCTGGTGGACCGCGGTGGCCGCGAGCTGCCCATCGCCGCCGATTTCGTGGCGGCCTCGGTCGAACTCAGCAAACAAGAAAACCTGCAACTGCAACGCGCCGACGACGGCCGCTTCTCCCTTACGGTGGTCCATGCTTAATCCCCAACTCAACAAAAACGGCGAACTGCAACACCTGCTGACCATCGAGGGTCTGCCGCGCGCTATCCTGACGCACATCCTCGATACCGCCTCGTCCTTCGTCAGCATCGGCGACCGCGAAGTCAAGAAGGTGCCGCTGATGCGCGGCAAGAGCGTCTTCAACCTGTTCTTCGAGAACTCCACGCGCACCCGCACCACCTTCGAGATCGCCTCCAAGCGCCTCTCGGCGGACGTGATCAACCTCAACATCCAGGCTTCCAGCACCAGCAAGGGCGAGTCGCTGCTGGACACCATCGACAACCTGGCGGCCATGCACGCCGACATGTTCGTGGTGCGCCATGCGCAATCGGGCGCGCCCTTCCTGATCGCCAAGCACCTGATCGATACGAAGCAGTCGCACGTCCACGTGGTCAACGCCGGTGACGGCCGCCACGCGCACCCGACCCAGGGTCTGCTGGACATGTACACCATCCGTCACTACAAGAAAGACTTCACCAACCTGCGTGTGGCCATCGTCGGCGACATCCTGCACAGCCGCGTGGCGCGCTCGGACATTCACGCGCTGACCACCCTGGGCGTGCCGGAAGTGCGCGCCATCGGTCCGCGTACCTTGCTGCCCAGCGGCCTGGAGCAGATGGGCGTGCGCGTCTTCCACAACATGGAAGAGGGCTTGAAGGATGTGGACGTCATCATCATGCTGCGCCTGCAGAACGAGCGCATGAGCGGTGCCTTGCTGCCGTCGGCACAGGAGTTCTTCAAGAGCTACGGCCTGACCCCGGAACGCCTGGCGCTGGCCAAACCGGACGCCATCGTCATGCACCCCGGCCCGATGAACCGCGGCGTGGAAATCGATTCCGCCGTGGCCGATGGCGCACAGGCCGTGATCCTGCCGCAGGTGACCTTCGGCATTGCGGTGCGCATGGCGGTCATGAGCATCGTGGCTGGCAATTGAATCCGGGTGACGACGACCGTCACCGCGACGTTTTGAACGATCCGTTAAGAAGACAAGAACTGATGAAACTGCATATCAAGAACGGCCGCCTGATCGACCCGGCCAACGGCATCGACGCCCAGCAGGATGTGTATGTGGCCGCCGGCAAGATCGTCGGCGTTGGCCAGGCCCCGGCCGACTTCGTGGCCAACAAGACCATCGACGCCACCGGCCTGATCGTGGCTCCCGGTCTGGTGGACCTGTCGGCCCGCCTGCGCGAGCCCGGCTACGAATACAAGGCCACGCTGGAGTCCGAAATGCAGGCCGCCATCCAGGGCGGCGTGACCAGCCTGGTCTGCCCGCCCGATACCGATCCGGTGCTGGACGAACCGGGCCTGGTGGAAATGCTCAAGCACCGCGCCCGTTCGCTCAACCAGGCCCACGTCTATCCGCTGGGCGCATTGACCGCTGGCTTGAAAGGTAAAGCACTGACCGAAATGGCCGAGCTGACCGAGGCCGGCTGCATCGGCTTCTCGCAGGCCGAAGAGCCGATCACCGATACCACCGTGCTGCTCTCCGCGCTGCAATACGCCAAGACCTTCAACTACACCGTCTGGCTGCGCCCGCAAGACCCACACCTGGGCCGCTCGGGCATCGCCCATAGCGGCCCGGCCGCCTCGCGCCTGGGTTTGTCGGGGGTGCCGGTGATGTCGGAGACCATTGCGCTCTACACCTTGTTCGAACTGATGCGCGCTACCGGCGCCCGGGTCCACCTGTGCCGCATGTCCTCAGCTGCCGGCCTGGAACTGGTGCGTCAGGCCAAGAGCGAAGGCCTGCCGGTGACCTGCGACGTGGGTGTCCACCACATCCACCTGTGCGATCTGGATATCGGCTTCTTCGACTCCAACGCGCGCATGACGCCGCCGCTGCGTTCGCAGCGCGATCGCGAAGCGATCCGCACCGCCTTGCTGGATGGCACCATCGACGCCGTCTGCTCGGACCATACCCCGGTCGATGACGATGAAAAGCTGCTGCCCTTCGGCGAAGCCTCGCCGGGTGCTACCGGCCTGGAACTGCTGCTGTCGCTGTCGCTGAAGTGGGCGCTGGAAACCGAAGGTCAGGGCAAGGAAGTGCTGTCCAAGGCGATTTCCAAGGTGACCCATCGCGCCGCCAAGGTGGCCGGCCTGAAGGCGGGCAACCTTGCCGTGGGCAGTGCCGCCGATCTGTGCCTGTTCGATCCCAATGCATTGTGGAAGGTGCAGGGCGCCGCGCTGGCCAGCCAGGGCAAGCACACGCCCTTCCTGGGCTACGAGTTGCCGGGGGTGGTCAAGGCCACCATCGTCTCCGGGCACATTGCGTTCGAGCGTTGATTTTCGCTTGACCGATGATGGTCCTTGCGCAAACTATTCTTTGATTGCTGGTCAAGTCAATCTTGACCGGCTACGACTGACCGAGCCATGTTCGTTTTTCGTTTGCTGCGCCTGGTCGCGCACTTGTTTAAAGGCATGGCGGTGTGTGCCTTTCTGTTCCCGTTCACTTCGGAGAAGGGCCGGGAAGCGCACATCCGGCGCTGGTCGCGCAAGCTCTTGCGCATCTGTGGCATCCAGGTAAAGATCGACAGCCCGCTGCCGCTGCAGCGTTCGTTGCTGGTATCGAACCACGTGAGCTGGCTGGATATTTTCGTATTCAATTCGCTGCAGCCCTGCCGCTTCGTGGCCAAGTCCGAGATCCGCAGCTGGCCGCTGATCGGCTGGTTGTGCGCCAAGACCGGCACCATCTTCATCTCGCGCGGCAAGGCCAGCGATGTGCGACGCATCTTCAAGGGACTGGTGGAAAGCATCGAGAAGGATGAGCACGTGGCCTTCTTCCCTGAGGGCACCACGGCAGCGCAGGGTACGCTCTTGCCCTTCCACGCCAATCTGTTCGAAGCCGCCATCGACGCCCACGCACCGGTACAGCCATATGCGCTGCGTTATCTGGATGGCGAAGGCAAGCTGCATGGCGCGGCCGATTTCATTGGTGATATGTCCATTGCCGAAAGCATCATCACCATCCTCAAGGCGCGCGGCATGACGGCTGAGCTGAAGCAATTGCCTCTCATCAGCACTGAAGGCGCGCATCGCCGCGACCTGGCACGCACGGCGCGTGAAGTCATTGCGGGTGGATTAGGGTATTCGCTGGAGTCGCTCAGCCCGGCTGGCGCGCCTGCGGACACTGCACCTGGAACAGCGCCCGATCCTCAAGTCGCACCGCGCTGAGCTTGCCGCCCCAGACGCACCCGGTATCGAGGGCGATCAGGTTGGGGCGCATGACCAGGCCCAGCGTGGACCAGTGGCCGAACACCACGGTCACCTCTGCAGTACGGCGGCCCGGTACCTCGAACCAGGGCAGCAATCCTTCCGGCGCGGCGGCCGCTCCTTCCTTGACTGCAAAATCCATCGTCCCATCGGCCTGGCAGAAGCGCAGGCGGGTAAAGGCATTAATGATGCAGCGCAGGCGCTCGTAGCCGCTCAGGTCGTCGCTCCAGCGCGCAGGCTGGTTGCCGTACATGTGACGCAAAAAATCGACCCATTGCTCGCTTTGCAGCATGGCCTCCACTTCTGCGGCCAGCGCCAGCGCCTGATGCAAATCCCATTGCGGCAGTACCCCGGCATGGACGATCAGGTGGCCCTGTTCATGGATGGCCAGGGGGCGGTGACGCAGCCAGTGGATCAGTTCTTCGCGGTCGGGGGCGTTGAGGATATCGTCGAGCGTATCGTCCCGGTGGGCTGGGCGGATGCCGCAGGCTACTGCCAGCAGGTGCAGGTCGTGGTTGCCCAGCACGGCCTGGGCCTGCTCTCCCATTTGCATGACGGTGCGCAGGGTTTGTAGGGATTGGGGGCCGCGGTTGATGAGGTCGCCGCAAAAAATGATATTTTTACTGCCGTTCCCGTCTAACACTTGCAGGAGTTCTTTTAGTCGCTCTGCGCAGCCTTGAAGATCGCCGATAATGTAAATAATTTTCGTTCCTATTTATCTGATTGATACTGCATTTTTCCTCGAAATGTCGCTGTTGTTTCACTACAATTCCGTAGGCCGAGATTCTACAACCTAGTAGAATGTTGAACTTTATTTGCAAAACTTGAAGTATTTCTTTGTCGCGATTTGCGCAAGACGAATTCGGATTTGCGAGCTTATTAAATAGAATAGGGTCTGCTGGGCTTGAATACCCGGCGGATACCCACAAAAAGCCGTGCTTCGCAGAGAGTGGCGTAGCTCATTGGTCTTAGCCTCGGCGCTCTGACAGAGCGCGGTTGCGCCTAGCGCGTGATGTTCGCAAACGATTGCGACGTGCTCATTCCATACTGATGAACCAATAGTAACGATAGAGTTGATTAAATGACAAAAAAAGTTGCGTTAATAACGGGTGTTACTGGCCAGGATGGCGCTTATCTTGCCGAGTTTCTGCTCAAAAAGGGATACGAGGTCCATGGCATCAAGCGCCGGAGCTCGTTATTTAATACGGACCGGATTGATCACTTGTATCAGGATCCGCATGTGGATAATCGCAACTTCGTTTTGCATTATGGCGACTTGACTGATTCTACGAGTCTTATCCGTATCGTCAAGAAAGTCCAGCCCGACGAAATCTATAATCTGGCAGCCCAGTCGCATGTGGCGGTCAGCTTCGAGGAGCCGGAATATACGGCTAACGCGGATGGTATCGGCACGCTGCGACTGCTGGAGGCCATCCGTATCCTGGGCCTGGAAAAGAAGACCCGTTTCTATCAGGCTAGCACCTCTGAGCTTTATGGTCTGGTGCAGGAAATTCCCCAGAAGGAAACGACGCCTTTTTATCCGCGTAGTCCTTATGCAGTTGCCAAGATGTATGCCTATTGGATTACGGTCAATTACCGTGAGGCATATGGCATTTATGCTTGCAATGGCATTCTTTTCAATCATGAATCGCCGGTGCGAGGTGAAACTTTCGTAACGCGCAAGATCACACGCGCCCTGGCACGCATCTTCCTCGGCCTGCAAGACTGCCTCTACCTCGGCAATATGGATGCCAAGCGCGACTGGGGCCATGCACGCGACTACGTTGAAATGCAGTGGATGATGCTGCAACAGGAAGTGGCAAAAGATTTTGTCATTGCCACTGGCGTTCAGCATAGCGTACGCGACTTCGTCAATGCTGCCGCGCGCGAGCTGGGTGTGACCCTTGAGTGGGTCGGTACCGGGGTCGATGAGCAGGCAATCGTGGTGAACCCTGGAGAGGCAAGCGAGCTCAAGGCGGGGCAGATCGTCGTTCGTGTCGATCCTCGTTATTTCCGTCCGACCGAAGTCGAGACCCTGTTGGGCGATCCGACTCAGGCGCGTGAGCAGCTCGGCTGGGTGCCGGCAACGAGCTTCGAGGAGCTGGTGTCGGAGATGATGCGGGAAGACCTGAAGTCTGCAAAACGCGACTCTCTGGTCAAGACGCATGGTTTCCAAGCATATGACTACCACGAGTGAGTCGCGTACTGCAAAGATCAAGAGAAAAATGAGTATCAGCAAAGACGCCAAGATATTTGTCGCCGGCCATCGCGGTATGGTGGGGTCCGCTATCGTCCGAGGTCTGGAGGCCAAGGGCTATTCTCGTATCATCACACGCTCCCGCTCCGAACTGGATTTGCTGGATCAACGCGCGGTCTTTTCCTTCCTGTCCGATTGCAAGCCTGACTACATCTTTATTGCGGCTGCCAAGGTAGGTGGAATCCATGCCAACAATGTCTATCGGGCAGAATTCATCTTCCAGAATCTGGTTATTCAAAATAATCTGATTCATGGGGCGTATCAGGCGGGGGTCACAGATCTGTGTTTTCTCGGTTCGAGTTGCATCTACCCGCGTGATTGCCCCCAGCCGATCAAGGAGAGTTATCTGCTGACGGGAAGCCTGGAGCAGACCAACGAACCGTATGCGATTGCCAAGATCGCTGGAATCAAGATGTGCGAGAGCTACAACAGACAGTATGGCACGCGCTATGTCAGCGCCATGCCTACCAATCTGTACGGGCCTAATGACAACTATGACCTGAGCAAGAGTCATGTGCTGCCTGCGTTGATTCGCAAAATGCACCTGACTAAGCTTGGCATGGCAGGCGACCTCGAGGGCATTGTCTGCGATGAGCGCACGTATGGGCCGATTCCGGAAGGGATCCTGCAGCACATAGGGTGCGGGCGTGATGCTGCTGGGAAGATTGTACGGTCTTCAGCACATGCTCCGCAGTCAAGCTTGCAGGTATGGGGTACGGGTAGCCCGATGCGCGAGTTCCTCTATGTGGAAGATATGGCCGACGCCTGTATTTTCCTCATGGAGCAGCAGATCGGCAGCGACTTCTTCAACATTGGTACCGGTACCGATGTCACCATCGGCGACCTTGCTCATACGGTCATGGAAGTCGTCGGCTTGGAAGGTCATATCGTGTTTGATCCGAGCAAGCCAGACGGCACGCCGCGCAAGCTGCTTGATGTCTCCAGAATGACAGAACTTGGCTGGCAACCTCGCGTTAAGTCTTTGCGTGAGGGTATTGCCTTGGCCTACGAATCCTATCTGAAAGTTCAGAAACAATGATCCTCATTACCGGCGGTGCCGGCTTCATCGGCAGTAACTTCGTGTTGGACTGGATCGCCCGGTCCGATGAGCCTGTATTGAACCTGGATAAGTTGACCTATGCGGGAAACCTCGCCAACTTGCGCTCGCTCCAGGGAAACCCGCAGCATATATTCGTCCGGGGCGACATCGGAGATGCCAGTCTGGTGGCTAGCTTGTTGCAGCAGTACCAGCCGAGGGCCGTGCTCAATTTCGCTGCCGAGTCGCATGTGGACCGCTCCATTCACGGTCCTGCTGACTTCATTCAGACTAACATCGTCGCCACGTTCAGTCTGCTGGAAACTGTGCGCGCTTATCACGCGGGCCTGGATGCATCGGCCAAGGCCTCCTTCCGCTTTCTGCATGTCTCAACAGACGAGGTCTACGGTAGCCTAGGGGGGAATGATCCCGCGTTCAACGAGCGCCATCAATACGCGCCAAATAGCCCTTATTCGGCCAGCAAGGCGGCGAGCGATCACCTTGTCCGTGCCTATCACCACACGTATGGCCTACCCGTCCTGACGACCAATTGTTCCAACAATTATGGTCCGTTCCATTTTCCAGAGAAGCTGATTCCGTTGATCATCAGGAACGCATTGGCAGGCAAACCTTTGCCGGTCTATGGTGATGGCCAGCAGATCCGTGACTGGCTTTATGTCACGGATCACTGCAGTGCCGTGCGTGCCGTGCTGGAATCGGGTCGGCCAGGCGAAACCTATAACATCGGTGGCAATAACGAGAAGCGCAATATCGACGTCGTTCGTACTATCTGCAGTTTGCTTGACGCACATGCACCGAAATCATCTGGTAGCTACGCCGACCAAATCGAGTTCGTGAAGGATCGTCCGGGGCACGACGCGCGTTATGCAATTGACGCCTCGAAGATCCAAGCCGAGCTGAATTGGACGCCTGCCGAAAGTTTTACTTCTGGCATTGAAAAGACAGTGCGCTGGTATCTTGACAATCAGGCATGGGTCGAGGAGGTGGCAGATGGAAGCTATCGCGACTGGATTGACGTCAACTACAAGGAGCGCCAATGACAGCTAGAAAAGGGCTGATTCTGGCAGGCGGATCGGGGACGCGCCTTTACCCTGCAACTTTGTCGGTGTCCAAGCAGTTGCTGCCGATCTACGACAAGCCGATGATCTATTATCCGCTGACGACGTTGATGCTGGCAGGAATTCGGGACATCCTCATCATCTCGACGCCTCAAGATACACCGCGTTTCGAACAGTTGCTCGGCGACGGGAGTCAATGGGGCCTGTCGTTTTCTTATGCGGTTCAACCTAGTCCGGATGGTTTGCCTCAGGCATTTACCATCGGTGAGCGCTTCCTGGATAATCAGCCCAGTGCCCTGATCCTCGGTGACAACATTTTCCATGGAAATCAGCTGGGACAAGATCTGCTCAAGATTTCTTCCCGGCAAGCGGGGGCCTCTGTATTTGCGTATCACGTTCACGACCCCGAGCGCTATGGCGTGGTGGAGTTTGACGAGAACCAGCGCGCAATCAGTCTGGAAGAAAAGCCAGTCAATCCAAAATCCGACTTTGCGGTGACTGGACTCTATTTTTACGACAATCAGGTTGTCGATATCGTCAAGGATCTCAAGCCTTCTCTGCGTGGAGAGTTGGAGATCACCGATGTCAACCTCGAGTATCTGAAACGTGGGCAACTACATGTGGCGCTCATGGGGCGTGGACATGCGTGGCTTGATACCGGTACGCACGAGTCCCTACTGGAAGCCGGGCAATTCATCGCGACGATCGAGAAGCGCCAAGGCCTCAAGATAGGCTGTCCCGAGGAAATTGCGTTCAGCAAGAAATACATCACGGCCGAGCAATTGGAAAAGCTGGCCGCACCCATGATGAAGAACTCCTACGGCAAGTACTTGCATAACCTATTACATCATCCTCATCACTGATTTATGTCTCCTCAGTCGGTTCTTATTATTGAGAGCGGAGCGCGTTCCAAAGGATATTGGCGCGACTTCTGGTCTCATCGCGAAATGCTGCTGTTTTTGGCGTGGCGCGACATTCTGGTGCGCTACAAGCAGACGGTCATTGGCGCGAGCTGGGTCATCATCCGCCCCTTGCTGACTATGCTGGTGTTCTCCGTCGTATTCGGCCGGATTGCCAACTTGCCTTCCGATGGGGTGCCCTACCCGTTGCTCGTACTGGCTGGCATGTTGCCGTGGTTCTTCTTCTCCAGTGCATTGACCGAGTGCAGCAACAGCCTGGTGGGCAATGCAAACCTGCTATCGAAGATATATTTTCCACGCCTTATTGTCCCCTGCAGCACCTTGCTGGTTTGCCTCGTAGATTATCTGATCTCCTGTTTGCTCTTGTTCGCCATGCTGGTCTGGTACCACCATTGGCCTGACTGGCGTGTCTTGCTGCTGCCTTTCTTTTCCCTGTTCGCCGCAGTGATCTCATTTGGCCTTGGCTTGTGGGCTGCCGCCTTGAATGTCCGTTATCGTGATTTCCGCCATCTCATTCCTTTCTGTCTGCAACTGGGTATCTACATTTCACCGGTGGGCTACGCGACGACGCTGATTCCTGAAAAGTGGCGTTTTTTATATTCTCTCAACCCATTGGTAGGAGTGATCGACGGATTCCGCTGGAGCCTGCTGGGCCAGGATAGTCATCTCTATTGGCCAGGTTTTCTCATTTCAGTATTGGGTAGCATCGTGATTCTGGTGAGTGGCATCTGGTATTTCCGCAAGTCCGAAGCCAGTTTTGCTGACGTTATTTGAGTTATGTCTTATTCAATCAAGGTTGAAAACCTTTCCAAACGCTATCTGATCAATCACTTCAACAACGGAGGAGCCCGCTCGATTCGAGAGGTGCTCACGCGCCCTTTTGCGCGATTTCGTCCGAAGTACGAGGTAGAGGATAGTGAACCAGCGGCACCCTCTACGGAACAGTTCTGGGCACTTAAGGACGTCAATTTCGAAGTGGGTGAAGGCCAGCGTATTGCTATCATCGGTGGCAATGGTGCGGGCAAGTCGACATTGCTGAAGTTGTTGAGTCGCATTACTGAGCCTACGGAGGGCAGGATTTCGATTCGTGGGAAGGTCGCCAGTCTGCTGGAGGTCGGAACTGGTTTTCATCCAGAGTTGACCGGCCGGGAAAATATTTTCCTCAACGGCGCCATTCTCGGTATGCCTCGAAGCGAGATCAAGAAGAAATTCGATCAAATCGTAGCGTTTTCAGGTGTCGAGAAATTCCTCGACACACCGGTCAAACATTATTCCAGTGGGATGTATGTGCGCTTGGCGTTCTCGGTTTCGGCTTGGCTGGACCCCGATATCCTCATCGTCGATGAAGTGTTGTCCGTGGGCGATCAGGCATTCCAGAAGCGCTGCGCTGACCGGATGAAGGAACTCACCGGCGACGGTCGCACCGTGATCTTTGTGAGTCACAGCATGGCTGCTGTGAAGTCGATGTGCGAGAAGGCGCTCTACCTGAAAAAAGGTGAGGTGGTTTCCTTTGGTCCCGTCGAGGAGGGTGTTTCGGAATACGCGCGGACCATCATGGATGAAACCGAAGTCAGGTGGCATTGTCCTGAGTTCGTCTTTGAGGCCGGTAAGACAGAGGTCTACACTGATCACCTCAGCTCCAAGGGGTATGCACAGTGTATTTCCGGCGAGGTGGTCGATATATCTGGAAGGCCTTCAGCATATTTGCCGATTCAAGAAGAATTTTCGGTGCGTATCAAATACGAGTTGTTGAAAGATATTCCACACCGAGTGATCCCCAATTTCCATTTTTATGATGCCAATGGGGAGCGGTTCTTCATCGCGTTTCCTGCGCACTCAGCACCGACGACGCGCGGAACATACCAGGCGGAATGCAAACTGCCTCCGTTCTTGTTTAACAATGGTCGCTTTACGGTATCTCTCATTCTTAGCAGCTACGAACTTGAAACACCAGTTCACTTTGCTCTGACTAACGCATTGCGATTCGAGATCGTTGAGAAAGCGGATGTCGACCCTCGACGACATGGGTGGAAGGAAGCGCTCCCGGGACTTTCGCGTCCTCGGCTGGACTGGGTTTTCTCGGAAGCCCGGTAAGTACGATTCTGAGCAGACCACGCCTTGACCGGATCCGAGGATTCGCTTGGCGTTGATATTTTGCTTTACTCGGTACGTTGATGGCGTCTAGCTGAAAGTACCTAATTTGATTTATCCATAGGGGTGTTTCCTAATGCATTTTGAAATGCGGTCACTAAAGAATAGTTCAGGGGCGCTCTCCGCGCAGAAAGTTCGCCCACTGAGAGATCTGGCCAATATTTCCACCTTCGTTGAAACGGGAACGTATCTTGGTGAGACGACCGCCGCCATGCGTGAATTATTCAGGCGTGTCGTGTCAATCGAGTTATCCAGCACGCTTTATCAGAATGCAGTGAAACGGTTCGCAGAGGATGATGGAGTCCACCTATTGCAAGGAGACTCTGCGCTTATGCTGGATGATGCGCTGGACTTGACCGGAGGCAGTGGCGCCATGGTATGGCTTGATGCTCACTGGAGCGGTGGTTCTACTGCGCGTGCGGAAGAAAATACGCCGATCATGAATGAACTGGAAGTCATTCGTAGACGCGGCAGGGGTGACGATATCATTTTGATTGATGACATTCGTTACTTCATTGATCTGCCTGCCGGGTTCGAAACCCATGAGTCAAATGGTGGCTATCCCAGTCTTCGTAAGCTGTTGGAGCTGTTAAGGGCACTGCCGGGCAATTATCAGCCTTATATGGCGGGAGATATCATGATCGCCATGCCGCAGAGTTTATGGGACAAGGTCGAGATCAGTGATGTCATACGCGCTGCCATGGCCTTGCGCCTAGACTCTTCGCCATCAGATGCAACAACCCGTTGGGAAGGCATGATCGCGGGTGCAGCCGGAGAAGAGCGTGCAACGTTGATGACGCTTCCCGATTTTTACGCGGATTCCCTCAAGTACGGCATAGGTGGGCATTTCTGCTATTGGCGAGGACTGTTGCATGAGCGCGATAAAAAGCTTGATGCCGCCAAGAGTGATTTTGAGCTGGCCCGGCGTTGTGGGGTACCTGTTGGAAAACGTAATTGGGAGTGATGATGCCAGGACTGCTGTCAAGAATAATTCGTAGTGCGTCATGCCGTTTGCAAAATCTCGCCAATCGGATTGACCCGCCGCCGCCACCTCCTCCTCCGCCGCCTCCTCCTCCGCCACCACCACCGGTCAAGTCTGAGAAGGAGTTGGCACATGCACGGTGGGTTGCGGACGATGGTGACGAGACGTTAAGGCAGAATTACGCCTTGTCCGATAGTGACATCGTGGTTGATCTGGGTGGGTATAAAGGTCAGTGGAGTAGCGATATATTTTCTCGCTACTTGTGTGCCATTCATATCTTCGAGCCGGTGCCCCATTTTGCGGAAGCAATTCGTTCACGTTTTGCTGGTAACCCCCGCATCAGCGTGAATGCATTTGCAGCCGGTGCACGCGATGAGTTCATCGATATTTCTTTGGCTGCCGATGCGTCTTCTGTACATGCTGATGTAGGCGATGCCGTACGTATTGAGATACGGGATTTTCACAAGTGGTGCAAGGAGCAGCATATTGAATTCATCAGCCTGCTGAAGATAAATATCGAAGGAGGCGAGTACGATCTTCTTGAGCATCTTATTGATAGCGGCTTCATTAAGCAGATACGCAATATTCAGCTCCAGTTTCACGATTTTGTTCCAGATGCGGAGTCGAGGATGCAGCGCATTCAGCAGCGCCTGTCTGAAACCCATGACTTGGGGTATTTCTATAAATTTGTTTGGGAAAATTGGAGCCTGAAATCATGATTGTTTCGCGCCTGATCGGTGGCCTTGGCAATCAGATGTTCCAGTACGCAGTAGGCAGGGCGCTGGCCGAGCATATGCACACGCCGTTGCTACTTGATGTGTCCGGGTTCGTTCACTATGACTTACGCCGCTATGAGTTGGATGGTTTCAACATCAAGGCCAAACCTGCCAGCGAGGAGGAGCTCGCAAGGCTGGGAGTAAAAGCCGGCGTCAAGCCCTCCATGTACGAGCGAGCCATGCGCAAGCTTGGCATTCGTCGCGAACCGTCGATATTACGTGAGGCGAGTTTTACCTACGATGCGCGTATCGAAACAGTCGAGGCTCCGCTTTATCTGGACGGGTACTGGCAGAGCCAACGCTACTTTGCAGCTATTCGGCCTCAACTGTTGCAGGAGTTCTCCCTCAAGGATAGTTGGGGCTCCGCGAACGATGCACTGGCAGAGCAGATAGGCCTGGCTGGTGATGGGGCCGTGTCTCTGCACGTGCGTCGTGGTGATTATGTGAATAATGCTCAGACGGCTCAGTATCATGGCGTTTGCTCTTTGGATTATTACCGTCAGGCAGTGGCCTACATCGTGGCGAGAGTTGCTGCTCCGCATTTCTTTGTCTTCTCGGATGACCATGCCTGGGTGAGTGCGAATCTGGACACGGGCTGTCCGACGACCTTCGTTCAGACCAATTCGCCTGATCAAGGCATTTTTGACATGGCGTTGATGAAGACCTGTCGTCACCACATCATTGCAAACAGTTCCTTTAGCTGGTGGGGGGCTTGGCTCAATGCCAACGATGAGAAAATCGTGGTGGCGCCTCAACGTTGGTTCAACGAGGCCTCGAAGGACACGAGCGATCTTATTCCCGCGGGTTGGGTGCGTCTATGAGCGGTGTTCTGGTAACCGTATTGCTGCCTGTCTACAATGGCGCAAACGATGTGGTGCAAGCAGTTGATTCCATCCTGAAGCAAAGCTTCACTGACTTCGAGTTGCTCATCATCAATGATGGTTCCAAGGACAACTCGGCCGAGGTGCTTGATGCGATCAAGGATCCTCGCATTCGGCTGATCCATCAGGAAAACATGGGACTGGCTGCCACTCTGAACCGAGGTATGCAACTGGCACGGGGAACCTACATTGCGCGGCAAGACCAAGATGATCTATCGCATCCCCAGCGTCTGCAGATGCAGTTGGAATACATGGAGGCGCATCCCGAATGCATCCTGCTTGGGAGCGCGGCAGAGATATGGGTACAAGACCAGCCGAGCGATAGGGTGCATCAGCATCCTGTGGACCATGCCACATTGAGTTTTGATCTCTTGTTCAACAATCCTTTTGTTCATAGCTCGGTCATGATGAACCGGGAGCGCGTATTGCAGGCGGGAGGCTATAGCACGGATCGTGAGCGTCAACCACCGGAAGACTATGAGCTCTGGTCACGCCTTGCACGGATTGGCCGAGTCGCCAACCTGGCGGAGATATTATTGGTTTATCGGGAAGTTCCCCAGAGTATGTCCCGTAGCGGCCCCAATCCCTTCCTGGACAAACTAGTGACGATCAGCGCTGAGAATCTCGCGCTGGCCAATGGCATGACGGTCCCAAATCAAGACTGCATCGACGCGGCAGCATTTACCCATTCAGCCTTGCACCGTCTGTCACACCGTCCTAGTCTGCGCAGGATGCAGGCATTGATCAACGGTGCTGCACAAGCAATCGCGCTTAAGTTTGATACTCCCGATGTGGTTGCTCGCGGAAGGGGGCGTAGCGATATTCTCAAGTATCAGTACATGCTTCACTTTACTGACACACAGTGGTTAAAGCCTTGGCTGAGCAGGATTCGCGCCATTATCAGAAAAATAGTCAAAAGATAAAAGGTCCTTTCCATTATGCGTTTTCTCTTCTGCTGCGAGTTCTACTATCCCAGCATCGGTGGTGTGCAGGAAGTCATGCGCCACATTGCCGAGCGCTTGGTCAGTTGGGGGCATGAAGTCACCGTGGCCACGACGGCCTTGGCCAATCGCGACTTCACCGAGCATAACGGCGTAAAGATTCAGCAATTTGGCGTTACCGGTAATGCGGTGCGGGGGATGGTGGGGGAGCTTGAACGTTATCAGGATTTCGTCAGTAATTTCCCTTGCGATGCGATCATGATCAAGGCCGCTCAGCAGTGGACATTTGATGCGCTATGGCCGGTACTGGACAAGATCGCTGCCCGCAAGGTATTCATTCCCTGCGGGTTCTCCGGTTTATATGAACCTAGCTACCAGCGCTACTTCGAGGATTTGCCGCCGGTATTGCACAAGTTCGATCATCTGATCTTTTATGCCGAGCATTATCGCGACGTCGATTTTGCACGTGCTCACGGAATGACTCACTTCAGCATTCTCGCCAATGGTGCCTGCGAGCGCGAATTCAATGTCGAAGTGGATCCGGGTTTCCGCCAGCGGCACGGTATCGCTAAAGATAGCTTTCTGATGCTCACGGTGGGCAGCCTTACCGGCGTGAAGGGGCATCGAGAAATCGCCGAGGCTTTTGCGCGGATGTCCACCGGCAAGAGCAAGACTACGCTCATCCTTAACGGTAACGCCCCGCCCCGGCCCAACGTGGAGATGACGCCCTCTGCGAACGGGAGTGCGCCCCGGTTGCCTGCCCTCTCCAGGCGCCTGGGCAAGATACCCACACGCTTGGCTGCGATTGTGTTGCGTATTGTCGGGCTGGCGTATCGCTCGTTCGGCGTGTTGCGCCGAGAGGGGTGGGTGGGGGTGCGTCAGCGCTTCGCTGCCTTGGGGGTACAGGTGTTCGGTCGCTTTGTGCCGCGTCCCGTGCGCCAGGTAGTCATGCCCTTGGAGCACTGGGTTGAGAAGGCCCGCAAGGGAGCGGGAAAGCAGTTACTGATGACCGATTTTGACCGCAAGGAGTTGGTGCAAGCCTATATGGCGGCGGATTTGTTTGTCTTTGCCTCCAATATTGAATATTCCCCGTTAGTCCTGTTCGAGAGCGCAGCCGCGGGAACTCCCTTCCTTACTGTGTCTGTAGGCAATGCAGAAGAAATCACCCGATGGACAGGTGGAGGTGTGGTTTGCCCTGCTCCAAGGGATGAACGGGGCTACACGCGTGTCGACCCAGTGGTGCTGGGCAATGCAATCAAGGCATTGATGACGGACCCGGGCAAGTTGGAAGCCCTGGGCAAGAGCGGTCGCAGCAATTGGGAGCAGAAGTACACCTGGTTTGAGATCGCCAAGCGATACGAGCGAATCCTGATGGGCGGTACCGGGAACGAGTGATAAGGAGCTCGATATGCGGACATGCGTAATTGGTGGAGCCGGTTTCATTGGGCGTCATCTGGTGGCCCAGTTATTGCAAACAGGCAGGGATGTGCTCGTCTTGGGAAGGCGCTCCGAACGTCCTTCTGGACTGGCGAAACGCGCCGTCTACGCCGCTTGCGATTACGCAGACAGGGAGGCGTTGCGCCTGCATCTTGGTACCTGCACGGAAGTCGTGGATTTGGCCTACGCTACGGTGCCGCAGACTAGTTTCGTCAATCCGGTATTCGATCTGCAGGCTAATTTGCCTGCGAGTGTCGGGTTGCTTCAGGAATCGGCGAAGCTGGGGCATCTGCGACAACTGATGATCGTCTCCTCGGGCGGTACCGTTTATGGCCCCGTCCCGTCCTGGCCTATCTGCGAGGACGAACATACTTCGCCGATCTCTCCATACGGGATCACCAAATTGACCCTGGAACATTATGGTCGAATGTTCCACCGGCTCCATGGGTTGCCCGTGACTATCGTCAGACCGGCCAATGCCTATGGCGCCGGGCAGAAACCCTTCGTTGGCCAGGGCTTCATTGCCACTGCCATCGGGCATATCCTCAAGCGCGAGCAGGTCACTATTTTCGGTGAGCACGGCACTATTCGTGATTACCTACATGTGAGCGATGTCGCCGCGGGAATGGTGGCCGCGCTTGAGGGCGATGGTCAGGGAGAAACATACAATATCGGTTCTGGTGTGGGCATGAACAACAGAGAGGTGTTGTCGGCTATCGAACCTCATGCGACGACAGCGGGCTACAGCATCAAACTGCAAGTTGCTCCTGAAAGGCACTTTGACGTTCCCGTCAACGTGCTGAACTCGAACAAGTTGAAGAGCCATAGTGGATGGCAGCCCAAGGTCGATTTCTCCGAGGGCATCAAAGAGGTTTGGACAGACATTGCTGAGATGATCTCTTCATAGCCTTTTCAATATCAAGAGATCATTTTTCGAGAGGAAGTATGTTACTCATCAATCATCTCGGGGCCCGTGTCGCTCGCTATCAGCAGGAAATCGAGTCTGCCATTTCCCAGGTTCTCTCCTCAGGCTGGATGGTTCTGGGCCCGTCTGTGACACGTTTCGAGGCACAGTTCGCTGATTACATTGGTACGCCTTACTGCATCAGCGTTGCCAACGGGACCGATGCCATTGAGTTGGCACTGCGTGCATTAGGAGTCAATGCAGGCGCCAGGGTCGCGACGGTGGCCAATGCGGGAATGTACACAAGTACTGCCGTGCTGGCGATTGGAGCGCTTCCCGTTTTCATGGATGTCGAGGAAAGTACTGCTTGTGTCAGTTTCTCTGAAGTCGAGCGTGCCCTGGCATCTGGGGTTCAGGCAGTCGTAGTTACCCATCTCTACGGTCGCGCTGTTCCCGAGATCGCGAAGATCGCAGAAGCCTGCCGAGCCAAGGGCGTTCCGTTGCTGGAAGACTGTGCTCAAAGTCATGGAGCTTTGCTGGCAGGGCGCCGTGTGGGTACATTTGGCGATGCAGCCAGCTTCAGTTTTTATCCAACGAAGAACCTGGGTGGGCTGGGTGATGGCGGAGCGGTAACGACCGCTGAGCTTCAGGTGGCAGAGAAACTGCGGCATTTGCGCCAGTATGGCTGGACCAAAAAATATAACGTCGAGATCCGAGGTGGCCGCAACAGCAGGCTTGATGAGTTGCAAGCGGCAGTGCTTTCGGTTTTCCTTCCCGATTTGGATGCGTCCAATGAGCGGCGCCGGCAGATTGCGGGCCGCTACCACGCATCGATTCGTCATCCCGATGTGCTCCTTCCTCCCGTTGGCAGGGAGGACTACGTCGCGCATCTTTATGTCTTGCGTTGCTCAAGACGGGAAGCCCTGGCTGCTCATCTGAAGCAGTGCCAAATTGCCAGTGATGTGCATTATCCAGTACCGGATCATCGGCAACTGGTATTTGCTGATCAGTTCGCTTCGGTGAAGTTGCCTGTTACCGAAAGTCTTGCAGAGCGGATCATCACCATTCCGTGTTATCCGGAAATGACGGACGAGGAAATTGACCGTGTTGTTTCTGCAGTCAACACGTGGCCCCAGCTGGTATCGGCACAGAAAATGGGAGGCTAGTATGGCGGAATCGAAATCTTTTACCAACATCGGATTCGAGGATTTTCGGCAATTGGCGAGCGATGAGACGCTTTCGAAATATGAGCGTATCGGCTTTCCAGACTCTTATCGCGAGGGATATGAGCAACTCATATTTGCCGATATTCTTTACAAGTTGAACAATCTTGAGCGCCCTGCGCAACACGTTCTGGACATCGGTCCTGGATGTAGCGACCTGCCGCTCATGCTGATCGAGAAGTGCAAAAGTCTAGGGCATTCTCTCTCTCTGATCGACAGCAAGGAGATGTTGGACCTTCTTCCTGATGCGGTGTTTGTAAAAAAGGAGCCGGGACTTTATCCCAATTGTTCCGATTTTCTTGCTGCCAATGTGGGGAAGATGGACGTCATCCTCTGTTACAGCGTGTTGCATTACGTCCTGGTGGATACGGCATTTTTCCGGTTCTTGGATGCGTCCTTGTCTTTGCTGGCTCCTGGTGGACAGTTCCTGATAGGCGATATTCCCAACATTTCGAAAAGAAAACGCTTTTTCTCCAGTGAGACGGGGATCCGTTTTCATCAGACTTTTATGAAAACGGTAGACAAGCCGGAGGTCGCCTTCAATCAGATCGAGCATGACCAGATTGATGACGCGGTGGTGATGGCTTTACTCCAACGAGCCCGGTCACAAGGTTTCGATGCCTATGTCATGCCGCAGCCTGCGACGCTGCCCATGGCTAACCGGCGAGAAGATATTCTGATAGTGCGTCCGTAAAGGAAATGGCCATGTGTAAGACCAAGAAGCTGATCATTATCGGAGATAGTGCCTTTGCCGAAGTCGCTTATGAGTGCTTCACCCATGATTCGGCATACGAGGTAGTGGGTTTCGCAGTCGAGTCCGCTTTCCTGACTCGGCGGGAACTGTTTGGTTTGCCGGTCGTAGAACTCGAAACAATTGAGGAAGAATTTCCGCCGGCGGAGGTAGAGTTTTATGCCGCGCTGGTTTATACGCAGCTCAATAGATTGCGTACCCGGTTGTATCAGTCGATGAAAGACAAGGGTTACCGTGCAGCCAGCTACGTCAGCAGCCGCGCATTCGTATGGCATAACGTCAAGCTCGGCGAACACTGCTTTGTCTTTGAGGACAATACGCTGCAGCCCTTCGTGGCAATCGGGAACAATGTTGTGTTGTGGAGTGGCAATCACATTGGCCATCATTCCGTCATTCAAGACAACTGTTTCATTGCATCACATGTTGTAGTATCCGGCTTTTGCAACGTGGGCAGGAATACCTTCATCGGCGTCAATGCCGCATTAGCCAACAATATCAATGTCGCTCCGGACAACTGGATCGGAGTGGGGGCTGCCATCACACAGGATACGCAGCCGGACCAGTTGTTCAAGAGCATACAAGCAGAGCCGGCAAAGGTGTCTGCGAGCAGATTTTTCAAGGTCAAAAAATGAAATGGCGTAAATTGGGGCTGGTGTGGAACACGGACGGTAAGCAGGCCTGGGCGCGTTCGCACGCCATGGGGCCGACCCCGTTCCTTCTGACACCCGAGGTGATTCGCGTCTTTATCACCTGTCTTGATGAAAAGGGGCGGGGGCGCCCTGGTTTCGTCGATGTCTCGGCAGCAGATCCCACGCGTGTGCTTGGGACATCTGGCGATGCCATCATGGACATTGGCGAACCTGGTTCTTTTGATGACAATGGTCTTATGTTGACCAGTGTGATTCGTCTCCCATCTGGGAACTTGCTCATGTATTACGCGGGCTTTGAAATCTGCACGAATATTCGCTATCGGATACTTTCCGGTGCCGCCATCAGTTCCGATGATGGGGCGTCGTTCTCTAGGGTCGGAAGCACGCCGGTTCTTGATCGCACTGATAGTGAGAGGTTCTTTCGCTGTGGCCCGTTCATCCTTCAAGAGCAAGGGGTCTTCAAGCTTTGGTACATTGCCGGAAGTCAATGGACGATCCTCAATGGTAAGTTCATGCCTGTCTACGATCTCCGCTACCAAGAGTCTGAGGACGGGCTTGTCTGGGCAGACACTGGAGTGCTGTCGATGGCCCTTACGGGGGAGGACGAGCATGGATTCGGACGTCCCTGGGTAATCCGTAAGCCAGGTGGCGGATATCGCCTTTTTTACTCTATCAGAAGACGTTCTTTTGGGGCCTATCGACTCGGCTACGCCGAATCGCAAGACGGTATTCATTGGGACAGACTGGACGATGGCATGGGGCTCGATGTCAGTCCCGAGGACATTGCTTCTGATGCGATCATGTATTCGGCCGTCATCGAGGTGAACGGGAAAACCTACTGCTTTTACAATGGAAACAATTTCGGCGAAGAGGGTTTCTGTGTGGCGGAGTTGATCTCGTGAGTATCGAGATTGCCTCTTTCGCAGAGGCCGATTCGCAACGATGGGACGATTTCTGTGCAACCGCCATCAATGGCAGCTTCTTGCACTCACGCCGGTTCCTGAGTTATCACGGTGATCGTTTCGACGATCTTTCCCTGATGATTTTTGATAGTGGGAAACTTGTCGGGGTACTCCCCGCGGCGCTGTCGCCAGCCGATGCGACTCAAGTGGTGAGCCATCCTGGAATCACCTATGGTGGCATCGTTCATGACGGGAAACTCGTCGGCATGAAAATGCTCGCGGCATTGTCGGCCGTGTCTGAGTGGTATCGGCGCCTGGGATATGGTTCTTTGCTGTATAAGGCTTTGCCTCACATATATGCGCGTGCACCTGCGCAGGATGACCTGTATGCACTGTTCAGGTTGGGCGCGACACGAGTCCGATGTGACTTGTCTTGCGCAATGGATCTGGCCGCACGTCTTGAACGCAGTGAAAGACGAAAGCGCAGCTTCAAAAAAGCCAATGCTTCGGTGGCTGTTTCGGATGAACAGCACCTCATGGAGCCTCTCTGGCAAGTGCTGGAGGAGAACCTGGTCAGGAAACATGGCGCGCGACCGGTGCACACCATGGCAGAACTTGCCCTGTTGCGTGAGCGCTTTCCCCAGCACATAACTGTCTTATGCGCCTTGATCGATGGACAGGTCGAGGCCGGCGTCGTGTTCTTTAACAGTAGTTCTGTCTGGCACGCGCAATACATTGCTGCCAGTGCCAAAGCCTATGACGTAGCCGCGCTGGACGCGGTTTTCGAAGCCGGTATTGTCCGCGCCAGGGAGGCCGGCGTTCGTTATTTCGATTTCGGTACCAGCAATGAGGAGGGGGGGATGATCCTCAATGACGGGTTGTATCGTTTCAAGTCGGAATTCGGCGCAGCAGGTGTCGCGCATGAATTCTTCGAATTGAGATTCCATCATGAATAAAAAGTTATCGATTGTCGTTCCCGTCTATTTCAACGGGGCAAGTTTGCCGCACCTGTTTTCCGAGTTGACCGCATTGGAGGAGCAACTGGCGACACGGAGTGTTGATCTGGAGTTGATATTCGTGGACGATGGTTCGCGCGATGATTCCCTTGAGCGCTTGCTGGAGTTCCGCAATAAACGTCAGGGTACCCGTGTCGTCAAGCTGACTCGAAATTTCGGCGCCGTGCATTGTTCCAAGACGGGCATGAAGTTCGTCACTGGTGATGCCTTCATGGTAGTGGCTGCCGATCTTCAGGATCCGCCGGAGCTTGTGCTGGACATGGTGGATCGTTGGCTAAATGGTGCAAAGTTCGTGATTTGCGAGCGTATTACACGCCAGGATCCTGCCGTGTCCAAAATGTATTCCTGGATTTACTACAAGCTACTGAAGCTATTAGTGATGAAAGATTATCCAGACGGTGGCTATGACATGGCGCTGATGGATAAGGTGTTCCTGCCGCATCTCCAGAACAGTTCCAAGAGCGTATTCACGCCGCTATTGGCATATTGGCTGGGCTACAAGCCCGATGTGATTAAGTATCACCGTCGCGCACGCAAACACGGCAAATCAGGCTGGACATTTGCCAAGAAATTCAATGCATTTCTCGATGTGATGCTGGGTTTTTCCATTCGCCCCATCAGATTGATCTCCGGAATGGGGGTGCTTGTAGCGCTGTTGAGCTTCGTTTATGGAGGGCTGGTCGTTGTCAATGCGCTTTTCAATCGTATTCCGATTGAAGGATTCGCTACCGTGGTGGCCCTCATTACCTTCTTGCTGGGTTTGATCATTGTGATGCTTGGCGTAATTGGTGAGTACTTGTGGCGTATTTTCGAAGAGACGAACAAGCGTCCGGAGACTGTGATTGATGAGATTTGGTGAATCGAGTTTGATCAAGTACCTCGCTGCCGGAGGTCTTAATACGGGGCTCACGTATCTGCTCTATTTATTGCTCTTGCATGTGGTGCCCTACATCTGGGCTTATTCTCTGACGTTTGTCGCCGGCATCATGTTGGGATACCTATTAAATACATTTTGGGTATTCAAGGCCAGGCCAGGGCTTCATTCGTTACTACGCTATCCCTTGCTTTATGTCGTCAACTATCTCTTCGGAATTGGGTTGCTCTGGTTGCTCGTGGAACGATTGAAGATCGCGGAAACGTTCGGTCCGTTATTGGTCCTCATCCTGTCTGTGCCCGTGATGTACATACTTACCAAAATAATTTTTAGCAGGGAAAAAAAGCAATGAAGGCCAAGCCAAGTATCAATGACTGCACGGTGGTATCGTTGCCGAAAATCACCGATCCCCGGGGCAACCTGACATTCGTTGAAGAGAATAATCACATTCCGTTTGATATCAAGCGTGTGTTCTATCTCTACGATGTACCCACCGAAGAGAGTCGTGGTGCACATGCGCATCGCTCTTTACATCAGTTCATTGTCTGCCTCTCTGGCAGTTTTGATGTGGCAATTGACGATGGCGAGTTCCAGGCCAGGATTCACTTGAATCGTCCTTGGAAGGGCTTGCATGTCCCACCGATGATCTGGGCTGCCGAGATCAATTTTGACCCAGGTACCGTATGCCTGGTCTTGGCTTCGGACAAATATGACGAGAGCGACTATATCCGGGACTACCAGGAGTACCGGGTCGCGCTTGCTGCTATCGCTGCTTGAGTTTATGGTAATGGGTCGAATCGAGTACAAACCGAAGGTATTTTTCGCCGCACTTCAGGCTTTCTGGCCGTCCGTTTTTCTTGGCGTGCTATGGATCACTTTGGTCGCGTGGCGCCCTGCGTTCTTCGGCTTCTACCATGATGACTGGAGTTCGGTCGCAGTGCCACTGGATCGATCGAGCGATCTTGCTTCCTTGCTGGCAGCCGATCCCAGTCGGCCTCTTTACATCATTGTCCTGTATATCTTACGATGGTTGCTATCAGGTAAAGTGGT
This sequence comes from Herbaspirillum rubrisubalbicans, assembly GCF_003719195.1. Lineage (NCBI taxonomy): Bacteria > Pseudomonadati > Pseudomonadota > Betaproteobacteria > Burkholderiales > Oxalobacteraceae > Herbaspirillum > Herbaspirillum rubrisubalbicans. The sequence goes on from NZ_CP024996.1 coordinate 534,488, forward strand.
TCTGTGGCAATCTTTACTGGCGTTCGTTCATTTCCTCAATGCCATCGCCATTTATAGATTGGCGGGTTATCTTTTCTCCTCCGCGCAGCCCGAACGCAGTCGAGTACCCAGTGTAGTCGGCGCTGCGCTCTGGCTGCTCTATCCCTGGTCACTGGGATACTCGGCTTGGGCCATCATGTTGCCGCCGGATATCGGCATGTTACTGGCTGTGTCGGGGATGCTCATGGTCATGCGTCCCGGCTTGGACCTCAAGCGTGTTTATTTCGCTATCTTGCTGTTGGTATTGAGTTGGTTGATCTATGAGGCCACTTGGATGCTGTGGCTGCCGTTTTCCCTCGTATTGCTGATGCGCGCCAGAAAAAGCACGGGCTTGCGGCCTGTTGCCTGGCGATTCTTCTGGGGCTCTTTGCTCGCGCAGGTAGTGTTCATTATTCTCAATCGCGTTATTTCCGCACAGTCCTCGCATGGCAAGAAGTTGTCGGCAAGTATCCTGGCCCTCTTGGATACGGATAGATACCTATTCGTCAACCAATTGTTGCCATCTTTGTGGAGCTACCAGTTCATCGGATATAGCCTGCTTCTGCTATTGGCTTGTCTTTTGTTGAACGTTCGCAGGTGCATCGCACTGCCGGCTCGCGGCTGGGTACTGTTCTGCATGATTCTTGGCTTGGTGGTCTCGCAACTCCTGTATGCAGCAGCTGGTTATGCCATTGAGTGGACGGGGCTGTTCAGTCGCGTCACTCTCCCAGTCAGTTTCTGGCTCTCCCTCGCTTTCGCAAGTTTGTTTTCCATGGCCTGGAGCGGGGCGCGGCCTTATGTGAAGACCGCGCTTGTGGTCGCTCTGGCTGGTGTGGCGGTACCTCTGTCCTACTCTCTTGTCGAGCAATCGAGCTTCTGGGCCAAGAGCTGGGAAGAGCAACAGAACCTACTCAAGATGCTGCCGCAGAACGTTACCAGCGTGGTAGGGGAGGATAGAATGCTCGTCGTTGATGCGCCACGAGGAACACCTCCGGTTTTTACTTTCAGTGCCTACTGGGACATCAGTGCAGCTCTTGTTCCTTATGTGCCTGCCTACGCTAACGAAAAGAGACCGCATGAATTTGCTACCATGTTGCGCAAAGACGAGTGGCGTACGACATGGGATGGTGAAGTCCTGACGCAATACTGGTGCACCTCACGGGATATTCCTCTGTGGAAGCTTGACGCAAAGCACGTCTATTTGTGGCGCTATCCCGCGCAACAGGCGACTGCGCTAACTGCTCCTTATGACAGTGGATGTGGTACCTCTTCCGCAAAAAAATGAGCGACTATAGTTGGCCGGTAGTGCTGCGGCTTGGGCGGTGTTGAGAATATCGTTCCTGGTATTGATCGCATCGTGCCATTTATAATAAGCACCCCAAGCATTGGGCTGCGAATGAACATTTCCTCTTAACATGATGGCAAAAAGCCACAAGAACGAGCGGTCGGATGATAGGAATAAAGCAAGGTGATTCTCCGTTGGTGACGGTGCTCCTGCCAGTGAGAAACGGTCGAGAAACCTTGGTGGTGGCGCTGCAGTCCATCGTCTCGCAAACCTTGGCTTCTATGGAAGTATTGGTGCTGGATGATGGGTCGACGGATGGCAGTGGTGAAATCGTCGCTCGGTTCGATGATCCTCGTCTGCGTCTTGTCAGCGACGGCCGGCACAAGGGACTGGCCACGCGTCTCAACGAAGGCATTGATCTGGCACGAGGCAAATACATTGCCAGAATGGATGCGGATGACGTCGCTTTTCCTGAACGCCTGCAGCGTCAGTACGAGTATCTCGAGAGCCATCCTCAAGTCGATCTGCTGGGTACGCGTGCCATCGTGTTTCGGTCCCAGGATGAGGTGATCGGACTACTTTCATTCAAAGCCAGTCATGAACAGATCTGTGCCAGCCCGTGGAGAGGCGTGCCGTTGCCGCACCCTACATGGATGGGAAAGTCAGCCTGGTTTCGGACGCACCGTTATCGTATGCCGGAGGTCCTGAGAGCAGAGGATCAGGAGTTGCTCATTCGCGCGGCTCCTTCGAGCTGTTATGCATGTTTGGATGACGTCTTGCTCGGTTATCGACAACATGGTTTTTCATTGCCCAAGGTATTGTTGGCGCGCAGGCATTTGCTGCGCGCGCAGTTGGGGCTGTTTATGACTCGCGGCGAGTGGGTGAATGCTGGGCTCGCCTTGTCGATGGGGATTCTGAAGATGGTAGTCGATCTCCTGTGCTCATTGCCCGGAGGCAAGCGCCTGTTCTTCGCCAGAATGGCGAACGCCTACGAGCCAGCCCATCTGCAAGAGCTGCAGAGAATATTGCAAATAGGCAAATGAATAACATGGGCAAGAAAATCTTGTATGTGGTGACGGAAGACTGGTTTTTCTGCTCCCACTTTCTCGACCGTGCAGTAGCCGCACGCGGCGCCGGTTACGAAGTGATCGTGGCGGCACGAGAGGGGACGCACGCCGAAGCTATCCATCAGGCAGGCCTGACATTTATTCCAGTCAACTTCCACAGGCGTGGGACTAATCTATTTCATGAGGCGGCTACCTTCCTGCAGTTGCGGAAGGTATATCGTCAACAGCAGCCCGACATCGTGCACCATGTGGCGCTCAAGCCTATATTGTATGGATCCTTGGCCGCGTTACTGGAGCGCAAACCGTTTATCGTCAATGCACCGGTGGGTATGGGGTTCGTCTTTACCTCCCGTCGCTTGCTGGCTCGCGTCTTGAAACCGATGGTGATGTTTGCGATGCGCCATCTGCTCAATCCAAGGCGCAGCAAGGTGATTTTCGAGAACAAGGATGATCTGGGCGCGGCAATCCAGCAAAAGATTGTCCGTGCTGAGTGCGCGGAGCTTATCCGTGGCGCGGGAGTTGATACGGATGTCATTGAGGTCCGGCCTGAACCACCGGGGCCTGTTCGTATTGTTCTGGCGGCGCGCATGTTGTGGGACAAAGGGGTCGGCGAATTCGTCGAGGCTGCCCGCATGGTCAAGAGGACCTTTCCTGATGCCCGCTTCCAGCTCGTGGGGGCTCCCGATGAGGGAAATCCTGCTTCTGTGTCCGATGCACAGCTTTTGACGTGGCAGAAGGAGGGCGCCATTGAATGGTTGGGGCAGAGAAGTGATGTTCCTGCCATCCTGGCTGACAGCCATATTGCTTGTTTGCCCTCCTATCGGGAGGGGTTGCCTAAGTTTCTGCTGGAAGCGTTGGCAGCAGGACGTGCCGTGGTGGCGACCGATGTTCCCGGGTGTCGCGAGGCAGTAGAGCCAGGGGTCAATGGCTTGCGAGTGCCGGCCCGCGAGTGTGCACCGCTTGCGGAGGGGCTCATGCAATTGATCGTAGACAACGAAACACGACAGAGATTTGGCAAAAACGGTCGATTGCGTGCCGAAGCGGAGTTTTCGGCCAAGCGCATCATCGGAGAGACCCTGGCACTCTATCGCAGAGTCATTGCCTGAGATTAGTTAGTATTGCGTAAGCTTTTCTTCCGATCACGACTGTAATTGAAAACCGATGTATGAAAAGAATGTTGGATGTCTGTTGTGCCCTCATAGGCCTGGGCTTGTTCCTGATCCCTGGTGTGCTCATCGCCCTTTGCATCAAGGCCACATCGGCGGGCCCCGTCATTTATTGGTCTAAGCGGGTGGGGAAAAACAACCAATTGTTCGATATGCCCAAATTCCGGAGCATGAGGACAGGCGCTCCTGCAGTGGCGACGCATCTCTTGACCGATGCCAAATCGCACCTTACACCGATTGGCGGCTTCCTGCGCAAGTCCAGCCTGGACGAGCTGCCGCAGCTCTGGAGTGTGTTGGTAGGACATATGAGCTTGGTCGGTCCACGCCCCGCATTATTCAATCAGACCGATCTGATTGAATTGCGTACCTTGGTCGGTGTGCATCGTCTGGCACCGGGTATTACCGGATGGGCTCAAATCAACGGTCGCGACGAACTCCCCATTCCCGACAAGGTCCGATATGACGAGCAATATCTTCAGCGTATGTCCTTCGTCTTTGATCTTTACATCTTGGCGCGCACCTTCCTGAAGGTCGTGAGCCGCAGCGGTGTTTCCCATTGAGAACTATGCGACGCAAACTCATACACTTTCCCAGGCCGATCAAGCAAAGCATCGTCATTGCCATCGACCTGGTTATTTGCGTAGTCTCCACTTGGGTTGCCTTCTCACTTCGGCTGGATACCGTGCATTTCCCGGTGGGCTATCAATGGCATGTCTACCAGATCACGCCGATGCTCATGTTGCCGATCTTCCTTCGTTTTGGCCTGTATCGTGCTGTCTTTCGTTACACAGGTATTGCGGCAATCGTCTCGATCGCCAAGGCCATCGCTTTGTATGGATTGATTCTGTTCGCCTTCCTGATGTGGTTGGCGCTTCCAGGCGTGCCGCGTTCCATTGGCCTGTTGCAACCGTTGCTGCTGTTCTCAATGATCGGAGGAAGCAGAGCTTTTGCCCGTTTGTGGTTAAGCCAGGCCGACGGTGAGCGTAAGTACCAGCGTGATTCGCGGATGCTGATCTATGGTGCGGGAGGTGCCGGCGCTCAGATCGCCGATGTACTTCAGCAAAGAAAGCAATTTACCATCATTGGTTTTCTCGACGATAAGCCCGAGCTGGATGGTAAGTTGATCAATGGATTGAAGGTCTACCCGGCAGGTGCTGTCGGAGATGTGATCAGACTGTTTGCTGTGACTGATATCCTGTTGGCGCTGCCCTCGGTGACTCGGACCCGTCGCAATGAGATTCTCGACAGCTTGCGTCAGTATCACGTCCATGTGAGTTCATTGCCCGATCTTACCGACTTGGCCCGCGGTAAGGTGATGATGTCCGATATCCATGAGTTGGATATCGTGGACTTGCTTGGTCGGGACCCCGTGGCGCCCAATCCGGCCCTGATCAGCCGCAACGTCTTCGATAAGGTGGTCATGGTAACCGGCGCTGGCGGCAGCATCGGCAGTGAGTTGTGCCGACAGATATTACGTGCCAGACCGTCGTGTCTGTTGCTGTTGGATCATAACGAGTTCAGCCTTTACGCTATTCACCGAGATCTGATGGACCGGGCCTTGGATCAGCAATTGCAAGTCACCCTGATACCGTTATTGGGCAGTGTCAAGGATTTCGACAGATTGGCCCAGATTTGCCGTGCTTGGCGTCCCCGCACCATCTATCATGCAGCTGCCTACAAGCATGTTCCGCTGGTTGAGCATAACCCTGCGGAAGGTATTCGCAACAACGTTTTTGGTACCTTGAACGTGGCCAAGGCGGCTATTGAGAGCGGTGTCCATGACATGGTACTGATTAGTACCGACAAGGCAGTGCGTCCTACGAACGTGATGGGAGCGACCAAGCGGCTTGCCGAGATGATTCTGCAGGCATTGTCGGTAAGTAGCGTGAAGCCCTTCGGTGATTTGCAAGCCCAGTACAACGAGGATGGGATCAAGACTCGTTTTTCGATGGTGCGCTTTGGCAACGTCCTGGATTCTTCGGGCTCTGTGGTGCCGCTCTTCCGTGAGCAGATCAAGAATGGTGGGCCGATCACCTTGACTGATAAAGAGGTGACACGCTACTTCATGACAATACCGGAGGCTGCCCAACTTGTCATCCAAGCCGGTGCAATGGCCGAAGGCGGAGACGTGTTTTTGCTCGACATGGGTACGCCGGTACGGATTTTTGATCTGGCCCGTCGGATGATAGAGCTGTCTGGACTGACTGTACGCGACGAGCAACGCCAAGATGGCGATATCGAAATTCAAATTACCGGCTTACGCCCAGGAGAGAAGCTCTATGAGGAGCTTCTCATCGGTGATAACGCGAAAGGCACAGCACATCCCCGTATCATGCGTGCGCGTGAGGAGATGCTACCGTGGCCGGAACTCCTTAAGAGCTTGGATCAGCTTTCATTGATAGTCGAGAAAAATGATGTGGAGGCTGTCCGCACCCTTCTGTCCAATCTTGTTGCCGGCTATTCCCCTGCATGTGAGATCGTTGATTGGGTTAATGCAGCCTCGAATCAAGCTTCAATCGAAGTGCTACCTGTACCGACCACCTTAGAAATTTAAACTTTAACTTTCACCCTGGGGAAACTATGACCCAACTTGAGCGCTCCATTTTCAAAGCCTACGACATCCGCGGCATCATCGACAAAACCCTGGACGACCAAGTCGCCTTCCAGATCGGCCAGGCTTTCGGCGCTGCCGCCTTGGCCAAAGGCCAGAAGAAGGTCGTGATCGGCCGTGACGGCCGTCTTTCCGGCCCGTCGCTGTCGGCCGCGCTGGCCAAGGGCCTGCAGGCGGTGGGGGTGGACGTGATTGACCTGGGCATGGTCGCCACCCCCATGGTCTATTTCGGCACCCACGTGCTCGATACGCAGTCCGGCATCATGGTCACCGGCAGCCACAATCCGCCCGACTACAACGGTTTCAAGATGGTGCTGGCCGACGAAGCGATCCACGGTGAGACCATCCAGGCTCTGTACCAGGCCATCGTCAAGGGGGAATTCCCGCAGGGCAACGGCAGCTACAGCACCCATGACATCAAGGATGCCTACATCTCGCGCATGATCTCCGACGTCAAGCTGGCCCGTCCGTTGAAGATCGCCGTCGATTGCGGCAATGGCGTGGCCGGTGCTTTCGCGGCCGATATCTACCGTGCGCTGGGCTGCGAAGTGACCGAGCTGTTCTGCGAAGTCGATGGCAACTTCCCCAACCACCATCCCGATCCGGCCCATCCTGAAAACCTGCAAGACCTGATCCGCTGCCTGCAGGAAACCGACAATGAGCTCGGCCTGGCCTTCGATGGCGATGGCGACCGCCTGGGTCTGGTGACCAAGGATGGCCAGATCATCTATCCGGACCGCCAACTGATGCTCTTCGCCGAAGACGTGCTCACCCGCAATCCGGGCAAGGAAATCCTTTACGACGTCAAGTGCACGCGCCACCTGGCGCCTTGGATCACCGCGCGCGGTGGCCAGCCGCTGATGTGGAAGACCGGTCACTCGCTGGTCAAGGCCAAGCTGCGTGAAACCGGCGCCCCGCTGGGCGGCGAGATGAGCGGTCATATCTTCTTCAAGGACCGCTGGTTCGGCTTCGATGATGGCCTCTATGCCGGTGTGCGCATGTTGGAGCTGATGGCGCGCCAGAGCGACCCGTCGGCGGTGCTCAATGCCCTGCCGCAGTCGGTCAGTACCCCGGAACTGCAACTGAAGCTGCAGGAAGGCGAGAACTTCGCCTTGATCGGCAAGCTGCAAAGCGAGGCCAAGTTCGAGGGTGCGCAGGACATCATCACCATCGACGGCCTGCGCGTGGAATATGCCGACGGCTTCGGTCTGGCACGCTCCTCCAACACCACGCCGGTGGTGGTGCTGCGCTTCGAAGCCGAGACCCCGCAAGCGCTGGAGCGCATCCAGGGCGAGTTCCGCAAGGTGATCCTGGCGGCCCGTCCCGATGTCACACTGCCGTTCTGATCGTCCAATGAGGTAAGATGCTGGCCCACCATTAAGTCAAGCCAAAGTGGGCCAGCCTTGAAAATTCTCATCGTCCGCGTCTCTTCCCTGGGAGACGTCATCCATAACATGCCGATGGTTGCGGACATCCATCGCCATTTCCCCGATGCGCAGATCGACTGGGTGGTGGAAGAGGCCTATACCAGCCTCATCCGCCTCAACCCGCAGGTGCGCAATGTCATTCCCATCGCCCTGCGCCGCTGGCGCAAGACCCTGTTCTCGGCCGCCACCCGCGCCGAGATGGGCGCATTTCGCCAGCAATTGTGCGCCCAAGCCTATGACCTGGTGTTCGATACCCAGGGCCTGCTCAAGACCAGCGTGGTCATGCGCATGGCGCACCTGGCGCCGCACGGGCGCCGCGTGGGCCTGGCCAATGCTACCGAAGGCTCGGGCTATGAGCCGATCTCGCGCATCTTCCATGACCAGAGCATTGTCGTGGACCGGCGTGCCCATGCCGTGGCGCGGGCGCGCCTGGTGGCGGCTGGCGCGCTGGGTTATGAGGTCGAGGGTTTACCCGATTTCGCCTTGCAGCCGCCGCCCACAGTGCGTTTTGGGTGGATGCCGGAGCAGCCCTACGTGGTCTTTTTCCATGGCACCGCGCGTGCCGCCAAGCAATGGCCGCAGGCGCAGTGGATCAAGTTGGGACAGGCGCTGGGGGCGCGAGGACTGCCGGTGCTGCTGCCCTGGGGCAGTGCCAAGGAAGAGCAAGCCGCACGACAACTGGCCGCTGGGATTCCCGGTGCCATCGTACTGCCGGCGCTGCCGCTGATGCAGGCCGTGGCACTGGTGCAGCAGGCGCAACTGGTGATCGGGCTCGATACGGGCCTCACCCACATCGCTGCTGCCTATGACAAGCCCACCATCGAGCTCTACTGCGACTCGCCGCGCTGGAAGACCGAGGGCAACTGGTCTCCACGCATCGTCAACCTGGGCGATCTGGGGGCGCCGCCGTCGGAAGAGGATGTGCTGGCCGCTGCGCTGGGCTTGCTGGACTGAACCTTGCTGTTCGCTGTGAAGCGCGTGGGTGGCGGTTGAACATGTTTTGAAACAGATCAAAACCCTTGCTCAAACTACCAAATCACGCTGCAAGCCGCTTGCGGCCTGATGTTGCGGTGCTGGTGCAAGTGCGCTGCCACCACACGCCCTGGGCGCTTGAGGGCATAATACGCGCCATGGAATCGCAAATTATCGAGATTGGCCTGACAGATTGGCAGGTCGACAATCCCAACCCGGAATGGATTACGGCGCTGGAAGCCGGCAAGGTGCTGTATTTCCCGCAGCTGGCTTTCCAGTTGCTGGAGTCCGAGCGCCCGCTCCTGAACCCGGCCGTGCGTGCCCCCAAGTCGCGTAACATCAGCCTGGATGCGCGTGGTCACATCAAGGGTGCCGCCGGTGGCACCGAGCAGCAACTGGCGCTGGCCGCCATGGTGGGCCGTTTCCGCGAACAGGCGCTGGCGCTGGTGCATTCCCTGCTGCCCAAGTATCGCGATGCCTTGCGGGTGGCGCCTACCAGCTATCGTCCGATGCAGGTCGAGACCCGTGCCCAATCCTGGCGTGCGGATGATCGGCGGATGCACGTGGATGCCTTCCCTTCGCGCCCCAACTATGGCGAGCGCATCCTGCGCGTCTTCACCAACGTCAATCCAGACGGTGTGCCGCGCGTCTGGCGCGTGGGCGAACCCTTCGAGACCGTGGCCCGGCGCTTCCTGCCGCGCGCCAAGCCTTACGTGCGTTGGCAGGCCAAGGTATTGAACGCGCTGCATGTGACCAAGTCCTTGCGCAGTGAATACGATCACCTGATGCTGCAATTGCATGATGGGATGAAGGGCGACATGCAATACCAGCAGGATGCCCAGCAGGTCACCATGCCCTTTGCCGCAGGTTCGGTCTGGATTTGTTTCTCCGACCAGGCCTCGCACGCGGTGATGTCGGGCCAATACATGATGGAGCAGACTCTGCACCTGGTGCCGCAACAGCAATACGATCCGCAATCCAGCCCCTTGGCCATCCTGACGCGCCTGGCCGGCCATCCGCTGGTCTGAGATGCGGTTGCTGTATTGTGCAATCTGGTGGTTGGCCCTGCCGCTGGTACTGTTGCGTCTGTGGCGGCGCGGCCGCAAGGAGCCCGGCTACCGGGCGCACGTCGCCGAACGCCTGGGCTTCTATCCGCGCCTGCCTGATCCGCAGGCGCGTTTCATCTGGGTGCACGCTGTCTCGGTCGGCGAGACGCGTGCCGCCCAGCCCCTCATCGAGGCCTTGCTGCAGCACTATCCGCAGCACAGCATCCTGTTGACTTGCATGACCGCGACCGGCCGGGACACTGGCGCCCAGGTGTACGGCAAGCACGGCGAACGCGTCGTGCAGAGCTTCCTGCCGTATGACATCGGCTGGATGTGCGCGCGCTTCCTGTGCCATTTCCGTCCGGTGGTCTGTGTATTGATGGAAACCGAGGTCTGGCCCACCCTGATCGAACAATGCCGCCGTCATCGTGTGCCGGTGATGCTGGCCAATGCGCGCCTGTCGGCGCGTTCACTGCGCCGTGGCCTGCGTTTTGCGACGTTGCTGCGGCCGACTGCCGAAGCGATCGACGTGGTCGGTGCCCAGTCCGAGGCGGATGCCGAACGCCTGCGCGCCTTCGGTGCGCGCCATGTGGAAGTGATCGGCAGCCTCAAGTTCGATGTGCAGCCTCCGGTGGAGATGGTTGAGCGCGGCCTGGGGTGGAAGCGCGGGATCGGTGAGCGCAAGGTGCTGCTATGCGCCAGTACACGTGAAGGTGAGGAATCCTTGATCCTCGATGCCCTGGCCAAGCTGGGCCGCAGCGATTGGCTGACCGTCATCGTGCCGCGTCATCCACAGCGTTTCGATGAGGTGGCCGGGATGATTCGCTCCCGTGGCTTGCGGCTGCGTCGGCGCTCCGAGCTTGCGCCGGACACTGCTCTGGATGAGGTCGATGTCCTGCTGGGCGATTCGATGGGGGAGATGTTTGCTTACTACGCAGCCTGCGATGCTGCCTTCATCGGTGGCAGTCTGCTGCCCTTGGGTGGGCAGAACCTGATCGAGGCGTTTGCCCTGGGCAAGCCGGTGTTGATCGGGGAGCACACTTTCAATTTCCTGCATATCTCCGAGGATGCCGTCGCCGATGGCGCCGCCGCCCGTGTGGAGGATGCGGTGGCACTGATGCGCCAGTGGGCGCAGCTCATGGCCGATCCAGCGCGGATGGAGGCCATGGCGCAGGCCGCCACCATGTTCGCCCAGCGCCACCAGGGAGCGACTGCTCGCAGTCTGGCATTGCTGCAACCGTTGATGGGGCGGGCTTAGCCGCGGCGGTAGGCGTCGACCGTTTTCTTGAAGGCTTGATCGACGCTGGTCGGTGGCGTCCATCCAAGCAATTCCCGATTCTTGCTGATATCGACTTGCAGCGAACCGCACAGGCGTTGCGCGATGCCGGCTTTGCCCAGCAGGCGCGCAGCCCATGCCAGGCAGCAGGCGGGGATCGGCAGCAAGGCTGGTGACTTGCCCAGTGCCTGGGCCAGGCGTCTGAGCATGGCGGTGGTGGACAGGTCTTCGCCATCCGATACCAGGAACACCTGGCCGACAGCGGCCGGATGCGTCAGGCAGACGGTGATCAAGTCCACCAGATTGTCCAGCGCCACCAGGCTGCGCCGATTGGTGGTAATGCCTCCCAGCGGCAACGGTACACCCTTGTCCAGCCAGCGCATCATGCTCAGGAAATTGGCTTTGACGCCTGGGCCGTAGACTAGCACTGGGCGTATCACTACCACTTCCATCTGGCCGGTTCGGCCCAGTTCCAGCAGGGCCTGTTCAGCTTCCATCTTCGAAATGCCATAAGGATCGGCGGGCGCCGGGAGGTCATCGGCATGAAAAGAGGCGCCCGGCCCGGTCTGCTCGCCATTGACCTTGATCGAACTGATAAAGACGAAGCGTCGTACTCCCGCCTGTTGCGCCTGGCGCGCTAGCGCCAGGGTGCCTTCAACGTTGATGCGCCGGAATTCGGCCAGAGGATCGCTGGCGGTCTCGCTCATGACATGGACCCGTGCCGCGCAATGGACGATGGCCTGCGTCTGGTGCAGAGCGGCTGACCAATCGGTATCGGCGGCCAGGCCGCTGATGCTGACCTGCTCCACATTGTCGTCCTGAGGGATAGCGCGCGCCGAAGGGCGGACCGCTGCGCGAAGATGATGTTGACCGTCGGAGGAGAGGCGGGCGATCAGGGCTTGGCCGACAAAGCCGGAGGCGCCGGTTATGAGAATATGCATGGGGCTGGCCAATGGAGCGGACGAAGACAGGGGAGCCGATATTATCACTGCAGGCAGGGTAGGCAAGGTGAGGCGCCAGGGTGAAGGTTTGTGCCTGCCTTCTCTATGTATATAAATGATTTTGCGGTCTCCGACCCGGTTTGCTGGGCGGCCTTAGAGAGGCTTTGAAGTTTCTTACGAAGAGGGAGAAAGCGGCGTTCTAAATTATTTTCAATTATTTTTGAAAAAGGGCTTGCGCGGTGTGGGGAGGGTTGCTATAGTTCGCCCCCTGCTGACGCGACACACGAAGCGAAGTTGAAAGACAGAGCGACGGAGGTGGGCGAAGCAAAGAGGTGTGAAGTGGTTTGTAGGGCGTTTTAAATGGAAGTAGTCGAAGCGATCAGTTAAGCGAGACGAAAAAATTTAAAACGAATCGCAAAAAAGTAGTTGACGCGATAAACAAACTGCTACATAATCTCGTTTCTCTGCTGCTGACGAACAAAACGATTCGCGGCGATGCAAACAGCGCCAAGCGCGTTTGCGGCAGACAAGATCTTTAAAAATTAACAGCCGATAAGCGTGGGCGTTTAATGAAGTGCGACAGAACTTCGGTTCTGGAAACTTTAAACATTAAATGCTCACAAGAAATATAGGTAAGATCGCAAGAAATTACCTGTCAGTATTTTGAGAGAGCGATGCCCTTCGGGGTAGCCAGAAATGGCACAAAACAGAGATTAAACTAAAGAGTTTGATCCTGGCTCAGATTGAACGCTGGCGGCATGCCTTACACATGCAAGTCGAACGGCAGCATAGGAGCTTGCTCCTGATGGCGAGTGGCGAACGGGTGAGTAATATATCGGAACGTGCCCTAGAGTGGGGGATAACTAGTCGAAAGACTAGCTAATACCGCATACGATCTAAGGATGAAAGTGGGGGATCGCAAGACCTCATGCTCCTGGAGCGGCCGATATCTGATTAGCTAGTTGGTGGGGTAAAAGCCTACCAAGGCGACGATCAGTAGCTGGTCTGAGAGGACGACCAGCCACACTGGGACTGAGACACGGCCCAGACTCCTACGGGAGGCAGCAGTGGGGAATTTTGGACAATGGGGGCAACCCTGATCCAGCAATGCCGCGTGAGTGAAGAAGGCCTTCGGGTTGTAAAGCTCTTTTGTCAGGGAAGAAACGGTGGTAGCTAATATCTACTACTAATGACGGTACCTGAAGAATAAGCACCGGCTAACTACGTGCCAGCAGCCGCGGTAATACGTAGGGTGCAAGCGTTAATCGGAATTACTGGGCGTAAAGCGTGCGCAGGCGGTTGTGTAAGTCAGATGTGAAATCCCCGGGCTCAACCTGGGAATTGCATTTGAGACTGCACGGCTAGAGTGTGTCAGAGGGGGGTAGAATTCCACGTGTAGCAGTGAAATGCGTAGATATGTGGAGGAATACCGATGGCGAAGGCAGCCCCCTGGGATAACACTGACGCTCATGCACGAAAGCGTGGGGAGCAAACAGGATTAGATACCCTGGTAGTCCACGCCCTAAACGATGTCTACTAGTTGTCGGGTCTTAATTGACTTGGTAACGCAGCTAACGCGTGAAGTAGACCGCCTGGGGAGTACGGTCGCAAGATTAAAACTCAAAGGAATTGACGGGGACCCGCACAAGCGGTGGATGATGTGGATTAATTCGATGCAACGCGAAAAACCTTACCTACCCTTGACATGGTCGGAATCCTGAAGAGATTTGGGAGTGCTCGAAAGAGAACCGGCGCACAGGTGCTGCATGGCTGTCGTCAGCTCGTGTCGTGAGATGTTGGGTTAAGTCCCGCAACGAGCGCAACCCTTGTCATTAGTTGCTACGAAAGGGCACTCTAATGAGACTGCCGGTGACAAACCGGAGGAAGGTGGGGATGACGTCAAGTCCTCATGGCCCTTATGGGTAGGGCTTCACACGTCATACAATGGTACATACAGAGGGCCGCCAACCCGCGAGGGGGAGCTAATCCCAGAAAGTGTATCGTAGTCCGGATTGTAGTCTGCAACTCGACTACATGAAGTTGGAATCGCTAGTAATCGCGGATCAGCATGTCGCGGTGAATACGTTCCCGGGTCTTGTACACACCGCCCGTCACACCATGGGAGCGGGTTTTACCAGAAGTGGGTAGCCTAACCGCAAGGAGGGCGCTCACCACGGTAGGATTCGTGACTGGGGTGAAGTCGTAACAAGGTAGCCGTATCGGAAGGTGCGGCTGGATCACCTCCTTTCTAGAGTGCGCACGAAGTTAAGCGTCCACACTTATCGGCTGTAATTCAAAGAACAGTTATTTGGTGAAGCGCGGTCTGTGACACAAGGTCACTGACTGGCTACTGATACTGATCCAAGCGGGTCTGTAGCTCAGCTGGTTAGAGCACCGTGTTGATAACGCGGGGGTCGTTGGTTCGAGCCCAACCAGACCCACCAAGGTTTCGGGGGTTTAGCTCAGCTGGGAGAGCACCTGCTTTGCAAGCAGGGGGTCGTCGGTTCGATCCCGTCAACCTCCACCAAGAAATGTCAAACCTAAGTCAGCGTCACAAAACGCAAGACGTAGTGATTTAGGTTTGATCTTTTACGATCAATGGCTGTTTTTGTTCTTTAACAATCTGGAAGAAGTAAAGATTCATTTAAACGATCGCCAGGACTACGGTTCTTGCGAAAGTAAAAATGGGTGTGATTGTATCAATCAAAGTATTACGAAGTGATCTTAGCAATTAGAAGACTTACTTTGGAATACGGCAAACGCTAAAACTCAACGCTTTTTATAACGCTCTTGCAAAAGAGGCTAACGTTATAGGAACAAGCGAATAAGTGCACATGGTGGATGCCTTGGCGATTACAGGCGATGAAGGACGTAGTAGCTTGCGATAAGCTGCGGGGAGCTGGCAAACGAGCTTTGATCCGCAGATTTCCGAATGGGGAAACCCGGCCGTAAGGTCATCGTTATCTGAATACATAGGGTAACGAAGCGAACGTGGCGAACTGAAACATCTAAGTAGCTACAGGAAAAGAAATCAACCGAGATTCCCAAAGTAGTGGCGAGCGAAATGGGATCAGCCTGCAAGATTTAGCATCAACGATAGTAGAACGGAATGGAAAGTCCGGCCATAGTGGGTGATAGCCCCGTATGCGAAATCGATGGTGTGGAACTAGGCTTGCGACAAGTAGGGCGGGACACGTGAAATCCTGTCTGAAGATGGGGGGACCATCCTCCAAGGCTAAATACTCGTAATCGACCGATAGTGAACCAGTACCGTGAGGGAAAGGCGAAAAGAACCCCGGAAGGGGAGTGAAATAGATCCTGAAACCGTGTGCATACAAACAGTAGGAGCCCTGTAAGGGGTGACTGCGTACCTTTTGTATAATGGGTCAGCGACTTACATTCAGTGGCAAGCTTAACCGAATAGGGAAGGCGTAGAGAAATCGAGTCCGAATAGGGCGTTCAGTCGCTGGGTGTAGACCCGAAACCAGATGATCTATCCATGGCCAGGTTGAAGGTGCGGTAACACGCACTGGAGGACCGAACCCACTAATGTTGAAAAATTAGGGGATGAGCTGTGGATAGGGGTGAAAGGCTAAACAAATCTGGAAATAGCTGGTTCTCTCCGAAAACTATTTAGGTAGTGCCTCAAGTATCACCATCGGGGGTAGAGCACTGTTATGGCTAGGGGGTCATCGCGACTTACCAAACCATTGCAAACTCCGAATACCGATGAGTGCGAGCTTGGGAGACAGACGCCGGGTGCTAACGTCCGACGTCAAGAGGGAAACAACCCAGACCGCCAGCTAAGGTCCCAAAGATTGGCTAAGTGGAAAACGAAGTGGGAAGGCTAAAACAGTCAGGAGGTTGGCTTAGAAGCAGCCATCCTTTAAAGAAAGCGTAATAGCTCACTGATCGAGTCGTCCTGCGCGGAAGATGTAACGGGGCTAAGCCAGTCACCGAAGCTGCGGATATCCGTAAGGATATGGTAGGAGAGCGTTCTGTAAGCCTGTGAAGGTGTCTTGTAAAGGATGCTGGAGGTATCAGAAGTGCGAATGCTGACATGAGTAGCGATAATGCGGGTGAAAAGCCCGCACGCCGTAAGCCCAAGGTTTCCTGTTCAACGTTCATCGGAGCAGGGTGAGTCGGCCCCTAAGGCGAGGCAGAGATGCGTAGCTGATGGGAAGCAGGTTAATATTCCTGCACCGTCGTTAGATGCGATGGGGGGACGGATCGCGGAAGGTTGTCCGACTGTTGGAATAGTCGGTTTTTGCATCGAAGAAGGCTGTTAGGCAAATCCGGCAGCGTAATTCAAGGGTGTGAGACGAGCGAACTTGTTCGCGAAGCAATCGGAAGTGGTTCCAAGAAAAGCCTCTAAGCTTCAGTCTAACGAGACCGTACCGCAAACCGACACAGGTGGGCGAGATGAGTATTCTAAGGCGCTTGAGAGAACTCGGGAGAAGGAACTCGGCAAATTGGTACCGTAACTTCGGGATAAGGTACGCCCAAGTAGTTTGACTGGCCTGCGCCAGAAGGACAAAAGGGTTGCAATAAAATGGTGGCTGCGACTGTTTAATAAAAACACAGCACTCTGCAAACACGAAAGTGGACGTATAGGGTGTGACGCCTGCCCGGTGCTGGAAGATTAAATGATGGGGTGCAAGCTCTTGATTGAAGTCCCAGTAAACGGCGGCCGTAACTATAACGGTCCTAAGGTAGCGAAATTCCTTGTCGGGTAAGTTCCGACCTGCACGAATGGCGTAACGATGGCCACACTGTCTCCTCCCGAGACTCAGCGAAGTTGAAATGTTTGTGATGATGCAATCTACCCGCGGCTAGACGGAAAGACCCCATGAACCTTTACTGTAGCTTTGCATTGGACTTTGAACCAATCTGTGTAGGATAGGTGGGAGGCTTTGAAGCAGGAACGCTAGTTTCTGTGGAGCCGACCTTGAAATACCACCCTGGTTTGTTTGAGGTTCTAACCTTGGTCCGTTATCCGGATCGGGGACAGTGCATGGTAGGCAGTTTGACTGGGGCGGTCTCCTCCCAAAGTGTAACGGAGGAGTTCGAAGGTACGCTAGGTACGGTCGGACATCGTGCTAATAGTGCAATGGCATAAGCGTGCTTAACTGCGAGACTGACAAGTCGAGCAGGTACGAAAGTAGGACATAGTGATCCGGTGGTTCTGTATGGAAGGGCCATCGCTCAACGGATAAAAGGTACTCTGGGGATAACAGGCTGATTCCTCCCAAGAGTTCATATCGACGGGGGAGTTTGGCACCTCGATGTCGGCTCATCACATCCTGGGGCTGTAGCCGGTCCCAAGGGTATGGCTGTTCGCCATTTAAAGTGGTACGTGAGCTGGGTTTAAAACGTCGTGAGACAGTTTGGTCCCTATCTGCCGTGGGCGTTGGAAGTTTGAAGGGGGCTGCTCCTAGTACGAGAGGACCGGAGTGGACGAACCTCTGGTGTATCGGTTGTCACGCCAGTGGCATTGCCGAGTAGCTAAGTTCGGAAGAGATAACCGCTGAAAGCATCTAAGCGGGAAACTCGCCTTGAGATGAGACTTCCCGGGAACTAGATTCCCCTAAAGGGTCGTTCGAGACCAGGACGTTGATAGGTCAGGTGTGGAAGCGCAGTAATGCGTTAAGCTAACTGATACTAATTGCCCGTGCGGCTTGTTCCTATAACATTAGCTCTGTTATAGACAAGTTGAGCATATATTGTGTTTGCCCTAGTGCATCACACCCTAGAATCTAAATACTTCTTCCAGTTTGGGTTAGTTGCTGCTCCATCGAGAGCAACTGGCTTTACAAGTTATGCCTGATGACTATAGCAAGTTGGTACCACCCCTTCCCATCCCGAACAGGACCGTGAAACGACTTCGCGCCGATGATAGTGCTGCAACCAGTGTGAAAGTAGGTCATCGTCAGGCTTGTTACTCCGCAGAACCCTCGTTACGAAAGTAACGAGGGTTTTTGCTTTTGCGCGATCGCTTTGTGTTGATCGCTTTGTATTGTGAATCTGACTGTGCTTGGGCACATATCTGCACGGGTCGGCCCACTTCTGCGCAGACATCAGGGCGCTGACCTATGATCTCTGACCTCTGTGCTCTGATATCAGAGGTGGAGAGTATCGATCTTGGTGTTATACACAGCTCGCCCAACCAGCATCGCGCTCAATGAACTGACCTTATGCACTGGAATAGCCCCTTGAATCTCAGGACACGAAGACTCTCTTAAAATAGAGGACAGTCTTATGACCAGTTTTACGACTAGGCAAACCGTGGACCATATCGAGATTCTGACCGAGCCGGAGCGTCGCAGAAGACGCACGCCCCAAGAGAAAATAGCCATCGTCCAGGAGACCTTGGCTCCTGGAGCTTCCGTATCAGCCGTTGCCAGGCGACACGGGGTGAACGCGAACCAGGTGTTTGGTTGGCGCAAGCAGTACCAGGAAGGCAGTCTGACTGCCGTCAAGGCTGGCGAGACGGTAGTGCCGGCCTCGGAGCTGGCCGCGGCCATCAAGGAAATCAAAGAACTGCAGCGGCTGTTGGGCAAGAAGAGCATGGAGAACGAGATTCTGCGCGAGGCCGTCGAATGGGGCCGGTCAAAAAACCTGATTGCGCGCTCGCCCTTGCTGCCGGAGGACGACCAATGAAAGTGGTTTGTGACGTTCTCGGTGTGGCGCGCTCTGCAGTGGCAGTAAAACGAGCCCGGAGCCCGGAATGGCGAGATGGCCGCAGTGTTCGCAAAGTCGACGACAGCGGCTTGCTCGAAGAGATTGAACTGCATGTTGCGAGCTTGCCGAGCTATGGCTATCGCCGCATCTGGGCTTTGCTGCGACGTAGCCGGGAATCCCTGGGCCAGGCGTGCGTGAACCATAAGCGGGTCTATCGCGTCATGCGAGAGCACGAGTTGCTGCTGCGCCGCCCTGGTGTGAGACGTGACAATCGACGCCACGATGGTCGCGTAGCGGTCAAGCAAAGTAATGCGCGCTGGTGTTCGGACGGCTTCGAATTCCGTTGCGATGACGGGTCTGCATTGCGAGTGACGTTTGCGCTGGATTGTTGTGACCGTGAGGCCATCAGCTGGGCGGCCACTACCGGTGGGCATAGCGGGGATGTCGTGCGCGACGTGATGCTGGCTGCCGTAGAGCAGCGGTTTGGGAGCACGCAGACTCCAGAGGTGATTGAATGGCTCAGCGACAACGGCTCTGCCTACATCGACCATCGCACACGCAGCTTCGCGCGCGAGCTGGGACTGGAGCCCTTGACCACGCCCGTGCGCTCGCCACAGAGTAACGGCATGGCGGAGCGGTTCGTAAAAACGATGAAACATGATTACATCGCCTTCATGGACAAGCCCGATGTGCCCACGGCGCTCACACATCTGGCCTCTGCCTTCGAGCAATACAATGAGCACCATCCGCACAAGGCCCTGAAATACCGCTCGCCTCGCGAGTTCAGACGGGCTGCAGCATCACTAACTTAACGATGTCTGAGTGTCCTGAATTGCGGGGGCAACTACAGGCACAAGGTACTTAGTTTTTAGAGCGTGAATCCCCTCGAAAGCCGCATGTCAAGGGCATGTTTGAAAGCCAGTACTTAGATTTATACACAGCCCAAGGCAACGCCCAGGCAATAAAAAATGCCGTCCAGTGTTCACTGGACGGCATCTAGGCAGAGAGTGCCTGTCTTCCTACACAGGCTGCCGGACTTACTGCTTTGCTGCCACGCTCACCGTATTTTCATTGATCCCACCACCCAAGGCCTTATATAGGTCGATGGCATTGTTCAAGCGCAACTGCCGCGCCTGGATCAGCGCTTGCTGCGCCGAGAACAGGTCACGCTGCGCATCGAGCTGGTCCAGCGACGATGCAATCCCGTTCTTGAAACGCAGGTCGGTCAGCTTCAGACGCTCCTGCTGGGCTGCCAGGAACGCTTCCTGCGCCTTGACCTGGTCGTCGAGCGTACCGCGTGCTACCAGCGCATCGGCCACTTCGCGGAAGGCAGTCTGAATGGTCTTTTCGTAAGTCACCACGGCCTGGTTCTTGCGCACTTCAGCCAGATCCAGGTTGGCACTGTTACGGCCGAAGTCGAAGATAGGCAGCGATAGCGAGGGACCGAAGCTCCACGCACCAGAGCCCGACTCAAAGAGATTGCCCAGCGTGCTGCTGGCACTGCCGAAGTTGCCGGTCAGCGAGATACGCGGGAAGAACGCCGCCCGCGCCGCGCCGATATTGGCATTGGCCGCCAACAGGCTCTGCTCGGCCGAGCGGATGTCAGGACGATTGGTCAGCAAGTCGGAAGGCAGACCGGCCGGAATATCGGTGACGATCTTTTCATCCGACAGCAACTGCGCCGGCGGCAGGTCGCCCACCTTCTTGCCCACCAGCAGGGTAAGGGCATTCTCGGCTTGCGCGCGCTGACGTTCCAGCTGCGCCTTGGCCACTCGGGCCGATTCCACCAGCGTTTGCGTCAGACGGAAGTCCAGCGCCGAACTGGCGCCTACATCAAAACGCTTACGCGCCAACTCCAGATTGTCTTCACGCGACTTGAGCGTGTCATTGGCCAGTTGCAGTTGCTCGGCATAGGACCGTTCAGACAGATACGCCTGCGCCACCTGCGCCACCAGGCTGATCTGCGCGGACTTCTGCGCTTCTTCCGTGGAGAGGTAGGACGCCAGTGCGGCATCCTTCAGGTTGCGCACACGACCGAAGAAATCCAGTTCATAGGCCGGCACTGCCAGGCCCACCTGATAGCTGTTGCTGATGACGGGCTGGCCGGTCAGCGACTGGCTGGCCGGGGTACGGGTACGCGCCGCACTGCCGGCGATATTCAGATTGGGCAGCAAATCGGCGCGGGCAATCTGGTACTGGGCACGCGCTTCTTCGATGTTGAGCACCGCGGTGCGCAGGTCACGGTTGTTCTCCAGCGCGGCTGCGATCAACTGTTGCAGGCGCTGGTCCGGGAAGAACTGGCGCCAGCCCAGATTCACCGCCTGCAGCTCGGCGCGACCGGCAGCATCAGCCGGATAGGCCGATTCCACCGGCGCTTGCGGACGCTCATAAGTGGGGGCCAGCGAGCAGCCCCCCAGTACGCCGGCCACCATCAGCGCTGCACACAATTGCAGCAAGCGAGGCGAGCGCGGCAACGACAGATTAGCCATTGTTATTCTCCACTATCAATCTTGGGCGAGTGTTCGGCGTCAAACTTGCGCTGACGCTCGCTGCCCTTGAACACCTTGCGCACGACCACGAAGAAGATCGGCACCAGGAACACGGCCAGCACGGTGGCGGTAATCATGCCGCCCATCACGCCGGTACCGATGGCGCGCTGGCTGGCCGAACCGGCGCCAGAGGCAATGGCCAGCGGCAGCACGCCGAGGATGAAGGCCAGCGAGGTCATGATGATCGGACGGAAGCGCAGGTGCACGGCTTCCAGCGTCGCTTCGATCAAGCCCATGCCTTGTGCCTGCAGATCCTTGGCGAACTCGATGATCAGAATCGCGTTCTTGGCCGACAGACCCACCACCGCAATCATCCCCACCTTGAAGTACACGTCGTTAGGCATGGCGCGCAGCGTCACACCCAAGAGGGCACCGAGGATACCCAGCGGCACCACCAGCATCACCGCCAGCGGGATCGAGGTACTTTCATACAAGGCCGCCAGCACCAGGAACACGGCGATCAGCGACAGGGCATACAGGGCTGGCGCCTGGTTACCTGAGGTCTTTTCTTCCAGCGACTGACCAGTCCATTCGAAACCGAAGCCCGGCGGCAGCTTGGCCACGAAGGATTCCATCTCGGCCATGGCTTCACCGGTACTGCGACCAGGCGCAGCGCCACCGGCGATCTTCATGGCCGGATAGCCGTTGTAGCGGATCAGTTGAACCGGACCATTGATCCACTTGGCGGTCACGAAGGCCGAGAAGGGGACCATGCCGCCACTGGAGTTGCGGGCATACAGGTTGGTCAAATCTTCAGGTTGCAGGCGCTGATTGGCATCAGCCTGCACGATCACGCGCTGCTGGCGGCCTTGGTTGGGAAAATCGTTCACATAGGACGAACCCAGCGCCGTGGAGAGCACACTATTGATCGTCGAGAACGGCACGCCCAATGCATTGGCCTTGTCGCGGTCGATGTCCAGTTGCAACTGCGGCGCATCTTCCAGACCTTCCGGGCGCACACCCGCCAGCACCTTGCTTTGCGCAGCCATGCCCAGGATCTGGTTACGAGCCTGCACCAGCGCCGCATGACCCAGACCAGCACGGTCCTGCAGACGGAAGGTAAAGCCGGTCGCGTTACCCAGTTCCGGGATCGGCGGCGGGTTCAGCGGGAACACGATCGCATCCTTGATCTGCGAGAAGGCACCGAAGGCCTTGCCGGCAATGGCGTCAGCCGATTGCGACTTGTCGCGTTCGGACCAGTCCTTCAAGGGGGTAAACACCAAGGCCGCGTTCTGGCCGTTGCCGGAGAACGAGTAACCCAGCACGGCAATGGCGTGTTCCACGGCCGTATCCTTGAGGTAGTACTGCTCGATCTTCTTGACCACCTCCAGGGTGCGCGCGGTGCTGGCGCCTGGTGGCAACTGGACGTTGGTGATGATGTAGCCCTGGTCTTCGTTAGGCAGGAAGGAGGCCGGCAGGCGCACGTACAGCAAGCCCACGCACGCCACGATCACCACATAGACGATCATGTAGCGACCGGCCTTGTTGAGCATCTTGCTGATCACGCCCTGGTAGCCACTGGCGGTACTGTTGAACTTGCGGTTGAACCAGCCGAAGAAGCCTTTCTTCTCGTGGTGGTGACCCTTTTCCACGGGTTTCAGGATGGTCGCGCACAGCGCCGGCGTAAGGGTGAAGGCCATCAGCACCGAGAACACCATGGAGGCCACCATCGACAGCGAGAACTGGCGATAGATTGCACCCACCGCGCCACCGAAGAAGGCCATCGGAATGAACACCGCGATGAGCACCAGGGTGATACCGATCAGCGCGCCGCTGATCTGGCCCATGGCCTTGCGCGTGGCTTCCGGCGGCGAAAGACCTTCTTCGCTCATGATGCGTTCGACGTTTTCCACCACCACGATCGCATCATCGACCAGGATACCGATGGCCAGCACCATGCCGAACATGGTCAGCACGTTGATCGAGAAGCCGAACAGCAGCAGCGTGGCAAAGGTACCCAAGAGCGCCACCGGCACCACGATGGTGGGGATGATGGTGTAGCGAATGTTCTGCAGGAACAGGAACATCACCAGGAACACCAGCACGATGGCTTCGATCAGGGTCTTGACCACTTCCTCGATCGAGATCTTGACGAACTTGGAGGTGTCGTAGGGGATGGTGTACTTCACCCCGGCCGGGAAGTACTTGGCCAGCTCTTCCATCTTCTTGTGCACGGCGGTGGCGGTACCCAGCGCATTGGCGGTGGGCGAGAGCTGCACGCCGATGAAGGAGGACGGCTTGCCATCCAGACGACCGGAGGTGTCATAGCTCTGGCCACCCATTTCCACCCGGGCCACGTCGCGCAGGCGCACGGTGGAACCGTCGGCGTTGGCGCGCAGTACGATGTTGCCGAATTGCTCGGGCGAGGTCAGTTGACCATTGACCACCACGGTGGCGGCGATCTGCTGGGTACCGGGGCTGGGCAGGGCGCCCAGGGTACCACCGGCCACCAGCGCGTTCTGCGCGGTGATGGCTGCGGTCACGTCACCCGGGGTCAGGTTCAGGCCGATCAGCTTGTTCGGATCGATCCAGATGCGCATGGCGCGTTCGGTACCGAACAGCTGCGCCTGGCCCACGCCGGGCACGCGCTTGATTTCGTTCAACACGTTACGCGACAGATAGTCACCCAGCGCCACCGGATCAAGCTTGCCATCGGTGGAAGACAGACCGATGAAGAGCAGGAAGTTGGAACGCGACTTGGTCACCTGCACGCCCTGTTGCGTCACGGCTGCCGGCAGGCGGGCCTCGACGCGCTTCAAGCGGTTCTGCACATCCACCGCCGCCAGGTCCGGGTTGGTCTCCGGCGAGAACGTGACGGTGATCTGCACCTGGCCATTGGCCTGACTTTGCGACTCGATGTATTGCAGGCCATCGGCGCCGTTCATTTCCTGTTCGATCAGGCTGGTCACCGAATCGTCCAGGGTCTGCGCGGTCGCACCCGGATAGGTGGCCGTGACCACGATGGTCGGCGGCGCAATGTTGGGGTATTGGGACACCGGCAAGCCGGTGATGGCCAGCGCACCGGCCAGCATGATGAAGATCGCTAGCACCCACGCAAATACGGGGCGATCAATAAAGAACTTTCCCATCTGGCAGCCTCTTAGTTAGCTTTCGGTTGGGCGCTCGCCTCTGGCTTGGCCGCTTGGCCGGTAGCCGCTGCGGGAGCGCCCGCGGGACTCCATTGGACCGGCTTGACAGTGGCGCCCGGGCGGACCTTTTGCAGGCCTTCCACGATCACGCGATCACCTTCCTTCAAGCCATCGAGAACTTGCCAGTTGTTGCCGCGTGCGCCACCGGTCTTGACCGGACGCGGTTCGACCTTGTTCTCGGCATTGACCACCATCACGATCGAACCACCGGCGTCGCGCATCACAGCCTGTTGCGGCACCAGCAGCGCCTGGTCATCTACGGCCTGTTCGATGTTGGTACGCACGTAGGTACCCGGCAGCAGCAGGCGCTTGGGGTTGGGGAATTCCGCGCGCAGCGAGACCGACCCCGTGCTTTCATCCACACTGACATCCGAGAACAACAGTTTGCCCGGCTGGTCGTAGGGCTGACCGTTTTCCAGCACCAAGGTCACTTTGGCCTTGTTGTCGCCGACATTCTTCAACTGCCCGGCGGCCATTGCCTGCTGCAGCTTCAACAGGTCGGCGCTGGACTGGGTTACGTTCACATAGACCGGATCGAGCTGCTGTACCAGCGCCAGTTGGGTCGCGTCACCCTGGCCCACCAGCGCACCCTCGGTCACCAGCGCACGGCCGATACGCCCGGAGATGGGGGAGGTCACGGTGGCATAGCCCAGGTTCAGGCTGGCCGTCTGGACTGCCGCCTTGCCGGAGGCCACATCGGCCTCGGCCTGCTTCTGGGCGGCCACTGCATTGTCGTAATCCATCTTGGAGACGGCGTTGACTTCCACCAGCGGCTTGTAGCGCTGCGCGGTCAGCGTGGTCTGGGTCAGGTTGGCCTGGGCCCGCGCCAGTGTGGCTTGGGCGCTTTCCAGGCTGGCCTTGTACTGGGCCGGATCGATCTTGAACAGCACCTGGCCTTCCTTGACTTCGCTGCCTTCCTTGAAGACGCGCTTTTGCACGATGCCCGCCACCCGTGCCCGCACCTGCGCCGTGCGGAACGCTTCCACGCGGCCCGGCAGTTCATTGGTAATGGCCACGCGCTGCGGGGCGATGGTCACTACCGACACCTCGGGTGCAGGCATCGGGCCGCCTTGCGCGGCGGGTTTCTGTCCGCAGGCGACCAGCGCGGCGGCAACGGCGACGGTCATGGTGAGGCGCGTGAAACGACTGACTGAGCTCATAGATATCTCGCACGAAAGTAAAGTTGAAGCCGCCAGGGCGGCGCTGAAACGAATTCGGTTGAACCGGTCACGATGGTGCTGTACCTGTCACCTGACGGCGAAGGCGGATGACCCTGGCTACGTTATTGCAATGCAAAACATTTCCCCCCCGCGTCCCGGCAAGGGTGATGAATTTTTTTGCAGATGATGAACGGCAGGAGCTTGAAGCGGATGCTATTATACATACATCCATGAATGTATGTATTTCTTCCCAGGATCACATTAATTTAACAAATTTGTTCGAAACGGCGTAGCAAAATATGAGTGATTCCTTGCATTTTGCTTCAAGCGCCACTCAAATGCCGTTTCCGAAGAAATAAACCCGAGTTCTTCCCCGTTGTTATGCCACCACGGCCGGGCTGGGTGGAAGACGAAACAGACAGCTTGATATTGTGCACGATGAATTATTTTTCCTCCATGACCATTCCTGCGCAAGCGCTGCGATGGCAGCTGGTGCGGTCGTTGCGGCCCATGTGCGAATGCAACACCGGCAGCAAGCGCGACTGATGGAGCCCCCAACCCCCGTTTTCTCAGGAGATTGCTGAGATGGCCCGCTCAACCAAGGAAGAAGCGCTGGAAACCCGCGCCCGCATCCTCGATGCGGCCGAGCAGGTATTCCACGAGCGCGGCGTCTCGCAGACTTCGCTGGCTGATGTGGCCAAGGCGGCCGAGGTCACGCGCGGCGCCATCTACTGGCATTTCAAGAACAAGAGTGACCTGTTCGACGCCATGTGCGAGCGCGTGCGCCTACCCATGGAAGCGGTACTGGAAGAAAACGCCAGCCCGCAGTTGGAGGATCCGCTGGGCCAGTTCCTGCGCAGCGGCATCTACGTGTTGACCATGGCCGCCACCGATGAGCGCTGCCGGCGCGTGTTCGACATCATCTTCAACAAATGTGAATTTGCCGATGCCCACGACCCGATCCTGATCCGCCAGCGCGAATGCCATGTGGACGGGCTGTTGCGGCTGGAGCAGATCTTGATGAACGCGGTGGCGCGCGGCCAGCTCCCGGCGACGCTCGACATCCGCCTGGCTTGCCTGGCGGCGCACGCCACCTTCAGTGGCTTGCTTACCGACTGGTTCTTTTCGCCCGACAGCTTTGATCTGGTCAAGGATGGCGAACGCATCCTGGCAGCTTCGCTCTATGCGCTAAAGACCGCCCCTTCGCTGCAGAAGAGCGCGCCGGAGTGAGCCTCGAAAACGGGATGGGTTTCGGGCGATATGAAGGAAAAAGATAAAACGGAAGGAAAATCAGGCAGGCCGGAGAACCCGGCCCCCGCCAGACCGGCCTGCGCCATGTGCATGACGCCCGCCGGCCTGAATGCGATATGAATCAATAGACCAGATCAGTAGGTCGGCATCGAGGGATCGACCTGGCTGGCCCAGGCATGGACACCACCGCTCAGGTTGATGACCTTGCTAAAACCCTGGCGCTCCAGGAAGGCCGCTACCTGCATACTGCGGCCGCCGTGGTGGCAGATGCACACCACCGGCTGCTCTTCATCGAATTCCGAGAAGCGGCCGGGGATGGTGTTCATCGGCACCAGTTGTACGCCGGCGATGTGGCAGGTCTGGTGTTCCCAGGGCTCGCGCACGTCCAGCAGCAGGGGCGTGGGACGGTCCGGGTCGTTGATCCAGGCCGCCAGTTCCGGGGCAGAGATGTGCTCCATGATGCTTTCCTGTGGTGCGGTTATCTTCAGAACGTGAAGTGGGACGGCGTGAGCGCTGCGTGCAGCGGCTTGGCCAGGGTTTCCACGATGTTGACGGTCTCGAAGACGTGTTCCGAGGTGCGGGTGATCAGTTGCAATTCCATCACCGGGGCTGAACCGACGATGGCCAGCAGGCGGCCACCGATCTTGAGTTGCTTGCCGAAGGCGTCCGGCAGCACTGGCAGCGAACCGGAGATGACGATCACGTCGTATTCCGCCGGCTTGCCATCGGCACCGTTCCAGCCTTGAGCACCATTGCCCAGTTGCACGTCCACATTGGCCACGCCGTAGTCGGACAGGTTCTGTGCGGCCAGGGCTTTCAATTCCGGCGAGATTTCTACGGTCGTCACGTGACGCGCCTTGTGCGCCAGCAGGGCTGCCATGTAGCCCGAACCGGCGCCGATTTCCAGCACGTATTCATGCTTCTTGACGTTGGCTTCCTGCAGGATGCGCGCTTCGATCTTGGGCGCCAGCATGTTTTCACCACCCGGCAGCGGGATCTCGGTGTCGAAGAAGGCCAGGCTGCGATAGGCGGCCGGGACGAATTCTTCACGCTTGACGACCATCAGCAGGTCCAGCACGTCCTGCGCCA
Source organism: Herbaspirillum rubrisubalbicans (assembly GCF_003719195.1). Classification (NCBI taxonomy): domain Bacteria; kingdom Pseudomonadati; phylum Pseudomonadota; class Betaproteobacteria; order Burkholderiales; family Oxalobacteraceae; genus Herbaspirillum; species Herbaspirillum rubrisubalbicans. Next base: position 562,176 of record NZ_CP024996.1, read on the forward strand.
GCACGTTCCAGGGGCGGATTTGCTGTTCGATCATGTTGAAGCGGGCTTGTTCGATATTCATGGCGGTGGCTCGATCTCATCTAGTAGCGACGGAAAGCCAGCATTTTATCAAACACCGCCCAGCTAGGGGCCGGTTCCCATGCAATCTGCGAGGGCAGCCGGGCACTACCGGCTTTTCAAGCCTTGAGCCCGTGCAGGCAAAGGTCGATCATGTTATCCAGATAGGCCAGGGGATCGATGGGGGCTACGGCGCAGGGGGCGAGCGACTGGTCCCACAACATCAACATCACAATGGGCGCGACGATCACCTTTTTCATCACATCGACATCGACCCGGCGGAATTCGCCGCGTGCCATGCCGCGTTCCAGCACACGCACCATGGTGGCGTCCCCGCGCACGGTGATTTCTTCGTGATAGAAGCGCGCCAGTTCGGGAAAGTTACCCGATTCGGCCACCATCAGCTTGGCGATGCCCATCACCCCCGAGTGCGAGGCCGCCTGCCACCAGTGCATGAGCAGGTCGCGCAGCAACTCGGCGCTGCTGCCGGCGTGGCCCTCGATGCGCGCCTCGGCCTGGTCCAGCAGCGGCAGCATGTTGGTGCGCACCACCGACTTGAACAGGCTTTCCTTGCCATCGAAGTAGAGATAGAGCGTGCCCTTGGAGACGCCCGCGCGGGAGGCCACGTCTTCCAGGCGGGTGGCGGCATAGCCGCGTTCGACGAACAATTCCAAGGCCGCCGCCAGCAATTCCTGAGGGCGATCCTGCTTGCGTCTTTCCCAACGCGGTTCTTTGGCCAATGCAGACATGAGAAACAAAATTACCGGGACGGGGCACTGTAAGTGGCAAGCCGCACTGACGTCAAGCCGCCCGGTCAAGCGCGGCGCGATGCACTACAATGCAGGCCCACTGCGCCACCAGGAACGTCCATGAAATGCCGAGACGCGTGCGGCGCCTGCTGCATCGCCCCTTCCATCACCAGCCCGTTACCTGGAATGCCCCATGGCAAACCGGCCAATGTGCCTTGCGTGCAGTTGGGCCAGGACATGCGTTGCCAGATCTTTGGACAGCCACAGCGACCGGCCTTCTGCGCTGGCTTGCAGCCATCCCGCGAGATGTGCGGCGACAGCCGCACGCAAGCCATTACCTGGCTCACTGAACTGGAGCAACTGACCGCGCCGGGCCAGCCGTCACCACCAGCGCGCTGACCGGATTGAGCCGGCGGCTAGAAAGCCTCCTCGCGCCGCCGTCGTGCTTCTTCGCGGATATCCTCGATAAGACGCCGGGTATCCACCTTTTCCTTGAGGTGGGCGGCATGGGCTTCACGGCTGATGGGAGCGATGGTAGTCAGCTCCTTCAGATCGGCAGTACTTTCTTCGTGTCGATGATGCACCGCTGCTCCTGATGTCGATGGGGGAGGGGGAACTCCCACTTTGTACCACGGATCGCTGCTGTATGGCGTGATTGAGCTCAAATGGCTGCTGATGCTGGGCGATGTGCCCCATTTCAGTGCTTAAGGGAAAATCTCGGCCAGTCGTTCGCTGGGCCGCACCAGCATCGTGCCCTTGGGCGTGACCACGATGGGACGATTGATGAGGACGGGATGGGCCAGCATCGCATCGATCAATTGTTCATCGCTTACGGTAGCCGCATCCAGCCCAAGCTCCTGGTAGAGCGCCTCCTTGCTGCGCACCACCTCGCGCACCGGCACGCCCATGGCGGCGATCAGCCCGGTCAGAGTGGCCCGGTCGGGCGGGTTCTTCAGGTATTCGATGATGGTCGGCTCGACCCCGCCATCGCGCAGGCCTTGCAGCACATTGCGCGAGGTGCCGCATTTGGGGTTGTGATAGATAGTGATGGAACTATTGCTCATCTTGGTTTGCCGGAGACAGAAGAAAACTACATGGTAGCCCGGATCGATGGCCGGAAAACGCGAGTTTTGTCACGCTGCTCATGTAGAATTCGATTTTGTTGCAGTGCATTCAATGCATCCTGATGCCGACAAGTGGTGATCCAGCAGGCTTTGATCCCGCTTTCTTAGCTCAAAACGGCACAATCCCCAGCATTTCCCTTCAACCCCTCAGAAAAAGCCACCCACAGCACCCGTATGGATACTCTCCTCGCGCTCAAGGCGCTCATCATGGGCATCGTCGAAGGCCTGACCGAATTCCTGCCCATTTCCTCCACTGGCCACCTGATCCTCACCAACAGCCTGCTGCAATTCACCGGCCCCGATTTCTCCAAGGAAAAAGCCGACGTCTTCGAGATCGTCATCCAGGCCGGCGCCATCCTGGCGGTGTGCTGGGAATACCGGGTGCGCATCGCCACCGTGCTGACGGGCATGTTTTCCGATCGCAAGGCCCAGCGCCTGGTGATCAACCTGATCGTGGCCTTCCTGCCAGCGGCCATTCTGGGCTTCCTGTTCAGCCGCCGCATCAAGGACGTACTGTTCAACCCGGTCTCGGTGGCCATTGCCTTCATCGTCGGCGGCTTGATCATCCTGTGGGTGGAACGGCGTAACAAGGACCGCATGAGCATGGCCTCGGCGCGCGTCGAAACGGTGGATGACATGACCCCGCTGGACGCCCTGAAGGTCGGCATCGCCCAGGCCTTTGCCCTGATCCCCGGCACCAGCCGCTCGGGCGCCACCATCATCGGCGGCATGATGTTCGGCCTGTCGCGCAAGGCGGCCACCGAATTCTCGTTCTTCCTGGCCATCCCCACGCTGTTTGCCGCCACCATCTATTCCCTCTACAAGGAACGCGCCCTGCTGTCGGCGGCCGACGTGCCGCTCTTCACCGTGGGTACCGTGGCCGCCTTCGTCTCGGCCTTCCTGTGCGTGCGCTGGCTGTTGCGCTACATCAGCTCGCACGACTTCACCATTTTTGCCTGGTACCGCATTGTCTTCGGCATCATCGTGTTGGTCACCGCCTACACCGGCACTGTGGCCTGGGTCGATTGATCACTGCCAGCGCCGACACAAGCCTGACTCTTGCGCGTCAGCTTACCGTCAGCCAGTACCTTAGCTGGCGCGGTACACTGCGGTGCTCGTCGCCGGCCTCAAGACTGGATTCTTGAGGCCGGCGACGGTTCCTGACTTCCTTTCGCCAACTCCCTTCAGAGCACACTCCATGGCCAACGTCTGCAGCGCCGGGCTTGATATCGGCTTTGCCTCCCTCAGTTACGCACAGATCGGTTTCCTGGGCATCGTCCAGGGCATCACCGAACTGCTCCCCATTTCTTCCACCGCCCACATGCGCGTGGTCCCCGCCTTCCTCGGCTGGCACGATCCCGGCTCGGCCTTTTCGGCGGCCATGCAACTGGCGGCGCTGGCCGCAGTCATCAGCTACTTCCGGCGCGATGTGACGGCCGTGACCGGTGGCAGCCTGGCCGCCTGGCGCCGTCGCGATTTCAGCGACCCCATGTTCAAGCTGGCCGTGGCCATCATCCTGGCCACCATTCCCATCGGCATCGCCGGCCTGGCGCTGTCGCATGTCTTGAATGCCTGTGGCTCGCCACTGCGCAGCCTGTCGGTGATCGGCTGGTCCTGCATCGTCATGGCGGGTTTGCTGGCGCTGTCCGAACTGGTGTGCCGCCATCGTCGCAGCGTCGACCAGATGCGCCTGCGCGATGCCTTCATCGTCGGCCTGGCCCAGGTCGGTGCGCTCATCCCCGGCGTCTCGCGTTCCGGCTCCACGCTCACCGCTGCACTGTTCCTGAACTTCCGTCGCGAAGAAGCCGCGCGCTTCTCCTTCCTGCTGGGCTTGCCCGCCATCGCCCTGGCTGGGCTGAAGGAACTGGCCGTGTTGCTGCACGCGCATATCCCGCTGCAAGCCTGGGGCGTGCTGCTGTTCGGCCTGGCCGTGGCGAGCGTGTCGGCCTTTGCGGCGATCTGGGGCTTGATGAAATTCCTGGAGCGTTTCTCGACATGGCCCTTCATCGTCTATCGAGCTGCGCTGGGCGTTTTCCTGCTCTTGGGCGTCTCGCGCGGCTGGCTGCAATAAAATAGCGCCTTTGCTACGCAGCAGCTTCAGGTTTTTCCATGGTCGATCTCGATTCCCTGCCTCCCGGCGCCACCCAGCAAGAACGCGCACTGCACGTGCTGGAGACGGTGTTCGGCTACTCGTCCTTTCGCGGTCATCAGGGCGAGATCGTCCAGCACGTCGCCGCTGGCGGCGATGCCCTGGTGCTCATGCCCACCGGCGGCGGCAAGTCGCTGTGCTACCAGGTGCCGGCGCTGCTACGCGAGGGCACCGGGGTGGTGGTCTCGCCATTGATCGCGCTGATGCAGGATCAGGTCGATGCGCTCGCCGAAGTCGGCGTGCGCGCGGCCTTCCTCAACTCCACCCAGAGTTTCGACGAAGCCCTGCAGATCGAACGGCGCTTGCGCCAGGGTGATCTGGACGTGCTCTACGTCGCGCCGGAACGGCTGATGACGCCGCGCTGTCTGGACCTGCTCGAATCGGCCCGCATCGCGCTCTTCGCCATCGATGAGGCGCACTGCGTCTCGCAATGGGGCCATGATTTCCGCCCGGAGTACATCAAGCTCTCCATCCTGCACGAGCGCTTTCCACAGGTGCCGCGTATCGCGCTGACGGCCACTGCCGACCAGCAGACCCGCGAAGAGATCATCCATCGCCTGCAACTGGAAGATGCGCGCCAGTTCGTCTCTTCCTTCGACCGACCCAACATCCGCTACCAGATCGTGGAAAAGGCCAACGGTCGCAAGCAGTTGCTCGATTTCATCAAGAGCGAACACCCGGAAGACGCTGGCATCGTCTATTGCCTCTCGCGCAAGAAGGTCGAGGAGACCGCCGAGTTCCTGCGCGGCGAGGGCATCAATGCGCTGGCCTATCACGCCGGCATGGACTATGCGTTGCGCACCAAGAACCAGGCGCGTTTCCTGCGCGAAGACAAGATCGTGATGGTCGCCACCATCGCCTTCGGCATGGGTATCGACAAGCCCGATGTGCGCTTCGTCTGCCACCTCGACCTGCCCAAGAGCGTGGAAGGCTACTATCAGGAAACCGGCCGCGCCGGTCGTGACGGCCTGCCCGCCGACGCCTGGATGGCCTATGGCCTGCAGGACGTGGTGCAGCAGCGCCGCATGATCGACGAATCCGAAGCCGACGAAACCTTCAAGCGCGTACTCGGCACCAAGCTCGACGCCATGCTCTCCCTGTGCGAGACGCTGCACTGCCGGCGCGTGCACCTGCTGGACTACTTCGGCGAGAAGTCCAGCCCCTGCGGCAATTGCGACACCTGCCTCACGCCGCCGGTCTCCTTTGATGCCACGGTCGAGGTACAGAAACTGCTCTCCACCGTCTATCGCGTCGAGCAGCGCTTCGCCCCCGGCCATGTGATCGAGGTGCTGCGCGGCATCGATGGCGAGCGCGTCAAGCAGTGGCGGCATGACCAGCTTTCCGTCTTTGGTGTCGGCAGTGATCGCGGTGAAGCAGAATGGCGCGCCATCCTGCGCCAGGTCATCGCGTTGGGTTTGCTGACGGTGGATGCAGAGAACTACAGCGCCTTGAAGCTCACCGAAGCCGCGCGCCCCGTGCTGCGCGGCGAACAGCAGGTGCAATTGCGCCGCTACCGCAAGCCGGAAAAGGCCAAGCGCAGTTCGCAGCGCTCCAGCTTCGTCGAGACCGATCTCAACAGCGAAGAACAGGCACTCTTCGAAAAACTGCGCTGGTGGCGCATGGAAACCGCGCGCGCCCACAACGTGCCGGCCTACGTCATCTTCCACGACGCCACCATGCGCGAAATCGCCAAGGCCCGCCCGCAATCGCTGGATGAGCTGCGCCACGTCACCGGCGTGGGCGAGAAGAAACTGGAAACCTACGGCGCCCAGATCATCGAGTTGATCGCCCAGATGCAGGCTGGGTAGGGTGGCTAAGGCCTTTAAAGCCGCGATATGAAGTTTTCTACATCGGCGCCCGTAGCCAGCAGCAAAAACGGCATGTCCTGTGAAGGAACATGCCGTCTTTGTTGAGGCGGGGAGGGCCAGCGATCAGGCGCGCTTTTCGAACACCAGGTCCCATACGCCGTGTCCCAGACGCAGGCCGCGGTTCTCGAACTTGGTGGTATCGCGATATTCCGGGCGCGGCACGTAACCGGAAGGATCGGTGGCCGTGTTCTTCAGCGTCGGCTCGGCCGACAGCACTTCCAGCATCTGCACCGCATATTCTTCCCAGTCGGTGGCGCAGTGGATGTAGCCACCGGGGGCCAGGCGCGAACTGATCAACTGCACCAGCGGGTTCTGGATCAGGCGACGCTTGTTGTGACGCGCCTTGTGCCAGGGATCGGGGAAGAACACATGCACCCCGGCCAGGGTGGCGGGCGCAATCATGTTGGTCAGCACTTCCACGGCGTCGTGCTGGATGATGCGCACGTTTTCCAGCTGGCCTTCGCCGATCAGCTTGAGGTAGCTGCCCACGCCCGGCGTATGGACTTCGACGCCGATGAAGTTCTTCTCCGGCATCAGGGCCGAGATCTTGGCGCTGGTCTCGCCCATGCCGAAGCCGATTTCCAGGATGGTCGGCGCCTGCCGGCCAAAGGTCGCGGCCAGATCCAGCGGCGCCTTTTCATACGGCACCAGAAAGCGCGGCCCCAGCTCCTCCAGCGCCCGGCCTTGGGCCACCGACACGCGCCCGGCGCGGGTAACGAAACTACGGATACGGCGCTCGCTGGGATCGTAGAACAGCGGTTTGCCGGCTTTGTTTTCAGACATGATGACTCGAAGCAGTATGGGGTGCGGCCCGCACAGGTGCTCCAGGCAAGGCTGGGCGTAAAGGGCCGCGAGGCAGTGATCTGGAGCGGGTGAAGGGGATCGAACCCTCGTCTTAAGCTTGGGAAGCTTCTGCTCTACCATTGAGCTACACCCGCGAGAGCCGCTATTTTACGCGGGATTGTACTGCGCGGGCAAACCAGGGTCTGTCGAATCGGCTCACTGATCTTGGGCAAATTCCGTTTTCCAGCTTATTTATCCTGTTCCTTAGCCTCCCGCGCCTTCCTCTCCTTCGCATATTTTTCTGACATCTTGCGCCATTGATTCAATTGCCGGAAGTACGTCCTTTTGACGCTCACCTCCGATAGCGGTCGGATGGCATGGATTGGACTGACGGGGGGAACGCGACGTTCGCTCATGATGGCTGGCTCCTGCTGGACTGGGTTTGCTCGCGGTGCTTATCTTACCCTCAGGAGTGTCCGGTGTGTCTCTCTTCAAGGCCGGCCATTGGCCGTCCCCAACATCACTTTAACGAACCTGGTGCGCGTGTCCACACTCAGTTTGGCGTAGATATTCTGGATATGGGTACGCACCGTATTGGCGCTGATGCCGAGGAAATCGGCCACCTCTTTCGCCGATTCGTGCTCCACCAGGGACGCGGCTACACGTGCCTCCATGGGTGTCATGCCATACACCGCCTGCAAGGTGTCCAGATCGATGCGCACACGCGCGGCTCCATCTGAAATGAAAATGATCGCAGCAAACATGCTGTCCTCGCCGCCGAACTCGTTGTGCATCCCCAGCGCAGAAAACTGCAGGACATAGTTTTCCGTGGAAGACAGATGCGGTACCGCCAGGGATTTCGAGAAGTGGCGAATCTCCAATGGGGAAGCATTCAAGGTGGAGTCGATGGCAATCTTGATCGCTTTATTCACTGCCGATGTTTCCCCCATGAGTTCGTAGGTTTCCACTGCGCGATTGAAGCGTCGCAGGCGCAGGCCATCGCCCAGCGTCAGCATGTTCTTGGCCGCTCCGTTGGCAAAGCCGACCCGACCCTGATGGTCCAGCAGAAGCACCGCGGAGGGCAGCCGGTCAAGCGCTTCCAGGCTGGTGGCCAGGGTGAGTTCGCTGCACCGCAGACGCTGCATCACGCCCAGCGCACGCGATAGATGTGGCAGCAGCAGGCCTAGCCGCGTACGGGCAATCTGGTCGAAGTCAGGATGATGCATCCCCCGAAAGAACGAGCAGACCGTGGGGAGCGAGGTTGACGACTCTTTGCCGAATACAATGCCGGCCAATACCTGCGCCATATTCTGATTGCGCGAGAGACATTGCTTATAGAAATCAGATTCGAGCAACCGGCTGCGCTCCACCAGTTCATCTCCGATCAGGACATTGCCGGTGGAATATAAATTGCGCTCTTGCATCGCCATCTTCCAGACATCGACGTCATAGTATTTCTGGATGTATTGATCCACGTGCTCCTGATCGATGCCATGCAGAAAGAAGTAACCGCCATCCTGCGGCGTATGGTGGGTGGAATACAGGATGCAGCTGGGGGCATCCAGATAGTGCGCAACGGCGGGGAGTATCCTTCTGCTCCAGTCTCCGGGAGCAGTGGCGCCTTCATAGATCAGATCGACAAGCTCGCTAAATCGCGTGAGTTCCTGGGTCGGAAGGTCCACAAGATTCCCCTATGTTTTTTATTTTGTCTTGCGCCAACGGCGCAGCTCGAACGACATCGAATTATCGCAGCATGAAATATGCAAAGTAACTCCATTAACGTAATTTTTTCGTGACTATTTTTCTGGGGAAACAGCGTGTAAAAACGACCTCATCCGTTTTGATGATGTCGGCTTTGGCGTGGCCCGCTAGGATGCAGAACAATGCCATGTGTATCTTCAAGAGCCGCAGGCTGAGTTTGCGTCACGATGAAAATCGGACGCTGTGTATCTCCCAGTTCACTTCACGACATCGAGGCCAAAATGAAAAGCACGAGGGGGTTGTTGCTGATGGTTCTTTCTGGAATGTTGAGTGCGTGTGATTCCCTACCGCGTAAGGACCCGGCGGGAATTCAAGTGTCCTTTGAGCAATTGGGGGTGGAAAGTGCCACACGCAGCACGACGCAGGGACTGGACGTGCGCACCGCATTCTCTGTCACGGGCTTGAATTTGCCGACGGTAGTGGGGCAAAACGTCATGTCGCCGGGGCAAGATCAACCGGACTTGATGGCCATACCGATTGCAGGCATGTGTTCCAAGATCGTGGTGACTTCCTATGAAACGGAAGCGACGATGGCCGATGTCGCTAACATCAAGAATCAACTGGATGCGATTCAGCAGCAGGCAATCAAGGTACTCAGCCTGCAAATGCGCAAGCAATTTGCGGAGATGGGTGTCGGTCTGTCTCAAAGTGGGGGTTCCAAGGAGCAACTCGATACGCTCACCAAGGTACTTGGCGTGGCAGGGAAATCCGCGACAGATTTCCAGGCGGCGCAACAGGAGATCAGTAGTGCTCTGGATAACGAAAACAGAGCCCTGCAAGCCACCTTGTCGAATGTCAAGACAGCGGCGTCCAAATCAGGCGTGATGGTGGCACGCTGGAGCAGCGGCAAGCAGGACGATACCAAGCTTGCGATCGGCTCTCTGGTGGGGGCAGAGAAAAGTAGCAGCAAGGCGACCACGGGTTACGTGGTGCTCGCCGGCATTCGAGATGCGTCATTACAGATCGGTATGGATTTCATTACGCGGCTGGCAGTGGAGTATACGGACGCGTCCGGACAGATGGATGTAGAAAATATTTTCGACTCACCCTACATCGAAACCTTCTCCCGTTCAGTCAAGTACATTGCCTATAGTGAGCAACTGGATGCTTCTGCCGCATTCAGCATGGCTCTGAAAGTCACTCCCCAGGACATCGAATCTCTCCTCGGGAGTGGCGGCTACAAGCTTTTGCTGATGCAGCAGCAATTCACGCTGGATGCCATCAATGCGGCTGTATTGTCGGTGTCCAATCAGGGCATGTTTTCGAAAGCGAAAACGGAAGCCTATCCCTATATGTTCTGGCCTCGACCTGCGCGTGCCAAGGCGCAGGATCTGGAGCGCATCCGACGTAATGGGACCGATGGTGTGGGATGGAAAGACATCTATTCCAATCGGGCTACGCTGATGTCTCTGAAAAGCCGTTTTGATCGATATGGAAAAACGGTGGTGAGCAATGCAAAAGCAATTAACGACTGCTCCTATTGGGTTCCCAAGTCTGGAGCCTATGAAACCCGAACGCCGACCGATTTGGGTAATGAATTCTGTGTGCCGACTGACGAGTCAGTCAGCAATCCAAAGTGGAGGTCGTGGGTGCCAACAAAACGATGCCTGGACTTTTCCACAGATATGTTGAGCGAAACGAAGAAATGAAGTCGTCTTCGCTCAATCCAATGTTGAACTCCTGGTCCAGTTAAACAAAGCCTTGCCGGGTTTGCCCGACGAGGCTTCTTCCTTGCCCGCTTGCGTCTAGCTGCTTTGGCGCAAAGCTATAGCAGCATCCCAATCCCCAAAAGCCGCCGACCGCACCGCCGCCGTCAGCAAATACTTCTTCACCAGCTTCAACCCCACCAGCATCCCCGCAAACAGCAGCACCAGCAATCCTGCATGAAGCAAGACGGCTTCTTTCGGCTGCAATTCCAGCAAGCGTAAGGGCCATCGTACTGGCCTGCCTTGGATGGAATGGATCATCGAGAAATACAGTCCCCCCAGCACCGGCGAAGACGGCATGACCATGCGCCAGCCTAGCCTTACCGGTCCGCAGAACACCAGCCAATACATGAACACCCCCAAGGGCAGAACCACGTGGCGCAGCGCGCTCACCAATGCCACCAGGAAGTCCACGCGTTGCCCGGCGACAAGGCCGCTATCACGCAGTCCGGCACAAAACAGGCAGACGATCAATACCGCCAGCGTCACTGACTTGCGTTCCGACTCCACCAGGCCGCGCTGTTCACGCAGCAGCCAATGGGCGAAGCAGCCGGCACACAGTAGGCCGGTGATTGCCGCCGTGCAAGCCGTGTGGAACGACAGGGAGCGGTCCAGCAAAGCGGTCGCGGACAAGGTCGCGCCCGCGACCAGAAGAGCGGTCTGCAGCAGCAGCCCGACGCGGCGATGCAGCGGGAGTACGTGGGCGTGGTCAGTCACGATCCTGGGCCAGGATGGGGCGGCGCAGAGGCAAGGGCAGCATGAGCAGGCTCCTCGGTGTGGTGACGTCATGGTGGCCAGAGGAAGGGGGAGTGGTCCTTGTGGCATTCCCTCGATTTTAATGGTCGCGCTGACAAAAGAAATAGGTCTGTTTGGACTGAAAGGCGATAAAACGATGTAAATTCTCTGTGGTACGGGGAGTGCCTTTCTTGCGCGCCAGTCCAAACAGACTGATTTATTTCGGGGTGCGCTCACTTATAATTTTTTGCCCTATTTTTATCACTGATGGGGGCAAGCTTTCGGCACTTATTTCACGGGCCGGCATGTTGCTCACGCCAGGCTCTTGCTCCTTTTTCTGTGGAGTGTTCATCTTCTATGTTGTTGCTCACTGGCAGTACCGGATTCATCGGGGGCGCGCTGGCCGCTCGACTTATCAAGACGCCGCGCTGGGAGCGCTCGCTGTTCCTGGTCAGGTCGGCCAATCGCGAGCAAGGGCGCGCACGGCTGGCGCAGAACCTGCGGCTGCATGGCATGACGGAAAGCCAATTGCAGCGCCTTACGCCCGAGCAGATCATCTGCGGCGATCTCACTGGCGTGGAGCGCTGGATCGATGACCCGCGTCTGCTTGAGGTGCATGACGTAGTCAATTCGGCCGCACTGGCTTCCTTCGGTACCCATCGCTCCATCTTCCCCACCAACGTCGATGGCGTCCTGAGCATGGCGCATGGCCTGTGCCGGGGGCGCAAGCTGCGCCGCTTCATACAGATCGGTACAGGGATGTCCTGCGGGCGCAATGCACCGCGTCCGGTGTCGGAAGATTACTTGCCCGGTGAAGATGTGGAACATTACCTGGACTACACCGCCAGCAAGTACCAGGCCGAGCAGCGCTTGCGCACCGAATTGCCTGAGCTGCCGCTGGTCATTGCGCGGCCCTCCATCGTGGTCGGGCATACCGAGCTGGGGTGTGCGGCCTCCGGCAGCATCTATTGGGTGTTCCGCCTGGCGCGCGCCTTGCAGGCCTTCCCCTGCGAGCTGGACCAGAAGATCGATGTGATCCCGGTCGACTATTGCGCCGAGGCGCTGCACCTGCTGCTGGAAAAACCGACGCTGAAATATTCGGCCTACAACATCTCTTCCGGCCCCAATCATTCCTGCACTTTTGGCCAGATCGATGAAGCCATCAGTGTGGGCAATGGCGAGAAGAAGATGTCGCGTTACCGCCAGACGCACTACGAAAGTTTCCTGCAGATGCAGGATCGCTTCAAGGATCTGATCGGCCCCTGCAACAAGCGCATCGTGCTCAAGGCGATCCGTTCCTACGGGTATTTCGCGGCCGAGGAAGTGCTGTTCGACAATGCGCGCCTGATCGAAGAGGGAATGCGGCCGCCGCAGCCGCTGACCCATTACGTGACCCTGTGCGAGCGTACCAGCAAGGACATCCTCATCGCCCAGCAGATGAAGTACGACTACAAGACCTGAACGTTCTGCTCACACCGCAGCGGCGGGCGCATCCAGCAGGATCTCGATGCGCTCCTTGCCGCGACCGGTGTTCTTGCGTTTGAGCTTGAGGCTGCCCACTTCGGCCGTGGTGCGCGGGTGGGTGCCGCCACAGGCCATGCGCGCAAATCCTTCCACTTCCCAATAACGCCGTCCGGCCTGTTCATCACTGAAGGCAGTGACGATGGGCAGGTCGGCGCTCACCAGTTGCTGCGCCGAAGCTTCGATGGTGGCAAAGAGCGGTGCCAGGCTGGTGTCGCTGGCAAAATCCACACGTGCCTTGTCCACCGCGATGTGTGCGCCGATGCGTTCGATGCCGGGGCGCAACTGATAGACCAGTTGCAGCACCATCTCGGCGGCGAAGTGCAGGCGCATGAGGCGATAGCGACGCGCCCAGTCGATCTGCATCGAGACCGCATCCCCCACCCGCAAGCTGTGCCCGGCAGGCAAGGTGTAGACGATGCTCTGTTCGCGCTTGTCTGCCTGCAGCACCGGATAGCCGCCCAAGGTGCCGGCATCGCTTTCCTGGCCGCCCGAGAAGGCGAAGAAGATGGTCTGTGCCACTTGCACCTGGTCGCCCTCGACCTGGGTGATGTGGGTATCGAGTTCGGTCTGGTAGGGAGCCGACCAGAAAAGCTTGTGCGTCATGGCGTTCTGAAAAGAAGGAGAAATTTCGTCAAGCAACGATGATGCCGGCTGACCAGTCATGGAACCGTGCATGGGGGACTCAGTCTACCGCTTGCTGCTTTATTGTGCAGCTTAACCAATGGAGTCTCCACCATGTCATTGCACGAAGATTACATTTTTCCGCTCCAGGCGCACTTGGATCAACCCGACTGGCCGGCCCTGGAGCAGGCCTTGCTGGCCCACGGTTTCGTCGTCGAGCCACGCGGCGAGGGTGTCCCGGGGCCGGCACTGCAGGAGTTGCGCTTCCAGTTGGCGCAAACGCTCGATTGTCGGCTGCAGTGGAAAGAGGGTGCAAGCACCACTGGTGATGTGTTGCGCTGTTACGTGGAGGCAGGCGCCTTGCCTGCCGATCTTCCGTTGCGTGACGACCTGACCATGGCCGAGACCTTGGTGCTGCTAGCCCAGCACGGTATCACCGGCCTGGATGAGAAAGAAGATAGCCAGGTAAGCTGGCGCAGCCCCATGTATCGCCCCGGCCCCGCCACCTTGGCATTGTTGAGTGCAGATAGCACAGCCGACTACGAGAACGATCCGCAGATGTTCAGTATCGACCTTGAGGCGTCGGATGGCCCCAATCCCGTGGTCAATGTCGGCGAGAACCTGGAGCCGCCCTGCGTGCCGGGCAGTGACGAACCGCTGGAAGAGATGGCGCCTTTTGGTTCGCATGTCGATTTCATCGGCGCCGCCTGGGAAGACCCGGCCGTGCAATGGATTGACCCCCAATCCGGTCGCAGCTATTACATCCTCGATCTGGATTGGCAATACAGCATGGCTCTGGGATTTCGCATGTTGCGTCTGAAAGGCTTCGACCAGGACAGCACCCTGCGGCTGGCGCAGGCCGTGAGTGGACTGGTGGGGCAGCCGATGGGGGCCAGTCACTTACACCTCTGATAGTACATTCCTGTGCGTACTCAATCCTGCTTTGGCAGCTCTTCCAGCAATGCTTCGATGGCGTCGATATCGACCTCATCACGCTGCGCCGGTCGCAACAATTCATCGGCATAAGCCTGCCATAGCCGGCTGCGCAGGAAGTAACGGAACAGTTCCGTATCCAGATGCTGGTCGCGGCACATCGCTGCCATGATGCGCAAGGATTCCGACAAGGTCTTGGCCGGCTTGTAGGGGCGGTCGGCGGCAGTGAGCGCTTCGAACACGTCGGCCAGCGCCATCACCCGGTCCTGCAGCGGCAGGGTGCTGGCGCGCAGGCGGCGCGGGTAACCGCTGCCATCCATCTTCTCGTGATGGTTGGCAGCGGTGTCGGGGACGCTCTTGAGCGAGTCCGGCCAGGGCAGGCTTTTCAGCATCACCAGCGTTTGCACGATGTGGTTGTTGATGGCGAAGCGGTCTTCCTCGGTCAAGGTGCCGCGCCGTACCGTCAGGTTGTGCAGCTCCCCCATGTTCTGGCGATAGTGTGGCAGCTTCATGTCGAAGCCCAGGGTATTGCGCGGGTCGCCGCGTTCGACGGCAGGGCGGTGGCCGTCATCCCATGCCACCTTGTGCTCGGGCCTGTCGGCCAGCAACTGCTCGGTGTGCGGCAGGCTTGGAGACGGTCGTCCATCGCGGCTCGCCGCCAGGCGTCGGGCTTCTTCGTCGGCCAGGCCCAGGTTGTCGTCGAAATGGCGCTGCCAGGTCTGGCGGGCGATCTGGTGCAAACGGGTGATGGCTTCATCGGACATGGTCTCGCCGCCCACATTGCATTGGGCAACGAAGGCAAAATCCTCGCGCAGTTGCGCGCGCCGTTGGTCCAGTCGCCGCCGCAAGGCTTCGGCCTGTGCCGGGGGCAGGGCCGGGAAGTAATCGCGCAGCAGTTCCAGTTCGGCATCGCGCCACAGCACTTCGAAGCGCATCCGCACTTCGTGGATGCGGTTGTGGATTACTTCCAGCTTGGTGGCCTTGTCGACGATGTGCTCGGGGCTGGTGACCTTGCCGCAATCGTGCAGCAGCGCGGCCAACTGGAAGGCATAGCGCTGGTCTTCGTTGAGCTGGAAGTCGGCGTAGCGTCCCTCGCGCTCCTGTGCCAGGCGCTCCACCAGCATGATGGCCAGATGCGGTACGCGTTCGCAGTGACCGCCGGTATAGGGGCTCTTGGCGTCGATGGCGTCGGCCATCAGGCGGATCAATGATTCCAGCAGTGCCTTTTGCGCGGCAATCAACTGGCGCGTTTCGATGGCCACCGCCAGCATTCCCGACAGGCGTCGCGCAAAGGCCAGAAAGCGTGGATCTTCATGCGCGCTGTCATGGGCGTGCATCAGTACCAGCAGACCTTCCAGCGAACCATTGCGGCCACGCAGGTCCAGTTCCACACGCAGGCGGCCATCCTCGGTCTCATGGGCGTGGCCAGCGGCGGCCTGGTGTTCGTCATAGGACATACCGTCGGTCAAGCCGCATTGCTGGCCATAGGCTGCGGCGCGCTGCATCTGCTGGCCTTCGCGCTGCCACAGATAGACGGCACCGCCGTCGCAGCGGGTGGCTTGCACGAATTTTTCCAGCACCTGTTGCAGCATCTGCTCGACATGGGTTTCGGTGCTGAGGATGGCACTGATGTCGAGGAAGGCTTCCACCGTCAGGCTGACGTGGTCCACCATTTCGGTGAGCATGTTGACCTCGCGCAGGGTGCTGCGTCCTCGGCCCTGGGTACGGAAATCGAAGCGTGACAGGCGCGCGGCCTTTTGCGCCAGGCGCTCCAGGCTCAGGCCGATGGCGCGTCCGGCCCACCAGCCCAGCGGCAGGAACGCCAGCACCAGCAGGAAGGCCACCAGCACCATGGTCTTGCGGTTGCGGTCCAGTTGTCCCAGCAGTTCGTCGCCGGGGGCGGTGATGAGCAGCTTGAGGGCGTGGCCGTCGATCACGTTGAAGGGCAGCGACAGACCCAGCCATTCACGCCCCTCGACCTGGTAGAGCGCGCGTGTATCGCCCGCCTTGCTTCGTTGCGCCAGCAGCGATAGGCTGGGCACGTCCAGATCCTGCAAGCCACGGAAACGGAAATTGTCGCCCTCCTGTTCCAGAACTCGGCCCATGTCGCTATAGGCGATCACCTTGTCGGCATCGTCCACCAGCACCAGTTCGCTATGCGGCGTCAGGCGCAGATTGCCCAGGCTGGTGGCCAGGTCGTCCAGGGTCATGTCGAGGGCCACCACGGCATCGCTGTTGCGGGCGCGCTGCGAGAGGCTGATGCCGATCTGGCGCGTGGTGAAGAACACGTAGGGCGCCGAGATCGCCGGCGTGAGCGAGCGGTCGGCACGGGCATACCAGGGCCGGGTGCGTGGATCGAAGCGATACTGGGGTTGCTCTTGCAGGTCCAGCAGTTTCAGCTCGGCGTTGTAGAAGCGGTATTGGCCGTGCTGCTGGCCGGCTGCATCGCGCACGATGCTCTGCACCAGGAAGGTGGCCTCGGGCGGGGCGACGAAGAACGCCCGCTGCTCGGCTCCGCGCAGCGAACGCACCAGCAGGAAGTCGCCATTGGGATAGCCCACGTAGACCGCCGAGACCAGGGGATTGGCGACCAGGTCGATGGAAAAGGCGGCAATGCGCGTGAGGCGCTCATCCAGGTCGGTGGCTTGCGTGATGGGGTCGAAGGACAACTGGCGCAGCGTCGCCACGGCCGGATCGATGATGCGGCGCGAACGCTCGGTCATGATGCGACCGGCGTCTTCAGCCGAACGCTCGGCCATATCCAGCAGCACCTGGCGCGCGCCCCACCAGCCTACCGACACCAGCACCACCGCCAGCAGGATCATGCCGGCCATCACCAGCCCCGAAATGCCGAAGCGAACCGGCAGGCCGGGGACGGTGGCGTCATCCTCCGAGGGATCGAGCAAAGGGTGTTCGGGAAGAGGCATTGAGCACGCAGAGGGCTGGGCGACATGCAACGGAACCCGCGATTCCATGAGCGCCACTGACCTGTAGCGCAAACGGAACACGGCCTTTTAGGGACCGCGCCAATATACCGGAATTACGTTGCAGAGCAAAAAATGCTCAAACGGTTTTTCCGCCCTCTGATTTTGTCTTCGAATGCGCTGCATGGCCCTACCTTGGGGATATCCGGCAGCAGGCGTGGGTCGCCCGGGCTGGGCATGGGCCGCCGATGGCGACCAAAAAACCACACAAATATCAACAGAAGCCGATACCTTGGCGCATCTGGTGTACAATGTGACCTGTACTTGCATCAAGTTGTATTCTTGTTGGTTCCAATTCCGCCTGACTGTCGTTCCCTCCTCGGTCGTTCTGTTTTCTTTCCTTCGGTTTCAGTTCTTGGTTTCAAGTGCCTTCCAGGCATAGGCCTTCATTCGTCCCAAACTTTCCAGAGGAAACAAACATGAGCACTCAAACCGGCGTAGTCAAATGGTTCAACGATGCCAAGGGCTTCGGCTTCATCACTCCTGATGCCGGCGGCGCCGACGTCTTCGCGCACTTCCAGGACATCCAGTCCAACGGCTTCCGTAGCCTGTCGGAAAACCAGCGCGTGTCCTTCGACCGCGGTGTCGGCCCCAAGGGTGAAAAGGCCACCAACATCAAGGTCATCGCCTAAGCGAACCGAGAACATCCTCGCTGCCTGTTCCTGAACGCCAACGCAATTCCATACGCTGCCTTGGCCAGGGCGGCAGCAACAGCAGCATCACCGTCGCGATAGCCACGGTTCTCCGACGATCGTCACCGTGCAGATAGCATGGGCCGATCACGGTTGGAGCGAAGGGGATGCGCTGGGCGGGGCAAGCCAGCCAGTCGCATGTGGCCGTACAGATGGTGCGGGCATGGGGCAGCAGGACTAGCGCCTGCCGATCACGGGTTTGTCCCGTGTAGCAAATAGTTAATTAATCGCTCGTAGAGAAGTGAAGGGGCCGCACTAACGGCGGCGCCAGGACAACCAGACGAACACCTGGATCGCGACCGCACCGGCCAGATAGGCCGGGCAGGTCAAGCCCGCGGCACCTTGCAGATAGCATGGGTTGCAGGCGATCCAGCGTTAATCAATGAACGGCCCACCTGAATTCAGGTGGGCTTTTTGCGTTCTGGGGACGATATGAAGGATGCTGCAGATCAGCCTGGGATGCTGGTCAGCAGGCGCGTCGCTTCGGTCACCACCGCCTCGGCGGTGATCTGGAAGTGAAGCAACAGCACATCCGCCGAGCTCTGCGTTCATGCTATATTTTGTCCTATGACAAAGTGCGATGATCGCGGAGTTCCTCATGCCTGTTCCCCCTGACGCCCCATCCGACCACACCCCTACCCACACCCGCCATGACATGCACGGCCGCTGGCCGCAGGCGACAACCGTCGAGGATTTCCGGCACAACCTGGCGGCCACGCAGCAGCGCATTGTCGCTGCCTGTGCGCGTGTGGGGCGCGACCCGGCCAGCGTGCGTCTGCTGCCGGTCAGCAAGACCAAATCGCAGGCCGCCATCCGCCTGGCCTATGCCGCCGGATGCCGCATGTTGGGTGAGAACAAGCCGCAGGAAGCCTGGCAGAAATGGCAGGCACTCCAGGATCTGCCGGATCTGCAATGGTCCGTCATCGGCCACCTGCAGACCAACAAGGCCAAGCTGGTGGCCCGCTTTGCCAGCGAGTTCCAGGCCCTGGACAGCCTGCGTTTGGCCGAGGTGCTGGAGCGGCGCCTGCAGATCGAGGGACGGGGACTGGATGTGCTGGTGCAGGTCAACACCTCCGGCGAGGCCAGCAAATATGGCCTGGAGCCGGATCAGGTGGCGCCTTTCCTGTGCCAATTGCGGGCCTTTCCGGCGCTGCGACTGCGTGGCTTGATGACGCTGGCGGTCTTGTCGGCCGAGCCGGAAAGGGTCAGGCCCTGCTTTGCGCGCTTGCGCCAGTTGCGGGAACGATTGCGCCAGGAGTTGCCCGATGGCGCCTTGCTCCAGGATTTGTCCATGGGCATGTCGGGCGATGCCGAGATCGCCATCGAGGAAGGCGCCACGGTGGTGCGGGTGGGGCAGGCCATCTTCGGCGCGCGTGACGTGCCGGACTCACATTATTGGCCGACTACCCCCGCAGCCGCCTGAACCGCAGCTCATCCCAAGCATTGCCGCAGATCGGCCGCCAGTGCCTGTGACAGGTCTTCATCCAGGGTGGAGACGGTGATGCGCAGCCCGCTGACGGCCTGCTGCACGGCGAACACCGAACCCGGACGCACCAGCCAACCCTGGCGCGCCATCGCCAGCGCCACGGCCTGATCATCGATGCTCAAGGGCAAGGGCAGCCACAGGTTCAGGCCATCGCCCTGGGACCAACAGGCAATGTCCTGTGCCGCCAAGGCCGACTCCAGATGTTGGCGACATTGGCCGTAGGCCGAGCGCGCGCGCTGCATCAGGCCGGCCGTCTCTGGCTGCGTGATGATGAACTCAATGGCGTCCTGCAGGAAGTGACTGACCCAGTTGCTGCCTGCGCTCAGGCGCGTGCGCAACAGGCGCGAGGTGGCCGCATCGCTGGCCACAGCGGCCACCCGCACATCCGGCCCCAGCGCCTTGGAAAACGAACGCACCAGCGCCCAGCGGCTGGCCTGGCGCGGGATCACCGAGTGATAAGGCTGGCCCGAGAGCAGCGCGAAGTGGTCATCGACGATCACCAGTACGTGCGGGTGTTTTTCCAGGATGGCGCTCAGTGCACGGGCGCGTCGCCGGCTCAGGCTGGCCCCGGTGGGGTTGTGCGCGCGCGGGGTCAGGATCAGCGCCTGCACGCCGCGGTTGAGCGCAGCCTGCAAGGCCTCGGGCAACATGCCTTGCTCATCCATGCCCACGCCGACCGACTGCCAGCCTGAACTGCGCAGCAGATTGATGCTGGCCAGGAAGCAGGGATCTTCCACCGCCACCTTGTCGCCATGGCGGAGATGGGCCGCCAGCAGGCGTTCGATGGCGTCGACCGCGCCATGGGTGAGGTCCAGTTCAAATTCGGGCGGACAATCCGGGCGGCACCACTGCATCATGAATTGCGCCAGGCCCGCATTGACGGTTGGCGCGCCATACAGCCTGGGCTGGTAGGCGATGCTGCGCCAGGTTTGCGCCAGGTCCGGCAGCCATGCCGGGTTGGGGTTGCCATCGGCCAGGTCGGTCAGGGCCGTGTCGCCCTGGCTGCCTTCTTCTTCGCCGGGGGCCGCAGGCGCGCGGATGACCGTGCCCAGCCGGCCCTGGGTGATGGCGATACCGGCCGTGGCCAGGCGCCGATAGGCCGCTGCCACCGTATTGCGATTGAGGCCCAGCTGTTCGGCCAACTCGCGCACCGGCGGCAGCGCCTGGCCGGCTTGCAGGCGCTGGGTCTGCACCAGGGCGCGCACGCATTCGAAGATGTCTGCTGCTGTCTTGCCTTGAATTTTCATATCGGTCTGTCCTTGCCAACGTCCAGCGGCAGGACCATCCCGCCTGCCGCCCGGGAGACGGAGCCGATTATGACATAGGCGAAAACTTGTTTGACCTAGGGCCTGTTCACATTTAATCTGCGCATCTCGCAGATTAAATGTGAACAGGCCCTAGTCCTTTTGTTCATCCTCAATCAAGCCGGCCAGCCATTGCGTCACCACGTGGCGAGCGGCCTGCTGCAGCGTGCCGCCCAGGCGCTGGGCGGCATCGCGCAGGTGTCGCGGATCGATGCCGGCATGGTCCAGCTCGCAGGCGTGGCCTACCAGCCATTGTTCGATGCGCTTAGGGTCGGCTTCCAGATGGAACTGCAGTGCCAGCACCTGCCTGCCCACGGCAAAGGCCTGCTGCGCACAGAGCGCCGAACCGGCCAGGTGCGTGGCCTGTGCGGGAATTTCGAAGTGGTCGCCATGCCAATGCAGCACTGGGACGTCTTCCAGTGCGGCCAGCGGCGAATGCCGGCCCGCCTCGGTCAAGGACAGCGGCGCGTAACCGATTTCCTTCACCCCCATGGGCGCGACGTCGGCCCCCAGGGCCCGAGCCATCAATTGTGCGCCCAGGCAGATACCCAGGGTGGGGGCGTCTCGCATGAGCCTGCGCGTGATCGCTGCCAGTTCGCTGGCCAGGAAGGGGTAGCGGGCATCGTCATAGGCGCCGATCGGACCGCCCAGCACGATCAGCAGATCGGCCTGCTGCACCAGCGGCGTATCCAGGTCGTCGATGCAGGCATCGAGATAGGTCAGTGCATAAGCCTGTTCTCGCAATACCTCATGGAGGATGCCGAGATCCTCGAAATGGACATGGCGGATTGCAATCGCGGTTTTCATGATCGGGCTATCCTGTACAAGCGTGTCGAATAAACGATTTGCGCAGTATAGCTTATGACTAGGACGAAAAATATTATGTCCTAGGACAAAGATGAAAGAGGAAAGAAAACCTCGATTTATAGCGAGGGAATGCTGTTCCGCTCAGGCAGGTGATTTGCCATTTTCTTCACGCAACCACTGCAGCAAGCAGATCACCTCCGGCCGCGACTTGTTGCGCCGTGGCCGTTTTTTGGGGTGAAGACTACCGCAGCGGTAGCGAACGCAGATCAGGCCTTGGTATCGATGATGTTACCGATGGCCTTGACCCCGGAAGTGACGCTGTCGGCCACCGAGTGGGCTGCCGAGGACACGGCATCGACCGTGGTGTCGTAGGCGCTCTCGATGTCGTCACCGACTTCGGAGGCGACGTTCTTGATGGGCTGGATGACGCTGTTGTAGAAGCTGCTGTTGCCGGAGGAAACCGAAGACACGCTCATTTGAAACTCCCTTGTTATGAAATCGTAGCCTGCATCCCCACTGCTGAAGGAGGACGTGGGCAGGAGTTCCATCATAGGCAAGCGTGCGGGCCCTGCAAAGGTGGTCACGGCCCGGCAATGGGTAAAGCTATGCAAGGCCGTGTAAAGCGATGTTGGCGGCGGCCCGCTCAGCGCGTAATCGCTGACTTATCGCGCCAACGCCAGCGTACCTTCCTTGCGGCGCAGTGCCGGTGCGCTTGCTGCGGTGGTGGTCGGGCCGGCACTGACATAGGTGATCCTGAAAACTGACACGGCCTGACTCAGCTTGATAGACTGGTCGCGCAGGTTTTCGGCAGCCGCTGCGGCCTGTTCCACCAAGGCTGCGTTCTGCTGCGTGGTTTCATCGATGGCGTTGACGGCCTGGTTCAATTGTTCGATGCCGCCGCTCTGCTCGTTGCTGGCCACCGTGATCTCGGCCATGGTCACCGCCATGTTTTCCACGGCACCGCCCAGTTCACCCATGGCTTGCGCGGTTTCGCGCACCAGCAGGTTGCCGCTTTCGACCTTGGCGCGCGAGTCATCGATGAGGCTCTTGATGTCCTTGGCGGCCGCTGCCGAGCGCTGGGCCAGGGTACGCACTTCGGAGGCCACTACGGCAAAGCCGCGGCCTTGTTCGCCGGCGCGCGCTGCTTCCACGGCGGCGTTGAGGGCCAGGATGTTGGTCTGGAACGAGATGCCATCGATCAGACCGATGATGTCCACGATCTTGTGCGAGGCGGCGTCGATCTCATCCATGGTCTTGCCCATGCGTTGCACCGAGGCGCTGCCGCGCTGGGCGATGGCCGAGGCGGTCTGCGCCTGGCGGTCGGCATTGCTGGCCGAGTCGGCGTTTTGGCGCACGGTGGCGGCGAACTGTTCGACGCTGGAGGCAGTTTCTTCCAGCGCCGACGCTTGCGATTCGGTGCGGCTGGAGAGATCCATATTGCCACTGGCGATCTCGCCGGTGGAAATGGTCATCGATTCGACGTTGCGGCGCACGTCGCCGATGATGGCGCGCAGGTTCACGTTCAGTTGCTGCAACGCCTGCAGCAGCAGGCCCATGTCGCCGTGGGCCGTGGTGTCGATGTGCAGGTCGAGGTCACCGCCGGCCAGGCCATGCACGGCCTTGATGGCCCGTTGCAGCGGCGCTACGATGCTGGCGTGCAGGATGGCCCACGAGCCCAGCAGCAAGAGTGTGCCCGCCAGGGTGCCCAGCCAGATTGCATAAGGGCTGCCCCCGGCCGATTGCACGGCACTGCCGGCCGCCAGGCCGCCGGTAATGACCAGCAGCGTGAGGATGCTCATCATCCATGCCAGCCGCTTGGCCATCGACAGGTCGCGCAGCCCTTGCAGCCAGCCCATGATGCCGGTACTGGCCACGGCCCCACGATGGATGC
The DNA here is from genome assembly GCF_003719195.1 of Herbaspirillum rubrisubalbicans. NCBI lineage: Bacteria > Pseudomonadati > Pseudomonadota > Betaproteobacteria > Burkholderiales > Oxalobacteraceae > Herbaspirillum > Herbaspirillum rubrisubalbicans. The sequence continues at coordinate 585,350 of NZ_CP024996.1, forward strand.
GCAGGCCGCGTGCCTGACCGGCGACGAAGCGGCGGTAGGCGTTCTCGGCCGCCTGTACCTGCTCGCGCGAAGGGCGAGTGCGCACCGACATATAGCCCACGGCCCGACCGTTCTCGCGCACCGGCGTGACGTTGGCCTGGACCCAGTAATAATCGCCGTTCTTGCAGCGGTTCTTGACCAGCCCGTTCCAGGGCAGGCCTTCCTTGAGCGTGGCCCACATGTCGGCGAAGGCTTCGCGCGGCATCTCGGGATGGCGCACGATGTTCTGCGGTGCGCCGATCAGTTCGACTTCTTCGAAGCCGCTGATTTCTACGAAGTAAGGATTGACGTAGGTGATGTTGCCTTGCAGATCGGTCTTGGAAACGATGGACTTGCCATCCTCCAGCAAGCGCTCGATGGTGGTGATAGGTAGATTGGTGCGCATTTTTCCCCCGTGCCCTTGGTCGCAACCATAGGATGGCTGCGATCCTGCCGCTGTTTTAGAAAACCTTAGCGCTTCTTTCCCAAAACGCCGCAGTCCCGTTTTTCATGCCAGGCCGATAAGCCGCCTGACGTCCAATACCGTGTGCATGAGGAGGGGAGGTTCGTGCATTCCCGCAATGAATGCCCATTGTCAGCCTGTGGCCGGCATGATCGGAGAGGCAGGGGAAACGACGATCTTCCGCATCATAACGCTGAGCTAGTGTTTTGATCCGTTAAAAAGCCGGGTATTTCCCCGGCTGTATTGGCAACGGCGGCGACATTCCTGCGCTAGGAGGCGGTGCGCGGAATGATGTGGGGAACTGTTTTCCTGCATCATTCCATGGCCGTGACGCGGGCTTATTGTCGAGGTTGCACCTGGAACAACACACCTTGCTGTACCAGTTCTACCGAAAGCAATTGGTCGGCCACGACTTCGGTCATGCGCTGGCCGGGATTGTCCAGGGCCACCGTGGTCAGGCGGGTGATCAGTGGCAGCAGCCTGGCCTGATCCTTTGCGTCGGAAATGAAGCTGCGCGCGGCACTGGCGGCACAGATCAGAAATTCGTCACGCGCGCCCTGGCTGCGGTTGGTGAGCATCACGCCCACGTTGCGCAGTTGGCCGGCTTGGTTGAGGGTGCCGATGAGGGTGGTCTGGGCCGGGCCGACCTTGGTGTCGAGCACGTATTCGTATTGGCCGGGGTGCAGGCGCGAAGCGTCCAGCATGTAGAGATGGGCCATGTGCTCGGGCTCTTCCACCTGCATGTCCTTGAGCACATCGGCCAGGCGGCTGTTGAAGCGCGCCGCGAACTGCTTGGGCGTGACCCCCAGCGTGGTCTGGGCAGCTTCGTGCGCGGCCAGTTCGCCATCGATGCGACGGTCGCAACCGCTGAGCAATACGGCGGCCGTCAACAGGGCGCAGGACAAAAGACGCAGCGGGGCGCGGAGGAGTGTCGGCATGATGGTCGGAATGTCGCGTGTTTCATACATTGTGCATCAACACGATGACATGCAACCTGTCCCAGATCAAGCACTGCGCTGCGCCTGTGTGGGTTGGTGATAAAGTACCAATCCGATAATAGACCAGAAAACCGCCAATACAGGGCCAATACAGGTCCAATACAGGCCAGTACGGAACCAGCACAGACGCTCACGCCATGACTCCTCAGACCTCTGATCTCCCTCCCTCATCCGCACTCACGTCCGACCTGCATCAATTGCGCGACATCATCCGCCGCTTCTCCAGCGAACGCGACTGGCTACGTTTTCATACGCCCAAGAATCTGGTCATGGCCTTGTCGGTGGAGGTGGCCGAGCTGATGGAGCATTTCCAGTGGCTGCCTACCGGCGCCGACCATGAGCTGGACGACGCCGCCCGCCAAGGCATCCGCCATGAGATGGCCGATGTGCTGGTTTACCTGATCCAGCTGGCCGACCATATCGGCGTGGACCTGCATGAGGCGGTGCTGGAAAAGATGGAACTCAATGGTCGCAAGTACCCGGTCGAACTGGCCCGCGGCAATGCGCGCAAGTACAGCGACCTGGCCCCGGCGCCGCGACCGGACGCACAGCAAGGCTGATGCTGGCACCTTCCTTGCAGCTTTCTTCATATCCTCTCGCTACCCGCCCCCGGAGCCTGCCTTGAACAACTGGAACGACGGTTACGTTGTTGATATCGCCTATACCTACGGCTACTACCCCGGCATGAATCCGGCGCGCCTGCCACTGGCTTTCGCTTTCCACGGTCTGCAGGCGCCGGCCATCCAGACTGCCTGCGAGCTGGGTTTCGGCCAGGGCTTGTCGACCAACTTCCATGCGGCGGCGTCCACCACCCGCTGGTGGGGCAATGACTTCAATCCCATGCAGGCGGCCTTCGCCCAGGAGCTGGCCGCGGCCAGCGGCAGCGGCGCGCAACTGGAGGATTCCAGTTTCTCGCATTTCTGCCGTCGCGACGACTTGCCGGACTTCGACTTCATCGCCCTGCACGGGATCTGGAGCTGGGTCTCGCAGGACAATCGCGACATCCTCTTCGATTTCATCGACCGCAAGCTCAAGCCAGGCGGCGTGCTCTACCTGAGCTACAACACCCAGCCGGGCTGGTCGGCTTTCCTGCCTTTGCGCGAGCTGCTGGTGCAGCATACGCAACTGGCTGGCAACCAGGAGCAGGGCTTGCCCACGTCGGCCCGCATCGAGGCCGCGCTGGCCTTTGCCGCGCGCATGTTCGAGACCGATCCGGTCTATGCCCAGGCCAATCCCTTCATGCGTGACCGCTTGAAGATCCTGCAGCAGCAGCCAGTGAGCTACCTGGCGCATGAATACTTCAATCGCGACTGGCACGCCGAAACCTTTGCCGAGATCCATCGTCGCTTCTCGCCGGCCGGCTTGCAGTTCGCCTGTCCGGCGCACTACATCGATCACCTGGACATGGCCAACCTCACGCCGGCCCAGCGCCAGTGCCTGTCAGTGATCGACGATCCGGTGCTCTACCAGAGCACGCGTGACTTCATGGTCAACCAGACCTTCCGTCGCGATTACTGGGTGCGCGGCGGACAGTTGCTCGACGAACGCCAGCGGGTGCAGGCACTGGCGCTGCAAAGCGTGGTGTTGCTGACCGAACCCGACAAGGTGCCGTTGACGATCCAGAACGTCGCCTCCGAGATCACCCTCAATCGCCTCATCTACGAACCCATCCTGCAAGCGCTGTCGGACTACCAGCCGCATACCCTGGTGGACCTGGCGGCCTCGCTGGCGCATCGCAACCTGAACCTGTCGCAGGTGATCGATTCGGCCCTGATGCTGATCGGCACCGGTCATGCTGCGCCCTTGCCAGCCGAAGTCGATGCCGCCACCCAGGCCCAGATCGCGCGCCGCACGGCAGACCTCAATGCCTACCTGTTGCAGCGTGCCACCCTGGTGCTGCCCGACAGCCAGGAGGGAGAGATCAGTCATCTGGTCAGTCCGGTCACCGGTGGCGGGGTCAAGGTGGACCAGGTCGAGCAATTGCTGTTGCTGGCGCGCAGCGTCTGCGGCGACGACGTCGACGCCTGGCCGGCCGAGGTCTGGCGCCACATTTCTGCCCAGGGCAAGCGCCTGGTGCGCGAGGGTGTGCGGCTCGAAGGGGAACAGGAAAACCTGGCCGAGCTGGCAGCACAGGCGCGGCTTTTCGCACGCACGCGCTTGCCCTTGCTGCGTGCCTTGCAGGTGGTCTGATATCTGATGCGCTTGCATCTGCGCGTTGCGTCGTCGTGGCCGAGCCTGTAGCATCTCGCGTGGCCGCCTTGCCGGCCATGACTGCCGCGCCTGCCCCGGGGTGCGGCCACCGGAATTCTCACTAAGGAAAGTCGGTTTTCTGCTTATGTCCCTGTCCCGCACACTTCAAATCCGCCTGACCCTGGCCGCTAGCGCCGCCGTGGTCCTCACTGCTGCCGTGCTGTGCGCCCTGGTCCTGGGCGGCAGTGCGCAAGGCATCGTCTTGGCCGCCGTGGTGCTGGTCTTGTTGTCGGTGCTGTCGTGCTGGCTGCTGGTGCGGCAACTGCTGCAGCCGCTGGCCGCACTGGAAACCGATCTGCAGCAGATGCAGCAACAACACCAGCAAATGCTGGAGCAACGCGACGACGCCCGCTCGCACCTGGAAGAAATGGAAAAGACCCTGGCTCGGGTAGGTCTGGAAGACGCACTCACGGGCCTGGCCAACCGCCGCCAGTTCGAGCGCGGCCTGTTGGAAGAATTCAATCGTGCTGCTCGTACCAATCTGTCGCTGGCCATCATCATGATCGACATCGACTTCTTCGATGAGTACAACGCCACCTATGGCCGCATGGCCGGTGACAAGGTGCTGCGCCGGGTGGGCAGTGCCATTCGCGATACCAACGTGCGACCGGAAGACCTGCTCTCGCGCTTCGGTGCCCAGGAAATCGCGGTCCTGTTGCCGGGCTCGCGGCTGGAAGGCGCACTCATCGTGGCCGAGCGTATCCGCAAGTCGATCGAGCAGCTCAACATCGAACACAGCGCCAGCCCCAGCGGCCGCGTGACCATCAGCATCGGGATTGCCGCCGTGGCGCCGCAGCGCCAGGTGGACGAACCCGACACCGTGCTGCGCGAATCGGAACAGGCGCTGGCCCTGGCCAAGGCCTCTGGCCGCGATTGCATCCGCACCACCGAGGATCTGAAGCAGACGCATTGAGCGTCTAGCGGGAGGCGGACGTGCCGCCTCCAATGAAAAATGCCGCCCGGTTCACACGCAACCGCGCGGCATTTTTCTTGAGCCTGCAGGTTCAGGGCTGTTCCGGCCCCGGCACCAGGAACTTGGACTTGGCGCAATACATCTTGGCATTGGTATCGTTGTAGACGATCTTGCTGCCGGCCTGTGACTGCCGTACCGGGTAGGCCGAGTCATCCTCGGGCGTAAAGCGGATGCCCATGGCGGCCTTGATGGCGTCGGTCAGCTTGACCGGCGTGGTGTTGAAATAGGCACCGATGAAATCGGCCTGGCTATTGCTGTCGTTGACCAGGAAGTCGGTGGCCTGCATCCCCCATAGCGAGATATTGCTGGCCTTGAACCAATAGGCTCCGCCCTCGGTCTTGTAGGGCGGTCCGAAGGCGGCCACCAGGTAATCAAAGAAATATTTGCTGTTGAGCTGGTTCAGGCACAGCAGGGCATTGCCGACCTCGATGCCGAAGCTGGGTTGCGGTTGCGGCGCGGCCTGCGCCACGGGCGCCACAGCGACCGCGCAGGCCAGCACCAGGGCAGTCAAGCGGGTGTTCAGGCGAGGTACGATCTTCAAACGGACTCCCGTAAATTGCCGCAAGGGCAGGTTGGCGGTGTAGCCCACGCAAGGTGGGCCATGGAGTCCGATTGTAGGGGGCTTTTACGATTTTTTCCAAGCAGCGTAGGGGGCCAACGGTCCAGGCTGCTCATCCGGGTAACTAGCGCTTGCCGCGCAAGACCCGGTCGCCGCGTGCCGAACGGCCTTCCTGCGGCGCTTCGCTGGCGGCCAGATGACCCAGGCCGTCGAGGAAGGAGGCAATGCCGGTGCCCTTGACCAGCACGCAGGGCTTGCCCAGTTTCTTGCAGGTGCTCTTGACCAGGTGATAGGCGTTGTGACTGATGTTGCCGGAGGCGCAGATGACGATGTCAGCCGCGGCCAGCATGGGCGTCAAGCGATGCAGGTTGTCCTCGCGCCCACCGTCATGATGCAGGAAGCGCCCGGCGCGGGTTTCGATCTCGGTCCGGTAGTGATTGCGGGCGCCGGTCAAACCACCCACGCAGAGCACACAGCGATCATCGAGCCTGACTGGGTGGGCGGAGGAAGAGCGGGCAGCGGTGGCAGCAGTATGCATGGCAGGACTCGCAGGAAGTCAGTGACGGTGCCAGCCTAACCCTTGCGTTGCGCGCTGCGAACGAATCAATCCGCAGCAGCATATGCGCTTTGTGTTGCCGGGATTGCGTGGGACGTGGTCAGCCGGATCAGGTGGTCGGCTGGATGGCCTGCTCGGCCCTTGCCTGGCGTTGCATGGCGCGCACGAAATCGTTCAGGCGGCGGCCATTGCGGTCGGGGTAATGGCTTTGCGCGCGCATTTGCTGCACGCGGTCCAGGCGGAAGGATCGGAAGTCCTCGCGGCGTTCGCACCAGGCGGCCAGCAGCCAGGTGCCACCGAAGAAGGCCAGCCCCAGCGGCCACACCACGCGCTGGCTGCTGCGCTGCTGGGCATCGGTATAGTGCAGCAGCAGCTTGTGGCGGCTACTGATGGCCTGACGAATCGCTTCGAGCCGCTCGCCCTGGCCGCAATCGTCCTGCATGGCCGGTGCAAACAGCGGTGTGGCCTCGACGAAATCGCGCTTTTCCTTGGGCAGGGCCAGCACCACCTTGGCCAGGGCCGAGGCCGCCGAGGCGGCCAGTTGCGGCCCGCCCCAGGCTTGCACCATGCGCATTCCGATCACCAGTGCATCGATCTCGTCGGTGTTGAACATCAGCGGCGGCAGGTCATAGCCGGGCTTGATGCGATAGCCGACCCCGGCTTCGCCATCGACCGGCACGCCCGACAGCGACAGGTCGCGGATGTCGCGATACACCGTGCGCTCCGACACCGACAGCCACTGCGCCAACTGGCGCGCCGTGGTGAGACGGCGTCCCCGCAGGTACTGGGTGATCTGGAACAGGCGATCGGCTCGGCGCATGACAGGCAGACGGAAAAATGATGCGCGCCATTCTGGCACGCATGATGCCTGCCCGCCATCGACTTCGATGCTGCTATGCAAGATGCTGCCATGGCGAGCACCAGGCCGGGCCGATGGATTCAGTTCATCGCATGGAGGGCCAGACGATTGCCTTCGCTATCGATGAATTGCGCGATGTACCCGATATCGTTGGGGAGCTGGAAGCGCTCCATGGTGACTTCACCACCGGCAGTCTTGACCCGGTCCAGCACGGCCTGGATGCTGGGGCCGGCATCCAGGTAGATCAGCGTGCCCTGGCGCGTGGGTTCCAGCCAGCCGGGACCGGTCAGGCAACCGATGGATTGGCCATCGTCACGCACGAAGATGGCCATCGGACCTTCGTCGGAGAATTGCTCCTGACGCAGTGTGGTGGCAAAGACCGCTTCATAGAAACGGGTGGCGCGTTGCAGATCACGGGTGGCGATCTCGAACCAGTTGACTTGGGTTTGCATGGTGTTCTTCCTTGTTCTCGTGAATGGATGGGTTGTCATGCCGCTTGGCATGGAACGCATCATGCGCGAGGGCTACTGACAACGTTCTGTCAGTAGCCCTCGTATCACGAAAGAAAAAACACCAGATGCTGGCTGCAATCAGCGCGCAGCCGGCATCGGCACGCGCTCCTGGCCGATGGCCTCATCGTCATGACCATCCTCATGGCGGGCGGCGTAGCGCCGTGCCAGCACCGCACACAGCATCAACTGCATCTGGTGGAACAGCATGATGGGCAACAGCACCACGGCCGCACCACTGCCGGCAAATAGCACCGCGGCGATGGGAATGCCCGAGGCCAGCGACTTCTTGGAGCCGCAGAAGACCAGCACGATTTCATCGCCACGCGGCATCTTCAGGGCGCGCGCGCCATAGGTGGTCACCAGCAGCACGGTCCCCAGCAGCACGGCATTGACCAGCACCAGCAAGGCCAGTTGCCCAGGCGGGAACAGGTGCCAGACGCCTTGCGCCACCGCCACGCTGAAGGCGGCGTAGACGGAAAGCAGGATGCCGCCGCGGTCGACCACGTTGACGATCACCTTGTGGCGGTTGATCCAGTCGCCGATCCAGGGCCGCAGCAGGTTGCCCAGCACGAAGGGCAGCAGCAGTTGCAGCAGGATGCTCAATACCTGCGAGAAGCCATCGGCTTGGTGATGACGATGCAGCAGTAGCGTCACCAGCAGCGGCGTGATCACGATGCCCAGCAGGTTGGAGGCCGTGGCGCCGCAGATGGCGGCCGGAACGTTGCCGCGGGCAATCGAGGTAAAGCCGATCGAAGATTGCACGGTGGAAGAGAGGGTGCAGACAAACAGCACGCCCATCCACAGCTGCGGTGTCAGCAGGTCCGGCACGATGCTCTTCAAGGCCAGGCCCAGCAGCGGGAACAGGAGGAAGGTCGAGCCCAGGGTCAACAGGTGCAGGCGCGGCTGCTTCAGGCCCGACAGCGCTGCCTCGCGCGAGAGCTTGGCGCCGTGCAGGAAGAACAGCAGCGAGATGGCGGCATTGCTGGCGATGTGCATGAAATGCTCGAAGCTGCCGGTGGCCGGGAAGAACGTGGCCAAGAGCACGGTGCTGATCAGCAACTGGGTGAAGCGATCGGGGAGAAAGCGGTTCATGGCGCGCTCGCGTAAGGGTAAGGAGAGGAGAGTGGGTTTGCCCCCATGATAGGAAAAGCTTCGGCTATCGGGAACCCCTCTGATCACGTTGACTGTCATCGGATAATCCGATGATAATGCCCTCATGCTCAATCCCGTATGGCTCCAGACCTTCGCCACCGCCGCCAGCGCCAGCAGCTTTACCGAGGCCGGGCGCCAACTCGGCCTGACCCAGTCCACCGTCAGCGACCACATCCGTCGCCTGGAAGACAGCCTGGGGCGACGCCTCTTCGTGCGCGACACGCATTCCCTGGCCCTGACCGCCGATGGCGAGAGCCTGCTGGTGCACGCCCGCCTGATCCTGCAGGCGCACGCCCGCGCCGAGGCGCAATTCAGTGCTCCGCGCCTGCGCGGCCGGGTGCGGTTCGGCACCTCTGACGACCTCGCCATGGGGCCATTACCGGACATGCTGGCGGCCTTTCGCAGCCAGCACCCGGAAGTCGAACTGGAAATCACCATCGGTCTCACCAGCGATCTGTATGCCGCACTGGAGCAGGGCAAGCTGGACTTGCTGGTAGGCAAGCGCCGCGCCGGCGAGTCGCGCGGACACAGCATGTTTTCCACCCCCATGCAGTGGCTGACCCGCCCGGACACGCTGGTGGACCTAAGTGAGCCACTGCCGCTGATCCTCTTGCCCGAACCCAGCATCACCCGCGCGGCGACCTTGCAGGCGCTGGGCAAGTCCGGTCATCACTGGCGCATCGTCTGTACCAGCGGCAGCCACGCCGGTTGCATGGCCGCTGCACGCGGCGGCCTGGGCCTGGCGGCATTACCGCAGCACCTGGCTTCACGCGACCTGGTGGTGCCGCTCAATCACGCGGCCCTGCCGCGTCTGCCCGATGTGGAATATGTGGCCCTGACCGCACGACGCCTGTCGCGCCCGGCCGATACGCTGTACCAGATCCTGATGGCCAGCCGACTCAGTCGTGGCTGAACAGGCGCGGGTCGATTCAGGCGGTTTCCACCACCAGTGCAGCCTGGTCGAGCGAACGGATGCGGCGATCCACGAAGTAGCCGCCGGCCTCCATGTAGCGCAGGTAGTGACGTCCACATTGCGTGCAACGCGCGATGTTGCAGCGGTTGTAGGGATACCAGGCGGGGGCGATGGGCGCCTCGGGGGAAGCGTAGCGGGTGCCGGCGGGATGGTATTCGGTGAAGGTGGGTTCGGTGTAGGGATCGACGATCAAGGTAGCGATGTCGACCAACTGGGTTTCCGGCAACGACAGCGGCAGGCTGATCCAGCCGCTGCTATCGGCCGTGCGGCAATTGCAGACTTGGGTGATGGCGGCACTCTGGACGGCCAGGGTGCGCAATTGCACCAGGTCAGGATAGGGCAGCAGATCTTGCATGGGAGAGGGTGGTTGCCAGCCTGTGGATAAATTCAAATGGATGGAATGGATAACAATATAAATAATTTATCCACAGGCCGTGGGGCAAAATGAATGCCCTGCCTACTTCTTCGGGTTGTAGCGGATATCGCCCTCGAACAGTTGCGCCGTCCCCCCGCCGAGATCGGATTGCACCGGCCACACTTCGTGCCCGATGCGCAGCTCGGTGCCTTCATGTACCGCCTTGGCCACGATGATGCGGGCATCTTCGGCCGCCACCATGCCAGCCTTCATCTCGCCCACTTCTTCCAGCAACACCTTGACCTCGTAGGCCAGCGCCTTGCGCTTGTCGCTGGTCTCATGCAGCAGTTCCGGCGTGGCCTTTTCGGGGTTGAGCTTGTAGTAGCCCTGTTGCTTGATGGTGCGATCGAGCTCGGCCACCTTGCGCGTGTATTCCTGTTCCTTGATGGCGATCTTCTCTTCCAGATAAGGGTCCAGCCCAACCTGCACGCGGGTATGCGTGGTGGTGGGAGCCCCGATCACGTTGGCGCGGATGATGTTGGTCGCTTCCACCCGCCCGCCGATGATGTGGCCGGTGCGCGGATTGCCCTTGCCCACCGTGATCTCGTTGCCGGCCAGCAGCTCGCAGTGGCGCGCATTGCCCAGCACCAGGATGTCTTCGGTCGCTTCGATGTGGGCGCTTTCGGCAAACATCACCTGCACCGACTTTTGCGAGCTGATGCGCGAGGCAATCGCGGTGGTTCCGGCCTGGGCGGTCACGCCTTCGCTATGGCCGATCACGCCACCCTTGACGGTGACGTTGCCACCGGCCACGATCTCGGCCGCTTCCACCGTGCCGTTGACCACCACGTCGCCGCCCACGTGCAGCTTCATGCCGGTGAGCACGTCACCGGAGACGCGCACCGTACCCTCGAAAGTCAGGTTGCCGGTGGACAGGTCGACGTTTTCCACGTCCAGCACCGGATTGACCTTCACACCATTCTTGATCACCGTCGGTTGGCCCGGCACGATGGCCACCAGCAGGTTGGGATCTTCCTCGCTTGGCTCGGCCCCGAGGCATTCCTTGGCAAAGGGCGTATCGGCAATCGGCCGTGCCGGCACCTTGCCGCCACGAATATCGATGCCATCCTTGCCGGGTATCGGCGGGATGCGTCGCATCAGCGGGTCGCCCACCTTGACCAGCAGGATGTGACCCATGTCGGCATAGGACACCACCGCATCTTCATCGATGTCGGCCAGCTCTTCTTCCTTTTCTTCCAGCAGGCTCTCGAAACGGGCCGGCTCGGCAGGAGTAGGCATCAAGCCCTGGGCCACCACCAGCTTGTTGCAGAAACCGGCCGACAGCGCGCCGCGCAATTGCTCGTGCAGGATGCCGTAGGTGATACCGGCGGCGCGGATGGCATTGACCACTTCCACGCTCTTGGCGCGTCCGCCATAGGGCGGCACCAGGGTCAGCGAAGCCGTCATCAGGTCATCGGCCACCTCCAGCGAAAACTCGCCGTCACGGCGCTCGGCAATGACTTGCGTGACCGCGTCCTTGGCATCCTCGGCCTTGCGCACGAACGCGTTCAGGACCGAGTCTTGGAAAAACAGTTTGGTCAGGCCGTGATCGCTCATGGCCTGTTTCAGGAAGGCCAGCGTCAACGGCGGAAAGCCCTGCATGGGGACAAACGTTGCGCTCAGTTCGCCGCTGGCCCTGTCGAACGCGAACGACAGCGGTTGCGGGTTTGCTTGGTTCATGCTGTTCCTCGATGAAAGGCGGTACCGGGTCTGTCACGATCCTTTGCGTGCGGTTGCTGCAGAGGGCTGCGCAGTACGCCAGGAACGCTTTGATATTGTGTGATGCGGCGGGGCGCGCCGGGATCTGCGCACTGTACATCGCGCCGACAAAAAATGCGGCTGCCCCTCTCTGGCGCAATACTGCTGACATTGTAATGTGGCAAGATGATCCTGTAATTTGATGGATAGCACAAGTTTTGCCAACTTTGGCTCTAGATTAGGCTCTTATCGTTGGTTTTATGTTAAGTACCCAAATAGAAGACTTCAAGGGCGACGACACCCGCAATGACGCCCTCAGCGATGCCCGACATCGTGCCGGGCGCGTCAGTACCCTGGTCAGCATCGTGGTCAACATCGGCCTGGTGCTGCTGCAGGTCACGGCCGGCGTGCTCTCGGGCTCGCAGGCCCTGATTGCCGATGGCATCCATTCGCTGTCTGATCTGATCTCGGACTTCGTGGTGCTGCTGGCCGGCCATCACAGCCGCAAGCAGGCCGACGACGATCACCAATATGGTCACCAGCGTTACGAAAACGCCGCCTCGCTGGCGCTGGGTGCATTGCTGTTGGCCGTGGGCCTGGGCATGTTGGTGACGGCTGCGCAAAAGATCCAGCATTACGGTCACACGCCGCCGGTCCATGTGGCGGCCCTGTGGGTGGCGCTGGTGGCCTTGCTGGCCAAGGAGCTGCTGTTTCGCTACATGCTGCGCATCGCCCAACGGGTGCGCTCGAGCATGTTGATCGCCAATGCCTGGCACGCACGTTCGGATGCCGCTTCTTCACTGGTAGTGGCGCTGGGCATCGTCGGCAGCCTGGCCGGTTTCACCTTGCTCGACCCGGTGGCTGCGGCGGTGGTGGGCCTGATGGTGGTGCGCACCGGTTGGGGCTTTTTCTGGAGCGCCCTGCACGACCTGATGGATCGTGCCGTCTCGGCTGAAGAAGCCCAGGCCATCCGCGCCACCATCCTGGCCACCCCTGGCGTGCATGGACTGCATGATCTGCGCACCCGTCGTATGGGTGACCTCACGCTGGTGGACGTGCATCTGGAAATCGACGGCGCCATCACCGTCACCCAAGGCCACGCCATTGCCACCGATGCCCGCAGACGGGTGCTGGATGCGCATCATGTGTTGGATGTGATGACGCATGTGGATCCGGTGGAGGCTCATTAATCGGGAGTTGGCAGCGGCCTCATCACTGCCTTTTTCTGCGCGTCCCAGCCATTGAGGCGCTGCTTGCCTTGAGTTTCCCCCCTTCCGGGCAGCTTATACCCTGCCAAAACGTTCACTTCTGAAGACGTTCAACCACCTTGTATTGGCAATCTATCAAGAAATGCCATCGAAAATTCTCTTTTTCCAGGAATTTTCATGGTTTCAAGAAAGCTACCCTACTACCAGCTGGAGAGATCTTCGCGTCCTTATAAAGGAAGCGTGTTGCGTTTTCGTCGGGCTGAGCGTGGATGCGTGCCGCTTGAGTCCCCCTCTCGTGTCAGCTTGGACCGTCCTGCGCCAGGTCGCGAGAAATCGCGTTCGGTTTCGTCTTCTCACGACGTCCAGCCAAAAGGCTCAGGAGCAGAAGAGACTAAGGCGGTCCGCGCTAAAAAGGATGAGCGCCAAACAAAGGAAGAGCGCTCCCTGAAGCGGCCTGAGCTATCAGCGTCAGAAGAGCCGATGCTTGAGACATGTGAGAATCCGCCAGTGTTTGACTTGCAGGACATCCCAAGCGTCATGGAGAAAATAGGATGGCCTGTGGCAGCGACATTGGCGAGAAGCTGGTTCAGCAGGGAAAAACACGTCTACAACAATGACAGTGCTTCGGTTCAGCCAATTGACGATACGACGATCACCTTGGACTGGGTACTGCAGTTCGGAAGAGTTAAGCAACGCTATGACGAATTACTTTCCAGTGGAATCTATAACGACAATAGCCTGAAGGTACTCCGTAAAAAGATCGGTGGCCATCTCAGCAAGCTTTTTAAGGGGAATAATGCCGGCGGATTGAGCTTCAATACGAGCAATCAGACAAGCGACCTGAGGCAATTTTCCAATGACTGGCAATTCCAATTCTGCGCTGTGTCAACCAGGGATACGGCTAACGGAAATGCGATGTCGGATTTGACTGGTGCATTAGCGAACTTCAATATCTTTGCCGCTGTCGGTCAGGTCTCTGTGTACGGAGACAGATACCATCGCTATGACAACAAGGCGAGGACCAAGACATATTGCATTGATCCCATTGTGGAAATCACCCATGTGTTCGTCTATATCAAAGATAACTATTCCTTCATTGATGCTGATGCGAAAGGTAAATCCCAGTATCTTGGCCATTGGAATAAGACGGGTGTGATAGCCACTTTGGGCGGCATTCTCAGTGATCGTCTTGACGGACGCTATCTGACGGGTATGGCCTCGGTAAAACCGACTTTTGGAGTGGACTTGCACACGGACCTGGGAAATGTCAGCGAGGATCGGAGCCTCTTGCATACACCCTACCTGACGGATCAAGGACTCGAGTTATTGGTTGATACAAGAAAGGGATGGATTCGCAAACAACGTGAAAGCGATATTTATTTTCCCGTTTTTAATAGAACGTATAACGAATGGCGTGAGCAGCACCAGCAGGGGGGGATTTCATGATCTATTCGAAACCGAAATATCTGAAGCTGAAGCAACCGATCAAAATTAAGCTGGATACCTTATGTCGAACGCCCGAACCTATGTAAAAAAATTGTTGGTTGGTACGCTTCTCGTGATCGTCGTGATGGTGCTGGCGCCGCCGTTGATGCTGATCTTGCTCTTGCTTTTTTCGTCCTCAATCATCAATCCGAATCCTGTTTTCATGTGGCGTATCAGTGAAGATGCAGGATCGCATTTGATGGCTGTCGTTCAGAGTGTCATCTTGATGGTCACTCTGCTTGGTTTCTTCATATGGATGATGAAGGGACACGTCGGCGTCGGATATGGAAGTGAGCGTCGCCGCTATCTGAGCGTGACGGTGATTTACACGCTATTGCTCTGTTGCGGCTTCATTCTCGCAGGCACCAACTTGTTCGGCCCGCAATATGGCCGCTGCGAGTTCTATAACTCTCCCACTACCCTCAATGCTGGTCGCAAGGACTTCAACGGTGTTGTCTACGAAATCCGGGTCTGCGGTTCTGCGCCGCGTCCCCAAGATGGCGATAACGATCGGCTGGAACTTACTGTGCTGGACGAGCATGGGGAAATGCTGGCGAGGCGCCACTATTCGGTCAACTGGCAAGCTGGTATCTCTTTCCATGAGCCCCTGCAATACGAAAAGGATGCGGTCATGGCCGTCAATGCGTTCGGAGAGGATATCCGCATCCAGATTCCGCCTTCCCGCTTTGACTGGCTTCGCGCACGCATTCCGCTGTTGGACTGATGCCTCCATGGGTTGGTGGTCCGCGCTTTTCCGTGAGCACGGTGTTGTGTATTTCGGCACTATGTTTGTATGGCAAGACGTTGTGTTTGGAATAGCCCCTTGAATCTCAGGACACGAAGACTCTCTTAAAATAGAGGACAGTCTTATGACCAGTTTTACGACTAGGCAAACCGTGGACCATATCGAGATTCTGACCGAGCCGGAGCGTCGCAGAAGACGCACGCCCCAAGAGAAAATAGCCATCGTCCAGGAGACCTTGGCTCCTGGAGCTTCCGTATCAGCCGTTGCCAGGCGACACGGGGTGAACGCGAACCAGGTGTTTGGTTGGCGCAAGCAGTACCAGGAAGGCAGTCTGACCGCCGTCAAGGCTGGCGAGACGGTAGTGCCGGCCTCGGAGCTGGCCGCGGCCATCAAGGAAATCAAAGAACTGCAGCGGCTGTTGGGCAAGAAGAGCATGGAGAACGAGATTCTGCGCGAGGCCGTCGAATGGGGCCGGTCAAAAAACCTGATTGCGCGCTCGCCCTTGCTGCCGGAGGACGACCAATGAAAGTGGTTTGTGACGTTCTCGGTGTGGCGCGCTCTGCAGTGGCAGTAAAACGAGCCCGGAGCCCGGAATGGCGAGATGGCCGCAGTGTTCGCAAAGTCGACGACAGCGGCTTGCTCGAAGAGATTGAACTGCATGTTGCGAGCTTGCCGAGCTATGGCTATCGCCGCATCTGGGCTTTGCTGCGACGTAGCCGGGAATCTCTGGGCCAGGCGTGCGTGAACCATAAGCGGGTCTATCGCGTCATGCGAGAGCACGAGTTGCTGCTGCGCCGCCCTGGTGTGAGACGTGACAATCGACGCCACGATGGTCGCGTAGCGGTCAAGCAAAGTAATGCGCGCTGGTGTTCGGACGGCTTCGAATTCCGTTGCGATGACGGGTCTGCATTGCGAGTGACGTTTGCGCTGGATTGTTGTGACCGTGAGGCCATCAGCTGGGCGGCCACTACCGGTGGGCATAGCGGGGATGTCGTGCGCGACGTGATGCTGGCTGCCGTAGAGCAGCGGTTTGGGAGCACGCAGACTCCAGAGGTGATTGAATGGCTCAGCGACAACGGCTCTGCCTACATCGACCATCGCACACGCAGCTTCGCGCGCGAGCTGGGACTGGAGCCCTTGACCACGCCCGTGCGCTCGCCACAGAGTAACGGCATGGCGGAGCGGTTCGTAAAAACGATGAAACATGATTACATCGCCTTCATGGACAAGCCCGATGTGCCCACGGCGCTCACACATCTGGCCTCTGCCTTCGAGCAATACAATGAGCACCATCCGCACAAGGCCCTGAAATACCGCTCGCCTCGCGAGTTCAGACGGGCTGCAGCATCACTAACTTAACGATGTCTGAGTGTCCTGAATTGCGGGGGCAACTACAGTGTTGTGTATCGTCATTCCGACGAAGCTGGTGCGACACCTTGTCTAGCCCAACCGTCTTCGTTTAAAATCCGGGCTTCTCTTTGGGGAGTAGCCAGCTTCCGGGTCATCCGGAAGAGCCCGTGTCAACATTCTCGGCAGCATCTGCCGTGGCGCGGGTAGCCATCCAGGTAGGCGAGACCATAGACGTATCCTGCAGCCAGGCTGGGCGTGCAGGCACGTCCATGGACTTCGCCCGGCCAAGGAACCCCGTTCATGAATTTCCCCGCTCTCGTTCTCCTCGCGCTTGCGATGTCCACTGACGCCTTTGCGGCAGCCATCGGCAAGGGCGCTGCCATGCAGAAGCCGCGCTTGCTGCAAGCCTTGCGCATCGGTCTGCTGTTCGGCGTGATCGAAGCCATTACTCCTCTGATCGGCTGGTTCGCCGGTTCCGTGGCCTCCAAGTGGGTCGCCCAATGGGATCACTGGATCGCCTTCACCCTGTTGCTGGTGCTGGGTGCGCGCATGATCCATGAAGGTTGCAGCGACGACGATGAAGAAGACGCCGAAGCCGGCGCCCCCAAGCAATCGGTGGTGATGCTGGCCTTGACGGCTGTTGCCACCAGCATCGATGCCATGGCCGTGGGCGTGGGCCTGGCCTTCATCGACGTGAATATCCTGGAAGCGTCGCTGTTGATCGGTCTGGCCACCACCACCATGGTGACCATTGGCGTGATGGTCGGACGCGTGTTGGGCCACCTCATCGGCAAGCGTGCCGAGATCATCGGTGGCGTGGTGTTGATTGGCGTGGGCGCGGCGATCCTGTATGAACACCTGACCCGCGTCGGCGGTTGATCTGCGAAGTTCCACCCCAGCCTGGCGCGCCAGTGTGGCGCCTCAGGCTGAGCTTGCCTGCCAGATTTTATTAATATCTTCTAGATATTAATAAGTATCGAATTATATATTGGACAAACAGTCCGCCCGAAGGCACTCTTGTGCTCCCTTTTTCCCTAAGCAGCCCTGAGGAGACACCCATCATGCCGACCTATCGTTCCCACACCACCACCCAGGGCCGCAACATGGCCGGCGCACGCGCACTGTGGCGCGCCACTGGCATGAAGGATGGCGACTTCAACAAGCCCATCATTGCGGTGGTCAATTCCTTCACCCAGTTCGTGCCCGGCCACGTCCACCTGAAGGACCTGGGCCAACTGGTGGCACGCGAGATCGAGGCCGCCGGTGGCGTGGCCAAGGAATTCAACACCATCGCCGTGGACGATGGCATCGCCATGGGCCACGACGGCATGTTGTACTCGCTGCCCTCGCGCGACCTGATCGCCGACTCGGTGGAATACATGGTCAATGCCCACTGTGCCGACGCCATGGTGTGCATCTCCAACTGCGACAAGATCACCCCGGGCATGTTGATGGCCGCCATGCGCCTGAACATCCCCGTCATCTTCGTCTCCGGTGGTCCGATGGAAGCCGGCAAGGTCATCAAGACCGTCAACACCGACAAGAAGATCATCAAGCTGGACCTGGTGGACGCCATGATCCAGGCCGGTGACCAGAATATCTCGGACGCCGATGTGGCCGAAGTGGAGCGCTCGGCCTGTCCCACCTGCGGTTCCTGCTCGGGCATGTTTACCGCCAACTCGATGAACTGCCTGACCGAAGTGCTGGGCCTGTCGCTGCCGGGCAATGGCACTATCGTCGCCACCCACGCCGACCGCAAGGAACTGTTCCTGCGCGCCGGTCGCCTGATCGTCGAACTGGCCAAGCGTCATTACGAAGAGGATGACTACACGATCCTGCCGCGTAACATCGCCACCAAGGAAACCTGGGAAAACGCCATGACCCTGGACGTCTCCATGGGCGGCTCCACCAATACCGTGCTGCACCTGCTGGCGGCAGCCCACGAAGCCAAGGTGGAATTCACCATGGCCGACATCGACCGCATCTCGCGCAAGGTACCTTGCCTGTGCAAGGTCGCACCGATGACCAACAAGTACCACATCGAAGACGTGCACCG
Organism: Herbaspirillum rubrisubalbicans; assembly: GCF_003719195.1. Taxonomy (NCBI): domain Bacteria; kingdom Pseudomonadati; phylum Pseudomonadota; class Betaproteobacteria; order Burkholderiales; family Oxalobacteraceae; genus Herbaspirillum; species Herbaspirillum rubrisubalbicans. Next base: position 603,620 of record NZ_CP024996.1, read on the forward strand.
CGCCGGCGGCATCATCGCCATCCTGGGTGAACTGGCGCGCGCCGGTCTGCTCGACACTTCGCGTCCCACCGTGCACAGCAAGACTCTGGGCGAAGCCATCGAGAAATACGACATCCGCGTCACCAGCGATGCCGAGGTACACAAGTTGTTCCGCGCTGCCCCCGGTGGCGTGCCCACCCAGGTAGCCTTCTCCCAGCAGGAGCGTTTTGCCGACAGCGACCTGGACCGCGCCAACGGTTGCATCCGCGATCGCGAACACGCCTACTCGCAAGATGGCGGCCTGGCCGTCCTGTACGGCAACATCGCCGAGAAGGGTTGCATCGTCAAGACCGCGGGCGTGGATGAAAGCATCCTGAAATTCTCCGGTACTGCGCGCGTGTTCGAAAGCCAGGACGCCGCCGTGGAAGGTATCCTGGGTGACCAGGTCAAGGCTGGCGACGTGGTCATCGTGCGCTACGAAGGCCCCAAGGGCGGCCCCGGTATGCAGGAAATGCTGTATCCCACCTCCTACATCAAGTCCAAGGGCCTGGGCAAGGCGTGCGCGCTGTTTACCGATGGCCGCTTCTCCGGTGGCTCCTCTGGCCTGGTGATCGGCCACGCCTCGCCGGAAGCCGCCGAAGGTGGCGCCATCGGCCTGGTGCAGGAAGGTGACCTGATCGACATCGACATCCCCAACCGCAGCATCAACCTGCGCGTGACGGCCGAAGAACTGGCCCAGCGCCGCGCCGCCATGGAAGCCCTGGGCGATGCCGCCTGGAAGCCGGCCAACCGCACCCGCGTGGTGTCGCAGGCATTGCAGGGTTATGCGGCGTTGACCACTTCGGCTGATCGGGGCGCGGTGCGTGATCTGTCGCAACTGAAGCGCTGATCATCCTCGTTCGTGCGGTAAAAGAAAAAACCGCCAGGTGCAAGCCTGGCGGTTTTTCATGGCCGAGATCTGATCCTCAGGCCTTGATCGCCGGCTGCATATGCGTTGAAGCAAACGCCAATCCTTCCTCGAAGGACGACAGCACCATGTCCACCTGCTCCTTGACGGTAGCAGCTTCCACCTCTTCATTGAAGAACGATGGTCGGATCGTCACCAGCAAAGCCTGTGGCAGGTTCTCGCGCAACAGCCGGACGCCCTCCAGCCAGGTCACCAGATGCTCGCGCACCGGATAGACCAGGAACACGATGGATACCAGTTCAGCCTTGCTGTTGTCGGGCTGCTCCGCTTCCGGCTGGTCCAGCGTGATGCCGCGCGCATCGATGCCGCTCACGCGCAGGGAATGGACCAGCAATTCCGAGAGCAGGTCATCGCGCTCATCGCTTAAGCCGGCGCACAGCACCACTGAGCCCTGTGGCACGTCCAGCGAGCCTTGCCAGCGGCCCAGGCGGGCCAGGCGCAACTGGCGCAGGTGGGCGCCGATACTGCTGTTGAGCAAGGGCACCTCGCGCCGGCGACGCAGACTGCGCGGCGTGCCTGGGCTTTGCGTGAGCACTTCGGTCAGTTGTGAGATCGAGCGTAGCAAGCGTTCCTGTTGGGCCCCTTCAATGCGGCCATGGCGCAGGTCCAGCGCGGCCAGGGCCAGGCCGGGCAGCAGAATCTGGTCGCAATACTTGGCGAAGCTCTGCTTTTGCAGGTGGGCGCGGGCGTGGCGAATGATGGCATCCGATTCGCCGGCCAGCGCGCGCTGGTAGAAGCGTTCGGCGTGGCTCATGTCGGGGGCTTCACCCAGCAGGATGGTAATCGGCTCCAAGGCCGCCACGTGACGTCCGGCCACCACCAGGCACAGAGTGAGCGGGGTCGACAGCAACAGGCCGATCGGGCCCCACAGGCTGCCCCAGAACAGCGCCGAGACGATCACCGCCAGCGGCGAGAGGCCGGAGCTGTGACCATAGATGCGCGGCTCGACGAAGTTGGAGACGATCACTTCCAGCCCCACATAGAAGGCCAGGAAGGATAGCGCCAGCCACCAGCCCGGATCGATGGCGGCGATGAACACCGAAATCATCAAGCCCGAGGCCAGCGCGCCGAGGTAGGGTACGAAGCGCAACACCCCGGCCAGCGTCCCCCACAGCACCGCGTGCGGCACCCCGCCTGCAGCCAGCACGATACCCATGGTCAGGCCGAACACCAGGTTGACCACGAACTGCGAAAAGAAGAAACGCGATACCCCTTCGGCGGCATCGCCCAGCGCCTGCATGGTGCGGCTCATCTCGGTCAAGCCCGCCAGCCGGATCAGCCGTTCGCGCAGGGATTCCTGTTCCAGCAGGATGAACACCAGCAGCACCAGCACGATGCCGGCTTGGCCGATCGGCCCCCAGGCCAGGGCGAACAGGCGTCGCAGGGCGCCGCGCACCGACATGCGGGTATCTGCTTCCGGGGTGGCCGCAGCGGGTGCGGCAGCGCTGGCGGCACGACTATTTTTCTTGCCGTTGCGCGTGGGCTCCGCCATCGGCTGCGGGATCACCGCCGTCAGTTGGGCTTCCAGCCGGGCGAAGGGACGCTCGGTCATGGCGCGCACGCTCTCGACTTTTTCCTGGATGGCATCGCGGTATTGCGGCAGGTCGCTGGTCACACTGACCAGTTGGAAGGTCAGTACCACCGCCAGCGCCACCAGGCAACCGCCCACCAACAGCACCGAGACCATGGCCGCGGCGGCACGGTTCAAGCCCAGGGCATCGAGTTTCCTGACCAGGGGCAGGATGATCAGGCTGGCAATGCCAGCCACCGCCAGCGGCGCCAGGATCTCGCGGCCGAAGTACAACATGCCCAGCACCACGGCAGCCCCTAGCAAGGTGGCGGAGCTCAGGCGCGAGAAAGCGGAAGTCTTGAGGTTTTGCATGGTGTGGATGGGAGAGACGACAGCAGCGGCGGGAATGCAGCGCGAGTATAGCCGTTGGCTCTGCAGTGCGCTCGCCCTGCTTGGAGGTTTTCTTCACCATGGCAATGTCGGGCAGGCCTGGCGCGGCTTGTGCACGGGCAGGTTCAGTGGATTACTTCATATAACTCCAGCGGAAGCCCATCCGGGTCGGCAAAGAAGGTGAAACGCCGACCGGTGTATTCATCGATGCGGATTTCTTCCACGGCCACGCCTTGCGCTTCCAGTTCGGCCTTGCTGACCGCCACATCGGCCACCGCGAAGGACAGGTGGCGCAGGCCGCAGGCTTCCGGGCGCGAGGGGCGAGCCGGTGGGTTGGGGAAGGAGAACAGTTCGATCTGGGTGCCATCGGGCAAGCCCAGGTCCAGCTTCCAGGAGTCGCGCGCCTGACGGTAATGCTCGGCGATCACGCGCAGGCCCAGCAGGTCCACGTAGAAGGCCTTGGAGATGGCATAGTCGGAACAGATGATGGCGACGTGGTGAGTGCCTTGCAGTTGCATGGGAGACTTTCAGAGAATTGCCATGTGGATCAGCCCTTGGCCCCGCGCCGCGCCAGGGTGGCGCAGACTGCGCGCACCTTGTCGCGCAGCCAGCGATGGGCCGGGTCCAGTTCGACCCGTGGGTGCCACATCAGCGACACGATGATGGGTTCGGTCACCACCGGCAGTTCGAACCGGTGGATGCCGGAGGCACTGCCATCGGTGCGCGGTGCGCCAGCCGTGGTCAGGAAGGAAGAAGGCACGATGGTCACCAGATCGGAGGCGCGCACGATGGCCAGTGCGCCGGGATAGCTGGGCACCACCGCCACCACCTTGCGCGTGAGGCCGCGTTCGGCCAGCGCCGCATCGAGCGGGCTGCTGGTGTCGCCGCGCGGCGAGGCGCTGACGTGTTGGCAGGCGCAGTAGCGCTCGGCAGTCACGCGCCGTAGCGACGCCAGCGGATGACCGATGCGCACCGCGCCGACGAAGCGGTCGCGAAACAGGGTTTGCAAGCGCACCTCGGGCCCCATCTCGTTGGCCATGCCGATTTCCAGATCGGCACTGCCTTCGCGCAACGGCAGCGGGCTGCGTTCCACCTTGGGCGCGAAGCGCAGCCGCACCAGCGGCGCTTCGGTGGTCACGGCGTCAATGAGGGCGGCACCGCAGGCTTCGATGAAACCTTCATTGGCGCGCAGAGTGAAGTCACGTTCCAGTCGTGCCAGGTCCAGTTCGGGAACCGACGGGCGCAAGACCGAGCGGGCTTCATGCACCACATTGCGCACTCGCTCGCGCAGCGCTTCGGCACAGGGTGTGAGCACCATCTGCCGGCCTGCCCGCACCAGCAATGGGTCGCCGGTAGCCTGGCGCAAGCGGGTCAGCGTGCGGCTCATGGCCGAGGCACTCAAGCCCAGGCGGCGCGCGGCACCGGCCACGCTGGCTTGGGCGATGAGGGCATCCAGTGCGATAAGCAGGTTGAGGTCGGTGGGGATCATGACGGCATCCTAGCATGGGTCGTCAGACATGGCGTCGTATGCAATGATCCAATGCAAGCCATGCGTCTTCCGCCTTGTCTTGTGGCTGGCTATAGTGAAGTCCTGATCCCATCTTCTGCACTCACCATGGAACTCTTTTCCGACCTGCCCGGCGATGAAGGCTTGCCGGGCCAACAGCGTCGCCGCGCCATGCTGGCCGTGATGACGGCCACCACTATGGCGGTGTTTGACGGCACCATCATCAACGTCGCCCTGCCACAGATCAGCTTGGCGCTGCATACCTCGGCCGCCGCCTCGGTGTGGGTGGCCAATGCCTACCTGTTGGCCACCGCCATGACGCTGGCGGTGTTTGCCGCACTGTCGTCGCGGCTGGGTTTTCGTACCCAATTCACGGCCGGACTGGCGGTGTTCACGCTGGCCTCGCTGGGTTGCGCACTGTCGCGCTCGGTCGAGTGGCTCATCGCCATGCGCGTATTGCAGGGACTGGGTGGCGCGGCCATGCTCAGCATTGCCCCGGCCATCCACCGCACGGTCTTTCCCAATCGCCTGCTGGGCCGCATCCTCGGCCTGAACGCGGTGCTGGTGGCGGCCGGCACGGCGGTGGGGCCGGTGCTGGGCGGCACCTTGCTGGCCGCATTGAGCTGGGAGTGGATCTTTCTGATCAACCTGCCCTTGGGTATGGTGGGCGTGCTGCTGGCGTGGAGTGCCATTCCCGAGACTCGCAAGCCTGCCCGTGCGCGCTTCGACATCGCTGGCGCCTGTTGGTCGGCGCTGGCCATGGGAGCGCTCATCATGGCCGCCGATACCTGTGCGCGCCTGGCCGAACCCGGCCAGGGTACCCAGGCGACACTGCAGGCCGCTGCCTATGCCTTGGTGGCGCTACTGGCCGCGCTGGCCTTCGTGCGGGGGCAGCGTCGCGCCCCCGAGCCCCTGTTGCCGCTGGACATCTTTGCCAATGCACGCTTCTCGCTGGCTGCGCTGACCTCGCTGGTGTCCTTCGTGGGCCAGGGCATCGCCTTCGTGGCCTTGCCCTTCCTGTTCCAGAATGGCTATGGCTACAGCGCCTTTGAATCGGCTGCATTGTTTACTCCGTGGCCGCTGGGCATTGTCCTGGTAGCGCCCCATGCCGGCCGCCTGGCCGACCGCCATTCGCCGGCGCTGCTGTCCAGCCTGGGCCTGGCGCTCTTTACGGTCGGGCTGGCCTTACTGGCGCTACTGCCCGCGCACGCCCAGGCCTGGGACATCGGCTGGCGTGCGTTGGTGTGCGGCATGGGTTTTGGTTTCTTCCAGAGTCCCAACAATCGCGAGATGCTCGGCAATGTCTCGCGCGAGCGCAGCGGTAATGCTTCGGGCGTGTTGGCCATCATGCGTACTTTCGGCCAGTGCCTGGGCGCGGCACTGCTGGGCATGATCCTGGCGATCTACACTGCTCATGCCGTGGAGCAAGGTAGCTTGCAGATGAGTGCGCTTGAGGATGGCGAGGCGATTCGTGTCGCCTTGTGGGTCGCCACGGCAGCCACCGCGCTGGCCACCGCAGTGAGTGCCAGCCGTCTGCGGCGCCAGGCGCAATCGCCCGCCTGATGAGCTTTTACGGGCCACGGTGCAGAAAACGTCACGCTGCTCTGCAGCGATGGTCAACACTGAAATGTACGTAGTGAGGTAACTTTTTTAGAGACCGGTTAAATCCTCGTTGATCCACGCTTTGCGCTTTCCCGTGAGCGCTTAGACTGGCCTTTGCTTGCCGGTGCGCCGACTGCCACGGATGTTCATCACAACCATAATAGCGACCATCCCCCGTCCGCCCGATTCAAGCAGACAGGCTCGGCAGTTCATCTTCGCGCAAGCTCCTTCAAACTTTCCCTCAGCCAGCTACTAGACCGGTCAGGGGATATTACATAGGGGGTCAAATCATCATGGGTAAGTTGAAAGTCGTAACCAGGCTGGCATTGGGCTTTGGCCTGATCCTGGTGTTTTTGCTGGGTATCTCTGCATTGGGCTTCTACGGTATGTCGCGCGTCAATGATGCGCTCACCGATATCACTCGCGTCAATAATGCCGAAATCAAGCTGGCCAGTGCCTTGCGCAATGCCTTGAGCCAGCGCGCCATCGCCATTCGCAATATTGCCTTGCTGGAAGATGAGGCCTCCATGCAGGTCGAAGCGCAGACCCTGGCGCGCCAGGAAAAACTCTACGCCGACGCCTACACCGCCCTGGAGAAGATGTTTGCCACCGAAGCCGGCACCACCGAGCGTGAACACAAGCTGTTGGCGCAGGTCAAGGCCGATGAAAACGCCACCGTCCCGCTCATGGCCAAGGCCTTGCAATTGGGGTTGGAGAACAAGCCGGCCGAGGCCGTGAAGGTGCTCATCAGCGAAGTGCGCCCCAAGCAACAGGCCTGGATCACGTCACTCACCGAACTCTCCGAATTCGAAGACCAGCTCAATGACGAAGCCGCTGTCAGCGCGCGCAGCACCTACGAATGGCTGCGTACCCTGATGCTGACTTCCATCGCACTGGCATTGTTGGTGGGCATCGTGGCTGCGGTGACGATTGCGCGCAGCATCCTGCGCCAACTGGGCGCCGAACCCTCCGAGGCGCAGTCCATTGCACGCGAGATCGCCAGCGGCGACCTGACCGCCACGGTGCGCGTGCGTGCCGGTGATGGTTCCAGCCTGATGGCGTCCATCGAGCAGATGCGTTACCAGTTGAACGTGATCGCCTATGGCATCAAGTCAGCCGCCGAAACCATCTCGGTGGCCAGTGGCCAGATCGCGCAAGGCAACTTCGATCTCTCCCAGCGCACCGAGGAACAAGCCGCCTCGCTGGAAGAAACCGCTGCCAGCATGGAGGAGCTGACCACCACCGTGCGCCAGAACACCGAGCACGCCGCCGAAGCGCTGCGCCTCTCGGGCGGGGCCGCGCAGACCGCCACCAGCGGGAGCGCAGCCTTCGATCGGGTGGTCTCGACCATGGACAAGATCTCGGCTAGCTCGGGCAAGATGGCCGATATCATCAGCGTGATCGAAGGCATCGCCTTCCAGACCAATATCCTGGCCTTGAATGCGGCGGTGGAAGCGGCGCGCGCCGGCGAGCAGGGACGCGGCTTTGCGGTGGTGGCCTCGGAAGTGCGCTCGCTGGCCCAGCGCAGTGCGGTGGCCTCCAAGGAGATCAAGGACTTGATCGGTGAATCGATGTCGCACGTGAGCGCGGGTTCGGAACTGGTGGCCAATGCCGGTCATCAGATGAGCGAGATCGTGGCCTCGGTGCAGCGTTTCGGCGAGATCATGAACAATATCGCCACCGCTACTCAGGAACAAGGCAGCGGCATCGAACAGATCAATACCGCCATCGTGCAGATGGATCAGGTGACCCAGCAGAATGCGGCACTGGTGGAAGAAGCCAGCGCGGCGGCGCAGTCCTTGTCGCAGCAGGCCAGCGGCTTGCTGAAGGTGGTATCGGTCTTCAAGATCCGCACCGATGCCTCCACCATGGCTGCGGCCAGCAACAACGCCAATGTTGGCGCATTGCAAGGCGCGCCGATGCCGGCCCTGCAGTGAAATGACCGCCGGCGCTCAGCCCTGGGCGCCGTCTTCGTCGTCTTCGTCCTTGGGCACGAACACCATGCCGGTCTTGGCGTTGTAATCCATCAGGCCGGCATAGCGGCCCCAGGCGATCATGGTTTCGAAGGTCTTTTCCGGGTTGTCGTAGGGCAGGGCGCTGCCGATGTCCTTCAAGACGCGCTCGGCCTCGATTTCCTCGGCCTCGCCCAGCACCGCCAGGATGATGTGGAAGATGCGCAGCTTGTAGACCTGCTCGGCGAAGATGGCGCGCTGACCCTTGCGGTCGGCGGCCACGAAGCGGCGCCCGAGGTCGGTCAGGTAGACCTCCTGCTTGGGGGTATCCACCAATTCCAGGATTTCCGCGGCCTTCACGGTGGCGATGGTCTCACCGAATTCCTTGCCGATTTCATCCGAAATGTCGTAGATGTTGTTCAGTTCCGGCTCATCATGCAACAGGCTCATCAAGCCCAGGATCTGGCCCACCGGGATCAGCGGGATCGACTCCATGCGCTTGCGACCGCGCGAGATCGGTTCGCCCGGCACATGCGCTTCAGGCGGCAGGTCGGGCAGCGAGAGGGTGGTAATGGCTTCGTGGATGATGTTGACCAGGCGCTGGAATTCCGGGCTCTTGGAGTCGCGCGGATAGGGCAGCGGATTGTCCAGCACCAGGCCCAGGCGGCCCGGACGCGGGAACACCACGACGATGCGGGTGGCCATTTCCACCGCTTCCTCGATGTTGTGGGTCACCATGAAAATCGAGGTCAGGCCACTGTCCGGGGCGCGCCACAGGCTGATCAATTCCTGGCGCAGGTTTTCTGCGGTCAGCACGTCCAGGGCGCTGAAGGCTTCGTCCAGGCACAGCAGCTTGGGCTTGGACACCAGCGCGCGCGCAATGCCCACACGCTGGCGCATCCCGCCGGAGAGCTCACGCGGATAGGCGCTGTGGTAGTTGCCCAGGCCGATCAGTTCGATGGCGCGGTCTACCGCCGCATCGCGTTCTTCGCGGGTCGGGTTGTGCGACATCAGGCCCACGGCCACGTTCTGTTCCACCGTCAGCCACGGATAGAGCGCGAAGGTCTGGAACACCACCGAGGCATCGCGGTTGACGCCATAGAGCTGCTTGCCGGCCGCCATGGTGTGGCCCGAACTGGGTTCGACCAGTCCGGTCAGGCAGCGCAGGATGGTGGATTTGCCCGAGCCGGATTGGCCCAGCAGCGCCAGCAGTTCGCCTTCGTGCACGGCCAGGTCGATGTTGTCCAGCACCTTGAGCTCGTGGCCGCCGGCAGTGTTATAGGATTTGCTGACCGCGCACAGTTCGGCGACGGCAGGGCGTTGTTGAGAGGTAGTCATGGCTGGGCTCAAGATCAATCGAGGCGGAAACGGCGTTCGGCGAAGGCATACAGGCGACGCCAGACAAACTTGTTCATCATCACGACGAACATCGACATCACGCCGATGCTGGCGATGATGAGTGGCGTATCACCGGACTTGGTGACGGCCGAAATATAGGCACCCAGGCCATCGGCCTTGAGCGACACATCGCCCCAGTTGGCCAGTTCGGCCACGATGGAGGCATTCCAGGCGCCGCCGGCAGCGGTACAGGCGCCGGTCACCCAGAACGGGAAGATGGCCGGCAGGATCAGGGTCTTCCACAGGTTCCAGCGCGACAGGCCATACATGCGGGCGGCTTCCTTCAAGTCATTGGGGATGGCCATGGCGCCGGCGATGACGTTGAAGAGGATGTACCACTGCGTGCCCATGGCGATCAACAGGATGCTGCCCCAGTTCATGCTGACGTTGCCGGCCACGAACCAGCCCACCACCAGCGGGAAGGTCATGTTGACCGGGAAGGACGCACCGATCTGCGCCAGCGGCTGGGCGAAGCGAGCGATATGCGGCTTGGAGCCGATCCATACACCCACCGGAGTCCAGATCAGGGTAGCGATCACCGTCATGGCCAGCACCCGCAGCAGAGTCAGGAAGCCCAGCCAGACGATGTGGCCGAACAGGCTCCAGCTCATGGCCCCGTGCAGCGCATCGATGGCCGCCACCAGGCCGCGCAGGGATTCGAAGATCAGCAGGCCGAAGATGAGGCCCGAGATCAGGCGATTGGTCCAGCGCCGGCGCGCCACCCGCGCCGGAGTCAGGTTGCCGGCGGTGGCCGGGCGATGACGCGCCAGCCAGTTGCCCAGCGGGGTCCACAGTTTTTCATCGAGCCAGGTAAAGACGTAGGAGCCGCGCAGCAGGTCATAGACCCAGGAGGTCGGCGGCGAGGTCGATTCGGTCAGTTCGATCTTGAACTTGTCGGCCCAGGCCAGGAGTGGCCGCCAGACCAGTTGATCGCTGATGAGGATCAGCGCCAGCATGGCGATGACGGCCCACAGCGCTGCCGTATGGTCGCCCTTGTCGATGGCCTGTGCCATGTAGGAACCCAGGCCGGGCAGCTTCAGATCCTTGTTCATGACGCTGATGGCTTCGCTTTGCGCCACGAAGAACCAGCCGCCACCGAAGGACATCATGGAGTTCCAGATCAGGCTGTGGGCCGAGGCCGGCAATTCCACGGTACGGAAGCGCTGCCAGGCGGTCAGGCGATAGGTGGTGGCGGCTTCCTGCATGTCGGTCGGGATGGTGACCATGGAGTGATAGAAGCCGAAGGCCATGTTCCACACCTGGCCGGTGAAGATGGCGAAGATGGCTGCGCATTCCACGCCCATCAGGCTACCCGGGAACAGGGCCATGAAGCCGGTCACGGTAGCCGAGAGGAAGCCCAGCACCGGCACCGACTGCAGGATATCCAGCGCCGGCAGGATCAGGGCGCGCGCGCGGCGGTTCTTGGCAGCCAGATAGCCGGTGCCGATGGCGAAGAATAACGAGAAGGCGAAGGCAATCCACATGCGCAACAGCGTGCGCCCGGCGTAATAGGGGATCATGGCCGGCGAGCTATCGACCTCCAGCTGGTCGGAGGGATCGAAATGCACCAGCATCCCCTTGCCGAAGTGCAGGGCACTCCATAACAGCCCGAACAGCACCGCCAGCACCAGCGCATCGATCCAGCCGAAGCCAGGCTTGACTTCTTCATAGGCCGTCAGTTGCGGCGAGGTGGTCTTCATTTTCATGTCGGTGAGGCGGGAAAGCTCTGCAAGGAGTGGTCAGGTGCGCGGATGCCGGTCGTGCAGGATCAACTTCGATCTTGCGTCCCCAAAAGACTGGCGGCGCAACTGTATCAAGGAATTCTGACAGTTTGTTGACCAGCTTGCTGGATGTTGCACAAATGACAACCGGCGCCGGGGCAATCAAGCCCGGCGCCGGTGGCAGTCAAATTCCTCAGTTCGCGCGGTCAGCCAGGATCAGCCTGCTCCCTGGGTAGTGTGGGTAGCGGACGTTTTTCTCGGAATCAATCCCCACATCGTCAACCCACTGAGCAACAACAACCCCGCCAGGATATACAGGGCGATATCGATATTGCCGGTGCGCGTCTTGATCAGCCCGATCAGCCAGGGGCTGACGATGCCGCTGGTGATGCCCACGCTGGAGATGAAGGCGATGCCGGGGGCAATCGTCTGGGCCGGCAGCAGGCCCGGGGGCAGCGACCAGAAGATGGGCAGGGCGGCGAAGATCAGTACTGCCGCCAGCGACAGCAGCCCCAGCGAGACCGCCAAGCTGGACGGGTGCAGCGTCAGCGCCGCCAGGGCCAGCGCGCCACCGGTGGTACAGAACAGGAAGTGGCCGTGGCGCTCGTTGCGACGGTCGGAGCGGCGGGCGATCAGGATCAGGCCGATGGCGCCGATGGCGTTGGGGATCACCGTATAGAGCGAAACCTGCACCACGTCCTTGATGCCGAAGTCGCGGATCATCAGCGGCATCCAGAAGTTCAGCGTCAGCGAGCCGCAGGTCAGGGCGAAGTAGATGAAGGCGAACAGGTAAGTGGGCCGGTGGCTCAGGGCATGGCGCAGTGCCGTCAGCGAGTGGGCTTTGACATGCTGGCTGCGCTGCGTTTCCTGGGTGTGCCGGGCCAGCAGGAAGCTGCGCTCCTGCTGGCTCAACCAGCTGGCCTGGGCCGGGCCATCGGCCAGCAGGAAGATGACCAGCACGCCCAGCACCACGGCCGGTGCGCCTTCGATGGCAAACATCCACTGCCAGCCATACATGCCCATCACGCCGGCCATGTCGCGCATGATCCAGCCCGAGACCAGACCACCCAGCACACCCGCCACCGCCACGCCGGCAAAGAAGATCGCCATCACCGCCGCGCGCCGCCGCGCCGGGAACCAGTAGCTCAGGTACAGCACGATGCCGGGGAAGAAGCCGGCCTCGAATACGCCCAGCAGGAAACGCAAGACATAGAAGTGGGTGGCGTCGGTGACGGTCATCATGCCCACCGAAGCCAGGCCCCACAGCACCATGATGCGCGAGAAGGTGCGGCGTGCGCCAAAGCGCGCCAGCAGCATGTTGCTGGGCACTTCGCACAGCACGTAGCCGACATAGAACACGGCCGCGCCCAGGCCGTACATGGCATCGCTGAAGCCCAGGTCCTGCTTCATCTGCAATTGCGCAAAGCCGATGTTGATGCGGTCCAGGAACGAGACCACGTAGCAGAGGAAGAGGAAGGGGATGATACGCAGCCAGACCTTGCGATAGATCGCGTCTTCGGCGGCCACGCTCAGGTCCAGGTGGGGAGGGGCGGCCAGCGTCGTGGCGCCCGGGGATGGGGTCATCATATGAAGGTCTCCGTTGGGTACGGCGCCTGTGGCGGCGCTCTTGTGGATAGGGGTGAAGAAAGATTCCGAGCAGGCAGTGTCGGCGACGACGGACGCGTCAAGCCGCCGCGGCCAGTGCCGGTTCGACCCCGGCGCGTGCCCGCTGCATGGCCTCGAGCAGCACTTCGTGGCCGCCGATGTGATTGCACAGCAGCAGGATCAGGCGGGCATTGACGTCCTGGCTGGTGGCATCGTCCAGGCCGCGATGCATGTCGATCAGGGCTTCGTAGAAATCGTCCGGGCGTGTCAGGTTGGGCGCGGTATTGAGTTGCATGGTGGTCTCCTTGATAGCTTGTTGATGTTGGTTGGCGTCGGTCGTCGATGGTGGCAGGGGTTCAGGCCGCGTCCAATACGGGCGTGGCGGCCTGGCTGGTAGAGCTGCTGATGTTGCCGCTGGCGCGCAAGAGCGCCGCGCCGATGGCTGGCGCATCGACGCGGCGCCAGCGCGCACAGACGTGTTGGTCGGGGCGGATCAGGTAGCAGGTCTGGCTGCTGGCGTGCGCGGCGTCGTAGCGCTGCGCGGCCAGCGCTTCGATGTCCTGCACGTAGCGCGCAGCCTGGCCCAGATGGGCCAGCACGTGACGGTCTTCGGGCGTGGCGGCGGCCTGGCCGACGAACAGCAACTGCAATGGCAGCGCGCCCTGCGTCAATTGCGCCAGCGCCTGCACCTGCTGCGCCGGCAGCGCGGCGGGGGCGGCAAAGATCATGGCCACGAAGCGCTCGCCCAGTTGCCGCAGCAGCCAGTCGGCCCCGGTGTCGCTGACCACCGGGGCATCGGTGCAGGGTGCGCCGGCTTGCATGGCGCCCTGGAAGGGCGCGCTGTCTTCGGTGTTCAAGACCGAGCCGTGCAGCGTGGCCGGCAGCGACAGGCGGCCGCTGTTGACCAGGCGCCGCGCGAAGGCATGGTCCCGCGCCAGGCCCAGCACCGCATCGCGCAAGCGTCGGCTGACCGGGCTCTTGGGCGTGATGAAGTCGGTCGAGCGGGTGGAGTTGAGCAGGTTTTCGTCGGCCGCGTATTCGCGCTCGCTGGCATAGCTGTCCAGCAGGCTGTCAGGCGCCTTGCCCTGCAGCACGTAGGCCAGTTTCCAGGCCAGGTTTTCGGCATCCTGCACGCCGCTGTTGGCGCCACGGGCGCCGAAGGGCGAGACGCAGTGCGCGGCATCGCCCACGAACAGCACCCGGCCATGGCGGAAGCGGTCCATGCGCACGCAGGAGAAGGTATAGACGCTGACCCATTCCAGCGAAAATTGCACCTCCTTGCCCAGCAGCGCCTGCACCCGTGGGATCACCCGTTCGGGGCTCTTTTCCAGCACCGGGTCGGCCTCCCAGCCGAGCTGGAAATCGATGCGCCAGACATCGTCAGGCTGGCGATGCAGCAGCACCGACTGGTTGGGATGGAAGGGCGGATCGAACCAGAACCAGCGCTCGGCCGGGAAGGGTGCATCCATCTTGACGTCGGCGATCAGGAAGCGGTCGCGGAAGGTGTGGCCCAGGCTTTCCAGACCCATCATCTTGCGCAGCGCACTGCGCGATCCATCGGCGGCCACCACGTACTGCGCCTTCAAGGTGTAGCTGCCTTGGGGCGTGTCCACCGTCAGTGCTTCATGGTCGGCATGATGGGTGATGGCGCTGACCTTGCTCTTCCAGCGCAGTTCGATGTGCTCGAACTGGCGGGCCTGTTCCAGCAGATAGCCTTCGACGTAGTACTGCTGCAGGTTGATGAAGGCGGGCCGGGCATGGCCGCTTTCGGGCAGCAGGTCGAATTCGTAGACGGCTTCTTGGCGCAGGAATACCTTGCCGCGACTCCAGCCCACGCCCTTGTCGACCATGCGCTGGCCGCAGCCGATGCGGTCGAAGATATCCAGCGTGCGCTTGGCAAAGCAGATCGCCCGCGAACCGGTCGACAGCGTATCGTCGTCGTCCACCAGTACCACGGCAATGCCCTGGCGGGCCAGGTCGATGGCGGTGACCAGCCCCACCGGGCCGGCGCCGATGACCACCACCGGATGTACCGCTGCCTGGTCGGGCCGGGTCTGTTCGGCGCAGGGTTGGTAGCCAAAGCGCTGCTGCTGGTAATCGATGGCTGGGATGCTCTTCATGTCTTGTCTCCTCGCTGTCCTTGCTCTTCTGTGGATCAGGCTTGCAGCGCCGCCCACATTTCCTTGTCGCGCTCGGCCGTCCAGATGCGTGGATGCACGATGCCGGAGGCTTCGTCATAAGCGCGGGTGACGTCGAAGGGCAGGCAGTGTTCGTAGATGAAGACCTGGCCGAACTTGGGGTCCATCAATTGGCGGGTATGCGCCATGGCTTCCTTCAGGCCCATCTTGGCGGCCACCGCTTCGCGCCCGGCGCGCAGCAGGGTGGAGACGAAATCCTTGGTATAGGCGATACCCTGCGCGACCTCTTGCGGTCCGCGCAGGGCCGGGCCGCGACCGGGCACCAGGGCCTCGGGTTGCAGCGCCGAGAGCGCGTCCAGCGTGCCCGGCCATTGCTCCAGTTGGGCGTCGCCGCAGTAGCAGGCGGCGTCGTATTCGACCAGGTCGCCCGAGAACAAGACCTTCTGGCCGGGCAGCCAGACCACGGTGTCGCCCTTGGTATGGCCGGCGCCCAGATGGGCGATCTTCACTTCCAGCTTGCCCATGAAGATCGTCATTTCTTTTTCGAACACCATGGTCGGCCAGGTCAGGCCGGGTACCGTTTCCACGCCCGCAAACAGACGCGGGAAGCGTTCGATCTCGGACTTCATGTCGGCCTCGCCGCGCTCGACGATCATCTCGTAGGTGCCACGGCTGGCGATGACCTGCTCGCCGCCTTCCTTGAAGTAGGCCGAGGCGCCCAGCACGCGCACGGCGTGGTAGTGGGTCAGTACCACGTACTTGATGGGCAGGTCGGTGACGCTGCGGATGCGGTCAATCAGGTCTTGCGCCATGGCCGGGGTGGCCGTGGTGTCGATGACCATCACGCCATCGTCGCCGATGATGACGCCGGAATTGGGATCGCCCTCGGCGGTGTACGCGTAGGCGTTTTCCGAGATGCGTTCAAAGGTGATTTTCTTGGCGTCGAGATCCGCCTGGGATGCAAAAGCCTTGGCCATGTCTTCCTCGTTGCTTGGTTGAAGTGGGTGGGACGTGGCTGGACATGGCTTGCGCCATCGGGGGGATGTCTCCGTCCAACCCGTCATGGATCAATGCGGGTCAACTGGTTTTGTTCTTGCCTGGGATGAGCAGGGTGAAGGCATCATAGTCATCGTCTTTTTATTAGTCAATATCAAATCTGCTTGTTATGCATTAATTGACGTTTTCTGCACCATGGTGTGTTTTGAGGCGGAAAGAAGGCCACATGCATTAGAATCCAGGCTCTCGTGCCGCGTGGCACATCATTGCATCGCATTGTTTTGCATCAGCAACGGACCCCTAGGATGACTGCCTCCCCTGCCAAGACCCAACGAGGAATCCAGAGCGTGGAAGTGGCTGGCCGCCTGTTGCAGGCGCTGGCGCAGGCGCGCCAGCCCTTGCCGCTGGTGGAGCTGGCGGCTGCCGCCGAGCTGTCCTCGGCCCAGGCCCATACCTATCTGGTGAGCCTGCTGCGGCTGGGCCTGATCAAGCGCACCCCCGGCGATGGCCGCTACGAAGCCGGGCCGCTGGCCTTGCGCCTGGGCATGGCGCGCCTGGCCCAGGAGCCGGCCTATCGGCTGGCGCTGCCACAGGTGCAGCAACTGAGTCAGGAGACGGGCTTGAGCGTGGCGCTCACGCTGCCCACGCCGGAAGGCCCGACCATCGTGCATTACGCCCATGCCGGCAAGCCCTTGCATGTGAACCTGCACGTGGGCACGGTGATGGCCCTCTCGGAGACGGCCACCGGACGCACCTATTGCGCCTATACCGACCCCGCCGCCTGGCAGGGCTTGTGGGAAGCCCAGCATCCCGGCCAGTCCAGGGCGCGCCTGAAAGCCTTCCATGAAGAACTGGAGACCATTCGCAAGCGTGGCATGGAGCGCGCCGTGGACTTGCCCAGCCCGGGCGTGACCAGCCTCTGTATGCCACTGCTGGAAGAGACGCAGCAATTGCTGCTGCTGGTGACGGTGATCGGTTCGAGCGGCGTGATCGATCCGGCTTGGCGCGGGTCGCTGGCGCGGCAGTTGCGCGAGTGCATCGAGGCCATCGCTACCACCCTGGCGACTAAGCGCGAGGAGTGCCGCACATGAAAGCCTGCAAGGATCTGCCGCTGCCGGAGGCAGCGGACCCAGAAGGCGCGCGCAGCCAGCGCGGCATCCAGTCGCTCGACAGCAGCGGCGCCTTGCTCGATGCCCTGCTGGAAGCGGCGTGCCCCTTGCCGCTGGGCGACCTGGCCCGGCTGGCCGGGATGCCGGCGGCCAAGGCCTTTCCGCATCTGGTGAGTCTGCAGAAGATCGGCCTGCTCGCACGCGATGCCCAGGGCAACTTCTTCCCCGGCCCGCTCAGTCTGGAGCTGGGGCTGGCGGCCTTGCAGCGCCTGTCGCCCCTGCGCGAAGCCGAGGCCGAGGTGGCCACGCTGGCCCAGGCCACCGGCTTGTCGGTGGCGCTGGCGGTGTTCGGTCCGCTGGGACCGACCGTGGTGCGCTTGGAAGAATCCTCGCGGCCGCAGCACGTGAGCCTGCGCATCGGCACCGTGCTCTCGATGGTGCACACCGCCATCGGTCGCGTATGCGCCGCCTACCTGCCCGCGGACATGCTGGCCGGCGCCCTGGCCATGGATGCGATCCGCATGGAAGGTGCGCAGCCCGACAGCGTCAGTCATCCCGATGGCAGCCTGCGCCACGACTATGCGCAACGGCTGGAGCAGGTCCGCACCCAACGGCTGGACCAGGCGCTGGGCCGTCCGGTGCCCGGCATCAACACGTTGGCCGCGCCGGTGTTCAATCACACCGGTCAACTGGCCTTGGTGATGGCGGTCATGGGCAGCAGCGGCAGTTACGATCCTCGGTACGAGGGGGACGTGGCGCAATTGCTGCGCGCGGCAGCGCATACGGTGTCGTGGCGGCTGGGGGCTTTCGATGACACCGGCTCGGGCATCCCGGAATAATCCGTCATAGCGCTCTCAAGCCCGCTTGCCACGGCTGTCCAGGATCGCCTGTACACGCTGGCTCAGGGTGTCCATCTTGAAGGGCTTGGTCAATACCTGCATACCGGGCTGCAGATGGCCATTGCCGAGTGCCGCGTTTTCCGCATAGCCGGTAATGAACAAGACCTGCAGCTCGGGCCGCGCCGTGCGGGCGGCATCGGCCACCTGGCGACCGTTGAGCCCGCCCGGCAAGCCCACATCGGTGATGAGCAAGTCGATCTGCGTGGCCGATTGCAGGATGCGTAGCGCCGCCGGCCCATCCTCGGCCTGCAGCGTGGTGTAGCCGGCTTCGCTCAGTACTTCGACCAGCAACAGGCGGATGGACGCTTCGTCGTCCACCACCAGCACCACTTCACCGCGACCGGCTGCGGAGGGCAGGTGGGCGGGTTCGCATTCTTCAGCCTGGGCAGCGTGCTGATGGCGCGGCAGGTAGAGCGATACCGTGCTGCCCTGGCCGAGTTCCGAATACAGCCGCACCTGTCCCCCCGACTGGCGCGCAAAGCCATAGACCATCGATAGTCCCAGCCCGGTACCTTCGCCGATGGGCTTGGTGGTGAAGAAAGGATCGAAGGCGCGGGCCATGACCTCGGGCGTCATGCCGGTGCCATTGTCGGTGACGGCGATGCAGACATACTGGCCCACCGGCAGGTCGCGTTCCTGGGCCCATTTGTCGTCCAGCCACTTGTTGGTGGTCTCGATGGTCAGGCGTCCGCCATCGGGCATGGCGTCGCGGGCATTGATGCACAGGTTCAAGAGGGCGCTTTCCAGTTGCGGTCCATCCACGAAGGTCGGCCACAGGCCGACCGCACTGATCACTTCCAGCGTGATGGCCGGGCCGATGGTGCGACGGATCAACTCTTCCATGCCGCCGATGAGCGTATTGACGTTGGTCGGGCGCGGCGCCAGCGTCTGCCGGCGCGCAAAGGCCAGCAAGCGTTGCGTGAGCGCAGCGGCGCGTTGCGTGCTGCGTGCGGCCAGGTCGATGTAGCGCAACAGTTCCTCGGCCCGCCCCTGCACCAGGCGCACCCGCATCAGGTCCAGGCTGCCGGAAATGCCGCCCAGCAGGTTGTTGAAGTCATGCGCCAGGCCCCCGGTCAACTGACCGATGGCTTCGATCTTCTGCGAATGGCGCAGCGCCTCTTCGGTGGCCATCAATTCGCGGGTGCGGGCGCTGACTTCGGCTTCCAGCGATTCATTGATCTGGCGCAGCCGCGCTTCGCTGGCTGCCAGCGCCTGCTGGTTGCGGATGCGTTCGAAGGCCGCGCGGGTTTGCTGGCTGACTTCGCGCACGATGGCCAGTTCATTGTCGGTCCAGGTGCGCGGCACATTGCTGCTGACGTGGACGATGCCAACCAGTTCTCCCTCGTCGATGAGCGGCACGTCCATGAAGGAGGCCACGCCCAGCGCCAGGTGTTGCTGCCGCAACGCTGCCGTGCGGGCGTCGCTGGCCACATCACCCACCAGCACCACGCTGCCGCTGCGCACGGCCTGCGCCAGGCGCCGTTGGTCGTGCAGGTCCAGCGGGGTGTAAGCCGCTACGGCATCGAGGCTGCCGTGGAAGCTCCACTGTCCCAGTTGCTCCACCTGTTGCTGCGGCCCCAGCGTCTTGTAGCTGACCCAGCGCGCCGTGAGGGCCTCGCCGATGACGTGGGCTGCCGCAGTGGCGATGGCCTCCAGCGATTCAGCGGCACGGACCGCCTCGGCCAGGCGGAACAGGGCGTGCTGTCGCGCTTCGCTGTTCTTGCGTTCGGTCACGTCGCGGGTGGTGCCGGCGACCGCCTCGACTTCGCCATCGGGGCCGAGCACCGGGAAGATGATGTAGTCATAGATGCGCCGGCCGAAGGTGCCGTTGAAGGGCACGTCGCCCCGCACCGGCCGCTTGGTGGCGCGCACCTGTTCGATCTCGCGACTGTGCATCTCGGCGTGCCAGGGCTCGTAGCCCAGCTCCAGGCACGTCTTGCCGATGGCTTCGTCCCAGGTCTTGCCCCACATCTGCAGCAGCACCCGGTTGGCATAGGTGAAGCGGTGTTGCAGATCCCAGGCGTAGGCCAGGTCGGGCGTGGTGGAGAGGAAGGTTTCGTAGAAGCGGCGGCGCTGCTCGGAGGCGCGCGTGAGACCCGCCACCTCGGCCCGCAGGCTCACCGACAGCCCCTGGGTGCTGGCATAGCAGATCACCTCGTAGGCGTAGGGCTGACCGGGGGGCAGGTAGCGGCATTGCCGGCTTTGACCATCGGCCAGGGTGGCGCGCATGGATTCTTCCAGCGCGCTGCCGGCCAGCGCCGGGCA
This sequence comes from Herbaspirillum rubrisubalbicans, assembly GCF_003719195.1. Lineage (NCBI taxonomy): Bacteria > Pseudomonadati > Pseudomonadota > Betaproteobacteria > Burkholderiales > Oxalobacteraceae > Herbaspirillum > Herbaspirillum rubrisubalbicans. The sequence goes on from NZ_CP024996.1 coordinate 623,658, forward strand.
CGCTTGCCACACGGATTGGCCCGCTGCTGCGTGGCTGGCCTGTAGCAGCACCTGGGCTACCTCATCCAGGTAGAGCAGGCGCCATTGCGCATCGAGAGCGAGGAAAGCCGCCGGCAAGGCGACGGCGCTACCCGGCCCGGCGAATGGTCGCATGGGCGGGGCGCTGGGAGAAAGCTTGGACATGGCGCACCTTGATTGCTGGTTACGCCAGATTGTAGATGAGCCTTTTCTCTGCGGCTGTAGGACAAGCAGCCGACTTGCTGCGTTGGCCCGCAAAACGCATCAAAAGTCTGCCGCGTTTTCCGCGACCCGCATCAAGCCTTGCCAGGCGGCATCGTTTTGCGCCGGAAAGCGGCATTCCATCAGGCTTTTCCTGACTTTGACCAGGCTCCTGCACCGCTATAATGAGGCCGGGTTACCAGCACACCATGGCGGCTCACCACCCCAGCAAGACCGAGCTGGCATGGCGCACTCCCGAACAAGTACAGGGCACAGGATGGCTCCTTCCGCATTGATGAGCATGGTGCGCCGCTATTGGCGCGTGAACGTCGACCAGCCTGAATTGCTGATCGCGCAGTACCGGGCATTTGCCGGCAAGATGCCCATGATGTACCTGATCCTGCTCATCAATACCTGGGGTCTGGCCTATACCTACCTGGGTCTGGTCCCACTCTGGCTGGGGCTGTATTTCCCGGTGCTGCTCACGGTGCTATGCGTGATCCGCATCAGTTTCTGGTGGCGCGGTCGCCACGTCGATCCTACCCCCGGCATGGCCGCCGCCGCCTTGAAGCGCACCAATCTGTTGGCGCCACCGATTGCCTTGAGTTTCTCGCTATGGTCGGTACTGCTGTTTCCCTACGGCGATAGTTATGCCCAGGCCCACGTGGCGTTCTACATGGGCATCACCGTCATCTGCTGCATCTTCTGCCTGATGTACCTGCGCTCGGCGGCCTTGTCGGTGGCGCTGATCGTCAATGGCATCTTTACCCTGTTTTTCCTGGCCACCCACATTCCAACTTTCGTGGCCGCGGCTATGAACGTGGTGTTGGTGACCCTGGGGATGTTGGCCATCGTCAATAGTCATTACAACGACTTCAGGCGTCTCATCGATGCCCAGGTCAAGACCACGCTCCTGGGTAATGAGAACCTGCGATTGGCCAACCTGGATTCGCTGACGCAGATTCCCAACCGCCGCAAATTCTTCGCCCAGCTCGACCAGATCTGCAGCCGCGCCACCGCCAACGGCCAGCGCTTTGCGGTCGCCATCCTGGACCTGGATGGCTTCAAGGCCGTCAACGATCTCTATGGGCATACCCATGGCGACCAGTTGCTGGTCGAAGTGGGGCAGCGACTCTCGGCGCTATGCGGCGAAGAGTACCTGCACCTGGCGCGCCTGGGGGGCGATGAATTTGCCATCATCATCGACGCCGGCCAGAGCGACGATGTCTTGCAGCAGTTTGGCGCACGCATCTGCGATGCCCTGCGTCGGCCCTTCGTGCTGTACAAGGCGACGGTGCAGATTGCGGCCTCGGTGGGGGTGGCCACCTTTCCCGACATGGCCGTCGATGCCAGTTCGCTCTATGAGCACGCCGACTATGCGCTGTACCAGGGCAAGCGCGAACGGCGCGGTACCGTCACGCTCTTTTCCGCGCAGGACAAGGCCCAGATCCAGCGTAATGCCAACGTCGAACAAGCCTTGCGACGGGCTGACTTCGAGCGTGAATTATCGGTGGTCTTCCAGCCCATCGTGCGTCTGGACGACTGCCAGCCGGTCGCCTTCGAAGCCTTGGCGCGCTGGCACAGTGCCACCAAGGGCGTGGTGGCGCCGATGGAATTCATCCCGGCTGCCGAACGCATGGGCATCATCAACCAGTTGAGCGTGACGCTGTTGAAGAAGGCGCTGCAGGCCGCAGCCGCCTGGCCCCCCGACATGCGCCTATCCTTCAATCTTTCGGCCAATGACATCAACACCAGTGAAGGCATGAGCGAGATCGTCAAGGTCATCACCGGCTCGGGTTTCTGTGCTTCGCGCCTGGATCTGGAAATCACCGAAACGGCGGTGCTGCAGGATCTGGAAAAATCACGCCAGTTGGTCACCTCCCTGCGCCAGCTCGGCTGTGGCATCACGCTCGACGACTTCGGCACCGGCTATGCCAGCTTGAGCCATCTGCACGCGCTGCCGCTGACCCGCATCAAGATCGACAAGAGCTTCGTGGCCGACATCGAACATGATGCCGTGAGCCACAAGATCATCAAGTCCCTGCTGGCCCTGAGCCATGACATGCAACTGGCCTGTGTGGTGGAAGGGGTGGAAACGCCCCAGCATCTGCAAAGCCTGCGCGAACTGGGGGCGGTCTACGGTCAGGGCTATCTGTTCTCGGTGCCGCTGGCCGCCGAGCAGGTCCAGTCCTGGCTGGAGCGCCAGGGTCAGTGCGGCTGTATGGGCCTTACTGCCTAGGCCTTGCGCCCATGGCGCGCGGCATTGAAGTCCATGCCGCTGGAGGGGCCGGCCTCATCATCCATCACCCGCAACTCCAGTTGCTCGGCTGCCAGGCCCCGCTCGCGCAGGGCATCGTAGGCTTGCTGGGCGGCCACCAGGGTGGGGAAGGGGTAGGCCGCTACCGCCGGCTGCGGCGTATTTTCCATTCCACTTTTTGTCCCATTGGTCCCATTCATCCCATTCATCATCACACCTTGGCCGCTTGACCGGGCGTAGCCGAGCGCACCAGGAAGTCGCGCGTGACGGTGGGCAGGTGGTTGAGCATCCAGCTGCTCATGGCTTTTTCCTGTTCCAGGATGGCGCTGCAGATGCGTTCGGTTTCGCTGTCGCCGGCTTCTCGAGCGGCGGCGATGAGCGAGGTGTAGCAGGCGATCTCCAGGTTCTCGAACACATAGCCGGCGATGGCACCCTTGACCACTTCATCGTGCTGGGTCATGCCGCCCGCAGCCTGGGCAAAGGCCGTCATGCGCGCCGCCATGTCCTTGAGCAGGGAGGCGCTGCCATTCAAACGCTTGATGCAGGCTTCCACCTGTTGCTGCTGGCCCAGGGTCTCCTGCAGGTGCGATTCCAGGCGCGCTTTCAGTTCGGGATAGTGATCGATGCGGTTGGCTTGCGCCTTGAGCATCTGTTCGGCTTGCTGTTCCATGGCATGGGCATCCTTGAGCCAGGCCAGCAGGTTTTCGTTGACGTCGGTAGTCATGCGATTCTCCTTGTGATTCTGGTAGAGGCCTGGCCCGTCACGTAGGGCTACGCGGGGCCAGGGAAGGCAGGGTCGACCTCAGGGTTGCTTGGCCTTGAGGTTCATCTCGGGATCGGCCGAGCCGATCTCGGCCCCGGTCAGCGGTTCGCCATCTTGGGCCGAGGCGGTGCGGGCGGCCATCTGGTCCAGCACGGCCTGCTCATCGGCGCTCAGTTCCACGCTGGCCTGGCCATCGCCGCCATCGACCGGAGTGAGGGCATCGGCGCCATCCAGGCGTTCCCATTGCTGGCCGTCATTCCAGGGGCCGGTCTGTTCGCCCACGCCTTGCGAGAGATTGACGTAGACCTTGGAGAAGTGCGGATCGCCAGGCAGCTTTCCCGGCGGGAAATTGGGGCGGATCGCATAGAGCGCCTTCTCGAACGACTTCTGGTGCGCGATCTCGCGCGTCATCAGGAAGCCCAGCGCTTCCTTCACCCCGGGGTCGTCGGTGAGGTTGATGAGGCGTTCATAGACGATCTTGGCGCGGGCTTCGGCGGCGATGTTGGAGCGCAGGTCGGCGGTGGGTTCGCCGATGGTGTCGACGTAGGCTGCGCTCCAGGGAACGCCGGCCGAATTGACCAGCGGTGCGCCGGCGCCGTAGAGCACTTGCGTGACGTGGCTGTCGTTGCCGGCACCGGTGATTTCCTTGTAGAGCAGGCCTTCTTCTTCCACGCCTTCGGCCAGCTTGCCCTTGGCGCCCTTGTTGAGCATGACCACGATATTGCCGATCACTTCCAGGTGGCTCAATTCTTCGGTGGCGATATCGAAGAGCATGTCCTTGCGCCCGGGATCATCCTCGGCAATGGCTTGGGTGAAGTAGCGACAAGCGGCGGCCAGTTCGCCTTGCGGGCCGCCGAACTGTTCCAGCATCAGGTTGGCCAGCCCGGGATTGGGGCCGGCGACGCGTACCGTGTATTGCAGGCGTTTGTTGTGGGCAAACATATCGGTCTCCTTGTGGGGGCGGGTGAAGTGAAGGAAAAGGCAAGCCATGCCCGGCGCACGAGCTGCGCCACGTGGGCTTGGTGCGATCAACTGAAGTTTCATGCTAGGAGGGAAGTGCTCTGCCATACCATCGGCAGCAGCGGAAATTGCGCGGTGATCGGTGACGCTCAAGCGTGTCGGACATCCTTAGCGCGACAAGGCGTGCACTGTGCGCAATGGCCGTGACCGTCGGACGACGACAGGGTAGAGATTCAGTGTTAGTCCGATGGGAGCCGCGCGGGCCAGTCGCGGCAGGGCGCGGGTGAGCTGCTTTTCGGCGCTGTAGACGTCGGAGAGGCTATGGATGAAGAGGTCTTTCAAGGTCTTGACGGTCATGCTGATCTCCTGGAAATGAAATGAGTTCTAGGCAGTGGCGAAGGTTGCGGCGGCAGGCAATCAAAAAGGGCCCCGCAGGGCCCTCTGCCAACACACGGGGTGCCAGGTATTAGCGGTTGTTGCCGCTATTGCCCTGGTTGCCGCCATGGCTGTTCTGCCCGCCCTTGCGGCCGGCTTCACGGGCTTCTTCGGACGTGAACTCGTGGGCCGTGCCCTTTTCGTGAGCGGCCTTGCCGCCCTGGCTGGCGATTTCGCGCTGCTTGTTTTCATCCATCGAAGCGAAGCCGCGGTTGCTGGTCGAGCCTTGGTTCTGGTTTGCCATGGTGTATCTCCTTTTGAAGGTGAACAATTGCGCAGGGCTTGATCTGCCCTACGAGTCCTCATCTTAGGGAGGGCCGCATGTTAGCGATATCAGCGTAGCGCTCAACGAGGAGGTGAGACGTGCTGTCAGCGATGCCAGCATCCGTGAAGAAGAGCCTGAGCGCGACGGAACGAATCGGCGGCCAGGCACTCAATGGCTTGTTCACCGTCACGCCAGCGTGACCGGCATAGCTAGCGAGCACAACAGGGACAGCATAATGAAGAAGAAAGAAGCGCTGATTGAATCCGTGAACCGGCTCAAGGCCTCGCATGAACAGGCCGCCGGCATCCTGCAAGCCATCGTGCACGACGTGGTGCGGGTCAGCAAAGGCGGCAGCAACCTGCCCGAGCGCCGCGACTTTCGTCGTTATCGACGGGCAATCAAGGAATTGAAATTGCAGTGCCTGCAGGTGGAAATGATATTGGCTGAATTCGGCCGGGAGGAGTGAGCTCTAAAGCAGATCAATCGTGTGCGATCGATCTGCTGCAGAGATGGAGTGGTCGCTCAGGAATCAGCGCTAGAGCTGCGGACTGTTTTCCCGCATGTCCTGATCGGAATAATTGTCGCCTTGCGGCTTGTTGCGCGAGCCGTACTGATCACTGTCGCCAGGGGGCCAGGAGATACCATGCGTGCACTGCTCTATCATTCGGCCCACGACGTGCGGGTCGAATCCGTCCCCGACCCCATCATTCAGGAAGCCGACGACATCATCCTCAAGGTCAGCGCCACCGCCATCTGCGGTTCCGACCTGCACTTGTATCGCGGCAAGATCCCCGCCACCCAGGCCGGTGACATCCTCGGGCATGAATTCATGGGGGGCGTGGTGGAAGCCGGGCCGGCCGTCAAGCGCCTCAAGAAAGGCGACCGGGTGGTGGTCCCCTTCGTCATCGCCTGCGGCCAGTGCTTCTTCTGCGACCAACATCTTTACGCGGCCTGCGAAACCACCAATCCCGACCGTGGCGCCATCATCAATGGCAAGGGTATCCGTTCCGGCGCAGCCATGTTCGGCTACAGCCATCTGTATGGCGGAATGCCGGGCGGTCAGGCGCAGTACGTGCGGGTGCCCAAGGCCGACGTGGGACCGATCCGCATCGACTCGGCGCTGGCCGATGAGCAGGTGCTATTCCTGAGCGATATCCTGCCCACCGGTTACCAGGCGGTGAAGAATGCCGGCGTGGGCGAAGGCAGCAGCGTGGCCATCTACGGCGCCGGGCCGGTGGGCCAGATGGCGGCTGCTTGCGCGCGGATGCTGGGGGCGGAAAAAATCTTCATGGTGGACCACCATGATTACCGGCTGCGCTTCGCGGTGGAGCAGTATGACGTGCTGCCGGTGAACTTCGATCAGGTCGATCCGGCCGAATACATCATCGCCAATACCGCCGGCCGCGGAGTGGATGCGGTGATCGATGCGGTCGGTTTCGAAGCCAAGGGCAGCGCGCTGGAGACGGCGATGACCAACCTCAAGCTCGAAGGCAGCAGCGGTCAGGCGCTGCGTCACTGCATCGCCTCGGTGCGGCGCGGCGGTACCCTGAGCGTGCCGGGGGTGTATGCCGGTTTCATCCACGGCTTCCTGTTCGGTGACATCTTCGAGAAGGGGCTCACCGTCAAGACCGGCCAGACCCACGTGCAACATTACATGCCCGAACTGCTGGCCAGCATCGAGGATGGCTGGCTACGCCCGGAAGCCATCATTACCCACCGCTTGCCGCTGGAAGAGGCGGCACGGGGGTATCGCATCTTCAATGAAAAGCAGGAGGAGTGTCGTAAGGTGGTCCTGACGGCGTGACAGAAACAGGACGTCGCCTGAGTCGCTTTTTGCCTGCCCGTTGGGCGTGCCAAGCCACCTTTCGAGGTGGCTTTTGCATGGTTTTAGGCAATGCGGAATTGTGACCAGAAAATGAATGCGATTGTGATGTGATGCATAAACGACAATATGCCAAGATTCCTTTGCTGGTAAGACCTTTGTGTGCGTAAATACCTGTCGATATGTAAAAAATGTGAATGAACGACCAGTACGGCCGTGCACTTTCTGCATATTTCTTATTTTTATGCGGTTCGTATTCACGGGGAAAGCAGATGAAGGGTTGGGCGGAAATGAGAATTGGCATGAAGTTGAGTCTGGGCTTTGCCAGCCTGTTGTTGATGACGCTGGCGCTGGTGGCGGTGGCGATCCTGGGGATCAATTCCCTGCGTAGCTCTATCGAGCGCGCCAATGATGTGCAAAATGAAAAGCTGGAGCCGCTCTATGCGGCGCGCGAAGCCCTGGACCAGACCGGGATCGCGGCGCGCAATGCCTACGTGTTCCTGGAGGATGTCGACGCCCGGAAGGAATTGAAGATCGTCGACGAACAAAAGGCGATCTACTTGGCCGAGCTGCAGAAGTTGGAGCCCTTGCTGGCTGACAATCCCAATTTCAGCGCCGTGCGCGGCGGCCTGCTGCAGATGGCCGATGAGCTCCGGCTCCCGCGCCAATATCGCCAAAGCGGGGCGATGGAGGCCTATCGCGATTTCCTGGTCAATCGATGCAGCCCCTTGCGGCGCAAGATCGTCGAGGACATCAACCAGCTCATCGCCGAGATCGCCGGCCAGAGCAAGGCTGCCGGCGCTGCCAGCGAGAGTGCGGCCAAGGATGCCTTGCACCTGATTTCCTTGCTGGCCGTGGTGGTGACCCTGCTGGCGGTGACAGTGGCTTTTATCATCACTCGCGGCCTGCTGCGCCAGCTCGGCGGCGAGCCTGCCTATGCGATGGCCATCGCCCAGCAGATCGCGCATGGCGACCTGGCCGTGGAGGTGAGTATGCGCGCCGATGATCGCAGCAGCCTGCTGTACGCCATCAGGATGATGCGCGACAGCCTGGCGGCCATCGTCGGCCAGGTGCGGCAGGGGACCGATTCGATCGAGCGTGCTTCCACCGAGATCGCCAGCGGCAACGTCGACCTGTCGGCACGCACTGAACGCCAGGCCAGTTCTCTGGAGGAAACCGCCAGCGCCATGGAAGAGATTACCTCGGCGGTGCGCCACAATGCAGAGAATGCGGCCCAGGCCAGCGAACTGGCCGAATCGGCCTCGGTCATCGCGGTCAAGGGCGGTCAGTTGATGGGCGAGGTGGTGGCGACGATGGATGATATCAACCAGTCGTCCATCAAGGTGGTGGATATCATCAGCGTGATCGATGGCATCGCCTTCCAGACCAATATCCTGGCCCTGAACGCGGCAGTCGAAGCAGCACGGGCGGGCGAGGGCGGACGTGGCTTTGCTGTGGTGGCGAGCGAGGTGCGCACGCTGGCCCAGCGCAGCGCCGCCGCGGCCAAGGAGATCAAAGAATTGATCAGCGCTTCGGTGACCAAGGTCGAGGCCGGTAGCAGTCTGGTCAAGGGTGCAGGCGTGACCATGGAAGAGATCGTGGCCAGCGTGCGCAAGGTGACTGGCGTGATCGCCGACATCACCGTTTCCAGCCGTGAGCAGAGCGCGGGCATCGAGCAGGTCAATGACGCCATCACCCACATGGATGAAGCTACCCAGCAGAATTCGGCACTGGTGGAACAGGCCGCTGCTGCTGCCCAGGCGCTGACTTCGCAGGCAGGGTCGCTGGCGCGCCTGGTATCCACCTTCAAGGTCGCGCCGACGGCGGCCGTGCCGGGATAGGGGGGCGCTGGTGCAGAGTTTGCAAACAGCAGAGTATCCGCTCACGGTGCCGTGTGAAGACGCCCGGCTGGCCGAGTTGCAGTCCTACTGTGTGCTCGATACCTTGCCCGACATGCTGTGCGACCAGGTCACGCAACTGGCCAGGTCGATGTTCGGGGTGGAGATCGCGCTGGTGTCCTTGATCGATGAACATCGCCAGTGGTTCAAGTCGCGCATCGGACTGGAGGTGCGTGAGATGCCGCGTGCGGATTCCTTCTGCGCGCACGCCATCTACTCCAGCGGCAGCATGGTGGTGCTGGATGCCCGGCAAGATGAGCGTTTCGCCGACAACGTGCTGGTGACCGGTGCGCCATTCATTCGCTTCTACGCCGGCGTGCCGCTGGTCACGCCCCAGGGACAGCCGCTGGGAACGCTGTGCATCATCGATTCACAGGCGCGCAGTCATTTCAGCCAGGCCGAACAGGCGCAACTGGAGCAACTGGCGGCCATCGTCATGGAGCGCCTGGAGCAGTTACGCAACAGCGGCTACACCGATCATGTGACGGGTTTGCCCAATCGCGCCAGGCTCATGGAAGTGCTGCGTTCGCGTGCACAGGAGAGCGGCCCGGTGAGCCGCTCGTGTGCAGCGCTGGCGGTGGATATCTGTCCACGTGAATATTTGTTCGACATGGTCAAGGCACTCGGCTGGGATTATGCCGAGGCTTTTCTGGTCGAGGTCTGTCGCACGCTGCAGCGCGCATTGGGAACCACCCAGGTGTACCGGGTGGCGACCACCACCTTCGTCTACCTGGATGATGGTGATGCGCAGCAGCGCCAACAGCGGCAGGCGTCGCTGCAGCGTCATTTTGCCCATGCGCTGGAGATCCATGGCATTCCGCACCAGCTCGACATCGCCGTCGGCATACTGCCACAGGTCGATGAACTTGATGGCGGCGACGTGGTGCGTGCATTGCTGACGGTGATCGACGTGAGTCGCGAGGAAGGCGTCTCGCCGCGCATCTTCGAGCCGGCTCATGCAGAAAACCAGCGCTATGCCTTCTGGGTACTGTCGGCTTTGCCGGTGGCTTTCAACACACCGGGCGAACTGAGCCTGTATTACCAGCCCAAGGTCAGGTTACAGGATGGTGCCTGCATCGGGGTCGAAGCGCTGATCCGCTGGCAGCACCCCATCCTGGGCAATATCTCGCCGGAGGTGTTCATCAGCCTGGCGGAAAAGACCGCCCAGATCCGCCAGATCACCACCTGGGTAGTCCGCCAGGCGGTGGAACAGGCAGCGCACTGGGCGCAGCGCGGACGCGCCACGCCGGTGGCTATCAATACCTCGGCCAGGGATTTCGAGGCGGATGACTTGCAGTGCCTGCTGGCGCAGTTGTTGATGCAGCACATGGTGCCGCCGGGATTGATCGAGATCGAATTTACCGAGAGCGCCATGGCCAGCAATCCCGAGGTGGTACGCCAGCGCGTGCAGGCCATCCGCGAACTGGGGGTGAAGGTGGCCATCGATGATTTCGGTGCGGGTTTCAGCAATCTAAGCTACCTCAAGAGCATCCCGGCCGACGTCATGAAGATCGATCGTTCCTTCATTCGTGGCCTGGTCGATGACGAGGCCGACCAGGTGATCGTGCCGTCCATCATCCACCTGGCGCACCAGCTTGGCTTTGGCGTGGTGGCCGAAGGCGTGGAGTGTGAACGCACGGTGCGCCTGTTGCAACATCTCGGCTGCGATTATGCCCAGGGCTATGCCATCGCCCGGCCGATGCCGGCCGAGGAACTGGAAGAGTGGATGGGAATGTCCCGCTGAGCAGCAGCGCGTCTTACTGATGCCGCGTTTCGAGGATTTGCAGCGAGAGAATGTCGGTGGCCATGACCGCCAGTTCTTCCAGCGCCTGCCGCTCATGCGCACGCAGGATGCGCGGTTCGGTATCGATCACGCACAGCGAGCCAAAGGCCTTGCCCTGGTGCATCAGGCGGATGCCGGCGTAGAAGCGGATGTAGGGATCCGAGGTGACCATGGGATTGTTGACGAAGCGCGCATCCCGGGTGGCATCGGGGACGGTGAAGATATCTTCCTGCATGACGGCGTAATTGCAGAAGGCCCAGGAGCGCGGCGTGGAACTGATGTTCAAGCCGTGTGCAGCGCGGAAGATCTGTAGTTCCGAGGTCAGGAAGGTGACCAGGGCGATGGGCACGTCCAGCAATTCGCTGGCGAGCCATGTCAGGCGTTGAAAGCGGGCCTCGCAATGTACGTCTTCCATGATCTGTTCAACAAAGCGCGCACGTTCAGGCTCGTTCTGGCTGACCGGATAAGGAACCTCGATCGGTGGCGCAGACGGACCGGCGGTGGGCTCGGGTTGTTTCACTTCGCGGTGGCCGAGCAAGGTCATGACCGAACTCAACCGGGTACGCCGGTGACCGCCTGGTGTCTTCCAGGAGGCCAGCATTCCGCTTTCCATCCACATCTGGGCGGTCGTGATCGAAACACCCAGCATCTTGGCGGCTTCCCGTGAGGTCATCGCAGGGTCGCTGGGCGGCATGTCGTTGTCATCAGATGGTACTGCGCGTCCCATTTGATTGATCCTTGTAAAAGTATAACTGTGCTAGATAAAATTTGAATATTTCGCATATTTAATATTTTATGGATGGCAGAAATACAACAAAAGAAAAATACTTTAATATTTTTCACTTCTAGTTAGCGCTGCCATAAGCAAAAATGCGAAATAAACAAATTTCCATACTGTAGAGGCAAGAACTTACGTGTTCCTTGTGGCGGACTTTTTCCTATGGGGCAGGAATTTTTATTGACCCACGGAGTTTTTATGATGTTCGTGCCAATGGGGCATTGTAGTGCTCAATGCAAAATGATGTCGGACAAGTCCCCTCGTTCTGCCCCGAAGCTGACTTGGGTCAAGCCCTGCAGGCCGGTTTGTGTAGACACGAGGAAACACAGAGGGAGCCATGAGTCAGCAAGATGAGGTCGGCATGGATTCCCATCGGATGAAAATCTGCATCGGCGGGACGACTTACGTCATCGAGAGCCGGGCGCTGGACCTGTCGGAGGGGGAGCGGTTTTATGAATACCGTGTCTGGTGTGAGGACCAGGTAGTGAAGGATTGGACGCAGGGCAACATGGCTGATTTTTTCGCGCCCGGTCTGCGGCAAGGATAGATAGGAAGGTCATGGCGGCGGGCGTATGCCGCGCCGCAAAGCTGTCCCGCCTCCTCATCCCCCCGAGGAGGCGTTAAGCCCTGCTCCGTGAGGAGTGGGGCTTTTTTTATCCTGCGCAAAGACCAAAGCCACCGTGCGGGTGGCTTTCTAAGGTCCGCCTAGATACGTTCGCTCCGGGTCTCTACGATGCGGTCCATGCACAACATGACAACGTTGAATCAAGCCGATAAACTCATGCCGACTATTGCGGATGGGGATAGCGTTGAAGGCCCCGCACTATGTGCCCAATCCGTTCCCCAGGGCAGCCGATTTCGGGGTGGCCAGTGTTAACTACGAATTGAGTGACTTGCTTTTGCGAGCGATTACTCTGGAGCAATCTGTATGCGTCTAGATAGGTTACGTCTCAAAAACTTCCGCTGTTTCGGCGATTTTGAGCTCTTGTTCAATACCTCTTCACGGCTGACTGTGCTAGTTGCTGAAAATGGGCAGGGAAAGTCGACTGTGCTGGATGCAATCCGCATTGGTGTTTGGCCCTTTATCAAGAGTTTTGATCTGGCCAAGTCATCTACTTTTAATGACCCATCCAACAGCATTTCTGTTGATGATGCGCGACTGATCCAAGGCCATACCAGCGGAACCATGGTCCGTCTGTTACCGGTTGAGGTCGAGCTGACGGGGGACTGGGGAACTGATACTGCCAAGACGTGGCGTCGCTTTCGTGAAAAGGAAGATCGGAAGACGAAGACGCTTGACGATGACAACACCAAACTCATGAAGCAGTGGGCTGAGGCGGTCCAGAAGCAGGTGCAAAGCGAGAGCCCAAACCAGCGTGATTTGCCCGTCTTCGGTTATTACGGCACTGGTCGTCTGTGGGCCCAAAAGCACCTGCGAGACGCAGACAAGCTTAGTAAAGCTGAAGAGGCAGATCTGCCGATTCGTACCTTCGGCTACCGCAACTGCATGGATCCAGCTTCATCCTATAAGCATTTCCGCGAATGGTTTATCTGGGCCTGGGAAAGCCGCAGCAATATGCGCGAGCGTCAGCATGTGACCGATGAGGAGCGAAGCAACGCGGATCATCGCATCAAGGTTATTCAGGAGGTCGTGGATATCTTCCTGAAGGAAACTAGCGGATGGCATACCTTGGAATACAGCGTGGAGGATCAGAAGTCCATCATTCTGTACCACGACGCACATGGACGGATGAAAGTGGATGACCTCAGTGATGGCATTCGCAGCATGTTGGCGATGGTGGGAGATGTTGCCTATCGTTGTATCAAACTCAATCCACATTTGGGCGGGCTTGCTGCAAAGGAAACCTATGGTGTTGTCCTCATTGACGAAGTGGACATGCACCTTCATCCACGCTGGCAGCAACTGGTGCTTGGACAGCTACAGAAGGCGTTCCCAAAAATCCAGTTCATCGTCACAACACATAGTCCGCAGGTGCTTAGCACAGTGAGGCAGGAGTGTATTCGCGTCATCGGTATCGATCCTACCGGCAACTTGATTGCTGAACCGCCGTTGGCACGAACTTACGGTGAACCAAGCGGCACAGTAATGTATGCCGTGATGCAGGTTGATCCACAGCCTCCTGTGAGCGAAAAGCCCCAGTTACAACGTCTGACCGAACTGGTCGATCAAGGTCAGTATGAAAGTGACGACGCAGTTCGTCTACTTGACGAACTCTTAGCTTTGCTAGGTGAGACACACCCTCAACTTCAGCGCATACAACGCAGCATTGCTCGCCAAAAAACACTAGGACCAAAGGTACTGAAAGGATGAGGTCAATTCAAAAGATTGGCGGTGGCGGCTATCACTTGGCGCAGGCTCATGCCAACCCGCCGCAAACGCATACCCAGGCAACCACCAGATGGACTAGCTTTGGCCACAAAGCTGCGGTGAGGCAATCTCTACAGCATGAGCAATACCAGCTTTGTTGCTACAGCGAGATCCGCGCCGATCAATTGGGGCATGGCTACCATATTGAGCATGTGGAGAACAAAAGCCAAAATCCGGTACGAACCTTTGACTATACAAACCTCGCAGCCAGCGCTTTGGATAGTGCCAATGATCTTGGTCGGTTCAAGCAGCTAGGCAGGGCCACCTTTGGCGGCCACGCTCCTGGCAAGCAGGCTTCATGCGATATGGCACGCTTTGTTACGTGCCATCAACCGGACTGTGCTCGCTTTTTTGCTTACCTGTCGGATGGTCGTGTTGTGCCGGCCAATAATTTAACGGCCGCAGATCGAGACCGCGCTCAATACACGATTGATCTACTCAATCTTAATAGTCCGTACCTCATCACGCTACGCCAGAGCTGGTGGGAGGAGTTGGACAAGCTGTATGCCCAACACCAACAGCAAGGCTGGAGCCTGTCGCATCTGGTTGCGATCGATCTCGTTCCGCACCAGCACGCACTCAGTCCTTTTTTCAGCATGACGCGACAGTTTTTTGGCCCAGTGGCCGAAACTGTCTTGCAGCAACAAGCGCCATCATTGCTATGACTCATCCAACCAAGATTCCCAAAAGCTGATCGAAACCACCAGAACTCATTTCATCAATAGGCGTGAGATGCGTTCTGCCCAGAAAGGGCGCTGGCAAGGCGCGCAACGCGGCCAGCGCCCTTTCTGAGCATAACCCGAAGGGAGCGGCCCGTTTGGGCGAATTGCTGCGTTACGAATTTGGGTCAAGACGCCCAGTCTTGACCCAAATTCGCGCCTTGCACTTCATCCCAAACGGGACTCGCTCGCACTCACGCCTATTTTTATCCTGCGCAAAGACCAAAGCCACCGTGTGGGCGGCTTTCATGGAGTGTGTCAATGTAGCGTATTGAGCTTGGTACAGTTACGCAATTGTAGTTTTTCTCAGAACGATTTCTTTACAGATCGCCCCACCTCACCCAACTAAGGTCCGCCTAGATACGCTCGCTCCGGGTCTCTTCGATGCGGCAACAGGCCTTAAGACGCGCTCCAGTTAGAAGCGTCAAGCTAGTATTTAACTGGCAAATTGTGAATGGACCAGGCCCGACTCCGGCCAACCATCTTTCCACCTCGCTGCCCTTACTGGAGCCCTGCTCCAGTAATTGTCAAATTCGCCAAAAGTTGAATCTATTCAAAAGCTGCTAAGGGTCTTGTTGCCTGAAATTGCTCGACAAACCCCAGCCCCCCCTTCCGAATAAATTCGAAATTCACCAGGTTTTCCTTGTTGTTCCATCCCTCCCTTGCGGAGCCCACAGCATTTTCTGATGCGGTCGAAATATCATCCAGCGACCACGAGTCCCCCCCCTTGCGATGCTTGCCCACTCAATATTCACGACGGGCATCGCCCGGTTCTTTAACGAGGCTCGTCGAAGCGTTCATGCAGAGCATTTGGAAATACTTGATTAATTCATTCGTGGAGTAGCGATGGCGGATATCAAAAAAGTTTCGTATTACCACCTAAAGAAAGGTCTGTTCGGATGGGAGTTGAAAGAGTTCAAGGCAGCTCAAGGATGCATTCCCTTGGACACGCAAAAAAGTGTCTCGTTTGATAGGCCAGCACCCGGCGAAAAACCATCGCCCCCCAAGCCAACTATGGAGGTGCCAAAGGCTCAGAGGCAAACTGAAGCGCCGCAAGCTAGAAAAAATCCCAAAGCGAATCAACCAAAGGCCAAAGAGACTCCTAAACAACTGGAAGCAGAGGTTTGCGAGAATCCGCCTAATTTCGATCTTCAGGATGTGCCAGTTGCAATGGCTAATCTGGGCTGGACGGTCTCGGCCAAACTGGCTCTAAGGTGGTTCACCGGTTCTGCCCACGTCTATGACAACAATCCCACGTCGGTCCAGCCGATTAATGATACCGACGTGACTCTTGATTGGGCGCTGAAGTTTGGGGGCGTCAGGAAAAAATATGAAAAGCTTTTGGCCAAGGATGTCTACAATGATGTCGCCGTTGATTTCGCAAAAAAGAAAATTCTGAACAGAATAAAAAAACGATTTTCCGAGGAGCGGACAACCAATCTTAGCTTCAACACATCAGAGTCCTTATCAGATCTTCTGCAATTTCATGTTGATTGGCAGTTTCAGCTCGTATCAATACGTGATGGAGACACCTTTGATGGTCTGACTTTGACCGATCTCACTGGGTCGTTGGCAAACTTCAACATCTATATCGCGGTGGGCAATGTCGAGATATCCGGCGAGAAATATTTTAGATACGAAAAATCAAAGAACTTTTACTGTGTCGACGCCATCGGGAAAATTACACATGTCTACGCCTATGTGAAAGACAACTATTCATTCAACGGAGAACAGTATTTGGGGCATTGGAATAAGCATGGAATTATTATTGCGCCGGGTACCTGGTTGACGGGATCTGGACAACGAAAGAGCGATTCAGATATCGACATATGGGTAAAGGCCATCAACAAGCCGGTAGACACTCGCAAGAGTTTCTTTGGCAAATTTAGAGAGCCAGACGTTTACTTCCCGGTGTTTAACGCTGACTACAATCGATGGCGAGAAAAGCATCAACGAGGGGAAGACTTCATGGTCTATTCAAAGCCTGTTTACCTCAAACTCAAAAAACCTATCACCTTCAAACTTGGTGAAATATGCAGATTAGAGCCATTAAATTCATTGGCATAGCTTTTGTGGTTGCTATGGCAGTTGGTCTTTTCACTTACTTTAATCAACCCACCTATGGACGCTGCGAATCTTTCACGAAGGATCTGAGGGGAGGCAAGAAAGATTTTCATGGCGCAGTGTATGAGGTCAAGCTGTGTGGTGCGGATATTACCAACGGCACCAAGATCAGGCTTCAGGTTTTTGATCGTTCCGGCGATCTCGTAGCCCAGCGCTATTTTTCTTACTACCTGAATTCGGCGACCGAGCGAGACCTGGCTGAAGGCACGGATTCCATCATCTACTTCGATAGCGCAAGAGAAAGTCCCATGCAGTCGATATCGATGCCGCCGACCAAATGGGATTGGATCAGTGCAAGGTTGCCCTTGTTTTGAGTCTGTGGATGTACCGTCGCGGACGGTACATCCATCAGTTAGTCGGCGCAAGGAATCAACCCGCGAGAACTTACCAACTGGTCTCCCTCTCCGCCGTCGAAGAAATCTTGTGAATGGCCAGGTCAGCCCCTTCGAATTCCTGCTCAGGATCGAGACGGATGCCGACCGCCTTCTTGAGCAAGCCATACACGATCCATCCCCCCAGCGCCGCAATGGCGATGCCCATGAGGCTGCCGATCAACTGCGCCATGAAGGACACGCCACCGCGCCCCCCCAGCGCCTGCAGGCCGAAGATGCCGGCCGCCAGGCCGCCCCACAGGCCGCACAGGCCGTGCAGCGGCCACACGCCCAGCACGTCGTCGATCTTCCATTTGTTCTGGGTACGCGTGAACATCCAGACGAAGATGGCGCCGGCGATGCCGCCTGTGATCAGTGCGCCCAGCGGGTGCATCAGGTCCGAGCCTGCGCACACGGCCACCAGGCCGGCCAGCGGGCCGTTGTAGGCGAAGCCGGGATCGTTGCGGCCCATCAGCAGCGCTACCAGGGTGCCGCCGGCCATGGCCATGAGCGAATTCATCGCCACCAGCCCGTTCATCTTCTCCAGCGTCTGCGCGCTCATGACGTTGAAGCCGAACCAACCCACCGTGAGGATCCACGCGCCCAGCGCCAGGAAGGGGATGTTGGAGGGCGGGTGCGCCGCCACAGCGCCTTCCTTGCTGTAGCGGCCACGGCGCGCGCCCAGCAGCAGTACCGCCGGCAACGCGATCCAGCCGCCCACGGCATGGACCACGATGGAACCGGCGAAGTCATGGAATTGGGCGCCGAAGCGGGCTGCTAGCCAGGCCTGCACACCCAGGTGCTGGTTCCAGGCGATACCCTCGAAGAAGGGATACACCAGACCGACCAGCACGGCTGTTGCCACCAGTTGAGGATTGAACTTGGAACGCTCGGCAATGCCGCCCGAGATGATGGCCGGGATGGCCGCCGCAAAGGTCAGCAGGAAGAAGAACTTGACCAGTTCGAAGCCGCTTTTCTGGGCCAGTGTCTCGGCGCCGGCAAAGAAGCTCACGCCATAGGCCACGTAATAGCCGATGAAGAAATAGACGATGGTCGAGACCGCAAAGTCGGCCAGGATCTTGACCAGGGCATTGACCTGGTTTTTCTTGCGCACCGTGCCCAGTTCAAGGAAGGCGAAGCCGGCGTGCATGGCCAGGATCATGATCGCCCCCAGCAGGATGAAGAGGGCGTCTGCGCCGTTTTTGTGATCGTCCACCAGAAAATCTCCCAAAAATTGTGCAATGAAAGAATGGAAAGCCTGGATTCAAGCAATTTCCGTTCCATTTTGGTGATTTTTCGGCAGTGGTTTGATTTTTAAGGACTTTTTCGGTGCGCATCCATTCTGGATATGAAGTTTTGCACGAATTTCGTGCGATCGCGCCGAGACCCCCGCATTGAAGCTGTATTTTGGTGCGCGTTGTCAGCTAGCCCTTGGTGGTCCCGAAATTTTGTGAAAATCGCATCATTTTGCATTTTCCAGACCCTCAGGTCAGCCTTGGTCATCCTGCTTTCATGGAACGGTCATACTGGATCGCTACATTGCAACTCCCCCTCTGTTTCCTCACCCTCACAGGAGTTGCCATGCCCGACCAGAATTCGCCAGCCGACCACAGCCGTCGCCGTTTCCTGCGCGACAGTGCCGCCACCGCCGTGGGCAGTGCGGCCGTGATCGCCAGCCCCGCCTCCTTGGCGGTGGCGCCGGCCATCGTCACTTCCGAACGCCTGCGTCCGCAGTTGCCCAGCGGCATCATGAGCGGCGACGTCACCCGCGATAGCGCCATGGTCTGGGCGCGTAGTGATCGCACGGCGCGCATCCTGGTCGAGTATTCCACCAGCGAGCATTTCGCCAATCCCATCCGTATCGCCGGCCCCACCGCGCTGGCCCGTGACGACTACAGTGCCCGCGTGGATCTGCGCGGCCTGCCGGCTGGCCAGCGTGTCTACTACCGTGTGCGCTTCCAGGACCTGGTGCATGAGTCGGCCTTGAGCGAACCGCTGACCGGCAGCCTCATGGTGCCGGCCGCGATTCAGCACGGCCAGGTGCGCGACATCACCTTTGCCTTCTCGGGCGATGAAGCCGGCCAGGGATGGGGCATCAACGAGCAGTGGGGCGGTTATCGGGTATATGAATCAATGCGCCGTTTCCGTCCAGATTTCTTCATCCACTCGGGCGACCAGATCTATGCCGATGGCCCGATCCAGGCCGAAGTGAAGCTGGACGACGGCAGCCTGTGGCGCAACGTGGTCACCGAAGCCAAGTCCAAGGTGGCGCAGACGCTGGACGACTATCGCGGCAACTTCGCCTACAACATGCTGGACGCCAACAAGCGCCGCTTCGCCGCCGAGGTGCCGTTCCTGGTGCAATGGGACGATCACGAGGTGCGCAACAACTGGTATCCCACCCAGGTGATCGGTCCCCAGGAAAAACGCTACGACGAACGCAACATCGACGTGCTGGCCGCGCGTGCGCGCCAGGCCATGTTCGAGCACAACCCGTTCCGCATCGATAGCGCCGATCCGTTCCGCATCTATCGTGCCTTCAACCATGGGCCGCTGCTGGAAGTGTTCATGCTGGACGAACGCAGTTATCGCGGCAGGAACTCGCCCAATCGCCAAAAGGGGGGACATGATGCCGACTTCCTCGGTCCCGAGCAGATGCGCTGGATCAAGCAAGCCCTGCTGCGCTCGCGCTCGACCTGGAAGCTGATCGCCAGCGATATGCCGCTGTCCATCGTGGTGCCGGACCTGAACCCGGACGTGCCCAAAGGCACTTTCGAAGCCTGGGCCAATGCCGACAATGGCAAACCTTCCGGGCGCGAGCTGGAAGTGGCCGAGCTGCTGCGCTTCATCAAGCAGCACGACATCAAGAACGTGGTCTGGGTGACGGCCGACGTGCACTACGCCTCGGCCACGCATTACTCGCCCGAACGCGCCCAGTTCACCGACTTCAAGCCCTTCTGGGAATTCGTCGGCGGGCCGATCAATGCGGGCACCTTCGGTCCCGGCGAGATCGACCGTACCTTTGGCCCGGACGTGCGTTTCGTCAGCATCCCGGCCGACATGAAGCAGAATCGCTCACCGGCCGACCTGTTGCAGTTCTTCGGTATTGGCAAGATTGATGCGAAGAGCAAGACGCTCACCGTCACGCTGCACAACACCGGCGGTAAGGAAATCTACAAGGTCGAACTGCCGCCCGAGCAGGCTTGATTGAGGCCGGGGCGGCGCTGCATCAGAAGCCACTGTCGGTGCTGAAGCTGCCGCCGCCCATACCACCACCCATACCACCACCCCCGCCGCCCATGCCGCCGGCACCGCTCCCCATGCCACGCCCCATGCCACCACGACTACCACTGGTCCCACCGGAGCGGGCGTGTCCTTGCTCGTCTTGAGCAGGACCATCGGCCACGCGCTGCATGCGGTCCAGAATGTAATCCTGGACCTGCTTGCGCTGACCGTCATCGAGTGCATCGGCCATCTCAAACCAGATTTCACGCAACTGGTGCGCTTCCTCTTCGGCGGCGTGAGCATCGGCGTCATAGTCGGCGGCCAGCTCACGGAAGTCGCCGCCTGGTTTGTGCAAGACCTGATCCGTATGCGCTTGCAGGCTGGCACGCCGCTGTTGGCGTTGGGCCAGGATGGCGCGGGTCTTTTGCTCCGTCTGGCGCCATAGGATCTGCTGGTTGGGGTTGAGGTTGAGGTCACTCTTGAGCGGTTCGGTCATGGGCAGGATGTCGCTGGCGATCAGATCGACCAGTGGCGTGGCCATGGCCGGCAGCGCCGTGGCCAACATCAGGGCCGATGCCGCAGCACACAGCAGTGACTTGGGAAAGGAGGGCAGAGCAAAGCCGGGCATGAACAACTCCGCAAAATGAAAGCCCAGATTTAAGCAGGCGTAGCCCCACCTGTGGCAAAGCGAAGCATCCGGTAACACTTCATTGATGTCTGGCCGGCAGGGCTCGATGTGGTCTTGCGGCTTGTGCGCAGTCAATCGCTCCAGTGCACCTGGGCGAAGGCGTCGGCCAGGAAATCCAGCATGGCCCTGACCTTGGCCGGCAGATGGGCACGACTGGGATAGACGGCATAGATGCCCAGGTCGGGCGCGGGGAAGTCAGTGAGCAGGGGAACCAGTTGGCCGCTGCGCAGGTACTGGTCGATCATGAAAGTCGGCTGGCGCGTGATACCGATGCCACCCAATGCTGCCTGCACGCAGCTATCGCCATTATTGACATGCATCCGCGCGTTGACCCGCACGCTGACCGGTCCCTCGGGGCCGTTGAATTGCCATTCATCCTTGCCGTGGTTATAGCTGTAGCTGATGATCTGGTGCTGTGCCAGTTCGTGCGGATGGCGCGGCGTGCCGTGTTTTTCCAGGTAAGCGGGCGAGGCGCAGATCGGCAGACTGGTGCTGGTGAGCTTGCGATGCACCAGCGTCGAATCCGACAGGCGGGCGATGCGGATGGCCAGGTCGTAGCCTTCATCGATGATGTCGATGATGCGGTCCGACAAGGTGATGTCCAGCTCGACCTCTGGATAGCGCTCCAGGAACATCGGCCACAGCGGTGCCAGGTGCAGCACGCCGAAGGTGAGCGGGGCATTGATGCGCAACAGGCCGGTGGGTTTGGTGCTGCCTGCGGCCAGCAGGTCGTCGGCTTCTTCCAGGGCTGCGACGATCTGCTTGCAGCGCTCCAGGTAGAGCGCGCCGGCTTCGGTGAGGGATAGTCGCCGCGTGGTTCTTTGCATCAGGCGTGAACCGAGGCGGGCTTCCAGTTCCAGCACCGTGCGCGAGACCGCTGCCTTGGAAATGCCCAGCGCATCGGCGGCCTTGACGAAGCTGCCGAGGTCGGCCACGGCGATGAAGCATTCGATTTCGCGCAGTTTGTTCAAATCGTTTCCCCCCGAGATGGCGCCGCGCTGGCGCATCGCGGGAAGACGGCGGCTCAGGCGGCTGCCGGTAGTTGTGCCAGCAGGCTGGAGGCGGTGCCGAAGGCGAAGGCATCCATGCGCAGGCTATGATACGTCGAACCGCTGTCCAGGTGTACCAGCCGGGTCCAGTCATCGGCCGCGCCCATGGCGAAGAACAGACTCAACAAATGCTCATCGCTGGGGTGGGTGCGCACCGCGTGCGGGGCGGTGGTCCGGTAGCCGAACAGGGCTTGCAGGTCGCCGGCCTGCATCCGGTCCAAGAACCATTGCAGGAATTCGAGCGCATGTGGCGCATCGCTGCCCGCGCTGTCAGTGCGGCGCAGCTCGCGCAGGTTGTGGGTGAAACTGCCCGAACCGATTAAGAGGATGCCTTCCCTGGCCAGCGGTGCGAGCAACTGCCCGACCTGGAAGTGATAGGCCGGTGGCTGCTGCGATTGCAGTGACAACTGGATCACCGGCACATCGGCCTGGGGATACAGGTAGCGCAGCGGCACCCAGGCGCCGTGGTCCAGTCCCCAACCGCCATCGGTATGGGCCGGCAGACCGCCATCGCGCAGACGCTGCGCCACGTGTTCGGCCAGGGCCGGCGCACCAGGGGCGGGATAGTCCAGTTCATACAGAGCAGGCGGGAAACCACCGAAGTCATGGATCACCCGCGGCTGGGCCTGGCTGCCCACGCGCGGGGTGAACGTCTCCCAATGCGGCGACATCACCACGATGCCGCGCGGGCGTGGCAGCGCCGCGCCGATGCCGGCCAGCAGCGGACCGGTGCGGCCGGGTTCCACGGCCAGCATGGGCGAGCCGTGCGAGACGAACAACGAGGGCAGATGGAGGCTATCGGAGCTGGTAGACATGATGCTTTCCTTGCAAAAACGAATTATCCAAAACATCGAGACCGGGCGCATGGCCCGGCTGCTTGCGTGGTCAGAGCTCTGATGTCAGAGCTTTATTATCAGCGTGGCTCTTCACGCTTCATGGCAAAGGCGCCATCGCCCAGCAGGAACACGGCAATCAGGCCGACGATCCACAGCGCCAGGTATTCCCAGCCGCCCTTGGGATTGGTGAAGAAGAAGCCGGCCTTGCCATGCACCAACACGATGGCGCCCAGCAGGTCCGCCGCCAGGGGCAGGGCCAGCCAGCGGCCATAGTAGCCCAGTACCAGCGCGAGGCCACCCACCACTTCCAGTGCCATGACCGGATAGGCGAACCAGCCGGGCACACCCAGCGAGGCGAAGAAGCCGACCGTGCCAGCCGGGGTGAAGACGAAGATTTTCAGTCCGGCGTGGACCAGGAAGAAGACGCCCATGGTGACGCGCAGCAGGAAGGCGGCGTAGTCGGCGCGGGTGTTGACGGTAACGGTGGTCATGATGATCCCGGAAAGTGTGGAGTGGAGGAAGGCAGGTCAGCCCTTGCGCGTTTTTGCTTGCGGGTGCATCGAGGCTGGCCATGTCCACACTGTAGGGAAGAATGCGAGCCGGATAAACCGGCCGCGGCGGGAAGGATTGTCTTGTAGAAGTTGACAATCCATCCATGCCAGAACGATCAGTCTTCGCTGTTGCGCGACACCGGCTTGGCTTCCTCGCGGCGGTTGTAGCCGGCCACCATGTCGAAGCGGAACAGGCGGCACTCCAGTGCGCCATTGAAGAACGGCGTCTTGCGCGACTCCTTCAGGCGCATCAGCTTGGGCAGGCCGAGGTCGGCCGAGAACAGGAACACGCGCCAGCCGGCAAAGCGTTGCTTCAAGGTGCTGGAGAAGGCGCTGAAGAATTGCGTAAACAATTCCTCGGTAGGCAGGGCGCGATCACCACGCACGCCGATCCGTTCGCCGTAAGGCGGGTTGGAGAGGATGATGCCGACCAGCGGCTGGCCTTCGGCGTCCAGTGGCGGCTTGATTTCCTGCGCCTCGATCTGCTTCAAGGGCACTTCGAAATGCACGCCTGCGCGCAGCAGGTTCTTGCGGGTCAGTTCTACCATGTCGCCGGAGATATCGCTGCCGAAGAGCGTGGGGGTGGTCGGGATCGGATTGGGCTTGAAGTCTCCCTTGATGCCGAACCAGGCATCGGCATCGAAGTTGCTGAACTTCTCGAAGGCAAAGCGACGGCGCGCACCCGGCGGCACGCCGGCGATGATTTGCGCAGCCTCGGCCAGGATGGTGCCGGAACCGCACATGGGATCGAACAGCGGCACGCCCGGCTTCCAGCCGGCGGTGCGCAACAGGCCTGCGGCCAGGTTTTCGCGCAGCGGCGCGTCACCGGTTTCTTCACGCCAGCCGCGCTTGAACAGAGCCTCGCCCGAGGTATCCAGGTAGACCGTGAAATTGTGGGCATCGACGAAGCCGGCGATGCGCATGTCGGGGGTGCGGGTGTTGACCGAGGGACGCAGCTTGAACTGGTCGAGGAAGCGGTCACAGATGGCATCCTTGATCTTGAGCGTGGTGAATTCCAGGCTGCGCAAGGGCGACTTCACGGCGGTCAGGTCCACGCGGATGGTGTGCGAGACCTTGAACCAGTCTTCCCAGGCTTGTGCCAGGGTGAGGTCGTAGATGTCGTTTTCGTTCTTGTAGGAACCATGGCCCATGCGCAAGAGGACGCGGCTGGCGATGCGCGAGTGCAGGTTCATCTGGTAGGCCGCCAGGAGCGTACCGGAGCAATGCACGCCACCGGGCACCTGGTTGTGCACCTTGAGGTTGGCGGCGGTGCCGGCGTGCTGGGCGATCTCGTTGAGTTCCTCGGCCAGGGCCACCTCCAGGCCGCGCGGGCAGGGGCAGAAGTAAGAGTAGTGAGTGTCGGGGGATTGCATGGGAGTACCTTTTATCCGTTGGAAAACAGGGTTTCAGAAATGAAAACGCCGGACTGCAAGGGCGCAGTCCGGCGTCATTGTACGCTGGCCGCGTCAGCCTTTGGCGAAGGCGCGCTCGACGAAGTCCAGGCGATCCTGGCCCCAGTAGCCTTCACCCTGGTAGATGTACCACGGTGCGCCAAAGACGCTGGCGGCATTGGCTTCATCGGTGAAGCGGTCGAATTCGGCCTGCACGCTGGCGGTCTCGGCCGACTTCAGCAGCGCCGCGCCATCGTGCTCCAGCGCGTTGGCGATGGCCACCAGGGTATCGGTATCGGCGATGTTCCTCTGTTCTTCCCACACTGCGCGCATGATGGCGCCGGTCAGGCGCAGCGCGGCGGCGGTGCCGTGGGCCAGCTGGGTGGCGATGATCAGGCGCGCCGCGGTGTCGCTGTTGACCGGGAAATAGGTCGGCTGCAACACCATGGGTTTACCCAGGAATTCGCTCCAGCGCGCCAGTTCCTTCAAGCGATAGGCTTGGCGTTGCGGTGCGCGTTTGGCCAGCGGCAGGCCGCCCGAGACACCGAAGATCTTGGACAGGTCGAAGGGCTTGGGCAGGATCTGCACCTGGTATTTTTCGGCGAGGGCGACGAAACGCTCGTGGCCCAGGTAGGCGAAGGGGGAATGTGGCGCGAAGAAGTACTCACAGACTTTGCTCATGACCGGCTCCGGAATGGATGAGGGTGTGGGGAATCGTGCGTGGATACAGCAATCAGAATGGCTTGACGACCACCAGGATCACGATGGCCAGCATCAGCAGCACCGGCACTTCGTTGAACCAGCGGAACCAGAGGTGGCTGCGGGTGTTCTTGCCGTGCTCGAATTTCTTGAGCAGGGAGCCGCAGGCGTGCTGGTAGCCGATCACCAGTACCACCAGCAACAGCTTGGCGTGCAGCCAGCCGTTGCCCGGCCCCTTCCAGAACTGCCAGGTGATGACCAGCAGCCACACGCCCAGCGCCAGCGCCACCAGCGAGATCATGCCGGTGAAGCGATACAGCCGGCGCGCCATGCCCAGCAGGCGCTCACGGGCGACCAGGTCGGTTTCCTGCGCCAGGTTCACGAAGATGCGCGGCAGGTAGAACAGACCGGCGAACCAGGAGGCGATGAAGACGATGTGCAGGGCTTTGATCCAGAGCATGACGGTCCTTGTCGATGAGGTTGATGTGACGTTGGCGCTGACGGGTGCTCAGAGATTTATTGACGCACTTGCCCCTGGCCCAGCACCACATACTTCAGCGAGGTCAAGCCTTCCAGCCCCACCGGGCCGCGCGCGTGCAGCTTGTCGTTGGAGATGCCGATTTCCGCCCCGAGGCCATATTCAAAACCATCGGCAAAGCGGGTGGAGGCATTGACCATGACCGAGGCCGAATCGACTTCGCGCAGGAAGCGCATGGCGCGGGTGTAGTCCTCGGTGACGATGCTGTCGGTGTGCTGGGAAGAGTGACGATTGATGTGCTCGATGGCTTCTTCGACGTCGGCCACCACCTTCACGGCCAGGATCGGGGCCAGGTATTCGGTGTCCCAGTCTTCGTCGGTGGCCGCCTTCAGGAACGGGTAGTCGGCCAGGATCTCGGCGGCTTCGGCGTCGCAGCGCAATTCCACTTCCTTGACGCGATACAGCTCGGACAGCGGTGGCAGTATGGCCGCGGCAATGTTGCGCGAGACCAGCAGGGTTTCCATGGTGTTGCAGGTGCCGTAGCGATGGCACTTGGCGTTGAAGGCCACGTCCAGCGCCTTGCGGGTGTCGGCACGGTCATCGATGTAGACATGGCAGATGCCGTCGAGGTGCTTGATCATCGGCACCTTGGCTTCCTTCATCAGGCGCTCGATCAAGCCCTTGCCGCCGCGCGGCACGATCACGTCCACGTACTCCTGCATGGTGATGAGCGCACCCACGGCGGCACGGTCGGTGGTCTCGACCACTTGCACTGCTTCCTCAGGCAGGCCGGCACCGGCCAGGCCTTCCTTGACCAGCTTGGCCAGGGCCTGGTTGCAATGGATGGCTTCGGAACCACCGCGCAGGATGGTAGCGTTGCCACTCTTGATGCACAGGCCGGCAGCATCCACCGTCACGTTGGGGCGGGCTTCGTAGATGATGCCGATCACGCCCAGTGGCACACGCATCTGGCCGACCTGAATGCCGGTGGGGCGGTACTTCATGTTGCTGATCTCGCCGATGGGATCGGGCAGGGAGGCGATCTGCTCCAGGCCTTCGGCCATGGTGGCGATGGCCTTGTCCGACAGCGTGAGGCGGTCCAGCATGGCTTCGGCCAGGCCATTGGCGCGGGCCGCATCGAGGTCCAGCGCATTGGCCGCACGCAGCAGCTCGGCGTCGCGCCGGATGGCGGCGGCAATCAGCAGCAGGGCCTGGTTCTTGGAGGCGGTATCGGCACGGGCCATGGCGCGCGAGGCGGCACGGGCCTGTTGGCCGATGCGGTTCATGTAGAGTTCGATGTTTTCCATTCGGGTTCCTGCTTGGCGCGGTCAATGAGCGCGTCGGGTTCGATATCGATGTGGGTTCTCGGTGCTGGTCAGCGTCCGCGTGCCAGTTTCAGGCCCAATTGCAGCAAGGCGTCCCATGGGTCGCCAGCAAAGGCGCGGGCACGCAGGCCCTTGACCATGCGGTCCACCAGGGCCGCCTCCTGCAAGGCCTGTTCCAGCGTGGCCAGGTTGATGCGGCGCAGGGCCGGTTCCATCAGCCGCTCGCGCGGGCCCCAGATGCGGTATTCCTTGAGCAAGGCGCCCACGGGTTTGCCCTGGGCCATGCCGGACTTCAGCTTGAGCAAAGTGCGGATTTCTTCGGTGACAGCCCACAGCACCAGCGGCAGCGCTTCGCCTTCCCCCTTCAAGCCTTCCATCATGCGCGTCAGGCGTGCGATGTCGCCGGAGAGCATGGCTTCGTTGAGCTTGAAGACATCGTAGCGGGCCACGTTCAGGACCGCATCCTGCACCTGCTCGAAACTGAGTTGCCCGGCCGGATAGAGCAGGGCCAGCTTCTGGATTTCCTGGTGCGCGGCCAGCAGGTTGCCTTCCACGCGATCGGCGATGAAGTCCAGGCAGGGCCGCTCGGCGCTCTGCTGCTGGGCGGCCAGCCGGTTGCCGATCCAGCCCGGCAACTGGGCGCGCTCCACCAGCGGGATGTCGATATAGACCGCAGCCTGTTGCAGCGCGCCGACCCAGGCCGCCTTTTGCGTGGCCCAGTCCAGTTTGGGCAGGCTGATGATGGTGAGATTGTCGGGTGAAAGATTGGCCGCGTAATCCTGCAGCGCCTGGCCGCCATCCTTGCCTGGCTTGCCGGCGGGGATGCGCAGTTCGATGAGCTTCTTGTCGCCGAACAGCGATTGCGACTGGTTGGCTGCCAGCAGTTCGCCCCACTTGAAGCTGCGCTCCACCACCAGCACTTCGCGCTCGGTATAGCCTTGGGCACGAGCACTGCGGCGGATCTTGTCGGCAGCCTCCAGCGCCAGCAGGTGCTCATCGCTGGCGATCACGTACAGTGGTGCCAGCGATTTGCCGAGATGGGCGTCCAGAGAGTCGTGGCGCAGTTGCATGGCAGTCCGGGTGCGCCGATCAGGAATCCGAATCGGCCGCAGCCTTTTCGTTGTGGATGGCGTTCTTGGAGGCCGACAGGCGGCGCAGGATCTGCTGCACCAGGTCGGACTGCATGTCACGATAGAGCAGCACTTCTTCGGCTTGCTTGGCCAGTTCCTGGTTTTCGTCATAGGTGATGACGCGGCGCAGGGTGATGGCCGTGGGCGGGATCACGATCACACCCTTGGCATCGGTGACCGAGAAGGTGAAGCGCTGGAACAGTGCATATTCACGCACGCGGCCGTCGGTGTTCAAGGTCAGCACCTGGCGGTCGCGGGTGTCGGCCAGCACCTTCAGGTTGACTTCCGCTTCCTTGGGATCTCTGAGTACCTTGGCGCCGCTGGCTTCGAGGTTGCGCTTCAGTTCCACGCCTACCGGCGAATTGGGCCCGAAGCCCAGGTAGATGGTCTTGAAGGGCAGGTCGACCGCGCCGCGCAGATGGAAGCCGCAGGCCGTGAGCACCACGGCTGCGGCCACCAGCAGCAGCCATTGCGAGAAACGCTTGATTTGGAGTTGAGCGCGCATGGAGTTCCGTCGTTAAAGTTGGGCCGGATCAGGCAACGATGTTGACCAGCTTGCCCGGCACCACGATCACTTTCTTCGGTGCGCCGGTCAGGAATTTCTTGACGTCTTCGTTGGTCAGGGCTGCCGCTTCGATGGTGGCCTTGTCGGCCTCCTTGGGAACCGTGACTTCGCCGCGCAGCTTGCCATTGACCTGCACCACCAGCTTGATTTCGCTCTGCTCCAGCGCGGCGGCATCGACCTGCGGCCAGGCGGCATCAAGGATGTCGCCGTGCGTGCCGGCATAGCCCAGTTGCTGCCACAGCACGTGGGTGATGTGTGGGGCGACCGGGTTCAAGACGCGCAGGAAGATCGAGAAGCACTCGGCGAGCACTGCATCACCGGCCGCGCCGGCAGCCGGCTTGGCCGCTTCCAGCGTGTTGAGCATCTTCATGCAGGCCGAGACCACGGTGTTGTACTGGATACGCTTGAAGTCGTTGTCGGCTTGTTGCAAGACCTTGTGTACTTCGCGGCGCAGGGTCTTCAAGCCATCGTCGAGCTGGGCCGCATCGATGGCACCTGCAGCGGTAATGCGCGCGGCGTTGTTGTAGCCGAACGTCCAGACGCGGCGCAGGAAGCGGTTGGCGCCTTCGACACCGGCGCCGGACCATTCCAGGGTCTGTTCCGGGGGCGAAGCGAACATGGTGAACAGACGGGCCGTGTCGGCGCCGTACTGGTCGATCTGCGCTTGCGGGTCGATGCCGTTGTTCTTGGACTTGGACATCTTCTCGGTACCGCCGATCATCACCGGCTGGCCGTCTTCTTTCAACACGGCCGAGACCGGGCGGCCCTTGTCGTCGAAGGACAGGTCGACGTCGGCCGGGTTGTACCAGGTCTTCTTGCCGGCGGCGTCTTCGCGATAGTAGGTCTCGTTCAAGACCATGCCTTGCGTGAGCAGATTGGTGAAGGGTTCGTCGAACTTGACCAGACCGAAGTCGCGCATGACCTTGGTCCAGAAGCGCGCATACAGCAGGTGCAGCACGGCGTGTTCGATGCCGCCGATGTACTGGTCCATGGGCATCCAGTAATCATTGCGGGCGTCCACCATGGCATCGTTGCTGCCCGGCGAGGTATAGCGCATGTAGTACCAGGACGAATCGACGAAGGTGTCCATGGTGTCGGTTTCACGACGGGCCGGCTTGCCGCACTTGGGGCAATCGACCTTGAGGAATTGTTCGTGCTTGTTCAACGGATTGCCGCTGCCGTCCGGCACGCAGTCTTCCGGCAGCACCACCGGCAGGTCTTGCTCGGGCACGGGAACGTCGCCGCAATCCGGGCAGTGGATGATGGGAATCGGCGTGCCCCAGTAGCGCTGGCGTGAGATGCCCCAGTCGCGCAGGCGGAAGGTCACCTTCTTTTCGCCCAGGCCCTGTGCGGCCAGATCGGCGGCCACCGCATCGACGGCGGCCTGGTAGCCCAGGCCATCGTACTTGCCCGAAGCGATGGTCTTGCCGGATTCCTTGTCGCCGTACCATTCTTCCCAGGCCTCGGTGGAGTAGGTCTTGCCTTCCACGGCGATGACCTGCTTGATCGGCAGATTGTATTTGCGGGCGAAGGCGAAGTCGCGTTCGTCGTGTGCCGGCACGCCCATGACGGCGCCGTCGCCGTAGGTGATCAGCACATAGTTGCCGATCCACACCTCGACCTGGTCGCCGGTCAGCGGATGGGTCACGTACAGGCCCGTGGGCATGCCCTTCTTTTCCATCGTCGCCATGTCGGCTTCGATCACGCTGCCTTGCTTGCACTCGGCGATGAAGGCTTGCAGGGCCGGGTTGTTTTCTGCGGCGAGCGTGGCCAGCGGGTGTTCCGGGGCCACGGCGCAGAAGGTCACGCCCATGATGGTGTCGGCGCGGGTGGTGAAGACGAACAGCTTGCCGTCGTTGATCAGTTGGCCGTCCGCACCCTTGATCTGGTGCGGGAAGGCGAAGCGCACGCCGGTGGACTTGCCGATCCAGTTGGCCTGCATCAGGCGCACGCGCTCGGGCCAGCCGGGCAGCTTGGTCTCGACGTGTTCCAGCAGCTCGTCGGCGTAGTCGGTGATCTTGGCGTAGTACATCGGGATCTCGCGCTTTTCGATCACGGCGCCCGAGCGCCAGCCACGACCATCGATGACCTGCTCGTTGGCCAGCACGGTCTGGTCGATCGGGTCCCAGTTCACGGTGCCGGTCTTCTTGTAGATGATGCCCTTCTCCAGCATCTTCAGGAACATCCACTGGTTCCACTTGTAATACTCGGGACGGCAGGCGGTCATCTCGCGCGACCAGTCGATGGCCAAGCCCATGGACTGCATCTGCGACTTCATATATTCGATATTGGAATAAGTCCACTGCGCCGGCGGCACGCCATTGGCCATGGCGGCGTTTTCGGCGGGCATGCCGAAGGCGTCCCAGCCCATGGGCATCAGGACGTTGTAACCGTTCATGCGCAGGTAGCGGTACATCACATCGTTGATGGTGTAGTTGCGCACGTGGCCCATGTGCAGCTTGCCGGAGGGATAGGGCAGCATCGAACAGGCGTAGAACTTCTTCTTGTCGCGACCTTCCTTGTCACGGGCGTTTTCGACGGTCTTGTAGGCGTCGATGGCGTTCCAGTGCTGCTGTGCGGACTGTTCGACTTCGGCTGGGCTGTATTTATCTTGCATGACGGCTGATACGGATGGAATTCGGTTGGGAAGGGAATGCAATCGGAAACCCTGCATTATACCGGCTCGCCACCCTGGCGCGGCATTCCGGGCCGCATCCTGTTCGGCCGATGCCCAGCCCCGTCCCCGGCAATGCAAAAAAAAGCCCGCCTCCGTGAAGAGGCGGGCAAAGATCCCTGCGCCTGAGCAGGGCGGCGACAGGGATAGCAGCTACACTTTTCCGGCCCATTTTTTTTGGGGGGGCGATGGGCTGGAGTCGTGTGGCTGACCAGCGCTGCTGGCCGGCCTTGCATATGAAACCATTGACAGCGATCGAGTGGATGTTTCTCGAAAGTATTCTTGTAAAATCTCGAAAAATTGTGAAAAAGCAATTTTTTATTGCTTAGTAGATGAATTTGGCACCCAACTGTGCTTGCGTCTAAAGAGCGGCAAGCCAGCCCTCCCGGGCGTTTTGCTTCATATCCACACCCCCGGCATGGTCATGAGGGCGTAATAATCCGGCGGCATCATGAAATCGTTTTCATTTGCCCCCGGTACCGCCGTGCGTCCCTCCATCAAACAAGTTGCCCATCTGGCTGGCGTCTCCATTGCCACTGTTTCCCGCCTGCTCAACAAGCCCGGCTCGGTGAGCGCGGAGACGGCCGAGAAGATCCATCGCAGCATCGCCGAGCTGGGTTTTCGTCCCAATTTCACCGGCCGCAACCTGCGTGCCGGCAACTCGCGCACCGTGGGCGTGGTGCTGCCCACCT
Source organism: Herbaspirillum rubrisubalbicans (assembly GCF_003719195.1). Lineage (NCBI taxonomy): Bacteria > Pseudomonadati > Pseudomonadota > Betaproteobacteria > Burkholderiales > Oxalobacteraceae > Herbaspirillum > Herbaspirillum rubrisubalbicans. The sequence continues at coordinate 655,744 of NZ_CP024996.1, forward strand.
TGTCCAACACGGTGTTCGCCCAGTGCCTGCAAGGCATAGAGCTGGCCGCCCGGGCGCTGGATTACTCGGTCATGTTCACCACCACCGAATACCTGCCGGAAGAGGAGTCGGCCGCCGTCGAGCTGCTGCTGGGCCATCGGGTGGACGGGGTGATCCTGACGGTGGCCGATGCCGGCGCAAATGCCACGCTGGACTTGCTGGAGCGCGAGCGCATTCCCTTCGTGCTGACCTACAACCAGTTGGCGGGCGTGGAGACGGTGGCGCATCGCGCCTCGGTCTCGGTCGATAACCGCGCCGCCGCCTGTGACGCGGTGGCCTACCTGATCGGGCTGGGACATCGCCGCATCCAGATGCTCTCGGGCCGCTTCACCGCCTCCGACCGCGCCATGCAACGCTATTACGGCTACCTCGACGCCATGCGCGCGGCCGGCCTGGCGCCGCTGCCGGCCATTGAGGTAGAGCGCCACACCCTCACCGCCGCCGCCGACTACCAGCAGATGATGGCCGATCCGCAGCAGCGCCCCACGGCCTTGTTCTGCTCCAACGACCTGTTGGCCTTGAGCGCCATGCGCGATTTGCGCGCGCTGGGATTGCAGGTGCCGGGCGATATCTCGGTGATGGGCTTCGACGGCATTCCGGTCGGCGCCCTGGTGCAGCCGGTGCTGGCCAGCGTGGTCCAGCCCTCGGAACAGATCGGCGAGGTGGCTCTGCGTACCTTGGTCGATGCCATCGAGCGCGCCGTGCCGGCGGTGGCCGATGTCGAGGGCGCCGCTCCGGTGGCTGCCGCCGCCGAGGTGCGTCACATCCTGCCGCATGTGTTGCGCCAGGGTGGATCGGTGGCGGCGGTGTCGTCTTCGAGTTTGTAGTGGGTGTCTTTTTTTTACGTCGCGGATGTTCCTGATTCCTGATGTCTGTCGTTTGACATCTGTCCTTTGACATCTGTCCTCTATCGTTTGTCGTCCCTGTGTTATTCAACCTATTGGAAAGGATCTGACATGTTCCTGAAACGTGTTATTCAAACCGCTGCCGGCGCACTGTTGCTGTCGGCTTCCCTGGCCGCATCGGCCCAAACCGCGATCTGCTACAACTGCCCGCCGGAGTGGGCTGACTGGGCCGCCCAGATCAAGGCGATCAAGGACAAGACCGGCATCACCGTGCCGCCCGACAACAAGAACAGTGGCCAGGCCCTGGCCCAGTTGACTGCCGAGAAGGCCAGCCCGGTGGCTGACTTCACCTATCTCGGCGTGTCCTTCGGTATCGAAGCCAAGAACAAGGATCTGGTGGCCGCCTACAAGCCGGCGCACTGGAACGATATTCCAAATGGTCTGAAGGACCCGGACGGTTACTGGTTCACCATCCACTCCGGCACCATGGGCATCATGGTCAACGTCGATGCCTTGAAGGGTAAGCCGGTTCCCAAGTCCTGGGCTGACCTGCAAAAGCCGGAATACAAGGGCTTGATCGGTTACCTGGACCCGGCCTCGGCCTTCGTCGGCTATGTCGGCGCGGTGGCGATCAACCAGGCACTGGGTGGTACGCTGGATGATTTCTCGCCGGCCATCACCTACTTCAAGAACCTGCAGAAGAACCAGCCCATCGTCCCCAAGCAGACTTCCTACGCCCGTCTGATCTCGGGTGAAATCCCCATCCTGCTGGGCTATGACTTCGACGCCTATCGCGCCAAGTACAAGGACCACGCCAACGTGGCCTTCGTGATCCCCAGCGAAGGTACCGTCACCGTGCCCTACGTGGTGTCGCTGGTGAAGAATGCCCCGCACCAGGCCGAAGCCAAGAAGGTGCTGGACTTCCTGCTGTCCGACCAGGGCCAGGCCATCTGGGCCAATGCCTATCTGCGTCCGGTGCGTGCCTCGGCCATGTCCAAGGAAGCTGAGTCGCGCTTCCTGCCGGCTACCGAATACGCCCGTGCCAAGTCGGTCGATTACGGCAAGATGGCCGAAGTCCAGCGCAAGTTCGGCGAGCGCTACCTGGCGGAAGTTCGCTAAATGCAGGCCGCAGGAGCAAGCATGAAAACCGTGATTTCCACTGCCAGTCCGGCCGCGCCGCCAAAGCAGCCGGCCAATCCCCGTCCGCGTGCGGCCGGCAATGGCGTGTGGCTGTGTTTCGCCGTGCCGGGGCTGACGCTGTTCTGCGCCTTCTGGCTGCTGCCCATGGTGCGGCTGGTGGGGGTGGGCGCGTCCGGCCCGGAGGGGGCCATGGCCTACCTGTCGGTGCTGACCAACCGCCATTACTTTGCCAGCCTGGTCTCCACCCTGGTGCTGTCGGCGGTGGTCACCGCAGCGACCCTGGCCATCTCGGTCTTCGTTGGCTTGTTCCTGCAACGTCATCGTTTTCCTGGTCAGTCGTTGTTGCTGGCCATGCTGACCTTCCCGCTGGCATTCCCCGGCGTGGTGGTCGGCTTCATGGTCATCATGCTGGCCGGGCGCCAGGGCTTGATCGGCGCCTTGAGCAACTGGCTCTTCGGTGAATCGCTGGTGTTTGCGTATTCGCTGGCGGGGCTGTTTTTGGGGTACCTGTATTTCTCGATTCCGCGCGTGATCTTGACCGTGGTGGCCGCAGCCGAGAAGCTCGATCCCTCGCTGGAAGAGGCCGCCCGTTCGCTCGGTGCGCGCCCCTGGCAGGTGTTGCTGCACGTGGTGTTGCCCGCCTTGCTGCCGGCCTTGATCTCATCGGGCGCGATCTGCTTTGCCACCAGTGTGGGTGCCTTCGGTACTGCTTTCACGCTGGCGGCCAATATCGATGTGCTGCCCATGACCATCTATAACGAATTCACCGGCTACGCCAACTTTGCCACGGCCGCTTCGCTGTCCATCGTGCTGGGGGTGATCACCTGGGCCATGCTGGCACTGGCGCGCTCGCTCACTGGCAGCGGTGTCGCGGCGGCGGCATAAGGAGCAGCTCATGCAGAATCGTTTCCGTTTTTATGTGCAACTGGCCTTCACGCTGCTGGTGTGCGCCTTCCTGGTGGTGCCGGTGGTGCTGTCGATGCTGGCCGGCGTGACCGAGAATTTCTTCGTCGGCTTGTCTAGTGGACTCACGCTGCGCTGGGTGGCCCAGGTGTGGGATATGTACCAGCCGACCATCTGGCGTTCGCTCATCATCGCCCTGGCTTGCCTGGTGGTGACGCTGGTGGCCGGGGTGCCGCTGGCCTACATGCTGGCGCGCTATCGCGGTGGTCACAGCCGCCTGGCGCGCGTGATCGAGGAATTGCTGATGATGCCGGTGGCCGTGCCGGGCCTGGCCACGGCGCTGGCGCTGATCATGGCCTATGGTCAGTGGCGTGATTTTCGCGCCAGCATCCTCTTCATCCTGGTGGGTCATGTGATCTTCACGCTGCCCTTCATGGTGCGTCCGGTACTGGCGGTGATGCAGTCTTCGCAACTGGCCCAATTGGAAGAGGCTGCCGCCAGCCTCGGCGCCGGACGGATGCGGCGTTTCTTCGGTATCGTCATTCCCAATTGCGCCTCGGGTATTTTGGCCGGTGCGCTGATGGTGGTGACGCTGTCGATCGGCGAATTCAACATCACCTGGATGCTGCACACACCGCTGACCCAGACCTTGCCGGTGGGCCTGGCCGATGCCTATGCATCGATGCGGCTGGAGGTGGGATCGGCCTATACGCTGATCTTCTTTTTCATGATCATCCCGCTCCTCATCGGTATGCAGTGGGTAACCCAGGCAACACGCAAGAAAGTCAGTCTATGAAGTCGAACCAACAAGCCGTTTCCATCCGCCTGCAACAATGCGCCAAGTCCTTTGCCAATGGCACGCGCGCCCTGCAGCCCCTGGACCTGGACATCCATCCCGGTGAAACCCTGGTCCTGCTGGGCCCCTCGGGCTGTGGCAAGACCACCACGCTGCGCATGATCGCCGGTCTCGAATTCCCCGACATGGGCGGGCGCGTGTTCTTCGGCGACGAAGACGTGACCGCGCTGCCCATCGAAAAGCGCGGGGTGGGCATGGTGTTCCAGAACTATGCGTTGTTCCCCAACATGAGCGTGGGCGAGAACATCGCCTATGGCATGAAGATCCGCAAGATCCCGGCGGCCGAACGTGCCGAGCGGGTTGAGAGTCTGTTGGAGATGGTGCATCTGCAGGGCCTGTCGCATCGTCGCGTGGACCAGCTCTCGGGCGGTCAGAAGCAGCGCGTGGCACTGGCGCGCGCACTGGCCATGGAGCCGCGCGTGCTGCTGCTGGATGAACCCTTGACGGCGCTGGACGCCAAGCTGCGCGAAGCGGTGCGCAGCGACCTCAACAAGCTCTTGCGTAGCCTGGGCATTACCGCCATCTATGTCACCCACGACCAGGGCGAGGCGATGGCGTTGGGTGATCGCATCGTGGTCATGGAGCGTGGCAAGATTTCGCAGATCGGCACGCCGCAAGAGATCTACTATCATCCGGCCAATGAGTTCGTGGCCGATTTCATCGGCGCGATGAATCGCGTGCATGGCATCGTCTCGGGTGATCGTCTGCTGTTGCCCACCGGCAGCCTGCCGCTGGTCGATACGCTGGATGCAGCATTGCAAGGCCAGCCGGCCTGCGCCATGTTCCGTCCCGAGGATGTCGAGGTGGTGGACATCACCGAGGCCGATGCGCAATGCGTGCGCGGCAAGTTGATCAATACCTTTTTCCTGGGTGACCGCACCCGTTTTGAAATCGAGATCGGCGTGGAGCGACCGGTCATCGCCGAGACCAGCCGCCGCGGCTGGTGGCAGGCGGGTCAGCAGATCGGCATCCGGGTCTCGGCCGAGGCCCTGGTCAAGCTGGCGCCGCGCGCCGAGAAGGAGAACGCATGATACTGGGACAGATTTCCGACCTGCACATCAAGACCGATGGCAAGAAATCCTATCGCGTGGTGGATACCGCCGAGAGCCTGCGTCGTTGCGTGGCGCAGGTCAACTCCTTGAAGCAGCGCCCCGACGTGCTCATCATCACCGGCGACCTGGTGGACTTCGGCAAGCCATCCGAATACGCCTGCCTGCGCGAACTGCTGGCGCCGCTGACCATGCCTTACTACCTGCTGCCGGGCAATCACGATGAGCGTAATGCCTTGCGCGCAGCCTTCCCGGAACATGCCTACCTGCAGCAAGGGGGCGAGCGTATCGAATACGTGATCGAGGATTATCCGGTGCGCCTCATCGCGCTCGATAGCGTGATCCCGCGCGCCAGCGGCGGCGAGTTGTCAGCGGCCAGCCTGCTGTGGCTCGATGAGGTATTGGCGCAGCAGCCGCAGCGTCCCACCGTGGTCGCCATGCACCATCCCCCCTTTACCACCGGCATCGGTCACATGGATGACATGGGCCTGGCCAATCCAGCGGCGCTGGAGGCGGTGGTGCGCAAGCATCCGCAGGTCGAGCGCATCCTGTGCGGTCACCTGCACCGCTCCATCCAGCGGCGCTTTGGCGGCACGCTGGCCAGCACCTGCCCGGGGGTATCGCACCAGGTGCAGCTGGACCTGGACCCGCAGGCGCCGTCCTGCTTCGTCATGGAGCCACCCGGTTACCAGTTGCATTGGTGGGATGCGGCCACCAGCAGCCTGGTCAGCCATACGGCCTTCATCGGTCAATTCGATGGGCCCTATCCTTTTTACGATGGAGATGAATTAATCGACTGATCTGCCCGCCAGATCGGCCTGAGCCGCGGGATCGATGTGGACGATGTGAAGGGAAGTGAAAACAGGCAGGCTCACTTCCAGACCAGCTCGATCACCGGCGGCTCGCCATAATCCTCGCAGCGGTCATTGATGGCCGTGCAGCAGAACTCCACATCTTCCACCAACTCCGGCAGGCGCTGGTGCAACTCGGCGCTGTGGCTGATCTCGATGGTCAGCACTTCCTTGGGCTTCAACCGGAACTTGCACATGCCATCCTCATCGCGCAGGTAGGACAGGCAATCGACCCAGGCATCCATGCTGCGGCCATAGAAATCCGGGAAGCCGAAGGCTTGCACACTCTCGGTGTGGAAGCTGTCCCAGTCGGTGATGCGGTCGCCCGCCAGTTGTACGGTGGCCATGTGGGTCTCTTCTTGCTCAATCAGTTTCAGTCAATTTGCTTTTGCTGGTGTTTTGCTGCTGGCCTGGGGATCGGTGACGAAGCCCAGCTTGGTCAGGCCGGCGCCCTGCGCAGCCGACATCAGCTCGGCGATGGTCTGGTAGCGGGTGGACTTGTCGGCGCGCAGTTGCAGCTCGGGCTGGGGTTTCTTTTCTGCAGCGGCCGCCAGGCGCGTATCCATCTCTGCTTGGCTGACCGGCTGGTCGTTCCAGTAGAGCTTGCCGGCGGCGTCGATGCCCAGGGTGATGGTTTCCGGTTTTTCCGGGGCTGGGCTGGATTGCGCCGTGGGCAGGTCCAGCTTCAGGGCGTGGGTGAACATGGGCGCGGTGATGATGAAGATCACCAGCAGCACCAGCATCACGTCGACCATGGGGGTGACGTTGATGTCGGCCATCGGGGCCGAGTTCTGGTTGTCGTTGAATCCGCCGAAACTCATGATTGCCTCCTGTGGATGACAGTGGAGAAGGAATTACTTGCGCATCCCGCCGACGCGTTCGCCGGTGGTGAGATAGGCGTGCAGGTCGTGAGCGAAGCCATCCAGTTCAGCCAGCACCACGCGGTTGATGCGGGTGAAGGCGTTGTAGGCCAGCACCGCGGGAATGGCCACCAACAGGCCCAGCGCGGTCATGATCAGGGCTTCGCCCACGGGGCCGGCGACCTTGTCGATCTGCACCGTGCCGCTGGCCGAGACCGCCACCAGGGCGTGGTAGATGCCCCAGACGGTACCGAACAGGCCGACGAAGGGCGCCGTCGAGCCGACCGAGGCCAACAGTGTCAGGCCACGTTCCAGGCGCGCCGAGACGCGGTTGATTTCGCGGCGCAGGGTGCGCGTGATCAGTTCGCTGGGATCGGTGGCGGCATTGAGCGACGGCGCGCCCTGTTGGCGACTGCCGATGTCGGCGGCTTCGGCCGCGCGTTCAGCCATGGGGGTGTAGATCTGCTCACTGTCCAGGCGCTGCATGGCGGCGCTGGCGTCGGCCAGGGTCGGGGCTTGCCAGAACTGCTCCAGGGCATTGCTGCCGCGGCGGATGCGCAAGGCGGTCCAGGCCTTGGAGAGAATGTAGTACCAGCTGGCGATGGACATGATCAACAGCAGATAGGCGACGGAGTGGGAAACGGCATCGCCTTGCGCCCAGTAGTGGGCAAATCCAACGTTCGGTTCCATGGTGCGTGCTTTCGGTCTAGGGGGAGGAAGATCAGGGAATAGGGTCGCGTTAAGCGGCCGGCCTTAAAAAAATTCGCTGCCGGACCTGGTGGGGCGCGGCAGCGTCGGGCATCTCTTGGGCTGGCTACGGCCTGGCTTACTTGAAGCCCAGCACGTCCTGCATGTCGTACAGGCCGCTTGGCTTGTCGGCCAAGAAGCGGGCGGCGCGCAGGCTGCCCATGGCGTACGAGACGCGGCTGGAGGACTTGTGCGAGATCTCGATGCGCTCGCCGATGCCGGCGAAGAGCACCGTGTGGTCGCCGATGATGTCGCCGCCGCGCACGGTGGCAAAGCCGATCGAGGAGGGATCACGCTCGCCGGTGACGCCTTCGCGGGCATACACGGCGACGTCGTCGAGTTTCTTGCCCAGCGCATCGGCGATCACTTCGCCCATCTTCAGGGCGGTGCCGGAGGGGGCATCGACCTTGTGGCGGTGGTGCGCTTCGATGATCTCGATGTCATAGCCATGCGAGAAATTCTTGGCCGCCATTTCCAGCAGCTTCATGGTCACGTTCACGCCCACGCTCATGTTGGGCGCGGCCATGATGGCGATGCGCTTGGCGAATTCGGCGATGGCGGTCTTGCCTTCGGGTTCAAAACCGGTGGTGCCGATGACCACCTTCACGCCATGTTCGGCGCAGTATTGCAGGTGCTTCAAGGTCCCTTCAGGACGGGTGAAGTCGATCAGCACATCGGCGCCGGCCAGGCCACGGGCCAGGTCGGACTCGATGATCACACCGGTGGTCTTGCCCAGGAACAGGCCGACATCGCTGCCCAGGGTGGGTGCGGAGGGGGTGTCCAGGGCGCCGGAGAGCTTCAGGTCGTCGGCGTTGAGGATGGCTTCGATCAACATGCGGCCCATGCGCCCGGAGGCGCCGGCTACGGCGATATTCAATGCAGTCATGGAAAACTCGAAATGACGGGGCAGGTCAGAGGTCTTAGGTCAGAGATCTGATATCAGTGGTCTAAGGTCAGCGGTATTACTTGTTGGTGGCCGAGGAGGGCGCCACCGGCGAGGCCGGTTTGATCTCGCTGTCGTCCTTGGGTTTGTCGCCAAAGCTGGCCTTGGAGCCGACCTTGGCATCGGTGATCAGGGTCAGGTATTCGCTTTCGGTGGGCAGGTCCTGGCCGCCCTGGACGTGATCGAGCAGGTCATCCTTGAAGAACACGGTGACGCGGCTGGTCATGATCTCGCCATTGCCCTTGGCCAGGCGGAAATCGTAGTCCCAGCGGTTGGAGTGGAACATGTCGGTCAGCAGCGGCGTACCCAGCACGAAGCGCACCTGGTCGCGGGTCAGGCCGGGACGCAGTTGCGCCACCATTTCCTTGGACACGAAGTTGCCTTGCTGGATGTCGATGCGATAGGGCCGCAAAAAGCCGAACAGGCTCGAGCTCTTGCCGGTCACCTTCACGCCCGAGGTGTCGGCCGAGGCGGCCTGGTCCGGGGCCTTGGTCGAGGAACAGCCGGTCAGGGAGACGGCCAGCGCCGCAAACAGGCCGATTGCGGCGGTGTGATGACGGGACTTCATTCGGGAAAGCATACGCATAAAGATTTCAACCGGGTTGAGCCATGAGCCTAAAGCACTATATGATAAGCTAGAACTTACTTCTTAAATAGGCATGAGTGCGTTCCGGTCGTAAAAGGCTCTCCCCACGGCCTCCCCGGAACGGTCCCAGGTCTTCCCAGTGGACCGCCGCGCCTGTTTGAGACCAGTAAACCCCGGGAACCCACTCTACCATGCCGAACAATCCATCCGAACTGAAGGCCAGCGGCCTGAAGGCCACCCTGCCGCGCCTGAAGATTCTTGAAATCTTCCAGAACACCACCGTGCGCCACCTGAGCGCCGAAGACGTCTATAAACAATTGCTGTCGGACAACCTGGACGTAGGCCTGGCCACCGTCTACCGGGTGCTGACCCAGTTCGAGCAGGCCGGCCTGCTGCAGCGTAATCACTTCGAGACCGGCAAGGCCGTCTTCGAATTGAACGAAGGCTCGCACCATGACCACCTGGTCTGCCTGGATTGCGGCAAGGTCGAGGAATTCTTCGACGCCGAGATCGAGAAGCGCCAGTTGAAGATTGCTCAGGAGCATGGTTTCGAGATCGCCGACCATGCTCTGGCGCTGTACGGTCATTGCAAGAACTGCAAGAAAGTGAAGAAATAAGTCCAACTCGGCTTGCCTGGATTTACTCTGGCAATGCTTTGTGAAGAAAAAGCCACGGGATGTAACGCGTGGCTTTTTTGCGTTCATCGGGGGCGCTTCTTCAGTGCTGGCTCAAGGCGCTGGAGAGCAGTTTGGCGGTGATGTCGACAATGGGGATGACGCGCTCGTAGGCCATGCGGGTTGGCCCGATCACGCCCAGGGTGCCGACGATGCGGCCGTTGACTTCATAGGGAGCGGTGACGATGCTCATGTCATCCATGGGCACCAGTTGCGATTCGCCGCCGATGAAGATCTGCACCCCGGTGGCCTTGCTGGAGACATCCAGCAACTGTAACAGGCCGGTCTTCTGCTCGAACATGTCGAACAGGCGCCGCAGCGAATTCATGTTGGAGGACAGGTCGGTCACCGATAGCAAGTTGCGCTCGCCGGAGATGACCACGTTGTTGTCGGCCTCTTCGCTCATGGCGTCACTGCCGGCTTCGACCGCGGCCTGCATCAAGACGGTCATGTCGTCGCGCAACTGGCGCAGCTCGCCTTGCAGATGCAGACGCACCTGGTCGAAGGACTGGCCGGCGTAGTGCTGGTTGATGTAGTTGGCGGCCTGGGTCAGCTGGCTGGGGGTGTAATCGACCTCGGTCAACAGCATCCGGTTCTGCACGTCGCCGCCCTGGTCGACGATGACCAGCAGGATGCGCTTTTCCGACAGGCGCAGAAATTCGATCTGCTGGAACGCCGATTCGCGCTTGGGTGTCATCACCACGCCGGCGAACTGCGATAGCGAGGACAGCACCTGGGCCGCATTGGTGATGATCTTCTGGGATGAGCCGCTGTGCTGCATTCGAGCCTGCAGCCGGCCTTCGAGGGCGCTTTCGTCGATGGCTTCGACGGTGAGCAGGGTATCGACGAACATGCGGTAGCCGCGTGGCGTCGGCACCCGTCCGGCCGAGGTGTGCGGGCTGGCGACGAAGCCCATCTCTTCGAGATCGGCCATGATGTTGCGGATCGTGGCCGGCGACAGTTCCAGGCCGGACAGTTTCGACAGGGCGCGCGAACCCACCGGCTGGCCGTCGGCGATGTAGCGTTCGACCAGGGCTTTCAGGAGAGTGCGGGCGCGGTTATCGAGTTGCATGGGGCATATTCTAGCGGCTTATCAGGCAAATGTGACACGCGCGTCAGCCTGGCCTCGATTTGGGCGAAGGATCAGGCTTGCGCCTGCAGCCAGTCGTGCAGCTCATGCAGGTCGCGGCAGATGGCATCGGGAAGGATGCCTGCGGGCAGGGTACGGTCGAAACGGTTCATCCACACCGCCCGCAGACCGGCCTGTTGCGCGCCTTGTACGTCCAGCAGCGGATCGTCGCCCACGTAGACAGTGGCTGCCGGGGCAGCCTGCAGCGCTGCGCAGGCAGCGTGGAAGATGGCCGGGTCCGGCTTGGCGCGGCCGAAGCGGTGCGCGGCAATCGAGACGCCGAAGTGGCCGGCCAGCCCGATGCGTTCCAGATCGGCAAAACCGTTGGAGACCGAGCCCAGGGTCAGCCGCCCCTTCATGCGCAGCAGAGCCGGTTCCACGTCGTCGAACAGCGCCACCGTGCTGCGCGCTTCCGAGAACAGCGCCATGGCCGGGTCCACCAGCGCCAGGTCGACGTCATGCTCGCGAAACACTTGCGACAGCGCCGTATGGCGCAACTTCCACAGATCGATGCGGTAGGCCGGATCGGTCTGCATCAATGCCATGCGGCGTTCGCGCAGGCTGGCAATGGTATGGGCTGCTACCACGGCGGGAGCGTGCTCGCGCAGCCAGTCATAGAGCAGGCCTTCGGCACGCACCAGCACCGGTTCGATGGCCCACAGGGTATCGTCGAGGTCGAACAGCACGGCCTGGATGGGGGCAGGGGCTGCTGGGGCAGTGGAGGGCGGCAGGGAGGAAGCGCTTGGTTTCATTACAATGTCATCTCAAATTATGGTCTAATCCGCAGCATGTGGCCCATCAAATTACCCGTTCAGGCAGCCGTACCCAAAACCGTCGCCATCGTCGGCAAGTTCCAGGCCGTCGGCATCGCGCAGATCCTCTCAGACATCGCCGTGTTCCTGGAGTCGCATGGCCACACCGTGGTCTTCGAAACCGAAACGGCCGACAACATCGCCCTGCAAGGCTATGACAGCATGACGCCCGAGCAGATCGGCCAACATGCGGACGTGGCCATCGTGGTCGGCGGCGATGGCACCATGCTGGGCATTGCGCGCCAGCTCGCGCCCTACAACGTGCCGCTGATCGGCATCAACCAGGGGCGCCTGGGCTTCATCACCGACATCGCGCAAGACCGCATGATACCGGCTCTGGGCGAAATGCTGGAAGGCAAGGTCGAGGCCGAGTCGCGCTCGCTGCTGGAAGCGCGGGTCTATCGCGAGGGCGGCGAGATCTTCCGCGCCCTGGCCTTGAATGACGTGGTGGTGGCGCGCGGTTCCACCTCCGGCATGGTCGAGCTGCGGGTGGAAGTCGATGGCCGCTTCATGTACAACCAGCGTTCCGATGGTCTCATCGTGGCCACCCCGACCGGTTCTACCGCGTATGCCTTGTCGGCGGGCGGTCCTATTCTCCACCCCAGCCTGCATGGCATCGTGATGGTGCCGATCTCGCCGCATTCGTTGTCCAACCGTCCCATCACGCTGTCGGATTCCTGCGAGATTGTCATCCAGGTGGTGGCCGGGCGCGAGGTCAGCGCCAACTTCGACATGCAATCCTTGACCAGCGTGCTGCATGGCGACCGCATCGTGATCCGCCGTTCGGCGCACAAGATCACCTTCCTGCATCCCGAGGGCTGGAGCTATTTCGATACCCTGCGCGAGAAGCTGCACTGGAATGAATACCCCTCCATAGAAGGCCGATTACAATAAGCGCGCATCAAGCCCGGCCATCGCGTGCCGGCTCGCTTGAGAACACTGGCCCGTCCGTCCAACCCGCTGCGAGACCACCATGCTGCGTACCTTAACGATTCGCGACTTCGTGATTGTCGATGCCATCGAGCTCGAATTTGCGCGCGGATTTTCCGTCTTCACCGGCGAAACCGGCGCCGGCAAATCCATCCTGATCGATGCCCTGGCGCTGGCCATGGGCGGGCGCGGCGACCCCAGCGTGGTGCGCGAGGGGGCGGCCAAGGCCGATGTGAGCGCCGATTTCACCGCCACCCCGGAAGTGATGGCCTGGTTGCAGGAGCAGGAATTGGCCGCTGAACACGATGGCGTGCTGCTGCGCCGGGTGATCGACAATGCTGGCCGCAGCAAGGCCTACATCAATGGCAGCGCCGCCACCGCCGCGCAATTGCGCCAGGTGGGCGAGATGCTGGTGGATATCCACGGCCAGCACGCGCACCAGTCGCTGATGAAGGCCGATGCCCAGCGTCAGTTGTTGGATAGCCAGGCCGGCCTGCTGGAGCAGGCGCGCGAGGTGGCGGCATCCTACAAGACTTGGCGCGCCCTGGCCCGCCAGCGCGAACAGTTCGAGCAAGATGCGCGCAACGTATTGCTGGAGCGCGAGCGTCTCGAATGGCAAGTGGCCGAGCTGCACAAGCTGGCCGTGAAGCCCGGTGAATGGGCCGAGATCAGCACCGAGCACAGCCGCCTGTCGCACGCTGCCGCCCTGATCGGCGGCGCGCAGGAAGCGCTGGGCGTGATCTCCGAATCGGAGTCGCCCATTCTCTCGCAACTGTCTTCGATTACGCAGAAGCTGAGCAAGCTGGTCGATGTCGATACCGCCCTGAAGCCCGTGCTCGATGCGCTGGAACCGGCGCAGATCCAGTTGCAGGAAGCGGTGTATGCCTTGAATGATTACCTGGGTCGGGTTGAGCTTGATCCGGCGCGCTTGCAGGAAGTGGAAGAGCGCCTCGAAGCCATCCATTCCACCGCCCGCAAATTCCATGTGCAGCCCGATGAACTGCCCGAGGAGTATCGCAAGCTTTCCGAACAATTGAAGCAACTGGCCGACGCCAGCGACCTCGATGCCCTGCGCGTACAGGAAGAAAAGCTCAAGGCAGCTTATCTGACCTTGGCGCAGAAACTCTCCAAGGCCCGCGCCAAGGCCGCAGCCTCGTTGGGTGAGGCGGTCACGGCGGCGATGCAGGATTTGTCGATGGCGGGCGGGCGCTTCGAGATCGCCCTCAATGAAGTGGAGCCGGCGGCGTATGGCCTGGAGCAGGTGGAATTCCTGGTGGCCGGTCATGCCGGCGTGGCCCCGCGTGCGCTGGCCAAGGTCGCCTCCGGTGGTGAGTTGGCGCGCATCTCGCTGGCCATCTCGGTGATCGCATCGGCGGCCGCCACGGTGCCTACGCTGATCTTCGACGAAGTCGATAGCGGCATCGGCGGCGCCGTCGCCGAAGTGGTGGGACGCCTGTTGAAGCGCCTGGGCCAGGAACGCCAAGTGCTGTGCGTGACCCACTTGCCGCAGGTGGCCAGCCAGGCCAACCAGCATTACCAGGTCAAGAAACGCAGCGAGGGCGGCAAGACCCTGTCCGACATCGATGGCCTGGATGCCAAGGCGCGCGTGGAAGAAATCGCGCGCATGTTGGGCGGCCTGGAAATCACCGCCACCACGCGCAAACATGCGCGCGAGTTGCTGGCCTCTTGAGTTCTGGCTCTGCGCAACCGTCACTACCACACCAACAAACCTGAGCCGAATCAACCATGGCCTTTCGCAAAGAACCTCCCTATACCCATGGCAGCCCGGCCTCCACCGCCGTGGTGCTGGTCAACCTGGGCACGCCCGATGCGCCCCATGCCGGCGCCTTGCGCCGCTACCTGAAGCAATTTCTGTCTGACCCGCGCGTGGTGGAAATCCCGCGGGCGGTATGGTGGGTCATCCTCAACGGCATCATCCTGCCGTTTCGTTCTTCCAAGTCGGCCGAGAAATATGCCAGCATCTGGACCGCAGAGGGTTCGCCGCTGCGCGTGCATACCCAGCGCCAAGCGGCCGCCCTGGGCGTGCAACTGGCCGCACGCGGCCATCATCAATTGCAGGTGGTCTATGCGATGCGCTATGGCACGCCCTCGCTGCCGCAGGTGCTGGACCAACTGAAGGAACAGGGCTGCAGCCGCATCCTGGTGTTGCCGGCCTATCCGCAGTATTCGGGCACCACCACGGCGTCGATTTTCGATGCGGTCTTCGATCATTACCGCCAGGTACGCAATATTCCCGAGCTGCGCCTGATCCGCAACTATCACGACCAGGATGGCTATCTCCAGGCGCTGCGCCAGTCGGTGCTGGATCACTGGGAGATCAACGGCCGGCCGGACAAGTTGCTGATGAGTTTCCATGGTGTGCCCAAGCGCACGCTGATGCTGGGCGATCCCTACCATTGCGAGTGCTACAAGACCGCGCGCCTGCTGGCGCAAGCGCTGGGCCTGAACGAGGACCAGTACATGGTCACCTTCCAGTCGCGCTTCGGCAAGGCCGAATGGTTGCAGCCCTACACCGCGCCCACCGCCCAGGAACTGGGCCGCCAGGGGGTGCGCCGCATCGATGTGATGTGCCCCGGCTTCACCAGCGATTGTCTGGAGACGCTGGAAGAGATCGCCATGGAGGTCAAGCAAGACTTCCTCCATGCCGGTGGTAAGGAGTTTCACTTCATCCCTTGCCTGAATGAATCCCCAGCTTGGATCGCCGGCATGGTCGAGTTGGTCGAGCAGCACCTGGCCGGCTGGCCGACCATGAGCAACGCCGCCGCTCGCGAAGAGATGGCGCGCCAGGCCGTCATTGCGGCCGAGCGCGCCAAGGCGCTGGGCGCAGCTCGGTAATTTTTCCTAAAGCTTCATATTGCCGCCGGGAATCGGCGGTTTGCCCAGCTCGGCCTGCTAAAATAGCAGGCTGGAAGCCTTGTGTTGCCTGCTTGGCAAAATTTCAGCCGTGGCGAGGCACGCCAATCCGTTCATATAAGCATAAATCCGGGTTGGCATGAGGCCAGATCCGGTCAGAGCGTGTATTGACCGACCAGGTGCGTATAGCTGATCCATGCGGTAGCCAGCAGGCTGTAGAGGGCGACGAGGACAGTGGCCGCAATCAGTGGCAGTTTCATGATGACACCTTGTTGGCGCGACAAGAATGAGGGGAAGGGGAAACCGGGAAGCCGGCCCACGGCGGGGCTCGAATTCATATTAGGTCGGGCTCGAATTAACTTGAAGCCAAGCCCAGTAATTTTTGTAAGCGCGCGTAACAATTTTCCTCTTGAAATGGCAGAAATAGGCAAAAAGCCCTTGAAAAAGCAGGGAGATGCCTTACTTGAGCCGCATCGATCGACGCCAGTGTGCGGCAAGTGTCTGCCGCACGCACGTAACCAATTGATTTGTTGGAGGTAATTCAGGAATGCAAGACATCGAAAAACAGGAAGCCCAATCCGTCCAGCAAGAGCCCCAGGCTGCTGACACCGCCGCTGCTGCCACCGGAGCGGCCAATGCCGCCGAGCAAGCCGCTGCAGCCGCACCGGCCGAGCCCACCCTGGAAGAGAAGCTGGCCGCTGCCGAAGCCAAGGCTGCCGAGATGCAGGATGCTTTCCTGCGCGCCCGTGCCGAAGGCGAGAACATCCGCCGCCGTGCCCAGGAAGACATCGCCAAGGCCCACAAGTTCGCCATCGAAGGCTTTGCCGAATCCCTGCTGGCCGTCAAGGACAGCCTGGAAATGGCCCTGAAGATCGAAAACGCCTCGTTGGAGTCGCTCAAGGAAGGCGTGGACATGACCTTGAAGCAACTCACCTCGGCCTTCGAAAAGAACAAGCTGCAGGAAGTCAGCCCGCAAGCCGGCGAGAAGCTGGACCCGATGAAGCACCAGGCCGTATCGGCCGTGCCGGCCGAGCAGGAAGCCAACACCGTGGTTGCCGTACTGCAAAAAGGCTATATGATTTCCGAACGTCTGCTGCGCCCGGCGCTGGTGACGGTGGCCCAGGGAAAGTAAGTGGACCGGCGTCGGAGGGGGAAGTCGGCAAAAGGCATCATTTTTGCTTATTCCGGTGGTTCCGGCGCTTGAAAGTCCATCTTTCCTCCACATATTCAAACCATTCAAAACACCTGTAGCCCGACATCCAGGGCTGAAAGAACGAGGAAAAATCATGGGAAAAATCATTGGTATTGACCTGGGCACCACCAACTCTTGCGTTGCCGTCATGGAAGGCAACCAGCCCAAGGTGATCGAGAACTCCGAAGGCGCACGTACCACGCCTTCCATCATTGCGTATCAGGAAGACGGCGAAATCCTGGTCGGCGCGCCCGCCAAGCGCCAGGCCGTCACCAACCCCAAGAACACCATCTACGCCGCCAAGCGCCTGATCGGCCGCAAGTTCACCGAGAAGGAAGTGCAGAAGGACATCAACCTGATGCCCTACCAGATCGTGGCCGCCGACAACGGCGATGCCTGGATCGGCGTGCGTGACAAGAAGCTGGCCCCGCCGCAGATCTCGGCTGAAGTGTTGCGCAAGATGAAGAAGACCGCCGAGGACTACCTGGGCGAAGAAGTTACCGAAGCCGTCATCACGGTGCCGGCTTACTTCAACGACGCCCAGCGCCAGGCCACCAAGGACGCTGGCCGCATCGCCGGCCTGGACGTCAAGCGTATCATCAACGAGCCGACCGCTGCCGCCTTGGCCTTCGGCCTGGACAAAGCGGAAAAGGGTGACCGCAAGATCGCCGTGTATGACCTCGGCGGCGGTACCTTCGACGTGTCCATCATCGAAATCGCTGACGTCGATGGCGAAAAGCAGTTCGAAGTGCTCTCCACCAACGGTGACACCTTCCTCGGTGGCGAAGACTTCGACCAGCGCCTGATCGACTACATCATCGAGGAATTCAAGAAGATCAACGGCCTGGACCTGTCCAAGGACGCCATTGCCCTGCAGCGCATCAAGGCCTCGGCCGAGCGCGCCAAGATCGAGCTGTCGTCCTCGCAACAGACCGAGATCAACGAGCCCTACATCGCCATGGCCAATGGTGCGCCGGTCCACCTGAACCTGAAGATCACCCGCGCCAAGCTGGAGTCGCTGGTCGAGGAACTGATCGCCAAGACCATCGAACCCTGCCGCACCGCCATCAAGGATGCCGGTGTGAAGGTTTCTGACATTGACGACGTGATCCTGGTCGGCGGCATGACCCGTATGCCCAAGGTGATCGAGAAGGTTAAGGAATTCTTCGGCAAGGATCCGCGCCGTGACGTCAACCCCGACGAAGCAGTGGCCGTGGGTGCTGCCATCCAGGGTTCGGTCCTCTCGGGCGACCGCAAGGACGTGCTGCTGCTGGACGTGACCCCGCTGTCGCTGGGTATCGAAACCATGGGCGGCGTGATGACCAAGATGATTAAGAAGAACACCACCATCCCGACCAAGTTCAGTCAGGTGTTCTCTACGGCCGACGACAACCAGCCGGCCGTGACCATCAAGGTCTATCAAGGCGAGCGTGAAATGGCTGCCGGCAACAAGGCCCTGGGCGAATTCAACTTGGAAGGCATCCCGCCGGCACCGCGCGGCACCCCGCAGATCGAAGTGACCTTCGACATCGACGCCAACGGCATTCTGCACGTGGGCGCCAAGGACAAGGCCACCGGCAAGGAAAACAAGATCACCATCAAGGCCAACTCCGGCTTGAATGAAGAAGAGATCGAAAAGATGGTGCGCGACGCCGAAGCCAACGCCGAGGAAGACAAGCGTCTGAAGGAACTGGCCGAGAGCCGCAACCAGGGCGATGCCCTGGTGCACTCGACCCGTAAGGCCCTGGGCGAATACGGCGACAAGCTGGAAGCCGGCGAGAAGGACGTCATCGAAGCCGCCATCAAGAACCTGGAAGAAGCCTTGAAGGGTGACGACAAGGCCGCCATCGACGCCAAGACCGAGGCGCTGTCGACTGCTGCCCAAAAGCTGGGCGAGAAGATGTATGCCGACCAGCAAGCCCAGGCCGCTGCGGCCGGTGGTGCAGCCGGCGCCGCAGGTACCCAGGCTGGTGCTACCGGTGGTGCTGCACCGAAGGACGACAACGTGGTCGACGCCGACTTCAAGGAAGTGAAGTAATCCGGGACTGACGCGTCGTTTCACCTGACGTCAGCGCTCGCGCCCGGGTGCGGTTTTCCGCAGCCCGGGCGGATTTTTGAGAAGCATCCACCCGGCCGGGTTGTCTTTCGGCCAGGCCGGTACGCCGAGTCCGCAGTCAAAAGCTGAGCTCGGCTTTTTCACATTGTTGGTTTCCGGTCGTGCTTGCGCGGCCGCGGATGCAGGCCATCGCAGCAGCGACGGAACACAATAACAAGGTGGGTTATACAACATGGCAAAACGCGATTTTTACGAAGTGCTCGGACTGGCCAAGAACGCCAGTGACGACGAGATCAAGAAGGCTTATCGCAAGCTGGCGATGAAGTACCATCCTGACCGCAACCCCGACAGCAAGGGCGCGGAAGACAAGTTCAAGGAGGTCAAGGAAGCCTACGAGATGCTGTCGGACCCGCAGAAACGCGAGGCCTACGACCGTTACGGTCATGCCGGCGTCGATCCCAACATGGGAGCCGGCGGCGCTGCCGGTGCGGGCGGCTTTGCCGATGCTTTCGGCGACATCTTCGGTGACATCTTCGGTGGCGGCGGTGGTGGTCGTGGCCGCAACGCCGGCCCGCAGGTCTACCGCGGCGCCGACCTGCGCTACAACCTGGAAATCACGCTGGAACAAGCGGCGCATGGTTTCGACACCACCATCCGCGTACCTTCCTGGGACCAGTGCGATACCTGCCACGGCAGCGGCGCCAAGCCCGGCACCTCGCCGGTCACGTGCACCACCTGCGGCGGTCATGGCCAGGTGCGGATGCAGCAGGGCTTCTTCAGCATCCAGCAGACCTGCCCCAAGTGCCACGGCAGCGGCAAGATCATTCCCGAACCCTGCACCACTTGTGCCGGCGCCGGTCGCATCAAGCGCAACAAGACGCTGGAGGTGAAGATCCCCGAAGGCATCGACGATGGCATGCGCATTCGTTCATCCGGCAATGGTGAGCCGGGCGTCAACGGTGGTCCCCCGGGCGACCTGTACGTGGAAATTCACATCAAGCCGCATGATGTGTTCCAGCGCGATGGTGACGACCTGCATTGCGAGATGCCGATCTCCTTCGCCAAGGCGGCATTGGGTGGCGAGATCGAAGCCCCCACGCTCAATGGCAAGGCATCCTTCTCCATTCCCGAAGGCACCCAGAGCGGCAAGACCTTCCGTCTGCGCGGCAAGGGCATCAAGGGCGTGCGTTCCGGCTATCCGGGCGACCTGTTCTGCCACGTCGTGGTGGAAACCCCGGTCAAGCTGACCGAACGCCAGAAGGAACTGCTGCGCGAGTTCGAGCAGCTCACCACCGAAGGCGGCGCCAAGCACAGCCCGCAGACCAAGACCTGGAAGGACAAGGTCAAGGAATTCTTCGAGTAAGCAGTAGCATCAGTCTGCGTATCAGCAGCAAAGCAAAAGGCCAGCGTGATGTTCCGCTGGCCTTTTGCTTGTGCGCAGCTGAAGGGCAAGCGATCAGAAGCAATGCTCCTGCGCCGGGAAGCTGCCGTCTTTGACAGCGGCGACATAGCGGCGCACTGCATCCTCGATGCCACTGGCCCCTTCCATGAAGTTGCGCACGAAGCGGCTCTTGTGACCCGGGAACACCCCCAGCATGTCATGCATCACCAGCACCTGGCCCGAGCAATCGGGACCGGCGCCGATGCCGATGGTAGGTACTGCCAGGCGATCGGTCACTTCTTTGCCCAGCGCCGCCGGCACCGCCTCGATCACCACCAGCGAAGCGCCAGCCTGCTGCACGGCCAGGGCATCGGCGTGCAATTGGGTGGCGCCATCGCTGGTCTTGCCCTGTACCTTGAAGCCGCCCAACTGGTGCACCGATTGCGGCGTCAGGCCGATGTGCGCGCACACCGGGATGCCGCGCTCGGTGAGGAACTTGATGGTATCGGCCAACCACACGCCGCCTTCGAGCTTGATCATCTGCGCACCAGCCTGCATCAGCAGCGCGGCATTGCGGAAGGCGTCCTCGCGGCTGGGATAGGTGCCGAAGGGCAGGTCGGCGATGATCAGCATGGTGCGCGTGCCGCGCGCCACGGCGGCGGTGTGGTAGGCCATGTCCTGGATGGTTACCGGCAGGGTCGAATCGTGGCCCTGGCTGACCATGCCCAGCGAGTCGCCGATCAAGACCGTCTCCAGCCCGGCGCGCTCCATGAGGGTGGCGAAGCTGGCGTCATAACAGGTCAGCATGGTGATCTTCTCACCCTTGGCGCGCAGCGCCTGCAGGGTGTGCGTGGTCACCGGCTTGGCGCGCACCGCGCCCGATTCCTGAAGATAGCCTGCCATGGAAAATTCAACCTCCGTAATTGAGAAAGGTGAGAAAGGCGCGCTGGCCGTGCATCTCTGCCTCTGCAATAGGCAGCAGGATCGCCGGATGGGCATCCTGGTGGGCGGTCAGTACCGGCGCCTCTACGTAGTGATAGAAAAAATGACTGTAGCACTCCGGCGGCGGTTGCCGCTGATCCAGAGCCTAAGGGGTGCGGCATTGTAGTTGATTTCACCTCGGCCAGAGAGAGCTGGTGGTGGATGATTTGATTGTTTCTTTTGTAACATTCTCATCATGGCAGCCCGGTGCGACTACAACTCAGCGGGAATTCGGCCTTTATTCCACGCAAGGCCGGCCCCTGGCAGCCCGCAAAATAGATCGTGGGTTGGTGCGCGCAGGATGGACCAAGTCTCTTTGCAGCCGTAAAAAAATGGCAAGCATGGCGACTTTGGCAAAAGATGCGCCCTTTCCTGCCGTAAACAACGTCAAGCCCGCGCTGTGCAACGCCTACCAGGCGGTCTGACCCGAGCTGACAACAACCAACAGGGATCGTGGCTGTGAAATCGCTTCGCAATATCTTGCCGGTGCTGTGCCTGGTGAACCTGCTGCTGTACATGATGCTGGCCCAGCACTGGTGGCTGGGTGCGCTGGTGGGCTTGCTCATCGGTGGCGCCTTCTACCTGACCTGCCTGCCCGCTCCTGCCCCGGCCTCTACCGCGGCATCGCAACCAGCGTCGCCGCTGTCGGCGCCTGCCGCCGTTGCGTCCGCGCAGCCAGAAGCACTGGCCGGTTTGCTGGGCGAAGTCCTGCCGGTGTGGCAGGGCAATGTGCAGTTGGCGCGGGCGCAGACGCAATCGGCCATCGATAGCCTCACCGCTCGCTTCGTGGGCATCCACGAACGCCTGGGCGGCGCGCTGGCCCCGGCCAGCCACGCTAGCAATGGCGAAATCCTGCAGACCGTGCAGCACGCAGCTGAACAATTGGGGGCCATTGCCTCGGTGCTGGAAGGCATGTTGGCCTCGCGCCAGGTACTGGTGACCAAGTTCGACAGCCTGATGGCGGCCAATGACGACATCCGCCGCCTGGCCCAGCAGAATGAACAACTGGCCGGTCAGACTGGCGTGACCGACCTGTTGAGTGACACCCAGAGCTGGCAGGAACTGGCCGAACGCTCGGCCGAAAACAGTCGCCAGATCGCCGCCCGCGCCAAGAGTGCGCGCCAGCAGATCCTGGCGGCCATTGGCGCCACCGGCGAGGCCGTCGCCGGGGCCGATGAGATCGTGGAAAACTCGCGCGCCGTGATCGACCAGATCATTGCCGACTTCCGCCAGTCGGCCATGAAGCTCAGTACCACGGTGGAGCAACTGGAAGACGAAGGACGCGAAGTCGATCGCGAGGTCTGCGACATCCTGGTGCACCTGCAATTCCAAGATCGGATCAGCCAGATTCTGGATCATGTACAGCAAGACATCGTGCGCCTGCGCAGCGCCGCCGAGGCCGGCCCATCCGCGCTGCCCACGCCGCAACAATGGCTGGCCGATCTCGAAAAAACCTATACCACCCAGGAGCAGCGCCAGGTCCACGCGGGCCAGCAAGGCCATCCTGCGGTGCCATCCCAAGTCGATTTCTTTTGATCCAGCGAGCCCGCGAGATGGAAAAGAGCATATTGATCGTCGATGATTCCTTCAGCCTGCGGCAGACCATCTCGGCTGCCTTGAAGAGTGCCGGTTACCACGTGGAAGAAGCCACCGATGGTCGGCAGGCCTTGAGCAAGTTGGACGGTCGCAAGTTCAACCTGGTCATCTCCGACCTCAATATGCCGCATCTCGATGGCCTGTCCTTCGTGCGCGAGATGAAACAGATGCCCGCCTACAAATTCACTCCCGTCATCATGCTGACCACCGAAAGCAGTGAAGCGCGCAAACAGGAAGGCAAGGCCGCAGGCATTCGCGCCTGGGTCCACAAACCGTTCCAGCCGCCGGTGCTGCTCGATGCCGTGGCCAAGCTGGTGCAGCCCTGACGTAACGGGAACAGAAAGAGAAAGCCGAGACCGAGACCATGCCGCTGACGTATTCCGTGCTAGAGGACAGGGTGCTGCTCACCGTGAGCGGCGGCCTGACCATTTTCCAGGCGGCCGAGCGCAAGCCCGAACTGCTGCACGCACTGACGCTGGCGCAGTCACACGTGGTGCTGGATCTGTCCGGCGTGGATGAGCTCGACACGGCCGGCATCCAGTTACTGCTGCTCTTGCGGCGCGAGCTGCACAACAGTGGACGCCAGCTGGAAATCGGCGCCTACAGTCCGGCCGTCCTGGCTGCGCTGGACCTGTTGCAATTGCACGAGCGTTTCAGCCCGCTGTTGGAGGTCGCATGAAAAAGGATAGCGCCCGCGACGCCGTGGTCCAGGAAGCCCGCGAACTGCTGGTGGCCATGGAGTCGGCGCTGCTGCAGATCGAGGTAGAAGGCCCCAGCCGCGATCGCATCAACGCCATCTTCCGCGCTGCCCACACCATCAAGGGCTCGGCAGGCTTGTTTGCCTTCGATAGCATCGTGCAATTCACCCACCAGGTCGAGCATGTGCTGGACTTGGTGCGCGAAGAAAGGCTGGCCTTGAATGGTCCCCTGATGTCGCTGCTTCTGCAGTGCGGCGACTACATTGGCGAACTGGTCGATGCCATCGAGCGCGGCCAGGAAGCCGAGGAGCCCAATGCCCAACGCCGGGCCGCGCTGCTGGCCGAGCTGGAACAGGTGGCCCTGTCAGCCCCGGCGCAGGCTGTGACCAGAGTCGATCCACAGATGGCCGTTGCGGTAGCCGTCCAAGGCCCATCGGCGACCTTGGCGCCCGAGCTGGAGGCCAGTGCCCAACTGTCGGTGGATTGCCCTTACTGGCATTTGTCGCTGCAGTTCAACCAGAACGTGCTGCGCGATGGACTCGATCCGCTGTCTTTCCTGCACTACCTGCGCTCGCTGGGCCGCATCGTCGCCATCCTGCCGGTGGAGTCGAGCATTCCCGAGGCCGCCGCCATGGATGCCGAGAGTTGCTACCTGGGCGTGGAAATCTGCCTGGCATCGGACTCCACCCGGCAGACGCTGGAAGATGTGTTCGAATTCGTGCGCGATGACAGCCGCATCGACATCCTGCCGCCGCACAGCCGCCTGGCCGATTACGCCACCGTGCTGCAACGCCTGGCGCCGGAGGAGGCGGTGCGCCTGGCCAGTCTGTGGCGTGGCCTGGGTCTGTTCGACGACGCACAGTGGCGCTGCCTGGGGGCAATCGGCCTCAAGGACAGTGCTGCGCCGCCGTTGCTCTCCTCTGCCATTGCCGATGTGGTACAGCGCCCGCGTCCGCTGGAGGAACGGCGCGCGCAAGAACAGAAGTTCATCAAGATCGAAGTCTCCAAGCTGGATCAGTTGATCGACCTGGTGGGTGAGCTGGTCATTGCCGGTGCCAGCGCCCGGCTGATCGCACGGCGCCGCAAGGATAGTCAGTTCGAGGAAGCTACCCAGGCCATCGACACCTTGATGGAACAGATCCGCGATGCCGCGCTGACCCTGCGCATGGTGCAGATCAACGAAGTGTTCCAGCGCTTCCCGCGTATCGTGCGCGACATTGCACGTGACCTCGACAAGGACATCGAACTGAGCATGACCGGCTCCGACACCGAACTGGATAAATCCATGGTCGAGCGCCTGGCCGATCCCCTGATGCACATCGTGCGCAACGCCATCGATCATGGCATCGAACCGGCCGCCGAACGCATCGCCGCCGGCAAGCCGGCCAAGGCCACGCTGCGCTTGAACGCCATGCATGAGTCCGGCAGCGTGGTGGTGGAGGTGATGGATGATGGCCGCGGCATGGACCGCGATCGCATCCTGGAAAAGGCCGTGGCCCAGGGCTTGGTCGCACCCGATGCCGAGCTCACCGATGCCGAGATCTATCGCTGCGTGTTCGAACCCGGGTTTTCCACCGCGCAGCAGGTCACCGAACTATCGGGACGTGGGGTGGGCATGGATGTGGTCAAGCGCAACATCGACGCCCTGCATGGCGAGGTCGCCATCGATACCGAACGCGGACGCGGCACCGTGGTGCGTCTGCGCTTGCCGTTGACGCTGGCCATCATCTCGGGCTTCCAGGTGGTGGTGGGTAATGCGGTGTTCGTGATCCCGCTGGACATGGTGGTCGAATGCATCGACATGCCACCCCAGCACAATGGTACCCACATCGTCTCGGTGCGCGGCGAGCCCTTGCCTTTCGTACCGCTACGCGAACTGTTCGACCTGCCTGCACGCGAGCAGGGCCGGGCCCGCAAGAGCCTGGTGATCGTACAGTACGGTCAATTACGCGCTGGCCTGCTGGTCGATGGCCTGCTGGGCGAATGCCAGGCCGTGATCAAGCCGCTGGGGAGACTGTTCGGCAAGGTCAAGGGATTGTCAGGCTCGACCATCCTCGGCGATGGCCGCGTGGCGTTGATCCTGGATATCCCGCACCTGGTGCATCACACCCAGCAGCAGGAACAAGGCAATACGGCGGCCTACGCCGAACGCGGCGTGGCGTCCGCGCAATGAAGAGTGCAGCCCAAGGGGGAGCGACCATGCAAGAATCGATGAGCAACAGGATCAGCATCAAGCAGATATTCATCTGGCTGGCGGCGGGGCTGTCGGTCCTGGTGGCGGTGGTGATTGGCCTCACCGATATGCTCAAGCAAGCCAATGTCGCGCTGGAGGACGCGCACCAATCGCGCTATGCCTCTACGGCCCTGGCCAACGAGTTGCGCCGTACGACCGAGGATATGACGAAATTTGCACGCGCCTACGTCACCACGGGCGATCCCAACGATGAGGATCGCTACTATATGATCCTCGACATCCGTAATGGCAAGCGTCCCCGTCCGGCCAACTATGATCGCTTCAACTGGGATCTGGTCAGCGCGCGCAAGCTGGCTGCGGAAGGTTCTGCCCAGGCGGTACCGCTGAGCGAACTGATGAAGCGCGCCGGCTTCCCCGAACCGGAACTGGCCAAGATGCAGGAAGCCTTGAAACTGGCCGATCAACTTTCCCGCATCGAGATCACCGCCTTCCATGCGGTCAAGGGCGAGTTCGATGATGGCGAGGGCAAGTTCACCGTGGTGGGTGCGCCCAACCAGGCCATGGCCCAGGAACTGGTCTTCGATCAGACCTACCGCACCCTGTTCGGCCGCGTGATGGCCCCGATCAACGATTTCCTGCGCCAGGTCGATGAACGCACCCAGGCCCGGGTCATCCAGGCTGGTACCGAATATACCCGGCTGGAGCAAAAGATATTCTGGCTGCTGACGGCTTCGATGGTGGTGTTGTTCGTCTGCCTGGGCTTTGCCTATCGCACCATCCGCTCGCAGATCGGCGGCGAGCCGCGCGAGGCCATGAGCGTCTTGCGGCGCGTGGCCGAGGGCGATCTCACGGTCACGGTGCCGCTGCGCAAGCGCGACAAGATCAGCGTGCTCTACAGCACCCAGCAGATGGTCAACAAGTGGACCGACGTCATCGGTGACGTCAGCGGTACCGCCAGTGCCCTGGCCTCGGCTTCGGAACAGATTTCCTCCTCTTCCCAGGCGCTGTCGCACAATTCCTCGCAGCAAGCCGCCAACGTCGAGGAAACCAGTGCCTCGGTGGAAGAAATCACCGCCACCATCGCGCAGAACGCCGACAACGCTCGCACCACCGATGGCATCGCCAGCCTCTCGGCCAGTGCCGCCACCGAAGGTGGCGAAGCGGTACGCGAGACGGTGGCGGCGATGAAGCAGATTGCCAGCAAGATCGGCATCATCGATGACATCGCCTACCAGACCAACCTGCTGGCCTTGAACGCGGCCATCGAAGCAGCCCGCGCCGGTGAGCATGGCAAGGGCTTTGCCGTGGTTGCCGCCGAAGTGCGCAAGCTGGCCGAGCGCGCCCAGACCGCCGCCCAGGAAATCATTGCGGTGGCCGAGAACAGTGTGGGCCTGGCCGAGAAAGCCGGTGGCCTGTTGAACCAGATGGTGCCGTCCATCCGCAAGACCGCCGACCTAGTGCAGGAAATCGCCGCCGCCTCGGCCGAGCAATCCACCGGCCTGGAACAGATCAACAATGCCGTGCACCAGATGGCGCAGACTACGCAGATGACGGCGGCGGCCTCGGAAGAATTGTCGGCCACCTCCGAAGAGATGAGCGCCCAGGCCATCCATCTGCAAGACCTGATGCGATTTTTCCGCGTGGGCGAGATGCAGAAGCTGCCCGCTCGCGGACGCAGCAACAATGGGCGCGCTCCCAAGCAGGAGCCGCCACGCCGGCTTTCGATGCTGGATGTGGAGGACGATGAGCCGGGCGTGGATGAATCCGCGTTCAAGCGTTTCTGATGCCTCGCCCATGCCGGTGACGAACTTACATAGACCATGGTGGCCAGCACGCCGCACACGCAACAACCCGCCCGGCACTGTCCGTGGCAGCAAGGAGAGCAGGTCATGCCCAGCGTATCGTTGAATGGCGAATCGGCCAGAAAGCGGCAGCAGGAAGAAGTCATCGAGACGCGCCAGTTCCTGACCTTCCTGGTCGGTACCGAGAGCTTTGCCATGCCCATCGCCAGTATCCGCGAAATCATCGAATTCGGTGGTCTTACCGAAGTGCCGCTGATGCCGCAATTCCTGCGCGGCGTCATCAACCTGCGCGGATCGGTGGTGCCGGTGATCGATCTGTCGGTGCGCTTTGGGCGTGCGCCTACGGTACCGAGCAAGCGCACCTGCGTCATCATCATGGAACTGATGCAGGAGGATCAATTGCTGCTGCTGGGGGTGATGGTCGACGCGGTCAGCGCGGTACTGGGCATCGGGGTGGACCAGATCGAACCGCGTCCTTCCTTCGGTGCCGGCATCCGAGCCGATTTCATCGCTGGCATGATCAACGTCAATGAGCGTTTCATCGTAGTGCTGGACGTGCCGCGCGTGTTATCGGTCGATGAACTGGCCAGCCTGCTGGGCATGAGTGCCGAGGATGCGCTAGGGGGCGTGCCGGTGCTGTCATCCGACGCCCAGCGGGAGTAGCGATCATGGCCAGCATCGGCAAGCTGGAGGGGCCTGGCAGCACCAACACTGACGGGGCTGGCGCCACTGCTGCGGCTGCTGCGGCTGCCGCGGTTGGGGCGCATGGTGGTGATGAGATCAGTGATCACGACATGCTGCTTTTCCAGCAATTGTTCAAGCGGCACATCGGACTGCATCTGCCGCTGTCCAAGAAAGCCTTGCTGCAAAGCCGCCTCAACCATCGCCTGCACGAACTTGGTTTGCGCGATCTGACCCAGTATTTCCGCCGGATCAGCGGCGAGCACGACGTCGAGGAGCGCCAGCGCGCCATCGACCTGATCACCACCAACGAAACCTATTTCTTCCGCGAGCAGGGCCATTTCGATTTCCTCAAGCAGGAGCTGCTACCGCAATGGGAGCAACACAAGAGCCTGCGCGTCTGGAGCGCGGCCTGCGCCACCGGTGAAGAAGCCTATACCCTGGCCATGCTGCTGGATCAGCAGCGAGCCGCAGGTAGCTGGTCGGTATTGGGCTCCGATATCAGCCTGCGCGTCTTGCGCTTTGCTCGCCGCGCGCTCTATCCGATGGCGCGTGGCCAGAATATTCCACGGCCTTACCTGCGCCGCTATTGCCTGCTCGGTACGGGTGAGTACGAAGGTCATTTCCTGGTGCAGTCGGACTTGCGCGCCAAGGTCGATTTCGCCCAGCGTAACCTGACGGCCCTGCATGAGCATGACGATGGACTCTATGACCTGATCTTCTTGCGCAACGTCATCATCTACTTTGATAGCGACACCAAGCTCAAGGTCTTGCGCGATGTCATCGCGCGCTTGCGTCCGGGCGGTTATCTGGTGGTGGGACATTCGGAATCGCTGCACGGCATGGAACTGGAATTGCTGATGCACTCCCCCTCCATCTACCGCAAGCCGCAATGACGACCCCGCCGACAATTCGCGTGATGGTGGTGGACGATTCCTCGGTGGTGCGCCAACTGGTGCAGCAACTGCTGGCGCAGACCACCGACATCCGCGTCATCGGTACCGCGCCCGATCCGGTCTTTGCCTTGCGCAAGATGCAGCAGGAATGGCCGGATGTGATCCTGTTGGATATCGAAATGCCGCGCATGGATGGCATCACCTTCCTGCGCCAGATCATGAGTACCCGGCCCACTCCGGTCATCATGTGCAGTGCGCGTGCCATGGGCCAAGGCGGGTTGGCTGCCGAGGCTCTGGCGGCGGGTGCGGTCTCGGTGATTGCTCGCCCGCAACTGGGGGTGCGCGACTTCCTGCATGAGGCGGTGGCCGAACTGGCCGGTGCCATTCGCGCGGCCATGCTGGCAGGCCCGGGTGGACGTGGCACGACCATGGTCACCCGTAGCGTACCGTTGACGGACGACCTGCGCATGGTCAAAGCAGCGTCCCGAGAAATGTTGCATGATGACGGTTGGGCCTCAGGTTTGCAGCGCTATACCGCTGACGCGGTTTTGACGCCACCGGGACCACAAGACGGATACTGTCCGCCGACTGCGCGCATCGTCGCCATCGGCGCCTCGACCGGGGGGCCGCAGGCGCTGGAGCGGGTACTGGGACGGCTGGATGGCCGCTGTCCCGGCATCGTGGTGGTGCAACACATGCCGCAGCGTTTCACGCGCAGCTTTGCCGAACGCCTGCATCGCGTCTCCGGTGCCGAGGTCAAGGAAGCCGAGCATCAAGACCTGGTGCTGCCAGGCAGGGTATTGATCGCGCCGGGGGGCAAGCATCTGGTCGTGCGGCGCGATGGTCAGCAGTACTATGTGGAAACATTGGATGGCCCCTTGGTGAGTCGGCACAAGCCTTCAGTGGATGTGCTGTTCCGCTCGCTGGCCAAGGCCGCCGGCCGCAATGCAGTGGGCATCATCATGACCGGCATGGGCGATGATGGGGCAAGGGGGATGCGCGAGATGGCCGATTGCGGCGCCGCCACCTATGCCCAGGACGAAGCCAGCAGCGTGGTCTTCGGGATGCCGAAAGAAGCCATACACATGGGGGGCGTCGGTGACGTTCTGCCGCTCGAACATATCTCTGCCGTGATAGAACAATATGCCTCTAGAGAACCTCAATGAGCTCATCGAGTCCGCCCTGGTGGTGGACGACAGTGCCCTGCAGCGCCAGCATAGCGTCGCGCTGCTGCAGGAACTGGGCGTGGACCTGATCTACGAGGCCGGCAACGGCAACGAAGCGCTGGACCTGCTGGCCATGCTCAAGCTGCCACCCGGCTTAGTCGTGATTGACCTGGAGATGCCGGGCATGGATGGCATCGAACTGATCCAGCAATTGCAGCAGAAGGGCATCGACATTCCACTCATCGTCGCCTCCAGCCGCGAGACCTCGCTGCTGTTGTCGGTGGAGACCATGATCCAGGCGCTGGGCATGAACCTGATCGGTGTGCTGCAAAAGCCGCTCAACCAGGGCCAGTTGCGCGCCGCCCTGCAAGCCTTCCGCCCGCACGGCGCAGCGGCCCGGGCGCACGATGATCCCTTGCCCTCGATGTGCGAAAGCGATCTTGGTGCAGCCATCGGCGGCGGCCAGCTATTGCCCTATTTCCAGCCCAAGGTGGATGTGCAGACCGGCATCCTCAAGGGCGTGGAAGCGCTGGCGCGCTGGATCCATCCCGAGCGCGGGATGGTGCCGCCGGATCGTTTCGTTCCCCTGGCCGAACAATGCGGCCTGATCCACGATCTCACCATCAGCATGATGGACCAGTCCATGGCGCAGGCTGCGGTGTGGCACAGCCGCGGTCTGGCCATCAAGGTAGCGGTAAACCTCTCGCCGCTGTCGCTGGAACAACCCGACTTCATGCATCGCATCCTGGCGCTGGTGGACAAGCACGCGCTGCCGGCCGAGAACGTGGTGCTGGAAATCACCGAAAGCTCGGTGGTGGCGCACAAGGGTAATTCGCTAGGCATGTTGGCGCGCTTGCGCTTGAAGGGCTTTGGCCTGTCCATTGACGATTACGGCACCGGTTTTTCCTCGATGCAGCAACTGGCGCGTATCCCCTTCACGGAACTGAAGATCGACCGCTCCTTCGTGCATGGCGCGCATGATCGCAAGAACCTGCGGGTGATCCTGCAATCGGCGCTGGACATGGCGCAGCGGCTGGAACTGGTGACCGTCGCCGAAGGGGTGGAGACCATGGAAGACTGGCGCTTGCTGCAAGATTTCGGTTGCAGCCTGGGACAGGGCTTCCTGATCGGCAAGCCCATGCCGGCCAATGAGTTGCCGTTGTGGCTGAAGGGCCATCATCGCCGCTTGAATGAATTGCGACCGTTGGGGAAGGGTGCTGCCACAGGTGGGACTGCCTGACGCTTTCCTTCATATTATGCGGGGCGGTTCGACTGCCCCATCCCCGCAGTCGCTCTCACAGCCGGCTGATCGGCTGCTCCGTTATTTCCTTCAGAAAGTGCCGCGCCGGCCCCAATCCAGCGATTTCCACCGTCTCATCGATCTCCAGCATCGGCACCAGCACGAAGGCGCGCTGGGCCATGCGGGGATGGGGCAGGATCAGTTCTTCGCTCGTGAGGATATGGTCGCCATACATCAGCAGATCCAGATCGAGTGTGCGCGGCGCGTTGCGGTAGGGGCGCTCACGCCCGTGCTGCAGTTCGATGGCCTGCAAGGCGTGCAGCAGTTCAAGCGCCGGCAGGGTGGTGCTTATCAGTGCCACGGCATTGACGTAGTCGTCGCCGCTGGAGTCGATGGGCGCAGTGCGATAGAGCGAAGAACGCGCTAACAACCGGGATTGCGGCAACGTGGCCAGCCGTGCGATGGCCTGTTCGACCGTGGCGCGGGCATCGCCCAGGTTGCCGCCTATGCCGATCCAGGCTTGCGTGGGAGACTGCTCCATGGACGGCTTAATCCTCACTGCTCGGAGCAGCATCGCCGCTGCCCGCACTGTCACTCCCCGTGCTGCGCCGACGACGGCGCCGCTTGGGCGCGCCGCTGGGTGTGTCGCTGCTGGCCTCGGCCAGTGAGATGGTCAGCGGTGCAGGTGCCGATGCCGCGTCCTGTTCGCGCTCACTCTCGGCGTTGCTGCTGCCTTCGCCTGTGGACTTGCTACGGCTGCGGCCGCCACGGCGCTTACGCTTCTTGGGGCCGGCCGAGGCGCTGGCGGTATCGGTCGGTTTGCGGGCAATCAGTTCTTCACGCTCGGCGCCATTGCCGGCGATGAAGGCTTCCCACCATTCGCCCAGTTCGGCATCGAGTTCACCGGACTGGCAGCGCAGCAGCAGGAAGTCGAAGCCGGCGCGCAGGCGCAGGTGTTCCAGCAGCTTGTACGGGGCCTTGCCGACGCGGCGTTCGAAGCGCGGCTGCATGGCCCAGATATCGCGCATGTCGGAGGCGATCTTGCGTTGCAGGGCCAGCTTCTCGGTCTGAGCATCGAGCACGTCATCGGCGGCCAGATGCAGGGCAGGAATCGGATATTCGCCGGCAGCCTGATAAGCGCGCCACTTTTCCAGCACCTGATGCCACAGGAGCGAAGCGAACAGGAAGCCCGGCGAGACCCCCTTGCCTTCCTTCACGCGCGCATCCGTATTGGCCAGCGCCAGGCTGACGAACTTCTCGCCCAGAGGCTGTTCCAGCACCACGTCCAAGAGCGGCAGCAGGCCATGATGCAGGCCTTCCTTGCGTAACTGCTGCAAGCAGGCCAGGGCGTGGCCGCTCATGAGCAGCTTCAACATTTCATCGAACACGCGCGCTGCGGGCACGTTGTCGATCAGCGGCGCCATCACGCGGATGGGCGCGCTGCTGGCCGGGTCGATGGTGAACTTGAGCTTGGCGGCGAAGCGCACCACGCGCAACATGCGTACCGGGTCTTCGCGATAACGGGCTTCCGGTTCGCCGATGATGCGCAGCTTCTTGTCGCGGATGTCGGCGATGCCGCCGTGGTAATCCAGCACGGCCTGGCTGGCCGGATCGTAGTACATCGCGTTGATGGTGAAGTCGCGCCGGGTGGCGTCTTCATGCTGCTCGCCGAAGGTATTGTCGCGCAGCACGCGACCATGTTCATCCTTGGGCGCGGCTTCAGCCGAGGCGCCGCGGAAGGTGGTGACCTCGATGAGTTCCTGGCCGAACATCACGTGCACGATCTGGAAGCGACGGCCGATGATGAAGGCGCGGCGGAACAGTTGCTTGACCTGTTCCGGCGTGGCGTTGGTGGCGACATCGAAATCCTTGGGCTTGATGCCCAGCAGCAGGTCGCGCACCGCGCCGCCGACGATGAAGGCCTTGTAGCCAGCTTCCTGCAGGGTCTGTGTCACGCGTACCGCATTGGGCGAGACCAGGGCGGGATCGATGCCATGTTGCTTCGGATCCAGCACATCGGGTTCGATCTTGCCGTCCGGGCCGACCGCCTTGGTCTTGCTTTTGTCGGTCGTCTTGCCCTTGCCCAGGATGGAGCGAATCAGTTTCTTGATCATTGCGCGTGGCCGTCGGCGAAGAGGTTCAGTACCGGCCAGCCGCGGGCCTGGGCATGGGCCAGCAGCTTGTCGTTGGGGTTGGTGGCGATGGGATCGGTGACGCGCTCCATGAGCGGGATGTCGTTTTGCGAATCGCTGTAGAAGTAGCTGCGTTCGAACTGGTCGAGGGTGTGGCCCAGGCGCTCCAGCCAGGCTTCGGTGTGGACGATCTTGCCGGGGCCGAAGGTGGGTGTGCCGTTGAGCTTGCCGGTGAGGTTGCCCAGCGCATCCAGTTCCGGCAGGGCGGCCAGCAGGTGCTCCACCCCGAAGTGGGCGGCGATGGGTTTGGTCACGAAGTGATTGGTGGCGGTGACGATGGCCACCAGGTCGCCGGCATCCAGGTGTTTTTTGACCAGGGCTACGGCTTGCGGGAGGATGGCGGGCTTGACCACTTCGTCCATGAATTGCAGATGCATTTCATCGAGTTGCTCGCGCGAAAAGCGCGCCAGGTTGCCCAGCGCGAATTCCAGGTAGGCCACCGGGTCCAGGGTGCCGTTCTGGTAATGGGCAAACCATTGGTCATTGGCTTTGCGGAAGCTGTCGGCATCCACGGCGCCGATGCGGGCCATGAATTCGCCCCACTCGTGGTCGGAGTCCAGTGGCAGCAAGGTGTGGTCGAGATCGAAAAGGGCGAGGTTCATTGTTCTCCGGATTCCTGTTGTAACAGTTCGCGTAGCAAGGGCAGGGTGATGGCGCGCTTGGTGGCCAGCGAGTAGCGGTCCAGCGCGTCAAGCATACGCAACAGCGAGGGCATGTCGCGCCGATAGTGGGTGAGCATGTACATCATCACGGCCGGAGGAATCTCCAGGCCGCGGTCCAGCGTGATCTGCAACAGCGCGGCGATCTTTTCGTCGTCCGACAGATCGTGCACCTGATAGATCAGGCCCCAGCCCAACCGGGTGCGCAGGTCTTCGCGCAGCTCCAGCCGGGTGGGCGGCAGGGTGCCGGTGCAGACCATGCAGCCGCCCTGTTCGCGGATCTGGTTGAATAGATTGAAGGCAGCGATCTGTTGTTCCTCGAACAGTTGATCGACGTCATCGAGCAGGTAGTGACTGGTCTGGGGGCTGTATTCGAAGGCGGCGTCGGGCGAGTCGGTGCCGATCAGGCGCACACCGGTGCCTTGCTGGGCGGCGCGGGTGGCCAGGGCGTGCAGCAGGTGGGTCTTGCCGGCACCGGCTTCGGCCCAGAGGTAGATGAAGCGGTCGGTGCTGGCACTGCCGGTCTGGATGGATTGGTCCACGCCGGCGCAGGCCAGCAGCTTCAAGCGCTCCAGCAGTTCTGCGTTGCGGCCGGTCACGAAGCTGTCGAAGCTTTGCGGCTGGTCCGCGCTCAAATCGAGCGGAATCTGTTTCATCGGCGTGTATCAGCTACGAAGGCCGCAAGCTGCTTGCGGCCAGTTAATGCAGGACGGCGCCCAGCGCCCGAGCCTGCGCAGCGTCCTGCAAGGGCAGGGAAGCTGTGATCGATCATAAATTCTTCAACGGTTGTAAAAATTGCTGGCCAGATACTCGCGCCGCACATGCAGGGCGATCACCGAGACGATGGCCGAAGCCGGCAGCGCCAGCAGCACGCCGACAAAGCCAAACAACTGGCCAAAGGCCAGCAGGGCGAAAATCACTACCAGCGGATGCAAGCCGATACGCTCGCCTACCAGCTTGGGTGTGAGGATGAAGCTTTCCAGCACTTGCCCCACACCATAAATCAGGGCCACCCACAACAGGCCCACGGCGCCATCGAATTGCAGGATCGCCGCCAGGACCGCCAGCACCAGCCCCAGGCCAAAGCCGACATAGGGGATGAACACCAGCAGGCCGGTCAAGACACCCACCGGCAGGGCGCTATCGAAGCCGGCCACGGTCAGTGCAACCGAATAATAGACCGCCAGCACCAGCATCACCAGCAATTGTCCGCGCAAATACTGCCCCAGCAGGCCATCGACCTCGGTGGCCATGGTATTGACGCGGGCGGCCCAGCGGCGCGGGATCAGGATCTGCATCCGCTTGAGGAAGGGGTGCCAGTCCTGCAACAGGTAGAACAACACCATCGGCACGAACAGCAGGTTGGCCAGCCAGGCCAACAGCGCCGTGCCGCCCACCTTGGCCGAGGCCAGCAGCGAACTCCACAGTTCATCGCCACTGGTGCTGATCTGTTGCGTCAGCAAGGCCTTGATGCCGGCCAGGTCCAGTCGCACGTCGATGCCCAGCTGGTGCAGGCGCGGCGAGAGGAAGGCATTCAACTTGTCCAGCAGCGGTGGCACCTGGGCCTGCAGCAGCGGGATCTGGCGCAGCACCAGCGGCACCACGATCAACACCAGCGCCAGAGCGGCCAGGATCAGCAGCAGCACCATCACCGTTACGCCCACGAAGCGCGGGATGCGCACCGGGCCGATGCGGCGGTTGGCGATCCAGTCCACGCCGGGGTTGAGCGCATAACCGATGATGCCAGCCGCCACGAAGGGCGAGAGCATCGGACCCAGCGCCACCAGCAGGGACAATAGCAAAATGCCGACAATCAGCCACGCCAGGTTCTGTTTTTGCTCTTCGGATAAAGAAAAAGGCATGGATTCGGAGTTCGGCTGTGTCGGTTTTGTTAAAATCACGCTTTGGCAGGGCGACTTCCACCCTGAATCCCCTATTTTACCGTCTTCACTGGCAATTTTTCATCATGACTTCACCTTCCAATGTCTCCCTCTCCTACCGTGACGCTGGCGTCGATATCGATGCCGGTGACGCCCTGGTCGAAGCGATCAAGCCGTTCGCCAAGCGCACCACCCGCGAAGGCGTGCTGGGCGGCATTGGCGGTTTCGGCGCCCTGTTCGAGATCAGCAAGAAGTTCAAGGAGCCGGTGCTGGTGTCCGGTACCGATGGCGTGGGCACCAAGTTGAAGCTGGCCTTCCACCTGAACCGTCACGATACGGTCGGTATCGACCTGGTGGCCATGAGCGTCAACGACATCCTGGTGCAGGGCGCCGAGCCGCTGTTCTTCCTGGATTACTTTGCCTGCGGCAAGCTGGACGTGCCTTCGGCCACCGATGTGATCAAAGGCATCGCCGCCGGTTGCGAACAGGCCGGCTGCGCCCTGATCGGCGGTGAAACCGCGGAAATGCCCAGCATGTACCCCGATGGCGAATACGACCTGGCCGGCTTTGCCGTGGGCGCGGTGGAAAAGTCCAAGATCATCGACGGTACCAAGATCGCCCCGGGCGACGTGGTGCTGGGCCTGGCTTCGTCGGGCGCGCACTCCAACGGCTATTCGCTGGTGCGCAAGATCCTGGAGGTGGCCAAGCCCGACCTGGAAGCCGATTTCCACGGCCGCAAGCTGGCCGATGTGCTGATGGCCCCGACTCGCATCTACGTCAAGCCGCTACTGGCGCTGATGGAAAAGCTGGAAGTCAAGGGCATGGTCCACATCACCGGTGGCGGCCTGGTCGAGAACATCCCGCGCGTGCTGCAGGATCACCTGACCGCCGAGCTGGACGCCAAGTCCTGGACCATGCCACCGCTGTTCACCTGGCTGCAGCAGCACGGTGGCGTGGCCGACGCCGAGATGCACCGCGTCTTCAACTGCGGCATCGGCATGACCGTGATTGTCTCCAAGGAAGATGCCGATGCTGCCGAAGCCCATCTGAAGGCTGCCGGCGAGACCGTCTACCGTATCGGTACCATCCGCGCCCGTGCCGAAGGTGAAGCCCAGACCATCGTGCGTTGATCGATATAAATCGTTTTAAAGATTGATCAAGTAAAAAGGCTGCATTCATGGAATGCAGCCTTTTTTATTTCCTCCGAGATATTTCCTGGCAGATTTCCCGTTTGATGAAAACTTAGTTTTGGCAAAAAGAAAACTAAGTTTCCCCCAAGAAAAAACTAAGTCTTTCAGCTCGCCTGTCCCACATCCCCATCCTGTTGCGCCAGGATCTGCCGCGGCACCGCTTGCAGACCGCGCGCCACGCCATTGGGCGGCGGCACGCGCACCGGCTCACTGAGATCGGTGACCGAGGAGAGCACGTTGAGGGTATCTTCCGGCGGTGCATCCCAGACCGGATCGTCGATGGCCTCGAAGACGCGCTTCAACTGCGAACCCCAGCTACGCCGGATCATCTGGAAATACTGGTTCTGCTCATCGATGGTGACGAAGCGGGTCACGGCCAGGTCTTCGCTCTGGTAGACCAGCAGGTCCAGCGGCAGGCCCACCGAGATATTGGACTTCA
Organism: Herbaspirillum rubrisubalbicans; assembly: GCF_003719195.1. Classification (NCBI taxonomy): domain Bacteria; kingdom Pseudomonadati; phylum Pseudomonadota; class Betaproteobacteria; order Burkholderiales; family Oxalobacteraceae; genus Herbaspirillum; species Herbaspirillum rubrisubalbicans. Next base: position 693,225 of record NZ_CP024996.1, read on the forward strand.
GGGTCGAGTCCATCGAGATCAGCGCACACTTGGCGCCTTCATCGAGGGTGGTCTGCGGCGTGACCACGCGGTCGATGATGGGCTTGCCGTACTTGGATTCGCCGATCTGGAAATAGGTATTCTCATCGTGCGATTCGATGAAGTTGCCAGCCGAATACATCTGGAACAGGCGGCAACGTTCGCCACGGATCTGCCCGCCGAAGATGATGCTGACATTGAAATCGATACCAAACTTGCTCAGCTCGGCGGCCTCGCGGTCATGCACGGCGCGGATGGCGTCGCCCAGGATCTGCGCGGCCTCGTACATGGTGGTGGCGGTCCAGATGCTGCGGCCTTCGGCATTGGTGCGCTCGGTCAACATCTGACGGATGGATTGTGAAATCGACAGGTTGCCGGCGGTCATCATGACCATGACGCGGTCGCCCGGATTCTCGTAAACACTCATCTTGCGGAAGGTGCCGATGTGATCGACTCCCGCATTGGTGCGCGAATCGGACAGGAACACCAGGCCGCTGTTGAGGCGCATGGCTACGCAGTAGGTCATGATGGAATCTTGAAACGTGGAAACGGAAAGCCGGATTTTACCGTAAGGCCCGGCGCCAAAGCGCGTGCGCCGGGGGCATCTGTCGTGACGTACCTACAGTAACGGCCTGTTTCCGGAAAAGATGACAGTGGCTGTGCTTCTTTATTGCCATCCAAGCACAGCCAGACATCATTTACGCTGCCAAAGGAACAAGAAAATCGCGGCTGATGCGATTGCCCAGCTCGAAGATGCGCTCCAGGAATTCGGTCAGCGTATCGTGCAGACCAGCCTCCAGGATTTCCTCGATGCGGGCGAACTTCAGGTCGGCGTGCAGCTTGCCGGCAAAGCGCTCGGTATCGGCCGAGACATCGTTGCGCACGTGGTGCAGGTTGGAAATCACATTGCCCATGCACGCCAGCAGTGAGCGCGGCATGTCCGCACGCAGGATCAGCAACTCAGCCACGCGCTCGGGCGTGATGACATCGCGATAGACCTTGCGGTAGATCTCGAAGCCCGACACCGAACGCAGGATGGCAGCCCAGTAATAGAAGTCCAGTTGCCCGGCTTCATCGCGTGCCGCCTGGCTTTGCGATTGCACTTGGCCATGACCGTTGTGCTTTTGCGTTTCCTTGGCGCCGTGGAACTTGACGTCGATGATGCGCGCCGTGTTGTCGGCCCGCTCCAGGAAGGTGCCCAGGCGGATGAAGTGGAACGCCTCATCTTCCAACATGGTGCCGATGGTCACGCCCCGCGACAGATGCGAGCGATGCTTGACCCATTCGAAGAAATCGCTCGGGTTCTGCTCCAGCGCATTGGTCTGCAGGTAGGACTGCATCTTGATCCAGGTGGCGTTCTGGATTTCCCAGGCTTCGGTGGTCAGCGCACCCCGCACGGCACGTGCATTCTCGCGCGCCTGACGCAGGCAGGAAGCGATCGACGAGGGATTGTTGGGGTCACGCACCATGAAGTCGATGACATCCTTTTGCGTGAGCTTGTCGTATTTCTGGTTGTAGCCATAGAGCAGTTCCGAGATGCCCAGCACGGCGCGCCAGCCCTGTTCGGCGTCGTCGGTGGATTGCGGCAGCAATGCGGTCTGCACATGCACGTCCAGCATCCGTGCGGTGTTCTCGGCGCGCTCGGTGTAGCGGGCCATCCAGAAGAGGTGATCGGCGGTACGGCTCAGCATCGTTATTTCTCCAGAATCCAGGTGTCCTTGGTGCCGCCGCCCTGCGACGAATTCACCACCAGCGAGCCTTCCTTCAAGGCCACGCGCGTCAAGCCGCCCTTGACCATGGTGATCTGCTTGCCCGACAAGACGAACGGGCGTAGATCCAGGTGGCGCGGCGCGATGCCGGACTCCACATAGGTCGGGCACACGGACAGGGCCAGCGTGGGCTGGGCGATGTAGCCATCGGGCTTGGCGATGATGCGTGCGCGGAAGTCCTCGATTTCCTGCTTGGTCGAGGCCGGGCCGACTAGCATCCCGTAGCCGCCGGCGCCGTGCACTTCCTTGACCACCAGCTGTTCCAGGTTGGCCAGGGTGTAGGACAGATCCTCCTTCTTGCGGCACTGGTAGGTGGGCACGTTGTTGAGGATGGGTTCTTCGGACAGATAGAAGCGCACCATGTCCGGCACATACGGATAGATCGACTTGTCGTCGGCCACACCCGTGCCGATCGCATTGGTCAGCGTCACCTTGCCGGCGCGATAGGCCTGCAGCAGGCCCGGCACACCCAGCGCAGAATCGGGACGGAAAGCCAGCGGATCGAGGAAGTCGTCATCGATGCGGCGATAGATCACATCGACCCGCTTGGGGCCGCGCGTGGTGCGCATGTAGACCACGTTGTCCTTGACGAACAGGTCCTGGCCCTCGACCAGCTCCACACCCATCTGCTGGGCCAGGAAAGCATGTTCGAAGTAGGCCGAGTTGTACATGCCCGGGGTCATCACCACCACCGTCGGATCGGTCACGCCAGCCGGTGCCACTGAACGCAGATTGTCCAGCAGCAGGTCGGGATAGTGATCGACCGGCGCGATCTTGTGGCGCTTGAAGAGGTCGGGGAAGAGCCGCATCATCATCTTGCGGTTCTCCAGCATGTAGGACACCCCGGACGGTACGCGCAGGTTGTCTTCCAGGACGTAAAATTCACCTTCGCCTGCGCGCACGATATCGACACCCGCGATGTGGGCGTAGATGTCGTTGACTACGTTCACATCCTGCATCTCGCGCCGGTACTGCGCGTTCTGGAAGATCTGCTCGGGCGGGATGATGCCGGCCTTGACGATCTTCTGCTCGTGATAGATGTCATGGATGAACATGTTGAGCGTTCTGACACGCTGGACCAGTCCCGCTTCCAGCTTGGCCCATTCGGCCTTGTGGATGATGCGCGGGATGATGTCGAAGGGGATCAGGCGCTCGGTGCCGGCATCGTTGCCATAGACGGCGAAGGTAATGCCGACGCGACGGAAGATCAGGTCGGATTCGGCACGTTTGCGGGCGATCACTTCGGGCGATTGCGCCGAAAGCCAGCTGGCGAATTCTGCATAGTGCTGACGCACTTGACCTGCTTCGCTGCTTGCGCCTGCTGAATACATCTCATCAAAAAAATGTGCCATAGATTTGCTTCGTGTTCCCGTGGGGAGCGGGAATCTTTCTAAGTAGGTTGTAACGAAAACAGAGGCGGTGGGTACGGCAAAACTACAGCGTGGGTGCAGCGTGAAGCGATGGCTCTAAGGGACTGCGGCGGCACGCCAGAGCCTGCGTGCATGAAGAAAGACTAACAGAGGCATGAAATTTTTGACAGTGGAAAATTGCATGGTTTTGCTCCTCACATGCGCGGGCCTGCTGCCACGCAAAGCCGGCCCGCACCGGTTTCAGGTGGTCCACGGTGTGGCGGGCGGCACCGCGCAGGGGGCCGGCATCTCGATGGTCTTGAAGTCGGCCGGACTAACGATTTCCAGGTATTCCATGTCGGGCGAATAGTCGAACAGGAAGTGCACGATGCCCGGTCGCTGGTGCACGCAATCGCCAGCCTTGACCAGCGTGACTTCGGTCTCGTACATGAAGCGCGCCCAACCTTTCAACATGATGACGATATGGAAGTTGGCCTCGTGCCGATGCCAGCCGGTGCCATTCTCCGGCGCCATGTTGGCCTTGACCAGTTGCGCCACCACCTGACCGCCGGTGGCAGCGGCGATGCCCAGGTCGCGGTACAGGAAGAAGTCGCGCAGCCCCCCGGTTTCATAGGGAGTGTCGCCCTCGCTGACATGCGAGAAGGTGTTTTGCGCCAGTACGCTTGCATCGGCTACGGTATTCATCACATCCATCCTTTCTGCGGTCTCCCGCCATGGGCCTGCGACAAAAACGGGCGCGATTTTTTCTTGCTGCTGTTAGCGTGGCTGCGCCCTAGAATTCCACGTCCAGTTCGTCGATATCCTCCGGTTCCTTCTTCGCCGCCATGATCCACTGCTGCATTTCCGGCATGGCCATGATGCGCTTGGCATAGGCGGTGCAGATGGGGTCCAGCTTGACGTCATAGGTCATGAAGCGCGTCACCACCGGGGCATACATGGCATCAGCCATGGTGCGCTGTTCGCCGAACAGGAAGGGCCCGCCATACTTGGCCAGGCATTCCTTCCAGATGGTGGTGATGCGCACGATGTCGGCTTCGGCGCGCGACCACACCTTGAAGTTGGGGAAGTGACCCTTGAGATTCATCGGCAGCGCCGCGCGCAGGGCCGAGAAGCCCGAATGCATTTCGCCGCACACCGAGCGGCAATGCGCACGGGCGGCCAGGTCGGCCGGCAGCAGCTTGGCGCCGGGGCGGATTTCATTGAGATATTCGGCAATGGCCAGCGTATCCCACACCAGTACGTTGCCATGGTGCAGGCTCGGTACCAGGATGGAGGAAGACAGCAGCAGGATCTCTGCCCGTGCCGACGGGTCGTCCGGCGGCACGATGTCTTCTTCGAAGGAGAGTCCGGCGAACTTGGCCATGAGCCAGCCGCGCAGGGACCACGAGGAGTAGTTCTTGCTGGTGATGCGCAAAGTCGTCTTAGGCATGTCAGTCCTTTATCTGTTTTGTGCAGGTTGACTTTGGGCACGCTACCGCGTGAGCGGCGGTGTCTTGTTCATCATTTCATCATCTTGCTTCACCCTGTCTGCGCATCAGGGCGGGCACAGCCGTTGAACCGGCATGTCAGCATTTTGCTTGCAAAGCTTGTGCCAGCTCGCGGGAACCACAGCGGGGCGCGACAACCCATCAGTGGCATGACAATTGCATCGATGACCAGGCGAGCGGCAGTCTAGGAACCCAATAAAGAGACACTCCCGAGGGCGGCCTTTTCATGATCAATACCTATCAGCTCTATCAGAACTACGCCGACGCCACCGATCCGCTGCGGGCCTGTGCCCGCCTGATGGCGCCCCTGCTGGGAACCACCTGGCCCGGCGTGCCGGTCAATCCCTACCTGCGCAAGATGGCCTCGGCCTGCGAGGTGTTTGCCCGCACCCAACTGACCCATGTGCGGCCACCCTTCGGGCTAGGCGAGATGGTCGATGGCGAGCGCACAATTACGGTGCATGAAGAGGAGATCAGCGGCACGCCCTTCTGTGGCCTGCTGCATTTCCGCAAGGAAAATGCCGTCAACCAACCCAAGGTCTTGGTGGTGGCGCCCATGTCAGGCCACTTCGCCACGCTCTTGCGCGGCACCGTCAAGACGCTCCTGCGCGACCATGACGTCTACATCACCGACTGGCGCAATGCGCGTGACATTGCCCTGGCGCATGGTCGCTTCGGCCTGGATGAATACGTTTCCCACGTCATCGATTTTCTCGATGTACTGGGGCCGGGTGCGCATCTGCTGGCGGTATGCCAGCCTACGGTGGCCGCCCTGACCGCCGCTGCCGTGATGGCCGAGGCCGATCATCCGGCGCAACCGCGCACCATGACGCTCATGGCCGGGCCGCTCGATACCCGGGTCAATCCGACCGCCGTCAATGCCCTGGCCAAGAGTAAGCCCATGGCCTGGTTCGAGAAGAACATGATCAGCACCGTGCCGGCCCGTCATGCCGGGGGCGGGCGGCGCGTCTATCCGGGCTTCGTGCAGTTGAGCGCCTTCATGAACATGAACCTGAACCGCCACATCGAGGCCTTTCGCAAGCTCTACCATCACCTGGTCGAGGGCGAAGAGGCGCAGGCGGCGCAGATCAAGGATTTCTACGAAGAGTATTTCGCCATGTCCGACCTGCCGGCCGAGTTCTACCTGGAAACGGTGCGCCTGGTGTTCCAGGAACATGCGCTGCCGCTGGGCAAGTTGAGCTATGGCCAGCACCTGGTGAACCCGCGCGCCATCCGCCGCACCGCGCTCTTTACCATCGAAGGCGAGAAGGACGACATCTGCGCCGTCGGCCAGACCGTGGCCGCACAGGAAATGTGCAGCAACATCCGGCCCTACATGCGGATGCACCATGTTCAGACGGCCGTGGGGCATTACGGCGTCTTCAACGGGCGGCGCTGGGAAAATGAAATCTATCCGCGCCTACGGGATTTCATTAATATGCATCATCGGTGAGACCCTGGCAGGGGGATCATGAGGGAGGAAAACTTAGTTTTCCGGATCGCAAGATTAAGTTTTCACCAGGAAGGTAATAAGGCGGTAAGAAAAACAAGGTATGCATGACATTGCTGTCTGCATGTCGCCAACAACCAAGCCCCGCGCTTGATCATTTGCTTGTCGTAAAGGAATTCCATGTCGATCCACGTGGCCCTGAACCATGTCACTTCTTACAGCTACGACCGTGCCATCAACCTGGGTCCGCAAGTCATCCGCTTGCGTCCCGCCCCGCATAGTCGTACCCGTATCCTGAGCTATTCGCTGCGCGTCTCGCCCCAGCCGCATTTCATCAACTGGCAGCAAGACCCGGAATCGAACTACCTGGCCCGTCTGGTGTTCCCCGAAAAGACCACCGAGTTCAAGATCGAGGTGGACCTGGTGGCCGAGATGTCGGTCATCAACCCCTTCGATTTCTTCCTCGAACCGTATGCCGAGCAATTCCCCTTCGAGTACGCCGAGGACTTGCAGAACGAACTGATGCCCTATCGGCAGAAGCTGCCCTTGTCGCCCTTGTTCAAGGAATTCCTCGACAGCATCCCGCGCGCGAAGGTCGGCAGCGCCAACTTCCTGGTGGCGTTGAACCAGAAGCTGGCTGAGCACATCGGCTATACCATCCGCATGGAACCGGGTGTGCAGACACCGGAAGAAACCCTGGAACTGAAGTCCGGTTCCTGCCGCGATTCGTCCTGGTTGCTGGTGCAGTTGCTGCGTCACCTGGGTCTGGCCGCGCGTTTCGTCTCCGGCTATCTGATCCAGTTGACGGCCGACCAGAAGTCGCTCGACGGTCCCTCCGGTCCCGAGGCTGACTTCACCGACCTGCACGCCTGGTGCGAGGTCTATCTGCCCGGCGCCGGCTGGGTCGGGCTGGACCCGACGTCGGGCCTGTTTGCCGGTGAAGGTCATATTCCGCTGTCCTGTACCCCTGAGCCCGCCTCGGCCGCGCCGGTCAGCGGCCTGGTCGATCCTTGCGAGGTGGAGTTCGAGCACCTGATGTCGGTCAAGCGCATCTGGGAAGCGCCGCGCGTGACCAAGCCCTATACCGAAGAACAATGGGCCGAGATCGAACAACTGGGGCACGCCATCGATGCCGACCTGGCCGCCAATGACGTGCGCCTGACCATGGGCGGCGAGCCTACCTTCGTCTCGCTGGACCATCCCGATGAACCGGAATGGAACACCGCCGCCATGGGCCCGACCAAGAAGCCCCTGGCTGCGGAGCTCTATCACCGTATGCGCAACAAGTATGCGGCCCAGGGTCTGCCACACTTCGGTCAGGGCAAGTGGTATCCGGGCGAGCAGTTGCCGCGCTGGGCGCTCAATTGCTACTGGCGCCGCGATGGCGAACCGATCTGGCTGAACCCGGCCTTGATCGGTGACGAAACCAAGCCCAATGTGGCGGACAAGATCGTCACCAGCCATTTCCTGCATCGCGTGGCACAGCGCCTGCAGGTCGATGGCAAGAACGTCTTCCCGGCCTATGAAGATGTGTTCTACTACATGTGGCGCGAGCGCCGCCTGCCGGGCAATGTCGATCCCTTCGATTCGCGGGTGGACGACAAACAGGAACGCGAACGCCTCATGCGCGTCTTCACCCAGGGCCTGCAAAGCGCGGTCGGTCACGTGCTGCCGCTGGCACGCCGCGATGATGGCCGTGGCTGGCAGAGTGGGGCCTGGTTCCTGCGCAGCGAGCGCTGCTATCTGTATCCGGGTGACTCGCCGCTGGGCTATCGTCTGCCGCTGGATTCGCTGCCGTGGGTCAAACAGGGCGAGTATCCGGCCACCTATCCGGCCGATCCGACCCAGGCGTTCCGGCCGTTGCCCAGCAGCGCCGAGATCCGTCGCCAGTTGGGCAGTCCGCAGGAGCCGGCGCGACGGCAGGACGCCTCGGCCAGCATGGCTGCGTCCATCGCTGGCGCCGGCAAGGGCAAGGGCGAGGCCGCCAGTGTCACCAGTGTCGCCAGCGCAGCCGACACTGCACCGGCCGCCTTCGAATCGGCCAACTGGATCACCCGCACTGCGCTGTGCGCCGAGGTGCGCAATGGCGTGTTCTACCTGTTCATGCCGCCGCTGTCGCAACTGGAACATTATCTGGAACTGGTGGCCGCCATCGAATCGGTGGCCGAGGAGCTGAAGCAGCCGGTGCTGCTGGAAGGCTACGAGCCGCCGCACGATCCGCGCCTGCGCAAGTTCAGCGTCACGCCCGACCCTGGCGTGATCGAGGTCAACATCCAGCCGGCCAACAACTGGAGCGAACTGGTCGAGCAGACCACCCACCTGTACGACGCCGCGCGCGCCTCGCGCCTGACTACAGAAAAGTTCATGCTTGATGGTCACCACTCCGGCACCGGGGGCGGTAATCACATGGTCCTGGGCGGCATCACGACCAATGATTCACCTTTCCTGCGCCGTCCTGATCTGCTGCGTAGTCTGATCTCCTACTGGCACAATCATCCTTCGCTGTCCTACCTGTTCTCGGGCATGTTCATTGGCCCGACCTCGCAGGCGCCGCGCATCGATGAAGCGCGCAACGATTCGACGGTGGAAATCGAACTGGCCTTCACCGAAATGGACAAGCAGGTGGCCCGTGGCGATTGCCCGCCCTGGCTGGTGGATCGCCTGTTGCGCAACCTCTTGATCGACGTGACCGGCAACACCCACCGCGCCGAGTTCTGCATCGACAAGATGTATTCGCCCGACAGCGCCACCGGTCGTCTCGGTCTGCTGGAACTGCGCGCCTTTGAGATGCCACCGCACGCACGCATGAGCCTGACCCAGCAACTGCTGTTGCGCGGCCTGGTGGCGCGCTTCTGGAAAGAGCCCTACAAGCCGGCGCGCCTGGTGCGCTGGGGCACGGAGCTGCATGACCGCTTCCTGCTGCCGCATTTCATTGAGCAGGACTTCGCCGATGTGATGGCCGACATGAACGAGGCCGGCTATCCCATGCGCGCCGAGTGGTTTGCGCCGCACATGGAATTCCGCTGCCCCAAGATCGGCGACTATGCGGTCAAGGGGATGCAGATCGAATTGCGCACGGCGCTCGAACCTTGGCATGTGCTGGGCGAAGAAAATACCGGTGGCGGCACCGCGCGCTATGTGGATTCCTCGCTGGAGCGGCTGCAGGTCAAGATCACCGGCATGGCCTCGGACCGCTACGTGCTGACCTGCAATGGCGTGCCGGTACCGCTGCAACCCATCGGCACGGTCGGCCAGTTCGTCTCGGGCGTGCGTTACCGCGCCTGGCAACCGCCGTCGGCGCTGCATCCCACCATTACCGTGGATTCACCGCTGACCTTCGACCTGGTCGATACCTGGAATGGCCGCAGCCTCGGTGGTTGCCAGTATCACGTGGTGCATCCGGGCGGTCGCAACTACGAGACCTTCCCGGTCAATGCCTTCGAGGCCGAGAGCCGCCGCCTGGCGCGTTATTTCCGTATGAACCATACCCCGGGAAAATTGCAGGTCAGCCCGGCGCGTGCGTCTATCGAGTTTCCTTTTACGTTAGACTTACGCTACTTCTAAAACTGAGCCGGGCGCCGTCCCCGGCGCGACGCGCAGCCGCTTGCGTGTCGCGCCGCATGGGAAATCTCCCCTGCGCACACGCAGCCCGGTCGCCAAACACTTATGTCCCAGCGTCTACTGGAAAGCTATCCGGTAGCCAGCGATCGTTACGACGAAATGCTGGCGGCCGACGGCCGCCTGCGCCCGCACTGGCGAACGCTGATCGACCAGCTTGAAAACCTCTCGCCGGAGATGCTGCGCCGGCGCGCCACCGAGGTGCGCGACGCCATCGCTTCGGATGGCGTGACCTACAACGTCTATGCCGACCCCAAGGGTGCCAACCGGCCGTGGGAACTGGATCTGTTGCCGCATCTGGTGTCCTCGGAGGAATGGGATTTCCTGGAGCGCGCCGTGGCCCAGCGGGCGCGCTTGATGAATGGCCTCCTGGCCGATATCTACGGGCCCCAGAGCCTGATCGCCGAAGGCCTGCTGCCGCCTGCGCTGGTGTTCGGCCAGCATGGTTACCTGATGCCCTGTCATGGCTGGCAGCCACCGGGTGGGGTACACCTGCACGCCTATGCGATCGACCTGGCGCGTTCGGCCGATGGCACCTGGTGGGTGGTGTCGGACCGCACGCAAGGTCCGTCCGGCACCGGCTATGCGCTGCAGAACCGCCAGATCATGGCGCGCGCCATGCCCGAGGCCTTGCGCGACATGCACGTGGAGTCCCCGCACCGCTACTTCCATACCCTGCGCGCGATGCTGACGCGCCTGGCGCCGGCCCAGGGCGAGGTGCCGCTGATCGTGCTGCTCACGCCCGGCCCCTATAACGAAACCTATTCCGAACACGCCTTCCTGGCCCATACGCTGGGCTTCCCGCTGGTGGAAGGGGTGGACCTGACGGTGCGCAGCGACCAGGTATTCCTGAAGACCTTGAATGGCCTGCGTCGGGTCCACGCTATTCTGCGCCGCATGGACGACGATTATTGCGATCCGCTGGAGTTGCGCGCCGATTCAGCGCTGGGCGTGCCGGGTCTGACCCAGGCCGCGCGCCTGGGCAATGTGGTCATCGCCAATTCGCTGGGTAGCGGCGTGCTGGAATCGACGGCGCTGCATGGCTTCCTGCCGGCCATCAATGAACGGCTGTATGGTCAATCACTGCTGTTGCCTTCGGTGGCCTCCTGGTGGTGTGGGGAAAAACCGGCGCTCGACTACACCCTGGCGCACATCGATGAACTGGTGATCGTGCCGGCGTTTTCTTCGATGCGGATGCAGCCGGTATTCGGTCATACGCTCACCGGCGCGGCGCGCCGACGCCTGATCGAAAGCCTGCAATTGCAACCGCACGCCTATGCTGCGCAGGAATGGGTGCGCCTGTCGCAGGCGCCGGTGATGTCGCGCAGTGGCGACTATCGCTTGATGAATCGCACCATCAGCCTGCGCGTGTTTGCGGTGGCCGATGGCGAAGGTGGTTATCAGGTCATGCCGGGCGGACTCACGCGCGTGGCGCCGCGTCAGCGGCGCGACGTGGTGTCGATGCAGCAGGGCGGCACCAGCAAGGATGTCTGGGTGCTGCGCGAAGAAGAGCGCCCCGACTGGGTTGGCGCTGAGGAGGGGCAAAATGAAAGAAACGTCACCCTCATCAAGGGCACCGTCGATGTCTCTTCCCACTCGGGCGAGAATCTGTTCTGGATGGGACGTTATTCGGAACGGGTGAAGAATCTTTCCCGCTTGCTGCGCACCACCTTGCAATACACCATGGATGGCCAGAGCGAGAGTCGCGGCATGTTGGGCAGCGTGTCGTGGATCTGTAGTCAGTTGGGGGTGCAGATGCCCAAGTCCGAACCGCGGCCCACCATCACCGGCTTGCAGCAGAGCTTGCAGGCGGCGGTGGTCGATCCCTCGGCGCCGGTGAGCGTGGCCACGCAATTGCGCCAACTCGCCAATGCCGCCTACCAGGTGCGCGAACACCTGTCGCTGGACAACTGGCACGCCCTGACCAAGATGCCGGCCATGGTGCAGGAACGCATCAACACGCCGGCGGCCGCGCAACAGGTGCTGGGCAATGTGATCGATGCCTGCTCGGGCTTGGCCGGTCATGCGCTGGACGACATGACGCGCGATGCCGGCTGGCAGTTCCTGATGGTGGGACGTCATATCGAGCGCATGGCCAATATGGCCACGCTGTTGGACAACTTCTTGCGTCTGCCGCCGCAGCGCCAGACGGCTGCGCTGTCCTGGCTGCTGGAGGCGGCCAGCAGCATCGTCACCTATCGCGTGCGCTACCGGCGCACGCCGGAGTGGCTGCCAGTGTTGCACCTGCTGGTGTTCGATGTGAGCAATCCGCATGGCATGGCTTACCAGTTCCGCATGTTGCAGCAGTACATCAATGAGATCGCGCAGCAACTGGGTTTGCTCAGCATGAGCATTCCTACTCACCTGTCGAGCCAGCTGGAGGCGATGAACCTCAACGAGTTCGCCCACGATCATCCCAACGTGGAACAGGCCAATGCCCGCCTGACGCAATTGATGCGCGATGCGGTCAGCGGTGGCTATATGCTTTCCGACGACCTGTCACGCCACTACTTCACGCCGCTGACCGCACCGGTCAGCCAAGGGGTGTGAGATGAGCCCGATGCACGAGATGAGCGAGCGCCACGTCTATCGCATCCACCACCAGACCACCTACCAGTATTCACTGCCGGTGCGGCTGTCGCACCAGGTATTGCACCTGACGCCGCGCGAGCTGCCCTGGCAGCATTGCCTGTCGCACACCGTGGATGTGCTGCCCGCGCCGCACCTGGTGCGCAGCTACGAAGACAATTTCGGCAACGTCATCAAGACCTTTTCGCTGGATACCGACCACACCAGCCTGGACGTGCAGGCCGACTCCTGGGTCGCGCTCACCCCGCGCGGTCAGCCGCAGGAAGTCATGCGCTGGGATGAGGCGGTCACGCTGATGGCTTATCGCGGCGGCCAACTGATGGCGCCGGGAATGCTGGAAGCATCCAATTTCCTGTTCGAATCTTCGCACGTGCGCATCAAGCGCGAATTCATCCGTTACGCGGCCGAATGCTTCGGACCCGGCATGTCGGTGGTGGAAGGGGTGCGTGCCTTGATGTTGCGCATCCATGAGGAATTCACTTTCGATCCTGCGGCGACCACGGTTTCTACGCCGGTGACCGAGGTGTTCGTCAATCGCCGTGGCGTGTGCCAGGACTTTGCGCACCTGATGCTGTCTTGCCTGCGCTCCATTGGTCTGGCGGCGCGCTACGTCAGTGGCTATCTGCTGACTGAACCGCCACCGGGACAGGAACGTCTGATCGGGGCCGATGCCTCGCACGCCTGGGTGTCGGTGTATTGCCCCGGCATCGATGGCACGCAGGGGAGCTGGATCGATGCCGATCCCACCAATGGCATCTTCCCCGATACCAGCCATATCACGCTGGGCTGGGGGCGCGATTTCCTCGACATCTCGCCCTTGCGCGGGGTCTTGATCGGTGGCGGCCAGCAGAGTATGCAGGTGGCTGTGACGGTGTTGCCGGGCGAAGAGGCGCGGGGCTTGCAATTGTCGATCTGAAGCTTGCGCCGCGCGCCTGTCAGGGGGTGCGGATGTGGTCGATCAGCGCGACGGTGGCCTCATCCGGTGGCGGCGTCAGCAGGCTGACGATGACCATCGCGGCCATGCCCACCGGCACGCCGAAGATGCCCGCCGAGATCGGCGCGATGTGGAACCACTGTCCTGCCGCGCTGCCGCCGAAGGCAGGGTTGGTGTGCAGCATGTAATACACGCACATCAGGAATCCGCAGACGATGCCGGCCACCGCACCGGGCTGGTTGGCGCGCTTCCAGAACACACCCAGCACCAGCGCCGGGAAGAGCGTGGAGGCCGCCAACGAAAAGGCCGCGCCGACCATCGAGAGAATGTCGCCTGGTTTGAGCGAGGCCGCATAGGCCGCCAGCAACGCCACCACCAGCAGCAGCAACTTGGAAATGGTCACGCGCTTTTGCGTCGAGGCGCTGGGGTCCACCACCTTGTAGTAGATGTCGTGCGAGAGTGCGTTGGAGATGGTCAGCAAGAGACCATCGGCGGTGGACAGGGCTGCGGCCAGTCCGCCTGCGGCCACCAGGCCCGAGACGAAATAGGGCAGGCCGGCGATCTCCGGCATGGCCAGCACGATGATGTCGCCATCCATGGAAACCTCGCCCAGTTGCACCACACCATCGCGGTTCAAGTCATTGATCGAGACCAGGGGATTGAGCTTGTCCATGTTGGCCCAGTAATACACCCAGTCCGGCAGGTGGCTGTAGCTGCTGCCCACCAGCGAGGTATAGATGTCGTATTTCACCAGTACCGCCAGGGCTGGCACGGTGAGGTAGATCAGCATGATGAAGAACAGCGTCCAGAACACCGAGCTGCGCGCACCGGCCACGGTGGGCGTGGTGTAGTAGCGCATCAGGATGTGCGGCAGCGCGGCCGTGCCCAGCATCAGGCAAAACACCAGGGCCAGGAAATTATTGCGCTTGATGTCCGAGCTGGACTTGTCGCGCCCGGGGAAGGGGTCGGTCTGCGATACCGGTGGCTGGGCCCGCGCCAGGTTGGCCGCGCGCGCTTCGCTCCATTTGCGCTGGGCCTCTTCGGGTGATTTGGGATAGGCCGCCAGGGCGCGGCTGGCCGCTTTGATCTCGGCCAGCGAGGCGTGGGTGTCGCGGCGGATCTGGTCGGCCTGGTTCTGCGCTTCCACCCGGCCGTCGGCCCAGGATTGCGGCAGGTTCTTCAAGCGTTGTGCATAGTCGTCGGCCCGGGTCTGGAAGATCCGGCGCACTTCCTTTTCCTTGGGGTCGTCTTCCAGCTTGTGTTCCAGTGCGGAGAGCTTGGGTAGCACCGCGCCATAGGCCACCGGTGGGAAGGGGACGCTGGCGTGCTTGGCCGAGAGCCAGATCACCGGGATCAGATAGGCCAGCAGGATGATGATGTATTGCGCCACCTGGGTCCAGGTGATGGCGCGCATCCCGCCCAGGAAGGAGCACACCAGGATGCTGGCCAGGCCGAGGAAGATGCCGATGGAAAAATCGATGCCGGTGAAGCGCGAGGTGATCAGCCCCACGCCATAGATCTGCGCCACCACGTAGGTGAAGGAAATGAGGATGGTGGCGGCCACCGCCAGGATGCGGATCAGGTTGGCGCCGTAGCTGCCGGGCCGGCCCGGATAGCGCGCCGCCAGGAAATCGGCCACCGTGTATTGGCCGAACTTGCGCAGATAGGGCGCGATCAGCAGCGCCACCAGGCAATACCCCCCGGTCCAGCCGAGGATGTAGGCCAGGCCGTCGAAGCCCTGCAGGTAGAGACCCCCGGCCAGGCTGATGAAGGTGGCCGCCGAGATCCAGTCGGCCGCCGTGGCCATGCCGTTGAACAGCGGCGGCACGCGGCGTCCGGCGACATAGTATTCGGGCACGTCGGAGGTGCGGCAGACCACGCCGATGCCGGCATACAGGCCGATGGTGACGAACAGGAACAGATAGCCGATCCACGAGCGCGGCATCCCCTCGCGTTCGAGCAGCGCCAGCACGCACAGGAAGGCGATGAAGCCGAGGGTGTAGAACCCGTAGTAGCGGCACAGGCGCCGGAAGAAATTCTGGTTACTCTCCATGTCCGCTCTCGCCTTGTTCGCGCCTGACCAGTTGTTCGATGCGGCGCATCCGGCGCACGTAGATGACTACGATGGCCAGGTAGATCAGCATCATGCCTTGCGCGGCCATGTAGAACGAGACCGGCCAGCCGAATAGGTGCACCCGGTCCAGTTCGCGGGCGAAGTAGATGAAGCAGAACGTGGCTGCGAACCACAGCGCCAGCAGCCAGGCCGTCATGCGGCGGGTGCGCTGCCATTGGTTGCCGGGGTCGATGGGCTGAGGCGCTTGGTCCATGTCAGGTGAGGTCGTCGAAGAAGGGCGTGCGCGGCATCATGCGAAAGCTCACGCGAAACACGCAGCCCGGATAGCGTGCATCGGTGCAGCGCGGATTGTGGGTGATCTCCAGCACGGCGTCGTGCTGTTGCGCGATCTCGCGCACGATGGCTAAGCCCAGGCCGCTGCCGGTGCTGGGCGTGCCGAGGATGCGATAGAAACGTTCGAACACGTTGGCCCGCTCGGCTACCGGAATGCCGGGGCCATTGTCTTCCACTTCCAGGATGGCCAGCCCGCCGCCTTCATCGGTACGGGCGCGCACGGTGACGCGGCCATTGCCATCGTGTGGTGTGTAATGAAGGGCATTATCCAGCAGGTTGGACAATAATTCGCGCAGCATCACCGGGTTGCCGGTGATGAGGATGGGATGGTCGGGCTGCTCGAATCCGAGATCGATGCGCTGGGTAAATGACATCGGCACCCAGTCCTGCACCACGCTGCGGGCCAGTTCGTTCAGTTCCACCGCGACCATGCCGCCGGACTGCGATTGCTGGTTCTCGGCGCGGGCCAGCGAGAGTAGCTGGTTGACCAGGCGCGTGGCGGTTTCCGAACTCTTGGCCAGTTGTTCCAGCGAGCGCCGCACATCGTCCTGGTCGCCCTGGCGCAGCGCCAGTTCGGATTGCATCCGCATTCCGGCCAGCGGGGTTTTCATCTGGTGCGCGGCGTCGGCGATGAAGCGTTTCTGGATCGCGATGGTCTGCGACAGGCGCGCCAGCATGTCGTTGAGTGAGCGCACCAGCGGCGAGATTTCTTCGGGCACCTGGCCGGAGTCGATGGGGGAGAGATCGTCAGGGCGACGAGCACGGATGCGCTGCTGCAATTCCGACAGCGGCGAGAGCCCGCGCGAGAGTGCGAACCAGACCAGCGCTAGCGCCACCGGCAGGATCACGAACTGCGGCAGGATCACGCCCTTGATGATTTCATTGGCCAGTTGGGCGCGTTTTTCCAGTGTCTCGCCCACCTGCACCGTGGCCAGGCGCGGCTCGTGCTGGGCCGCGCGCTGGGCGGCGCTGCGGCGCAGGTCGACTTGCAGGGTGGCGATGCGCACGTCGCTGCCGTGCAGGATGTCATTGCGGAACTGCACCGTGCCCAGGGTGGCGCGGTCATCGTCGGCGGGCGGCTGGGGCATGTCGACATCGCCTTCGACGTATTCGCCGTTGGGGCCGGTGACCCTGTAGTAGATATTGTCGATGTCGTCGGCCCGCAGCAGGTCGCGCGCCGAGACCGGCAAGCGCGCCACCACCTTGCCGTTGACTTCGGACACCTGTTGCGCCAGCACGGTGACGCTGTCTTCCAGGGCGCGGTCGAAGGGCTGGTTGGCGATCGATTGCGCGATCAGGTAGGTGATGGCGATGCTCATCGGCCACAGCAGCAGCAGCGGGGCCAGCATCCAGTCCAGGATTTCGCCGAAGAGTGAGCGCTGGATGCGCTCCACCGGTTGGGTGGCCAGGGCGGCGCGACGCTTCTTGCGCGGCGGCGCGGCCGGCGCTGGCGGGGCCGGGTCGGGAGAAGCCGGGGCGGGGTCGCGCGCGGTCATGGGCGATCAGCGCGAGCGCGCTACCGGTTCAGGCTGCGTTGTTGGAGGCGGCCAGCGGTGCAGCGCCTGCTTCGGGCAGCTTTTCCAGGCAATAGCCCAGCCCGCGCACGGTGGCGATGCGCACGCCGCCGACCTCGATTTTCTTGCGCAGACGATGGACATAGACTTCGATGGCATTGTTGCTGACTTCCTCTCCCCATTCGCACAGGTGGTCCACCAGTTGTTCCTTGGAGACCAGGCGGCCCGTGCGTTGCAATAATACTTCCAGAAGGCCCAGTTCCCGCGCCGACAATTCCAGCATCTGCTCGCCGATGTAGGCGATGCGACCGACCTGGTCGAACGACAGGGGGCCGTGCTTGATGACGGTAGGGCCGCCGCCGGCACCGCGCCGGGTCAGCGCCCGCACCCGCGCCTCCAGTTCGGACAGGGCGAAGGGCTTGGCCATGTAGTCGTCCGCACCCAGGTCCAGGCCTTGCACGCGCTGCTCGACCGAGTCAGCCGCGGTCAGGATCAGCACCGGCAGGCGCGAATTGCGGGCGCGCAAGCGGCGCAGCACCTCCAGCCCTGACATCTTGGGCAGGCCCAGGTCCAGGATCAGCAGGTCGAAGTCCTGGGTGGACAGGGCCGAATCGGCTTCCACCCCGTTCTTGACGCAATCGGCGGCATAGCCGGAATGGCGCAGGGACCGGGTCAGTCCGTCGGCCAGTACGCTGTCGTCTTCAGCAAGGAGGATGCGCATAGAAATAGATCAGCGAGACGGGCTCGGCTGATTTGTCTCGGATGATTGAATTATTGTGGTACTTTTCATTCATATTCCCCTAATTCAAAGACCAATGCAAATCAGGCATATCCTGATGTGCTGTTTTTTTGTCGTGGATCAGGGACCGGCCCGAAGTGTAACAATTCAGACTTGGTCATTGAAGTCTGAAGCTTAGGCCTTATAGTAGGGGCATCAGCAAGATTTACTTGCTGTCGGCGCAATCTTTGTTGATATAATTTCTCGCATCCATTGCTGGAAAATCTGATGAAACGTGTGTGGGTACTCCTGCTGATCTGTCTGTTACCGGTGCAAGTCTTTGCAGCGGTGCTGACTTACGCCAGCTCGATGGCCGCCACCGATTTCTCTGCCCCGGCTTCTGTGCACGCCACTGTGGCGGTGCAGCACCTGGCGGCCAAGCCCGCTTCCCTGTCCGATCATCATGTCCATGTCGTGAGCGGCGACCAGTCGCACGCCGTGGCCTCTGATGCTGGCAGCAGCGATGACGACAGTGCCGGCTATGCCGACAATGGTGAAGATTTCTCCTCGCACGCCGGTATCGGCGACGAACCCGTGCTGATCCATTCGCTGGCCTTCGCGCCGCAAACCTCCCGCCTGGCGCCCGCTCTGCGTAGCGATGCCGCCCTGCAACCCCCGTTCCTGCCGCGCGCAGGACGTCCTCCCCGGGCCTGAGTCCGTCGCCCCGCGCGACAGGTCTTGCTGCGCCCGCTGAACTGCCCCTGATTTCCTGAGGCTTCGCGCCGTGCGACAGCAGGCTCCTGCTCGTGCGCGGCCAGCCCTGGCCTGCCTGCGCCAAGGCTGATGCGGATTTCGCCAGGGCAACGAGCAACTCGAACCCTTTTCGAAAATCACGGCCGATGTGACCGCATCACATCATCAGAATCTCTAGGAGAAAGTATGAAAAAAGCATTTGTCGCGCTGATAGTGGCGGTCATGACGCTGTCTGTTGGCATGTCGGCCGTCGAAGCCAAGCGTCTTGGCGGTGGCGGTTCGATCGGCAAACAGTCTTCCAGCGCCAGCCGTCAGGCGCAGAGCCCGGCCCCGATGCAACAGAACCAGGCTGCCGCAGCCAAGCCGGCTGCCCCTGCCGCCGCACCTGCGGCTGCTGCGGCCAAGCCGAGCATGTGGAAGGGCTTGCTGGGTGGCGCGCTGCTGGGTCTGGGCCTGGGCGCACTGTTGTCGCATTTCGGCCTGGGTGGCGCCCTGGCCAGCATGATCAGCACCATCCTGACCGTGGCCCTGATCGCGCTGGTGATCATGTTCGTGATCCGTTTGGTCCGTCGCAAGTCGGAAGGCGCACAAGCCTCGCAACCGGCGCCGGCCTGGGCTTCGGCCGCACCGCAAGCTGCGGATAACGCCTCGGGCACGCCCCAGATCGGCTCCCTGCTGAAGACCGACCAGTCCGCTGCCGCGACCACCCAAGGCGGTTTCGGTGGTGGTTTCGGCAATGCCGAGGCAGCACCTGCTTATGGCATTCCGGCTGGTTTCGACACCGTGGGCTTCGTGCGCAATGCCAAGACCTATTTCATCCGCCTGCAAGCGGCATGGGACAAGGCCGACATCAACGATATCCGCGAATTCACCACCCCCGAGATGTTTGCCGAGCTGCGCCTGCAGATCCAGGAACGTGGCACGGCCTCCAACCAGACCGACGTGGTCTCGCTGGATGCGGAAGTGCTGGGCGTGGAAACCGTGGGCAATGATTACCTTGCCAGCGTGAAGTTCTTCGGCTTCATCAAGGAAGACCCGAGCGCCTCGCCGGCCCAGTTCGCCGAGATCTGGAACCTGTCCAAGCCGGCGACCGGCCAGGGTGGCTGGGTGCTGGCAGGTATCCAGCAACTCGATCCGGTGCAGGCATAAGCCTGCACGAGTTCGGTAAGAAAGTTCATGTAGTACGTATCAGTTTGGCGCGGAAGGCGGCGGTTAGTGGATGAGCGTCGCCAATCCGTTTTACCGCCGGCTTTTGCCGGCGGTTTTTTTTATGCGCGTTCCTCGACTGTCTTTTCCCTTCATACGGGCCTCTAGCCACCCTCTGGCCTGCCACCGCGGCGCCGTCTTTTCGATGTCTTGACTCTCCCGCTGCGAGGCGAAAAAAAAGCACCGCATCAGCGGCGCTTGTTTGCATGGTCCGGTCTGTCCTCTCGCTCCTGATCGCGCTGCTCGCGCGACGATCTGCGCCCCTCCGTCAATGGGAAGAGTATCGCCACCACCACCAAGATGAGCAGCAAGAGCAGCGTGACCTGATCTAGTTCATCCATTATCGGCGCCTTCCGACCCAGGTGCGGGATGAGGTGCGGCCGCCGATGAAGTCTGAGCAATGCCTGGACATGGCAGATGCTCTCCAAGGAATCAGGAAATCTTCTGGCTGGATTGCCACCGTGCTTCACGCCAACCCAGGCTCTTTTGCTCGACGGCGCGCAGCAGGCTATCGCTGCACTTGCCCAGCACGGCCAGGATCAGGATGGCCGCCAGCACCAGGTCGGGCCGGCTGCTTTCACGGCCGTCCGAGAGCAGGTAGCCAACGCCGCGGGTGGCGGCAATCAGTTCAGCGGCCACCAGGAACATCCAGGCCAGGCTGAGTCCGCCGCGCAAACCGGCAAAGAGATAAGGCAGCGAGGCCGGCAGCAGGATGTGACGGATCAGTTCGGTCGTGTCCAGCCCCGAACTGCTGCCCACTTCGATGAGCCTGTGGTCGATGTCGCGGATGCCGGCCACCAGGTTCAGGTAGACCGGAAAGAAAGCGCCGATGGCGATGAGCACCACCTTGGGTGTCTCATCAATGCCCAGCCAGAGCAGCAGCAAGGGAATCCAGGCCAGGCTGGGGATGGCACGCAGGGCCTGGAAGCTCGGCTCCAGTAGCGCTTCGGCGCGACGGCTGATGCCCACCAGCAGGCCCAGTGCCACTGCCAGCACGCTGCCGATGGCAAAGCCGGCTGCCACGCGCGTGACACTGGCGACGATGTGCGGCAGCAACTCGCCACGGGCCGCCAGCGACCACAGGGTGTGCGCCAGTTCGCTGGGTGGTGGCAACAGGCGCGAGGGAATCAGCTCCAGCCGGGCACCGGCTTCCACCAGCAACAGGAAGGCCAGCGGTAGGATCCAGCCGGTGAAACGGCCGGGCCGATAGCCATCGTCATGCGGCCAACCGCGGCGACGGCGGGGGAGGGGGCGTGACCGGATTGCCTCATCCGTGCTCGCGCCGTTCAGGGTGACTGGTGCGCGCATGAGCTCAGGCCTTCACCACGTCCTGCGCATAGGAAGGATCGATCAGCGCATTGATGGTGCGCGGCAGATCGGTGCTGCTCTTGACCAGGTCTTCTTCCAGCAGGATGGGGGCGGCGGCACGCAGGGCTTCGATGTGTTCGCGGCCGATCTGCGGGTGCGAGAAATCGTTGCGCTTGAGTTGCAGTCGGGCCACCGGCGCCGACAGCTTGGACTCTTCCGAGAGCAGTGCCACGGTCTCATCGGGATGGGCGATGATCCAGTGGCGTGCCCGTTCGTAGGCGGCCAGGACGCGCTTGACCTGGTCCGGGTAGCGCGCGGCGAAGCTGTCGCTGACGTTGAGAAAACCGTAGGTATTGAAATTGACGTTGCGGTAGATCAGGCGCGAACCGGCCTCCAGTTCGCTGGCCGCCAGGTGCGGATCGAGCCCGGCCCAGGCGGCCACGCGCCCTTGTTCCAAGGCGGCGCGGCCATCGGCGTGCTGCAGGTGGACGATCTCGACGTCGCTCTTCTTGAGGCCGTTTTCATGCAAGGCGCGCAGCAGGAACAGGTAGGGATCGGTGCCCTTGGTAGCGGCGATCTTCTTGCCCTTCAACTCGCTGATGGAGCGCACTGGCGAATCCTTGCCCACCGCCAGCGCCGTCCATTCCGGGCGTGAATAGATATATACCGCCTTGACCGGATTGCCATTGGCGCGCGCCAGCAAGGCCGCCAGTCCAGCAGTGCTGCCGAAGTCGATACTGTCGCTGTTGAGATATTCGAGGGCGCGATTGCTGCCCTGGCTCAGTACCCACTTGACTTCGGTACCTTGCGCCTTGAGATCTTCCTCCAGCCAGCCGAACTTGCGCAGTACCAGGCTGGGCGGCGAGTAATACGCGTAGTCCAGGCGCAAGGTCTTGGGTGGTTGGGCGGCGCCTGCGATCAGTGGCGTGCTGCCCAGCAGGGTGGCGCCGAGCGCGGCCGGCGCCAGGCGGAGGAAGTGTCTGCGTTGCATGGAGGCGTTCCCTGTGTGATGGAGAGGCCGGCGCCAAGTGCCGCAGCACGGGCGGCACAGGCCGGACAGACCATTACTCTAAGGACGAAGGGCAGGCGGCAGAACGACTATTTTCACGCTTGGTTATGCGCTTTGCGCATGTGAGGGGATGCTGGCGGGGAAGAGGAGGGGCGTCGGGCTCGCCGTGCGGATGCTCATGTGCTCATCTAGATGAGTGCTCGTGCGCTGGAGTATTCCTGGCGACCTGTAGTCTTGCACAGGAAGCGTACCGCAGCGCAGGCTGCGGCCCTCTCGCATCGGCTCAGATCAAGGCAGGCACAGCTCGAACAGCGCACCACCCTCGGGATGGTTGGACAGGCGTGCTTCGCCATGCTGCGTTTCCTTGTTGTGGGCGGTGGCAATCGCATTGCACAGGTCCATGCCCAGACCGGTGGAGGGCTTCTTTTCCTGGGTGCCGATGCCGGGGCCATCGTCGCGCACGGTGAAGATCACGCCCCCTTCGGGATGCTTGCGGCAACCCACGGCGATCTGCGTGCGGGCGAAACGGCTGGCGTTCTGCAATGCGGCTTCCAGCGCCAGCGCCACCAGGTGTTCGTCGAAGAAGCCGATCACCGGCATCTCGGTTTCGTCCACCGTGAGTGCAATGTCGCTGCTGCGGCTCACCGACTGCTCGCGCACCAGTGCGTCCAGGAAGTCCAGCGGCGAGACCGCCTCGACCTGGGCGCGCAGGCCCTGGGAGTCCGCTTTGTACAGGGTCAGGAAGGCGATCAGCTTTTCCTGCAGGGCCAGGCAGGTGACGTGGGCTTGCTGGGCGCGCGGCACGTCGTCGGACAGGCGGCGCAATTCCCCCTCCAGCACGCCCAGGGAGTTTTTGATGTCGTGAATGATGATCGCGGCAAGCTTGGGATCCATGGTCAGCTCTTCGGGGCTACTTTGCTCAGGGTGTCACGCAGGAATTTATGCATCTTGGCGACTCTATCGTTGCCGGGAATCAGGCGGTCCAGGGTGGCCAGGTAGCGGCGCACGCGCTTGACGTATTCTTCGTTCCAGCCGCGCTGGCTCATCCACAGCAGATGCAGCTGGGCCGAGGCCAGCAGCACGCCGGTGTTCTCGGGCATACTGGCCAGCGCTTCTTCCAGCTTGGCCAGCGATTCGTCGGGCTTGGCGCTGCGCATCAAGGCATTGGCTTCGGCGATGATGCTCATGCATTGCTTGACGGCACCGTCGATCAATTCCTCGGCCAGGTTGGCCCGGCCAGTATCGGCAAGCACCTTGCGTGCCAGCATCTGCAGGGTCTTATTTTCGTGATCGGACTTGATGGCTTCGGCGATCAGTTGCGCGCCTTCCTCATCCTTGCCCATCGAGAAGGCAGCCTTGGCCAGGGCCAGCGAAGTGGTGTCGGAGCTTTCCTTGGCAGCGGCCTGGCGCGCGGTCTCGAAGGCTTGCTGGGCCGAGATGGTGTCACCCAGTTGCACATAGGCCTGGGCTTGCACGGCGGCTTGCGCCGAGACGAAGATGTTGGATTCCTCGTAGCGGCGCGGTGCACTTTCCAGCAGGCGCAGCGCGGCATCGGGGTCGCCGCTGTCGATGTGGACCTGGGCCAGCGAGAGCAGGTCGGTGGGTTGTGCGGTGAGCGAGCCCTTGGTGTGCTTCAAGACCTTGTCGTAGGCTTCGCGCGCCTGGTCCAGGTGGCCGCTGCGGTAGGCCACGTCGCCCACCAGGCGGCTGCGGCGAGCCGAGGGAATGATTTCGGACGACTTGGTCAGCGCCTCCAGCGCACCTTCCTGGTTGCCCTGGGCTTCATCAATCTGCGCCAGCAGGTCGTAGGCGGCGATGAACTGCTTGTTCTGCGCCAGCACGTCCTGCACGATGGTGCGCGCATCATCCATCTGACCGGCCACGATGTTGCAGCGGGCCAGGCCGATCTTGGCCCAGACCAGGTCGTCGCGCATGGCCAGGGCCTGCTTGTAGACCTCGCGCGCTTCATCGATGCGACGCTGCTCGATCAACAGCGTGCCCTTGGTCTTCATGATTTCGACGATCCACTTGGGTGCGGCCTTGAGGACGTTGTCGCATTCGATGATGGCGCCGGCCATGTCTTTGCGCTTCATCTTCTCGGTCACCGGCAGCATGGCGTGCTGCTTTTCCAGCAGGCGGTCCACGCGCTCGGCGATACGGCTGGCCGTCAGCGGCTTCAACATGTAGGCATCGGGCTGGAACTCGGCAGCGCTGGCCACCAGGTTGTAGCCGCTCTCGGCGGTGACCATGATGAACATGCAGGTCGGCGAGAGCATGTTCTGGGTGCGGAAGAACTCCAGCAACTGCTGGCCGTTGCTTTCCTTGTTGAGGTTGTAGTCGCAGATGATCAGGTCATACGTGCTGGATTGCACGAAGCGGATAGCTTCATCGGGCGTGGCCGCCTGGTCGACCTTGGTGACGCCGAGCTGGCCAAGGTGCATACGGATGTTCTGCCGCATCGTCGGCATGTCGTCGATGACCAGGCAGCGGAGGGCGCTGATGTGGCTAAAGGGCACTAAACTCATGAGAACGGTCTATCAAACGATCTATCTGTCTGTTCGGGGTTGCTGAAGGCGTGGAGCATGGAAAATTGCCGCAATGCAATATGTCGTGAGATGACGTACATTGGGCGCTCATTGACGCAGAGCTGACGAATTATTCCTACCAACTCGCGAGTGTGCCGCTTTTTTTCCTTCCATGCATCATTACTCTACGATTTATGAAGTTTTTGGGTGCCCCCGCTCTCGTATAATTGTGGTTTTCGCCCACGAATGAACCGGGGCCGACAAAAACGCTTGCATGGAGCACTGTTTTTTTATACAGTATCGCTCTATCGGGGGCGGTCATCCACTGCCCCCGGGCAATATCTGCAATATCCGCAATACCTCCCCTGACACCCCTTCTTCACGACATTTTGCCGAGAGAGATTTATGGACGACAAAAAAGCTGCGAACAACTCTGAAAAGAGCAAGGCGCTGGCCGCCGCGTTGGCACAGATTGAAAAGCAGTTTGGCAAGGGCTCGGTGATGCGCATGGAAGACGGCGTCATCGCCGAGGAAATCCAGGCTGTCTCCACCGGCTCGCTGGGCCTGGACATCGCCTTGGGCATCGGCGGCCTGCCGCGCGGTCGCGTCATCGAGATCTACGGCCCGGAATCCTCCGGCAAGACCACCCTGACCCTGCAATCGATTGCCGAGATGCAAAAGCTGGGCGGCACCTGCGCCTTCATCGACGCCGAGCACGCACTGGACGTCACCTATGCTCAGAAGCTGGGCGTGAACCTGAACGACCTGCTGATCTCGCAGCCCGACACCGGCGAACAGGCCCTGGAAATCTGCGACGCCCTGGTGCGCTCGGGTGCGGTGGATCTGATCGTGGTCGACTCGGTGGCCGCGCTGACGCCCAAGGCTGAAATCGAAGGCGACATGGGCGACTCCCTGCCCGGCCTGCAAGCCCGCCTGATGTCGCAGGCGCTGCGCAAGCTCACCGGCAGCATCAACCGCACCAACACCACCGTCATCTTCATCAACCAGATCCGTATGAAGATCGGTGTCATGTTCGGTAACCCGGAAACCACCACCGGTGGTAACGCGCTGAAGTTCTACGCCTCCGTGCGCCTGGACATCCGCCGCACCGGTTCGATCAAGTCGGGTGATGAAGTCATCGGCAGCGAAACCAAGGTCAAGGTCGTCAAGAACAAGGTTGCGCCGCCGTTCCGCGAAGCCCACTTCGACATCCTGTATGGCGAAGGCACGTCCCGCGAAGGCGAGATCCTGGACCTGGGTTCCGAGCACAAGGTGGTCGAGAAATCCGGCGCCTGGTACAGCTACAACGGCGAACGCATCGGCCAGGGCAAGGACAATGCCCGCAACTATCTGAAGGAACACCCGGAACTGGCCCGCGAGATCGAAAACAAGGTCCGCGTCGCCCTGGGCGTGCCGGAGCTGGCCGCTGGTGGCGAAGCAGAAGCACAGGCTTCCTGATCCTCATCCAGGCGCTACCGTGACACCAGGGTTTGCCTGAGCCCTTGATGTCAGGGTGGGACCTGTCCCTCCCACCTGTGCCGCGCCGCTCCGGTGGCATGAGCGGGAGGGCAAACATGCAGTACCGCTGTATAGCAACACGGCATTATTGCTTCATCGCTTCATCGCTTTATCGCTTTATTGTTTCACTACCATGGTGTCACCTGCTTCTTTCGTTGCACCCGTTTCTTCCGTTCCATCGTCCGTGTAGTCGAACGTCATGCCAAGACCGCCGATCAGCCTGAAAGCACGGGCGCTCAAATATCTCTCTTCACGTGAGCATAGTCGCCTGGAACTTGCGCGTAAGCTTGCCCCTTACGCGCAAGAGGGTGACGACATCGAGGCGCTGCTGCAGTGGCTCGAACAATCCCGTTTTCTTTCCGAAGAACGCTTTTCCGAGTCGTTGGTACATCGCCGTTCGGCGCGCTACGGTAACCAGCGCATCTTCTCGGAACTTCACGGTCATGGCATCGAAGGTGAAGCCATTGCCGACCTCAAGGCCGACCTGGCCGCAGGCGAAGGCGAGCGTGCCGCCCAGGTGCTGCGCCGCAAGTTCAGCGCCCCCCCGGCTGACGCCGAGACGCGGGCCAAGCAGATGCGCTTCCTGCAGCAACGCGGTTTTTCCCATCGCAGCATCCGCGAAGCCTTCCAGATGGCCTGGGCAGAAGACGAAGACGCTTCCTGACATCAGTCTGTTGAATCAGCCCCAGGCTCGCCGCCTCATCTATTCATTTCCCAGTGGATGGGTGTGTCACTTCTTTCAGTCCCATCATGCGGTAATCTCGGCTCTTTGCATTGCCTGTTAGCGCTACCGGCGAACAGGCGAGCCTGCCTGTGCTAGAATTCGGAAGTTTTTGCTGCGGCGCGCAAGCCTGAGGAGATACCGCGTGTTGCCGGTTCGTTAAAACGGCGCAACGGTGCAAGGCCCACGTCAGGAGCAGGAATGGATAATGCGGACGCTTCGGTGCAAGCCGGCGCGTTTCGAATATCAGACCAACTAAAGCAGACGGCATGAACATGCCCAATTCTACGAATTCACTCGCAACCCGCGCAGCTCACGCCTGCGTTCGCTTCCATCCGGCAACGGATGCGATACCCGCCTGCGGGTTGCAGTCTGCTTTCTCGACGGCCGGCATGACGCCGGCTACCGAATTTCAATCCGGCAAGTCTTATTCATTCAGTGTCTAAAGGGAAGCTCCCATGAAAATCCATGAGTATCAGGGTAAAGAAATCCTGCGCCAGTTCGGCGTAACCGTGCCGCGCGGCATTCCTTGCATGTCGGTCGACGAAGTCGAAGCGGCTGCCCAGAAACTCGGCGGCCCGGTGTGGGTCGTCAAGGCTCAGATCCATGCTGGTGGTCGTGGCAAGGGCGGTGGCGTGAAGGTGGCCAAGTCCATCGAACAGGTCAAGGAGTACGCCAACCAGATCATGGGTATGCAACTGGTGACCCACCAGACCGGTCCTGAAGGCCAGAAGGTGCGCCGCCTGCTGATCGAAGAAGGCGCCGACATCAAGAAGGAACTGTACGTTTCCCTGGTGACCGACCGCGTCTCGCAAAAGGTCGTGCTGATGGCCTCCAGCGAAGGCGGCATGGATATCGAAGAAGTGGCCCACAGCCACCCCGAAAAGATCCACAACGTCATCATCGATCCGATCGATGGCCTGACCGACGCCCAAGCCGATGACGTGGCCGCCAAGATCGGCGTGCCCGCAGAGTCCATCCCGGCTGCCCGCCAGAACCTGCAAGGCCTGTACAAGGCGTATTGGGAAACCGACGCTTCCCTGGCTGAAATCAACCCCCTGATCCTGACCGGCGACGGCAAGGTCATCGCCCTGGACGCCAAGTTCAACTTCGACTCCAACGCCCTGTTCCGTCACCCGGAAATCGTCGCCTACCGCGACCTGGACGAAGAAGATCCGGCTGAAGTCGAAGCGTCCAAGTTCGACCTGGCCTACATCTCCCTGGACGGCAACATCGGCTGCCTGGTCAACGGCGCCGGCTTGGCCATGGCCACCATGGACACCATCAAGCTGTTCGGCGGCGAGCCGGCCAACTTCCTGGACGTGGGCGGCGGTGCCACCACCGAGAAGGTCACCGAAGCCTTCAAGATCATGCTGAAGAACCCCGAACTGAAGGCCATCCTGGTCAACATCTTCGGCGGCATCATGCGCTGTGACGTGATCGCCGAAGGCGTGATCGCTGCTTCCAAGGCGGTTTCCCTGAAGGTGCCCCTGGTGGTCCGTATGAAGGGCACCAACGAAGACCTGGGCAAGAAGCTGTTGGCCGATTCCGGTCTGCCGATCATCTCGGCCGATTCCATGGAAGAAGCCGCCCAGAAGGTCGTGGCAGCCGCCAAGTAAGTCAACCCAATACGCAAGCCTGCGCGGCATGAGCCGCCGGCTGCAAGCGATTGCAGTCCCAGGCGCCGCCCGCGGCGCAGGCATCACAGTCAAGGAAGAGAAATGTCGATCCTCATCAACAAAGACACCAAGGTCATCACCCAAGGTATCACCGGCAAGACCGGTCAGTTCCACACCCGCATGTGCCGCGACTACGCGAACGGCAAAAATGCCTTCGTCGCCGGCGTGAACCCGAAGAAGGCCGGTGAAGACTTCGAAGGCATCCCCATCTATGCCAACGTCACCGAAGCCAAGAACGCCACCGGCGCCACCGTTTCCGTGATCTACGTGCCGCCCGCCGGCGCTGCTGCTGCCATCTGGGAAGCCGTTGAAGCCGAGCTGGACCTGGCCATCTGCATCACCGAAGGCATCCCCGTGCGTGACATGCTGGCCCTGAAGGACCGCATGGCCAAGGCCGGTTCCAAGACCCTGCTGCTGGGCCCGAACTGCCCCGGCCTGATCACCCCGGACGAAATCAAGATCGGCATCATGCCCGGCCACATCCACAAGAAGGGCCGCATCGGCGTGGTCTCCCGCTCGGGCACCCTGACCTATGAAGCCGTGGGCCAACTGACCGCCCTGGGCCTGGGCCAGTCCTCCGCCGTCGGTATCGGTGGCGACCCGATCAACGGTCTGAAGCACATCGACGTCATGAAGGCCTTTAACGACGATCCGGACACCGATGCCGTCATCATGATCGGTGAAATCGGTGGTCCTGACGAAGCCAACGCCGCCCGTTGGATCAAGGACAACATGAAGAAGCCGGTGGTTGGTTTCATCGCCGGCGTGACCGCGCCCCCGGGCAAGCGCATGGGCCACGCAGGTGCCCTGATCTCCGGCGGTGCCGACACTGCCGAAGCCAAGCTGGCCATCATGGAAGAGTGCGGCATCAAGGTCACCCGCAACCCGTCCGAAATGGGTCGCCTGCTGAAGTCGGTACTGTAAGAGCGCCGATGGCTTGCCCGCAAGGCAAGCCCAGCCGGACCTGCCGTACACGCAATACCAGGTAGCACCAGCATGGGGAGCTTCGGCTCCCCATGTCTTTTAGGGTGGCCTGCCTTGATGGGCAAGGCACTAATCGCGCACGACGCGGTCATCCAGCCATGCGCCCGACCAGAGGCGCTGTTTTCCTGGAGGACATGAATGGAATTGCTGACCAACCTGAACTGGGTGGCGGTGGCGCAGATCATCCTGATCGACATCCTGCTCGGCGGCGACAATGCCATCGTCATCGCGCTGGCCTGTCGCAACCTGCCCGACAAGCTGCGCATGAAGGGCATCGTCTGGGGCACCGTGGGGGCCATTGCCATCCGCATTGCCTTGATCGCCTTTGCCGTGACCATGCTGCAATTGCCCTACCTGAAGCTGGTGGGCGGCATCCTGCTGCTGTGGATCGGCATCAAGCTGCTCAATGAAGAGGATGAACACACCGACATCAATGGCAGCGACCGTCTGTGGGGCGCCGTCAAGACCGTGATCGTGGCCGACCTGGTGATGAGCCTGGACAACGTGATTGCCATCGCCAGCGCGGCCGAGCAAGCCGCGGGTGAGCATCAGCTGCTGCTGGTGGTGTTCGGCATCGTGGTCAGCATCCCCATCATCGTCTGGGGCAGCACGCTGGTATTGAAGTTGATGGAGAAATTCCCGGTCATCGTCACCTTGGGTGCGGCCTTGCTGGGCTACATCGCCGGTGGCATGATCTTCAGCGATGCGGCCATGCAGGCCTGGTTGCGGGATGTCATCGCCGAGACCGAATTCATCCTGCCCGGCGCCGCCGTCCACCTGAGCCTGCCCGGCCTGGTCGGTGCGCTGGGGGTGGTGTTGACTGGCCTCACGCTCAAGCGCAGGAAAGCCGAGCAGCAGCACACGCCGCTGTCCTAGCCGGTGGTTGAGGCATATCAGCGCCACGGCCCAACAAACCTGCTAGCTTTGCAATTTATTCGCTGGTACGCATTGCCGGCGCTGCCGATACTGGCAACGCCCTTTTATTTTTTACGAGGATTCCATGAAAGCAGTCGTCTCCCGCCGCGCCCAACAAGGCTTCACCCTGCTCGAACTGATGGTCACGCTGGCCGTCATCGGCATCCTGGCCATGCTGGGCGCTTCGCAGTACCAGGACTACATCGTCCGGGCGCGCGTCTCGGAAGGCTTCAACCTGGCCGAGCCCTACAAGCTGGCCGTGACCGAGCAGATCAGCTCCAACAATGGCGTCTTCACCGTGGCGCAACTCGGCCTGCCGGCTTTCACGCCGACCGACAACGTCAGCAAGATCGAAGTCTCGCCGATGGAAAAGCGTGGCGTCGGTGGCGTCATCACCATCACTTACGGCCCGCGCGTGGGTGACGGCGGCAGCTTGACGCTGACCCCTACCATCGCCTCCGGCACCATCCAGTGGCAATGCGCGGCCAAGGATGTGAAGCAGGCTGCCACGCCCGAAGGCGCTACGCCCAACACCGGCTTCGTCGCCGGCACGCTGCCGGCCAAGTTTGCGCCGGCCAATTGCCGTGGCTGAATCGCTGGCATAGCGTAGATGAAGAAAAACGAAACGCGCCCGCGGGCGCGTTTTTCATGACCCCTGGTCGGACGCATCTGACCTAAGGCCGCGCCATGCTGATATCGCTCTTGCCGCCGCGCTTTTCGGTCACGCAGATATCCGTCATGACCATGCGCTTGTCGACCGCCTTGCACATGTCATAGACCGTCAGCAAGCCCACCTGCACAGCGGTCAGCGCTTCCATCTCCACCCCGGTCTTGCCGTAGGTTTCCACCCGTGCGGTACAGCGCACGCAAGCACTGGCGGCATCGGTCTCGAACTCCACCGAAACGTGCGTCAAGGCCAACGGATGGCACAAGGGGATCAGCTCGCCCGTGCGCTTGGCCGCCATGATGGCGGCGATGCGGGCGATGCCCAGGACGTCGCCCTTCTTGGCGGTGCCGGATTCGATGATGGCCAGCGTAGCCGGCTGCATTCGGATCACGCCTGTAGCCAGGGCCACGCGTTGGGTTTCGTTCTTGCCGCCGACGTCGACCATGTGTGCCTGTCCGCCCTGGTCGAAATGGGTGAGGCCGCCGTTGGGCGCGTGGTCGCCGGATGTCGTCATGGTCTGCGCTGCTCGTGAAATGAAGGGAAAGGAGCGGGTATCATAGCAGGCAGCCCGCAGCCTTCGCTGCTTCACTGTCTTGCCTGCCATTACCGAACCGGTCCATGCCACGAATCGTTTCTGCTGTCTTTTTTGCTGTCTCTCGTCGTGTCTTCCTGCCGCTACGCCAGCTGCTGGCGCGCACTCTGGGAGCCGCCTTGCTGCTCTTGCCGGCCGCACCGCTGACGCTGCTGCCGCATCCCGGCGTAGCGCAGGGCTTGCCGACGCTGGGCGATACCGAGCGCGAGGGTCTCTCGCCGCTGATGGAGCGCAAGCTGGGCGAGGAAATCATGCGCGACATCCGCTCTGACCGCGACTATGTCGATGATGGTCCAGTCTCGGAATACCTCAACAATTTTGGCCAGCACCTGGTCTCGCTGCATCCCGAAGTGCGCGGCGAGGCTGGCTTCGATTTTCAGTTCTTCATGGTGCGCGACCCCATGCTCAACGCCTTTGCCTTGCCGGGCGGCTTCATCGGCGTCAATAGCGGGCTGGTGCTGGCGGCGCAGTCGGAGTCCGAACTGGCCGGGGTGATGTCGCACGAAATCGGGCACGTGGCCCAGCGTCACATCGCGCGCATGTTGGGCCAGCAAAAGCAGAATTCGATGATCCAGCTGGCGGCCATCGTGCTGGGCGCGCTGGCCGGGATTTCCAAGGCCGGTGGCGACGCCGCCATGGCCACCATGATGGGCGGTACCGGCCTGGCCGTGCAGCGCCAGCTCAACTTCAGCCGCGATGCCGAGCGCGAGGCCGACCGCATCGGTTTCCAGATCATGAGCGATGGCGGTTTCGACCCGTCCGGCATGGTGACCTTCTTTGGTCGCCTGCAAGCGGCCTCGCGCAACTACAGCGATGCCGTGCCGCCTTACCTGATGACGCACCCGCTGACCACCGAGCGCATCGCCGACATCCAGGCGCGCATCCGCGACCAGCGCTACAAGCAGCGGGTGGACAATCCCGAATTCCAGCTGGTGCGCGCGCGCACCCAGGTCTTGCAGAACGACAGCGTGCAAGGATTGCGCGACAGTGCCGCCAAGTTCATCGACCAGGCACGCCAGAATACCAAGCTCATGACGGCCGCCGCCAAGTATGGGCTGGCTTACACCTACTATCGCCAGAACAAGTTCGAGCAGGCCGAAACGGCCCTGAAGGAAGCCCAGGAAGCGGCTATCCCGATGAAGACCGGGATCCTGTTCGGCAGTCTTGACATCGACATCCGTATCGCCCGCAAGCAGTCCCAGCAGGCGCTGCAACTGGCCACGACGCTGCGCCAGCAATTCCCCATCTCGCGCACCATCGCGCGTCAGTATGCCGATGCCTTGATGGCCGCCAACCGGCTCGATGAAGCGGTGGCCTACCTGCGCGACCAGGCCCAGCTCTACCGCGCCGACGCCCAGGTGCAGCAATTGCTGGCCAAGGCTTATGCGGCCCAGGGCAAGCAGGCGTTGCAGCACATGGCGCTGGCCGAATCCTATGCCTTGAACGGCAGCCTGTTGGCCGCCATCGATCAGTTGGGGATTGCCCGCAAGGCGCCCGACGCCACCTTCTACGACCAGTCGCAGATCGATGCGCGCGAGCGCGAGTGGAAGGCGCGCTGGAAGGATGAGCAGAAGGACGGCAAGGACCGCAGCTGATCCGCGGCCCCCGATGCCTATCCTTCACGGCTCGCGTGGATTGGCGACGAAAGTGAAGATTTTTTCCAGCTCTGCCGCAGCGATGCGCTTGAGCGGCAATGCCCGGCCGGCATAGGTGAAGTTTGGTGCAACATTGCCGGCCCCTTCCAGCCAGCGCAGCAGTGCTTCTTCATCGGCCGCCCCAGCGGTCTGCAGGCAGGGCAGCAGATGCGCCAGGTCGCGGTCATCCACGCCAGCGGTGACCCCGCCGGCGCGCAAGTAGAGCCGGCCTGCCTCATCCATCCAGGCCGCTTCGACGGTCTCCAGCGTGGCACCGGTATGCAGCACCAGCGCCAGCCCGCCTTGCCCATCCGGTTGGGTGCGCAGGATGTGCGGCATCCATTCCAGGTCCACATACACCCGTTGCGGCCCGTTCTGGAAATACCAGCGACCGGCTTCATCACAGCCGTAGTTGCGGTCGATGAAGGCCCGCAGGGCGGGGTGGCGGATCGGATCGCCCGGGAGTTCAAGTTGCTGGGCGCGTTCATCGCGCATCCGCCACAGGCCACGCGCATCCAGGCGCAGCCAGCCGAAGCAGTGCGGCACGTTGGGCCATCGGGTCATGGCCTGGCGCACGATCTCATCCATGGGCCAACTCCGTTTGCGTCACGAAGCTACTTTCGGTGCGCCCTTCCAGGAAGTGCAGCAGGCGGCGCGGCAGCCACTCCAGGCTGCCCGGTGGGCCGCCGGCGGCAAAGCCCACGTGACCGCCTTGTGCGGGATACTCCAGCACCACCTCGGGGGCCGCCGAGCGCGGCAGGTGGCGTGCCGGCAGGAAGGGGTCGTTCTGGGCATTCAAGACCAGCGTGGGCACGCTGATGTCGTGCAGGATGTGCTTGGCGCTGGCGCGGTCCCAGTAGTCGTCGGTATTGCGATAGCCGTGCAGGGGCGCGGTGACCACGTTATCGAAGGCGTACAGGTCGCGCGCCGCCAGCAGCGCGTCGCGGTCGAACAGGCCCGGAAACTGCTCCAGCTTGGCCAGGCACTTGGGGCGCAGGGTGCGCAAGAACACCCAGGTATAGAGCCGGTTGAAACCCGACGCCAGCGCTGTGCCGCCGCCGGCCAGGTCCAGCGGCGCCGAGACCGCGCAGGCGGCGTCCACGATCTCGGCCTCATGCTGCGATTCGCCCAGCCAGCGCAGCAGTGCATTGGCGCCCAGCGAGACGCCGCAGGCATACAGGTGGGTGGCTGCCAGGTCTTGCTGGCGCAGTTTGAGGCGACGGATGATCCAGTCCAGCTCGGCGCTGTCGCCCGAATGATAGAAGCGCGGGGCCAGGTTGATCTCGCCCGAGCAGCCCCGGAAATGTGGTATCGCCCCATGCCAGCCCCGCCGCTGCACCTCGGCCATGAGCGCACGGCTGTAGTGGCTGTCGGAAGAACCTTCCAGGCCGTGGAACAGCACCAGCAGCGGCCGTCCCGGCTGGCCATCGACGAAGTCGATATCGATGAAGTCGCCATCGGGCGCCTCCCAGCGTTCGCGGCGATAGGCGAGCTCCGGCTTGGGCAGGCAGGTGGATGGGTAGATGGTCTGGAGATGGCCCCCGGGAAGCCAGCGGGGCGGGATGTAAAGCATGGTGCAGCCTAGCCTGTGGATAAATCAAAAGCCTGCCATCAATGCAGCATGGCCCCGCTGATCACCGCCTCTGCCGGCGCCGCACCGGGCGCCACCGAGGCATGGTGCATCACCATGCGCCAGCCCAGGGTGGTCTTGAGATAGACGTTGGTGGCGATGACGTGCACCTCCGGTTGGTCCTGGCTGCCGTGTTCGATTTCTTCGACCACGCTATGCACGGCGGTCATCATGTTCTGCGTCACATGCAACTGGCGCGGGCGGATGTGTAGGCCGCCGTTGGAGAGGATGTCTTCCCACACGGCGCGGATCTCGGCATGGCCGACCAGGCGTTGGGCGCCGGGATGGATGCAGACCACTTCTTCATCATCGGCCCACAGGTCCATCAAGGCTTCCAGGTCGGCGCGGGCCAGGGCGTCGTAGTAGGCGGCTTCGATTTCATCAGGCGAGCCATGGATCAGTTTGTTGCGAGGCATGACAATCTCCGGATCAGATGAAAAGAGGGCCTTGTGGGCCCTCTCGTGTCTGGTGCGAAACCTGGATTCAGTGGCCCTTGACCACGGTACCGGGTTTCAACTGGTACTGGGTGCCGCAGTAAGGACATTTGGCTGCGCCATGGGCATCCAGTTCCAGAAACACGCGCGGGTGCGAGTTCCAGGCGGTCATGCTGGGGTTGGGGCAGTGGGCCGGCAAATCCTTGCCTTCGAGCAGGATCACACCCTGCGATGCTTGAGCTTGGCTCATCTTGTTCTCCGTTGCTTGCAATTGACTAACGACTAAAGACTGACTCATTGAATGACTGAAGGGGCTAGGCCTTACACCAGCGTGAGCCAGTGCCGGTACTGCGGCGCCCGGCCCGAGACCACGTCGAAGAACAGGCTCTGCAGCTTCTCGGTGATGGGGCCGCGAGCGCCATTGCCGATGACGCGGCGATCCAGTTCGCGGATCGGGGTGACCTCGGCCGCGGTGCCGGTGAAGAAAGCTTCATCGGCGCAATACATTTCATCGCGGGTGATACGCTTTTCGATGACCTCGATGCCCAGGTCGCGCGCCATGGTCAGCACGGCGTCGCGGGTGATGCCATCCAGGCAGGAGGCCAGGTCGGGAGTATAGATCTTGCCGTTCTTGACGATGAAGACATTTTCCCCCGAACCTTCCGAGACATAGCCTTCGGTGTCCAGCAGCAGGGCTTCATCGTAGCCATCGGCCAGCGCTTCCTGGTTGGCCAGGATGGAATTGATGTAGTAGCCGCAGGCCTTGGCACGCACCAGCGACACATTGACGTGGTGCCGGGTGAAGGAAGAAGTCTTCACTCGGATGCCCTTGTTGATGCCATCCTCGCCCAGGTAGGCGCCCCACGGCCAGGCGGCGATGGCCACGTGGATCTGGTTGCCCTTGGCGGACACGCCCAGCTTTTCCGAGCCGATCCAGATCAGCGGGCGGATGTAGCAGGATTCCAGGTTGTTTTCGCGCACCACCTGGCGCTGCGCCTCGGCCAGGGTGGCCTGGTCGAACGGCACTACCATCTGGAAGATCTTGGCCGAGTTGAACAGGCGCTGGGTATGTTCCTTCAGGCGGAAGATGGCCGTGCCTTCCGGCGTCTTATAGGCGCGCACGCCCTCGAAGACGCCCATGCCGTAGTGCAGGGTGTGGGTCAGTACGTGGACGGTGGCGTCGCGCCAGTCGATCAACGCGCCGTCCTTCCAGATCTTGCCGTCGCGGTCAGCCATGGACATGGTGGTCTCCCTGTGCAGTGATTGCAGAATGTGGAATGCCCGGTGGGGCAGCCCAGTTGTCGCTAAGATAACGATGAGCGAACTGGGCAAAGAGCTCCATTTTAGCGGATTCACGAGAGCAAGAACTTTCCTGCCACTGCAACTTGTGGGGAACTAATGTGGCAAGAATGTCACTCTTTACAGCGTGGCACGCTGTGTTGTGAACCTTATTGCAGAGCTGCCGGCCGCGCCTGGATGTTGTTGAAGCAGCCAAAAAGGCGTCAGGAGCAGGTCAGGCTGGAGTAAAATACGGCGTTTTTCGCCCCCTTCTTCGAATTCCTAGCTATGAAATTCAACCGACTGAGCGATCTGATTTCTGCCAAGCAATTGCAAGGCAAACGCGTCTTCATCCGTGCCGATCTGAACGTGCCGCAGGATGATGCCGGCAATATCACCGAAGATACCCGCATCCGCGCCTCGGTGCCGGCCATTCGCGATGCCCAGCAGGCAGGCGCTGCAGTGATGGTGACTTCCCACCTGGGCCGCCCCACCGAAGGCGAGTTCAAGCCCGAGGATTCGCTGGCGCCGGTGGCCAAGCGCCTGTCCGAGCTGCTGGGCAGCGAAGTCAAGCTGGTGGCCAACTGGGTGGACGGTGTGGAGGTGCAACCCGGCCAGGTCGTGCTGCTGGAAAATTGCCGTCTGAACAAGGGTGAAAAGAAGAACAGCGATGAGCTGGCGCAAAAGATCGCCAAGCTCTGCGATATCTACGTCAACGACGCCTTCGGTACCGCGCACCGCGCCGAAGCCACCACCTATGGCGTGGCCAAGTTTGCCCCCATCGCCTGTGCCGGCCCGCTGCTGGCGGCCGAGCTGGATGCCCTGGGTAAAGCCCTGAACCAGCCGGCCCGTCCGCTGGTGGCCATCGTGGCCGGTTCCAAGGTGTCCACCAAGCTGACCATCTTGAAGACCCTGGCCGAGAAGGTCGACAACCTCATCGTCGGTGGCGGCATCGCCAATACCTTCATGCTGGCCGCCGGCCTGAAGATCGGCAAGTCGCTGGCCGAGCCGGACCTGGTGGAGGATGCCAAGGCCATCATCGAGCTGATGGCCAAGCGCGGCGCTTCGGTACCCATTCCGACCGACGTGGTGGTGGGCAAGGAATTCTCGCCGACCGCTGCAGCAACCGTGAAGGCGGCTGCTGATGTGGCCGACGACGACATGATCTTTGACATCGGTCCCCAGACCGCTGCCGTCCTGGCTGAGCAGTTGGGCCGCGCCGGCACCATCGTCTGGAATGGTCCAGTGGGCGTGTTCGAGTTCGACCAGTTCGGTGCTGGCACCGAGACCCTGGCGCGCGCCATCGCCGCCTCGCCGGGCTTCTCCATTGCCGGTGGTGGCGACACCCTGGCCGCCATTGCCAAGTACGACATCGCCGACAAGGTCGGCTACATCTCCACCGGTGGTGGCGCTTTCCTGGAATTCCTGGAAGGCAAGACCCTGCCGGCTGTCGAGATTCTGCTGCAACGCGCGCAGTAAGCGCGACTGGCGCTGCGCCCCTGTTGCCGGGCGCGGCGTCTGGCTGTTCCATCCGAATTCTGAGTCTGTCTTACCACCAATGATGAACGCGTCCGAGACGCGCGTTCGGGGCGGAAGCGATCCGCCGATCGGCCCTGCATCGGGCCGGGCAGCGGGCTTCCATGACCAAGTCGCAACCAGAAGGTATTCATGTCCAGAGCAACAAAAATCGTCGCCACCATCGGTCCCGCTTCCAGCGACCGTGAAACCCTGACCCGCATGATCCGCGCTGGCGTTGACGTCGTGCGCCTGAACTTCTCGCACGGCAAGCCGCAGGACCACATCGACCGCGCCACCCTGGTGCGTGAAGTGGCCGACGAATGCGGCAAGAAGGTCGCCATCATGGCCGACCTGCAAGGCCCCAAGATCCGCGTGGGCAAGTTCGAGAATGGCAAGATCATGCTGGCCAATGGCGACAAGTTCATCCTCGACGCTGATTGCCAGATGGGCAATCAGGAACGGGTGGGCCTGGACTACAAGGCGCTGCCGCGTGACCTCAAGGGCAACGACATCCTGCTGTTGAACGATGGCCTGATCGTGCTCAAGGTCGAGCGCGTGATGGGCAATGAAATTCACACCGTGGTCAAGATCGGTGGCGAACTGTCCAACAACAAGGGCATCAACCGCCAGGGCGGCGGCCTGTCGGCACCGGCGCTGACGGCCAAGGACATGGACGACATCAAGACCGCCATGAGCTTCCAGGCCGACTATGTGGCCGTGTCCTTCCCCAAGAACGCCACCGACATGGAAATGGCGCGCCAGCTCTCCAACGTGGCCGGCGAACCCTTCGGCCACAAGCCGATGATGATCGCCAAGATCGAGCGCGCCGAAGCGATTCCCCTGTTGCAGGAAATCCTGGACGCCTCCGACGGCATCATGGTGGCCCGTGGCGACCTGGCTGTTGAAGTAGGCAACGCCGCCGTGCCGGGTTTGCAAAAGCGCATGATCAAGATGGCGCGTGCTTCCAACAAGCTGACCATCACTGCAACCCAGATGATGGAGTCCATGATCGTCAATGCCGTGCCGACCCGCGCCGAAGTCTCCGATGTCGCCAACGCCGTGCTGGATGGCACCGATGCGGTCATGACTTCGGCCGAGACCGCCTCCGGCAAGTATCCAGTGGAAACCGTGGAAGCCATGTCGGCCATCTGCCTGGAAGCCGAGCGTTCCGACAATGTGCAACTGGACGCCGACTTCCTGAACCTGCGCTTTACCCGCGTGGACCAGTCCATCGCCTATGGCGCACTGTTTACCGCGCACCACCTGCGTGTGAAGGCCATTGCCGCGCTCACCGAATCCGGTTCGACGGCGCTGTGGATGAGCCGTCACAACATCGATATCCCGATCTTTGCGATCACCCCCAATGTCGCCACGCGCCGCAAGGCTTCGCTGTTCCGCAACGTGCATACGCTGGAACTGGCCCAGGCGCCCGACACCGAAGCCATGCTGAAGGGTGCCCAGGATCTGCTGCTGGCGCAAGGCGTGGTGCAGAAGGGTGACCTGATCGTCGTGACCTGGGGCGAGCCCATCGGCCAGGTCGGCGGCACCAATGCGCTGAAGATCCTGCGCGTTGGCGAGTACTGATTTTTTCATCGTTCTGGAGTTTCATCATGCCTCTCGTATCCATGCGTCAATTGCTGGACCACGCCGCCGAAAACGGTTATGGCTTGCCGGCTTTCAACGTCAACAACCTGGAGCAGGTCACCGCCATCATGGAAGCTGCCAACGAAGTCGGCGCGCCCGTGATCATGCAAGCCTCCGCCGGTGCCCGCAAATATGCCGGTGAAGCCTTCCTGCGCCACCTGATCTCGGCGGCTGTGGAAGCCTATCCGCACATCCCGGTGGTGATGCACCAGGATCACGGCCAATCGCCGGCCGTGTGCATGGCCGCCATCAAGTCCGGCTTCTCCTCCGTGATGATGGATGGCTCGCTGGAAGCCGACGGCAAGACCGTGGCCAGCTACGAGTACAACGTCGAAGTCTCGCGCAAGGTGGTGGAGTTCTCGCACGCCATCGGCGTGACCGTCGAAGCCGAACTGGGCGTGCTGGGTTCCCTGGAAACCATGAAGGGTGACAAGGAAGACGGCCACGGCGCCGACGGCACCATGACCCGTGAACAACTGCTCACCGATGTGAACCAGGCCGCCGACTTCGTCAAGGCCACCCAGTGCGACGCGCTGGCCATCGCCATCGGTACCTCGCACGGCGCCTACAAGTTCTCCCGCAAGCCCACCGGCGACATCCTGGCCATCGACCGCATCAAGGAAATCCACGCCCGTATCCCCAATACCCACCTGGTGATGCACGGTTCTTCCTCGGTGCCGCAGGAACTGCTGGCCGAGATCCGCGAGTTCGGCGGCGATATGAAGGAAACTTACGGCGTGCCGGTCGAAGAGATCCAGGAAGGCATCAAGCACGGCGTGCGCAAGATCAACATCGATACCGACATCCGCCTGGCCATGACCGGTGCGATCCGTCGCTACCTGTTCGAGAACCCGTCCAAGTTCGACCCGCGCGACTACCTCAAGCCCGCCCGCGAAGCCGCCAAGCTGGTCTGCAAGGCACGTTTCCTGTCCTTCGGTTGCGAAGGCCAGGCTGGCAAGATCAAGCCGATCTCGCTGGAAAAGATCGCCGAGAAGTACAAGAGCGGCGAACTGGCACAGATCGTCCAGTAAGCGCTCAAGCGTTCCACGGCCTACGCCGCACGCAAGGCCCCACCGACCGGAATCGCCCTGAAAATGGCGATTCCGGTTTTTGACTTTACGAGAAGACCACCATGAGCAGTCTCTACAAATCCTCGATCACTTCCCTGCCCCTGCTGGGCACCGGCAAGGTCCGCGAAAACTATGCCGTCGGTGACGACAAGCTGTTGATCGTGACCACCGACCGCCTGTCGGCCTTCGACGTCATCATGAATGAACCGATTCCCGGCAAGGGCAAGGTCTTGAACCAGATGAGCGATTTCTGGTTCGACAAACTCGGCCACATCGTGCCCAACCACCTGACCGGTATCGATCCCGAGTCCGTGGTAAGCCCGGCCGAAGTGGAGCAGGTGCGCGGACGCGCCGTGGTGGCCAAGCGCTTGAAGCCGATCCTGGTGGAAGCCGTGGTGCGCGGCTACATCATCGGTTCCGGCTGGAAGGATTACCAGGCCACTGGCGCGATCTGCGGCATCCAGCTGCCGGCCGGTCTGCAGCAGGCTTCCAAGCTGGAACAGCCGATCTTCACCCCGGCTGCCAAGGCCGACCTGGGCGAACACGACGAAAACATCAGCTTCGAAGAAACCGAAAAGCGCATCGGCACCGAATTGGCCCACAAGATCCGTGA
Organism: Herbaspirillum rubrisubalbicans; assembly: GCF_003719195.1. Lineage (NCBI taxonomy): Bacteria > Pseudomonadati > Pseudomonadota > Betaproteobacteria > Burkholderiales > Oxalobacteraceae > Herbaspirillum > Herbaspirillum rubrisubalbicans. The sequence goes on from NZ_CP024996.1 coordinate 734,797, forward strand.
TGTGGCCATCCAGCTCTACAAGGAAGCTGCGGATTACGCTGCCACCCGTGGCATCATCATCGCCGACACCAAGTTCGAATTCGGCCTGGATGACAATGGCGTGCTGCACCTGATGGATGAAGTGCTGACCGCCGACTCCTCGCGCTTCTGGCCGGCTGACAGCTATCAAGTGGGCATCTCGCCGCCGTCCTTCGACAAGCAGTTCGTGCGCGACTACCTGGAAACCGTCGAGGGCTGGCAGAAGACCCCGCCGGCACCGGCGCTTCCGGCCGATGTGATCGAAAAGACCGGCGCCAAGTACCGGGAGGCGCTGGAACGCCTGACCGGCAACAAGCTCAAGGACTGAAGAGGACTGGATATGAACGATACCGTCAAGCCCGTGGTGGGCGTGGTCATGGGGTCGTCCTCGGACTGGGAGGTGATGCAGAACGCGGTCGCCATCTTGAAGGACTTCGGCGTGCCCTTCGAAGCGCAGGTGATTTCCGCGCACCGGATGCCGGACCAGATGTTCGCCTACGCCGAGAGCGCCCGCGCGCGCGGCTTGCGCGCCATCATCGCTGGTGCCGGTGGTGCGGCCCACCTGCCGGGCATGATCGCGGCCAAGACCATCGTGCCGGTGCTGGGCGTGCCGGTGCCTTCCAAGTACCTGCGCGGCGAGGATTCGTTGCTGTCCATCGTGCAGATGCCCAAGGGCATTCCAGTGGCCACCTATGCCATCGGTGAAGCCGGCGCCGCCAATGCGGCGCTCTCGGCCATCGCCATGCTGGCCACCACCGACGCGGCTTTGGCTGAAAAGCTGGAAGCCTTCCGCAAGACCCAGACGCAAGTCGCTCTCGATATGAAGTTGCCTGTATGACCCAGCAGTCCGCCTCCACCCTTCGTCCCGCCGTTCCCTCGACCACGCCAGCCACCTGGCTGGGTGTGATGGGGGGCGGCCAGCTCGGTCGCATGTTCGCCCATGCGGCGCAGAGCATGGGCTTCAAGGTCGCCGTGCTGGAAGCCGACGCCGATTGCCCGGCCGGGCAGGTGGCGGATCGCCTGATCAATGCCGCCTATGACGATGGCGCGGCGCTGGCCGAACTGGGTGCGCTGTGCGCAGCGGTCACCACCGAGTTCGAGAACGTCTCGGCCAAGAGCCTGGCTACGTTGGCACTGCAGACCTTTGTTGCACCGGCTGCCTCGGGGGTGTCGATTGCCCAGGACCGCACGGCCGAGAAGGCCTTCTTCACAGAATGCGGATCGCAGTCCGGCGTGCTGCCGGCGCCGCATCTGGTGATCAACAGCGAGGCCGACATCGACGGACTCGATGCCAATCTGCTGCCGGGCATCCTCAAGACCGCCCGCATGGGTTACGACGGCAAGGGCCAGGTGCGCGTGCGCTCGGTGGAAGAGGTGCGCAACGCTTTTGCCGCCATGAAGGGCGTGACCTGCGTGCTGGAAAAGATGCTGCCGCTGGCCTATGAAGTCTCGGTGCTGGTGGCGCGTGGTCATGATGGCCAGGCGGTGGTCTATCCGATTGCCGAGAACGTGCATCGCGATGGCATCCTCTTCACCACCACCGTGCCTGGTCCCAACATCAAGGCCGATGCTGCCGAGCGCGCCCAGCAGGCGGCCTTGCAGATCATCGGCGCGATGCAGTACGTGGGTGTGCTGTGCATCGAATTCTTCGTGCTGGAAGATGGCGCGCTGGTGGTCAACGAGATGGCCCCGCGTCCGCACAACAGCGGCCACTACACTATCGATGCCTGCGTCACCAGCCAGTTCGAACAACAGGTCCGCGCCATGGCGCGCCTGCCGCTGGGCGATACGCGCCAGCATTCGCCCACGGTGATGTTGAATATCCTGGGTGATGTCTGGTACGAGGATGACACGGATGCCCAGCGCGAACCGGCCTGGGACCAGGTGCTGGCGCTGCCCGGTGCGCACCTGCACTTGTACGGCAAGGCTGAAGCCCGCCGTGGTCGCAAGATGGGCCACGTCACCTTCACCGGCGCCACACTGGCCGATGCCCAGCGCCAGTTGGCAGCGGCCTGCGCCATCCTCGGCATCGCGCTGTAAGAGGACCGGCCATGAACGACAAGAGCAGCCCCGCCACACCGCCGATCGATGCGGCCGCCATCATGCACGCGGCACGCAAGCTGGAGCAGGGCGGGCTGGTGGCCTTTCCGACCGAGACTGTCTACGGCCTCGGTGGCGACGCCGAGAACCCGGCTGCCATTGCTGCCATCTATGCGGCCAAGGGGCGGCCGGCCAATCATCCGGTGATCGTGCACGTCTCGCCGGAAGCTGATATCGGCTACTGGGCGGCGTCGGTGCCGGTGGAAGCGCGTCGCCTGATCGCCTCGTTCTGGCCGGGCCCGCTGACGCTGATCTTGAAGCGCGCTGCGCACATTCCCGATGCCGTGGCCGGTGGCCAAGATTCGGTGGGTCTGCGTTGTCCTTCACATCCGGTAGCGCAGGCACTACTGCGTGAATTCCGTGGCGGCAAGGGCGGCATTGCCGCGCCTTCGGCCAACAAGTTCGGCCATGTCAGCCCGACCACGGCCGCGCACGTGCGCGAGGAATTCGGCAGCGATGAGAACAGCCCGCTGGATGACGTGCTCGATGGCGGCCAAAGCGAAGTGGGTATCGAATCGACCATCGTTGATCTCTCCCGTATCGATAGCCACGGTCCGGTATTGCTGCGTCCCGGCCAGATCAGCGCGGACCGCATCGCCGCTGTGCTGGGTGTGCCGCTGGCCACGCCCGATGCCACTGCGCCGCGGGCCTCGGGCACCCTCGATGCGCACTATGCGCCGCATACCCCGGTGGTGCAGGTCTGCCTCGAAGAATTGCCTACCGTGTTGCCCAAGCTGGCCGAGATCGGCCAGAAGGTGGCCCTGATCCGCCGCCAATTCCAGGGCAGCGTGCCGGCCTGTGTCGAGGTCACCCGTGCCATGCCGGTCAGCGCCGACGCCTATGCCCACGACCTCTATGCCGCCCTGCGCGAGATGGACCACGCCGCTGCCGATCTGATCGTGGTCGAGTCCCTGCCCGCCAGTGCCGATTGGCAGGGCGTCAATGACCGTCTGCGCCGTGCCGCCTTCGATTCGCAAGGCTTGCTGGCGCGCTTGTTCGGGGGCTGATGCGGCGTTGGCCGCGGTAAGCCGGTGCGTGTCTATTGGGCGCTCGCCCGCCTGCGTACTGACTCAGCGGTCAGTACGCGGTTGTCAAAAGTAGACAAGCACGCCCGCGCTCTTCACATCTTCTATACAAAAAGTGACAAAGCTGGCATAGTATCTCCAAGGAATAGCACGCGCGTTCTTTTTGTTTCGCCAGCGTAAATATCGAGTGACCACCAGTTACGCGCTTTACGCTGAATAAAGAAAAACGGTGACCAGCCGTAATCAACATCCCGTCAGAGGCCAGCCGTCGGGAATAAAAATCCGGGCCACGCCCGTAACTCTTGGAGACAGCAATGCAAAAACAATTTTCCTTCTTGCCCAAACTCGCCGCCTTGTCCGTGATGGCAGCCTTTGCTGCTCCCGCCATGGCGCAAAGCGCAGGCAGTAACGTAGTCAACGTCGGCTGGTTCCACCTGGCGCCGCAGGATTCCAGCGATCCGCTGACCACCCCGGCCGGCCCGCTGCCGGGTTCGGGGGCTTCGGTGAGCACCGCTGACACCGTGGGTCTGGCTTTCACCCACTTCTTCACCGACAACTTTGCGCTGACCACCGACCTGGGCATCCCGCCGACCTTCCATCTGAATGGCACCGGTTCGCTGTCGGGCGTGGGTGAGATCGGCAAGGCCAAGCAATGGAGCCCGGCCGTGGTGGCCAAGTGGTTCTTCGGCGACGCCAACAGCCAGTTCCGTCCCTTCGTCGGCGCCGGTGTGAGCTATGTCTGGTATGACAGCATCCAACTGAGCAACACCTTCCAGCAAGCCATTTCGATGCGTTACACCGGCAACCGCTCGGCTGCTTCGCCCTCGACGGCGGCCCTGAGCTCCTCGTGGGCACCGGTGGTGAGCCTGGGCGCCAACTACAACTTCGACAAGAACTGGTCGCTGGGCTTCTCGGTGTCGTACATCCCGTTGAAGACCGATGCCGACATCACCACCACCTTGCCCACCGGTACCCAGGTGCATTCGACCACCAGCCTGAAGATCAACCCGATCGTGACCTTCCTGTCGGTGGGCTACAAGTTCTAAGACAGTAAGGCTGCCTCAAGCAAAAAGCGCCGGTATCGCTACCGGCGCTTTTTGTTTTCTTGCGCTTGCAGGTGGGAAGTTTCAGAAGGTCCCGGTCTGGACGAAGCGTCCGTTGTGAAACACCAGCGCGGCTTGCGGATCGACTTCGCAATGTTCGACCTCGCCTACGAAGATGACGTGATCGCCCTCTGGATACTGGCTGCGGTTATGGCATTCGAACCAGGCCGAGACCCCATCGAGCACCGGCTGGCCAGTGCGCGAGAGGGAATAGGAAACGCCCTCGAAGCGGTTCTCCATCTTGCTGGCGAACTGTTGCGCCAGGTGCGCCTGTTCGGCGCTGAGGATGTTGATGACGTAATGCGAGTTACCGGAAAACACCGGCAGGCTGTTGGCCCGCGTACCCAGACTCCACAGCACCAGCGGCGGGTCCAGCGAGACCGAATTGAAGGAGCTGGCCGTCAAGCCCAGCAGTGTGCCATCGGCCAGCCGGGTGGTAATGACGGTGACGCCCGTGGCGAATTGCGACAGGGCCTGGCGAAAATGTGCCGCGTCGAACTGACGCGCTTCGGCGCGAGGGAAACGTGTGTGCATCGGGGGCTTGGAGTGGAGTAGACGCGTCCGGGCGGTGGCGTCATGGCCGGCCCGGCGTAGCGCAGGTCTGCACATGATAGCGGATACTGCCCGGTCTTGCCGCAGCCGCCTCACTTGACAAACCTTCATATCGGCCCTACTTCTGATGCTGATTTGGAGTAAAGTTTTATCATAAGCAACTCAACGGGAGAACATCATGGCCACGCAAATCGCAGTACTGGGCGGCGGCTGCTTCTGGTGCCTGGAAGCGGTCTATCAGCAGGTCAAGGGCGTGCAGTCGGTGGAGTCCGGCTATACCGGCGGCAGCGTGGTCGATCCCAGCTATGAACAGGTGTGCGGCGGCCAGACCGGTCATGCGGAAGTGGTCAAGCTGGTCTTCGATCCGCAGCAGATCAGCTTCCGTGAGATCCTGGAAATTTTCTTCACCATCCACGATCCGACCACCTTGAACCGCCAGGGAAATGACGTCGGTACGCAATATCGTTCAGTAATCTACTATCAGGACGAAACCCAGCATGATACGGCCCGGCACATCATTGCCGAGATGGCGCTGGTATGGGATGCGCCCATCGTGACCGAACTCTCGCCGCCCCAGCCTTACTACCGGGCCGAGGACTATCACCAGAACTACTTCGTGCAACATCCCTTCCAGGGTTACTGCGCCTTCGTGGTGGCGCCCAAGGTGGCCAAGCTGCGCGAGGTCTTTGCCGAGAAGAGCAAGCAGCAATAGATCTCTGCGCGGCTGCTTGCCAAGCACAACGGGCGCACCTTGGTGCGCCCGTTGCATTCATTGGATAGGGAGTAGGGGGTAGACGAGGGCGTTATTGTTGTTGGTAGATGTACTTGCGCGACCACGGCAGCGTCTGTGCGCTGCGGCCAGCCTTGGTGCAGATGACCTGGTACAGCGAGATCCAGTCCCGTTCGAAGCCATAGGCGCTGCCGGCCAGGTAGACGCGCCAGATGCGGTAATGCTTTTCATCGGTGACCTGGTGGATGGCCTCGGTATTGGCTTCGAAATTGTCAGCCCAGATGCCGCAGGTGCGGGCATAGTGGCGCCGCAGGTTTTCCACGTCGAAGGCTTCCAGGCCACCTTCCTGCATGGTCTGCAGCACGGTGCTGATGTGCGGCAGTTCACCGGCCGGGAACACGTACTTGTCGATGAATTCGCCGGCGCCGTAGGGCGACTCGCCGTTCTGGATGTCGGTACTGGTGATGCCGTGGTTCATGGCCATGCCGCCATCGGCCAGCAGTTTCCTGATCTGGGCAAAATAGGCCGGCAGGTTCTTGATGCCCACGTGCTCGAACATGCCCACCGAGGTGATGCGGTCGAAGCTGCCGGTGAGGTCGCGATAGTCCTGCAGGCGGATCTCGATGCGATCGGCCAGCCCGGCTGCTTCTACCCGCTCGCGTGCCAGCGCGTACTGGTTCTTGGACAACGTGATGCCCACGCAGCGCGCGCCGTACTTCTGCGCCGCCCGCAGCACCAGCGCCCCCCAGCCGCAGCCGATGTCGAGCAGGGTCTGGCCGGGCTGCAAGCGGATCTTCTCCAGGATGTGGTCGATCTTCTTCAACTGGGCCGTGGCCAGATCCTCATCACCATTTTCGAAGTAGGCGCAGGAATAGACCATGTTCTCATCCAGGAACAGCTTGTAGAAGTCGTTGGAGACGTCGTAGTGGTACTGGATGGCCTCGGCATCGCGCTTCTTGGTGTGGGTCACGCTGCGCACCATGCGGCCCAGCCGGCCTTCAGCCTTGAGGGTGTTGGACGCCAGGCCGTTGGCGACCTGGATGATGCTCTTGACCTTGCCTTCGACTTCGATCTTGCCTTCGACGTAGGCTTCGCCCAGGTTGGCCAGCGAGGGGGTGAGCAGTGAGGTGATGGCTGATGCGTGCGGAACCTTCAGCGTGACTTCCGGCGTGCCGCTACTGAAGTCGTACTGCTGTCCATTCCACAGCACCAGCCGCAGGGGCAGGGCCGATACGTTGCGAATATTGTCTACCCAGGCGTCAAGCTTCTTTTCCCAAAACACGATGTCCTCCGCGTCAGTGATAAATGCTTTGCGCCCTGCCTGGCATCAAGATGTCTTCAGGGCTGCAGGCGCTGCCGTTGCCACTGGCCATCGGGCGAACGCGTGTAGAGTACGCGGTCGTGCATACGGGAGGGGCGGCCTTGCCAGAATTCGATGCGATCGGGAATGACACGATAGCCGCCCCAGTGTTCCGGGCGGGTAGGATGTTCCCCGAATTGCTGCTTGGTTGTTTCGTATTGCTGTTCCAGCGTCTCGCGGCTGGCTACGGTACGGCTCTGCTGTGAAGCGATTGCACCCAGCTGGCTGGCCAGCGGGCGACTGTAGAAGTAGGCGTCGCTTTCTTCCTTGCTCACACGCTCGATCTTTCCTTCGACGCGGACCTGGCGTTCTAGTTCGACCCAGTGGAACAGGAGCGCCACATAGGGATTGTGGATCACATCGAGGCCCTTGCGGCTGTCGTAATTGGTAAACCAGGTAAAGCCCTGCTGGTCGAACTGCTTGATGAGGATGATGCGCGAGGAGGGCCGACCATCGGCCCCGACCGTGGCCACGCTCATGGCGTTGGGCTCGGGAATCTGGGCGCGGCTGGCCTCATCGAACCAGATGGCAAACTGGTCGATGGGATCGGCGGCCGTGTCGAGTTCGGACAGGCTGGCGCGGCTGTAGTCTTTGCGTAGGTCAGCTAACGACATGCTTCTTGCTCCTTGAGGGAGGCGCTTAGATTAGCGCGTTTTAAAATGTTTTGCAGAGCAGCAAAACGGCGAATGCGAGCCATTGTGCGGTTTGGCGGCCGATCACTCCATGATCGCAAACAAGGCGCGCCAATAAAAAAGCCGATGCATTATCGCATCGGCTCAGGTTGATGACGAACCCCGTGTTTTCGAACACGGGGTTTTGTTTTTCAGGCGCAGGTAATTTGCAGATGGTCGATGGCGCAGAAGCCAAGCAAGGCGCGCATTTTTCGCTGTAGCCACTTTTGTACGCTGGCAGAGGCGCTCAAACCGTGTAAAAGCGCGCGCAAGCGCGCCACCAACAGGGCAATCTTCTTCATGTTCTGGGCCGCCGCCGCCAACAAGCACTGCTCGGCGACCTTGCGCAATCCCCGCATACGGGCATAACGATGTCCGTGCAATTGCTTGGCGTCGGCGAAGCTGCGTTCTACCGTTTCCTTGCGTCGGGCATAGATGCGCTTGCCCCATTCGGTACGACGCCGATCATCCACCTTCTCCTTGGAACGCTCCCACACATGGCGCGTCACCACCTTGACCGCATTGGCGCTATTGGTGCATTGCTCGCGTACCTTGCAGCCTCGGCATTGCTCAGGGTTGGATTTGTATTCCCGATACCCGAGTCGATTGGTCGTGCTGTAGCGCAAGGGTTGACCCTGCGGGCAGATGTATTCGTCACGGTAGGCATCGTACTCATACGCCCGTTTAAAGAATGTCCCCGGCTTGTGGTTGGGTGTGCGGTAGCCCATCACGCCGCTGATCTCGCGATTCTCCAGTCCCTGGCAGACGGCCGGTGTGAAGTAGCCCGCATCCAGGCCAACGGCCTGTACATCAAATCCGAACGTCTGGCGCTGACGATCCAGGCGTGCCAGATAAGGCTGACTGTCATGGACTGAGGCGGGCGTGACATGGGTATCGGTAATGATGGAATGCTTGGCATCGACGGTGCGGTGATCCAGGTAGAAGAAGCCCTTGGGCTTGTCGTCGCGCACCATGTAGCCGCTCTCGGGATCGGTGCGACTGACCTTGATCTCTTTGGTGGGCGGCTCATCATCGTCGTCACGCTTGAGCGGTTTCTTGCCATGCTCGGCACGGTCGATATCCACAGCGGCATCCAGTTCGGCCAGATAGGCCGAGGGGGTCTGGGTAACTTGAACGTAGTCGAACTTGTTCTTGTTGGCGTTGGCCTTGAGGTGGGTGCTGTCGCTGTAGAGCACACGGCCATCGACCATGCCGCGTCCAATGGCCTGGCGCACGATCTCGTCGAAGATCTCTTGATAGACGGTGGTATCAATGAAGCGGCGGCGCCGGTTCTGGGAGAAGGTGGATGAGTCCGGTACCTTGTCGGTCAGACGGAATCCGGCAAACCAGCGATAGGCCACATTGACCTGGACCTCGCGGATGAGCTGGCGCTCGCTGCGGATACCGAAGAGGTAACCGATGAACAAGAGCTTGAAGAGTACCACCGGGTCCAGTGCCGGGCGGCCATTGTCGGCGCAATACAGATGCGCCACCTTCTCTCGGATGAACTCGAAATCCACCGCCGCGTCGATCTTGCGCAGCAGGTGGTCCTTGGGCACGAGCATCTCGATGGTCACCATCTCTAACTCGTGCTGGGCGGCTGTCGGTTTTTTGAGCATGACCGATTAAACAACAAAGCCTTGGCTTTCGCCAAGGCTTTGTCATCAATCTGAGCCGATGCATTATCGCATCGGCTCTTATCGGCTTTCGCATCCGTCCTTTGCGACCCTGCCATCTGGCAGTGCCGCAACGGCCAGTCAGCGTAGCTGATCAGTCTCAGTTGGTCTTGACGGCTTCGACCTGGATGGCCAGCTTGGTTTCCATCGAGAAGCCGTACTTGACGCCGTAGTCGATACCGAAGTCGGCACGGTTGAAGGTGGCCGAAGCATCGCCGCCGCAGACTTCACGCTTGAGCATCGGATTCATGATGCAGTTGAACTTGTTCAGGGTCAGGGTGACCGGCTTGGTCACGCCGTGCAGGGTCAGGTTGCCTTCGACCGAGGCCGGCTTGTCGCCGTTGAACTTGATCGTGCCCTTGTATTCGGCGGTGGGGTACTTGGCAACGTCGAACATGTCGGCGCTCTTGGCGTGGTCGTTCATCTTGGCCATGCCGAAGTCGATCGAGGCGGTATCGACCACGATATCGACGGTGCCGGTCTTGGCTGCGCGATCCAGGGTCACGGTGCCGCTGGTCTTGTCGAACTTGCCGCGCCAGATGGACACGCCCATGTGGTCAGCTTCGAAGCTGGGATAGGTGTGGCTGGGATCGATGCTGTAGGTATCGGCAGCGTTGGCGGAGACAGCGGCGCCGGCGGCAACCAGGGCGAGCAGGAGGTGGTTCAGTTTCATGTGTTTTATTTCCTTGATGTGAGAAAAAACCGCAGGGGGAAGCCCGCCGTGAGGCGGTGCGTCATGGCGCGGAACGACTTCTTGTTGGTGTTGTTGGTACGAATTACTGGGCCACGATGTGGAACTTGATGGTCACTTCATCGGCCACCATGCTGGTGTCTTTCCATTCACCTTCGCCGATGTTGTAGGTCAGGCGCTTGATGGGTAGCACGCCGTCGAAGATCTGGGCGGCGCCCTCCTTCTTGAGTGTCAGCGGGAAGGACACGTCACTGCTCTTGCCCTTGATGGTCAGCTTGCCGGCCACGGTGAACTTGCCGGCGCCAGCGGCCTTGATACTGCTGGTCACGAAGCTGGCCTTGGGGAATTGGGCGGCGTTGAACCACTCCTTCTTCTGCACTTCCTTGTTGTATTCGGCGTCCCCCAGGTCGAAGCTGGCCACGTCGATGTCGACCGTCGCCTTGCCTTGTTCCGGCTTGGCGGCGTCGAAGTCGATGGCGGCGCTGATCTTGTTGAACTTGGCATCGACCGGCACGTTCAGTTGCTTGAAGGTGGCGACCACGGTGCTCTTGGCGGCATCCACCTTGAGCGGTGCGGCTTGGGCGGACAGCGCAAAGGAAGCAGCGGCCAGGGCCAGGAGGGAGGGTTGGAAGAAGCGGGAGAAAGTCATGTCGGATTCCGTAAAAAAACGAGCAATATGAATAATCTTGCGTAGTACCTGCTTTGCAGGGGCTCAGGGCAGCATACGCTTGAAGATGTTGTCACGATCGATGAACTGGTGCTTGAGCGCGGCCAGTACATGCAGGGCGAAGGCGGCCAGCAGGGTCATGTTGAGCCAGTAGTGGATCTCTTTGAGCAGCGGCTTGAGCGCGGGATCGGGGGCCATCAGCACCGGCAGCGGCAGCACGCCGAGATAGACCACCGGCACGCCGGCAGACAGACTATAGAAATAGCCCGACACCGGAATGGCGAACATCAGGGCGTACAGGCCCAGGTGCAGGCCATGCGCGGCCGCTTGTTGCCAGCCTGGCATGTTGGCCGGATAGGCCGGCGCCTTGTGCGTGAGACGCCACAGCAGGCGCACGCAGGCCAGGGCCAGCACGGTCACGCCCAGCCACTTGTGCCAGGAAAAATACTTCAGCTTGGTCGGGGTCAGGCCGGGAATATCGACCATGGTCAGGCCCAGTCCGAAGGCGGAGATGATCAACAGGGCAATCAGCCAGTGCAGCAGCACGGCGGGTTTGGTATAGCGTTCCATAGGATGTTGGGGCGAGCGTAGGTGGCGTTTGGAGCGGCTGGCTCTGCAATGGTTCTGCAGGGCGGGCAGGCCGGGCTGGCGTCGCGGATTCCTGAAAGATTCCGGGCGGCAAGCGATGATGCCACTCTTTTTGACCTACTGAGTATAAAGAGCTTTGGCTGCTCGCATTACTCGCCGAAATCGTACTTCAGCCGTCCGCTTTTGCGAGCAATCCTTACGAAGCTTCACTATCTTGGTTGCACAAATGAAAAATGGCGCACATCGCTGCGCGCCATTTATTCATCTTTTTAAGAGCTTATATGAAGAATCAGATTTGCTTGGCCAGTTCCACGGCGGTGCCGATGTAGTTGGCCGGGGTCATGGCCAGCAAGTGGTCCTTGGCTTCTTGCGGGATGGCCAGGCCATTGATGAAGTCGCGCAGGGCATCTTTGGAGATGCCCTTGCCGCGGGTCAGTTCCTTCAGTTGCTCATACGGATTCTCGATGCCATAGCGGCGCATGACGGTCTGCACCGGCTCGGCCAGCACTTCCCAGGTGGCGTCCAGGTCGTCGGCCAGGCGTTGCGGGTTCACTTCCAGCTTGTTCAGGCCGCGCAGGCAGCTGTCATAGGCCAGCAGGGTGTAGCCGAAGCCCACGCCGATGTTGCGCAGCACGGTGGAGTCGGTCAGGTCGCGCTGCCAGCGCGAGACTGGCAGCTTTTCCGAGAGGTGCTTCAGCACGGCATTGGCCATGCCCAGGTTGCCTTCGGAGTTTTCGAAGTCGATCGGGTTGACCTTGTGCGGCATGGTCGAGGAACCGATTTCGCCAGCCTTGGTGCGTTGCTTGAAGTAACCCAGGGAGATGTAGCCCCAGATGTCGCGGTTCAGGTCCAAGAGGATAGTGTTGGTGCGGGCCACGGCATCGAACAGCTCGGCCATGTAGTCATGCGGCTCGATCTGGATGGTGTAGGGGTTGAAGACCAGGCCCAGGCGCTGTTCCACGACTTGCTTGGAGAAGGCGGCCCAGTCGGTCTGCGGATAGGCCGACAGGTGGGCGTTGTAATTGCCCACGGCGCCATTCATCTTGCCCAGGATCTCAACGGCGGCGATACGCTTGGCCGCGCGTTGCAGGCGCGCCACGACGTTGGCCACTTCCTTGCCCAGGGTGGTCGGGCTGGCCGGCTGGCCGTGGGTGCGCGAGAGCATCGGCACGGCGGCGTGTTCATGGGCCAGTTCGGTCAGCTTGGCGATGACGGCTTGCAGCGAGGGCAGCAGCACGGTGTCGCGCGCGGCCTTCAACATCATGCCGTGCGAGGTGTTGTTGATGTCTTCGGAGGTGCAGGCGAAGTGGATGAATTCGGAGGCGGCCACCAGTTCGGGCACATCCTTCACTTTTTCCTTGAGCCAGTATTCGACCGCCTTCACGTCATGGTTGGTGACGGCTTCGATTTCCTTGATGCGGGCGGCGTCGGCTTCGGTGAAGTCGGCAGCCAGCTGCTCCAGCAGCGCGCGGGCGCTGGCCGAGAACGGCTTGATCTCGGCAAAGCCAGCTTCGGACAGGGCTTGCAGCCAGGCAATCTCGACCTTCACGCGATGGTGCATGAAGCCCGCTTCGGAGAGCAGCGGACGCAGTTTATCGGTCTTGGAGGCGTAGCGGCCGTCCAGCGGGGACAGGGCCGAGAGAGCAGAGAGGGACATGATGGAAACGGATGAGATGCGTTGACTGAAGATTGGCGAGTTTTGGCAAGCATTTGCCCCAAAACCCGAATCGCCCGAGCCTGCCATTTTACCATCGGCAGGTTGCTCGGCCCAGTTTTCCGGTCCGGTCAAGATGTGCCCGACCGTTGCATTCCATTTTTGGCATATGTCTTCACAAATTTGTCAGGAAATGCGAATGTTATAATCAATCAAGATAAATACTCCACACGCTATGCTAAAACTCATCGGCTCCAATGCCAGCCCGTTCGTGCGCAAGGTGCGCGTCGTGATGGCCGAAAAAAAGATCGATTATGAATTCATCCTGGAAGATGTCTGGAGCGCATCGACCACCATCCAAGAAAGCAATCCGCTGGGCAAGGTGCCCTGCCTCTTGATGGATGATGGTGGCGCCATGTTCGACTCCCGGGTGATCGTCGAATACCTCGATACCTTGACGCCGGTCGGCAAGCTGTTGCCGCCCAATGGCCGCGAGCGCGCCGAGATCAAGTGCTGGGAAGCCCTGGCCGACGGTACGCTGGATGCGGCCGTGCTGGTGCGCCTGGAAAAGACCCTGCGTCCCACCAAGCAGCAGAGCCCGGAATGGATCAAGCGCCAGTGGAGCAAGGTCGAGGCTTCGCTCAAGGCGATGGCCGACGGTCTGGGCGAGAAGCCCTTCTGCGTGGGTAATCACTACACCCTGGCCGATGTGGCCGTGTGCTGTGCGCTGGGCTGGCTGGCCTTCCGCTTCCCGGATCTGGCCTGGCGCGAGGATTATCCGCAACTGGCGCGTTTGTTCGACAAGGTGTCCGAACGCGTCAGCTTCAAGGAGACGGTGCCGCACATCTGAGCGGGGAAGGCCATCGACAACAAAAAAGCGCGCTTTTCGAAGCGCGCTCAGATTGATGACAAAGCCTTGGCGAGAGCCAAGGCTTTGTTGTTTAATCGGTCATGCTCAAAAAACCGACAGCCGCCCAGCACGAGTTAGAGATGGTGACCATCGAGATGCTCGTGCCCAAGGACCACCTGCTGCGCAAGATCGACGCGGCGGTGGATTTCGAGTTCATCCGAGAGAAGGTGGCGCATCTGTATTGCGCCGACAATGGCCGCCCGGCACTGGACCCGGTGGTACTCTTCAAGCTCTTGTTCATCGGTTACCTCTTCGGTATCCGCAGCGAGCGCCAGCTCATCCGCGAGGTCCAGGTCAATGTGGCCTATCGCTGGTTTGCCGGATTCCGTCTGACCGACAAGGTACCGGACTCATCCACCTTCTCCCAGAACCGGCGCCGCCGCTTCATTGATACCACCGTCTATCAAGAGATCTTCGACGAGATCGTGCGCCAGGCCATTGGACGCGGCATGGTCGATGGCCGTGTGCTCTACAGCGACAGCACCCACCTCAAGGCCAACGCCAACAAGAACAAGTTCGACTACGTTCAAGTTACCCAGACCCCCTCGGCCTATCTGGCCGAACTGGATGCCGCTGTGGATATCGACCGTGCCGAGCATGGCAAGAAACCGCTCAAGCGTGACGACGATGATGAGCCGCCCACCAAAGAGATCAAGGTCAGTCGCACCGATCCCGAGAGCGGCTACATGGTGCGCGACGACAAGCCCAAGGGCTTCTTCTACCTGGATCACCGCACCGTCGATGCCAAGCATTCCATCATTACCGATACCCATGTCACGCCCGCCTCAGTCCATGACAGTCAGCCTTATCTGGCACGCCTGGATCGTCAGCGCCAGACGTTCGGATTTGATGTACAGGCCGTTGGCCTGGATGCGGGCTACTTCACACCGGCCGTCTGCCAGGGACTGGAGAATCGCGAGATCAGCGGCGTGATGGGCTACCGCACACCCAACCACAAGCCGGGGACATTCTTTAAACGGGCGTATGAGTACGATGCCTACCGTGACGAATACATCTGCCCGCAGGGTCAACCCTTGCGCTACAGCACGACCAATCGACTCGGGTATCGGGAATACAAATCCAACCCTGAGCAATGCCGAGGCTGCAAGGTACGCGAGCAATGCACCAATAGCGCCAATGCGGTCAAGGTGGTGACGCGCCATGTGTGGGAGCGTTCCAAGGAGAAGGTGGATGATCGGCGTCGTACCGAATGGGGCAAGCGCATCTATGCCCGACGCAAGGAAACGGTAGAACGCAGCTTCGCCGACGCCAAGCAATTGCACGGACATCGTTATGCCCGTATGCGGGGATTGCGCAAGGTCGCCGAGCAGTGCTTGTTGGCGGCGGCGGCCCAGAACATGAAGAAGATTGCCCTGTTGGTGGCGCGCTTGCGCGCGCTTTTACACGGTTTGAGCGCCTCTGCCAGCGTACAAAAGTGGCTACAGCGAAAAATGCGCGCCTTGCTTGGCTTCTGCGCCATCGACCATCTGCAAATTACCTGCGCCTGAAAAACAAAACCCCGTGTTCGAAAACACGGGGTTCGTCATCAACCTGAGCGCGCTTTTCGAAGCGCGCTTTTTGTTTGCCTGTAGCAGGTTGCCGTGGCGTGAAGATTACTCGCTGGCCGGGGACATCTGGCTTTGCAGGTAATTCTGGATGCCGACCTTGTCGATCAGGTCCAGTTGGGTTTCCAACCAGTCGATGTGTTCTTCGGTGTCGTCCAGGATCATCTGGAACAGTTCGCGGGAGACGTAGTCGCCATGCTGTTCGCAGGTGGCGATGCCTTCCTTGACGGTCTTCTGCGCGCCCTGTTCCAGCTTCAGGTCGCATTGCAGCATCTCTTGCGTGTTCTCGCCGATCATCAGCTTGTGCAGCGCTTGCAGGTTGGGCAGGCCATCCAGCATCAGGATGCGGTCGATTAGCTTGTCGGCGTGCTTCATTTCGCCAATCGATTCGGCGTATTCTTTGGCGCCGATCTTGTCCAGGCCCCAGTGCTTGTACATGCGGGCATGGAGGAAATACTGGTTGATGGCGGTGAGCTCATTGGTCAATTGAGCATTGAGCAACTTGATGACTGCGGGATCGCCTTTCATTGGGGATTACCTTTAAAAAAATGATGGGAGAAGGAAACCGCGTTAGTTATGGGTGACGGGTAGCTGCCTGACCGCGGACGGACGGATCATAGACCAGATGTTTTCATAGTTCATCATTAATTAGCAGTAATCATTCTTAACTTGGTTGTGTTTATTGTCAAAAAAACAAAAAACCTCCGTTGCCAGGCGCGGGAGGTTTTCTGTTGCCGCCTTGAGGGGCGGGTGTTTGCGGCGGATTTGAGGATGTCTGGTGCGGCAGTTGAAGGCCGCGCAGTGATCTATTTCTTTTCAGGATCGGTCACGAAACCGATCTTGGCGAGACCACCGGATTGCGCCGCCGACATTACCTGCGCCACCTTTTCATACTGAGTGGTGCGTTCGGCGCGCAGGTGCAGCTCGGGTTGCGGCTGCTTCTGGGCGGCGGCGGCAATGCGGGCGTTCAATTCGCTGCTGTCGATCTTTTCTTCATTCCAGAACACGTTGCCGGCCGCATCGATGGACAGGTTGATGCTTTCCGGCTTGACCTGGTCAGGCTGGCTGCTGGCCTTGGGCAGGTCGATCTTGACCGCATGGTTCATCACCGGGATGGTGATGATGAAGATGATCAGCAAGACCAGCATCACGTCCACCAGCGGGGTGGTGTTGATCTCGGGATTGAAGTCGTCGTCCGAATCGGACAGGGAACCCATTGCCATCATGCCCTCCCGACGGCGGTCAGCTTGGCCTTGCCGCCATTGGGCTGGCCATCTTCACCGGCCGCGCGGGCACCGGTGACGAACAGGGCGTGCAGGTCGAAGCCGAACTTGTTGAGCTTGGCGATGGTGGTCTTGTTGCCGCGCACCAGGGCGTTGTAGCCGAAGGTGGCGGGAATGGCCACGGCCAGACCCAGGGCGGTCATGATCAGGGCTTCACCGACTGGACCGGCGACCTTGTCGATGCTGGCCTGGCCGGTGGTACCGATGGACACCAGCGCGTGGTAGATGCCCCAGACGGTGCCGAACAGGCCCACGAAGGGGGCGGTGGAGCCGACTGAGGCCAGCACCGCCATGCCGGTCTGCAGCTTGCCGGAGGCTTCGTCGATGGCCTGGCGCAGCGACAGGGTGACCCAGTCGCTCACCGACAGCTGGTCATGCAGGTGCCCCTTGTGGGCGGTGTGGTGGCTCATGGCGGTCACGCCGGCACGGGCCACGTCGGCAAAGGGGTTGTCCTGGCCCAGTGTGGCCACGCCGTCAGGCAGGCTGGTGGTATCCCAGAACTGATGGCCGGCGGCGGCTGAGGCCTTGCGGAACTGCAGCAGTTGGAAGGCCTTGGTGATGATCACGTACCACGACGCGATCGACATGGCCAGCAACAGGACGGCCACGCCCTTGGTAACGAAATCGCCTTGGGCCCAGAGGCTTTCCAATCCGTAGGGACTAACTTCCATGATGTTTCCTTCTATTTTGGTCTATCTGATAAGGGAATGATGAAACGAAATGTCTGCATGGCCGGGCTGGGCCCGGCCATTCAAGATTCTTGGCTCAGTTCAGGCGGAACGCCAGGCTGCCCACCGTGCTGACCATGATGGCACGGCCGTTTTCGATATAGGGCTTGAAGACGGCCCGCATCACTGCGCTGCGGGCAGCATCGTCCAGGCGCGCATAACCGGAGGACTTGGTGATCTCGACCTTTTCGGCACGGCCGCTGGTGTTGACGGTCACGCGGAATTCCACCACGCCTTCTTCACCCATGCGGCGCGAGACGCTGGGGTAGGTCGGATTGGGTTTTTCGATGTATTCGATGCCGGAGGTGATCTGCTTGGGCAGCACCGGGCCGGGAGGGGCTGCCGGCGCCGGCGTCGGTTCGGCGGCCACCTGCGGTGCCGGAGTGGCCGGTTGCGGCGGCTGGGGCGGGGCGGTGATGGCCGTCGGCGCCGGGGTTTCGGTCACCGGAATGGGCTTGGGCGGGGCGACTACCTTCTTGACGATCTTCACCTGCTTGGGCGGGGCCGGTTCGGCCTTGGGAGGCGCAGGCTCAGGGGCCTTCTCCGGCACGATGAAGGTGGCGATCACTTCCTTGGGAACGACGGCGGTGCTGACCTGCTTGACCAGGCCGCTTTGCAGGGCCCAGAAAAAGCCGATGTGCAACAGGATGATCAGGGCCAGCGGGCCGATCTTGCGTGCCTGGCGCATCAATGCGCTGGGTGGGGTGAGACTCATGAGAGACGGTGAAATGGCGTTCATTGATCTGGTTCAGGCCGCTGCCAGCGAGGGATGGAACACCACTGGCCGCGTGCCTTGCTGTGTTTGTCGAGGATTGCCCAGGCACTCGCGCAGGACGTTCTTGGCGCAGGAATGGCACTTGCCGCAGCAGGTACCCACGCCAAGTTGCTTGCGCAACTCGGCCATGGATGTCATGCCTGCGTTGACCGCCTGATGGATCTTGCCTTCGGAGATGTTGTTACAAACACATACGATCATTGTACGCCTTGCTGCCTGCTTTATCAGGCACTAAACAGATCTCGCTCCTGCGACCATGCGCGAGAAGAAGTTGAATTTTTCCGGCGGCGGCATCGTCCGTTCCACCACATGCGCCCACTGTTCCGACAACTGCTGGCAGGTAGCCCGCAGCACCGGCGCCAGGTTGGGCAATTCGGCCAGGGCCTTCAAGTGTCTTTCGATCACCGAGGCCAGCTTTACGCAGCTTTGCGTTTCCTGGCTGTTGTTGGCGGTGTAGTGCGACATCAGATGCAGCACGGCGGAGACCAGAAGTTCAGGTTGGGCCGGTGCGTTGTTGGGTTCCACGAATGTGGACGTCATGTTCTCGTTGACCATCAAACTCTCCTCGCTGGGCTAGCTTGGCTGGCGGGGCGTCATGACGAACGACGCTGGCTGGCCTGTTTATGGATCCACCTTGTATCGATGCTGACGGCTTACGCCGTCAGGATCAGCTTGTTCAACTGCGTCAGACGCAGCTTGTAGATGCGACCACCGTGATCGATCTCCAGTTCTCGCATCTGACGGAACAGGTCCGTGCTCTTGATGCGGGTGATCGGAGTTCCGTTGGCCGTGGTGCCGGGTTTGTTGCGACGTTCCATGCTGTTGTCGTTCAGTTGGCTCATTACAATCACCTCCTATTAAATGCGAACAATTCTTATTTAGATTATTTGCCATTTGCGGCGGGATTGCAAGTCCTTTTATCAGTGTGATTGATAATTTTTATCATCTGGAGGAAAGCTGGACATAGTTCCAGCCTATCAAGCCTATCAAGCTTGCTAAAAAGAAACGCCCCGCCGCGAAAATCGCGTGCGGGGCGTGCTGGAATTGCCGGAAATTGCCTGGATGAAAGATCAGTCGGGCAGGGCGCCGGTCTCGATGATGCCGCCACCCAGGCAGACCTCGCCGTCATACAGCACAGCCGACTGGCCGGGGGTGACCGCCCATTGCGGGGTGTCGAAGGCCAGCGAGAAGGTGCTGCCGGCGTCGGCGAAACCGCAGGGGACGTCGGCTTGGCGGTAGCGGGTCTTGGCCGACAGCGCCGGCCGTTGCGGTGCGTGGCCGGCCACCCAGCTGACCTGGCCGGCCGAGAGGGTGGGCGAGAGCAGCCAGGGGTGGTCATGGCCCTGCACGATGTAGAGGGTATTGTTATCCACATCCTTGCGCGCCACGTACCAGGCATCGCCATGACCATCGGCATTCTGGTGTGCCTTCAAGCCACCGATGCCGATGCCCTTGCGCTGGCCCAGGGTATAGAAGGACAAGCCCACATGCTCGCCCACGGTCTGGCCATCGGCGGTCTTGATCGGGCCAGGCTTGTAGGACAGATAACGGTTCAGGAATTCACGGAAGGGCCGCTCGCCGATGAAGCAGATGCCGGTCGAGTCTTTTTTCTTCGCATTGGGCAACTGCAACTGCTCGGCGATCTTGCGCACTTCGGTCTTGTGGATTTCTCCCAGGGGGAAGATGGTGCGCGAAAGCTGTTCCTGGTTCAGGCGATGCAGGAAGTAGCTCTGGTCCTTGCTGGCGTCCAGCGCCTTGAGCAACTGGAAATCGCCCTGCGGCCCTTGGCGCACGCGCGCGTAGTGGCCGGTGGCGATCAAGTCGGCGCCCAGCTTCATCGCATGGTCGAGGAAGGCCTTGAACTTGATCTCGGCATTGCACAGTACGTCCGGGTTGGGGGTGCGGCCGGCTTGGTATTCGCGCAGGAATTCGGCAAAGACGCGGTCCTTGTACTCGGAAGCAAAATTCACTGCCTCGATATCCACCCCGACCACATCGGCCACGCTGACCGCGTCGATCCAGTCTTCGCGGGTGGAGCAGTATTCCGAATCGTCGTCATCTTCCCAATTCTTCATAAACAGGCCGATGACCTCATAGCCTTGTTGCTTCAACAGCCATGCCGACACCGACGAATCCACGCCGCCCGACATGCCGATGACTACTCTTTTCTTGCTCATGTTGTATCCGTTCGATGCGGTCATCCGTGCCGATATCCCGCCAAAATGATCCCTTAGCCTCAGCCAGGCAATGCGCCCAGTGCGCTGGGATCGGTATGCACCAGCTCCAGCGGCGCCCGCTGGCCGCGCAGGTAGTCGTCCACGCAGCGCAAGACCAGTGGGCTGCGATGGCGTTCGGCGCAGGCCGCCAGTTCCGCGCGGCTCATCCAGAGGGCACGTACGATGCCTGCGTCCAGTGGCCGTTGCAGTGCCACGCCGACCGTGCCGGCAAAGGCGAAGCGCAGGTAGGTGACCGACATCCCGCCGCGCGAGGATGAGACGTTGCGTGAAAGATAAGTACCGACCAAGGCCGTGGGCGTGAAGACATGCGCCGATTCTTCCAGCGCCTCGCGCACGGCCGCCTCGATGAGTGACTCGCCCGGCTCCAGGTGACCGGCCGGTTGGTTGATGCGCAAACCGCCAGCGCTATGCTCTTCCACCATCAAAAAGCGGCCATCGCGCTCGATGATGGCGGCCACGGTGACAGAGGGTTTCCAGACTTCAGACATTGATGACCTCGTGAATCCGTCATTCTACCCTGTCGCGCCCGACTCTTCAGCCTCAAGCCCGCTGCAACAGGGATCTTCGGCCTTTCCTGGCCGCCGGTAAATTTCTGGTTGAACAAGGCCAGTCGTGTAAGATTGGGGTAAGAATCCACAATAAAAGGAGTCAGGAATGAGGATAGCGATCCCCGTCGAAAGCCGCGACGGCGAAACCCGTGTGGCCGCCACCCCCGAAACCGTCAAGAAACTGGTGGCTGCCCGGCATGAAGTGATGGTGGAGTCCGGGGCCGGGATCAAGTCCAGCATTCCTGATGAGGCCTATGTCGCCGTGGGCGCCAGCATCGGCCACGCCGAGGCGGTCTACAGCGCCGAGATCCTGCTCAAGGTACGCGCGCCCAACGCGGCCGAGCGCGCCCGCATCCAGGCCGGCACCGTGGTCATCGGCATGTTGAACCCGTTCGACGCCGATAACACCGCCGCCATGGCTGCTGCCGGCCTGACCGCCTTCGCCCTGGAAGCCGCACCGCGCACCACCCGCGCACAATCGCTGGACGTGCTCTCCTCGCAGGCCAACATCGCCGGCTACAAGGCCGTGCTGATGGCTGCCAATACCTACCAGCGCTTCATGCCCATGCTGATGACCGCCGCCGGCACCGTCAAGGCGGCGCGCATGTTGATCATGGGGGCTGGTGTGGCCGGCCTGCAGGCCATTGCCACGGCCAAGCGCCTGGGGGCGGTGATCGAGGCTTCCGACGTGCGCCCCGCCGTCAAGGAGCAGATCGAGTCGCTCGGCGCCAAGTTCCTGGACGTGCCTTTCCTGACCGACGAAGAAAAGGAAATCGCCCAGGGCGTGGGCGGTTATGCCCGTCCCATGCCCCCTGACTGGATGAAGCGCCAGGCCGAACTGGTCCACGAACGCGCCAAACAGGCCGACATCATCATCACTACCGCCCTGATCCCCGGCCGCAAGGCGCCGGTGTTGATCAGCGAAGAAACGGTCAAGGCCATGAAGCCCGGTTCAGTGATCCTGGACATGGCGGTCGATCAGGGCGGCAACTGTCCCTTGTCGGAACCCGGCAAGACCGTCATCAAGCACGGCGTGCACATCATCGGTGAAGGCAACCTGGCGGCCCTGGTGGCGGCTGACGCCTCGGCGCTGTATGCGCGCAACGTGCTGGACTTCCTCAAGCTGATCATCGATGCCGAGGGCAAGCTGGTCATCAACCAGGAAGACGATATCGTCGCGGCCACGCTGCTCTGCCAGGGCGGCGAGATCCTGCGCAAATGAATCTGCCGGTGCCCTGGCACCGACAGAAATCCCGGGCGCTGCTAGCCCCTCATCCATGGAAACAAGAAGGAAGAAGTACATGCAACGCATCATGCTGCGCGCGAAGATCCATCGCGCCTCGGTCACCCAGTGCGACCTGAATTATGAAGGTTCCTGCGGCATCGACGAAGACCTGCTGGAAGCCGCCGACATACGGGAGTTCGAGAAGATCGAACTCTACAACGTCAACAATGGTGAACGTTTCTCCACCTATGCCATCCGCGGCAAACGCGGCAGCGGCGAGATTTCTTTGAACGGCGCCGCCGCCCGCCTGGCGCACCTGGGCGATTTGCTCATCATCTGTACCTATGCGCCGATGAGCGATGAAGAAGTGGCTAGCTACAAGCCCAAGGTCGTCTTCGTGGACGACAAGAACCGCATCACCAGCTTGAAAGCGATCTGACCCTCACCAAGAACCGCATGGCCCGTCTGCACCAGCGGGCCGTGCCACAAGGAGGAACAACATGGAAGTCAGCCACACCATCATCAACCTGATCATCTTCGTGCTGGCCATCTACGTCGGCTACCACGTAGTCTGGACCGTGACCCCTGCCTTGCACACGCCGCTGATGGCGGTGACCAATGCCATCTCGGCCATCATCATCATCGGCGCCATGCTGGCAGCTGGCCTCACGGAAGGCACGGTGGGCCGCATCGCCGGCACCTTGGCCGTGGCGCTGGCGGCGGTCAACGTCTTTGGTGGCTTCATGGTGACCCAGCGCATGTTGGAAATGTTCAAGAAGAAAGAGCCCAAGGCCAAGTCGGGAGAACAAGCATGAGCATGAACCTGGTGACCCTGTTGTACCTGATCGCATCGATCTGCTTCATCCAGGCCTTGAAGGGCCTGTCGCATCCGGCCACGGCGCGGCGCGGCAACAGCTTCGGCATCGCCGGCATGGTGATCGCGGTGCTGACTACGCTGGCGCTGATCGTGAAGATCAAGGGCGAGGGCGGCAATCCTTCCGGCGACATCGGCTACCTGCTGGTGGCCGCTGGCGTGATTGTGGGCGGCGGCATCGGCGCCTATCTGGCGCGCAGCGTCGAGATGACCAAGATGCCCGAACTGGTGGCGGCGATGCACTCGCTCATCGGTTTGGCCGCCGTCTGCATTGCGGTGGCTGCCGTGGCCGAGCCGTGGGCGCTGGGCATTTCGGCGCATGGACAATTGATCCCGGTGGGCAACCGGGTGGAACTGTTCATCGGCACCTTCGTGGGCGCCATCACCTTCTCCGGGTCGGTGATCGCCTTCGGCAAGCTCTCGGGCAAGTACAAGTTCCGCCTGTTCCAGGGCGCGCCGGTCAACTTCGCCGGCCAGCATTTCCTGAACCTGTTGTTGGCGCTGGCCATGATCGGCTTTGGCATCATCTTCGTGCTGACCCAAAACTGGCTGCCCTTCATCATCATGGCCGCCATTGCCTTTGCGCTGGGTGTGCTCATCATCATCCCCATCGGCGGTGCCGACATGCCGGTGGTGGTGTCGATGTTGAACAGCTATTCCGGCTGGGCGGCGGCGGGCATCGGCTTCTCGCTGAACAACTCCATGTTGATCATCGCCGGTTCGCTGGTCGGTTCTTCCGGCGCGATTCTCTCCTACATCATGTGCAAGGCGATGAACCGTTCCTTCTTCAACGTGATCCTGGGCGGTTTCGGTGGCGAGGCGGCAGCCGTCGGTGGCGCCGCCCAGCAGCAGCGCAGCGTCAAGTCGGGATCGGCCGATGATGCGGCGTTCCTGATGGGAAATGCAGAAACCGTCATCATCGTGCCCGGTTACGGCCTCGCAGTCGCACGCGCCCAGCACGCACTGAAGGAATTGACCGAAAAGCTGACCCACAATGGCGTGACCGTGAAATACGCGATCCACCCGGTCGCTGGCCGGATGCCAGGTCACATGAACGTGCTGCTGGCCGAAGCCGAAGTGCCCTATGACCAGGTGTTCGAGATGGAAGACATCAACAGCGAATTCGCCCAGGCTGACGTGGTGCTGGTGCTGGGCGCCAATGACGTGGTCAACCCCGCTGCCAAGGATCCCAAGTCGCCCATTGCCGGGATGCCCATCCTGGAAGCCTACAAGGCCAAGACCGTGATCGTGAACAAGCGCTCCATGGCGGCCGGTTACGCCGGCCTGGACAATGAACTGTTCTACATGGACAAGACCATGATGGTCTTTGGTGACGCCAAGAAGGTGATCGAGGACATGGTCAAGGCGGTGGACTGAATTGCGTCTGCCTCGGCCGAAAATCAAAAACGGGCTGCGCATCGCTGCGCAGCCCGTTTTTTTTGGGGATCGGTGAACCCGCTTACTTGGTGCCGAAGATACGATCCCCGGCGTCGCCCAGGCCCGGCACGATATAGGCATCTTCATCCAGATGCGAATCCAGCGAAGCGACATAGAGCTTCACATCTGGATGCGCATCGGCAAACACCTGCACGCCTTCCGGGGCCGCCACCAGCGCCACGAAGACGATGTGCGAGGCCGGCACGCCACGCTTCTTGAGCGCATCCACGGCATACACGGCCGAGTTGCCGGTCGCCACCATGGGGTCGCACAGGATCATGATGCGGTCCTGCAGGTCCGGCAGGCGCACCAGGTATTCCACCGGCTTGTGGTTCTCATCGCGGTAGACGCCAATATGGCCCACGCGCGCCGAGGGAATCAGTTCCAAGAGGCCATCGCTCATGCCCACGCCCGCACGCAGCACCGGCACCACCGCCAGCTTCTTGCCGGCGATCACCGGGGCTTCATAGGTCACCAGCGGGGTTTCGATGGTCTCGGTGGTCAGCGGCAGGTCGCGCGTGATTTCATAGCCCATCAGCAGCGTGATCTCGCGCAGCAGATCGCGGAAGGTGCGGGTGGAGGTGCGCTTGTCGCGCATGTGCGAGAGCTTGTGCTGGATCAGCGGGTGGTCGAGGATGAAGAGATTCTTGAAGCGCGGGTCTTGTTTCATGGCAAATGCGTATCTGCTGGGTGGAGTGCTGGGTGGAGCGGCGGGCGCCGCAGGCGGCCATTGTCGCATTTCCTGACCGCGTGCGCGACGCCGGAGCATCGCATCCTGGAAGCTTTGTTCATATCAACGGCGACCGAACATCATCTGTTCGGCCAGCAAGCCGCGTGCGCCGGGGAGCAGGTCGATGGCGCCCAGCGACAGGCCCAGTGCCGCCTGCAGTGGCGAGCCCTGGGGCGAGCCGGCGAAGATGCGTGCCATCAGGTCGGTCAGACGGATGGTCAGACCGCGATCCTGGCCGCGCTCGCGCTCGAACGCCTGCAAGGCCTGAGGAGAGATCTCGCGCGCCAGCACATCGGCCAGCACGCGGGCATCGCGCAGACCCAGGTTCAAGCCTTGTCCCGCCACCGGATGCAGGGTTTGCGCAGCATTGCCGATGGCCACCACACGCCGGCTCTGGCCGGGACGGGCGTTCAGACCCAGGGGGAAGGCATGGCGCTGGCTGATGCGGATAAAGCGGCCGAGTCGCTGGCCGAAGGTATGCTGCAAGGCGGCCAGGAAGGCGGCATCGTCCAGCGCCAGCAAGCTTTCGCCCGTGGCCGGGCGCACGCACCAGACCAGTGCATAGCCATCGTCCTGCGGCAGCAGGGCCAGCGGGCCTTCGTCGGTGAAGCGTTCGAAGGCGCGATGCGCTATCGGCTGGTCGACATGGACGTGGCCGATCAGGCCCAGTTGCTGGTAGTCGCGCTGCAGGGTCTTTTGCTGCTGCTCGCCGAAGACGCCACCCTCGGCCTGGATCAGCAGTTGCGCACGCAGCACCCGGCCATCCTTCAGGGTGACGGCGACGTGATCGTCTTCCTCGACAATCTCCTGTGCTTGGGCAGGGCGCATCAGTTTCAGTCCCAGCGGCGCGATGGCTGAGGCCAGGGCGCGGTTGACCTCGCCATAGCGCGCCACGTAGCCCAGCGCCGGCAACTGGTAATCCTTGCGGTCCAGCAGGGTGCGGCCGAAGTGGCCGCGACGCGAGACGTGGATTTGTTCGATTGAAGTGGCGCTACGGCCGATGGCGTCCCAGGCGCCCAGCTCATCGAGGATCTGGCGGCTGCCGTAGGACAGGGCGATGGTACGCGGGTCGACGGCGGCTTGCTCGGGCGACTTCATGTCGACCAGGGCGAGGCGCTCGGCCGGCAATTGGCGCCGCGCCAGCAGGCCGGCCACGCTCTGGCCGACCGGGCCGCCGCCGCAGATGATCAGGTCGAAATCGACGGATTCCATGATGCCGGGAGATGCCTTATGCAGAAAAATCGGAAGGCATCATTGTAGCGGAGCCGCGTGCGCCGGGCTTGATCCGGCGCATGGGTGAGGGCTGCGGTTGAGTCGTGTTCAGCCCTGGCGCATCAGCGCTTCGATGTCCTCGACCTTGCTGGGCACGTCCGTGGTCAAGAGTTCGCAGCCCGATGGCGTGACGTGGGCGTCATCCTCGATGCGGATACCGATGTTCCAGAACTGTTCCGGCACGCCTTCGCCCGGACGCACGTAGATGCCCGGTTCGATGGTCAGCACCATGCCCGGCTGCAGCGTACGCCAGGGTTTGTTGCCATCGGCCGTGGCCGGGTCGCGGTAGTCGCCCACGTCATGCACGTCCATGCCCAGCCAGTGGCCGGTGCGGTGCATGTAGAACTGGCGGAAGTCGCCTTTTTCGATCACATCGTCCAGCGAACCGACCTTGGACTTGTCCAGCAGACCGGTATCGAGCATCCCCTGCGCCAGCACGCGCACGGCGGCGTCGTGGCCATCCATGAAGCGCTTGCCGGGGGCGGTCTCGGCGATGGCGGCCACTTGCGCGGCCAGCACGATCTCGTAGAGCGCCTTCTGCGGGCCGCTGAACTTGCCATTGGCCGGGAAGGTGCGGGTGATGTCGGAGGCGTAGCTGTCCAGTTCACAACCGGCGTCGATCAGGACCAGATCGCCGTCCTTGATCTCGGCATCGCCCGCGCGATAGTGCAGCACGCAGCTGTTGGCACCGGTGGCGACGATGGAGCCATAGGCCGGATATTGCGAACCGTTGCGGCGGAATTCGTGCAGCAGTTCGGCTTCCAGGTGATATTCGCGCAGGCCGGGGCGGCAGATGCGCATGGCGCGGCAATGCGCTTCGGCAGAGATGATGCCGGCGCGTTTCATCACATCTATCTCAAAGGCGTCCTTGAACAGGCGCATATCGTCCAGCAGCACGCTCACATCGACCACCGCGCCGGGTGCTGACACGCCGCTGCGCGCTAAGGCGCGCACGCCTTGCAGCCAGCGCTGCAACTGCGCGTCGCGCTTCTCATCCTGGCCCAGCGCGTAATAGACGGCGCGGGCGTCGGAGAGCAGGGCGGGCATGTTCTTGTCCAGTTCCTCGATGGGATGGGCCGCATCCAGCGCGAACAGTTGCTGCGCGGCTTGCGGACCGTGGCGGTAGCCGTCCCAGATCTCGCGTTCCAGGTTCTTGTCACGGCAGAACAGGATGCTGCGGTTTTCCTTGCCAGCCACCAGCACCAGCACCGCTTCGGGTTCGGTGAAGCCGGTCAGGTAGTAGAAGTAGCTGTCATGGCGATACGGATAATCGGCATCGCGGTTGCGCATCACTTCGGGCGCGGTCGGGATGATGGCCACGCCGCCCCCGGCTTGTTGCAGGCTGGCCAACAGGCGGGCGCGGCGGGCGGCGAAGGGAGTGGCGTCGAAGCTCATGGTTGGTTTCCTTGCGGTGGCAGGTTCAGTGCTTCCAGTTGTTCGATGGTGCCGACGTTGTGCCATTGGCCCCGGTAGACGTCGCCGCCGATGCGGCCCTGGTCGGCATACTGGCGCAGCAGCGGTCCCAGCTTGGCATGGGTGCCAGGGGCGATGCCGTCGAACATCTGCGGGCGATACACGCCGATGTTGGCAAAGGTCAGCTTGGGCTGGCCTTCGTTGGCAATGGCAAAGTTGTTGAGCGCGAAGTCACCCTCGGGATGAAAGGGTGGATTCTTGACCAGGTACAGCCAGGCCATGTCGCGTTGTTCTTGCGGCAGCGGATTGCCCCAGGGGTCTTCGTCTTCCAGCACGGTCAGCAGTTCGCTGTAGTCGAAATGCGGGCACCAGATGTCGCCTGAGACCGCTATGAAAGGTTCTTCACCCAGCAGGTGGCGCGCCTGGGCGATACCGCCTGCCGTTTCCAGGGCCGTGGTTTCAGGTGAATAAAAGAGCCTGGCGCCGAAGCGGCTGCCGTCACCGAGGGTCTCTTCGATCATCTGGCCCAGGTGGGCGTGATTGATGACGATCTCGGTGATGCCGGCGCGCACCAAGGACAGGATCTGCCAGACGATCAGCGCGCGGCCCCGGACTTTCAACAGCGGCTTGGGGCAGGTATCGGTAAGGGGGCGCATACGCTGGCCGCGTCCGGCGGCGAAGATCATGGCTTTCATGGTCGGCGCCTCAGAAGGTATAGCCGAACTTGGGTGCGTGTTCCTGCTCCAGCTTTTCGATCAGGCGCACCAGAGGCGTGAAGGCCACGTAGCGGCGCGCGGTCTTGAGGGTGTATTCCATCACCAGCGGGATGTCCTTGAGGTAGCCATCCTTGCCGTCGCGGTGCCACAGGCGGGCGAAGATGCCCAGCACCTTGAGGTGGCGCTGCAGGCCCATCCATTCGAAGTCGCGGTAGAAGCTGTCGATGTCGGGCGTGACCGGCAGGCCGGCGCGGCGCGCCTTTTCCCAGTAGCGGATGGCCCAGTCCAGCACCATTTCCTCATCCCACTGGATGTAGGCGTCGCGCAGCAGCGAGACCAGGTCGTAGGTGATGGGGCCGTAGACCGCATCCTGGAAGTCGAGAATGCCGGGGTTGCCCTTGGGCAGCACCATCAGGTTGCGCGAATGGTAGTCGCGGTGCACGTAGACCTGCGGCTGGGCCAGGTTGTTGGCCAGGATGGCATCGAAGGTCTTGTCCAGCACCGCGTTCTGCTCGGCGGTCAGGGTCACGCCCAGGTGCTTGCCGATATACCACTCGCGGAACAGCTCCAGCTCGCGCAGCAGCAGGGCGCGGTCGTATTCGGGCAGGGCTGCGGGCTTGCTTTGCGCTTGTAAAAGTACCAGGGCTTCAATCGCATCCATGTATAGTGCGTGCGCGCTGTCGGCCGATAGTTGCGACAGGTAGGTGGTCGAACCCAGGTCGGAGAGCAGCAGGAAGCCGCGCTCGGTGTCCTGCGCCAGCACCTTCGGCACGGTCACCCCGGTCTCGCCGAAGAGGCCGGCTACCTTCACGAAGGGGCGCACGTCCTCCTGCGGGGGCGGCGCGTCCATCACGATGGCGCTGCCGCCATCGGGTGTATCTACCCGGAAATAGCGGCGGAAGCTGGCGTCGGCCGAGGCTGGACGCAGGGTGGAGGACAGCACCGGGGTAGCGGCCAGGGTGGTCAGCCAGGCTTGCAGTTCGGACAGGCGGAGATCGGGGGTGGAACCAGGTGAAGACATGAACTATCTGAGGAAATCGTTGGACGTGGTTGAGTTCCCATATAATAAGGGATTCAACCCAAAAAATCCGCCTGCACGGTATCTAGCCTCTCTTTTCATGATCCGGTTTTCCAAGTCTTTAACTGAACGTACTGTCAACTGGCGGCTGGCGCGTCTGTTCTCTTCGGCAATGGTGGTGGCCTCGGCCTCGGCCCTGTTGCCGCTGTCGGTGCACGCGCAGATGACCTTGCCTGCTGCGGCGCCTGCGCCTGTGCCCGCACAGGACCAGGATGCCCCCGTCAACGTCAGTGCCGAGCAGATGACCGGCCGTCCTGACCGCCAGGTCGATCTGGATCGCGACGTGGAATTGGTCAAGGGCGCCACCACCATCAAGTCCGATAAGGCCCAATACCGCATCATCCAGGATGAAGTGGAGGCTACCGGCCACGTCTGGATGCAGCGCCTGCAAGACCAGTACACCGGCGACTTCGCCGAGATGAACATGGGGACCGGTGCCGGCTACGTGACCAACCCGACCTACTTGCTGGGCAAGAGCGGTGGCCGCGGCCATGCCAAGCGCATCGATTTCCTCTCCGATGACCAAGCCAAGGTGACTCAAGGTACTTACAGTACCTGTGAGGCACCGGACCCGGACTGGTATCTGCGCTCCAATACGATGGACCTGGACAGCGGCCGCGATGTCGGCACCATGCACGGCGGCCTGCTGTATTTCAAGGACGTGCCCATCCTGGGCTCGCCCTGGATGTCCTTCCCGCTGTCGGGCGAGCGCAAGTCGGGCGTGCTGCCGCCCACCATCGGCATGACCTCCACTGGGGGGGGCGAGGTGGCCGTCCCGTATTATTTCAACCTGGCGCCCAACTATGATCTGACGCTGGTGCCCAAGTACATTGCCCGTCGGGGCCTGCAACTGGGCGCCGAGACGCGCTACATGGGCGACGGCTACAGCGGCGTGACCAATGTGGAAGGCATCCAGGACCGTGTGACTGGTACCGGGCGCTATTCGTTGTCCTCGATCCACAACCAGACCCTGGCACCGGGCTTGCAGCTGGCGTGGAACTTGAACAAGGCTTCCGACAACGACTATCCGTCCGACTTCTCGCATTCCATCACTGCCAGTACACAGCGCCTGCTTCCGCGCAATGTGACATTGTCCTACGGCAGTACCTATTGGAGTGTGGTCGGTATAGTTTCCAAGTACCAGCTTCTGCAGGACGTCAATGCGCCCATCAGCAAACCTTATGACCGTGTCCCGGAGATCACCTTTACTGGCACCCGCTATGATATCGGTGGCTTCGATTTCAACACGGTGGCTGACTTCACCCGTTTTGCCAATGGCAGCCTGATCAGCGGCGATCGCGCCTATGTGACCCAGACGGTCTCCTATCCTATCGTGCGCCCGGGTTACTTCATCACGCCCAAGGTGATCCTGGATGCCACCAGCTACAACCTCAACAACGTCGCGGTGGGCCAGCCCACCAATCTCACGCGCACGGTGCCGACCTTCTCGCTGGATTCAGGCCTGATCTTCGAACGCGAATCCACCCTGCTTGGCCGCAGCATGACGCAGACGCTGGAGCCGCGCCTGTTCTACGTGCGCACGCCGTTCCGCGACCAGTCGCAGTTCCCGGTGTTCGATTCGGGCCTGGCTGACTTCAATTTTGCGCAGATCTTCACCGAAAACCGTTTCGTCGGTCACGATCGCATCAGCGACGCCAACCAGCTCACCGCTGCCGTGACTTCACGTCTGATCGAGGAAAACGGCCTGGAGCGCCTGCGTGCGGCCATCGGTCAGCGTTACTATTTCTCCGATCCGCAAGTCAGCATTGCCGGCACCACCAGCACCGACCTGGGCAGCAAGTCCGACCTGCTGCTGTCCTTGGGCGGGCAGATCACCAGGGAGTTCTCCACCGACAATACGGTGCAGTACAGCGAGACGCTGCGCCAGATGGTGCGTTCCACCTTCGGCATCCGCTGGCAGCCGGCGCCCAAGCGCGTGCTGAACCTGCAATACCGTCTGGACCGTACCTACATCAATCCCTACACCGGCTTGCTCGATCCGCTCAGGCAGGTCGACGTCTCGGGTCAATGGCCGATCACCCAGCGTATCTACGCCGTGGGCCGCATGAACTACTCGATTCCGGACCGCACCGTGGCCGAAGGCCTGGCCGGTTTTGAATACAAGGCGGATTGCTGGGTGTTCCGGGTAGTGGCGCAACGTATTCCCACGTCTTCCACCAAGGCATCCACGGGCTTCTTCATCCAGCTTGAACTCAACGGCTTCTCCAAGATCGGTTCCAATCCCCTGGAGGCGATCAAGAGCAGCGTGCCCGGTTACCAGAACGTGAACCTGCCGGATTCTATGCCCGGTGACAACTTCTAACCTTTTTCGAACCAACGATTAGTCCATGCGTAATATGCGTACACCACTCCTCGCCACAACCAAAACAGTGACCGCGCTGCTGTGCACGCTGGGCTTGATCAGCAATGCGTATGCGCAGTTCGCCACCACCATCATCCCGGTGACCCCGCCGGAGACCGCCGGCAGCACACAATCTGCACCTGCCAAGGGGGCAGCCAAGGCAACCAGGCCGGCGGCCAGCAAGCCGGCTTCACCGGTGGCGACCACCCCGGCTACGCCTGCGGCCACCGCGGCCAGTACCCGGGTCGAGCCGCGTCCGGTCGATTCCATCATGGTGGTGGTCAACAACGAAGTGATCACCCGCCAGGAAGTGGCCGAACGCCTGGCCAGCGTGGAAAAGCGCATGGCCGCGCAGAACGTGCAATTGCCGCCGCGGTCGCAACTGGTCCACCAGCTGGTCGAGCGCATGATCGTCGAGCGCGCCCAGGCGCAGATGGCCAAGGAAAACGGCATCGTGGTCGACGACGCCATGCTGGACCGTGCCATGCAGCGCATCGCCGAGCAGAACAAGCTGTCGCTGCCCGAATTCCGTTCTCGCCTGGAAGCCGAGGGCATGAACTACGCCAGCTTCCGCGAAGAGATCCGCCGCGAAATCCTCAGCCAGCGCCTGCGCGAGCGTGAGGTGGACAACAAGGTGGTGGTCACCGAATCCGAGATCGACAACTATCTGGCCGCCCAGGCCAATGCCGGTGGCCAGCGCCAGGAACTGGACATCGCCCAGATCCTGATCCGCGTGCCCGAAAATGCCACCCCTGAGCAACTGGCTGCGCGCCGTGAGCGCGCCGAAGATGTCCTGCGCCAGTTGAAGACCGGTGCCGATTTCACCAAGACCGCCGCCGCCTACTCCGATTCCAGCGACGCCCTCACCGGTGGCGACCTCGGCTGGCGTCCGGTCGACCGCCTGCCGCAACTGTTCGTGGATGGCGTGGCCAAGCTGCAGGATGGCCAGGTCAGCGGCCTGTTGAAGAGCGGCAATGGCTTCCACATCCTCAAGCTGGTGGGCCGCCGTACCGCAGACGGCAGCCAGGCAGCCGCGCCGGCCGTGCAGCAGACGCACGTGCGCCATATCCTCATCAAGGTCAACCAGGTGGTCACCGCTGCCGAAGCCAAGCGCAAGCTGCTTGAGCTCAAGGAGCGCCTGGACCATGGTTCGGCCACCTTCGAGGAACTGGCCAAGCTGTATTCCAATGACCTGTCGGCCTCCAAGGGCGGCGACCTCGGCTGGATCTACCCGGGCGACACCGTCCCCGAGTTCGAGCGCGCCATGGACCAGTTGAAGCCGGGCGAAGTCAGCCAGCCCATCGAAACCCCGTTCGGTTACCACCTGATCCAAGTGATCGAGCGCAAGACCGATGATGCCTCCAAGGAACGTGCCCGCCAGGCTGCGCGCCAGGCCATCCGCGATCGCAAGATCGAGGAGGCCACCGAGGACTGGCTGCGCCAGATCCGCGACCGTGCCTACGTCGAGTACCGCAACGACGATTATTGATGTACCGGCAGGGGAGGCCGCAGTTCCTCCCCCTCCCGCGCAAGAGGCCGGCCTAGGGCCTGTTCCCATTCAATCTGCGAGATGCGTTGCCCCCAGAAGGCGTGGTGGCAAGGCGCGCGTCAGGGCTGGTGGTGGTTCCACCAGCCCTGACGTGCAACGCGGCCAGCGCGCCTTCTGGGGGCAACCCTCCGGGAGAGGCCGCCAAGCGTCGCCTGCCGTTGTTGCAGCTCCTTGCCGTAGCACCGCTACGACGCGTCGCTGCGCCTAGGCAGTCAACGCTTGGCGACCTCTCGCACTCGCAGATTGAATGGGAACAGGCCCTAGTCGCCGGCTCTTGCATTTTTGAGGCCCGCCATCGTCATGAATGAAAACGCCATGAACCGACCCATCCTCGCCCTGACCTGCGGCGAACCGGCAGGCATCGGCCCGGAAATCTCCCTGCGTGCGGCCTGGGCGCTGCGTCACGAAGCGCGTTGCATCCTGCTGGGCGACGCCGCACTGCTGGCGCAGACCGCCTACGATATCGATGCCCAGATGCGGGTGGCGGCGCTTTCGCTCCAGGCCTGGCGCAACAGCGGCCTGCCGCATTTCCCGCTGGACTGCCTGACCGTCATCGATTGCCCGGTGGCAGAACCGGTGCGCCCGGGCGTGCTGGATTCCCGCAACGGCCGCGCCGTGCTGCAGACCCTGGATGTGGCCGTGCAAGGGGCGCTGGACGGCGCCTTTGCCGCCATCGTCACCGCGCCTCTGCAAAAGAGCACGATCAACGACGCCGGCGTGGCCTTCACCGGCCATACCGAATACCTGGCCGAAGCGACCCGCACTCCGCAAGTGGTGATGATGCTGGCCGGTGGTGATGCGCCCTACCTGCGGGTGGCCCTGGCCACCACCCACCTGGCCTTGAAGGACGTGCCGGCGGCCATCACCGCCGACAGTCTGGCCCGCACGCTGGACATTCTGCAGGCCGACCTGCGCGGCAAGTTCGGCATTGCCCGCCCGCGCATCCTGGT
Organism: Herbaspirillum rubrisubalbicans; assembly: GCF_003719195.1. Classification (NCBI taxonomy): domain Bacteria; kingdom Pseudomonadati; phylum Pseudomonadota; class Betaproteobacteria; order Burkholderiales; family Oxalobacteraceae; genus Herbaspirillum; species Herbaspirillum rubrisubalbicans. The sequence goes on from NZ_CP024996.1 coordinate 769,284, forward strand.
CACCGGCCTCAATCCCCATGCCGGGGAAAATGGCTATCTCGGCCGTGAGGAAATCGAGGTCATCACGCCCGCCCTGGAAGCGGCGCGCGCGCGCGGTATTGATGCGCGCGGACCGTACCCGGCCGATACCCTGTTCCAGCCCAAGTATCTGGAGCAAGCCGATTGCGTACTGGCCATGTACCACGACCAGGGCTTGCCGGTGCTCAAGTTCGCCAGCTTCGGCCACGGCATCAACATCACCCTGGGCCTGCCCATCATCCGCACCTCGGTCGACCACGGCACGGCGCTCGACCTGGCTGCCGCCGGTCTGGGGCAGGCTGACCACGGCAGCATGGTGGCGGCCATCCGCGCTGCCACCGACATGGCGCGCCGCCAGGCCGGCACCTGAACGCTCCGCAAGAACCCACTGGAATTCCCATGAAACACATCCCCCGCAAGCGCTTCGGCCAGAACTTCCTCACCGACGACGTGGTGCTGCATGACATCATCAGCTCCATCGCCCCTGCGGCCGACGACGCCATGGTCGAGATCGGCCCTGGCCTGGCAGCGATGACCGAACTGCTGCTGGAACAGGCGCGCCACCTGCACGTGGTGGAACTGGACCGCGACCTGGTGGAGCGCCTCAAGAAGCGCTTCGATCCCACTCGCCTGACCGTGCATTCGGCCGATGCCCTCAAGTTCGACTTTGCCAGCATCCCGGTGCCGGCAGGGCGCAAGCTGCGGGTGGTCGGCAACCTGCCCTACAATATTTCCAGCCCCTTGTTGTTCCATCTGGCCGAGATCGCCCCGCAGGTGCAGGATCAGCATTTCATGCTGCAAAAGGAAGTGGTGGAGCGCATGGTGGCCGAGCCGGGCAGCAAGGTCTATGGTCGCCTGTCGGTGATGCTGCAATGGCGCTATGACATGGAATTGCTGTTCGTGGTGCCGCCCACTGCCTTCGATCCGCCGCCCAAGGTCGATTCGGCCATCGTGCGCATGATCCCGCTGGCCCAGCCCATGGCCTGCGAGCAGGCGCTGCTGGAAAAGGTGGTAACCCAGGCCTTCTCCCAGCGCCGCAAGGTGATTCGCAATTGCCTGGCCGGCCTGTTTTCCGAGGAGGAACTGCGCCAGGCCGGCGTGGATCCCCAAGCCCGTCCCGAAACGCTGCCGGTGCAACAGTTCGTCGCCCTGGCCCAGTTGCTGGCTGCGCGCGCGGCCTGAACGCCACGCTGTTGCAGACTATTACAGGCGCGCCGGCAGCCGTAAGAACTGTAACGAAGTTTCATATTCCGTAGTTTTAAGCTGAACCTGTCTTATATTGGAATCGTGCCGCGACAGATCGCGGACTTATTTGACAGGAGCCAATCATGGCCAGCAAAAAAATCGCAACGGTATTGATCGCCACCACTCTTCTCGCTTCGGCCGCCGTGGTCAGCACGCCTGCCATGGCACATGACCGGGGCGGTGACGGGGTCGCCATCGCCGCCGGCATCATCGGTGCCGTCGCGATCGGTTCGCTCATTGCCAACGCCAATCCTGCACCGGTCTACCAAGCCCCGCCGCAACAGGTCTACTACCAGGCGCCGCAGCCGGTGTACTACCAGCCACCGCAACAGGTGATCTACGAGCAACCACGCTACTACGCCCCGCCGCCGCCGCGTCCGGTGCGCTACGTGGAACGCACCGAAGTACGTACCTATCGCTACGACGACCGTCCGGATTATTACTACTACGGCCGTTGAGCATCGGCTAGCGGGCCATCCTGCCGGCCCGGCCTTATCCAGGCAGGACATCCACGGCGCAAGCCATCTTGAGGAAAAGCGGGCAACCACCAGGTTGCCCGTTTTTTTTGCATGTTTTGACGAGCACGCGGGTTAGCACCATGAATTTGTCAAGAAAGCACGACATAATGAAGACGGTATTGGTATTTTGTCAGCATAATATGCCGTATCGGCGCGACATCATGTCATATGTCCGGTACCTTCCCATGAACAACCCGACGGAGCGCGCAGGTGAGAGCCCCCATCGCCGCAGACGATATCAGGACTGCCTTGGACGCCGGCCATCTGTGGCCGGCGCTGCAGCCCTTGATCCATCTGCGCACGGGACGTATTGCCGGCTTCGAGATGCTGGCGCGCTGGAGCTGTCCTCAGCGCGGCGTGGTCTCCCCGGTCGATTTCATTACCGTGGCCGAGGATGCGGGCTTGCTCGATACCCTGCTGCTCCAGCTGCTCGACACCGTGGCCGACAGCCTGCGCCACTGGCCTGCCGACCTGCGTCTGGCCATCAATCTCTCTCCGCGCCAGTTCCTCGACACCAGCCTCCTGGAGCGGCTCTCCACGGTGATGCACGCGCATGGCCTGCCACTGTCGCGCCTGCAGTTGGAGATCACCGAAAGCTCGCTGGTCCAGGACCACGAGCGCACCCTGCAGACTATCCGGGCCGCGCGACAGGCCGGTGCCAGCCTGTCGCTGGATGACTTCGGTACCGGCTACTCCAGCCTGACCCGCCTGCAGTCCTATCCCTTCGATGAAATCAAGATTGACGCCAGCTTCGTGCGCACCATGGACCAGGATCCGGACAGTTTTCGCATCGTACTGGCGGTGGCCGGCTTGGGCCAGAGCCTGAAGATGCACGTGGTGGCCGAAGGCGTCGAGACTTCCCATCATGCCCACCTGTTGAAGCGCATGGGCTGTGAATTCGGCCAGGGTTTTCACCTCGGCCGTCCGGCCCCCTTGGCCGAGGCCGCGCGCTTGATCGAGCAGCAAGGCGTATGGCAGCGTCACAGCGCCGGCATTGATACTTCCCCCTTCCAGCGCTGGCATCAGCTCGATTCGCTCTACCGTAGTGCCCCGGTCGGCTTGTGCTTCCTCGATCCGCTGCTGCGCGTGGTCAGCGCCAATGCCATGATGATCGACCTGCTCGGTGGCAATGCCGACAGCGAGCTGGAGGGTTCTCCCGTGATCCGACTGCTGGACCGCAGCGAACATCGGCCGTTGTTGCAGATGCTGGCGCAGGTGGTGGATGGTGCGTCTGCGGCACCGATGGAATTCTTCAATTCGCGTACCGGGCGCACTTCGCTGCTGGCTTTCCAACTGGTGCGCAGCGACCTTGGCGAATTGCTGGGCATCTCCGGTTCCGCCGTCGACATCACTGCCCGGGTGGCCGCCGAACGTACCGTGCGTGACAGTGAAGAACACTTCCATCGAGCCATTGATCTGAGTCCCAACATTCCCTGGGCTGCCGATGAACAGGGTGTGGTCGACTACATCGGTCCCACCTTCGAATGGCAGCCTGAACTCAATATCGTGCAGCGCCACCGGCAATGGGTGGCGTGCATCCCCGAGGACGATCGCCAGCGGGTCCGCCAGGAATGGCTCGATAACTTGCCCAGCGGCCGTCCCTTCAGCACCGAATTCCGCGTGCTTTGGCCCGATGGTCAGTGGCGCTGGATGCGCAGCCGGGCCTCGCCCCATGCCGATGCCGAGGGCCGCATTCTGCGCTGGTATGGCCTTATTGTCGATATCAGTGTCGAGCGCGCCTTGCAGCAACGCATCGCGCTGCTGGAGCAACAGCTCCAGCCATCGCGCGCAAGTGGCGACACCTGACCTGCACCTGGCCCACAGAGGCGCAGCCCTTCGGCGAGGTGGCGACAAATCAGAGATAATGGCGGCTTGCTTCACGTTAGCCATGAAAAGGAGTCGCCAAGTGAGAATGTTGCACACGATGCTGCGCGTGGGAAATCTGGACCGATCCATTGATTTCTATACCCAGGTGCTGGGCATGAAACTGCTGCGCAGGAATGACTATCCCGAGGGTAAATTCACGCTGGCCTTCGTCGGCTATGGAGAAGAGAGCGATCACACGGTCCTGGAGCTGACGCACAATTGGGATACGCCATCCTATGATCTCGGCTCCGGTTACGGCCATATCGCGATCGAAGTTGAAGACGCCTATCAGGCCTGTGAGGCGGTGAAAGCCAAGGGGGGCATCGTGACACGAGAAGCCGGCCCCATGAAACACGGCAAGACCGTCATTGCCTTTGTACAGGACCCTGACGGCTACAAAATTGAATTTATCCAGAAGAAAGAAAACTTCAGTTCTGCTGATTAAAAAAACCGGCAGATCGAATCGCCGCTTGTTGAAGTACCGCTGCTCGTACTGTACCGGAGAAGGCTTGCCACTCCAGGAGTGGCGGCGTTTCGGGTGGTGGGACATGGCGATGTCATCGAACACATCTGACGGTCCTCCACTGGTCATCCGTATTCCGCTGCCCATCACTTGCTACTGCTGCCTGGCAGCGTGACCACGCCTTCGCCCAACTTCGCCCCCCCGGGGGCTCCTATTCCACCGCTATGGAAAAGATCATCGTCTACGTCATCCCCGTCTTTCTATTGTTGATTGCGGTGGAGTTCGGCTATGGTTACCTGCGTCGGCGCAACACCTACCGCCTGGCCGATGCCCTGGCCAGCTTGTCGCAGGGCGTGATCAGTCAACTCGTGGCGCTGATCACCCAACTGTTCCAAATCGGGCTTTACACCTTGGTCTACCGCGTGTTCGCCATCTTCCCGGCGGCGCGTTTCTGGCATGGTGTACTGGGCTGGGCGTCGGCCATCCTGCTGTTCGATTTTTTCGATTACTGGCTACATCGCTTCGGCCACGAAAATGCGCTGGGCTGGGCGGCGCACGCTGTACACCACCAGAGCCAGGACTTCAACCTCTCCACTGCGCTACGCCAGGAAAGCACGGTGGTGCTGCTGGGCTGGGTGTTCTACTTACCCATGGCGATTCTGGGCGTGGAGCCCGAGCAGTTTGCCTTGGCCGGTCTGGTCGTGCTTGTCTACCAATTCTGGATCCACACCGAGCACGTCGGCAAGCTGGGCTGGTTCGATCGTGTGTTTTCCTCACCCTCCAACCACCGGGTGCACCACGCTGTGAATGACCAGTACCTGGACAAGAACTACGGCGGGATGCTGGTGATCTGGGATCGCATGTTCGGTACCTTTGCTGAGGAAAAGGAGCCGGTGGTCTATGGTACGCGCACGCCCCTCAACAGCTGGGATCCGCTATGGGCGATTTGTTCCGGCTACGCGCAGTTGCTGCAAAGCGCCGCGCAGATGCCACGCTGGCAGGACAAGCTGAAAATCTTTTTCAAGGCACCAGGCTGGCGCCCGGCCGGCATGGCGCCGTCACCGCAGTTTGACCTGGAGGCGGCACGCAAGCGCTATGATACGCAGCTGCCGCGCCTGGCGCAGTGGTTCTCGGGCCTGCAGTTCGTGGCCTTGCTGGCCGCGGCTGCGGCTCTGCTGTGGGTGGCCGATGAACAGCCCTACCTGCGCCTTCTGCTGATCAGCGCCGCTTTGCTGGCCGGCTTCTGGGCGCTGGGGGCCTTCATGGAACGTCGCCTGAGCGGTGCGATGATGCTGCTCATCGACGTCGCTGCCGCGGTCGTGGCGGCGTATGCATTGATGTGACGCGGCGCGCTTGCGCTGGCACATGCTTGACCGCGTTAACCTTGAATTCTTCCGCATCAGAACAACCGAACGACAGTAGGAACGCCAATTGAGTCTCTATCAACTATCCAAAAGCCACCTGCACCGTCTGTGGGTCGAATACGGCATCCTCTGGAGCGGTGCCATCATCGTCGGCTTGGTCGCGGTGCTGTATGCACAGGCCATCGAAATCGGCTTCGGAGTCTTCCGCAGCATCGAACACAAGCAGCCCTGGCTGCCCTTGCTGCTCACGCCGGCCGTCTGTGCCGCCTGCGTGTGGCTCACGCGCCGTTACTTTGCCGGCTCCGAAGGCAGCGGCATTCCGCAAGCCATCGCTACCCTGCATGGCGACACTGACGAACGCGGTAGCGCACTGCTGTCGATCCGAGTGATGGTGGGCAAGATCGTGCTGTCGATCGTGGCCATCGCTGGTGGCATGACCATCGGTCGCGAAGGACCGACCGTGCAGATCGGGGCGGCCATCATGTACAACCTGCGTCGCCTGTATCCGAGCGGATACGAGCATATGGAGCGGCGCCTGATCCTGGCCGGTGCCGCCGCAGGCCTGGCCGCAGCCTTCAATACGCCGCTGGCGGGGATCGTGTTCGCCATCGAAGAGCTCTCGCGCAGCTTCGAGCAGCGTGCCAGCGGCGTGGTGATCACCACCATCATCTTCGCTGGTCTGGTGGCCTTGTCCATCAATGGCAACTACACCTACTTCGGCTCCATCACGTTTCCCGGCGAAACCAGTAGTCGCCTGATCCTGGCCGTGGTGGTCACGGCCGTGCTGATGGGGGTGGCCGGCGGCTTGTTCTGCTGGCTCATCCTCAACCCCACGCGCTGGATCCCGGCACCGATCGTCACTCTGCGCGCAGAGCGCCCGGTGGCCTTTGCCGCCTTGTGTGGTTTCATCGTCGCGGTCATCGGCGTGGCCGCCGGCGGCGCTACCTTCGGCAGCGGCTATGAGCAAGCGCATGGCTTGCTCAACGATGGGCAGGGTCTGTCGGTGTTCTATCCCTTCCTCAAGTTCGCTTCCATGATCGGCTCTTACCTGCCGGGTCTGCCGGGCGGTATCTTTGCGCCTTCGCTGTCCATCGGCGCGGGTTTCGGCAACCTGCTGCACCTGCTCTTCGGTGGCACCTCGCTGCCCATGCTGGTGGCGTTGGCCATGGTCGGCTACCTGGCCGCAGTGACCCAGTCACCCATCACGGCCTTCGTGATCGTGATGGAAATGGTCGATGGCCATGCGCTGGTGATCTCGCTGATGGCCACCGCCCTGATCGCCTCGGCGGTGTCCAAGGTATTTGCACCGCCCCTGTATGAAACCCTGGCCGAGCGCTATCTGAAATCCTGATATCGACTGCCAGGTTTATCTGTTTTTACGCTACTGATATCGCTTTGAACGCTGCGTCAATTTGACGCAGCGTCCGCAACCCGCCTGTGGCGCGCCTCTGCCGCCATTTCCTCATCCTGCGCTGCTTAACGCGACAATATGTCGCATCTCCCCATCGGGGTGCCTGTCCATAATCGCGCCTGTCCCGTTGCACGCCTTGCGGCGGTGCATGCAGAGGGCATCGATAAAGACAACCACAGGGGATTTCCATGCAAATGACACCTTGCGCCTGCGCCATTGCGCTGGCGTTTACCGTGTGCAGCGATGTGCTGGCACGCACTGACGATGAGACACCACTGCCTGCTATCACGGTGAGCAGCGACAAGCCATCAGCGCTGCCGCCCAGTGCCGACAGCGCTGCGCTGCTCAACGACCAGCCCGGCTATGCCACGGCAGCCGGTGGTGGCGTATCAGCCTTGCCGGTCTTGAATGGCTTTGCCGCTGATCGCCTCAAGATCCGCCTGGATGGCATGGAAGTCACGGCCGCTTGCGGCAACCAGATGAATGCGCCGATGTCTTACATGCCGCCCGCCCAGGTCGGCATGACGCGCGTGATCGCCGGCATCACTCCGGTCAGCGTGGGCGGCGACAGCATCGGCGGCAGCATCGAATTGAGCTCGCCGGCGCCCCAGTTTGCCTCTGCCCCCGGTCAGTTGCTGACCAAGGGTGGCTTCGCGGTCTCGGCGCGTAGCGTCAATGCGGAAGTATCGGCCTCGCTCAATGCCACGGTGGCCAGCGACAGCCTCTCCGTGGCCTACGTGGCCAGCCAGTCGCGGGCCGAGAGTTACGTCAACGGCAATGGCGACAAGGTGCTCTCCAGTCTCTATCAGAGCAACAACCATGCGCTCACCGTGGCCGCACGCGGTGAGGGCCAGCAACTGGTCTTGAAGGTGGGGCAGCAATACATTCCTTACCAGGGCTTCCCTAACGAATACATGGACATGACGGGCAATCGTTCCACCTTTGCCAACCTGGGCTATGAGCGTCGTTTCGACTGGGGCAAACTGTTCGGCCGGCTGTACTGGCAGCGTACCGAGCACGAGATGGGTTTCTTCAGTGGCGAGCGCAGCGGCACCATGCCCATGCAAACGCAAGGCCGCGACCTCGGCTATACGCTGCGCGCCGATATCGACTTGGCCCCGGAAGGCCGCAGCGTGCTGCGTGTGGGGCATGAATACCACAGCTTCCACCTCGACGATGTCTGGCCGCCGGTGCCGGGCTCGATGATGATGGGCCCGCGCCCCTACCTGAACATCAACGATGGCAAGCGCGACCGTTTGGCGCTCTTCGCCGAATGGGAGCAGCAGCTTGATGCACGCTGGAGCACGCTGGTGGGCGTGCGCGATGAACTGGTCAAGAGTGATGCCGGCAATGTGCAGTCCTACGGCACCAACATGATGAACCAGCCCGATCTGAGGGCGGCCAATGCCTTCAATGCACGCGGCCACGCCAAGACCGATAACAACATTGACCTGACTGCACTGGCGCGATGGACGCCTGATGCCGGAAAGACCTACGAATTCGGCTACGCCCGCAAGACTCGTTCACCCAATCTCTACGAGCGCTACACCTGGGGCCGCGGGACCATGGCCATGACCATGACCAACTGGTTCGGTGACGGCAACGGTTACGTCGGCAATATCGATCTCAAGCGAGAGGTGGCGCATACCTTCTCCGGCAGCGCCGATTGGCATAGCCAAGACAGCGAGGGCGGCCAGCACCGTTGGTTCTTCAAGATGACGCCTTATTTCAGCTATGTCGAGAACTACATCGATGCGGATGTGATTGGTCGCTTCAATCCCTATAGCGTCAGCACGGCCTCCGCCAGGCTGCTGCAGTTTGCCAACCACGATGCCCGCCTCTATGGCATCAATGCCTCCTGGAAGTGGCCACTGTCGGTGGCTAGCGGGCTGGGTGAAGTTTCCTTCACCGGCAAGGCCGGTATCACCCGTGGCAAGCGGGTCGACGGCGGCAACCTGTACCACATGATGCCTTTTCATGTACTAGCGGCACTGGAGCACAAGCAAGGCCCCTGGACCCAGCGTGCTGAAATGAACTATGTGGCGCGCAAGAGCCAGGTGGATAGCAATCGGGTCGAGCCGGTGACGGCCAGCTACACCGTCTTCAACCTCAGGAGCAGCTATCGCTTCAATGCCGCCATCAGCGTGACGGCGGGCATCAGCAATCTGTTCAATCGCAATTATGCCGAGCCGCTGGGCGGGGTCTATCTGTCGGGCTTGGCCAGCAGCAGGAGCGGTAGCCTGCAAGCCTTGCCGGGCTATGGTCGTTCGCTGGATGTGGGAGTAAACGTGAGCTTCTGATCGAAGAGGGGCAGGATAGCGCACCGCTCAGAAGATCGGCAAGGTCTCCGCGGCGCTGTCGCGCAAGGCTTTCTTGGCCGATTCGAATTCGGGGAAGATCGATTGCACCGTGGCCCAGAAGCGTGGGCTATGGTTCATTTCGCGCAGGTGGGCCAGTTCGTGCGCGATCACGTAGTCGATCAGCGGCAGGGCGAAATGGATCAGCCGCCAGTTCAGACGGATGCGCGCATCCGAAGTGCAGGAACCCCATTGCGTGGTGGCCGAGGACAGCGCATAGGAGCGATAGCTAACGCCCAGCTTGTCGGCATAGATGATGAGCCGCTTGCCGAACAGTTCCTCGGCGCGCGCCTGCAGCCAGCCTTGCACGCGATCCTTCAATTGCTGCTCGCCGGCGTCGGCGGGCAGGCTGATGTTGAGCTCACGCGTGAGTTCATCAAGTAGCACCGCCTGACGTTGTCCGGTGCGGATGCGCAAGGTGATGTCCTGGCCCAGGTAGGGCAGGGTGGCGCCGTCGCGCCATTGCATTTGCGGTTGCAGACGGCGCGCCGAGCGCTCGCGGCGTTCGTTGAGCTTGGTCAGGATCCAGCGCTGCTTTTCGCGGATGGCATGGTCGATTTCGGCCAGCGTCACCCATTTGGGGGCGGTCACCCGCAAGCCTTCGTCGCTGACCAAAAAACCGATGGTGCGGCGCTTGGAGCGCAGCAGAGCAAAGTCGATGGTGTGCTCGCCCAGTTCGATGCGCCGCTTGCCATCGGCCGGTCGGGCGCTGGGCGGTGCCAGCAGCGGATTGGCCGGGGCAGGTGGAGCCGGGATCAGGGGCGTGGGCAGCGGGGCTGCATGGACCACCGGCTGGGGCGTAACGATCAGGGGCGGCTGCAGCGTCGGCGAGGGCAGGGCCGGGCCGGGGTCGACCGGTGCCGGTGCCACGGCAGGTTCAGGCGTGCCAAACAAATCCAGTTGCAGCGCGAGCTGGTCGGGATGGGTCTTGGGTTTGCGTAGCAGTATCAAGGCGGTCGCGGCGTCCTGTGGTGCGGGTGGCTAAGGAGTGCGGCCGCGCTGCATTACTGGGATGCAGCTTGGGCGGCCGGCCGGGGCGCGCTGTTTTTGTAGACGTCCGGCGAAATCACGCGCATCTCGGATTCTATCCAATTTTCGACGCGCTCGTTCAACTCCTGGGCCGTCAGGCCTTCCGGCGACATCGGCTTGCCGATGGACACCGTAATGACCCCCGGCTGCTTGATGAAACTGCCCTTGGGCCAGCATTGACCGGAGTTCATCGCAATGGGGACCACCAGCGTGTTGGTCTCCACCGCCAGGCGCGGGCCACCCGCTTTGTACTTGCCCTGCGAGCCCACGGCGGTGCGCGTGCCTTCCGGGAACATCACGATCCACTGACCATCACGCAGGCGGCGCCGGCCATGTTCCAGCACTTGCGAGAAAGCGTCGCGACCTTTCTTGCGGTCGATCGGGATCATGCGCAACAACGCAATGCCCCAGCCGAAGAAGGGAATATAGGTCAGTTCCTTCTTGAACACGAACACCAGCGGACGCGGCATGTTGATGACGTAGAAGATGGTTTCCCAGGCCGACTGATGCTTGGAGAGCAGGATCACCGGTGCATCAGGCAGGTTCTCGGCGCCGCGGATCTCATAACGGATGCCGCAGATCACGCGCGCGGTCCAGATCACGAAGACGTTCCAGCGCGAGGTCCACCAATAGCGTTGGGGATAAGGGAAGGGGGCCGACAGCAGGCAGGCGAAGGACCAGATGACGGTGGCGACCGACATGAGGACCATGAAGACCAGCGAACGCAGGATCAGGACAAGGCGCAAAATCGTTTCTCCCATGCCTAGGCATGTTGATGTTGTAAATGGGTGGGGGTGCGGGCTGCGCGACGGCAGCCTGCCCGCACTATACCGAAACCCCGACCGGTGACTTGAGGATGAAATCAACTACCGCCGATAAATCCGGGAAGACCAGCGTGCCCGGCGGCAAGCCGCCCTTGGCCTGGGTCTTCTCGCCCTTGCCGGTGAGCACCAGGTAGGGCGCGCAACCGGCCACATAACCGGCCTGCAGGTCGCGCAGCGAATCGCCCACGGTGGCTACGCCGCCGCGCAGGCTGATGTTGAAGCGCTTGGCGATCTCGTGAAACATGCCCGGCTTGGGCTTGCGGCAATCGCAATTGTCATCGGCCGAGTGCGGGCAGAAGAATACAGCATCGATATCGGCACCGGCCTGCTGGGCCGCGTTGTGCATCTTCTGGTGGATGGCGTTGAGGGTCTTGATGTCGAACAGGCCGCGCGCCACGCCTGACTGGTTGGTGGCGACCACCACGCGATAGCCGGCCTGGTTCAGGCGCGCAATCGCTTCCAGCGAACCCTTGATGGGGATCCACTCGTCGGGCGACTTGATGAAGGCATCGGAATCCTGATTGATGACGCCATCGCGATCAAGGATGATCAGTTTCATGCGGGCTTTCCTTGATGAACACCGCCGCGCCAGGACAAGCCCGTGCGCGGCGGATCGGTACTGCAGGACTACATGACTATATGACTACATCTGCATTGCAGCCGCTGGCCCCAGGTGCTTACGCGGCCAGCTTGGAGATGTCGGCCACCTGGTTGAGCATACCGTGCAGCGCGGCCAGCAAGGCCTGGCGGTTCTTGCGCAGTTGTTCGTCCTCGGCGTTGACCATCACGTCATTGAAGAAGGCATCCACATTCTGGCGCAGTTGCGCCAGTGCCTTCAAGGCGCCGGCAAAATCGCCCTGGGCATAGGCTGCCTCGACCTGCGGTCGGGTGGTCTGCATGGCTGCGAACAGACCTTGCTCGGCGGCTTCCTTGAGCAGGTTTTGTTGTACCGCGCCGTGGGCATCAATGGCCACGCCTTCGATCTTCTTCAGGATATTGGTGATACGCTTGTTGGCCGCAGCCAGAGCTTCGGCTTCGGGCAGGGCGGCAAAGGCTTGCACCGCTTGCAGGCGTTCCACCACGTTGTCCAGTACATCGGGCTGCTGCGCCACCACCGCTTCCACTTCGTTCTGCGCAAAGCCGCGCTCGCGCAGCAGGCCGCGCAGGCGGTCATGGATGAAGGCTTGCACTTCGGCACGCGGATCCTTGAAGTTGGGGTTGCCGGCAAACAGCGCCACGGCGGCTTCCAGCAGCGCATTCAACGACAGCGGCAGACGCTTTTCCACCAACATGCGCAGCACGCCCAGGGCATGGCGGCGCAGGGCGAACGGGTCCTTGTCGCCGGTCGGCTGCAGGCCGATGCCCCAGATGCCGACCAGGGTTTCCAGCTTGTCGGCCAGCGCCACGGCGGTACCGGTGGCGGTGCCGGGTAGGGCGTCACCGGCAAAGCGCGGCTGGTAGTGTTCGCTGGCGGCCAGCGCGACTTCGTCGGGCTCGCCGTCATGACGCGCATAGTAAGTGCCCATGATGCCTTGCAGCTCCGGGAACTCGCCCACCATGTCGGTCAACAGGTCGGCCTTGGCCAACAGGGCGCCGCGTTCGGCTTGCGTGACGTCACCCCCCAGGAGGGCGGCGATCTTGCCGGCCAGCGCCTGCACGCGCTCGGTGCGCTGCAACTGGTTGCCCAGCTTGTTGTGGTAGACCACGTTGGCCAGTTGCGGCACGCGCTCGGCCAGGGTCTTCTTCTTGTCCTGCTCGAAGAAGAACTTGGCATCCGACAGGCGCGGACGCACCACGCGTTCGTTGCCGCCGATGATGTGTTCGGGACGATCGGTCTCCAGGTTGGAGACGATCAGGAAGCGCGAACGCAGCTTGCCATTGGCGTCGGTCAGCGCGAAATACTTCTGGTTGGTCTGCATGGTCAGGATCAGGCATTCCTGCGGCACGGCCAGGAATTCATCCTCGAACTTGCATTCGTAGACCACTGGCCATTCCACCAGCGCGGTGACTTCGTCCAGCAGCGATTCGGGCATCAGCACCTGGTCGGCACCGGCCTTGGCCAGCAGCGCGGCGCGAATCTTTTCGCGGCGTTCGGTGAAGCTGGCGATGACCTTGCCTTGCGTGGCCAGGGCCTCGACGTAGGCGTCGGGTGAGGCGATCTGCAAGGCGCCGGAAGACAGGAAGCGATGGCCCAGCGTAGTGCGACCGGCATCCAGGCCCAGCGTGTTGATGGGGACCACGTCGTTACCGAACAGCGCCACCAGGTAGTGCGCCGGCCGCACGAAGTGCACCGTCTCGCCGGCCGCACGGCCGAACTGGCGCTGGTAGCTCATGACCTTGGGGATGGGTAGCTTGGAGAGGCTCTCATCGAGCGCTGCCTGCAGGCCCACGGCCAGCGCCGACCCCTTGGCGGTATAGGTGTAGAAGAAGCTTTCGGCCTTGCCATCCTGGGCGCGTTCCAACTGGTCCGGGGTGATCACGGTGGCGCCGGTGGAGGCGGCCAGGGCGGCCAGCTTCTTGACCAGCGGCGCCGAGGGACGGCCTTCGGCGTCCAGGGCCACGCTGACCGGCAGCACCTTTTCACGGATCGATTTGTCCGGCGAGGCGGCGCGCACCTTGCTGATGGACACGGCCAGGCGGCGCGGGGTCGCATAGGCGGTGGCCACCGCGTCGGCTTCGAGATAGCCGCGGCTTTGCAGGCCATTGAAAATGCCATTGGCGAAGGCATCACCCAGTTTGGCCAGGGCCTTCGGGGGCAGTTCTTCGGTGACGAGTTCTACGAGGAGTGTCTGGTTCATGTTGTCTGTCTTGCTGTCTTGCTCGGGACGCCGGCCAGGGTCTGGTGTGGGCGCCGCATCATGTCATGGCGGTGTGCGATCAGGCCGCGGCCTTGCTGGTACCCAGCATCGGGAAGCCGAGGCGCTCGCGCGATTCGAAGTAGGCCTGCGCCACCGCCCGCGAGAGATTGCGGATGCGGCCGATGTAGGCGGCGCGCTCGGTGACCGAGATGGCGCCACGGGCGTCGAGCATGTTGAAAGTGTGGGCGGCTTTGAGCACCTGCTCGTAGGCCGGCAGGGCCAGCGGCACTTCCATGAGGCGCTTGGCTTCGGCTTCGTAGTTGGTGAACAGCGAGAACAGGAACTCGGTGTTGGAGTACTCGAAGTTGAAGGTGGATTGTTCCACTTCATTCTGGTGGAACACGTCGCCATAGGTCAGGTGCTTCTTGGCGCCGTTCTCGGTCCATTCGGTCCAGACCAGGTCATAGACGTTTTCCACGCCCTGCAGGTACATCGCCAGGCGTTCGATGCCGTAGGTGATCTCGCCCAGCACCGGCTTGCAGTCGAGGCCGCCGACTTGCTGGAAATAGGTGAATTGCGTCACTTCCATGCCGTTCAACCATACTTCCCAACCCAGGCCCCAGGCGCCCAGGGTGGGGTTTTCCCAGTCATCCTCGACGAAGCGCACGTCATTTTGCTTCAGGTCCAGGCCCAGCGCTTCCAGCGAACCCAGATACAGGTCCAGGATGTTTTCCGGGGCCGGTTTCAAGACCACCTGGTACTGGTAGTAGTGCTGCATCCGGTTGGGGTTTTCGCCATAGCGGCCATCCTTGGGACGGCGCGAGGGCTGCACGTAGGCGGCGCGCCAGGGTTCGGGACCGATGGCGCGCAGGAAGGTCGCGGTGTGCGAGGTGCCTGCGCCGACTTCCATGTCGTAGGGTTGCAGCAGTGCACAGCCCTGGGCGTCCCAATATTCTTGCAACTTGAGGATGATTTGTTGAAATGTCAGCATCGTGTATGGTTGCCTGGCGAACCGGCGGAGCAATTGCGAAAACCTTGAATTTTAGCGCCTTTTGGGGCGTTTGACCCGGTTTTGGCCGGGCGCGCCGCCGCGCCCGTGGTCTTCAATGGCGGATACGGGCGGCCTTGTTGCGCGCCCAGGCCAGCAGCAGCATGAGCAAGGCGGCGCCGACGATGAGTTTGTTGCCCAGCAGAATATAGGGCGTCTGGCCACCATAGCCCTGCACCTGGCCGGCCAGCACGCCGCGCGTATAAGGTGCCAGTTCACTGGTAGCGCCACCCGGCAGGATCACGGCGGTGGCCCCGGTATTGGTGGCGCGCAGCATGGGACGGCCGGTTTCCAGGGTGCGCATGGTCGAAATCTGCAGGTGCTGCGGCAGCGCGATGGAGTTGCCGAACCAGGCGATGTTGGACAGGTTCAGCAAGACGCTGGCTTGCGGCTGCGCGGCCCGGTAGGCATCCCGCAACTGGCCGGCGATTTCCTCGCCGAACAAATCTTCATAGCAGATGTTGGGCAAGACCCATTGGTCTTTCACGCCGAAGGGCGATTGCACCGGCGCGCCGCGCGTCATGTCGCCCAGCGGGATATGCATCAGGTCCACGAACCAGCGGAAACCGGGCGGGATGAATTCACCGAAGGGCACCAGGTGGTGCTTGTCGTAGCGATAAGGCTGCAGTGCCGAGCCCACGCCCGGGCCGAAGCCCAGGACCGAATTGGCATACAGTTGCGGGCCATCGGAGAGCGGAATACCCAGCGCCAGGTGGCTGCCGCTATTCTGCACAAAGCGTGCGATGCGTTCCAGGTAATCCGGCGGCAATTGCTGCGGCAGCAGCGGGATGGCGGTTTCCGGGGTGGCGATCAGGTCGGCCGGGGCGGCGCTGATCATTTGTTCATACATGCTCAGAGTGGATACCAAGGCATCGTTAGAAAACTTCATTTCCTGCGGGATATTCCCCTGCAGCAGCCGCACCGTGATCGGACGGCCTTGCGGCGCGGTCCACTTCACCATCCGCAGCGCAACACCTGCGGCGCACAGCAGGGCGGCGATGCACAGTGGCAGGATGATGCGCTGGCCGGTCCCGGCCACACCCTTGCGGCACAGGCCCATCCACAGCAAGGCCAGACTGCCGGCGATCAGCGACGCGACCCAGCCGACGAAATAGACGCCCCCGATGGGCGCGAATGCAGCCAGTGGGCCTACCGTATGCGCATAACCCGAGACCAGCCAGGGAAAGCCGGTAAAGACCCAGCCCCTGGTCCATTCCGACAAGGCCCACAGCGCCGGCAGCATGAACAGCGCCAGCACCAGCGGGGAGGACGACCAGCGCTTGCGCAGCCAGCCCGCAAGCGCGGTGGCCGCCCCTGCATACAGGCCCAGGTAGAGCGCCAGCAGGGCCACGGCTAGCGCCGCCATCCAGCCCGG
Source organism: Herbaspirillum rubrisubalbicans (assembly GCF_003719195.1). NCBI lineage: Bacteria > Pseudomonadati > Pseudomonadota > Betaproteobacteria > Burkholderiales > Oxalobacteraceae > Herbaspirillum > Herbaspirillum rubrisubalbicans. The sequence continues at coordinate 785,600 of NZ_CP024996.1, forward strand.
CATCCCGCCGTAGTCATGCATACTGATGTAGAGCCAGTGCACGCCGGCGGCAGCCCAGCCGAAGCCATACAGCCAACCGCGCAGGAAGCGGCGCCGCCAGCTGGCCTGCGGTTGCGCCAGCACGCCATGGAACAGCCAGGCCAGCGCGAGGATCTGCAAGGGCCACAGCTTGAAGGGAGCAAAGGCGAATACGTTCAAGGCGCCGATGGCGATCGGCAGCAGCAGGCCGGCAGCCGTCGCGAGGCCGCCACGTGCGGCAGCCTGCCCGTGGGGGAGGGGCAGGTCGTGTGGAGCAGGGGAGTTCACGGGAGGGCCGGCAGCAAGAGCGGGGACTTATTCGTCGGCCACGGGCGTGGGCGGCAACTGCGATACCAGCAGCACGTGTACCTGGCGCGCATCGGCGCGCAGCACTTCGAAATGCAGGCCATCGATATCGAATTCGTCACCCTTGCGCGGTACCCGGCCCACGTGATTGGCGACCAAGCCGCCGATGGTATCGGCATCTTCGTCCGAGAAGCGGCTGCCCACTTCTTCGTTGAACTGCTCGATCTCGGTCAGGGCCTTGACGCGCCAGCGCGCGCCGTTTGGACCGTCTTTCAGGGCCAGCACATTGTCTTCGGCTTCGTCGAAATCGTATTCATCCTCGATGTCGCCGACGATCTGTTCCAGCACATCTTCGATGGTGATGAGGCCGGCCACGCCGCCGTATTCGTCCACCACCACGGCCATGTGGTTGCGGTTGGCGCGGAAGTCGCGCAGCAAGACGTTCAGACGCTTGGATTCGGGGATGAAGATGGCCGGGCGCAGCATGTCGCGCACGTCGAAGGATTCTTCGGCGTAGTAGCGCAGCAAGTCCTTGGCCAGCAGGATGCCGATCACCTTGTCGCGCTCGCCATCGATGGCCGGGAAGCGCGAGTGCGACGTCGCCAGCACTTCGGGCATCCAGGTTTCGATGGGCTTGGAAATATCGATGGTGTCCATCTGCGAGCGCGGGACCATGATGTCGCGCACGGCCAGGTCGGACACCTGGAACACGCCTTCGATCATCGACAGCGCATCGGCATCGATGAGATTGCGCTCGTGTGCATCGTGCAACACTTCGAGCAGTTCTGCCCGGTTCTCGGGCTCGGGGGAAATCAGTGCGGTGAGTCGTTCAAACAGCGAACGATGGGGTTTAGCGTCAGATTTGACGCTACTAGGGTGATCTTGCATGGCGTTAGGCGCGAGCCCGACGTAGTTTCGAAGAGCCATAGGATACAACAATTATGTGACAAGTCCACTAAAGAGCCCTGTGACGGCCTGCTTCCAGCGGCTTTTCCTGCACGGCCTTGCCCGCCGGAAAGTCGTGCGGACAAGGCCGTCTCAACGCTCAGCGTGAAGCATAGGGATTGTCATAACCCAGACCGGCCAGGATCTCGGTTTCCAGGGCTTCCATCTCGGTGGCCTCTGCATCGTCCTCGTGGTCATAGCCCTGAGCATGAAGCACGCCATGCACCACCAGATGCGCGGTATGTTCTTCCACGCTCTTCTTTTGTTCGGCGGCTTCCTTCTCCAGCACATCAGTGCAAAAGATGATGTCAGCTTCGGTCACTTCGCTGTCTTCATCCTCGGTGTAGGCGAAGGTCAGCACGTTGGTGGCGTAGTCCTTGCCGCGATAGTCGCGATTGAGGTCGCGCCCCTCTTCGGTACCGACGAAACGCAGGGTCAGCTCGGCCGGTGCGAACAGGGCCGCTTGCACCCAGCGGCGCAGCAGGGGGCGGGTGATGGTGTCTTTGAGGCGGTCGTCGGCATATTGCACCGACAGGGTGAGTTTAGGCTTTGGCATGGCGCGGCTTGGCGGATTTGGTCAGGAGATTGGTGGCGGTGCGGGCCGTGGCGCGCGTCGTATCGGGGCGGACGTTGCCGGCGGCGTCATAGGCATCGACGATGCGCGCCACCAGCGGATGGCGTACCACGTCGGCGCTGGTGAAGCGCGAGAAGGCGATGCCGCGCACATCGTGCAGTACCGACAGCGCATCAACCAGGCCGCTCTTCTGGCCGTGGTGCAGGTCGACCTGGGTGACGTCGCCGGTGATGACGGCCTTGCTGCCGAAACCGATGCGGGTGAGGAACATCTTCATCTGTTCCGGCGTTGTGTTCTGTGCTTCGTCCAGGATGATGAAGGCATGGTTCAGCGTGCGTCCGCGCATGTAGGCCAGCGGGGCGATTTCGATGGCCTGCTTTTCGAACAGCTTCTGCGTGCGGTCGAAGCCCAGCAGGTCGTACAGCGCGTCATACAGCGGACGCAGGTAGGGATCGACCTTCTGCGCCAGGTCGCCCGGCAAAAAGCCCAGGCGCTCACCGGCTTCCACTGCGGGGCGCGTGAGCACGATGCGCTGCACGGCGTCGCGCTCCAATGCGTCGACCGCGCAAGCCACGGCCAGGTAGGTCTTGCCGGTGCCGGCCGGACCGACGCCGAAGGTGATGTCGTGTTCCAGGATGGCGTTGAGGTACTGGCTCTGGTGCGGCGTGCGTCCGCGCAGGTCGTGTTTGCGGGTCTTCAGGATGGGGCTCTCGGGCAGCGGATCCTGGCTGTCCTTTTCTTCCTCGGCAGCCGCCACAGCGGCTTTGCCACGGCGCGCCGGCAAGGGCGGCAGGCCGGCTTCTTCATCGGCGGCCGCGTTGGCGCGCTGCTCGACCAACGCTAGCTGAATATCGTCCACCGCCACCGGGCGGTCGGCCTTTTCATAGAAGCGCTCCAGCACTTCCACCGCACGCTCGGCATTGGTGCCGGTGACCACGAAGCGGTCACCGCGGCGGAAGATGGTCACGTCCAGTGCCGCAGAGATCTGGCGCAGGTTTTCATCGAGGGCGCCACACAGGTTGGCCAGGCGCTTGTTGTCCAGCGGCTGGGGCGTGAAGTGATGGGGCTGGTTGGGAATTTTTTTCAATGCTCGGTTCCGGTTAGGGTGCGTTGTGCTGCATTCAATGCTGGGTCACGATCTGGCCGCGCAGCGAGAAGGGGAAGGCTTCGGTGATGCTGACCTCGATGATCTGGCCGATCAGGCGCTGGCCGTTCGGGCCGCCATCGAAGTTGACCACGCGGTTGCTCTCCGTGCGGCCCTGTAGCTCATGCTCGCGCCGCTTGGAGACGCCTTCCACCAGTACGCGCTGCACCGTGCCGACCTGGGCTGCGCTGATTTTCGCGGCGTTGTCGTTGAGCGCGGCCTGCAGGCGTTGCAGGCGGGCCAGCTTGACTTCAGCCGGTGTATCGTCCTGCAGGTTGGCCGCCGGCGTGCCAGGGCGTGGGCTGAAGATGAAGGAAAAACTGTTGTCGAAGCCTACATCGGCCACCAGCTTCATGAGCGCCTCGAAATCTTCCTCGGTCTCGCCGGGGAAGCCGACGATGAAGTCCGACTGCACCGTGATGTCGGGGCGGACCTTGCGCATCCGCCGAATCACCGATTTGTATTCCAGCGCGGTATAGCCGCGCTTCATGGCGGCCAGGGTGCGATCCGAACCATGCTGCGCCGGCAGGTAGAGGTGGTTGCACAGCTTGGGCACCTTGGCATAGGTATCGATGAGGCGCTGCGAGAATTCCTTGGGGTGGCTGGTCACGAAACGGATGCGTTCGATGCCCGGTAACTCGGCGATGTATTCGATCAAGAGCGCAAAGTCAGCGATTTCGCCATCTTCCATCGTGCCGCGATAGGCGTTCACGTTCTGGCCCAGCAGCATGATTTCCTTGACGCCCTGGTCGGCCAGTCCGGCCACTTCGGTGAGCACATCCTCGAAGCGGCGCGAGACTTCCTCGCCGCGCGTATAGGGCACCACGCAGTAGCTGCAATACTTGCTGCAACCTTCCATGATGGACACATACGCCGTGGCACCTTCTACCCGCGCCGGTGGCAGATGGTCGAATTTCTCGATCTCAGGAAAGCTGATGTCCACCTGTGGACGGCCGCTGTAGCGGCGTTCGGAAATCATCTGCGGCAGGCGATGCAAGGTCTGCGGGCCGAACACCATGTCCACGAAGGGCGCGCGCTTGATGATGGCCTCGCCTTCCTGCGACGCCACGCAACCACCTACGCCGATGAGCAGGTCCGGCTTGTCCTTCTTCAACGCGCGCAGTCGGCCCAGATCGGAAAACACCTTCTCCTGCGCCTTTTCGCGAATGGAGCAGGTGTTCAGCAGGATCACGTCGGCCTCTTCCGGACGATCGGTCTTGATGAGGCCCTCGGCCACATTGAGCACGTCGGCCATCTTGTCCGAGTCGTACTCGTTCATCTGGCAGCCGAAGGTTTTGATGAATACTTTTTTCTGCATAAATCTTTATCAGGCGAAGAGCGCAGGAAGGACGCATGGGGGACATGCGCGCGCCGGCAAGGAGGAGGGCGGCGGGCCGCTGGAATCTGCTGCGGTAGCGGTGGAGGAGCCCATCCCCGAAGGTTCGCGATTATAGCACCGCACGCCCCGCCGGGCCGGCTGGCAGGGCGCTTGCAGGCTGTCTTGATTGATGGCAAGTCTCAGAGTTCGGCGCAACAGTCCTGCAACCAGCCCAGCACGGCACGCAGCCGGGGCAGGGCCTTCAGGTCGCGATGGAACACCGCCCATAGCTCACGCTCCAGCTGTGGCGTGGACTCCACAGTCTGCAATTCCGGCGCCAGCAGATAGCTCGGCAGCAAGGCCAGCCCCACCCCGGCGCGCGCGGCCATGCACTGTGCCACCAGGCTGGTGCTGCGAAAGCGCACTGGGTTGCCGGCCGCATGGGTGGCAATCCAGCGTGTCTCGGGAATGTCCGGTACACCATCGTCGTAGGCCACGAAAGGCGCCGACTTGCGCGAACGGCGCCAGGCCGCCACGTTGGCCGAGGTGCCGCACAGGTAGAAGCGCACTGCGCCCAGCGCGCGCGCGATCAGCTCACCATCCTGCGGCTTGCCGAAGCGCAGCGCCAGGTCGGCCTCGCGCCGGGCCAGGCTGACGGTCTGGTGTGCCAGCGCAAACTCCACGTCCAGCGCCGGCCATTGCTCCAACAGCGCCGGTAGCCGCGGCGCCAGGAACAGGGTACCGATGGCGTCGGTGCAAGCCAGGCGCAGTTTGCCTTCCAGCCGCAGGTCTTCACCGGCCAGGGTACGTGCCAGTTGTCGGGTCTGCTCCTGCATGGCGTGCGCAGCGTTGAGCACGCTTTCACCCAGGCGCGTCAGTTCGACTTCATCGGCGCGACGTATGAACAGTGGCGCCTGCAAGGCCGTTTCCAGTTGCTGCAGGCGGCGGCCGATGGTGGCGTGGGTCACGCCCAGCGCACGGGCGGCGCCGGAGAAGCTGCCGGCATCGATGAAGGCAGCGAAGCTGCGCAGGCTTTCCCAGTCGGCCTGCAGGATGGATAGTGCGGACAAGCTGCCTGGATGCTGCGGATGGGCTGTCAATTTTTTCACAGGTGGGTGGCGATTTCGGTGAATGGTGGTGCGAATTTTATCGGACTAAGATGCTTGGGCATTCTTCATTTTTCACCGAAAAGGAATTTCCTATGTCCTATCCCCAGACCTTGGTCCAGATCGCCGGCGGCACTGCGCGTACCGCTACCTGGCAGGAAGCGGTCTTGCTCATCATCGATCACCAGACCGAATACACCACCGGCCGCGCACCAATGACCGGCATCGACGCTGCCATCGGCCAGGTGGCCGAACTGCTGAGACAGGCGCGCGCAGCCGGCGCTCCGGTGATCCATGTGGTCCACCACGGCAAGCCCGGCGGCGCGATGTTCGACCCGCAGGGGCCGCACGTGGCCATCATCGATGGCGTGCAGCCGGTGACCGGCGAATTGGTCCTCTCCAAGAGCCTGCCCAATTCCTTTGCCGGTACCAGCCTGGATGAAGCGATCCGCAAGACCGGGCGCAAGTCCCTGATCGTGGCCGGTTTCGCCACTCACATGTGCGTCAGTGCCACGGTGCGCTCGGCGCTGGACCACGGCTATGCCTCGACCGTGGTGGCCGCCGCCTGCGCCACGCGCGACCTGCCCGATGCGCTGGGCGGCCCGGCCATCGCCGCCGCCGATATCCAGCGCGTGGCCCTGGCCGAGCTGGCTGACCGCTATGCGACGGTGGTGGCCGATGCCGCCGCCTTGGCCTCGGTCTGAGACGTGACACGATCGCATACGTCCGCATAGGGATGGATGCCTTGAACGCTGCCTCATCGGCAGCGTTTTTTTATCTGACTTATCCATAAGCGGATCGATATCTAAAAAAACCTCACAAAATTTCATCGCGTTGATGACGCGGAACTAGCAATAATTAGAAATAACAGTAATAAATTCAGCCACATTGAAATTCAGGAGACAGAATCGCTTAGTTTGTCGGCTTCCCGAAATTCTCCCCAAGCACCGGCTCAACGGCTGCACTGCCTTTTGTAGCGGGCCGGGCGAGCGAAGCGATCACGACACAGCGCCACCGAGTTGTGTTGTATTTCATTAGAGAACGCGCTAGACGCGTCTGGGCTGCTCTGGTGGCAGTCCTTAGAAAAAGGATGAGTCGAACATGATTCCGGCAGTTTTTCGCGACCGGCTGGCGGCCTTGCTGGCCAGTGGTCAGCGCACCCTCCTGGGCATTGCCGGCCCGCCCGGCAGCGGCAAGTCCACGCTGGCCCAGGCCCTGCTCGAACTGGTACCAGACCAGGCCGTGGTGCTGCCCATGGATGGCTATCACCTGGCCAATGCCGAGCTGGCCCGTCTGGGGCGGGCTGCGCGCAAGGGGGCCGAAGATACCTTTGACAGTGCCGGCTATGTCCATCTGCTCTCGCGCCTGCGCCGGCAAGCCCCGGACGAAACCGTCTATGCCCCGCAGTTCCTGCGCGAGATCGAGGAAGCCATTGCCGGCAGCATCGGGATTGCACCGGCTACCCGCCTCATCATCACCGAAGGCAATTACCTGTTGCTGGACCGTGGCCACTGGTCGCAGGTGCGAGCCTTGCTGGATGAGGTCTGGTACGTCGATGTCGATCCCGCGTTGCGTCTGGAACGCCTGATCGCGCGGCACGTACAGTTCGGCCGCAGCCGCGCCCAGGCCGAAGCCTGGGTGTTGGGCAGCGATGAAGTCAATGCAGCCCTGATCGAGACCACTCGCGGCCACGCCGACCGGATTTTTCGCTGGGACTGAAAAATCCTGGCGTCAATGTCAGCAGCAAGCAGTACCGATAAGCACCGATAAGCACCGATAAGCACCGATAAGTAGCGATAAGTAACGATACAAGCAGCAAGCCATCCCCCCTCTAAAAAGAACGGAGACCAGCATGATCAAGAACACCCTCGCCATCGCCTGTGCCACCCTGTCGCTGGCGGCCATCGCATCCTCTTCGCAAGCCGCCGACAAACCGTTGAAGTCGGTCGGCGTCACCCTCGGTGATCTGGCCAATCCCTTCTTCGTGGCCATCGCCAAGGGCGCTGAAAGTGGCGCGCACAAGATCAATCCCGAGGCCAAGGTGACCGTGGTTTCTTCCAAGTACGACCTCAACACCCAGGTCGGCCAGATCGAGAACTTCATCGCCAACAAGGTCGACATGATCGTGCTCAATGCAGCCGACTCCAAGGGCGTCGGCCCGGCCGTGAAGAAAGCCAGGAAGGCTGGCATCGTGGTGGTGGCGGTGGATGTGGCCGCTGAAGGAGCCGACGTGACCGTGATGTCGGACAACACCATGGCGGGCGCCCAATCCTGCAAGTTCATCGCCGACAAGCTGCAGGGCAAGGGCAACGTGGTCATCGTCAATGGTCCGCCGGTGTCTGCCGTGATGGATCGAGTCACCGGCTGCAAGAGCGAATTCAAGAAGTCGCCCGGCATCAAGATCCTCTCCGACAACCAGAACGCCGGTGGCAGCCGCGATGGCGGCATGACCACCATGTCCAACCTGCTGGCAGCGCACGCCAAGATCGATGGCGTCTTCGCCATCAACGATCCCACCGCCATCGGTGCGGAACTGGCGATCCGTCAGGCCAAGCGTAGCGATATCAAGGTCATCACCGGCGTGGATGGTGCGCCCGATGCCGAGCGCGCTCTGAAGGACAGCAAGTCGCTGTTCGCCGCCTCGCCGGCCCAGGATCCGTATGGCATGGCCGCCGAAAGCGTGGCCATCGGTTACCAGGTGATGAATGGCCATCCGCCATCCAATAGCATCAAGCTCTTGCCGGTCAAGCTGATCACGCGCGAGAACGTAGCCGATTACAAGGGCTGGGTACCGGCTAACTGAGGCCGTACGCACGCCGGCTTGCCGCACATTGCGGGCAAGCCGGCGCCGGTGTCCATGCCGGGTCGCCGTAAGCGGCTGTGCACGGACGATGTTGCCGTCTTCCTCTTTTCGCCATGACTTCCACTCCCATCCTGCAGATGACCGGCATCAGCAAGTCCTTCGGGGCCACGCGTGCGTTGTCGGAGATGCATCTGACCATCCGCCCCGGCGAGATCCATGCCCTCATGGGTGAGAACGGTGCCGGCAAGAGCACGCTGATGAAAGTGCTTTCCGGGGTACACGCGCCCGACCGCGGTGACATCCTGCTCGACGGCAAGCCGGTCGCGCTGCGCGACCCCGGTGCCAGTCGTGCAGCCGGCATCAACCTCATCTATCAGGAACTGGCCGTCGCACCCAACATCAGCGTGGCCGCCAATGTCTTCATGGGCAGCGAATTGCGCACGCGCTGGGGCCTGATCGATCACGCTGCCATGCGCAAGCGCACCGATGCCGTCCTGTCCCAACTGGGCGCAGCCTTCCGCGCCTCGGACCGCGCCGGGCGACTTTCCATTGCCGAACAACAGCAGGTCGAAATCGCCCGTGCCCTGGTGCATCGCAGCCGCATCGTCATCATGGATGAGCCGACTGCGGCGCTCTCCGAACGGGAGACCGAACATCTGTTTGGCGTGGTGCGCCGCCTGCGCGACGAAGGTCTGGCCATCATCTACATCAGCCACCGCATGGCCGAGGTGTATGCCTTGGCCGACCGCGTGACGGTGCTGCGCGATGGCAGCTTCGTGGGCGAACTGACGCGTGAGCAAATCGATTCCGAGCGCATCGTGCAGATGATGGTGGGCCGCTCGCTGGGTGAGTTCTACCAGCATCAGCGCATGGCGCCAGAGCAGGCCGCCGCGCTGCCTACCGTCTTGCAGGTGCAGGACCTGGCCGGTGGCAGGGTCAAGCCGGCTTCCTTCACAGTACGGGCCGGCGAGGTGCTCGGTTTTGCCGGACTGGTCGGGGCTGGGCGCACCGAGCTGGCGCGGCTGCTCTTCGGCGCTGACGCCAGGAGTGGCGGTCAGATCCTGCTCGGCGACCAGGCCTTGCAGATCGATGAGCCGCGCGCGGCCATGCGTGCCGGCATCGCCTATGTGCCGGAAGATCGCAAGGGCCAGGGGCTGTTCCTGCAGATGGCCGTGGGCACCAATGCCACCATGAACGTAGCTGGTCGTCATGCCCGGTTGGGACTGGTACGCAGTCGGGCGCTGCGAGGCGTGGCGCAGGCATCGATACGACGCCTCAACGTCAAGGTCGCCCATCCCGATGTCGCCGTGGGCAAGCTCTCCGGTGGCAATCAGCAAAAGGTCTTGCTGGCGCGCTGGCTGGAGATCGCCCCCAAGGTCTTGATCCTGGATGAGCCCACGCGGGGTGTGGATATCTATGCCAAGAGCGAGATCTATCAACTTATCCACAAGCTGGCCGAGCAGGGCGTGGCGGTCGTGGTCATCTCCAGCGAATTGCCGGAAATCATCGGCATCTGCGACCGCGTGCTGGTCATGCGTGAGGGGAGCATCACGGGCGAATTGTCCGGTGCGGCCATTACCCAGGAAAGCATCATGCACCTGGCCACCGACACGGCTGGTCTGAGCGCGGCGCAGAATCATGGCGCCATGGCCTCGCAGCGTTCGGAGAGCCCAGATTCTTCTCGTTCTTCCCATTCCTTTTAGTCATGGCTGACCTCATTCCTATGCATAAAAACGATGCCGGCGCGGCGGTTGCAGCGCGCTCTTCTTCCTCGGTCTCGCAATGGCTGCTGCACCGGCTGGGCATGTTGCCGGTGCTGGTAGTGCTGTACCTGCTGTTCTATGCGCTGACGATCTACCTGAGTGGCGATGGCGGCTCCAACTTCGCCACCACCGAAAACACCATGAACATCCTGCGCCAGGTGGCCATCAATCTGGTGCTGGCGGCGGGCATGACCTTCGTCATCCTCACCGCCGGCATCGACCTGTCGGTAGGTTCGGTGCTGGCGGTTTCGGCGGTGCTGGGAATGCAGGTCTCCTTGAGTGCCGCACCCGGCTGGTCCATACCCATGTTCATCGTGTCAGGGCTGGTGATGGGCATGGTCAATGGCGCCATGGTGGCTTTCCTCAACATCAATGCCTTCGTGGTCACGCTGGGCACGATGACGGCCTTCCGAGGCGCGGCCTATCTGCTGGCCGATGGCACCACGGTCTTGAACAGCGACATTCCCAGTTTCGAATGGATCGGCAATGGTGACTTCCTGCGCGTGCCCTGGCTGATCTGGGTCGCCGTGGCAGTGGTGTTGCTGTCCTGGGTGATCCTGCGCAAGACGGTGCTGGGGATGCATATCTACGCCATCGGCGGCAACCTGCAGGCAGCGCGCCTGACCGGCATTCGCGTGGGGTTGGTCTTGCTGTTCGTCTATTCGATCAGCGGCCTGTTCTCAGGACTGGCCGGCGCCATGTCGACCAGTCGCCTGTATGGTGCCAACGGTAATTGGGGCAGCGGCTACGAGCTCGATGCGATTGCTGCGGTGGTGCTGGGCGGCACCAGTCTGATGGGGGGCGTCGGCACCATCTGGGGGACGGTGGTGGGGGCGCTCATCATTGGCGTGATGAACAATGGATTGACCATCCTGGGCTTGTCGTCTTTCTGGCAATACGTGGCCAAGGGCGCGGTGATCGTGCTGGCGGTGATCCTGGACAAGTGGCGCCAGAAGGATGCGACCCAATGAAGCCCGCAACCGACATCGGAGACCTCATGTCCCATCCCGACTTCGCAAGCCGCCGTTTCCTGCAGGCGCACGTGGCCGATACGCTGGCCTTCTATGATCGCCACGCCATCGATCCGCAAGGCGGCTTCTTCCACTACCTGAAGGACGATGGCAGCGTCTATGAGCACAGCCACCGGCACCTGGTCAGCGCCACGCGCTTGGTCTTCACGCAAGCCATGGCCTACACCCACACCGGCCAGCCCCGTTACCTGCAACAGGCGCGCCATGCGCTGGCACACCTGGAGCGGTTCCGTCATCGACAGGGGCCGCTGGCCGGGCTGTATGCCTGGACCTTGCGCGATGACCGCATCAAGGATGGCACCGTGATGGCCTATGGCCAGGCATTCGTGCTGCTGGCCCAGGCTCATGCGCATCGCATCGGTCTGTGTGATGCCGAGCAGGTGGCGCAGGCTTTTGCTCGCATGGAAGGCGCCTTCTTCGAACCCGCCCATGCGGCCTATGCCGATGAGATCACCGCAGCCGGAGAATTGATCGCCTATCGCGGCCAGAACGCCAACATGCACATGTGTGAAGCCTGCCTGGCCGCCTATGCCGCCACTGGCCGTGCGCTCTACCTTGAGCGGGCACAGTTGCTGATCGAGCGTTTCGTCTTTGACCTGGCGCGGCAATCGCAGGACATGGTCTGGGAACATTACCGCGCCGACTGGTCGCTGGACCACGACTACAACCGCGGCAATCGCGACAACATCTTCAAGCCATGGGGGTTCCAGACCGGCCATCAGACCGAGTGGGCCAAGCTGCTATTGATTGCACACGGCCACGAGCCACGCCCAGAATACATTGCGCGCGCGGCCGAGTTGCAGACGGCAGCCTGGGAGCATGGCTGGGATGCGCAACATGGTGGCCTGATCTACGGCTTCGATCCCGCGCTGCAGCCCTATGACAGCGACAAGTATTTCTGGGTCCAGGCCGAATCCTTCGCCAGCGCCTGGCGCTTGTGGCGGGTCACTGGCGAGGAGCGCTTCCGGGCCCAGTATCACGCGATCTGGGCGTGGAGCTGGGCGCATCTGGTCGATCATCAATACGGCGCGTGGTTCCGCATCCTGGCGGCCGATGGAAGCAAACTGGAAGATACCAAATCACCTGCGGGCAAGGTCGACTACCACACCATGGGGGCCTGCTGGGATGTGATGGAAGCAGGCGGACTGGACGACTAGCTGTCGGTAATGCAGCGGGTCTTCAACGCAGCGATGGGAATACGGACAAGCTTGGAGTGCATGTACAGATTTATTCGGACGGAGCGGGCGGTGGCGACACCGGTGGCGCCATCAGCACCCGATTGCGACCTGCCGTTTTGGCCTGGTAGAGCGCGGCATCGGCGGCCTGCATCAAGGTTTCCAGGCGCGCCTCGGGATGTGCCGGGATGCAGGAGGCGACCCCGCAGCTGATGGTAAGGCGTCCGAGGAGTGATCCGGCGTGCGGCAGATCGAGCGCATAGATGGCATCGCACATGCGCTGTACGATCTGCAACCCGTGCTGGCCATCGGTATCGCTCACAATCACCGCGAATTCTTCGCCGCCGTAGCGCGCCACGGTTTCGCCGGCGCGGCCGATGGTCTCTTGCAGGGTCTGCGCCACTTGGCGCAGCACGGCGTCCCCGGCCACGTGGCCGTAGTGGTCGTTATAGGGCTTGAACCAGTCCACATCGATGAAGGCCACCGTCAGCGGTCTGGCATGACGCACGCTGCGTCGCCATTCCTGGTCCAGCGTTTCATCGAAGCTGCGCCGATTGGCGATCCCGGTGAGGCCATCGGTGAGACTGAGGGAACGCAAGCGTTCATTGGCCTGGGCCAGGTCATGCGTGCGCTCGGCGATGCGCAACTCCAGCGATTTGTTGAGCAGGCGCAGCGATTCCTTTTCCTGTTCCAGTTGCGCATAGAGTGCGCGGTTCTGCGCGGCTCGTTTGCGCAGGTTGGACAGCATGGCGTTGATGGCTTCTGCCAGGAAGTGCAGCTCATGACGCTGCTTGCCCGGCAGGTAGATGCTTTGGGGCGATTGCGGATGCTGGGATGCATCGGGCTGGCTCAGGTTCTGTCCGCTCACGAAGTCGGCCAGTTGCGCGATCGGCTGCCCCAGCCAGCGATTGAACACGTAGAGGAAGATGAACCACAGCACCAATGTCTTGATGATCGAGTTGATCAGGATCAGCGTGAAACCGTAGGCCACTTTTTTGATGACGACATGCCGGCTGGAATACACGGTCCATGCGCCGATGTCGTGAGTAACCCCATGTTCATCGCGATAGAGGATGGGAAAGCGATGACTGGTGGCGGCATCGAAGAAGCCCGGCTGCAGCGCGCTGCGGGCACCGTCGCTATCGACATGGATGTGACTGCCATCCTGCTCGATGATGTTGCCCAGTGCCATTACCAACCGCCCTTGTGGATCTTCGATCTTCACTCCGGTGACCACTGGCAGGTTGCTGATGCCGCGCAGGGTGGCTTTTTGCACATCGCCCTGGAAGCGCCAGGTGGAGCTGGCCAGGCTGGCGCCGAAGGTCTGCTCCATGGCGCGCAATTCATTGTCCACGCCCGATTGTGTATGTTCATACTCGGCACCCAACTGGAGGCAGGTGACGATGAGCGTCACTAAAAAGTAACTTCCGAAAATGATGCGCAGCAGGTGGACTGCCAGAGAATTTTTGGAGAGCAAATTCATGTTCTTGCGGGGGGATGCTTTGCTCAGGAATGGTTGGTGCCGCGGGATGCAGTAGGGGTGCAGCAGGCGGACATCGTTGCCGCAGGATGGGCAGCAGCGCCTGTGTGTTGCGCATAAGGGCAAGGCACCAGGCACTGTACTGCCGCATCGGGCAGGATGCTGGGTATTGGTAAGGCATGAGACTGCCTCATGGAATTTCCTCCCGCTAAGGTATTGATGGGCCTTGTGCTGGCCTTGTTATAAGCGGGGTAAATTTTAACAGTTCGGTTTTGTGGAAATGGCGCGATGTGTGTCGACGTGTGGTTTATTGAACGACCGCTGTCGCCGTGCTGCGAGGATTGATGAGGGTTGCGAAATGGGGGACATTGCGCCAACAACAAAAAACCCGCCCTTCTTTCGAAGAGGCGGGTTTTTCGGACGGCGCCGCATACGCATGATTGCACATGCAGCGACGGGTATCTGGTGGTGATAGGTGGACTTGAACCACCGACCCCAGCATTATGAGTGCTGTGCTCTAACCAGCTGAGCTATATCACCAGGAGGCAAGCCCGAGACTATAGTCGTCTGGGCGGCTTTTGTCAATACTTTTTCCGTGTTTTCCTATTCAATGTATCCACAGCCGTTTCAGGCTCATGCGGTGCGGTGTTCGGCCACTGCCTGTCGTACCTGCATGAGTACCTCAGCGGTGGCGTCCGGGCGGTTGCAGTCGATGCTGATGCGCTCCGGCATGGAGCGCAGCCAGGTCAACTGCCGCTTGGCCAACTGGCGGGTGGCGGCGATGCCTTTTTCGCGCAGCGTGGCGACATCGATGCTGCCGTCCAGGTATTCCCACATCTGCCGGTAACCGACGCAGCGCATCGAGGGCAGGCCCAGGTGCAGATCGCCGCGCTCGCGCAGGGCGGCCACTTCGCGTTGCAGGGCGCCGTCGCGCAGCATCAGGTCGAAGCGCAGCGCGATGCGCTCATGCAGGACAGCGCGTTCGCTGGGTTCCAGCGCCAGCGGCAGCAATTCGAACGGCAGTGGTTCGGCCGGCTTTTGCGACAACAGCGACGACATCGGTTGCCCGGTCAGCAGCGTGATTTCCAGCGCCCGCTGGATGCGTTGACTGTCGGTGGGCTTCAGGCGGGCCGCAGTCACTGGGTCCAATGCAGCCAACCTGGCGTGCATGGCCGGCATTCCGAATTCGGCCGCTTGTTGGTCCAGTTGCGCGCGCAGGGCAGGATCGGCTTGCGGCAGCTCATCGAGGCCATCGCGCAAGACCTTGAAGTAGAGCATGGTGCCGCCCACCAGCAAGGGCAGCTTGCCGCGTGCGGCAATCTCCCGCGTCAGGCGTAGCGCATCCTGGCGGAATTGCATGGCCGAGTAGGCAGCGGTGGGATCGATGATGTCGATGAGGTGGTGCGGCACGGCCGCCAGCTCTTCGGCGCTGGGTTTGGCCGTGCCGATATCCATGCCGCGATAGACCAGCGCGGAATCGACGGAAATGATTTCGCAGGGCAGATGGCGGGCAATCTCCAGCGCGGCGGCCGTCTTGCCGGAGGCGGTGGGGCCCATGATGGCTATCGCCAGGGGCAGGCGCATGTTCATCCTGCCTCCCCTCACTGGCCGCGCAGGAAGAGCTTGTCCAGGTCCGACAAGCCCATCTGGGTCCAGGTCGGGCGACCATGGTTGCATTGGTCAGAGCGCTCGGTGGCTTCCATCTGGCGCAACAGGGCGTTCATCTCGGGCAGGGTCAGGCTGCGGTTGGCGCGCACGGCGGTATGGCAGGCCAGGGTGCCGAGCAGTTCGTTGCGGCGCTCCAGCAGCACGCGTGAGCCGCCGTATTCGCGCACATCGCGCAGTACGTCGCGCGCCAGGGTCTGGGCGTCGGCATTCTTGAGCAGCGCCGGTACGGCACGCACGGCCAGTGTGGTGGGCGACATCACGGCGATGTCGAAGCCCAGCGCAGACAGGGTTTCCTGGTGCTCTTCCACCGTGCCCACTTCGACCGGGTCGGCGTAGAAGGTCACCGGGATCAGCAGTGGCTGCACGAACATCTCGTTGCCGTCGAGCGCCGTCTTCAATTGTTCATACAGGATGCGTTCGTGGGCGGCGTGCATGTCCACCACCACCAGGCCGGCCTGGTTTTGCGCCAGCACGTAGATGCCGTGCAATTGTGCCAGTGCGAAGCCCAACGGGAAATCGCCCTCGGGCAGCGGGGCGGCGACCGGTGCGGGGGCGCTGCTGAATTGGTCTGCCGTACCGCGGGTGGCTGCGCCGCCATCCGCATCGGAGGTCGGTTCGCTGCGGAACATTTTGCCGTAGGCCGCCCGGTCCTGACGGATGCCAAAGCCGCTGTTGCCGCCGAAGGAGAACGGGCGTGGCTGTTCGGCGAACTGGGCGGAGAAGCTCTGCTGTTTCTGCTCGCGCATCCAGGGCAGGGGGGCGTTCGGCCCGGTTGCAGCAGGTTGGACGGCGAGCTCTTCGGATGCTTCACCAGGCTGTTGCGGCAGGTTGCCGAAGGAGACGGCGGAAGTCTGTGCCAGCGTGCGCGAGACCGCATGGAACACGAACTGGTGCACCGCGCGGCTGTCACGAAAACGCACTTCGATCTTGGAGGGGTGGACGTTCACGTCCACCAGCGCCGGGTCCAGCGTGAGCGAAAGTGCATAGGACGGATAACGGTCGCCATGCAGCACGTCCTGGTAGGCTGCGCGCACTGCATGGGTGAGCAGTTTGTCGCGCACGAAGCGGCCATTGACGTAGAAGTACTGGCCGTCAGCGCGCGCCTTGGAGGCCGTGGGCAGGCCGACGAAGCCATGCAGGCGCAGGGGGCCGGCGCTCTCATCAAGCGGCAGGCGGGCGTTGGCGAATTCGTCGCCGAGGATGTGGGCGCTGCGCTTGGCAAATTCGCCCACGTTCCAGTGGTCGACCGTCTTGCCATTGTGCGACAGCGAGAAGCTCACATCCGGGCGTGCCAGCGCGATGCGACGCACGACCTCGGCGCAGTGGCCGTATTCGGTCTGTTCGGACTTGAGGAATTTGCGACGCGCGGGAGTGTTGAAGTACAGGTCCTGCACGTCGATGGTGGTCCCCTGCGCACCCGAGGCCGGGGCCACGGTACCAAATTGGGAGCCGGTGATTTCCCAAGCGTGCGGGGCATCGGCGGTGCGGCTGGTGACGGTCAGTTGCGCCACGGAAGCAATCGAGGCCAGCGCTTCGCCGCGAAAGCCCAGGGTCGAGACATTTTCCAGGTCGGTCAGCGAGGCGATCTTGGAGGTCGCGTGGCGCGCCAGCGCCAGCGGCAACTGGTCCGGCGGGATCCCTCGGCCATTGTCAGTGATGGCGATGCGCTTGACTCCGCCTTGTTCCAGGCGCACGGTGATCTGGGTAGAGCCAGCATCGAGTGCATTTTCCAGCAATTCCTTGACCACCGCAGAGGGGCGTTCGATCACCTCGCCGGCAGCGATCTGCGAGATCAGTTGATCGGGCAGCGCCTGGATGGGGCGATAGGAAAGGGAAGACTCGGAAACAGTAGGGGAATGCGGTGCGTTCATGGCCGGATTATACCGCTGGTGGTGCTGGCTCGATGTGAAGAAGCCGCCCGCAGGCGGCTTCATGTGATGCTGGAAGATCAAGTTTTCCAGTTGGAAAAACCATCTCTGTCATTTTTGGAAACGATATAAATCGTTTCCTTATACGCGGAAGGTGCTGACCGCTGCTGCCAATCGCTCGGCTTGCTGCTGCAGCGATTGTGCGGCCGCTGCGGCCTGCTCCACCAGTGCGGCATTCTGCTGGGTGCTCTCATCCATCTGCGCGATGGCGCGGTTGATCTGGTCGATGCCTTCGCTCTGCTCGCGGCTGGCCGTGGTGATTTCGCTGATGACGGTGGAGACGCGCTGCACGCTGGAGACCACATCGTTCATGGTGTTGCCGGCCTGGGTCACCAGCTGGCCGCCACCGGCCACGGTCTGTACCGACGCATCGATCAGTTCCTTGATTTCCTTGGCGGCTGCAGCGCTGCGCTGGGCCAACGTGCGCACTTCGGTGGCGACCACGGCAAAGCCGCGCCCCTGTTCTCCCGCACGCGCGGCTTCCACTGCCGCATTGAGCGCCAGGATATTGGTCTGGAAGGCGATACCGTCGATCACGCTGATGATGTCGACAATGCGTTGCGAGGAGCTGTTGATGGCGTCCATGGTCTGCACCACCTGGCCCACGACCTCTCCGCCATGGCTGGCTACTTCCGAGGCGGAACCGGCCAGCTCATCGGCCTGGATGGCATTGGCGGCATTTTGCTTGACGGTGGAGGTCAGTTCTTCCATGGCCGAGGCGGTTTCTTCCAGGGCGCCGGCTTGCTGTTCGGTACGCGCGGAAAGGTTGAGGTTGCCGGCGGCGATCTCGCTAGCAGCGGTGTTGATTTCCTCGGTACCGGCGCGCACGCTCGAGACCACTTCCGACAAGCCCATGCTGATGCCGTTGAAGGCGCCCATCAGGCGGCCGATCTCGTCGCTGCTGTGGACGTGCAGGCGGGTGGTGAGGTCCCCCCCGGCAATGCGGTCGGCGGCCTGGCAGACGGCATCCAGCGGACGGGTCACCATGCGGTTGATCATCACCGTCAGGATCACTGCCAGCACGGCCAGGAACAACAAGCCCAGGCCGACGTAGAGATTGCGCATGTCATTGACTTCGCTGGTGATCTCATCGACTGCCGCTTCGCCCACGATGACCCAGTTCCACGGCGCATAGTGGGTGAACACTGCGATTTTCTTGCGGCCATCGGCAGCGGTGTAGCGCAGCTCGCCCTGCTTTTGTTGCACCAGTGTCTTGATATAGGTGTCGCCGCTGGCGTCCTTGGCCTCCAGCAGGTTGCCACCTTCTTCCTTGCCTTCCCGCGCAGCGCCGGCGATCATCACGCCCTGGTCCTTGCCTTCGCGGCCGTTCAAGGCGAAGAAGTTGCCGGTGGCACCGATCTTGAGCGACTTGATCTGATCCTTCAAGGCCTTCACATCGGCCGAGATGTCGATGCCCACGTAGAGTGCGGCGATGATCTGGCCGGCGTCGTTCTTGATCGGTACGTATTTGGTGATGTATTGCTTGCCGAACAGCGTGGCCAGGCCGCTATAGGCCTTGTCGGACTTGAGGGCGGCGTAGCCAGGATGGTTGCGGTCAAGCAGGGTACCGATGGCACGTTCGCCGTTTTCCTTCTTCACCGAGGTCGATACACGCACGAAATCTTCACCGGTCTTGGCAAAGATGGTGGCCGTCACTCCAGTGCGGGCGGTGAAGCGGTCGGGAAGGGAAAAGTCCAGGTTCAGTTCGCGCCCATCATTGCTCAATACCGGGGTGGCGCGATCGCCGATCTGCACGGTACGACTTTCATCCAGGTTCAGCTTGCCGAATTCTTTATCGAACATGGTCGAGAAGCGGTCCACCTGGCTGTTCACGGAGCGGTCGAAGAGGCCGACCATGTCGGCCACACCGCGCGCGTCGTGGTTCATTTGTTCGACCGAACTGCGTTCCACCATGCGCGAGGCGGAGTAAGTGATCAGCATCAGCGCGATCACGAAGACGATACCCACCAGGGCGACCGTCATGGCAGTCAGTTTTGCACCTACCGAGCGGTGGAAAAGGGATGCGCGGGGCGCACCAGACAGAGGATTAGCCATGGATGTTGTTGTTCTTGAATAAACGTGATGTGGAAAGCAAATGCCGAACGGAAAACTCTTGAAGGATCGGCTGCGCTTGCTGCATGGGTTTGCTCAATACGCTTCCGATGGACCCTCCTGGGTTGCCGTCGTCGGAAAGTCCTGCAACACGGACCAGCGAACCGATAGCAACCTGGCCTGAGGAGCGGCCTGATGAAATCGGATTGCCGAATCGGCAATGAAGGGCGGTCACGATATGCCAGACTCCTTTATGGAGGTCTGACGCTGATGCTGGAAATCGCGGTACTTGCGAGGAAGGACGTCAGTATATCGTCAGGTTTTTGCGTTAAATCAAATTACTTCGAATGTTTGCGCCCACATTCAACTGTGCTGTTGTTTTTCCACCGGGAAAGTGCATTTTCGGCATGAAATTATCGGCCTTCACGCCAGTGCCATTTGCTTCGCTGCGGCCTTTTAATTTCCGGGTTTCGGGTTGTTGGCATCGCAACGATATTCCCGCACCCAGCCTTCCAGCTGATGGGCCGACATCGGTCGCGAAAAGTAATAGCCCTGGGCCACGTCGCAGCCCTGGCTGACCAGCAGCCGGTACTGGTCGGCATCTTCCACGCCTTCGGCCACTACGGTGAGCTTGAGACTTTCGCCGATGCGGATGACGGCATTGGTCAAGGCGCTCACGGCTTCATCCTTGGCCATGTCGCGCACGAAGCTCTGGTCCAGCTTCAGTTCCGAGACCGGCAGTTTGCGCAGGTAGCCCAGGCTGGAATAACCGGTGCCGAAATCGTCCATGGCCAGCGGGATACCCAGCGCGTGTACGGCCGAGATGGTCTGGCTGGTGCTGGGGTTGGTGTCCATCAGGACGGTTTCGGTGATCTCCAGGGTCAGGTCGGTGCTCACCAGGTTATAGCGGCGTAGCAGGCCGGTGACGAATTGCGGCAATTCCAGGTCGTGGAAATTGGTGGCCGACAGGTTCACCGAGATGGTCGGGATCTGAATGCCGCGGCGACGCCAGTCGGAGAGCTGGAAGCAGGCCTCTTCCAGCGCCCACTTGCCCAGTTCGCCGATCAGGCCGCATTGCTCGGCAATCGGAATGAAGCGGCCCGGGGAAATCTGGCCCAATTGCGCATCATGCCAGCGTGCCAGGGCTTCCACCCCGTACAGGCTGCGGTCATGCAGGTTGATCTGGGGCTGAAAATGCAATTCCAGATCCCCGCTGCGCAGGGCATCGCGCAGTGCACTTTCCAGTGCCAGACGCTCCTGGGCCAGACTGTTCATTTCTTCGCTGAAGAAGCTGAAACGCCCCCGATTGACCGCTTTGGCCTGGTACATGGCGATGTCGGCGCGGTGCAGCAAGGTTTCGATGTCGTGGCCGTTAGTGGGGAACAAGGCCACACCGATGCTGGCCGAAGGGTTCAGCGGCGTGCCGTTGATGTGGCAGGGCATGGCCAGGCGTTCCTGGACGCGCTTGACCACGTCGGCCAGATGCTCG
The DNA here is from genome assembly GCF_003719195.1 of Herbaspirillum rubrisubalbicans. Taxonomy (NCBI): domain Bacteria; kingdom Pseudomonadati; phylum Pseudomonadota; class Betaproteobacteria; order Burkholderiales; family Oxalobacteraceae; genus Herbaspirillum; species Herbaspirillum rubrisubalbicans. The sequence goes on from NZ_CP024996.1 coordinate 806,400, forward strand.
GGTTCATATTGGGTCAGCACCACCACGAATTCGTCGCCTGAGAGGCGGCCGACGATATCCGAGCGTCGGGCCTGCGATTGCAGGCGCGTGGCCACCGTGCGCAGCAATTCATCACCGGCCTGATGGCCCAGCGAATCGTTGACCTGCTTGAAGCGGTCCAGGTCGATGAACATCACCGCCACCGTGTTGTGGTCGCGCTCGGCGGTGGCGATCGCCTGGCCGGCTTGGACCAGCAGCAGGCTGCGGTTGGGCAGGCCGGTCAGCGAATCGTAGAAAGCCAACTGATGGATGCGCGCGCGCGAGGCTTCGCGCTCGATAGCCAGCGCGCACAGGTGCAGGCCGGCATCCACCAGCAGGTGATGAAAGGCGCTGGGCTGGCGCGGCTGGCGGAAATAGAAACCGAAGGTGCCGATGACCTTGCCGTCAGCCGACTTGATCGGGGTCGACCAGCAGGCGTGCAGGCCGTGGTCCAGGGCCAGTTCCTTGAATTCGCTCCAGCGCGGGTCGCTGGCGATGTCCTCCGAGATGACTGCTTCACCCGTAAAGGCAGCGCTGCCACAAGCGCCTACCAGCGGGCCGATCTGCAGGCCTTCGATGGCGCGCGTATAGATGTCCGGCAGACTGGGGGCGGCCAGCGTGTGCAGGCGACCCTGTTCATCGACCCGCAGTACCGAGGCAATCACCTCGGGCGCCACCCGTTCCACTTCCTCGCACAGCAGGCTCATTTGTTCTGGCAGGGAAGCGTCGCGCGCCATGGCGTTGAGTACGCGGTACTGCAAGACTTCATGCACCTTGGTATTGGTGATGTCGGTCATCACGCAGACTGCATTGATGAGCCGCCCCGCTGTGTCAAGGATGGGATTGGTCACCGCCGAGATCCACACCGGCTGGTCGTGGAAGTCGTGGATCAGTTCTTCGGTATGGAAGCTGTGCCCTTGCAGCAGTTCTCCGTGGCAGCGCTCAATGGATTTGACGAAGCTGGGGTGGTTGGCGAACAGCTCGCGTGGCAGCTTGCCGATCACTTGCTGGCTCTGGAAGCCCAACATGCGGGTGAAGCCGGTGTTGTGGAAGACGATGCGGTTCTTTTCATCGGTGATGAGTACTGCATTGTCGGTTTCGTTGATGCCCAGCGAGAGCAGGTGCAGGTGCTCGCGGTCGCTTTTTTCGCGGGTGACGCGATAGGTAACATCGTTGCCGATGCAGATGACGCGTTCGGCCTTGCCATGCACATCCAGCAGCGGCGAATAGGTGGCCTCCCACCAGATGATGCGCCCGCTACGGGTGCGCCGCGGGAAGCGACCGGAGAAGAAGCGGCCATTGCAGACATCGCGCCAGAAGGCAGCGTATTGCTCGCTGCCGGCATAGTCGGGATCGCACAACACGCTGTGGGGCTGGCCCAGCAAGTCCTCGGCCAGGTATTCCATGGTCTTGAGGTAATTGCGGTTGACGGCCAGAATGCGCCCTTCGGGCGAGAGTTCGATCACGCCCAGCGAACGGTTCAGGGCACTCAACACGTTGTTGCTGTGGCGCGAGTCGTCGATGTGGGAACTGATGTCGGCGGCTACCGAGATGACCTTCTGCAATTGGCCGCAGTGGTCCAGGATGGGGCTGCACAAGGCTTCCAGCCAGACCGTAGTACCATCGACGCGACGTCGTTGCAGAGTGCCAGCGATCACTTCGCCCTGGCGCAGGTGCTGCCAGAATTGCTGGTAGTCGTCGGTGCCGACGTAGGCGGGATCGCATAGCATCCGGTGGTGCTGGCCGACCAGTTCGTGACGCTGGTAGCCCAGCATGGCCAGTAAATTGTCATTGGCTTCCAGTACCGTGCCATCGGCGGCCAATTCGAGAATGGCCATGCAACGCCACAAGGCCCCCAACAAGGCTTCGCGTTCTTCTTCATGCAGGCTGGGACGATCACGCAGCACATCAGGCTGCTGATCGAATTGGCCTGCGAATGATTCCTGACTCCCCATACCGCGCCCCCTGTGGCCAGTCATGACGCTTGCCGCGCGTCTTGCCTCATGCAGTGCGCAGTGGCCATCGCCTTAGCGTCCCACACGGGCCCGCATTGTCCGTTGCCTATCCCGGTGGCTAGCGGACCATGACGGTAAAACATGCATCGCAATGCATATATTTTGTTTGGAAACCGAAGAAAGCTGACTTGATCATATGCCAAATCGCTCACGTTGTGCGCGCTCTTCTAGCGCTCTGTATGGCGCTGGGTAACGGGTGCGCGAGCTTTTGTGAGCTTTGTGTTCCGCCGCTTTCATCTCTCTTTTTATCGACCGCCAGCCGGCGTTCTTGAGTCGGGCCGGGGGGAGTGTTGTATGATGCCTGCGCAGGCGTACATGGCTGCGCCTGCGCGATATCTTCCCGGCTTTCCTTGTCGGTGAGAATATCCGGCCGCGCGGCAATGGGGAGCCACGGCATCGATGAATCACCAACGATTGGGTTTTATGGATTATCTGCAGTTGCTGGACGTGCTGGTGCACGTGGACAAATACCTGGGTGTCCTGATCGAACAGTATGGCGCGCTCATTTATGCAGTGTTGTTCCTGATCGTGTTCTGCGAGACCGGGCTGGTGGTGTTGCCTTTCCTGCCGGGCGACTCCTTGCTATTTATCGCTGGTACCTTCTGTGCCATGGGAGCCATGGATATCTGGTTGCTGATGAGCCTGCTGGTGGCTGCAGCGGTCGCCGGCAATACCCTCAACTACTGGATCGGTGGCTGGGTCGGGCATCGTGTCTATACCCACAACTACCGCTGGCTCAATCCAGAAGCCATCCGCAAGACCCATGCCTTCTACGAAAAACACGGTGGCAAGACCATCGTGATCGCCCGTTTCACTCCCATCGTGCGCACCTTCGCACCCTTCATCGCGGGTGTGTCGGCCATGAGTTTCGGCCGCTTCCAGTTGTTCAACGTGCTGGGTGCCTTCCTGTGGGTGGTGGGCCTGGTGGTGCTGGGTTATTTGTTCGGTAATATCCCGGTGGTGCAGCAGAACCTCAATACGCTGGTCCTGGTGGGCTTGATCGGTGCGGTCATTCCCATCGTGCTGGGAGTGTTGTGGCAGTTGTGGCGCAAGCTGCGCGGCAAGCGCAAGGTCAGCAACGCCTGAGTTTGGCGCATCACGAAGAAAAAACCGGCCTGTTGCCAGCGCCGGGTTTTTTATCTCCTGGGCTCAGGGAGCCGTGTCAGGTCATGCGGTTCTTGGCCAGCGGCGGATTCTTGGCGAAGTAGTTGCGAATACCGGTGAGGATGGCATCGGCCATCTGGTCCTGGTAGTGGTCGTCGGTGAGCTTGGCTTCTTCTTCCGGGTTGGAGATGAAGGCGGTCTCGATCAGGATGCTGGGGATGTCCGGCGCCTTCAGGACCGCAAAGCCGGCCTGTTCCACCGAGCCCTTGTGCAGCTTGTTGATGCCACCGATTTCCTTTAACACCGCATTGCCCACGCGCAGGCTGTCATTGATCTGTGCCGTGGTCGATAGGTCCAGCAGTACGCTGGCCAACTGGCGGTCATGGGTCTTGATGTTGACCCCCCCGATCAGGTCGGCCGAATTCTCCTTGTTGGCCAGCCAGCGCGCAGCGGTGGAACTGGCGCCCTTTTCCGACAGGGCGAACACCGACGAACCGCGTGCGGTCGGTTGCACGAAGGCATCCGCATGGATCGACACGAACAGGTCGGCCTGCACCTTGCGCGCTTTGACCACGCGCTGGCCGAGCGGTACGAAGAAGTCGGCGTCACGGGTGAGCATGACGCGCATGTTGGGGTGTTGCTCGATCTTGCGTTTCAAGCGCTTGGCGATGGACAGCACCACATCCTTCTCGTGGTTGCCGCGTGCGCCAGTGGCCCCGGGGTCTTCGCCGCCGTGGCCGGGGTCCAGGGCGATGGTGATCATGCGGGTCAGCTGCATCCGCTGCTCATCCGGCACTACCTTGGGGTTGCGCTCGTTCTTGTCGTCCGGCTGCGGCTTGAGTTCAGCCAGCGGCGCCGGATCGGGCTTGGATGGCGGGGTCGGTCCCTGCGCCAGCGGCGGGGCCGCCGGCGTGTCCTTGTTCCACTCGCCCTTCTGGATCAGGGCGGCGATCGGGTCTGGCGGTGTAGCCGGGTACAGGTCGATGACGAAACGGTACTTGTACTCGCCCACCGGGGCCAGGGTGAACACCTGTGGCTTGATTTCATCCTTCAGGTCGAACACCAGGCGCACCACGCTGGGCCGGTTCTGGCCCACGCGCACCTGCTTGATGTAGGGATCGTTGGGCTGGATCTTGGCCACCAGGTCCTTCAGGGTGGAGTTGAGATCGATGCCCTCGATGTCCACCACCAGGCGATCCGGGTTCTTGACCACGAAGTGCGTGACCTTGAGGTCGCTGTCGTTTTCCAGCGTGACGCGGGTGTAGTCCTCCGACGGCCAGACGCGCACGGCCAGGATCTGCGAGGCCATGGCGGGCAGCGGCGTGATGACGGAGACGAACAACGCGCCGCCGGCTTTCAAGATGGTGCGGCGGGTTTTGGACTTCACAGGTTGGGGGCGAATTTCAGGCGAGCGAGACATTGATGACCCTTGTCGGACAACGCACGCAATTCTACATCACGACCGTCACCTGCAAGCGTCAGGTTGACGTGTATGTCCGGTGGCGGCAACACCGGATCGCCCTTTTCGGGCCATTCGACGATACAGACGGTGTTTTCGTTGAAATGTTCACGAAAACCGGCATCGAGGAATTCCTCCGGGCTGGACATGCGGTACAGATCGAAGTGGATGACTGTTACCATGCGCCCTGCGAACAATACTTCATAAGGCTCCGCCAGCGTGTAGGTCGGGCTCTTGACCCGTCCCTGGTAGCCCGCCGCATGGAGCAGGGCGCGGGTGAGGGCGGTCTTGCCGGCCCCGAGGTCGCCGTGCAGGTAGATCGCCAGACCCGGTGCCAGCGCCTGGGCCAGGTCGGCGCCCAGGCGCGCGGTGGCGGCTTCGTCGGGCAGATGGAGATGGAGTCGCGGCATACTTTTTAGGTCATTCTGAATCACTGGTTCAACATTCAACGCTTCATGTCCGCTCATACCGTCCCTGTCGATCTGGCCGATCCCGCCTTCCTGGCGGCACTGGCTGCCACCATCAAGGCCTGGGGCCGGGAGCTGGGGTTTGCCGAGGTGCGCATCGCCGATGTCGACCTGGCGCATCGTGAAGCGGGCTTCCAGGCCTGGCTGGACAAGGGCTACCACGGCGAGATGGATTATATGGCAAGCCACGGCCTGAAACGTGTACGCCCGGCCGAACTGGTACCTGGCACGGTACGCGTGGTCAGCGTGCGGATGCCCTACCTGCCGGCGGCCAGCCAGGCCGACGCGCCTGACTGGCGCAGCCGGGAAGAAGCCCGCAGCGCCGACCCGGCTGCCGCCCAGGTTTCGATCTATGCTCGCGGACGCGACTACCACAAGGTCTTGCGCGCCCGCCTGCAGCAACTGGCCACCCGCATCGAAGGTCGCATCGGTACCTTCGGCTATCGTGTCTTCACCGATTCGGCCCCGGTCATGGAAGTGGCCCTGGCCGAGAAGGCCGGGCTGGGCTGGCGCGGCAAGCACACGCTGCTGCTGCACCGGGAAGCTGGCTCCATGTTCTTCCTGGGGGAGATGCTGACCGACTTGCCGTTGCCGGTCGATGCTCCCGTGAGTTCACATTGTGGCCAATGCAGCGCCTGCATCACGGCTTGCCCGACTGGCGCCATCGTTGCACCTTATGAACTGGATGCGCGGCGTTGCATCTCCTACCTGACCATCGAACTCAAGGGCAGCATCCCGCAAGACCTACGGCCCCTGATTGGCAACCGTATCTATGGTTGCGACGACTGCCAGCTCTACTGCCCATGGAACAAGTTCGCCCAGCGCGCCAGCCTGCCCGACTTCGACCCGCGCCACGGACTCGACAGTGCCAGCCTGGTCGAGTTGTTCGACTGGAGTGAAGACCAGTTCCTGAAAAATACCGAGGGCAGTGCGATTCGCCGCATCGGTCATGAACGCTGGCTGCGCAATCTGGCCGTGGGCTTGGGCAATGCCGCCGATGCCTCCGATTACCGGGGCGATGTGGCCATCGTGGCAGCCTTGCGTGCGCGGCTGGATCATCCCTCATCGCTGGTGGTCGAGCATGTGCGATGGGCACTGGCGCGGCACGGTATCGCCTAGCGCCCGCGGCCAAGCTTCAATGCACCAGCGTCAGCCAGACCGGGATGGTCAGCGCCGAGAGCAGCGTGCCAAAGGAAATCAGGAAAGCCGTGAACGGTCCATTGCCGCCCATGCGTGCGGCCAGGATATAGGCGCTGGAGGCGGTAGGCAGGCTGCAGAACAACACCACGATGCGCAATTGCAGCGGGGGCAGGTGCAGCCAGTTGCCAATGGCATAGGCCACCAGTGGCACAGCAACGAGTTTGATGAGGATGAACCAGCCTACCACCAGCTTGCTTTCCTTCAGGCCCGACAGGCGCAGACCGGCGCCCACCATCAGCAGGCCCAGCGCAATGGAGGCTGCCCCCAGGCGCGAGAGCACCACGCTGGCCACTTCCGGCAGGTGCAGCCCCAGTGCAGAAAACGTCAGGCCTCCGGCCGTCGCCACCAGCAAGGGATTCTTGGCCAGTTCGCGCAGCAGATTGCCGTTCTTCGGTGCCAACGCGTGCACCGCGGCGATATTGCAAAGGGGTACGCCAAAGCCCAGCAGGATGGCCATCAGCCCGGCCCCTTCTTCGCCGGCCATGCGGGTGGCCAACGCCAGGGCGATATAGGAATTGAAGCGGTAGGCGCACTGCATCCCTGATGCATAGGTCATGGGCGTGGCGCGCAGCAGGGGTTTGCCCAGCCAGGTCAGGGCGATCCCCACTATGAGTGCGCCCACGCCGGTCTGCACCATGCCGCCGGTGACCGAGAGATCGACCTTCAGGCGTGCCGTGGAATAGAACAGCAAGGCCGGGAACAGCAGGAAATAGACCAGCTTTTCCATGCCGGCCCAGAAATCATCGCCCCAGTTGCTGATGCGATAGATCAGCACCCCGAGCGCGATCAGGCTGAAGTCCGGCAGCAGGAGATTGAGGACTTCCATCTTACTTGAGCAGACGCGCCAGCTCCACGGCGGTCTTGACGTTCATCTTGTCGAAGATGTGGGCGCGGTGCACTTCCACCGTGCGCATACTGATGCCCAGCTCATCGGCGATGACCTTGTTCATCTTGCCGGCCAGGATCAGGTCCAGCACCTCGCGTTCGCGTGCCGAGAGCGCGGCCAGGCGGCCTTGCACGGCATCTTCGGCGCTGCCGGCGCGCGAACTTTCCAGCGCTTGCAGCACACGGTCCATCAACTGGTTGTCGTTGAAGGGTTTTTCGAAAAAATCGAAGGCGCCATTCTTGAGCATATCCACCGCCATAGGCACGTCGCCATGGCCGGTGAGGAAGATCACCGGGCGTCGATGCAGCAGGCCACGGTTCTTCAATTCGTTGAACAGTGCCACGCCGCTGTTGCCGGGCATACGCACGTCCAGCAGCAGGCATTCGCCCTCGGCATCGATACCGCTGGCCGCCGACAGGGCGCTCATGAGCGCCATACCACTGTCGTAGCCGGTGGCGGCGATATTGCGCGAGCGCGCCAGCCAGGTCAGTGAATCGCGGATGATTTCTTCGTCGTCGACTATATGCAGCATCGGTGTGCGAGTGGGTTCAGGTCCAGAGGTCCAGGTAGCGGGGGTGGTTAAGCGGCGGTCTTGTTGTGCGTCTTCTTATGCGTCTTGCGCACCCTGGGCCGGCAGCGAAAACCTGAAGATTGTACCGCCTGCCGGATTATCGGTGTAAGTGAGGGTGCCGCCGTGGAATTCGATGGTGGTGCGGCAGATGTTCAAGCCCATGCCCATGCCCTCAGCCTTGGTCGAGAAGAAGGGCGAGAACAGGCGAGCGGCCACGTCCTCGGTGATGCCGTGGCCCTGGTCGATCACCGAGACCGTGACCGATTCTGCACCATCGTCGTTGCGCGTGAGTTCGGCGCTCACACGCAGGATGCGGCGCGCCGAGGGTACTGCGGCCATGGCTTGGATGCCGTTGCGGGTCAGGTTCAGGAGCACCTGTTCCAGCAAGACCTGGTCGCCCAGCACGGCGGGCAGGGACTTGGGCACCTGCCATTGCAGCACGACGAAAAACTGTTGCGCCTGCAATTCGATCAAGGGGGCCACGTTGTCCACCAGTTGCCGTATCTGCAGGCGCTGGCGCGCCGGTTCGCGCTTCTTGACGAACTGGTGCACGCTACGGATGACGTGGCCGGCGCGCTGGGCCTGGGCGTGGATCTTTTCCAGTGCGGGCTGCAGCGCACGGGGTTCGGCCTGGCCTTGTTGCATCATGTTCAGCGCCCCGGTGGTGTAACTGGAGATGGCCGCCAGCGGCTGGTTCAGTTCGTGTGCCAGGGTCGAGGCGATCTCGCCCATGCTGGCCAGGCGTGCGCTGGCTTGCAGCTTCTCTTCCTGGGTGCGGTTGAGGTCTTCGGCGCGCTTGCGTTCGGAGATGTCGAGGATGGAGCCCATCCAGCCGGTCTGCTTGCCATCCTGGTCCACCAGCGGTGACTCGAAGATCAGCACCGGGAAACGTTCGCCATCCCGGCGTTGGAAGATGGTCTCAAATTGCGGTGTCACGCGCCCGGCCAGCACGTTGGAAAACCGCTCCTGGTATTCATCCATGGCTTCCGGCGCCCAATAGGGCATGGGTGGGACCTTGCCTACCAGTTCCTCAGCCTGGAAACCGACCATCTTGCAGAAGGCTGGATTGACGTAGGTGATGCGCCCTTCCAGGTCGCGTGCGCGCATCCCGGTGACCAGCGAGTTTTCCATGGCGGCGCGAAACACGGCTTCGTTCAACAAGGCTTTCTCGGCCTTGGTGCGGCGATTGATGTCACGCCACAGCGCCCACAGGCTCCACAGCAAGCCCAGCGAGAGCACGATCACCGAGCCCACCAGCAGGTTGGGCAAGAGCTTGGGCGCGCTCTTGGTGCTATTGGTATGCAGTACCAGGGTCAGGCCGGGCAGCTCCAGTTCGCGCCGATGGGTATAGACATTGAGGCCCGGGCCGCCCGAGGTGCGGCGCGCCACCACGTTGTCGTCCGTGTCGGTCAGGGAGATTTCATTGTCCTGGGCGAACCACCAAGGCACCATCTCGTTCAAGATACGCGCCACTGCGTAACTGGCCACCAGGCTGCCGATGTAGTGGTTGTCGTGGAACAGCGGCACATGGTAATCCATGAGCATCGGTTCGGCGATGCCGGGTGGTACGGCCGGTGGACTGTAGAGCGGTCGGCGCATCTTGCGGGCGCGTTCGGCGGTCATCAGCGAGGATTGCGAGAGATCGTGGCGACTGATCGGCAGATCGTCGGTGGAGGCGATCGCCTGGCCATCGGCATTGAACCAGGTGACGCGGTAGAACTCGCGGTTGTTGCGCAGCAGGGCGTTCAAACGGCTGCGGAAATGGTCCTGATGCAAGCGGCCATTGCTGATCTCGCGGCCGATGATGCGCATACTTTCATCATCCCGGCTTAATTGAAACCGGATTGCCTGTTCCACCCACAGCGAATCGGCAATCAACTGTTCCAGCCGCTCGCTGGCTTCCATCTGTTGCGCCTGGCGCGGCAACCAGATCAGCGTGACCAGGAACAGGCACACCAGCAGGAAGGGGATCAGCCAGCGCATGGTGGTCTTGCGACCGGACGCCTGCAACTGCGAGGCGGCATTGGGCTGAGGAGCAATCGGCGGTGGCGGGACGGATTTCATGACGCCGCCAGTGTAGCGGCCACCCAGGCCTTGCGCCAGCATCCCATGCATCGGGAAGTTGATGCTGGGAACATTGTGGTTATCCACAGTTGCCCCGATTTGGTTTGGCCGCGCAGAATTCGCAGGCACAAACTGGTCCGCGCCAAGGCCAGCCACATTTAAAAGTATAAATAAACGTTTTACACCTCACTGGGGAGACAAGCATGAAACTGAAGTCCATCGTATTTGCCATGGCCACGGCTGCCGTGGTCAATGTCGGCCTGGCGGCGAGCGCCTTGGCCCAGCAACCCATCATCATCAAGTTCAGCCACGTGGTAGCCAACGATACGCCCAAGGGCAAGGCTGCCGAGCGCTTCAAGGAGCTGGCCGAGAAAGCCACCAAGGGCCGCGTGAAGGTCGAGGTCTATCCCAACAGCACGCTGTACAAGGACAAGGAAGAACTGGAAGCCCTGCAACTGGGTGCGGTGCAGATGCTGGCGCCTTCGCTGGCCAAGTTCGGCCCATTGGGCGTGAAGGAATTCGAGGTCTTCGATCTGCCCTACATCTTCCCCAGCAAGGAAGTGCTGTACCGCGTCACCGAAGGTCCGATCGGGCGTGAACTGTTCAAGAAGCTGGAGCCCAAGGGCATCACCGGCCTGGCTTATTGGGATAACGGCTTCAAGGTGATGTCGGCCAACAAGCCGCTGCGTCATCCGAATGATTTCCGTGGTCTTAAGATGCGTATCCAGTCCTCCAAGGTGCTTGACGCGCAAATGCGCGCGCTGGGCGCCAACCCGCAGGTGCTGGCCTTCTCCGAGGTGTACCAGGCGCTGCAGACGGGGGTGGTCGATGGCACCGAGAACCCGCCCTCGAACCTCTACACCCAGAAGATGCATGAAGTGCAGAAGTACGTGACCGTCTCCAATCACGGTTACCTGGGCTATGCGGTGATCGTCAACAAGAAGTTCTGGGACGGCCTGCCCTCGGACATCCGCACCGAGCTCGAAGGCGCCATGAAGGATGCGACCAAGTACGCCAACGCCATTGCCCAGCAGGAAAATGACGCCGCCCTGGCCGCTGTCGAGAAGACCGGCAAGACCACCGTCTATCGCCTGACCGACGCCGAGAAGGCCGAATGGCGCAAGGCGCTGCTGCCGGTGCAGCAGCAGATGGCCAGCCGCATCGGCAAGGATCTGATCGACGCCGTCAACAAGGAAGCGGCGGCGCTGGGCCAGAAGTAAGCGCCAGGCGTGAGCAGACGCGCGCCTGCGACGTGAGGCGCGCCTTTCCACCAAGAACAATCCGAACAAGCAAGGTCACAGGCTGATACCACCACGGTATCGGCCTGCTGACGCAAGGAGACTTCATGAAGTTACTCGACCACCTGGAAGAGTGGCTGATCGCGTTCCTCATGGCCGCGGCCACCTTCATCATCTTCGTGGCGGTGGTGCACCGCTACGCCTCCGGCCTGGACATCCCCTGGCTGCAAGACCAACTCATCCAGATCAACATGAGCTGGGCCCAGGAACTGTGCATCTTCATGTTCGTGTGGATGGCCAAGTTCGGCGCCGCCTACGGGGTGCGTACCGGTATCCACGTGGGCGTCGATGTGCTGATCAATCGTTTGAATACCCCCTGGCGCAACAAGTTCGTGCTCTTTGGGCTGTTTGCCGGTGCGCTCTTTACCGGCATCGTCGGCACTTTCGGTGCCGAGTTCGTCTATGACATCGCCCAGCACGACAGCACCTCCGAGGTGATGGAAATACCGATGTGGATCGTCTACCTGGCCGTGCCGCTGGGTTCCTACCTGATGTGCTTCCGTTTCCTCCAGGTCGCGTGGAATTTCTATCGCACCGGCGACCTGCCCAAGCATGACCATTCCCATGTGGAAGGTCTGGACGAAGAAACCAGCGGAGGTAAAGCATGAATGCACTGATCATTTTCGTCCTGCTGTTCGGGTTGATGCTGACCGGGATGCCGATCTCGATTTCGCTCGGCCTGACCGTCTTGACTTTCCTCTTCACCATGACCGACGTGCCGATCCAGTCGGTGGCGTTGAAGCTGTTCACGGGTATCGAGAAGTTCGAGATCATGGCGATCCCCTTCTTCATCCTGGCCGGCAACTTCCTGACCCATGGCGGTGTGGCGCGGCGCATGATCAACTTCGCCACCTCCATGGTCGGGCACTGGTATGGCGGCCTGGCGCTGGCTGGGGTGCTGGCCTGCGCGCTGTTTGCTGCGGTCTCGGGATCGTCGCCGGCTACCGTGGTGGCCATCGGTTCCATCATCTTGCCGGCGATGGTCAAGCAGGGCTTCCCCAACCGCTTCGGCGCGGGCGTGATCACCACCTCCGGTGCGCTGGGCATCCTGATCCCGCCTTCCATCGTGATGGTGATGTACTCGGTCTCCACCAATACCTCGGTGGGCAAACTGTTCATGGCCGGGGTGGTGCCGGGGCTGCTGCTGGCCTTCCTGCTGGGGCTGACCACCTGGTACCTGGCGCGCAAGAACAATTATCCGCGCCTGAGGAAAGCCACCTGGGCCGAACGCTTCGCAGCCTTCCGCAAGAGCGGCTGGGGCCTGTTCCTGATCGTCATCGTCATGGGCGGCATTTACACCGGCGTGTTCACACCCACCGAAGCTGCGGCGATGGCGGCGGTGTATGCCTTCTTCATCTCGGTGTTCGTCTACAAGGACCTGCGCCTGAGCCAGGTGCCCAAGGTGCTGCTGGACTCGGCCTCGATGTCGGCCATGCTGCTCTACATCATCACCAACGCAGTGCTGTTCTCGTTCCTGGTCACCAGCGAAAACATCCCACAGGCGATGGCGGCGTGGATTACCGATTCGGGACTGGGGCCGATCACCTTCCTGCTGGTGGTCAACATCCTGCTGCTGTTGGCCGGCAATGTCATGGAGCCGTCTTCCATCGTGCTGATCCTGGCACCGATCCTGTTCCCGGTGGCCATGAAGCTGGGGATCGACCCGGTGCACTTCGGCATCCTCATCGTGGTCAACATGGAAGTTGGCATGTGCCATCCGCCGGTGGGCCTGAACCTGTATGTGGCCTCGGGCATCACCAAGATGGGCATCACCGAACTGACCATTGCGGTCATGCCGTGGCTGTTGACCATGCTCGGGTTCCTGATGCTGGTGACTTACTGGCCGACCCTGTCGCTGTGGCTGCCGAACCTGATTTACAACTGACACCAGACGCGCAATCGGCGCCGCGCACCAGCACGGTGCCGATATCATCAGATGTCTGTCAAGTTGCTTAAAAGTATGTTGGTTTTGCCCTGAAAAAGTGCTTTGAAACCGCGCTGAGTGCTGCTAAAGTGCGGGCTTCGCTGAATCGGCACAATAGCAATGCCGTCCCAGCAATCGAATTTGGCAGTGATGTTTTTCTAGTGAGTTGTTGATGTACTTGCCTCATCGGCGACCCTTTCGACACATCGGAGCGGGCACTACGAGGCGGCACCGAATACGAAGCGGGTGGTGCATAACAAACGGTATCGATACCGGGAAACTGAGGAGACGTGCATTCGATTGAAACCGCTCAAGCGGTCGGGGATGCATCAGGAGTTTTTGAAGGCGCATCTGCGGATGCGCCTTTTTTCTTTGTGCGGTAGTCGGGCGGGTCGTATATCGTTTATACGGTTTATATCGTTTGCGTTCTTATGCGCTCGGTCGCGTTGATCACGCCCAGCCCCGCACTTGCTGTGGCGTGGATACCACGGCGCGCAAACCAGCCTGTTTTCCTTCCAGCAAGATCATACGTGCATCGCCCTCCGATTTCTGCGCGTGAATTGCTTAAAATAGGCCCTTACCGCGTTTGCTCATTTCTTGATGACCCAAGCTGACTCACCATTGACCGCACTATTTTCCGCCGTGGTGCACACGCCCTTCGGTGGCATGGGCATTCGCAGTCAGGCCGGCGCACTGGTGGAGATGGTGTACCTGCCCCGGCACTATGCCGAAAAGGAGGCCACCGACGCTGTCGCAGCCCAGGCTGTGCAGCAGATTGGCCGTTACCTGGCTGATCCCGGTTTTCGCTTCCGCTTGCCGCTGCTGCCGGTGGGGAGTGTCTTCCAGCAGCGCGTCTGGCAAGCCATTGCCGCCATTCCCTGTGGCCAGGTACAGACCTACGGACAAGTGGCCAAGCGCATCCAGTCCGCGCCCCGTGCGGTGGGCCAGGCGTGCGGCGCCAACTGGTATCCCCTGGTAGTGCCTTGCCATCGCGTCACCGCCGCAGGCGGGCTGGGCGGTTTTTCGCATCATGATGATGAAGATGGCTTCCACCTCGAGGTCAAGCGCTGGCTGTTGCGCCACGAAGGCGTGAACGGATACTGACGGCCATGGGACGCACCACACCGAAGATCGTCGCCCCCGAGGCCAGCCGCGAGGCCATCGATGAATTCTGCGACAGCCTGTGGCTGGAAGATGGCCTGTCCAGCAACACGCTGGAAGCCTACCGGCGCGACATGACCCTGTATGCCCACTGGCTGCACCAGGAACGCGCCAAGCCGCTCTATGAGACCCAAGCCGAGGATTTGTATGCCTACTTCGCGGCCCGTCATGATGAGACCAAGCCCAGTTCCTCCAATCGCCGGCTGGCAGTATTGCGGCGGTTTTTTCAACTGGCCTTGCGCCAGAATCGGGTGGCGGCCGATCCCTGCCTGAAGATGCGCACGGCGCGCCAGCCGCAGCGCCTGCCCAAGACCCTCTCCGAAGGCCAGGTCGAGGCCCTGCTGGCCGCGCCCGATGTGTCCACCCCGCTGGGCCTGCGCGACCGTGCCATGATCGAACTGATGTATGCCAGCGGCTTGCGGGTGTCCGAACTGGTGTTGTTGAAGACCATCGAGGTGGGCATGAACGAGGGCGTGCTGCGGGTGACCGGCAAGGGCAGCAAGACGCGCCTGGTCCCTTTCGGTGAAGAGGCCGGTAGCTGGATTGCACGTTACCTGGCCGAGGCGCGCGGCCAGATCCTGCAGGGCCAGATCGATGATGCGCTCTTCGTGACCGCACGCGGCGCTGCCATGACACGCCAGATGTTCTGGACACTGATCAAGAAATACGCGCTGCAAGCCGGCATCACCGTGCGCCTGTCGCCGCACACGCTGCGCCACGCCTTTGCCACCCATCTGCTCAACCACGGCGCCGACCTGCGCGTGGTGCAACTGCTGCTGGGTCATGCAGACATCTCCACCACCCAGATCTATACCCACGTGGCGCGCGAGCGCTTGAAGCAACTGCACGCCGCACATCACCCCCGTGGCTGATCTTGCGGCATAATGTGCGCCCATGACGGACCGGTCGGCCTCTGGAGCCGGTCAGTCTGCCGTCAGGAAGAACACCGATGAGCGCCAAGAAAGAACACATCTCCGAAACTCCCGCCACCCAATTCCTGCGCAAGCAGGGCGTGGCCTTCAGTGAATATCCCTATGCCTACGAGGAGCATGGCGGCACGGCGGTGTCGGCGCGCGAGCTGGGCGTGGATGAGCACGTGGTCATCAAGACCCTGGTGATGCAGGACGAAGCGTCCAAGCCGCTGTTGGTGCTCATGCACGGCGATTGCAAGGTCTCCACCAAGAACCTGGCGCGCCAGATCGGCTGCAAGTCGGTGGAGCCCTGCAAGCCGGAAGTGGCCAACCGTCACTCCGGCTACCTGATCGGCGGCACCTCGCCCTTCGGCACGCGCAAGACCATGCCGGTCTACGTCGAAGCCAGCATTCTGGAGCTCGACAAGATCTACATCAATGGCGGGCGACGCGGCTTCCTGGTGGGCATCGACCCGGCGGTCATCCTCAAGGTGTTGCCGGCCAAGCCGGTGCAGTGCGCCCTGGCCGACGCCGCCTGACCCATTCCGAGACAAGAGAAAGCATCTATTCATGTTCAACATCCTGTTTGCCATCGCGGCCTACCTGATTGGTTCGCTCTCCTTTGCGGTGCTGGTGTCCAAGCTGTTCGGCCTGTCCGACCCGCGCACCTATGGTTCCAAGAATCCTGGCGCAACCAACGTCCTGCGCAGCGGCAATAAGAAAGCGGCCGCGCTGACCCTGCTGGGGGATGGTTTCAAGGGCTGGTTGGCAGTGTGGCTGGCGCAGAAGTTCGGCCCGCACTATGGCGTGGACGATACCGGCATCGCCCTGGTGACGCTGGCCGTGTTCCTGGGGCACTTGTGGCCGGTGTTCTTCCGCTTCGTCGGCGGCAAGGGTGTGGCTACCGCCCTGGGCATCCTGCTGGCGCTGAATGTGTGGCTAGGCCTGGCCACGCTGGCCACCTGGCTGGTGGTGGCGTTCGCCTTCCGCTATTCGTCCCTGGCAGCCCTGGTGGCGGCGTTGTTCGCGCCGTTCTACTATGGCCTGCTGTTCGGCACCACTGACGGCATCCTGCTGGCGGTGGTGGCCATGGCGGCGCTGCTGATCTATCGCCACCGCAAGAACATCGGCAACCTGCTGGCGGGTAAGGAAAGCCGGATTGGCGACAAGAAGAAGGCGGCCAAGTAAGCCTGCCGTCTTGAGCGAAAAAGAAGGGCCGCAATCTGCATTGCGGCCCTTCTTGTTTATATCGTTGGGATGATTGACGGAGCGGTCGATGTGTTGCCGGCCTGCGGCGGTCGCAACTCATCCAGCGGCCAGCGTGGTCGCACGCCGAAGCCATATTCCTTGCGCGCCACGCTCGGCTCCTCGCGCAGACGCATGGCGCCGGCAAAGGCGATCATGGCACCGTTGTCGGTGCAGAACTGCAATTCCGGGTAGAAAACTTCATATCTGCGCTTGGCGGCCGCGGCATTCAAGGCTGCGCGCAGCTGTGCATTGGCACCGACGCCTCCGGCAATGACCAAACGCTTCAGATTGGTCTGTTTCAAGGCGGTCATGCACTTGGCTACCAGCACCTCCACGATGGCGTCCACGAAGCCGCGCGCGATGTTGGCCTTGTCCTGTTCGCAGATGTTGCTGCCGTTGCTGCCGTGTTGCTTGACCACGGTCAGCACGGCAGTCTTGAGCCCGGAGAAACTGAAATCCAGGTTCTTGGAATGCAACATGGGCCGTGGCAATTGGTAAGCGTTCGGATCACCGAACTCGGCCAGGCGCGAAATGGCCGGCCCACCGGGATAACCCAGGCCGAGCAGCTTGGCCGATTTGTCGAAGGCTTCGCCGGCGGCGTCATCCAGTGTTTCGCCCAGCAGTTCGTAGCGGCCCACGCCATCGACCCGCATCAACTGCGTATGCCCGCCCGAGACCAGCAGGGCGATGAAGGGAAAGCGCGGCGGCTTGCTGGCCAATAGCGGCGAGAGCAGATGACCCTCCAGGTGATGGATGCCCAGCACCGGCTTGTCCAGCGCCAGCCCCAGCCCGCAGGCTACCGACGCACCCACCAGTAGCGCCCCGGCCAGGCCCGGGCCTTGGGTGTAGGCGATGGCGTCGATCTCCTGGGCCGCCACCCGGGCATCGGACAGGGTTTGCTTGAGCAGGGGAATGGCGCGGCGGATGTGGTCGCGCGAGGCCAGTTCGGGGACCACGCCACCGTATTGTTGGTGCATGGCAATCTGCGAATGCAGGGCATGGGCCAGCAGGCCGCGCTCGGTGTCGTACAGAGCAAGGCCGGTTTCGTCACAGGAGGATTCGACGCCGAGAACTAACATGGGATGGACTCAATGAAGCGGCCGGCACCGGCACCCAGGTGGGGCGGCGCGGCAAAGGCGCTATTGTAATGGAAAGCCCGGCGCGCAGACGCCTGGCTGCGACAAAGGACGATTTTGGTGTACCCTTCGGCCATGCCAAACCATGCCCCCAATGCTGCTCCGGCCATCGCCGTCGAGCCCGCCACCGACTTTGCTGCCGCCCGTTTCATCAAGGAAATCGGACGCGGCAAGGATGGTGCCCGCAGTCTCTCGCGCGAAGATGCGCAATTGATGTACCAGGCCATGCTCGATGGCCGCGTCAGCGACCTTGAGCTGGGCGCCATTCTCCTGGCCATGCGCATCAAGGGCGAATCGGTAGAAGAGATCGCCGGATTCCTGGCTGCCGCCGAAGCATCCTTCGTGCCGCTGCGCGCACCCAGCGGGCCATACGCGCCGGTCGTGCTGCCCAGCTATAACGGTTCGCGCAAGATGGCCAACCTCACGCCGCTGTTGTGCATGTTGCTGGTGCGCCGTGGCGTGCCGGTACTCATGCACGGGGTGACCCGCGATCCACAGCGCGTGACCAGCGCCGAGATATTCAGTGCACTGGATGTGCGCCATGCTACAAACGCGTCCGAGGCAGAAGCTTTGATGGCAGCGGGGCAACCTGCCTTTATCCCGATTGCCGCGTTGGCCCCGGCTATCGCCCGCCTGCTCGACATGCGCGCCCGACTGGGCGTGCGCAATTCTACCCACACCTTGGTAAAGATCATGCAACCGTTTGCGCAGCCGGCACTGCGCTTGACTTCATATACCCATCCAGAATACCTGGAGATGTTGACCGACTACTTCAGTCACTCCGCCCCGCATGAGCGCGGCGATGTCTTCCTGATGCGTGGCACCGAAGGGGAGACCGTGGCTAATGCGCGGCGCGCGCAACGCATCGATTGGTTCAGTCATGGTCAACGCACCGTGTTGGTGGAAAAGCAGAGTGTGGCCGAGGACTTGCCGGACCTGCCCGAGGGACGTGATGCGGCTACTACTGCGCAGTGGATTCGCGAAGTGCTGGAGGGGCGCCGTCCGGTGCCCGAGGCCATCGCCGAGCAAATCGAGCATTGCGTGGACGTAGCGGCTCGCATCGGCAAATAAATTTGCCTGCAGAGTGGATGTTTTGCCACAGCATCTCCTGTGCTGCGGGAAGCTGACGAATTGACAGTAAGTTCCGGGCGCAGCGATGTCGCATCGAAGGTCAGCGATGGTCAGTCAATCCTTGGGGAAAGTCGGGATGAAGCGACAGGGCGGTCGCGCGGGTAATTTCGGAACGAAGATCCCTGGGGCGCGGGATCGTGTTTCTGAGGGACAGGTAACTGGCTCAACGCCGAGGATAGCGTATCGGGTGCTTGTCGTCAGTTGCGCGCACGGCGTCGCGTGGTACTGGCCTTGGCGGCGGGACTACTCTTCTCGGGGACCTGGGTGGCGACCTGGGCGAAGGCGAAGATGACTTCCTTGACGATCTTGCGCTGCGGGGCCGGCAGGTTGATGAAGGCCTCGAAGGCTTCGCGCTCGCGGTAGCCGATGGCTTCTTCCCAGCGTGCGCGACGCTTGTCGATACGCTTGCCGATCTCTTCGCCGAAGCGCAGATGCTGAGGGGTGACGATGAGCCATTCGGCCAGCGTCTCCAGCTTGTCTTGCTTGGGCATGGACTCGCCCAGCAGCCAGCGGCGCACGCCATGCAGGGTCATCGGCTTGCCCCAGTAGCGCAAATTGAATTCCCTCTCCAGAACGGCGGGCTTGGGTTCGTATCCAGATTTTTCCATCGCAGCGCGTAGGCGCTTTGCGAATTTTTGATTGGCGGTTTCCATGTTTTCGAAGGTACTTTGACGTAACGCTTTCCGGGGTACGTTTGCATTTGGGGTGAGTTACGCAGCAAACGTGATTTATGCTCACTGGTTCGGAGAGTTGCGCCATCGGTCGCGCCGGGGCCATTGAAACATACCCGCAGGACAATACGGACTCGCATTTTCGGCAGATGGGAAAATGTGCATGTTCAGGCGCTCCGGAGCGATGGTTGATCAAGTGTGCAGGCGCTCATGGCGTGCGTGAACGCACGTGGATGTCAGGTCATCAGGCCACTTCGGGCAGGTCTTGGTGGGATGTCCGGATGCACTTGGTGCTGCATCGCTGGCCAGTAGAGAGGAGGGTAAAACGCCGATGATTGCCGCCCTTGCATTGTCGGTCCAGATGAGACCAACGTGCGTGGGTGGGGGGAATTTTATTTAGAACTTGTCTCCATCGAGAGACAACGAGACGGCGTGCTCCATGTGTGGCGCAGTGCGGTATTTTGGGCTGGAAGCGCGCTAGAATAGCGGGACCCCGAAGGGGGCGCATCAATATGGTGAATAAGACGCCAATATATTTCCCATTCTATGGGGACAAAATTTAGTTAGAAAATTCGCCTCTCATCCCATGGGGGAATGGCACTCAACCCGGGCTTTTCGGGCGGGAAGACAAAGCAGCACGCTGGTAGAAACAAATCAAATAAATCACGAAGTCAGCAGCATCCCTGTGGTACGTTTTGGTTACGTAACTTTTTATTTTCCTGGAGTGGCTAAGTGGTCCTGATCGCACGGCACAGTATTGGCCTTGTGCTGGCACCATCAAGGTACGTTCCAGGATGGAACGCGGCGACCCGTTGAGAGGCAACGGAAGATCGACTGACGTCTTGCTGAATGCTGCGCCAGGTGTGGCGTCTTTCCAGCCAGGACGGAACGGCCGCGATACCGAGCAGGCGTGATGTCCTGCGGGCTCCCAGCGATCGCCCGCATGGATTGTGCGCATCCGAGCCCAGGTTCGACCATGTCAGCTTCCTTTCATTTCCTGCTGTTGGCCTTTGCTTTGCTGGTAGCCAGTCTGTCGGCTTATGCGGCGCTGGAGGTGTCCGAGCGCATCGTGCTGCAGGACAGCCAGCATCGGCGGCTTTGGTTAGCCATCGGTGCGGCCGTGTTCGGGGTGGGCGTGTGGGGTGCCATGCTGTTGACGGTGGCGGCGCTGGATTTGACTACGGCCCTCGCCTTCGATGCCCGGCTGGTGATGCTGGCACTGCTGCTGTGTTTGGGCAGCGCCTTCTACCTGATGCACCTGACCGGGATACGGCGCCCGCTCCCGCTGCACTTGCTCATCGGCGGACTAAGCATCGGTGCCGCCTTCAATGCCGCCTTCCATATCGTCCTCAAGTCCATGCTGCTGGACCCGCCGCTGGTCTATCAGGTTCCCCTGCTGCTGGTGGCGCTGGTGGTCACCGAGATAGTGGCCGTGTTCATCGTCACGCTCTTTTCGGCCAGCAACGGGCGCAAGCCCATGACCGGCTCGCTCAATTCGCAGCAGGCGCGGCGCGTGCTGGCGGCACTGCTGGTGGGCGCCGGCCTGGTGTCATCCGCGGTGGCCGGCCTGCGCGCGCTGCTCATCGATCCGCAGGCGCACAGCGGGATGTCGGGGGGCATTACACGCGAGCACCTGGTCAATGGCCTGGTGTTCCTGGCGTTTCTGGCGATGGCCCTGGCGCTGGTGGTCAGCGGCGCGCAGCGCAACCAGGTACTCAAGAAGATCGTCGGCCGGACCAATGACAAGCTGTTGCATTTTGCCACCCATGATGTGTTGACCGGCCTACCCAACCGCGTCCTGCTGACCGACCGCATCCAGCACGCCATCGAAGTGGCGCGTCGCAATGGCAAGCCTTTTGCGGTGCTGTTCATGGACCTGGATGGCTTCAAGGCGATCAATGACTCGCTCGGTCATGCCGTGGGGGACGGTCTGTTGGTGGCGGTGGCGCAGCGTATCCGTGCCTGCGTGCGCGGCGAGGACATGGTGGCGCGCATCGGCGGCGATGAATTCGTGGTGGTGATGGGCAATCTTTCCACCCCTGTGGTGGTGGAACAATTGTCGGAAAACATCCTGATGGCGTTGCGCCAGGATTTCCAGGTGGACGACGCCACCCTGTGCGTGACCTCCAGCATCGGCATCGCGGTCTATCCCAATAGCGGCGAGACGGTCGATATGTTGATGAAGAATGCCGACGCCGCCATGTACGAAGCCAAGCAGAGCGGGCGTAATACCTATCGTTTCTTCGAGCCGGCCATGCACGCCAGCGCCATGCGTCATCTGCAGGTGCGGCAGGCCTTGCAGCAGGCCATCGCGGAGCAGCAGTTCCGCTTGCACTTCCAGCCCAAGTATCACGGCGCCAGCAAGGAGCTGACCGGCGTGGAAGCCTTGCTGCGCTGGCGTCATCCAGATCTGGGCGAGATGACCCCGTCCGAATTCATTCCCATTGCCGAACGCTCTGGCCAGATCCTGCCCATCGGTGATTGGGTGTTGCACGCGGTATGTACGCAGATCGCCCGCTGGGATGCGGCTGGGATGAAGCCGGTAAAAGTAGCCTTGAACCTGTCGCCGCTACAGATGCGCACGGATCTGGTGGAGAGTATTCTCAAGATGGTGGGGGCGACGGGCATCGCGCCACAGCGGCTGATGTTCGAGATCACCGAGACGGCGGCGATGAAGGATGTGGAACGTACCACGCAGGTGGTGCGCGAGCTGCAATCGCTGGGCTTCGACATTGCCATTGATGACTTCGGTACCGGCTATTCCAGCCTGGCTTATCTGGCGCAATTCCACTGTCGGCAGGTCAAGATCGATCGTTTCTTCACCTCGCGGCTGGACCAGGAAGATCATTCGGGGCGCGCCATCGTGGCCGCCATCATTGCACTGGCCCATGCCTTGCAGATGGAAGTGGTGGCCGAGGGGGTGGAAACCGAAGGGCAACTGCGCGAATTGCAGTTGCTGCACTGTGACCAGGTCCAGGGGTTCCTGTTGGGGCGACCGGCCGAAGCACCGACGGTCCCCGGCCTGATCGATGCCAGCAACGACGATCTGTTCGCTGCCGGCGGCCAGCTCAAACGTTGAGTTCGCCGCGCGCTGCACGTTGCTGGATCACGCGCAGATAGGCCAGCAGGCCCACCGCCACCAGCCCGAGGCTGACGCTATTGGCTGCCCAGAATCCGACCGGGCCGTGCAGGGCGGCCGGTGCCATGCCCAGCGGATCCAGACCAAGCACATAGCCGCCACCCAGCCCCACACCCCACAACGTGACTGCGTAGATCACGGTGGGCACCACCGCGACCTTGTAGGCACGCAGCACGAAGGCGGTGGTCACCTGCATCGAATCGAAGAGCTGGTAGAAGGCGATGTAGAGGAACAGCGGCAGTGCGGCACCGAGAATGACTGGATCGGGCGTGTAGGCATGAATGATGTGTACGCGCATGAACCACACGATCACGCCCATCACCGCCGACAGCGACACCGCCAGCCGGATTCCGGCGCGGCCGATCTTCCTGGCTTCGGCCATGTTGGCCCCGCCAATGGCTTGCGCCACCAGGGTGCTGGTAGCGCTGGCGATGGACAGCGGCAGCATGTAGAGCACGGTACCGACATTGCCGGCAATCTGGTGCCCGGCCACCGGTACCGCACCCAGGCGAGCGATAAAGACGGCCATGAGCGTGAAGGCGGTGACCTCGATGAAGTAGGACATGCCAATCGGAATGCCCAGCAGCAACAGGTTGCGCTGGATCTTCCACGAGGGAGCCACGAAACCGGTGCCGAACAGCTTGAGCGGACGATACAGCGGCAGGCGTGCCACCAGTAGCCAGGCGGCCAGCATCATCAGCCAGGCGATGACGGTGGTGGCAATGGCGCAGCCAGGACCGCCGAAGGCAGGCAAGCCCAGGCCACCAAAGATCAGCAGGGCATTCAGGGGCAGCTTGAGTGCCAATCCGCCAACCTGCAGCGCCATGACCATCTTGGGGCGCGCCATGGCTGTATTGAGCGATGAATAGACGCGGAACAATAGCGTCGCCGGCAGGGCCAGTGCTTCGATGCGCAGATACAGCGTGGCCTTGCCCACCAGTTCCGGCGAGGCCTTGGCAAAGGCGAGCAAAAGCGGGGCGAACATCAGCACCAGCGACCCGACGATGGACAGCAGCACGGCCAGCCACATGCCCTGCTTGACCTCGTTGCCAATCTCATCCAGGCGTCCGGCGCCGAACAGTTGACCGATGGTCGGCTGCAATGCCTGCAGCACGCCCGACAATCCCACGAAGACGCTGATGTAGATCGACACGCCCAACGCTAGCGCCCCCAGGTCCAGCGCCGAGAAGCGCGAGACCATCACGGTATCGATGACGCCATTGGCGATGATGGCCAGTTGGCCGATCAACAGCGGCCAGGCCAGCCGCGCTATGCGGCCGACGTGGTGGCGGGAGGAGAGGGCGGGCAGTTCTTTTGTCACGCAGGAAGAGAGGCTTTCAACGAGGAGGCCGGTGCGTCATCAACGACCGGCACGGCGATAGAGGCGGAAGCGTTCGTCGCGGTCCGAGGGGCGGCGGCCTTCCCACACCATGCGCCAGTTGCCAGGGTATTGGCGCAGCATGAGGGAAGCGTCCTGATTGCTGATGTCATCTTGCAGCAGCAGGTAGTCGCAGCCTTGCTCGTGCTCATCGGCAAAGCGCACGTTGCCGAAGTAGGCGAAGGAGGCGCGCTGGGCCGGGCCCACATTGGTCTGCACGCATTGCTTGACCGAGCCCAGCTTGGATTCGATCTGTTCGGCCACGCCCGCATAGCTCTTGCCGTAGTTGACCCAGGGTAGCCACAGCGTCATCAGCAACACCCAGCACAGGATCACGCCGCCTGACGACAGCACCACGGCGCGCCACAGCACCGAGGGCCGGCGCGAGATGCGCCAGTGCACCACCACGATCCAGGCGACGGTGGCGGCCACGGCGATGGCTAGCGATATCCACTCGAAGCCGGGTTTGAAGCCGGGCGCAAGCTTGTAGGCATTGCGCGCTATCTTTGTCGGCCAGCCGGTTTCCTTGGCGATCCAGCCGATCCAGATGAAGGCGGCCGAGGTCGTCAGGGTCATCACCGAGAACCAGTCCACTGCATTGATGGCGCCGCGTTTCATGGTCGGCAGACCGAAGGCGGCCAGGATGGCCAGCGCCGGCAGCAGTGGCAGCAACATGCCTTCTTCGCGATGGACGTTGATGAGCACCAGCAAGGTAATGGGAATGAGGAAGGCCAGCGGCAGCGCGATATGCAGCGAACCCAACTGGCGCCGCCAGGCATACAGCGCCCAGCCGGCGAAGGGCCACGCAGGCCAGGCGAACCAGACACCATACTTGCCCAGGAAGGCCAGGGTGGATAGCGTGGGGCGGTTCAACTGGTAGATGTTCCAGCTCATCCACAGGTCGAACTGGCTGGCCGCCTCGCTCGGCGCCCATTGGTGTAGCGCCAGTATCCAGGCAGCGCTGATGAACAAGCTCAATGGCAGCGCCAGCAGCAGTAACAGGCCCAGTGCCCGCAAGTCCTTGCGCAAGGCCGCCAATACCAGCAAGGCGATCAGCACGCCGGCGGGCAGCAGCCAGCCATAGGTCAGCACCAACATGCCCAGTGCCAGGCCCAGCCAGATGCCATGGCGCAGCTTGCCGGCATCGAAGACGCGCACCGCGCCAAACATGGCATAGGCCACCAGGGCGATCTGCAGCGTCTTGGGGCTGGTCTCGTGGCTGTGCAAGAGTAGGCCCAGGAAACCGAGATAGATCAGGAAGGCGCCATCGGCCAGCGTGCGGCCGAAGTCCTTGGGTTCGGGCTGGCCGCCGAAGGCCAGCTTGAGCGGCTGTGCTTCAGGGCGGCGGCCCAGCAAATAGGTGGTGTACCAGATCGACAGCGAGCCCACCAGGAAGCAACCGATGGTGGACACGCGTGCGGCCAGCGGATCGCCCAGCAGCCAGCCCAAGAGTCGGATGCAGATCGCCCCGAACCAGTAGGCCAGCGGGCTTTCGGCCGGCAGCGGCAAACCTGCCACGTTGGGCGTGAGCCAGTCGGCCAGGGTGCCGTGGGCCATGGTCCACATGATGCCGAAGCTGGTGGCATCCTCGTTCTTCCAGGGATCGCGGCCGATCAGACCCGGCAGGATATACAGGAGGGCGAGCGCGAGCAGGGCCATGCGCGGAAGCGCATTGGTGGCTGCGGCTGGAAGACGGACTGGCTTCATCAAGATGTTGTTGCTCTTGTTCTGTACTGCGAGGTTGGGTGGTGCGCTGGCCGGACGGGTCTTGGCTGCGCTGTCGCCGTGGGATTCGGTGACTAGTATTTTTTTGCAGGCCCTATTGTGCAGGAAATCGCAGTAAATAGTTGTTTCTGTCTGCTACATGGTGGTGCACGCCGTGCCGATCCACCACGGACGACCAAAACAAAAAAGGCAGCCTGAGCTGCCTTTTTTGAGGGAAGTACAGATTACGCCTTCGAGACAGCGGTCTTCGAACCAACGGAACCGAACTTCTGGCGGAACTTCTCGACGCGGCCAGCGGTGTCGACGATCTTGTGCTTGCCGGTGTAGAACGGGTGCGATTCGGAGGACACTTCGATCTTCACCAGGGGATATTGCTTGCCTTCGAATTCAGCAGTTTCGCGGGTGCCGATGGTCGAGCGGGTGACGAACTTGAAGTCGTTCGACATGTCGTGGAACAGGACTTCGCGGTAATCCGGGTGGATGCCTTCTTTCATGATTGCCTCAAGAGTAGTTTGGTAGCCAATCGCCACTTCGTCGGTCGCCTTGCTTCTTGACCCGATTGATGATCACTTGCCGGTTTGGAAAAGTCCGAAATTATACAGTGGAATCAGGGGCTTGGGTCAAGGCGGACCACTGGCCGCAGGCCGTCGACGTGGTTTTTCAGTTGAAAATACGTCGCTATTGTTGCTGTCAGATCAATAAAAAACGGCATGTCCGGTGAAGGACATGCCGTTTCCTGATCTTGCCAGCAGCGATGCTTAGTTACCGCGACGCATCATGTCGAAGAACTCGGCGTTGTTCTTGGTGGACTTCATCTTGTCGAGGATGAATTCCATCGCCTCGATTTCATCCATGTCGTACATCAGCTTGCGCAGCACCCAGATCTTCTGCAACTGGTCTGGCTTGATCAGCAGCTCTTCACGGCGGGTGCCGGACTTGGAGAGGTTGATGGCGGGGTACACACGCTTTTCGGCCAGGCGGCGTTCCAGGTGCACTTCCATGTTGCCGGTGCCCTTGAATTCTTCGTAGATCACGTCATCCATGCGCGAACCGGTTTCGATCAGGGCGGTGGCGATGATGGTCAGCGAGCCGCCTTCTTCGACGTTACGGGCGGCACCGAAGAAACGCTTCGGGCGTTGCAGCGCGTTGGCGTCCACACCACCGGTCAACACCTTGCCGGAGGCCGGGATCACGGTGTTGTAGGCGCGCGCCAGACGGGTGATCGAGTCCAGCAGGATGACCACGTCCTTCTTCATTTCAACCAGGCGCTTGGCCTTTTCCAGCACCATCTCGGCGACCTGCACGTGACGGGTGGCCGGTTCGTCGAAGGTGGAGGCGACCACTTCGCCGCGCACCGAGCGCTGCATTTCGGTCACTTCTTCCGGACGTTCGTCGATGAGCAGCACGATCATCACGGTGTCTGGATGATTGGTGGTGATGGCGTGGGCGATGTGTTGCAGCATCACCGACTTGCCCGACTTGGGCGAGGCCACCAGCAGGCCGCGCTGGCCGCGGCCGACCGGGGCGATCAGGTCGATGATGCGGCCGGTGATGTTTTCCTCGCCGCGCATGTCGCGCTCCAGCTGCAATAGCTTGTTGGGGTGCAGCGGCGTGAGGTTTTCAAACAGGATGCGGTGCTTGGAGGCTTCCGGCGGTTCGCCGTTGACCTTGTCGACCTTGACCAGGGCGAAATAGCGCTCGCCATCCTTGGGCGTGCGCACTTCACCTTCGATGGAGTCGCCGGTATGCAGGTTGAAACGGCGGATCTGCGAAGGCGAGATGTAGATGTCGTCGGTGGACGCCATGTAGCTGGCGTCGGGCGAGCGCAGGAAGCCGAAGCCGTCAGGCAACACTTCGAGGGCGCCATCGCCAAAAATCTGTTCTCCTGATTTTGCGCGCTTCTTCAGGATGGCAAACATCAGCTCCTGTTTGCGCAGGCGCGCAGCATTCTCGATGTCCAGGCTGATTGCCATTTCCAGCAAGGCAGAGACGTGCATCGCTTTTAGTTCTGATAAGTGCATATGAGTGTCCCGGGACGGGATAAGTAAAGGTGGGGGAGGGAGTTGCGTGGTGTGGATCTGGATACAGCCGGGCATCGTGTGCCGGGCGGACGGCAGCGCGAGCGCGCCGCCGTCGGATGTTACATCAGAATCAGATGTTGCTGTCGATGAACGAGACCAATTGGCCCTTGGCCAGTGCGCCAACCTTTTGGGCGGCGGCAGCGCCGTTCTTGAACAGGATCAGGGTCGGGATACCGCGGATGCCGAACTTGGCCGGGATGGCCTGGTTGGAGTCCACGTCCAGCTTGGCGATCTGCAGCTTGCCGTCGTATTCCTTGGCGACTTCTTCCAGGATCGGGGCGATGGCCTTGCAGGGACCGCACCATTCGGCCCAGAAATCGACCAGCACGGGCTTGTCGGACTTGAGCACATCGGCTTCGAAGGAGGCGTCGGTAATATGTTTGATATGTTCGCTCATGGCTTTCCTCGGTGTGAGGCAGTGGTGTAATTAGTCAATCAGCGCCGGTGGACACATACCATCATGCCTGGCGTGAGCCATCAACGCTTCCGGAGTTGCTAGGTCTACGTGGAGTCGTTGCGCGCCGATTCAAGTTGTTTTGAAGCGCGGCAGAGGTAGGCGGCGGGATACAGGGGCAATCATAACCCATTTTTGGGGAAAGTGTAGACACGCGCTCGGAGCGTTGTTGTCTGCCGTCCTCATCGCAGTCGATGGGCTTGCAAGCGAGGCCTGGCGCGGCTTCGTGGCTGGCGCGGCGCAGCGAAATACACTCCGGCGAGCCCCTGCTGGCATACAATGCGCAGCAATTGGCGTGGCTGCCCGATTGAAAAAATCTGTTGAGGCAAGAGAAAAATACAATCAGGACAGTGTCTGGCCGGCCTTTGTGGCCACCCTCGCCGCCCATCTCCGCTATCCTCTACCGTCGTCATGGAACCCTGAGAACGTATGCAGCTTGCCACCGTACCGATCCCGCCCACCCCCGATTTCTGGCAGCAAGCCGTGCGGGTCCTGTTGCGCGAAGGCCAACCGCTGGGCCAGGCCTTGCAGGGGCAGGGTGAGGCTGCGCTGGATTTCTCGGGAGTGCAATTGATGGTGCCGGCGTTTTCCCACGCGCAGAACTTCAAGGCCGCACTGGCGCGCCAGTTGCGCCGCCCCTACATCGCGCCGCGCATCAATACGCTCTCGGGCCTGTTGGCCATGCAGGCACCCGGCGAGACTGCCCCGCCCTCGGAGAGCGAACGGCTCATGCAGCTCTACGCGCAACTGCGCGAACATGGCTGGTTGAAGAAAATGTTTTCCGCACGTCGCAATGCCGACCTGCTGCCGCTGGCGCATACCCTGCTGGCCCTGTCAGATGAGTTGACGCTGGCGCTGCTGCCCGAGATCCGCGCCAGCGCAAGCGGGCAAGAGGCTGCCGTGGGTCGCTGGGCACAGGCACTGGCGCAATTGCTGGAACCGTTGGCACCTTCGGCGCACGGCATGTTGTCCGACGAAGCGGCCTTGGTATGGCAGGTCTGGAAGACCCAGTTGGATGCCAACGACCGCATCGTGCAACGTTTCGACGCCATGCTGGCCCTGGCCGAGCAGGCCAGCCTGCCGCTGGTCTGGGTCAGCCCCACCGAGCCGGAGCCGCTGGAGGCCGCCTTCCTGGCGGCCTATGCCCAACGCCAGCCGGTGCGCATCGTCACGCTGGACTGGAGCCGTCCTGCGATCGCACCCTTGCACCCCATCTATCTGTCGGCATGGGAAGAACTGGTGCGCGACGATGAGGGCATTGCTGCGGCGGATGCCGACAACGTCCGCACCGTCACCACCGACGTCACGCTGCCCTTGCTGTGCCCGGCCGATGACCTGGAAAACGCCGCCGTACAGAGCGCGCAGATCGTGCTGCGCTGGCTGGGCGAAGGCAAGAACGACATCGCCATCGTGGCCCAGGACCGCGTCACCGCCCGTCGCCTGCGCGCATTGCTGGAGCGCGCCGAAGTGGCCGTGGCCGATGAGACTGGTTGGAAACTCTCCACCACCCGCGCCGCCGCCGCGCTGGCCGCCTGGAACGACCTGGTCTCGGCCCGTGGTGAAACCAATGCGCTGCTGGATCTGCTGAAGTCGCCCTTCGTCTTTCCCGATGACCATGCGCGCAGCGAACGTGTCATGCGCATCGAAACCCGTCTGCGCCGCACCAACATCGCCGGCGACTGGCAAGCCCTGCAATCGGCATTTGCCGAGGCTGGGCAGGCCGATGAGCTGGCCTGCATCATCATGCTGGCCAAGCAGGCGGCGCGCTTTACCGGCCGCAAGACCCTGGCGCAATGGTGTGAAACGCAGCGCGGCCTGTGCCGCGCACTGGGCATGGAAGCTGCGCTGCGTGCCGATGGCGCGGGTGAGCAATGCCTGTTGATGTTGGATGACATCGCTGCCGAGCAGGGGGGATTGTCGGACACCTTTTCCTTCGCCGAGTGGCGCGCATTGCTGAACCTGCGTCTTGATGCCACTTCCTACATGCCGCCCATCAAGGATAGGCGAGTGGTAATGCTACCTCTGAACGGCGCGCGCCTGCGTCGTTTCGACGCGGTGCTGGTGATCGGCGCCGATGCGGCACACCTGCCCTCGCCGCCGCAGGAAACGCTGTTCTTCTCCAATGCCGTGCGGCGCGAACTGAACCTGACCACGCGCGCGGTACGTCAGCGCCAGCAATTGCGCGACCTGACCGAATTGCTGTGCGTGAACCCGGAAGTGGTGCTGTGCTGGCAGACCCACCAGGATGGCGAACCCAATCCGGTCAGCCCCTGGATAGAGCGCCTGGAACTGAAGCTGGCGCAGCAGGGGGCAGCACCGCTGCGCCGCGTGGTCCTGCCGCCACCGGTCAAGCAACTGCGGGCGCAGCCCTCGTCCATGCCTGCGCCTGCCGCTCCTGATTTGTTGCCGGCGTCGCTGTCGGCCAGCGGCTTCGGCAGTTTTCTGGCTTGCCCCTATCAATTCTTTGCCCAGCGCATGTTGCGTGTGGCGGTCATGGATGAATTGTCGGACACGCCCGAGAAGCGCGACTACGGCAGTTGGCTGCATGAAATCCTGTACCGCTATCACGCGCACCTGCGCGATCAGGACACCCCCTTGCCGGCGCGCGCGCCGCTATTGGCGCAACTCTCGGAAGAAGTCTTCCAGCGCGAGATGCAGCGTCATCCCGCCGCGCTGGCCTTTCATGCGCGCTGGCAGAAGGTGATGCCGGCCTACCTGCTGTGGGCCAACGAACGCGAGGCCGAGGGCTGGCGTTTCGCCTTCGGTGAACAGGCGCAGTCGCAGGCCTTGCGCTGGGAAGATGGTGGCATCGAGCTCTACGGCCGACTGGATCGGGTCGATCACAACGACCATGGCGAGCGCGCCCTGCTCGACTACAAGACCCGCACTGCCGCCAACCTCAGACAAAAGGTCAAGGAAGAAGACGACCATCAACTGGCCTTCTATGGTCTGTTGGCCGGCGGCGATGTGCAACACGCCCATTACGTTGCCCTCGAACTGGGCCCCGACAAGAAGACCGGCGACGCCGCCGCACCCGATTTCGCACGCAAACAGAAGATGCTCCAGCAACAGATCACCACCACCATGCAAGCCGTGGCCCACGGCGCGGCGCTGCCGGCCAACGGCATCGAATCGGTCTGCCAGTATTGCGAGATGCGCGGCCTGTGCCGCAAGGGAGCCTGGCTGTGAGCGCCGCCGAGCAGCAGCCGGCCGCCTACGAGGTCAATGGCAAACCGGTCGCGGCAGAGGTCTTCACGCGTGAGGCCTGCGACCCGCGCCACTCGGTGGTGGTCGAAGCCTGCGCCGGCAGTGGCAAGACCTGGCTGCTGGTGGCGCGCATGTTGCGCTTGCTGCTCTCCGGCGCCCAGGCCCCGGAACTGCTGGCCATCACCTTCACCCGCAAGGCCGCGCAGGAAATGCGCGAACGTCTGCTTGAACTGTTGCATGAGCTGGCGTTGGCCGATGAGCACCACGCGGCCAGCCTGCTGCGCGAACGCGGCGTGGCCGAGGCGGATCTGCCGCGCTTGCTGCCGCTGGCACGCGGGCTGTATGAACGCATCCTGTCGTCCGAACAGAGCCTGTCCATCGACACCTTCCATAGCTGGTTTGCACGCCTGCTACAGATCGCACCGCTGGCGTCGGGTGTACCGCATGGCTATACCCTGACCGAGAAGAATGGCGAATTGCTGGAGGAAGCCTATCGCCGCTTCATGCAGACGCTGCGCGAACCCGAGGGGGCAATCGTCAAGGCCGCGCTGCTCGAACTGTATGAATTGGTCGGCGACTTCAACACGCGCCAGTTGCTGGACGCCTTCATCGACAAGCGCGCCGAATGGTGGGCTGCCACGCAGGACGATGGCGAGGAGGCCGAACCTTCACCCCTGTGCTGGCTGGAAGCACTGTGCGGCGACGACGCCCGGCGCGATGCCCGCCTGGCGCTGTGGGACGATGCCCCCTTGGTCGCACGCGCCAGCCAGGTCGCCGTGCTGCTGGGGCAGGGCGGCAGTCTCAACAAGAACCGCGCCGTGGCCATCGAATCGGCGCTCACGGCCGGCCCGGCACTGGAACATTTCGATGCGCTCTACAGCCAGTTCTTCGACGACAAGGACAAGCCGCGCAAGAACGGCAAGGTCAAGTCCCTGTTGGCGGCATTGACCCAGCATTTCGCCGCCAGTGACGAAGCCGCGCTGGCCGCCTTCGAGGACGAATTCAATGCCATCGGCGAGGCCCTGCGCAAGCTGCAGGGACGCAGCAAGGAAAAGCTGGTGCTGCAACTGAACCGTGCGCTCTTTGCTGCCGGTCGCGCCTATCTGGACTGCTACCAGGAAGTGAAGTCCGAACAGCGCGTGCTGGACTTCGCCGACCTCGAATGGCAAGCCTATCGCCTGCTCAAGGACGACGCCAGCGCCGCCTATCTGCAGACCCGCCTGGATGCGCGCTACAAGCACATCCTGCTGGACGAATTCCAGGACACCAACCCGCTGCAATGGTGCATCGTGCGCTGCTGGCTCGATGCCTATGGCGGCGACGCGGCCCAGCCCAGCGTCTTCGTGGTGGGCGACCCCAAGCAATCGATTTATCGCTTCCGCCGCG
The DNA here is from genome assembly GCF_003719195.1 of Herbaspirillum rubrisubalbicans. Lineage (NCBI taxonomy): Bacteria > Pseudomonadati > Pseudomonadota > Betaproteobacteria > Burkholderiales > Oxalobacteraceae > Herbaspirillum > Herbaspirillum rubrisubalbicans. The sequence goes on from NZ_CP024996.1 coordinate 839,034, forward strand.
CCGAGCCCCGCGTCTTCGTGGCCGCGCGCGAACTGCTGCGCAGCCAGGGGGCGGCCATCCTGCGCGCCAACCAGACGCGCCGCAATGCCAGTGCCGTGGTCAATGTCCTCAATCGTTCATTTATCAGGGGCGGCAATCCGCTGTTCGCCCAGCAGACCACGCTGGGCCTTGCTGGAGGCGAGGTGTGGCGGCTGCCGCTGGTGCGGCAAGAGGAAGGTGAAGAAAACGTCACCCGCCCTGAAACCGACGCAGAATCGGCCTCTGCGGCTGCCTCCTCGGCCGCGTCAGAGGGAGAGCAGGACATCATTGCCTGGCGCAATCCGCTGACCACACCGCGCGGCGAGGAAGAAGATGCGCGCCGCCTGCTGGAAGGGCAAGCGCTGGCGCAGGCCTTGCTCAAAGCCTATCGCGAGGTGCCGGTCATCACCGGCAAGTCCGAGCGTGCCATGCGTTGGGGCGACATCATGCTGCTGGTGCGCAAGCGCACACATCTGGCCGCGTATGAAAGCGCCCTGCGCGCCGCCGGCATTCCCTTCATCTCCGACAAGCGCGGCGGCCTCTTGGAGTCGCTGGAAATCGCCGACCTGATTGCGCTGCTGACCTTCCTCATCACGCCCAACGACACGCGGGCACTGGCGCACGTGTTGAAGAGCCCGATCATCGGGGCCGCCGACGACGACCTGGTGCAGATCGCCCGCCGTGCCGCGCACGCCGAGGGCGGCCACTGGTGGCAGCACCTGCAGGCCATGCAGCAGGAAGGCGCCGCCTCGGGCGCGCTGGTGCGCGCAGTCACGCTGCTGCAACGCTGGTTGCAGGCCGCACCACACCTGCCGGTGCATGACCTGCTGGATCGCATTCTGCATCAGGGCGAACTGGTGGCGCGCTATGCCCAGAATGCCTCGCCGCTCACGCGTAGCCAGACCCTGGGCAACATCGCCGCCTTCGTCGAGTTGTCGCTGAACATGGACGCCGGGCGCTATCCCAGCCTGCCCAAGTTCATCGATGCGCTGCGCGTGCTGCAGCGGACCTCGGGTGGTGATGCGCCCGATGAGGCTAGCGTGGACGCCAGCGCCGATGCGGTGCGCATCCTCACCGTACACAGCGCCAAGGGACTGGAAGCCCCGGTAGTGGCCATCCTGGACGCCAATCACAGCGATTCGGTGGAAGACAACCTGGGCATTCTTTGCGCCTGGCCGCAGGACCAGGATGCGCCCACGCACTTCTCCGCCTTTGGACGCCGCAGCGAACGCGGCAGTGCGCGTGAAGAATTGTTCGAGCAAGAAGATCAGTTGCGCACGCAGGAAGACTGGAACCTGCTGTATGTCGCTGTCACCCGCGCCAAGCAGTTGCTGCTGGTATCCGGGGTGGCCGGAAAACGCGGCACAGGGGAGGGCGGGGTGGTCGAAGGCAGTTGGTATCAACGGCTGTTTGCCAGCGACGCGCCGGTGCGCGAGATCGGCGAGGAGGCGGTACAGGGCGCCGACGTGGCTGCGGTCGAAGAGGTTTTCAGCTTGTCCTTGTTCGATCCCCGGCCGCAGCCGATGTTGCTCTTCGGTGCGGCCGATGGCGAGCAGGAGCAAACGCCTCCAGCCATTGCCGACGATGGCACTCTGGTCAGCAACGAGGCCATCGATGAAGGCGTGGCCTTGCACGCCTTGCTGGAGCGCCTCACCCACGCTAATGCCTGGCCTCTGACGCTGCCTGCGCCGCCCACGCTGGTGCGCTGGCTGGGCATATCGGCCGAGATGGCGCAGGTGGTCCATGCCCAGGCACGCGTGGTGCTGGCGCAGCCGCAACTGGAGCGCTTCTTCAACCCGGCACTGCATCGCTGGGCGCGCAACGAGATGGAAATCGTCACGCCGGCTGGTGTCTTGCGGCTCGATCGCGTGGTCATGTTCGAGGAAGAAGTCTGGGTGCTCGATTACAAGCGTCGCCTGCTCGATAGCGAGCGCGCCGAGTATGCGGCGCAACTGGCACGCTATCGCAGCGCACTCGTGTCGGTCTTTTCTGACAAGCGAATCAGGTCTGCGCTGATTACCGCTGACGGCGTGCTGACTGAACATTGAGGCTCCCCCAACTACCTTCATGAGCTCCATGCGCTTCGGATAAGTTCCGCAAATTCAATAAACATCAGATCAGGAAGTTTAGATTTTCCGTTGTAAGATAAAAAAACTTACTCGCGTAGAGCAAGAGTGATATCTTCGGTTTTCCGGTTTTTTCGATCAGTCGTTTTTTATAAGTTTTATCGGAAATGCCGGGTCCGGTCTCACCGGGCAGCCATGCATCGCCAACTCGATCAGTTGCCCACGCTCACGTGATCCACGCCGGCCTCCTGCATGGCCGCGTGGTATCAAGAACCTAATCGTTACAGGAGGAGATATGGAGTGGGCTCTTCCGTCTTTCACCCTCGCACAGACGCTGCAATGGAATGCCTTGCTGGTATTTGGCGGCTTGCTGCTGTTCGGGCTGATCGCGGGCTACGTTGTTTCCAAGTCCCCATGGGTGCCGCGCATCACGGGTTATCTGCTGGTCGGTTTCCTGCTGGGAGCGGGCGGCTTCAATCTGCTTTCCGGTGAAGTCCTCAAGGTCACCAACATCTTCGCCGACATCGCCGTGGCGCTGGTGGTCTATCAACTGGGCCGCTACGTCGATATCGGCTGGCTGCGTCGCGAAAAATGGCTGCTGATCACCGTGGCCGTCTCGGCCGTGCTGTGTTTTGGTTTTGTCAGCATTGCCCTGACCTGGTTCGGGACCGATTCGGTGCTGGCCTTGCTGGGTGGTGTGATGGCCATTGCCACCGCGCCCGCCGTGGTGCTGGTGGTACTGCGCGACCTCAAGGCCGAAGGCCAGGTCACGCGTCGCCTTGCGGCCATGACGGCGCTCAACAACTTCGTGGCCGTTCTGGCCGCCTATGCCTTGTTGCCGGTGATCGCGCATGAGGCCGGGACGCCGGTCTGGACGCTGATCCAGCACACCCTTTATTCGCTGGTCGGTTCGGCCATCCTGGCCTATCTCACCTACTGGCTGATGATGCCGCTGGCGCGCCTGCTGGGCCGCGAGAACAGTTCGCAGTTCGTGCTGGTGATCTCGGTGATCGCGCTGGCCATTGGCGTGGCCCATGCGCTGCATTTGCCGGTGATGCTGACCATGCTGATCTTCGCCATCCTCTCCAAGAACCTGGATCGTCAGTTCGACCTGATGGAGCTGGAGTTCGGCGTGGCCAATGAATTGTTCGTGGTCATGCTGTTCGTTACCGTGGGCGCTTCGATGAAGCTGTCGGACCTGAGTCTGTTGGGCTACTCGGTGCTGATCCTGATTGCGGCGCGCTTCCTGGCGATGGGGCTGGGCATCTTCCTGTTTGCCCGCTTTGCGCGCATGAACTGGCGTCAGGCCGGGTTGCTCACGCTGGGTACTTTGCCCATGACCGAGATCGGCGTGGGGCTGATGCAAACGGTCTCTTCGCTGTATCCGCACACCACGGCCAATGTCGTGCCGCTGCTGGCGGGCAGCATGGTGGTCCTGGAATTCCTGGGGCCGGTGGCAACCCAGTTTGCCTTGATCAAATCTGGAGAGAGTGGACGCGAATGAATACCGAGACACTGATCCGCACTGAACATGACGCCCCCAGCAGTCAGGCCCATGTGGTCGGCTCGCAGGAGAGCGCGGGCATGTTGCCGTTCGGTTCTTCCACGCCCTTTACCATGGGTATCGAGCTGGAACTGCAACTGGTCAATCGCCGCAACTACAACCTGGCCAGCGATGCGGTCGATCTGCTGAACTGGATCGAGCCGCGCGATCTGCAAAAGCAGATCAAGCTGGAAATGACGCAGGGCATGATCGAGCTCAATTCGGGCATCCATACCCGCGTCGATGAATTGATCGAAGAGTTGAAGGGCTTGCGCGCGGCCTTGAACAAGGGGGCGCAATATCTCAACATTGATGTCTCCGGTGGTGGCGCGCATCCCTTCCAGCACTGGAACGAACAGCGTATCACGCCCAGCGAGCGCTTCCATTATCTGCACGAGAAATACGGCTACCTGGCCAAGACCTTCACGGTCTTCGGGCAGCACATCCATATCGGCGTGGAGAATGGTGATGATGCGCTGTATCTCACACATGGCTTCTCGCGCTATGTGCCGCATTTCATCGCGCTGTCGGCGGCCTCGCCCTTCTATCAGGGGGCCGATACCAAGTTCGATTCCTCGCGCAGCAACGTGGTGCGTGCCTTCCCGCTGTCGGGCACGGCGCCGGTGCATACCAAGTGGGCCGAATTCGAGACCTACTACGATGAATTGCATCAGATGGGCATCATCGCCAGCATGAAGGATTTCTATTGGGACATCCGCCCCAAGCCCGAATACGGCACGGTGGAAATCCGCGTCTGCGATACTCCCCTGACCATCGAACACGCCGCGCACCTGGGCGCTTATGCCCAATTGCTGGCGCGCTGGATCCTGACCGAGCGGCCCTTCGTGGTGAGTGACGATTTCTACCTGCTGTATCAATACAATCGCTTCGAGGCCAGCCGTTTCGGCTTGAATGGGCAGTTGGCGCTGCATGGTGCCACGCCCTCGCAATCGCGCAAGCTTCCCATCTATGAACATCTGTTACAGCAACTGCAGTTGCTGGAACCCTATGTGGCCAACGAGGCCGAGCGGCAGACCATCCTGCGCCTGCGCCGTATTGCGCATGACCGCCTCTCCGACGCCAGTTGGTTGCGCCAGATGTTTGCACAGCGCGGTTCGCTTAACGACATGATGCGGCTATCCTCGGAATTGTGGATGGGGGTGGAGCCGCCGCCGTATTTCCAATAAACGATTTAAATGATATAAATTGTTTATGAATTATGTTGGGCGACAGTGCAGTTGAGGCACCTGGCATCCCGGGTGATTGCAGAGCACGCGGGATGATGGGAGGAAGAAGGCCAGGGGCCGGTATCGCAAGATGCTGGCCCCTTGTCTTTGGGGCGTTGTTGCATGGCCCTTGTCTTCCGGGGGCGGGATCGCCGACAATCACGGCTTTGAAGCGGCCTCGGGCTGCACCGAAATGCGTGCCGGAGGAAGCATGAGCAAGAATCATCCCAATCATTTTGATGTTGCCATCATTGGCGCCGGCGCGGCCGGCATGATGTGCGCCGCCGTGGCCGGCCAGCGTGGCCGGCGCGTGGTGCTGATCGACCATGCCGGCAAGCTTGCCGAAAAGATTCGTATCTCGGGCGGCGGGCGCTGCAATTTCACCAATGTGGGCGCGGGCCCGCAGCATTATCTTTCACAGAACCCCCATTTCTGCCGCAGTGCGCTGTCGCGCTATACGCCGCAGGATTTCATCGGGCTGGTCAAGCGGCATCGCATCGGTTTCCATGAAAAGCACAAGGGGCAGTTGTTCTGTGATGACTCCGCCGAGGACATCATCGCCATGCTCAAGGCTGAGTGCGATGTCGGCAATGTCAGTTGGCGGATGCCGTGCAGCGTGCAGGCGGTGAGCAAGAGCGGCGAGCAGTTCCGCATCGCCACCAGCGCCGGCGAGATCCAGGCGGCGAGCCTGGTGATTGCCACCGGTGGGCTCTCCATTCCCAAGATCGGTGCCACCGATTTCGCCTATCGCATCGCCAGGCAATTCGAGTTGAAGCTGATCGAGCCGCGTCCCGGCCTGGTACCGCTGACCTTCGATGGCAAGGCCTGGCAGTCGCTCACCGAACTGGCCGGGATCGCTCTGGAAGTGGAGGTGGAGACCGGCGTGAAGAAGGAGCGTGGCTATTTCCTGGAGGATCTGCTGTTTACCCATCGTGGCTTGTCGGGTCCGGCGATCCTGCAGATTTCCAGCTACTGGAAGCCCGGCGCGCCACTGACGCTGAACCTGCTGCCGCAACTGGACGTGGCCGAGACCCTGATCGAAGGCAAGGGCAGCATCAAGAAAAACCTCGGCAACATCCTGGCGCAATGGCTGCCCAATCGCCTGGCCGAGGGCTGGCTGAAGATCCATGGCTTCGACGCCGGCGCGCGCATTGCCGATATGCCCGACAAATCGCTCAAGAAGCTGGGCGATTCGCTGAACCGCTGGGTGATCGTCCCCAGCGGGTCGGAGGGGTATCGCAAGGCCGAGGTCACGCTGGGTGGGCTGGATACCCGCGAACTGTCGCAGCAGAGCATGATGGCCAACAAGGTGTCGGGGCTGCATTTCATCGGCGAGGCCATGGATGTGACCGGCTGGCTGGGAGGCTATAACTTCCAGTGGGCCTGGGCCTCAGGCGTGGCGGCGGGTTCGGCGGTGTGAGCGGATTTTTTTGGTCACATCCTCTTGACTTCAGGTGAAGCTTCACCTTGACTGTGATAAGTGCCTGATTCTTATCCCTTTTTTACCACGGGGGTGGAAAAAATGCCACGTTTGGCCTTCCAATCGGAGGCTAGTACTGCTACAATCGCTTTCTTTGCTAATCCAACCTAACCTTTTTGGTTTGAATTTACATGACCACTATTCGCGTTAAAGAGAACGAGCCGTTCGAAGTTGCAATGCGTCGCTTCAAGCGCACCATCGAAAAGACCGGTCTGCTGACCGAACTGCGCGCACGCGAGTTCTACGAAAAGCCGACCGCTGAGCGCAAGCGCAAGCTGGCTGCTGCCGTGAAGCGTCACTACAAGCGTATCCGCAGCCAACAGCTGCCCAAGAAGCTGTACTAAGAATTTCTCGCCGCGCATTCGTGCGGCCGATGTGTAAACCCGCTCCGGTGTTGGTCCGCAGCGGGTTTTCGCATTTATTCCCGATTTCTCTGCAGACCTTTTCCTGCTTTGTCGGCTGGCCTGGTTTTTCATGGTGATGGCCCAAAATAGGAAGGAAAGCGCCAATTCGGGCTGGCGATAAGCCCATCCATGTTCTACGATCCTAAGACGGGTTGCCTGTTGCCGCCCGGAATACTGGATGCGGGATGGCGCCAGAACGCAGAATACTCATCCACCTCATCTTCGGAGTACCCCATGGGTTTGAAAGAGCAGATCACGGAAGACATGAAGGCCGCCATGCGCGCCAAGGACATGGGCAAGCTGGGCACGATTCGCCTCTTGACCGCCGCGATGAAGCAGAAGGAAGTCGATGAACGGGTCGAGCTGACCGACACCCACGTGCTGGCCATCATCGACAAGATGGTCAAGCAGCGCAAGGATTCTATCTCGCAATTCGAAGCCGGCGGTCGCCAGGACCTGGCCGATATCGAGAAGGCCGAGCTGGCCGTGCTCACCACCTACATGCCCGCCAGCCTGTCGGAAGAAGAAATCAAGGCCGAAGTGCAAGCCGCCGTGGCCGCTACGGGCGCCGCCGGTCCCCAGGACATGGGCAAGGTCATGGGTGTGTTGAAGCCCAAGCTGGCCGGTCGTGCCGACATGACGGCCGTATCCGCCCTGGTCAAGGCCGCGCTGGCGGCCTGAGCGGTTTGTCCTTGTTGCCCGTAGCCCGGAAACCCAGGTGATTCCACAGTCGTTCATCCAGGACCTGCTCAACCGCGTCGATATCGTCGACGTGGTGGGGCGCTACGTGCAATTGAAGAAGGGCGGCGCCAACTACATGGGCCTGTGCCCCTTCCACAACGAGAAATCTCCCAGCTTCACCGTCAGTCCGACCAAGCAGTTCTATCATTGCTTCGGCTGCGGCGCGCATGGCACGGCGATCAGCTTCCTGATCGAATATTCCGGCATGGGTTTCGTGGAAGCGGTCAAGGATCTGGCCCAGAACGTGGGCATGGTGGTGCCCGAGCGCGAAGACAGCATTCCCCTGGCCCAGCGTCAGGAAAAGCAGGCCAAGAGCATGGCCCTGTCGGATGTGATGACGCGCGCCAATGATTTCTATCGCCATCAGTTGCGGGCTGCCCAGCCGGCCATTGCCTACCTGAAGGGGCGGGGCCTGACCGGCGAGATCGCGGCGCGCTTCGGCCTCGGCTATTCGCCTGACGAGTGGGATAGCCTGCGCCAGGTGTTCCCCGATTACGAGAATGAAGCCCTGGTCGAATCGGGCCTGGTGATCGACAAGAGTGAAGAGGGCGGGGGGCATCGCAAGCGTTATGACCGCTTCCGTGGCCGCATCATGTTCCCCATCCGCAATACCAAGGGGCAGGTGATCGGCTTTGGCGGGCGCGTGATGGATGGCGGCGAGCCCAAGTACCTGAACTCGCCTGAAACACCGCTGTTCCAGAAAGGCAGCGAGCTGTATGGCCTGTTCGAGGCGCGCCAGGCGATCCGCGAAGCCGGTTATGCACTGGTCACCGAAGGCTACATGGATGTGGTGGCGCTGGCTCAGTTGGGCTTCCCCCAGGCCGTGGCCACGCTGGGCACGGCTTGCACGCCCATCCATGTGCAGAAGCTGGTGCGCCAGACCGACCAGGTGATCTTCAGCTTCGACGGCGACAATGCCGGCCGGCGCGCCGCACGCCGCGCGCTGGAAGCCTGCCTGCCGCACGCCTCGGACAACAAGATCATCAAGTTCCTGTTCCTGCCCAAGGAGCATGACCCGGACAGTTACGTGCGCGAGATGGGGGCGTCGGCCTTTGAAGAGCAGATCCGCGAAGCCATGCCGCTGTCGCAGTTCCTGCTCAAGGGAATCATCGGTGAGAACGACCTGCGCACGCCTGAAGGCCGAGCCCATGCGCAGTTTGCCGCCAAGCCGCTGCTGCAGGCCTTGCCGGCTTCCGGCTTGCGTTTGCAGATCGTGCGCAGCGTGGCTCAGGCCACGCAGACGACGCCGGCCGAGCTGGAAGTGCTGTTTGAGCTGGAAAAGCCGGTGGCGCGGGTACGCAGCGCCCCGCCGCGCAGCAAGCGAAGTGCCCCGGTTGAGCTGGAGCGCCAGATCATGCGGCTGCTTGTAGCGCATCCGCAACTTTCAGCCGACCTTGATGCTGGAGCGCTGGAGGCCATCGCCCGCTTCGCGCCGGACCGTGCCGAACTGCTGACGTACTTGGTTGGAGTTGCCCAAAGCATGGGCGAGCAAGCGAACTTTGCGGCCCTGGTCGAGCACCTGCGCGAGGGTGGCCCCGAGTTTGACTCAATGATCGCGGAAATCGCGGCCGAGTCGGAATCCGAATTCGACGTGGTGCGGGCCGAGATGGCCGGCGCCATCCGCCAGGCCAGGATCCGGGCGCTCGATGACGAGATGCAGATGCTGGTGGCCTCGAACCTGCGCACCGAGGAAGAGCGCAACCGCTACCGCGAGCTCATGCAGCGCAAGGAATGGCTCAAGCGCCAGACCAGTGGGGCTGCCGTGGCGGGATGAGAATGAACCGCCCGGTCAGCAGCAAGGCGCGGGCATCAGCAGCAGGAGGATGGACAGGCGTGACCGCCCGTGCAGGCAAGATGGGCATCATGCGTGGCAGGTATGCAGGAGAGGCTGGCGCCAGGATATGGAAAACACGGTAAAGCCATGCAAATTGCCGTGATTTGCAAGCCGGATCGCTGGCGAATAGCCGAATATCCCGGCTTGATCCCGGAGAAAAGAGCCCCATCTGTGCTATACTATAGGGCTTTAGTTCCGCCGGATGGCTCTTGCATCCCCACCCTGCGGCGACATGCCTTCACCCCGGCGCATCGGGAGGGAGGACGGCAGACAGTGGTATCGCCTGCCGGATTGCAAGCGGCACGACTGCCTGCTGCGCGCAATCGATGGCCCGCCGGTAAAAGGAACGTTGCGCGTGCAGCCGGAGTCTATCGGGAAACCGTTGCCGGAGTTGCATCATTAGCATGACTTGATTGGCGCAATGAGTGAATTCTCAGTTGGCAGTTGATTCTATGGCAAATGCAATGAAGAAACCCGCGAAAACTCCCGCAGCGTCGGCAAAGAGCAGCAAGACGGCAACGGCGGTAAAATCCACCGCCGTGGTCAAGACCACCAAGGCGGTGGCCGCCAAATCGCCGGTAAAGGCAACGGTGAAGACCGTTGCCCCCGTAAAACCCACGGCCAAGACTGCAGCAGCAGCGACGCCGAAAAAGGCGGCAGTCAAGACTGCTGCCGCCAAGCCGGCACGCGCCGCAGCGCCCAAGGCGACTGCAACGCCAGCCAACAAGTTACCTCAAGCCGCCGAACAAGCGGTTTCTGTGAAAGCGACGAAGACTTCCGTGACCACCAAGAAACCCGAAACCAAGACCGCCAAGACCACCAAAGCCGCAAAGGTCGAAGGCAAAGATGTCAGCGCGACCGCCGCGTCGAGCGTAAGCCAAACCACTGATGCCGCTGCCCTGGCAGCCATCGACACGTCCGGCTATGTGCTGCCGAGCGTCAAGGTGCCGGGCCGCCGTGGCCGCAAGCCCAAGGAATTCCAGCCCGAAAGCGACGAAGTCGCAGCGTTGAACACCATCGAACGCACCGAGCTGAAGGCAGCCGACAAGGCCAAGGCCAAGGACCGCAAGGCCAAGGAAAAGGCCCTGCTGAAGGACGCCTTCTCTTCCGACACCGAGGCCAGCGAAGAAGAACTGGAACGTCGTCGCCAGAAGCTGAAGACCCTGATCAAGCTGGGCAAGGAGCGCGGTTTCCTGACCTTCTCGGAAATCAACGACCACCTCCCGGAAAACATCGTCGACCCGGAAGCCATCGAAGGCATCATCGGCACCTTCAGCGACATGGGTATCTCGGTCTACGAGCACGCCCCGGACGCCGAAACCCTGCTGCTGTCGGACAATGTGGCCAACGTCGCCAGCGATGACGACGCCGAAGCCGCTGCCGAAGCCGCACTGTCGACCGTGGACTCCGACTTTGGCCGTACCACCGACCCGGTGCGCATGTACATGCGTGAAATGGGTTCGGTCGAACTGCTGACCCGCGAAGGCGAAATCGAAATCGCCAAGCGCATCGAAGATGGCTTGAAGGACATGATCCAGGCTATCTCCGCCTGCCCGACCACGATCGCCGAGATCCTGGCCGCGGCTGAGCGTATCTCCAAGGATGAGATCAAGGTCGACGAAATCGTCGACGGCCTGGTCGATCCCAACGAGAGCGAACAGCAGGTCGAAGCCGCCGCTTCCGACTCCGATGAGGACGACGAGGAAGAGGAAGAAGAGGAAGAAGACGAAGAAGAAGAGGAAAACGAGAGCAGTGGCTCTGGTGCCGCTGGCTTCTCCGCCGAGCAGCTGGAACAGTTGAAGCGCGACGCGCTCGGCAAGTTCGCCGTCATCGGTACCCAGTTCGAGAACATGCGCAAGGCCTTCGAGAAGGAAGGCTACAACTCCAAGCCCTACGTCAAGGCACAGGAAATCATTTCCAACGAGTTGCTGGGCATCCGCTTCACCGCCAAGATCGTCGAGAAGCTGTGCGACACCCTGCGTGCGCAGGTGGACGAAGTGCGTACCGTGGAACGCCAGATCCTGGATGTGGCCGTCAACAAGTGCAACATGCCGCGCGCGCACTTCATCAAGGTGTTCCCGGGCAATGAAGTGAACTTGGACTGGGTGGATGGCGAAGTGGCCGCCAACCATGACTACAGTGCCGTGCTGAGCCGCAACGTGCCGGCCATCAAGGAACTGCAGCAGAAGCTGATCGACCTGCAGGCACGCGTGGTACTGCCGCTGCAAGACTTGCGCGCGATCAACAAGAAGATGGGCGCCGGCGAGAAGAAGGCGCGCATGGCCAAGCGTGAAATGACCGAGGCTAACCTGCGTCTGGTGATCTCGATTGCCAAGAAGTACACCAACCGTGGCCTGCAGTTCCTGGACCTGATCCAGGAAGGCAACATCGGTCTGATGAAGGCAGTGGACAAGTTCGAATATCGTCGCGGCTACAAGTTCTCGACCTATGCGACCTGGTGGATCCGTCAGGCCATCACCCGCTCCATTGCCGACCAGGCGCGCACCATCCGTATTCCGGTGCACATGATCGAAACGATCAACAAGATGAACCGTATCTCGCGTCAGATCCTGCAGGAAACTGGTGCCGAGCCGGATCCCGCGACCCTGGCGATCAAGATGGAAATGCCGGAAGACAAGATCCGCAAGATCATGAAGATCGCCAAGGAACCGATCTCCATGGAAACGCCGATCGGTGACGACGACGATTCGCATCTGGGCGACTTCATCGAAGACAACAACACGCTGGCCCCGGCCGATGCGGCCTTGCACGCTTCGATGCGCAATGTGGTCAAGGACATCCTGGACTCGCTCACCCCGCGTGAAGCCAAGGTCCTGCGTATGCGTTTCGGTATCGAGATGTCCACCGACCACACGCTGGAAGAAGTGGGCAAGCAGTTCGACGTGACCCGCGAGCGTATCCGCCAGATCGAAGCGAAGGCACTGCGCAAGCTGCGCCATCCTTCCCGCTCCGACAAGCTCAAGAGCTTCCTGGAAGGGAATTGATACTAAGGGCGAGTCAGGATTGGCCGGCGAGATGTTAAAATCGCCGGCTGATTTTTTGGCCCCCTAGCTCATGCTTGGTTAGAGCAGCGGACTCATAATCCGTTGGTGCCGTGTTCGACTCACGGGGGGGCCACCAAAAAATACTGAGAAATCAGGCATTTACACCACTCTTCGGAGTGGTGTTTTTGTTTCTGCCTCCTGCTGTGACCAAAACGTGACCGTTTCTGCGTGGTGCGCCAAGTGGGAGGGAGCAAGGTGGGCATAGCGCTGCACCATGTCCAACGTCTCCCATCCGCCCAGTTCCTTGAGCGCCAGCAGGGGCGTCCCGGCCTGGACGTGCCAGGACGCCCAGGTGTGTCGCAGATCGTGAAACCGAAAATCCGTGATCTGCACCAAGGCGCAGGCCCGCTTGAAACACCTGTCGTCGATCTGGCTGATTTTGGCGGGTTTGCCGTCTTTCGTCGCCCTCTCGAAAACATACTGCTGCGCTGTCTTCAGCCGGCGTTCGATCACCGCCAATGCATCGGCATTGAGCGGTACCGCCCGGGCATATCCGGACTTGGCCTCTTCAGCGATCACCCAGGCATTGCGGTTCGGTAGATCCACGCTCTTTGGTTCCAGAGACAGCAGTTCGTCCGCGCGCATGCCGGTGGTCACCGCCACAAGCGCAATGTCGCGCATCCATTCAATGGAAATCGCGTCGATCAGAGCCTTGATAACTGGCTTGGATTCGAAGCGTACCCGCTTGTCTGGCTCCTGGAACTTGCTCAATTTCGGCGGCCGGCTGATCCAGCCCCACTCTGTGGCAAGCGTCAGGATGCGCTTGATGGTGGCCAGGTATCGATTCTTCGTAGCGGCAGATACGGGTTTGGCCTTGCGATGCTTGTGCGTGGTGTGCGTTGGCAGCTTCTGGAGGATGTTGCCGGCGGTTAAAGAGCGGATCGGGGTCGAAGCCCCTAGAGCGACGCGCCAATACTGCACGTGCCTCACCTTTGATTCGTAGTCACTCTGGCCTTCCGCTAGTTTCAGCATGCCCAGTGCGGCTTCGTCGAAGGTGTGATCAGGTTCCTCACCCAGCTTGGTGGATCGCCACAGGTCGGCCTTTACTCGGTCGTGGAGTTCTTGCGCGGCTTGTTTGTCCGTCGTGCCAGAAGAGCGTCTAATTCGCGGGACGCCTGGCGCGCGGATATCAATCCACCAGATGCCGGAAGAGGGATTTTTGCGGACTGGCAATTGTTTTCTCCTGCAACCCGCAGCGGTAGCCGGGTCACATTGTTGCGTTTCTCACTGAGTTCTGCAAGGCGGGAGGGCCAGACGCGCCACACACGCGACCCTGGCAGGCGGAATCCGATCTGCTCGCGCATGGCAAAGACCGTGCTGTAGGACAGCTTCAGGAGATTCGCTGCCTCGCGCAGCGTGAGTGCGATTTCGTCGTTCATTGCGCTTCATCCGCGCGGTGGGCAATTTGTGTCAGGCCTGCTTAACGCAATGGGGTTTGCGTTAAGTGAAGATTCCAGTTCCGTGACACGCGCCTCCAGCTTCTGGGTATGCTGCTCCCAGGTGAGCGGCCAGAGCGGGCCGCAGCCGTTTGGGCAGCCTTCTTCCTTGGCCTGGGAATAGGCTTTGCCAACGAGGGTCGCATGCAAGCTGCACTTGGCGCAGTGAAGAACTCCCGTCGCCAAGCTGCGTTCCCTATGGCGGTCATCATTGGCGGCAGAGTCGACCAGGCGGCGAATTGAGTTGACCTGCTCTTGGGTCAGCACCACGCCGGCCACGAGCCCGGTGAGGGGCGATTCCAGGTCGAGAGGTTTGGCGGCAGCACCCTCCATGTCAACGATCAAGTCATTCACCTGGACAGCGCTGAAAATGGGTGAGTTGGGCATGACGTCAAGCATCAGCTTAACGGCCTGGCGCAGTTGATTGGTGTCGCTCATGCTGAGCTCCCTTCTGCCGGCATGGGCGAGTGCTTTCTTGTCACTGGGTCGACAAGCCAAGTGTGACCGTGACCATCACTATAGGCGGGGCACCGTTGGCATCGATAGAGGGCATCATTGAAATCCATGCAAACACAGACCCAATCATGAACGCAGCCATTGTTTTCACGGGGGTTATTCATGGACACTCTCCCGGGCGAATCAGCAGAGCCAGCAACGCTGTCCGCGCGCCCATTCCCGACGAGGTGAAATGGACTTTTTTGTGCAGCAGCATGGCTGTGGGATGGGTTTTACGGATCTTGCGCAGCGCCTTTACCGCGGCGAAGCGGCTGCCGAACAGCGGCGACAGGCCCAGCGTTTCAACCTTTATGAGTTGCTCACCGGTATAGACGAACATGCTTTTCTGCACCTGGTAGATGTCGACGCGCAGGCGCTTGAGCACCCGGGCATTTTTAGGTGCCTCCATTGGCAGCCTCCTGCTCGTCTTCATTGCTCATCATGGAGTAGAGCAGTTCCAGGCGTTTCGTGATTCCGGCGGTGAAAGTCTCCACAGCCAGGACCGGAGCGACCTGGCCCGGCGTCAACGCAAAGTGCTCAGGGAAATGCTTGGAGGAAGATTCTAAGGAGGTGGTGAGGTCGGCAATGTCGCTGACCGACCAACTAAAACGTTTCGCGCGATCCCCTGTCAGCACGATGTTTGGGCTGTAATCAGGGAGCGCTTTTTCGATGGTGGGCGGCATCTCTTCCAGCGCCTTTGCATCCGCTGGCGCCAGGGGCGACGTCGCACCAATCCCTTTGAGGGCGGCGGACAGCATGGAGATGGCCGACTGCAGATCAGCCGAAGTGGCAGGGGTCTGTGCGCGGCTCATTTGATCGACCTCTTGAATTCCTTGCGGACGTCCAGCTCCTCCTCGTCGAAGGCCGCGGTATGCGAAACGATCTTGGCCGTCGGATGCGTCTTGCGAATCTGGCGCAAGCGCTTCTTCGCCTTGTAGCGGCTGGAAAGGGGAGGCGAGAGGAATGCCACATCTACCAGGCAAAGCTTGCCGTCTTGGATGCGCGCCATTCCCTTTTGTACCTGGAAAAAGGTCACATAAAGCCGCTCGGCTTGGGTGATGCGCCGGCGATGCGCGCGCAACTCGGGGGTGTTGACCAGCTTCATTTGGCAACTCCTTTGCGGCGCTTTTCTTCCGCCTGTACTGCGAATTCGACGCTGGAGAGGATCCAGTCGGCGCCCTTTTCATCGGCTGTTTGGTAGAGCTCCTGCAGGTGCTCGAGATCTGGGCAGGGCGGGCGGATCGCATTGGCCGGAGCTTGGTCGCCTTGGCGCGAACCATGGAACTCCCAGTGCTGAGTGGCTCGCAGCTGCCGGCGTAATTTGCCCAGGTTCAGGCATCCCTTTTTCGGACCACGGAAGATCGGGTTGACCACCTTGGGCCGATCGAAAGCCGCGTGCGTCAAGATGATGGCGGTCTTCATTTGGCCACCTCTTCACGATATGCAACGACCATGCGGTGGGCGCTCTCGGAGAGGTTCTTGGCCAGGGACGTCAGGGTGACGACCCGGCCAGCACCTGTGCCGTTGAGTTCGCAGGCCATGTCCAGTAAGACCCGCATCAACTCTTTTTGCTGCTCGCAGACCGTCTCGATTTCATCGATGGTCGGCGGCACTACCTTGACGCTGGACGCGCCTGTGCTACTATTTCTGCTCATGGAATTAGCTCCTGACAGGGTGAGTTTCATCAGGCCGCCAAGTGTTAGCGCACTTGGCGGCTTTTTTATTGCTTGTTGATTTCCAACAAGCGCTGGGAGATTTTGGTGAGATCGGCGGCATAGCGGGCCGTCACCTGGACTAGCGTTTCGATGCCTGGGGTTTCTTCTGCGAGACTTCGCTCTGCTAGTTCGACGAGCGATGCAATGGTGGCCGCAGTGATCTCAAGATCATTGGCGACCCGTGCAATTTCTATTTGTTTAGCCTGAAGTAACTCGGCGGTCGAATGCAGCATATGCCCTCACATCAAATTGACTGAATCGGTGCATACAATTTATACCAGTAAATCTAGTAATGCAAGAAAAACTAGTATTTAGTTCTATGAAGTAATTTGGCGCGTTGCGGTGCTGCGCGAGAGATGAGGGGGGGATAGAAATTACGGGCCGCTGTTGAAGCGATTATTTATTTCTTGTAAGAGAAATTCTGGTCATCTTCACTATCGTCAATAGGAAAGCCAAAAGCTTTGAGTTGTGCAAGGATCGCTTGCTTTTTCTCAGTGCTATCCAGTTTGTCAAATGACTGCGCAACTCGTAATGCCGTCATCGATATCCCTGCTTCCGAGGCTGCGAAAACATCGGTGTAGTCCACCCTTTTTTTCTCGCGTGTAGAGGCCGAACTTCCTCCGTCGCCAAATAGTAGATATTCAGGTGTGGTCTGCAATGCCGCAGCTACCGCAGCAAGGCGCTCCCGCTTTGGCGCTGTCCCGTCTTCTTTTTCCCATTGCTGAACAGTCTGCCATGCAGAAACGCCGACTAAGTCGGCAAGCGTCAGCATGCTCATTCCGCGAGCTTCGCGAAGTTGTTTGATTCGGGCGTGGATTGACATGGCGTTTATCGTAATCACTAGTTTTTGTTGTGTCACCACAGGATAAACTAGCATTGCTAGAAAATCTAGTGTACGATGATTTTCATGAACGGAATCGAGAAAACCATCGCGCATTTCAAAAGCCTTTCGGGCGTGGCTCGGGCGTTGAATCTGAGCGGATATCAAGTGGTGCAGCAATGGCGCGAATCCGGTCGCGTTCCTGCCGAGTACTGCCCGAAGATCGAGGAATTGACCGAGGGAGAAGTGCGGTGCGAGGAACTCAATGACCGCGTCAACTGGGCTTACCTGCGCCAAACGTCGGTCGCGTCAACCGCAGTGGGCTGATCATGCTCACCCATGTGCCCATCGGCCCCATGCCAGACGGTACCTACGCCATCGGGTATTCCACACCCGGGTGCTCAGTGATGACTGTCGTATCGACGGGCATGACGAAGCAGCGCGCCCAGGAAGAGGCGGCGCGGCTGAATGAAGAGCAGCAGGCCCGCGCCGACAAGATCCTGCGCGACCAGGAGCACCGTAATAGGGTGCTCGGGCTCACACCAGCCATTGACTACCTGCCCGACTGGATGCCGGACACACCGGTCGCCATCGCTGCGCGCATGAAAGTCGCAGATGCAGAGCAGCAGAAGAGGGCCGCCGCGATTGAGCGCGACCGCCAGCTGCAGATGCGACCGGAGACTTTGCGGCCGGTCACTGACTACCTTTCCGAAATTGAGCTGGCCGACGGGGCCGAGGAGGGCGAGTGAAGCGCCACAAAATCCGCCCCTCACGCAAGGCATCAGCCTATGTGAACCAAATCTTGTATCGCTGGGCCTCGCGGTTGGCGCGCGAGGAATATCTTGCGCAACGATCTCCCGAGGAGATGCAGCGTGCTGAAGCCTATGTCGCTCAAGAAGTGGAGCGGGAGCGGCGTATCCGGGAAAAGGCAGCTAAGCGGCCCACCCGCATTCGCGCTGAACAGCATCTGATTGCCTGGCGTAACCGGACGCAGGCCGCACCGGTCGACCCCGGCTTTTTCAATGACTGGTGGATATGAGCCGTGCTATTAACGCAGCGAGTTGGAACTCGCGCTCCTCCAGAACCGCATCGCTGACCTGTTGCGCGGGAGCCATGTCTGCGGCGTATTGCAACTGGGAATTCAACTGCTTGAGCAAAGTGTCCTTCTGCTTTGGACTCAGCAGTTTCCAGGCTGCCTCATTAACTTTTTTGAGAGCGTCGATCTGGCATTCGAGCCGCAGGAGGTCGCTCAGTTCTTCATTTCCCATGCGCGTTCCTTTCGTGAACACAGTTGATAGGGGTGAGAGCCTTGATTGTGTCACGGCTGCGAACGCGCTCCCTTTTTCGGTGGTGCGCCCCGAGCGCAGGTGGTACTGATGGCGCGAACACAGAATAGTCCTCAGGTCGAAGACGGCTTCATCAGAATCGCCAATGAGCTGCTGGAGGCCATCCTGGCTTTCGGCTTCACTCAGCGCGAGCTGCTGGTGCTGCTGGCCATCATGCGCAAGACCTATGGCTTCAACAAGAAGGCTGACGACATGTCGGCCAGCCAGATTGCCGGCCTGTGCAACATGGCTCGGTCGCACGTCACCGCCACCCTGGGCAGCCTCGCCAGCCGGAACATCATCACCAAAAGCGCAGGCACTTTCGGATCCGTTATCGGCATCCAAAAGAACCACAGAAAATGGGTTGGAAATGATCTTTTCACTACCCCGCCAAGTGGTACCGATTCGGTACAGGGTGGTACTGATTCGGTACAGGTCGGTGGTACCGATTCGGTACAGGGGCACGATGATGGAGAAAATGATGGAAATTTCGCCTCTGAGAGCACTTCATTTGCCCTGGAAGCCGCGCCATTACTAGATTCTGATGGTACCGATTCGGTACACCCTGGTACCAATTCGGTACATGTACCGATTCGGTGCGCTACTGGTACCGATTCGGTACAGGTCGGTGGTACCGATTCGGTACACACAAAAGACACTATTCCAAAAGACACTAAACAAAAGACATCTTCTTCGTCATCTGGCGATGACGTGCGGCTCTGCCCGATCGGTTCTTTGGTCAATTTGTACCACGAACTTTTGCCGAAAAATCCCAAGGTCCTGCAGGTCACCGAAGCGCGGAAAAAATCGATCCGAGCGCGATGGGGTGAAGCGGCCACGTTGGAGGCTGCGCCGTTCGGCTACGAGTCCAAGACGGCTGGCCTGGACGCCTGGCGATCGTTCTTCGCGTACTGCGCAAAGTCGGACTTCCTGACCGGCAAGGTGCCTGGCCGTGATGGCAAGAAGCCGTTCCGTGCTGGCCTCGATTTCCTGTTTTCGCCCAGCGGCTTCGCCAAGACGCTCGAGGGGACGTACCACGACGGCATTGCTCCCGTGCATGCGGCATCGTCCGCCCACGCTGATGGCGAATCCTGGCGCCGAGACCCACGGTTTGCGGGGGCGAAATGAGCGCGATTCCCAAAGGCGCCCAGGCCATCATCGATGCTCGCATACGTGGCCAGAAGCCCGACGAGCTGATCCTGGTCTCGCTGATCGGGCCCGTGGCCGAGGCCAATCACACCGTGTTCGTGAACCCGAACGGTGCCTACGACTGGCGCTGGGTGATCGGCCTGCAGCTGTGCCTCATGGTCAACGCAGCAACGCGCCGGGCAGCCAGGGACCTACTGCTGACCATTGGCAAGAATTCCCCATCCCAGCTCCACGTCTGGAACGTGGACCAGTTCCAGGGCGTACGCGTCGTCGTGCTGCCGAGTCCAGCCGACATCGAAAAGCCTCGGGTCGCCTGGCGCTGGGCGATGGAGTTCGAGCCGTGGCCCGACTTCGATAACGAAAATTTTGCATGGAGCCCATGATGCACACCATTCCCGATGACATCGATTTTTCGGCCTACATGGACGAGCCGCCGGCCGAGCACAGGGTGGTGCCGGCCAGCTCCCTCCTGGACTCGGTCATTGACCACTTTTTCAAGCCTTCCGATGCGCCCAAGATCCAGATGGGCTGGCGCAAGACGCATGGCGATTTCGAGTTCCGGCCAGCCGAGGTGAGCTTGTGGGCCGGCATCAACGGCCATGGCAAGAGTCAGGTGGTGGGACAGGTCAGCCTTGACCTGATGGACCAGCACCAGCGCGTCTGTATCGCCTCGCTGGAGATGGCGCCGCCCAAGGTAATGGCCCGCATGGCGCGGCAGGCCGGCGGCCGTCTCGACGTCACCGTGCCCTTCCTGAAGGCATTCCATCGCTGGACCGACAACCGCCTGTGGATCTACGACCACGTGGGCAGCAGCGACCCGCGCACCATCCTCGCGGTGATCCGCTATGCGGTCGAGAAATTCGGTGTGCAGCATTTCGTGGTCGACAACCTGGCCAAGGTGATCGCGCAGGAGGACGACTACAACGGCCAGAAGGCCTTCGTGAATAGCCTCTGTACGATCGCGAAAGATACCGGGGTGCATGTGCACCTGGTGCTGCACGTGAAGAAGGGGGACAGCGAGCACAGGATGCCCGGCAAGTTCGATATCAAGGGCTCGGGCGCCATTGCCGACCTGGTCGACAACATCTTCATCGTCTGGCGGAACAAGGCCAAGGAAGACGAGATCCGGAAGGGCAATCACGAAAACGTGGATGCACCGGACTGCATCGTGAACTTGGAGAAGCAGCGGCACGGGGAGACCGAGGGCTCCTACGGCCTCTGGTTCGATCCGAACTCCATGCAGTACCTCGAATCTCGGCTGGACCGGCCCAAGGTCTACCGCATCGATCCTGGTCTCACAGCCGCCCAGGTGGAGTTCTGATCATGCTCTACCCCGCCACCCTATCTGCCGATCTGCAGTACCTGGCCCAGCGCTACGCGTGGAACGACGAGGACAAGTCCGAGGTGCGCGCGGCTTTTACCGACAACCCCGAGATGGTCCACTTCTTCACGGTCTTGGCCGCGGCCCACCGAGCCGGATACGAGCAATGCGCCTCGAATGGCTTCATCCGCCTGCAGGCGTGGTGCGCCGATCAGGGCATCGGCGACCCGTTCGCTGCTGGCTTCGACTTGCCGGCCCTTGATGCGATGGCGTTGCACCTACGAAAGGAACATGCATGAGGACGAAACAGACTGTTCCAGAGGACGTGCGTAGGCGCGTCCTGGAACTGCGCCACACCTGCTCCCTGCAGGAGGTGTCCAGGCACACGGGCGTCCCGCTCGGAACCGTGAAGACGATCTGCTCGCGCTCGGGCGTATTTCGGGATAACCCGAAGCACCGCGCGTTGTTCGCGCTGCCGCCCATCGTTGAGAGCGAATCGCGCCAACTTGCGGTGCCGACCATGCCGCCGCAAGAGAAGGTGACCGGCGATAAGGAGATCGATGCGGTTCTGTGGCTGCAACAGGTGGTTGCAACTGGTCAGGCGGACTTGATCGCGAAGGCTATGGAGGCATTGAAGAAGATCAAGACCCCGATGGCGATTCTGGAAAAGCGCTACCGCGATTTCGTGATGAGGAAGAACCCTGGGAACTTGTTTGCCTTGCTGCCGACGATTGGCTTCGGGAAATTGAACGACCAGGCTGAGCGTGCCGTCAGCCGCAATGCTTCAGCCCAGGAAGCGATTGCGAGGTTCGGAAGTGAAGACGCCTGTTTCATCAGTACGCCGGCCGAGGAATTCATTATCGCTCTGCTGAAGGAAGTCGACTTCATAGGCGAGGATGACTTCGGCCTCCCTCAGTTGACCGATGAAGTGAAAACCTGCTTCCAGCAGGTTTCGGACTACCTGCCGCATACCCTCTCTGACTGCCTTCATGAGCTGCGCTACTGGAATGACCTGTACCGCTTGCGTCATGCGCTTGACCCAAATTGTGGCGATTCCATTCACGAAGAATGGGTGCGTCGCGATTTCATCTTCCACCTGATGGCCACGATCCGGCCGAAAGACCGGGATGAGGCTGCCACAGTCATGCGGTTCATGTTTGACGATGACGATGGCAACCATATGGACAAGAAAGAAGCAAGGGACATCCTGCTCAACTTGGTCGGATGAGCAATGAACATCTCTTCAAGAGATGTAGTTTCCGGGGCACAAGAACGGGTGAATGCAACGCTCAGAGCCTCATTTCCTCGCGCGTGCGCGCGCGTTTGCGGTACGTGACAGAACCGATTTGGTCGGGTCAGTTGTCGCGCAACTTTGTAGCACCAACCACAGGAGAAAAGCATGACCAAGCACTACATCGGCACCAAGAACGTTCTGGCCTGGCCGGAGGTGAAAGACGGCAAAGAAGGCTATGCCGTGAAGTATTCGGACGGCTACACCAGCTGGAGCCCGAAGGACGTTTTCGAAGCCGCATACATCGACATCGGCCATGTAGGCCATCTGCCGCCGCACCAGCAGCGCGTGGTGGGCGAGAAGGCCGAGCTGGATGACAAGCTGATCAAGCTGACGGGCTTCATTGGCACGCCGATTTTCGCGGGGCTGGATGAACTGGAGCAGGGTCGTATGCGCGAGCAAGCGCGCTTCATGCTGGCCTATTCCAACACCTTGGGCGCACGTATCGCAGCGTTCTAACCCTCCACCGCGCCCGGCTCCGGCCGGGCAGTTTGCCAACTTGCACCGGATCGCAAACATGAAGCCCATCACCCTGACCCTGCCGTATCCCCTGAGCGCCAATCGCTACTGGCGCCCCGTGAAGCTCGGCACGCACATCAGCATCGTGCCCACCAAGGAAGCCAAGCAATTCCGCACCGAAATCGGCTGGCTGGTGAAGAAGGCCGGTATCACCACCCCCATGCCGGGCCGTGTGCAGATCGATGTCCGGCTGTATCCCAACCGCCCGCAGGACTGGCAGAAGCGCCAGCGCCTCCATGGCGCTATCTGGGATGACACCGTCATGTGCATCGACCTGGACAACGCCAACAAGGTGCTGCTGGACGCCCTCAAGGGCGTGGCCATCGAGGATGACAAGTGGGTGCGCCGCATCGTGGCCGAGCGCATGGAGCCGGATGAGAAGGGCGCACGCGTGGTGCTCACCATCACGCCGCTAGGCGTGGCGCAGCCTCAAGCCGGCCTGTTTGGCGAGGCAGCATGATGGACCTGCGCAACCCACCGCCGCTGGTGGCCTTCGCGCAGAACCTGGCTGTTGCGGCCCACCGCCGCAGCCAGGAACAGCAGCGCATCGCTGATCTGCACCTGCAGGCAGATTCCGAGGACTGGCATGGCCAGGTCTTTGCACGCACTGATACCGAAGAGGGGGACGATTGATGGACGCTACCGAACTGCTCATGACCCTGGGCGCCCTGCTGCTCGCCTTCGCCTTTGCCGGCGGCCTGGTGCTGGACTTCTTCGATTGGGAGGACGAGTGATGGCCGCACAAGACGACGACTTGTTCCACGGCTACCACTTAGGAATCCAATTGGTAGGCGATGCCATCCACACAAAGATCGAGTACCAGTGCAACCGCTACCGACAAACTGTCATGGAAAGCCTGATACAGACCCGGGATCGACAGATTCGCGAAAAGCTGATTGAGCTGGGCTGGACACCGCCTCCCGATAAGCCATGAAGAACAAGACCCGATACCTGCGCCGCCGGCAGCGGCCACCGACCCCACCGAAGCAGCCGAATGAAGGGAGGGCATGACCGCCATCACCCCACCGCCGCACATCACGCAGCTGGACCTGGACCTGCCAGGCGCCAGCTGTGACGCCCTCCCTACGCCAAAACGTATCCCCCGCCCACGGCCGCAGCTGCCGGCCTATCCCTCGCCAGAGGTGCGCATCGATTGGTTCAACGTCTTCGCCGACCTCAAGCGCGCCGGCTGGAGCATGTACCGCATCGATGAGCAGTTGAATATCTCCAAGAGCACCCTGATGGGCTGGAAGGAAGGCGCTGAGCCCAAGCACTTCGACGGGGAGCGCCTCATCCAGCTCTGGACCGATGTCACCGGCCAGAAGCGGGAGCAGCTTCCCGTTGAGCGCCGCATGCCCTCCGCCTACCAGGCCCGCCGATAGTCGGGATTCCGACCCCCGAGCCGTCCGATACTCCCCGACGTTATCTCCCCGATCAACGTCTGTAGGAGCCAGCATGGCCACCAAATCCAACGTCACGAAAGTCCAAGTCCCGGGCGAAGCTTCCGCCCCTACCCCTGCCGAAGCAGGCGACCAGGCTGCCGATATGGCAGGCAATGACAGTGCGGCCGGTGCCGGCGACGGCGCGGGCGATCCGCTGACCCTGGATGCCGGCGGCACCGAGGGTGCCACGGTGGTCAATGTGGATGCGCTGCGCGAGGAAAACGAAGAGCTGCAGGCCCGTCTGGATGCCCAGGCCGACGAACTGGCGGCGCTCAAGGCGCAGCTGGCCAACACGCCCGCTCAGCCCCTGCAGAAGGCCGAGCCGCTGCGCGCGGGCGGCGCAGGCCGCAATGACTTCAAACACCTGCGCGCCGACCAGGTGGACGTCGGCACCCTGAAGCGTCCCGTCCAGACCAAGGACGGCTGGCTGGTGCCTCCCAAGATCTTCAACGAAAAGGCCTGAGCATGTGCGGCGGAGGAGGTGCCAAGAACCCGGCGCCCACGGTCGATCCGGCGGCTGAACGTCAGAACGCCACCGACCTGGCCAGGGAAGCCACCAATGCCAAGCTGGCGGAGCAGACACGCCTGCGCCAGCGGCAGACGGTGCTGGCTTCAGGCGCCGGTGCAAGTTCGCCATCGGGCGGTGCGGCCCTGGGCGGCACCGGTGCAGTTCAATCCGTCCTGGCCACCGGCAAGGACAAGCTGGGGGCTTCCTGAGCATGGAAAACCGCGCAACCGCGATCCTGCGCCGCAAGAGCGCAATGCAGTCGGCCCGCTCGATCTACGAGCAGAACTGGAAGGACGGCTACGACTACTCGTTCCCGGAGCGCGGTGACGGCTTCTACGGGGAGAAGAGCGACGGCGGTGCACTGCAGGCCAAGCGCGCCCGGCTGTTCGACTCGACCGCGACCGATGCGGGGCAGATCCTGGCCGCCTCCATCATGACCGGTGGCACGCCAAGTAATTCGCGCTGGCTGAGCCTCACCACCGGCCAGGACAACGACGAGGAAGCCCGCTGGCTGGACAACGCCGCCGAGGTCATCTGGCAGAACATCCACGCTTCGAACTACGATTCCGAGGGTATCGACGCCTGCCTGGACATGGTGGCGGCGGGCTGGTTTGTCATGTTCTGCGACTCCCTGGCCGAGGGCGGCTTCAACTTCCAGCTGTTGCCGATGTCCAGCAGCTACATCGCGGCATCCAAGCCGAATGGCCCGGCCGATATCCTGGTGCATGAGTATTGCCTGACGGCTGAGCAGGCGGTGACCAAGTTCGGTAAGGATGCGGTTTCGGAGAAGATCCGCAAGTGCTGCGAGGAAGGCGGCAACCCGGATGAGAAATTCCGATTCATCTGGTCGATCTTCCCCCGCGTGAGCGCCCAGGCGGCCGGCATCCTGGCCAAGAATCTGCCGTTCACCTCCACCCACGTGGATTGCGACAGCAAGACCGTCGTCAAGGAATCCGGGTTCCATGAGTGCCCGTTCTGGGCGCCGCGCTGGTCCAAACTGCCGGGCACGGTCTATCCGGTAGGGCCGATGTACCGGGCAATGCCGGACGTGAAGCAGCTCAATCGCCTGGTCTACCTGGAGGACATGAACGCCGATATCGCAATCTCGGGCATGTGGATTGCCGAAGACGACGGCGTGCTCAACCCGCGCACCGTCAAGATTGGGCCGCGCAAGATCATCGTCGCCAACTCGGTGGACAGCATGAAGCCGCTTACCTCGGGCGCCAATTTCAACCTGTCCTTTTCCAAGAAGGAAGGACTGCAGGCAGCCATCCGCAAGATCCTGATGGCCGACCAGTTGCCGCCTGTCGATAGCCCAGTGCGCACGGCCACCGAGTTCCAGTTGCGCGTGCAGCAGATCCGCCAGGTGCTGGGCCCGGTGTTCGGCCGCATGCAGCCGGAATGGTATGGCCCGATGGTGGTGCGCTGCTTCGGCCTGGCCTTCCGCGCCGGCGTCCTCGGCCAGCCGCCGCAGTCCCTGGCCAATCGCAGCTTCAATGTCGAATTCAAGAGCCCCATGGCCAAGAGCCAGAAGATGGAAGAGGTGAGTTCCATCGAGTCGTCGCTGAATTCCATCGGCCTGATCGCCCAGGCGAAGCAGGACCAGAGTGTATGGGACGTCGTGGACCTGGACGAGGCCGCCCGCCAGATCATCGATGGCCGTGGTGCGCCGGCCTCGATCACCCGCTCGAAGGAAAACATTGCGCAACTGCGCGATCAGCGCGCCCAGGCCCAGCAGCAGGCTGTGCAGCAGCAACAGCAGCATGAGCTGGCCCAGAAGACAGTCCCCATTGCCATGCAACAGGCCAGCAAATGAACGAGCCATACAAACCCACGCCGTCTGATTACAAGCTGATTTTCGAGGATCACAAGGTCGGCGCCGCCATCCTGGAACAGCTCACCCGGGTGTTTGCCCGCCCGGCCGTCGTGCAGGGCGGCATCGACGCCGTTCTGCAGACCTATCACCGCGATGGCTCCCGCCGCGTGCTGGAGCACATCGTCAGCCAGATCAACCGCGCCAATGGCGTTAGCGAAGAAGAGGAGGCCTAAGTGACCATTGATGCAACCCTCACGCAAGACGGCTGGGTGGTTCAGCCTATCAACGCGGGCGTTTTGTCCGCAGTAAAAGACCCCCAGACCAATACCATTGGCCTGATCAATCCTGCCGGCGGCCCGCCGATTGCCTTCCCTGTCGGTGGCGGCGTACCGAAGCGCCACAAGAAGCCGGGCCTGCAGCGACTGGCCTTCTTCGACAAAGCCGCGAACGTGGGCGGTGGCAGTGCCGCCAACTGCGCCGACGTCGCCCTGGACCGCTTCTATCCGTTCACCGGTAACACCAGCGTGGTATTCACGGTCCCGTCCGCCAGCACCTTCCGGTTTTCGCAGGCCGCCGTGCTATCCACCCCGCTGGACATGACCAACGGGCAAATCCACATCAGCATGATCCCGTCCGTCAATGCCTCGATCGCGGCCACGCCGACCGCGATGGTGCTGGAACTGTATTCGGCCGGCACGCCCGCATCGCCCGGCACCAAGTTCATTTCTGCCGATATCCGTGCGGAGCTGCTGGCCAAGATTTCAACGCCAGGCTGCTTCGGCTGTTTCAGCATTTCGGTGGCGGAAATCAACACCCTGAACGGCGGTGCTGTCCTCACCGACAAGCAGGCTGTCCTGTTCGCGATGCTGCGCGTGACCTATGCTGCCGGGTCAATCGGCGGCCAGATGGCCCTGGGTGCGATCGACTATGTTCCGAATGCAAGTACCACAGCACCTGTTCTGCTTTGTTTTGATGATGGCTATCTTGCCAGCAACCTCGTTGCCAAGAGCATCATGGACAAGGCAGGGCTGGTGGGTGTGTTGTACGCCGACCCGCTGTCCAATTCTTTCACGGGTACGCAGACGATCCCGCGCATGACCACCGCCGATATCGATCGGTTTGTCGCTGCCGGCTGGCAGATGGCGTCGCAGCGCTACTCCATTGAGGGCGACAATGCCGCGATGAGTAACGAGGTTTGGCTGGAATATCAGAAGGCAAACCTGAACATGCGTCGCAGCATGGGCTGGCCAGGTGGCGAAGATGGTTCGTGGTATGGCGGTGCGGCCAATCCCTTCAATAACGGCAACACGGACACCTTGATTGCCAAGCGGCGGTACGCGCAGCGCCTATATCGCACAATCCGCGGCTACTACTTCAACCCGCTGTCGGTCACCGAGACCTGGCCATTTGGTGATCCCATGGCAGTACGCAGTTGCGGCTTCAATGCCTTCGGAAACAGCTCTGCTGCCAACGTCGGTGCCAACACCATGGGGTGCCTGACGAAGGCAGGTGCGTCAAAGGGCGCTGTAGTTTTCACGTTGCACGGCGAACTGGACAACGCATTCAACAACAATCAGGCGCTCACGGACGCCAATATCGCTGCTTTCCAGGCCATCGTAGACACGGTTGTGGCCAACCCCGGCACCTACAAGAACGTCACCATGATGGACCTGGCACCGAGCTAATCACGACGCATCAGCAGCTGTTTCGTATCAATCAAATTTCACAGGAGAAGCAAACATGAAAATCATCCGGAGAAACTGGTATGTCCTCATGCAAGAAGCAGGTGACGGTGGTGCTGGTGGGGCAGGTGGCGGCGAGGCTGGTGGCGCAGCTGCGGCAGGCGCTGGTGCAGGGGGTGGTGGTGAAGGTGGAGGCGCTGCCGCCGCACCCGGAAGCGTGCTTGCAGCAGGTGCTGCTGGTACCGGTGGCGAAGGCGAGGAATTCAGCTTCATCCCCGAGAAGCTCCGGGTCTCGTCCGAAGATGGCAAGTTCGACCTGGCCGCGTCCTCCAAGAAGATGGCCGAGGCCTACGGCAACCTGGAAAAGCGCTTCGGTTCCGGCGATGTCCCGCCGAAGTCAGCCGAAGAATATGCGGTCACGGTACCGGATGCATTCAAGGAATCCTGGAAGCCGGAAGAAGATCAATCGTTTCAAGACTTCCGCGCCAAGGCCTTCGAAGCGGGCATGACCCAGAAGCAGCTCGATCTGGTGATGGGCCAGTATTTCGACATGGCGCCCAAGCTGGTGGCCGGCGCGGCCGTCATGGACAGCACCGCCTGCACCACCGAGCTGCAGAAGGAATGGGCTACCCCGGCCACCTTCCAGCGCAATGTCGGCCTGGCCTACTCGGCTGCGTCGGCGCTCGCCGGCAAGGCGGGGATGGACGTGCAGCAGATCATGACCGGCCCGCTGGCGAACAATCCCCAGTTCCTGAAGCTGATGGCGGCCCTGGGTCCGGAGCTGGCCGAGGACAAGAACCCGAACGGCGGCGATGTGATGAGCGCTGATGCCATCGAGGACCTGATGGCCAGCGAGGCATACACCAATCCTGGTCACAAGGATCACGCCCGCGTCAGCCAGAAGGTCAAGGCGCACTTCGAAAAAGCCTACGGCACTGAAGCTGCCGCGTAACACCCCTTCCATTTAGTCGGGAAACCGACCCCCACCCAGCGCGACCATTGCGGGCAGATACAGGCCCGTGGTGGTGCGCGGACAACCTGCAAATACCCTCCAGCACACGCGGTAGCCGGCGCGTGCAGGCGACGGAATCGCAGGCCCGGAGTGACCGGACAACCTGAAAGGCGAATTCTCAATCACCTTTTGGAGATTCAAATGCCCCAGTCCATTACCCAGGCCTTCGTGCAGCAGTTCGATACCTCTATCCGACTGCAGGCCCAGCAACGTCGTGCGCGCTTCGAACCCCGCGTGACTGATCGCGGCAACATCGTGGGCGAGTCGTTCACTGCGAACCGCCTGGACGTCCTTGCCGACACTCCCGAGAACACCACCCGCCACGGCGACACCGTCTGGTCGGACGCCAACCACACCACCCGCGTGGCGCTGATGCGCGACTTCTACCAGGCCCTGCCGGTGGACCGTGCCGATGAGCCCAAGGTGCTGGCCAACCCCAGCGGCTCCTACATGGACTCGCTGAACGCTGCCTGGAACCGCCGCAAGGACCAGATCATCTTCTCGGCTGCCATCGGCAATGCACAGGCCAAGGACGGCACCCTCATCGCCTTGCCGTCGAATCAGATCATCCTGAACGGTGGCACCGGCTTCACCAAGGCCAAGCTGATCACCGCCAAGAAGATCTTCCGTTCGAACGAGGCCGACGAGCAGGCAGATGTGCCGGAAGAACTGAGCATCGCCTACACCTCCGACATGCTGGAAGACATCCTGTCGGATACCACGCTGACCTCGGCCGACTTCATGGCCGTGAAGATGCTGCAGTCCGGTGATGTCTCGGGCAAGTGGATGGGCTTCAACTGGGTGCCCTACGAGAAGGTGCAGAACACTGCGGGCGTGCTGCGCACCATGGCCTGGGCCAAGTCCTCGATCCACTTCGGTACCGGCTTCTTCGAAGGTCGTGCGCAGCGCCGTGGCGACAAGAAGGACACGCTGCAGCTGTCGGCCGCCGGCTCGGTGGGCGCCGTCCGCGTCTGGGACTACGGCGTCGTGGCCATCGACTTCGTGTAACCCAGCCCTGACATCAACCTCATTCACTCATTGAAAGGAGCCAGTCATGGCTGAAGTCAACACCACCCAGGGCGCGAAGATCGTGAACCGCACCCCCAAGCTGCTGCCGCATGAATCCTTCGGCCGCAAGCGCATCCTGGCCGCAAAGATGCCGGCGGCTTTCGCCCAGCTGGCGATCAACGACACGATCTTCATCGGTCGTGTCCCTTCCGGCAGCCGCTTCACCCTGAACAGCAAGGTGAGCTGCGCCGCTGGTACTGCCAGCTCGACCATCGACATCGGCATCCGCTCGACCGCCACCGGTACCGTCATCGATGCGGATGGCCTGGCCGCTTCCGTGAACACCAATGCCGCCGGCCAGAAGGATGCCAATACCGGCGCCTTGATCGCCAGCGGTGCCGAGTATGTGACCACGGAAGAGGTGGATGTCTATGCCACCGTGACCGGCGCAGTGCTGCAAGCCAACCAGGCGCTGAAGTTCGAAATCGAGTACGTCAACGACTGATCGATCCTGCTGCTGTCTCGTCCCGCCCGTGCGGGTTTATCCAAACCGGGGGCCTTGCTCCCGGTTTTTTTGATGGTGCCCCATGCCAAGTGCCGTTTCCATCTGCTCCAATGCCTTGCTCAAGCTCGGCGCCAAGACGATTGCCTCCTTTGCGGAGGGAAGCGATCACGCCACGCTGGCCAGCAACCTATTCCCATCCGTGCGCGATTCCATGCTGCGTGCTCACTACTGGAATTGCGCCATCAAGCGCGTGCTGCTTTCACCGCTGACCCAGACCCCGGCCTTCGACTTCGCCTACCAGTTCTCTCTGCCGGGCGACTGGATTCGCACCGTGCAGGTCGGCCGCAAGGGGTACCAGATTCCATACCGCAGCGAGGGCCGCAACATCCTGTCGGATGCTGCCCAGCTACCGCTGGTCTATGTTTTCAGGAACGAGAACCCGGCATCGTGGAGCACGAATTTCATTCGAGTGATGGAGCAGGCCATGGCCGCAGAAATGGCCTACGCCGTGACGGCCTCCAGCAGCCTGCGGGACAGCATGAATGCTGAACTGCAGCAGATGCTCAAGGTGGCCAAGGCCATCGACGGCCAGGACGATCCGCCGGAAGAGTTCGAAGAGGGCTCCCTGGTCGAATCGCGGTTCTCTTGAGGAAAGGGGACTGACATGCCGCGCGTCAACATCATCCAAACCAATTTCACCGCAGGCGAAATCACCCCGCGCTGCTTCGGCCGCGTCGATATCGCCCGGTACCAGAATGGCGCCGAGTCCCTGGAAAACTGCATGGTGACCATCCACGGCGGCGCATTCCGCCGCTACGGCAGTGGATATCAGGCCGCTGCCAAGATCGCTGAACGAATCTGCCGCCTGATCCCGTTCGTCTTCAGCACCACCCAGGCCTACATTCTGGAGTTCGGCCATCAGTACGTGCGCTTCTTCAACCAGGGCGGCGGCCAGATTATCTCGGGCGGTGTACCGTTGGAACTGACGACGCCTTATACCGAAGACATGCTGCGCCAGATCGATTTCACCCAGGGCGCAGACACCATGTTGATTTTCCATCCCGATGTCCCGACTCAGATGCTGCGCCGGCTGGGCGCAGCGTCCTGGCGCCTGGAGGCCGCGCCATTCACCACCGTTCCCTTTGATGAGGTAGGCGAGCGCTTCAATACCGCGCTCACGATCAACGATCCAACTGTGGGCGGGAGCCGCACCTTCACGGCCGGCGCCGGAGTGTTCTTGCTGGGGGACCGCGACCGGCGTATCACGTATGAGGGCGGCAGCGCGATCATCACCGGTTTCAACAGTGCCAATCAGCTGGTGGGCACGATCACCTCTCCATTCCCGGGGACTAGCGTTCCTGCCAATGAGTGGGTGCTGGAGGACTCGCCGCAGGATGCAATCACGCCAGGCGCAAAGGATCCTGTCGGCATCACCATTTCTGTTACCTCGACGGGGGATGCATTCCGGGCATCGATGGTCGGCCGGTTCATTGAAATCAACAGCGGACTGCTGTATGTCAATGGCTTTGTGAACGCGCAGAGCATCCAGGCCAATATCATCAAGGCACTCGATTCGGTGACCGGCGCTCCCAAGGGTGCCTGGAAGCTCCTCGGCGCAATGTGGAACGAGTTTGATGGCTATCCGAACACGGGGGCGTTCTACGAGCAGCGCCTTGTTACCGGCGGATCGCGGGGCTATCCGCAAACCATCTGGGGAAGCCAGACGGGCGTCTTCTTCGACTACACCATCGGGACCGACGACTCCGACGCTTTCTCGTTCACGCTGCCATCTACCGGCCAGATCAACCCGATCACGCGCATGGCGTCCACTGACGTGCTGCTCATGATGACCTACGGCGGCGAGTACACGGCCACCGGTGGGGTGGAGAAGCCGCTGACGCCGACCAATCCGCAGCTCAAGCCGCGCACGCGCTACGGCTGCAACAACGTCAAGCCGATCTTGGTCGGTGACGAGCTGATCTATGTGACGCGCTCGGGCAAGAAGGTGCGCGCCATGTCCTACAACTACGCATCCAACAGCTTCCCGTCCCCCAACATCACCACGCTGGCCGAGCACCTGGTCAAGCCCGGCATCATCGATATGGGGTACCAGCCCGAGCCCGATGGCCGGCTGTGGTGCGTGCGCACTGACGGCAAGATCGCCGCGCTGACCATCGATAGAGATGAGGGCGTCACAGCCTGGTCACCGCTGTCTACTGACGGCATTTATGAATCGGTGGCGGTCATCCCGAACAACGGTATCGATGAGGTATGGGTAAGCGTGCAGCGCACGATTGATGGCACCGTGCGCCGCTACATTGAGCGCTTCGACGAAAGCCTCCTGACCGACGCGGCAATTCTCGGCACGGATGCTACCGGCAAGACGTTATGGACCGGCCTCAATCACTTGGAGGGAAAAGAGGTCGGCGTGCGGGCTGATGGCACCTATGCCGGGAAATTCACCGTGACCGACGGCGCGATCACGCTCCCGCGCGCGGCCAAGTCCGTGGAAATCGGCATGGTCTACGTGAGCCGGATTGTGCCTCTTCGCCCCGAGATTCAAACCGGGACCGGTACCGCCCAGGGCAGCAACATGAACACCAGCCAGGCCACTGTGCTGGTGCACGAAACCATCGGCGGCAAGATCAACGGCAAGAAGATGACGCAGCGCCGCTTCGGTAGCGACCTGTTGGACAAGGCCATTACGCCGTTTTCCGGCCTGGATCGGATTGGCATCTTGGGCTGGGAGCGTGGGGATTCGCCGCTGGTCCTGGAGCAGGACGAGCCGCTGCCGTTCCATGTTCTGTGTGTCGTCCGTCAATTCACGGTGAACTCATGATCCGGCCGGCGACATTGGATGATCTGAGGGCCATCGTCCTCATGGGGGAGGCCCTCCATCGGGAAAGCCCACGCTGGTCACGCCTGACCTACAGCCGAGCAAAGGCGGCGGACATGCTTGCGCGCCTGATCACCCAGCCCTGGGGCCTGGTGCTGGTGGCCGAAGTGGATGGCGAAATCATCGGAGGCATCGCGGCGATCGCCACCAGCCACTGGAGCAGCACCGATGTGGTGGCAGAGGAAGTCAGCTTCTTCATGAAACCGGAGCATCGAGGCAGCTTGGCCGCGGCGCGCCTGATCTGCTGCATGAAGAAGTGGGCAGAACTGAAAGGGGCTGTATGGCTCCACGCCGGCACGTCGACTGGCGTCAATCCTGAAAGAACGGCCCAGCTCTACGAGAAGCTGGGTTTTACACGTTGTGCAATCGGCTTGGAGGTACTGAACGATGGGAATTGAGACTTCGGCAATTATTTTGCTGGCCGCCACTGCGGCTGGTGCCTATTCGACGCTGGAGGCCGGGCGGAAGCAGGCCAACGCGCAGCAAGCCCAGCAGCAGGAGCTGGTGAATCAGGCTGCCTATGACAAGGACGCAGCCGTGGCGCAGGCCGACAAGATCCGCCGGGCGGCGGCCCAGCAGCAGAGCCAAGCCCGCGCGCAGCTCGCCGGCAGCGGTGCGGCGGTGGGCGAGGGGACTGCCGTCACGATCAACGACACGATCGACCTGAATGCCAACCAGGACGCATATACAGCGCTGCTCAGCGGCAGCCGGTCGGCTGGCACTTCGCTGCGCCAGGCCTCTGCCTATGGCCAGGCTGCCGCAGATTCGGCCAGCGCCAGCTACCTGAACGCGGCGTCCTCGGTGCTGGCGACCGGGGCCGCCATCGGAAAAGGCTGGAAAACGCCTGCGAGCAGTGCGCCCAGCAGCCTCGGCAGTGGAATTACTGCGCCGGCCAACGCCCTGATCGGCTGACAAGGACGAAAAATGCAAATCAATCTTGGCAATTTCGGCAATGCCGTAGCGCAGCCCGAGCGTGCGGCGCCAGTGCAGGCGAACACCGCCACCGAGCAGGCGCTGGGCAATGTGGCGCGCGCAGGCCAGCAGTTGGCCGTCACTTTCCAGCAGGTCGACGAGCAGAAGCAGCGCATGCAGGCGGCTTCATCCCTGGCCAGCCTGAACAACGATCTGCACGATATCTACGACTCGGTCTCTCGCGATGTGCAGGCTGGCGTGATCAAGCCCGAGAACGCCGTCGATGCCTACAACGGCCGGGCCGCAGATGCACGCAAGGCGCGGACCGATGGCCTGACGCCGTACCAGATCGAGACCATGGATCCGCACTTGACCAGTACCATGGGCACGCTGACGCGCAACCTGCAGGGCGTGGCGATCAAGAAGACTCAGGACGATATCGGCGCCGATCTGCTCAACACTGGCGAGACCTTGCAGCGCCAGGCCATGCGCGATATGCCGGGAGCAATCGCCCAGTATAAGGACATGGTCAACATCATGGGTCCGAAGGCTGGATGGAACGAACTGCAGATGGCAAAAGCGATTCAGGGCTTTACAGAAAACGCTTCGTTCAACTTCGCCAATGCCACCCTGGAGGGCGCCGCGCAAACCGGCGACAAGGCGCTGGTGCAGGACGCGCTGGCGAAAATCCAGGGGCCGGATGGCGAAATGATCGACCCGCACAAGCGCACGTCGCTGATTACCAAGGCCTACGGCTACATCAACGGTATCGACGCGGCGGCACAGCGCGATGCTGACCGTGCGCAGCGGGAGCAGCAGGCCCGTGAGAATGCGGCAGTGGATGTCTACAACTCCAATTACGATATGGCAATGAAAGGCCGCTACCTGTCGACCGAGGCCATCAATGCCCTTGCTGAAGCAACTGCCGGTACCAAGATGGCCGGCCAGGCGCAGGAGTTGGTCAAGTCGCAAGCCAAAATTGCCGGATTTGCCTCGATGTCTCTACCGGAGATGCGCGCCACTGTGGAGCGTATGAACGCCGCCGGTTCTGATCCGAAAATCGGTGTGACTCCGCTGGAACAGAAAGTTACCGAGCAGTTCAAGAGCATCCTGTCCGCCAGCGAGAAGGCCTATGCCGAGAATCCTTGGCAGGCGGCGCAAGAGCGTGGCGCGATCAAGGATGCACCGACCATCCAGCTGAACAACATTGATGACGCCGTGCAGGTGCTACGGCAGCGCATGAGCGTTATCGGCCAGGTCGAGATCAAAGCCGGGCGCAAGGTGTCGCCGCTCCAGCCCGAAGAAGCCAGCCAGATTGCCCGGGTGATCCGCATGCTTCCCCCAGATCAGCAGTCTGGCGCTCTGGCCAGCATCGGGACCATCGTTCCAGATGCCGACCGCCTGGCCGCCCTGGCCAAGCAGATGCACGACAAGGACAACGTGCTGGGCATGGCCATGATGCTGGCGGGCGACCGCACCACGCAGGGCCGCTACAGCAGCGAGCTGCTGCTGCGCGGAGACAGGGCGATCAAGGACAAGGCCATCATGATGGACACGGCCAAGGAAACCGGCTGGCGCGGCAGCATCGCAAACCTGGTGGGGGACGCCTTCCCTAATCAGGAGGTGCGGCAGCAGGTCATCGACTCGGCATACCTGATCAATGCTGGCATCGTGGCTGATGGTGGAAGCTCGGACCCTGCCCGGGCATTGCGCCTGACCGTCGGCAGCATCGTGGAGCGCAACGGCGTCAAGGTACCGCTGCCGCGCGGCATGGAAGAGGGTGATTTCGAAAAGCGCCTGAAGGCGGTCACCGCTGCCGATATCGCCGCCCAGACTACGGATAAGGTCTATGCCGGTGCCCAGGCTATCCCGGTTGCCGACTTCGTCAAGCAGCTCCCCAATGCCGCCCTCGTCAGCGCTGGCCAGGGCCGGTACAACGTCAAGGCCGGCGGCACGCTGGTGACGAACAGCCAGGGCCAGCGGATCACCATCAGGATTTCCCCATGATCGAAAACATGTTCCAAGACGGCACCGACAAGGTGCTGGACGATCGCGTGGCGCGCCCGGTTGCAGAACCGCCGGCGCGCCCGTCGTTTGGTTTGAGCCTGTGGAACACCACCAAGGCGCTGCCCAAGGGCGTGGCCACCGGTGCCACCGAGTCGGCCGCGTTCGGCTCGGACATCCTGGGCGCCTTCGGTGCTGTCCAAGGGGGCTATGGCGTGCAGGCCGATCCAGCCATGCTGTTCGACAGCGACATGCAGCAGCGGGTCGCCGGCGCCGAAGGCCAGAAGGCCCGGGAGGATGTCCAGTCCGGCGCGGCCTTCACCAGCGAGACCGGCACCAGCCTGCGCGCCACTGCCCGCACCATGATGCCGGACGCCACCACCAGCAATGCGGCCGAGAACATCCTGTTCGGCCTGGGCCGCTTCGGCGTCAAGGCCGTGGCCTATTCCGTGCTGGGTACCCCGATTCCTGGCGCAGTCTTCACCGGTACCGATGAGGCGTTCGTGGAGGCGCAGCGACTGCAGGAACAGGGTGTGGACTTCGAAACTCGGACCAAGGCGGCGATTGCGGCTGGCGGCGCGGCTGCTGCTGCCACGGCACTGCCTGTGGCTGGCAAGACCGTCGGCCAGACGGTGGGCCTGGTGGCGGCAGGCGGCCCCGGTACCTTCATCGCGCAGCAGGCGGCCAGCCGCGCCATCCTCCAGAATGCCGGCTATGACAAGATCGCAGAGCAGTATGACCCATTCGACCCGGTAGGCCTGGCCGTCGCCACCCTGATCCCTGCAGGCTTCGGTGCCTATGCCTCGCGCGGCATGCGCAATGCCCGCCCGGTGGCCGCGCCGATGGATGCAGCAGCTTCCCGCGAGCTGGTGCAGATGGGCATGAACGAGCGGCAGGCGCTGCGCTTCGACGACGCCCGGCTCGACGCCTATGCGGTCACCGCCGCCCAGCGGGCAGGCGTGCCGCCCGAGGTGCTGCTGGCCGCGAAGAATGCCGGCGAGCGCTCCAGCAGCAGCGCCGCCACTTCCCCGGTGGGCGCCAAGGGCATCATGCAGTTCATGGATGCGACCTGGCAACAGTACGGCAAAGGCAACGTGCGCGACCCGGTGGCCTCGATCGATGCCGGAGCTGCCTATCTGGCCGACCTGGGCAAGCAGTATGGTGGCGACTGGCGGGCCGCGCTGGCGCACTACAACGGCGGCACGCTGGCGGGCAAGGCTGTGCAGGCCGGGAAGGCCCCGCCGGCAGCAGAGACCCGCGCCTATCTGGAGCGCACCGACAAGTTCATTGCCGAGCGCCAGGGCACCGAGGCCGGCCGCGCCGCAGCAGCAGACCCCGAAGCCGTGGCCGCCGCCCGCGTCAATCTGATTCGCGAGACCGTCAATTCCTGGAACTTGAAGGACCCCGCCGACATCGCTGGCGCCGAGCAGCACCTGGCCGCTTTCAGCCGGGCGGCGGACCAGCTGAGCGCAGGGGAGCGGGTGGCCGTCAGCGATACCCTGAACTTGGACAATCTGGCGCAGGCGCGCATGCTTGATGACTTCGGCGCCCGGATGGAGGCCATGCGCGCCACCCTGCTGGAAGATGCCGGCAACGTGGCAGAGCCGGGCGCAATTCGCTCGATGCGCGATGAAATCACCGCGCTGCGCCAAACCATCCCAGCTGTTGACGACGCGGCGCTGCGGGCGCGTGCCAAGGAAATCCAGGCCGAGGGCGGCAGCTACAAGCAGGCCCTGGCCACCGCCACCAAGGAACTCAACGGGCGGGCGGCCGAAATCAACCAGCGTATCGACTCCCTGCAGCAGCAGATCGACCGCAATGCCGAGGCCACCCGGGCCAATGAGCAAATTGCCCAGATCGACCAGCAGATTGCCCAGGTGCGCCAGCAGCGCGCCGCAATTGATGCGCCCACCCCGAAGCGCGGCGCGCTGGCCGTGCAGCAGGCGCTGGCCGAGCCGCCCGCGAAAAGTGCCAAATCTGGCACTCTCGAGAGTGGTAAATCCAGTGGTACACCAGCACCTGAAAATTTACCAGCATCCCCGAAAGCCACGCCGCAAGCGGCTGAAGGTGGAAAGCCTGCTGCTGACTCGAGT
Source organism: Herbaspirillum rubrisubalbicans (assembly GCF_003719195.1). Classification (NCBI taxonomy): domain Bacteria; kingdom Pseudomonadati; phylum Pseudomonadota; class Betaproteobacteria; order Burkholderiales; family Oxalobacteraceae; genus Herbaspirillum; species Herbaspirillum rubrisubalbicans. The sequence goes on from NZ_CP024996.1 coordinate 877,360, forward strand.
AGCCAGGCCAGTCCCGTTGCCGCCGTGCTCGACGGCCAGACCGCTGAAATCGGCCGCCTCTCGCCCGACATGATGATCCAGCTGGAAGGCATGGACGCACCGCTGCCGCTGGCCGAGGCGCTGGCCAAGGTCAAGGAAGAGGCCGCCGCCGAGGCCAAGGACGCCGGCCTGCTCCAGGTGGCCGCCGAATGCTTCCTGCGCAATTCTTAACGAGAGGAAACCATGCACCCACGATGCAGACAGGCAGTGCAGCAGGCCGCCGGCCGTGCGCTGACCGACAGCGAAATCCAGAAAATCGACGACGCCATGAGCGCCAACATGCGCCGGCTGGCGCGTCAGGACCCCGCCGGCTGGGCCGCGAAGTCTGCCGACCAGCGTGTACTGGAGGCAGCGGCCGCCGGTATGCAGGATATCCAGGCGGCAGCTGCCCTCAAGGTGCAGCGCGCGCAGTTGCAGATCCTGCGCACTGCATCCATGGAAAGCCGGGTTGGCGACCTCATGGCCAGCTATGCCAGCGGCCGCAGCCGCGCCCTGGTGCATGAACTGGACCAGACCAGCCTGTATATCGAGGGCGTCAAGCGCGAGAACATGGCGCGTCTGGTCGACCTGATGGAAGCAGCCACCAGCAAGCAGGGCGCCGGCCTCGGGCGCCAGGGCCTCATGCTGCTGTTCGACGCTGAGAATCCCACTATGAGCCGGGACCTTGCCCGCGAAATCTTCGGTAATGCCGCCGGCACCACCGGCAACAAGCTGGCACAGCAGGGCGCCCGGGCGTGGCTCGATACCATCGAAGGCATGCGCCAGCGGTTTAATGCGGCCGGCGGCGATGTCGGCAAGCTGGATTACGGCTACCTGCCACAGCCGCACGACCAGGGGCGCGTGCGCGGCAAGGGCGATACCGCTGCGCAGGCTGAATGGGTACAGCGCACGCTGCCCCTGCTGGATCGTCGGCAGTACGTGCTGGAAGACGGCAGCCTGATGAACGATGCCCAGGTGTCGGCATTGCTCTCCCGCGCCTGGGAAACCCTGGCCAGCGGCGGCATCAACAAAATCGAGCCGGGGAAGGGCGGTGGCCGGGGTGCCCGCGCAAACGCTGGCGCAGAGAGCCGGCAGATTCACTTCCGGGACGCGGATGCATATCTCACCTACCTGAGCCAGTACGGCGGCGGCAGCATGTATGACGCGATGCTCGGCCACGTGGGCGGCATGTCGCGGGATATCGGCCTGGTGGAGCGCTATGGCCCGAACCCGGAACAGCAGATGCGTCTGCAGTTCGACCTGGCCGAGCGCTCGGATAACGGCATCAAGCGCTCTTTCGGCCTGCGCCCGCAGTCGTATTGGGATGTGGTCAGCGGCAAGACCGGCATGGCCGATAACGGCAACATCGCCCAGATCGGCCAGGACCTGCGCAATATCCAGACCTTCGGCAAGCTGCAGGGCGCCGTGCTCACCAGTATCACCGATCTGGGCACCCACTTCGTGACCACCGGTTTCAACAAGCTCTCCTACTGGGATGCGCTCAAGAACATCGCCGCGCAGGCCAGCGGCGAGACCCGCGACTTCCTGACCATGCACGGCATCATCGCGGAAACGATGGTTTCCGACCTGAACCGCTGGAGCGGCGACAACATCAAGAACAACTGGTCCGGCCGCATCGCCAACAGCACGATGAAGCTGTCCCTCATGAACGCCTGGACCGACACGCTGCGCCGCAGCTTCTCGATGACCATGATGAATGGGCTGGCGAAGCTGAGCAAAACGGACTGGGGCAGGCTGACCGAGTATGACCGCTGGCGCATGACCAGCAAGGGCATCGATGCTGCAGACTGGGCCGTCATTCAGCAGGCCCAGCTCACCACGCACCGTGGAGCTGAGTTCCTGACGCCGGAAGCCATCCGGGCCAGCGGCTCCCCCGAGGCCGACCGGGTGGTGGCCAAGGTGCTGGGCATGATCACCGATGAATCCGAATATGCTGTTCTCAATCCTGACCTGGCCACGCGCACGCTATCCAGTGGCGGCGGGGAACAGCGCGGGACGATGCGCGGTGAGCTGGCCAGGTCGGTCATGCAGTTCAAGTCCTTCCCGATCGCGATGGTCTCGCGGCACTGGCGCCGCATGATGGACACACCGCAGGGTCTGGAGGGCGCGCCCATCGCCGCCAATCGCGTGGCCTATGCTGGCGCGCTCTTCGCATCGCTTGGCATGCTTGGTGCGATCGCCTACCAGACCAAGCAGATCACCGCCGGCAAAGACCCGGCCGACATGACCACCGGAAAATTCTGGGTCAAGGCCATTGCCCAAGGCGGCGTGCTATCGATCATGGGCGACATCCTGCTGGCCGACTCGACCGAGGAAGCTGGCCAATATGCATCCAAGACCATCAGCGGCCTGGCCGGCCCCACCATCGGCGCGGCCGCCGACCTGAGCCTGAAGGTCATCAAGGGCAACATCGATAAGGCCGCCGCCGGCAAGGAAACGCATGCAGGTGCCGAGGCACTGACCCTGGCGCGCTCTCATCTGCCATACGTCAATCTCTGGTACGCCAAGGCCGCACTCGATCATGCTGGACTACACGCCTTGCAAGAGAACCTGTCCCCGGGATACCTTTCACGAATGCAACAGCGAGCGCGAAAGGACTGGGGGCAGGATTGGTGGTGGAAGCCCGGCACCGGCGCACCGGATCGAACACCAGATTTAGGAGCGGCACTTGGAAAATGAAACACTGCGGAAATGCATGGCTTGCGGTGAGCAAAAGCCGATATCAATGTTTTACCGCCGCCCGAATAGGCCGTGTGGGACTGTAAGTCAGTGCAAGGCCTGCAAGGCTATTAAGGCAGCCGCTTATCGTGCCGCCAATCTTTCCGCATGTAAGGATCGATCCTTGGCATGGTACAGAGATAACAAAGAGCACTCCATCAAGACCACGCGGGAGTGGCAGGAAGAAAACAAGGAACGCGTCTTGAAAAAGCGCCGTGAATGGCTGGCAAAACGGAAGGGGATCTAAATGCGGCAAGACCAATACCTGCGCCTGCAGGAGCTGACCGAGAAACTGACGGATGCCTTTATCAGGGAGGCCGATCCGGACAAGTGGCCTGGTGCCGGCATGGAGGTTGCGGCCATGGACCAGCAGACTCGGGGCGACCGTTACTGGAGCAAGAAGAACGCGGCCGCCACGCTGACGGTGATGATGAAGACCACCAATCTGCTTGGCATGATCCAGCTGGGCGGTGCCGAGGTGGGCGCGCCGGATGCTGAGAAGCCAGTCGAGGAAGAGGCAAGTCTCGACAGGGATATTGCGGCCGCAGAGGCGGAAGCGCAGAAGATGCTCGACAAGATCCAGAGCACCGCAAGGAAGGCATCCGGCAAGAAGGTGCATGGACAATAAGCCAATCAGCTTCCTGGCCTTCTTCCTGCTGTGGGCGAAGGTGATGAAATGGGAGGTACCGCCGCTGCACGTGCGCGTATGCCACTGGCTTGAGCACACCGATGACCCGGTGCGCGTGCTGCAGGTCTTCCGTGGCGCGGCCAAGTCCAGCATCTTCGCGGTGTATAAGGCCTGGCAGCTGTATTGCGACCGCACCTGGGTGTCACTGATCTGGGCTGCCGACGGCAAGCTGGCCACCAAGCTGACGCGGGATACCATCAACATCCTGCGCCGACACCCACTGTGCGGCGGCATGCTGCCCACCAAGCCCGGCGCGCAAATGTTCTGGGTCATGGGTTCCATCGATGCGCGCAATGCCAGCATGACCGCCACCGGCGTTGACCAGAACGTGACGTCCGCGCGCGCGAAGAGCATCGACTATGACGACATCGAAGTCCCCAAGAACATCAAGACAGCCGAAGCCCGGGAGAACCTGCGCGACAAGATCCAGGAAGCCACCTTCATTCTGGTGCCTGGCGGGCAGGAGACCTACATCGGCACGCCGCACACGCACAATTCCATCTATCCGGAGTTGATCGAGAACGGTGCTGCCTCGCTGAAAATCCCGCTGTTTGAATCCTCGATCCGCTACGAGGACACGGCCACCCGCTTGCGGTACCGCTTCCCCTTCACGCCTGGTGACGACGGGCTATATGTCTTCGTTGGCATCCATAAGCATGCCAAGTTGCTGGTGGCGGGCGAGGACTTCGCCATCGATGGGCAGGATGTCGTCTTCACCAAGCCGCCCGGAAAGCTGCTGGATATCTATGCGCACTGCGCCTGGCCTGAGCGATTCACCCGCGACGACGTGGAGCGCCGGCGCAAGAAGACCCGGACCATCAACTACTGGGACAGCCAATATATGCTGGAAGCCAAGCCGATCAATGAAAGCCGCCTTGATCCGGCGGATATCAAAGCCTACGACGTCCAGCCTCGGCTGGAGTATGCGAACCGTGCTGTACGCATGATGCTGGGGAAAACCCATGTGGTGAGCGGTCGGGCCTATTGGGACCCATCCCTGGGCAAGAAGAAGAGCGATGCGTCTGCGTTCTCGGTGGTCTATGACGACAGCCTGGGTAATCACTACTGGCACGTCTGCAAGGAATTGACGGGAGATTTCGCCGTTTTCAGCGACTCGCGCAACACCGTCATCGAATCCGGCCAAGTGCTGCAGGCCTGCGACATCATCGCGAAAGCGAACATTCTGCATGTCTACGTGGAAACCAATGGCGTCGGCAGCTTTGCCGGCAAGCTGCTCCAGCGCGCATTGAAGCAGCGCGGGCTGGCGGTGGGCGTCACCGAGATTCAGGAGAGCAGCAACAAGAACGAGCGAATCCTGGGTGCGCTGGAAGGCCCCATCCGATCGGGCGTGCTCTGGGCGCATATCGACGCTCTCAACGGGCCACTGTGGGACCAGATGAAGGATTGGAAGCCGGAAGTCAAAGAACAGCCCGACGACTTTCTGGACAGCGGCGCGGGCGCCGTGGAGCAGGCCCCGGTGCGTATCAACAAATTAGTCGGGAAACCGACCCCGGAGACGCGTCAAGATTGGCGCCAATCAACGGGCGTTTTTGAAGTGACGCTCGACCCGTAGCGCCGTTATCGAGGCGCGCCACGACTAGAGGCTGCTGTGACCGTAACCACTCAAATACCGTTCAACACGTACACGGCGAGCCCTGGCGCAACGCTGTTTCCGTACCAGTTCAAGATCGCCAAGGCAGAGGATATGTCGGTCTCTGTGAATGGGGTTCGACTGATGTTGGGCCTGAACTACACGGTTTCTGGAACTGGCAATGATGGGGGGGATGTAGCGCTTGTTGTCCCGATGACCGGTGGAGAAAAGATTCTGCTGATGCGGGATATGAAGCTGGAGCGTGATACCGATTACCAGCAGAACGGCGAATTCCCGGCTGATATCGTCAATCTGGATTTTGACTCCATCTGGCTGGCACTGCAGCAATACCAGGCAGATTCCAACCGCACGCTGAAATTCCCGATTGAAGAGCAGGGTGGCCAGACGCTCAACGTTACCGCTGCCGCCCGTGCTGGGAAGGCGCTGATCTTCGACGTTAATGGCAACCCCACGGTGTCCGATGACAACTACGTCGACCAGGCAGCAAATGCTGCTGCCAGTGCCGCTGCCGCCTTGGCAAGCCAACAGGCCGCAGCGGGGAGCCAGGCCGCTGCAGAGAACGCATCCGGTACCGCCACAGTCGCCGCATCCCAGGCGCTCTATTACGCACAGCACGGCACCGGCTTCACCGCCGGCACCGCCTATGACCTCGGCTCGGTTGCCGATCCGCTGAACATTTTCAATACCGACCTCGGGAGCGTTCCATAATGTCCACCGTCCTCCAGCTCCGTCGCGGCACTACCGCACAGCATGCATCGTTCGTCGGTCAGCCCGGCGAAGTCACCTTCGATACAACCAAGAAGGTTTTTGTCGGTCACGATGGCGTCACGCCTGGCGGATTTCCGATGGCGCGTCAGGCTTCTTCAGCAATTGGCACCAGCGGTCACAGTGGGCTGATCGGCGCCAATGATGCCACCACGCCAAACAGCAAGTTCACCGTTTCATCGATCACCGCCACCTACCGCAATGCCGAGGGTGGCACGCTCACGCTGTACACCGGATCGACACAGACCGTGGATATCAGCCAGGCCGGCCCGGTGGCGAATGGCCGCGATCAATCCGGCACGTTCGGCGCGTCCGCGAAGGTCAACCTGTACAAGATCTACAACGGCACCACCGAGGCGCTGATCGCTTCCCTGGCCGGCCCATCTGTGGGGCCGGCGCTCCCGAGTGGCTATACCTACTGGGCTTACGCCGGTTCGGTGGTGCTGGATGGAAGCGCGAACATGCGCCGGATGTATATGGCCAGTAGTCGGATGATTTTCCAATCGCCGCCGCTGGTGTTGTCGGCCAACCCAACACTGGCAGTGCAGTCCGTATCGCACGCGGCATATGTGCCGACATTAGCGCTCGATGTAGTGCTGAATTGCTATGGCAGCGTAACGATGCCGACTGCGGGCGAAGCATCAAATGTCATTCAGCTTGCAAGTGGCATCACATTTGATCGTGCAACTTCGATCACAGAAAACGCTGGCACTGGTTACGCAGGGTATGGGCGCACGGTCATTGTTCCAAACCTTCCGAGTCAAGCTGTTTTCAGCGGATGGGCCTACCCGGTTACCGTGCCGACAGCGGTAGCCAGCAACATCGCTGTTCAGTCCTTTACCGTCCCCAATGGAGCAATCTGACATGGATGAAATCCAGGATATCCCGAAGCGCTCATTCCGCGACAAAGTCACCGGAGTGCTGGTGTGGTGGGGCTTCGTCGAGGGTGATTATCCCGAGTGGGATGACCGGATCGAAGATATCGACTTCGATCTGGAGCCCGGCAATTGGCGCTTCGACGAAGACCTGCAGGAATGGGTGCCGTACCCATGAGCGACACCAAGGTCATCGATACAAAGCTGGCCCTGGCGTGGCTGGCACCTCTGGGCGTCACCATCGTTGCGGGCCTTATCACCCTCGTCTGGATGGCCGCCCAGCAGACCAGCACCATCAACACACTGCTGGAGACGCAGCGGGAAATGAAGGCCCAGATGGGGGCGCGGGACCAGCGGGACGAAGCATTCAAGGCCGCGCAGATCACCGCCATCGCCGAGGTGAAGCTTAACGATGCGCGCCAGGACATCCGCATCGAGAACCTGGAGAAGGCAGTTGGCGCCAAGCCGCCTCCACTGGGGAAGTGGACAAAATGAAAATCCAACTGGTAGACGACAAGGGCCTCATCCATCGCCGCTGGAGCGTGCGCCTGGCCAAGGTAGGCGCTGCTGTCATGGCCGGCTGGGCCGCACTCACCTCGGCCGGCCTGGGCAGCACCTTGCCCATCTGGGTGGCGCAGGTGGTAGCCGGCGTGATCCTGGTGTGCATCTGTGGCGCCGCCTACCTCAAGCAGCCGGAACCGGCTGAGAAAGGACAGGGCGATGAAGCTCCTCCTGCAGCGTGAGCCCAGCACCAAGAAGAGTACGGCGGGCAAGCTCTTCATCGATGGCGTTTTCGAGTGCTACACCCTTGAGGACATCGTGCGCGCCCGGGGCGTGAAGGTCTACGGCCAGACGGCTATCCCGGCTGGCACCTATCAGGTGCTCCTGACGCAGTCGCCGCGGTTCAAGCGCGTGCTGCCGCTGCTGCTGAACGTGCCGGGCTTCGAAGGCATCCGTATCCATCCCGGCAACAAGGCCGAGGATACCGACGGCTGCATCCTGGTGGGCGATGCGCCGGCGCCGGACTGGGTGGGCCAGAGCAAGGTGGCATTCGACCGGCTGTTTGCCAAGCTGCGCCTCACCGCCGAGCCGATCACCATTGAAATCCGGGGGGCAGCATGATCGACATCCTCTTGAGTATCGCCCCCTGGCTGGCCGGCCTGATCGGTATCGTCGCCGGCCTGTTTATGCACCAGCAGGCCAAGGCCACCAAGGCCCAGGCAGCGCAAGAAGTTGCCGAGACCAAGCAAGAAGTTGACGACCGAAACACTGCGGCCGCCCAGAAAGCAGCCCAGGCCACAGGAGAACGCGGAAATGTGGAAAACGAGATTGCTGCTATGCCTGCTGCTGACCGTGAGCAGCGGCTGCGAGATGACTGGACGCGTGAATAATCCTGTTGCCGTGACGCCCACTATCGTGGACAACGGCTGCAACTGGACGCGCCCCATCTTCATCGACAAGACCGACAAGCTGAGCCAGGGCACGGTCGACCAGATCCTGGCGCACAATATGACCGGGCAGCGGCTGTGCGGCTGGCAACCAAGCAAGAAAAACTGATCTTTGATATAGTCCGCCCCGCCGGCGGCTTCATTCTCCGTCGGCATCCCCACCAGTGAGAACTGGACCTCTAACCCGCATTGCATCCCCCCAAGCAATGCGGGTCTTTTTCCCCTGTAAGTTTCGTTTGAAATAATCGCGTCTGGCATTGAAATAGCGCGGAAACCGATCATCGGTAAGATGCACACATGGTCAGACGCACTTCCGCACCGACATTTCCAGGAGAAAACCATGATCGATTACGTCTTGCATTCCCTTTTGGATCCGTTCATTCGTATAGCCGGTGGGATGCACGGCGCAGTGGATCATTTCGGCCAGATGACGGGCTTCTTCTAGAGGGCCTTCATCCTGACGGATGTGACCATACATATCGCTTTCAAAGGGGATCGTATGTTCATGACACGCATCACTCGTTCCGAACTGCACGACCTGATTTGGTCTCAGCCAGCAAAGGATGTCGCGCAGCGCCTTGGCATGTCTCCCGAGCAGCTCAGGGCTGCCTGTGAAACGGCCAGGATTCCACGACCAGGTCGCGGATATTGGAACATGGTGAATGGCGGCGGTAAGCCCAAGAGGGTGCCGTTGCCCGATCGGCTGCTTGGCCAGGCAGAACATGTCATCCTTGTTGACGAATCGCGAATGGGCTCCGGCGTGCGGCGACGGATGCTGCTGGACGAGCCGCCGCTGGAGACTCCAGAATTTCGGGAAGGCCTGAGCATAGTCGAATTGAGGGCGCGTGCGCTAGCAGCGGCGGCCCCATTGCGGAAGACGCTATCCAACAAGCACCACGCGATCTCCAAACTGCTCATAAAGGATGAAGAAAACAAACAGAGGTGGAGAGGGCATCCCTTGGACGCAGAGTTCTACCCGGTCATTTCCTCAACTAAGCAGGGGCGCCGCCGCCTGCTGATCTTGAATCAGCTGCTTCAGGCCCTTTCTTATTGCGGAGCTGGAGCCGCTAAAACTAAAGAGCCCGGGTACGAGTGGAGCATTCGGATAGGAGACATGAATGTGGCATTCGAACTGCGCGCGGTGGGTGCGCCGGCGAGCGAGATCTCGCGCAGGCATCAGGAGCGCGACGATCCAGGGGACCTAGAATTGGTGATACGCGGGGAGGCGACGGGGGGGATAGAGACAGAGTGGCGCGATTCGGCGTCTAGGCCGCTCCAAGCACAGATGAGGGAAATCGTCGCCGGGTTCCTGATCTTTGCCGAGCTTTCCTATAGGCGCGGCGAGATTGACAGAGTTCAACGGCTGCTGCAGAAGAGGGCTGAATTGGAGGCCACGATTCAGCGTCATAAACAGGAACGCCTACAGGAGCAACTTGAAGGCTGGAAGAAAGCCGAGGAGGAACGGCGGGGTGACCTCCTGGTGGAGGTAGAGGACTGGAAAAAAGCACATGAGATCAGGGCATTTATTAATGCCAGGCTGCTGGCGGCCGAGGATGGTACGCCTGAAGAGAGAGAGCTGTCGGAACGATGGGCACGCTGGGCCTTGTCAATAGCGGATGCTATCGATCCAATCACAAAGCACCGGGCTGAAGAAAATGATCAGTGAATATCTAACCGCGGCGGAATTGGCGTCACTCATCGGATGCCGGCCGACCAGCATTGCTTGCATGAAGTGCTGGCTCGCAAAAAATGGATGGCCCCATGTGGCGCACGCGGTCAGGCCGAGCAGGGCGATTACAGAAATTGCTTTTTTCATCTTGATCCACGAGAAAATTCTTGAACTTTTCTCCAGCCTGACAGCAGAAGCTGGTCGAGTAAAGGACCAGGCGTTTTTCCGGATAGCGAAGTGTTGCGCGCTATGACCAAAACCTGCCCAAACTAGGCTTGAATCGGGCAAAATAGACGGGAAAGTGCAGCCGGTAAATGGGATGGCTTCCGCTGCAGGTCGTTGATTTGACTGCACTTTCCTTGTTTGTCTATTTGTAGTCAGAAAGTCTCATAATCCGTTGGTGCCGTGTTCGACTCACGGGGGGGCCACCAGTACCAGAGCGGCTTAGCGACTTATGGTCCTAAGCCGCTTTTTCTTTTGCTGGGGGATTTTTTGCCCATTCTAAAAAAAGCTGTGGGCAACTGGAGTGTTTTGTTCAACGGCTGACCATCACGCCCGCAGCAACTAAGTGCTGCTCAAGATATACATCTACGGCAATCTCAATCGATTGCAGTCGAGCCGGCAACTGGAGTGCGAGGTGCAGCGCAATGTCGAACTGATGTGGCTATCCGGGATGACTTGACCGCTACAGTGCTTGCTGGTCTAAAAAAGGGCGGCTGTTTAGGCCGCCGAAAAGGCTGAGAATGATTTCCAACGACTCAACCAGAGGTCACAACTATTTATCGGTTCAACGCATCTACGACTGCCAACGGTGCTTGGGAAACCCACGGGCGCAAGGCTTCCAGTGCATGTGCCAATTGCAAAACACCTATGTCGTCTCGGGATGGACCAATGATCTGCATTCCCATAGGCAGGCCGTTCGTTCCGAAGCCGACCGGTACACTCATGGCCGGTAGGCCCGCCAGTGTCGGGCCAATGACCACCTCCATCCAGCGATGGTAGGTATCCATTTCCCGGCCCGCTATGTTGCGCGGCCACGTCGTGGCCGCATCGAACGCAAACATCTGTGCGCTGGGCAGCAGCAGGTAATCATATTGCTCGAAGAGCTGATGAATTGCGCGATACCAATCGCTGCGAGCAACAGACGCGCGGAAAATATCAATCCCCTTCAGATTCAGGCCCGATTCTACTTCCCATTGTGCCTCTGGCTTGAGCAAGCCGCGCTGTGCCGGGTTAGCGAAGTAGGCGTTCAAGTTGGCGCCGACTAGCCAGTGCCGATGAATGAGCCAGGTCTCCCAGAGCTTTTCCATCGGATAGTCGGGTTGGCATTGCTCTACCGTACAGCCAATATCGGTAAAGTCCGACAGCGCTGCCTCGCACAGCACCATGACCTCCTTCTCTATCGGCAAGTAACCGTCGTAGTTCCCGAGCCAACCAATTCTCGTGCCTTTGAAATCCCGCTTGAGTTGCGCCACCTCGCCAGTCACGTCCGTGTCATTCGATAGCGGGCAACGGCGGTCATAGCCTGCCTGGGTAGCGAAAAGCCGGGCGACGTCGGCCACGGTGCGTCCCATGGGGCCCTCCGTGCTCAATTGCTGCAGGAAGAGTTCTCCGCCTGAGCCGTAAGGGACACGGCCCTGCGTCGGCCTGAAGCCATAGACATTGTTGAACGCGGCCGGATTTCTCAAGGAGCCCATCATGTCGCTACCATCAGCCACGGGCAGCATACGCATCGCCAGCGCTGCAGCGGCACCACCACTGCTACCGCCAGCAATGCGCGAGAAGTCATAGGCATTCCGGGTTACGCCGAATACCGGGTTGTAGCTGTTCGAGCCGAGTCCGAATTCGGAGACGTTAGTCTTTCCGATGAAAATGGCACCCGCTTCACGCACACGGGCGATGCAAGTTGTATCGCTCAGGTCCGGTTCCATGGCTGACAGAGGAGAGCCTTTGCTGGTAGGCAGTCCTTTGCACGAAGCGAGGTCCTTCGGTGCCTGGGGCATACCGTGCATCCATCCCAGATATCTGCCCTGCGCAAGCAATTGGTCTGCACGCTCGGCTTCGTCCAGTAGCGCCTCAGTCGGGCGCAGCGAAACGATGGCGTTCACATGCGGGTTGACCTTCTCGATATGCTGCAGATACGCCTGCATGACTTCGCGGCAAGAAACTTTCTTGCGGCGAATAGCATCGGACAATGCCAGTGCATCGAGGGTAACCAGTTGATCCATCTTTTGTGCTCCTTGCATTGCCTGCGAACCCATCCCTACTGTCACTTGAGCTCTCCAATTCCGGCGAAGACTTCTGTCTGCCGATTCTTCGCTGCCGGGCTTTGGTCACGCATCGCCCAGGCTGCGGCAACGCCGATACAGGCAGCCAACAGCACATACCAGGCGGGCGCGACCGGTGAACCCGATGTCTTGGTGAGCCAGGTCACGATGAACGGAGCAAAGCCACCGAAGAGCATCGCTGCCAGATTGTAGGCCACGGCAAGGCCGGTGGAGCGCACCCGCGTAGGGAATTGCTCCGACAAGGCGGTGGGCATCGGGCCGTAGTTTGCGCCGATCATGATGCACAGAAGGACTTGCATCACCAGCAGACGGGGCAGACTGGGCGCTGTGGCGACCCAGACGAACAGAGGGTACACCGTCAACAGGAATGCCAGCGAGCTGTAGAGCAGGACGGTGCGGCGGCCGATGCGGTCGGACAGTGCGCCGGCAAACGGAATGATGAGGGTGAGCAGCGCCACGGCAATCATCTGCACCATGAACGCCTGATCGAGAGGAAGCCCCAGTTGCTTGTTGGCGAAGGTGGGCATATTCACCAGAACAACGTAGAAGGCCACCGTACCGTTGATGACTTGCCCCATCGATACCAGCACGCCACGCAGGTTGGTTTTGACCACATCAAGCAGCTTGATGGGGGCTGCGTCGGGCTTGTTGGCGCTCTCCATGAAATCGTCTGTCTCATGCATGTGGCGGCGAATCCAGAGACCGACCGGCCCGATGAGCAGGCCAATCACAAACGGCAGTCGCCAGCCCCAGCTGTCCAGGGCCTGCGGCGACAGATTGCGTGTCACCAGAGCGCCCATGCCTGCACCACAGAAGACCGCCAGGCACTGACCGACCAACTGCCACGAGCCGTACAGGCCACGCTGGTTGGCGGGGGCACTCTCCACTAGGAATGCAGTCGAACTGGAATATTCACCACCGGTAGCGAAACCCTGCAGCATCCGCGCGACCACAATCATGATCGGCGCTGCGATACCGATGGTTGCGTAGGTGGGCGTAAAGGCAATGATGGCGATGGCCAGGGTCATCAAAACGATGATGACCTGCATCGCCGCCTTACGGCCTTTGCGGTCGGCGTAAAGGCCGAGCAGCACGCCACCCACGGGGCGCATGAAAAATCCGATGCCGAAGGTCGCCAGGGCTACCAGCAAGGAGGTGTATTCGTTGTCGGCCGGGAAGAACAGCCTAGCGATAATGGCCGAGAAAAAACCATACACGATGAAGTCGTACCATTCGAGGGCATTACCGACAATCGCGGCAATGACTTGGCGTTGTTTACTAAGTTGTGGTTGCACGGTAGGTCCCTATCAATGGGTTGGCAAGAGCTGCTGACTTACGAACTGGCGACGGAACAAAACCAGCCTTCGCCTTATCGTCTTGGTATCTTGCCGCCTCAACTTGATTTTCCGTTTGACCCCAAAACACAGCTTCTTGATAGTCAACGACAATAAAAAACGGCCCTACAAAGGCCGCTAACAAAACCGTTGCCGATTGGTAATCTCACTGAACGCGCGGGTGCCCGCCGAGATGCTGGCGCCGCCATTCCGTTGGGGAAATACCGTGCCAACGCTGAAAGGCCCGGGAAAATGCACTGATTTCCGAGTAGCCCAGAAGGAAGGAGAGCTCGGAAATCTGCAGCGCCGGGTCCTTCAGATACACAAGCGCCATGTTCTTGCGGACATCCAGGAGAACCTCTTGATAAGTCAGCCCGGCCGCACGCAATCTGCGTTGCAGCGTCCAGTTCGCCATGCCCAGTGCGCTTGCAATGTCGTCCAGCGTGGGTTCCCTGTCATCGAGTCGCTGCCGGATGGCGGCGCGCACTTTGTCGACCAGGGTTTCAGCGACCGACGCTGTCAGCCCCAGCTGGCGCAGGTTGTTGCGCATCAGGCTGTGCAGATGCACATCAGCCCCTGGCATGGGCGCATCGAGCTCATCTCCTCGAAGCACGATGGCATTGGTCGCCTGAGAAAAATGGATCGGAGCACCAAAAATGTGCTCATGCTCCTCGTCGCCGTGCAACGCACCATGTTCGAAATGAATTTCCAGGGGCCGCCATTGCTGGCCCAGTGCCTGCCTGAGCACATTGAAGAACATCCCGATGGATAATTCGGCATCCTGGCGACGTTGAGTGATGAGCGGGTCGGTGATGCGGTATTCGACGTAGGCCAGACCATCCGCGTGGGTCACGCCCAGATGCGAACGCTGCTGATGATGGTGGAACATGGCACCCATGTTGCACAGGGCCTCGCCTACTGTGGGTGAGGTCAAACCAAGGTAGCCCAACATGCCAAGCCCTGCGGGCATGAATTGTTGGCCAAAGCGCAAGCCGAAATGCGCATTTTGCGTCTGACGTGCGGCTTGCTCCATCGCGTTGCAATATATTTCCAGGCTCAAGGTCGCGGTGGGCTGCTCGATGGTATCGCAGTCAGCACCGGCCGCTCCCAGGATGCGCTCCGGGTCACCACCTTCGCTCTGAATGAATTCAAGCAGGCCCGTTGCCGCTGCTGAAAGAATGCATGACTGGTGGTCGGAAGCACGAGATAGACGCGGCGCATTGGACATGGTCAGACTCCATTTTCATGGTAAATAATTTCCCAACCATCCTAGCAATTTTCAGACCATTAGCCCATTTGGCGCAGATAATCGGTTGCTAACTCTGCCGTAGCTGCCACCCAGCGCTGGCCGAGGCTTTGTGCCAGCTCGGTTTCACTGTGCGATGCCATCCATGCGAGCAGTTGCAGGCGTCGCTGCATCAGGAAGGTCGGGAATTCCTCGACATCATCTTGTGTCAGCGCACCGTGGCGTGCATAACCATCCGCCCAGCGCAGCATCAACTCGCGGCGGTCGGGACGGTGTTCGATGAAGCTCAGCGCCGTTGCCATATCGTGTAAGAACCAGCCGATACCGCAGTCGTCGAAATCGATGATGGTGGTGCAATCCCCTTTGACCAGAAGGTTCGCCATACGCAGGTCTGCGTGGATCAGCCCATACTTGTCCGGAGACTTTCCGAATGAAGCCAGCCGCAAGCTCATCAAATCTCGCGCCTGCGCAAGCACATTCACCTGTTCCTTGCCGAGCCAGGGAGCATCCCGCCAGCGGCCCCAACGGCCATTCTCGCCCACGGTATCTTCGAGACTCCAGGTATGGCGTTCGAAATAATCTGGGCGTTGCCATTGCCGCGACTGCCGGTGCATTCTCGCGCTCAATTCGCCTAATTTCTGCAGTGATGGAGTGAGGTTTGCCTCATCGGGAAAGTCCCCTTCCACCCATGCAAATACTGCGACCATTCTGGTGCCGGCGGCTTCGGTATCGACCTGGATCAACGACTCACCGTCCAGCGTGCGCAGCGGCTGCGGCGTAGCAATTCCCGCTTCGTTGAGTGCGGTCATCCAGTCCAACTCTGACTGGATCGCATCAGGAGTCTGATAATTGGCCCGGTGCACGCGCATCACCGCACGCCAGCCGGTCTTCGGATTGTCCAGCCGGAATACCGTGTTCTCCGAATGGCTCAGCAGGGCGACTTCGATATTGGATGGGAATCCATATCTCGGCAGCGCAGAGCGGGCCAGTTCTCGAAGCGTCGCGATGTAGGAAAGATGGGATTGAGGAGTGGTGAGGGTCATGAAGAGGCTCCGAGTAGCGTTGCATACATCTTCGCGCCAGCGCCGACGACTTCGTTTGACATCGCAACACAAATCGTTGACCTTGGATATCAAGCTGTAGCGACCTCATACGGCGACCCGCAAGAGCGTCTTCTGCGATCAAGGAAATGTCGTCGATGGTCAAGACAGACTTGTCTCTTCGCGAGCACCATTGAAGTGCCGAATTATCTTGTACTGGAGAGACAATGACCCACGCTGATGGAATGCTTGCGTTGAACGCCTTCAATCCGCAATCAGGCAGCACCAACTCACCCGCGACATGCGCCCTGATCGAACGCAGGCGCAACACATTTGGCGACGGCGTTCCATTGTTCTATCGCGACCCCGTACATTTCGTCAGCGCTTCCGGCGTCTGGTTGCGTGACCAGGAGGGCCTCGACTACCTCGATGCTTACAATAACGTGCCCTCGGTTGGCCATTGCCATCCCCATGTCGTCGCGGCAGTGTCCAAGCAGGTCGCGACCCTCAACACCCACACGCGCTATCTCTCCAATGTCGTCACGTCCTATGCGGAACGACTTCTCGGCACGTTCCCTCGCGCACTTTCCAAAGTGCTTTTCACGAGCAGCGGTACCGAGAGCGTAGACCTGGCAATGCGCCTGGCGCGCCTCTACACGGGGGGCACCGGCTTCATCGTGACGCGCTTCGCCTATCATGGCCATTCGACTGCGGTCGCCGAAATCACGCCGGCATTCGGCCCTGGCGTTCCTGTTGGCGTCAACGTGCGCCTAGTGGATGCTCCCGATGGATATCGGCAGGATGCGCCGGTCGGCGTCAAATTCGCGCAGGACGTGGCTACGGCTATCGCTGACCTGGAGCGCCACGGCATCAAGTTTGCCGGCCTCATCCTCGATACCGTATGTTCCAGTGATGGCCTGTTTGTTGACCCACCAGGCTTCCTCAAGGAAGTCGTTGCCACCGTCAAAAAGGCCGGCGGCGTGTTCGTTGCCGACGAGGTGCAGCCGGGCTTCGGAAGAACTGGCGAAGGAATGTGGGGATTCGAGCGGCACGGAATTGACCCGGATATCGTCGTGATGGGAAAGCCCATGGGAAATGGTATGCCTATCGCCGCCACCGTCACCACCTCAGACATCATGCAGGCCTTCACTGAGCGCTCGGGCTACTTCAACACATTCGGCGGAAACACGGTCTGCTGTGCGGCCGCATCAGCGGTTCTGGACGTCATTGAATCGGAAGGCCTGATCGACAACGCCAAGCAAACCGGAGCGTATCTGAAACGCGGACTGGAGCAACTGAAAGTACAGCATCAGTGCATTGGCGACGTCCGTGCCATCGGTCTCTATGCCGCCGTTGAGTTTGTGCAGCCTGGTACCAAAAACGGTGATGCCGTAATGGCACTCAATGTGGTCAATGAGCTGAGGAAGAGACGTGTTTTGATAAGCACCTGCGGCCCTCAAGGCAATATTCTGAAGATCCGACCACCACTTCAATTCTCCTCCGAGAACTGCGACATACTAGTCACCGCAATCGACGACACTCTTCGGATTCGCTGAATCGAGAATTCCGCCGGGCGCGTCGGGTATGTGGCCCGCTCCCTTGAGCGGAGCCTCCTTCCCTAAGCAGTGGCACTCGGGGCAAGCAGCGAGGGCAAATTTGAACGGTTCCAGGTACTGCCGTGCGAGCAGTTGTTGCGCTCCCAGAAAAACGACGTGTTCGTGGTGAAAACCCCATCAGCTAGCTCGATGCCTGGTTGCCGGATACCCGGGCCTGGCACGGGCAGAGCATCGACGGCGGCAGCGCTTGGGGCGCGGTACTGGGCGCTTATCTGCGCCAGGTCGCTACCGCTGCGCCGATACTGCCGGCCGCGCGACCACGAGCGCCTTCGGCCCGGTCTTGCCACTCGGTGTGAACGTACCGTTCAACGAACACTGGAGCCTGGTGCTGGATGTGAAGAAGATCTGGGCCAGTACCATCGCCACCGCCACGCTGCCGGCCTTTGGCGGTAGTGCTGCCAGTGCCGATGTCAGGCTTGATCCCTTGGTCAGTACGCTGGCATTGAGCTATCGTTTTTGATGTTTGTCTCAGAGACGATTTCCCTATGAAACTTGGGCGCTAGCCAGTCTCGGCGCGTCACTTGAAGATGCGCTGGCGATCATATTCCCCCAGGCGGGACCGGCAGAATTATCTTGTCTTCCGGGAGGCGTATTTGGGGAGCCAGGGCGGTTCTTCTTGCTATTTTGCGAATCAGCAATGCCCTTCCTGCCTGTCGTCAAAGAAGAAAAGCCCTGCTTCTCCCACCCAGCTTCTGACCTTGCCATGCCATCAGCTGCGTTATAGTCGATCCTTCTGATCGCCTCTTTTTGCGCGCAAATAATGAAAAACAACGCCATGGATTACCTGCCTCGTATGGTGATCTTTTCCCGCGTGGTCGAGCTGGGCGCCTTTTCCAAGGCAGCCCGCGAACTGGGGCTGACCTCTTCATCGGTCAGCCAGCACATCAGTGCCCTGGAAGCCATCCTTGGCACCACGCTGTTGCACCGGACCACGCGCAAACTATGCTTGACCGAAGCCGGCCAGGGCTTCTATGCCCATTGCGCACGCATCGTGGCGCTGGCCAACGAGGCACGGGAAAACACCGAAAGCCTGCACAAGGAACTGGTGGGCGAGTTGCGCATCGCCGCCTCCAGCTTCATGGCTTCCGAATATCTGGTGCCGGCACTGGAGGAATTCATCCGCAGTCATCCGCAACTCAAGATCAACATTGACGTGAACGACCATAATGTCGACCTGATGGATAAGAGCGTCGACCTCGCCTTGCGCGTAGGCAAGCTGCCCGGTGCCGGTGATATCGCGTTGGCCCGGCTGGAAGCGGTGCTATGTGCGTCACCTGCTTACCTGCAAAGGCAGCCGCCGATTCGCCGTCCCGAGGATCTGCTGATGCATCATTTTCTCTTTTTCACGCCCGTTGGCGTGGATTTGACCTTGCGCAACCGCGTGGGGCATTGTGCGCAGTTGCGACTGACGCCCAGCATCGCCGTCAACCATGCCCGCTCCTTGCGCAAGCTGGTCTTGCAAGGGCATGGCGTGGCGCGCATGTTGAAGAGCAAGGTTCAGGATGACCTGGATGCGGGGCGGCTACAGGTCGTGCTGCCGGATTGGTCGCCGGATAGTTATTGCGCCTTCATCACCACCAAGTATCGCGATGCGGTGCCGGCCAAGATCCTTGTCTGCATCGCGCAGATCCAGGCTTATTTCAGGCGTCGCCATCCGGGCGTGGACGATACCTTCCAGCCTGGCTGATTGGCGCCACCCGGCAGCTCGGAAGTTGCGGCGTTGGTGCCTGGCTCCTTGAGCATGACCGGCCATGAACCGGTCACCAGTTCGTGGCTCCTGAGCCAGTCCTGTCCGCTGCGCTCGACGATGGCATCGGTCTGGCCGGCAGCGGCCAAGTCGACGATCTCGTGCTCCATTACCTCCATCGCCGCACTGGTGGTGAAGGCTTTCACTAACGGGCGCGTCAGGTCCTTGCGGTTCTGCTGGATCACCAGCGCAGTGCGTCCCGAGCGCAAGGTGACGATGGAGCCCAGTGGATAGATGCCCAGCATCTTCACGAAGGCCAGGAAGATGGTGCGGTCGAAGTGTCCCTGCCAGGAAGCCATGCGCGAGAGCGATTCGGCCGGATCCCAGGCCCCCTTGTAGACGCGGTGCGAAGTGACTGCGTCGTACACGTCGCATACCGCTGCCATACGCGAAAACAGGCTTATCTTCTGGTCCTGCTGGCGTGCCGGATAGCCTGAGCCATCCATCTTTTGGTGGTGATGCAGGCACACGTCCAGCACTTCATCAGGTACGCCCACCAGGCCGCTCAGATAGGCGTGTCCCAGCACGGGGTGGCGCTGCACGATCTTGTATTCCTGCTCGGTGAGCAGACCGGGTTTGTTGAGTACTTCCAGCGGGATGAAGGCCTTGCCCACGTCGTGCAGGAATCCGGCCAGCCCGGCCTGTTGGCAGGCGGTGTCGTCCAGACCCAGGGTGCGCGCCAGTGCGACCATCATGGTACAGACCGCAATCGAATGCAGGTAGGTGTATTCATCGGCGCGCTTGAGGCGGATGATGCTCAACAGGGCATCCGCATTGTGTGCCAGCGAAGCGGCGATCTGCTCAACCAGTTCCTTGCACTTGGCTACGTGCAGCGATTTGCCCAGGCGTGCCTGGTTAAACACTTCCTGTGCAGTCTGCTGGCCCATCTCGTAGAGCCGCAGCGCTTCGAGCAGGTCGGGATTGAGTACATCTTGCTGTGTGGCAGGCGGCATGGATGAGTCATCGGACGTCGAGTCCGGCGCTTGCAGCTCAGTGCTCGGTGCCAAGCCCTTGTGCACGTCGATCCAGCAATGTCCGAGTCCGGCCTGTTGTGCTTGCCGCACCTCGGCCTCGGTGCGAATGAGGAAGCTGGCGCGCCAGAAAGGCGAGGCAATCCACGCACCATCGAAGCCGGAAAAATACATGCCTATGCTGAGTTGGCTGACAGGGATTCGTCTTAGGCGCGTCATCGGATGGTGTGGAGTGGGAAGGAGGCATGGCGGCGTGGTTAGCCGGTGCTGCCCGCAGCCGAGCTGCGGCTTGCGCCAATGTATTACATTTCGCGAGGATTGATTAGGGGCCTGTTTTTAACAAGTGTGGTAAATCATTTTCTGTAATTCTCCGACAGCACCAGCGCATGGACTGGGGCGTCGTACATTGTTAAGCAGAATTAATGAGTTCTTTCGCAAAAAGATGGCTAATCAAATTGCATCGCTTGTAATACAGTTGCTTGGCCGAACCCTGCCGGGATGTGTCGGGGGGCACAGCGGGCGTCAGCCCGCACCGGCGCTGTGCAGCCATGGAGGGGATTGCGGCTGCACGCCACACTGTCACGGTAAGGGAACGATGCCGACGATCGCAGGATGCACCCTGACCCTGGCAAACGGGACGGCAGTCAATGGACAGGTCAGGCATCCGCTCGGCATCGTGATCGACATTGGCATGCCACACTACCAGCAGCCGGTAGCTGGAACTCATTTCATAAATAGGCGTGAGATGCGTTCTGCCCAGAAAGGGCGCTGGCAAGGCGCGCGACGCGTCGTGTGGCGGTGCCACACGCAAGGAGCGCAACGCGGCCAGCGCCCTTTCTGAGCAGAACCCGAAGGGAGCGGCCCGTTTGGGCGAATTGCTGCGTTACGAATTTGGGTCAAGACGCCCAGTCTTGACCCAAATTCGCGCCTTGCACTTCATCCCAAACGGGACTCGCTCGCACTCACGCCTATTTATGAAATGAGTTCTAGCCAGTACTTGGCTGCCGGCGCGACATGAGTGCCTGGACCGTCTTTCTGTATCAGTGCATCACAGCAATCGGTCAGCACCGTCATTCCCGCTTATGTTGTCCTGGTGAAAACATCTCTCCCTTGCTGGCTTGATGCAGGTCAGCATTGCAGGAGATTGCGCTGGCGCACAGGTCGCCAGGCAGCATCATGGCAGTTGCGATCCCGCCCGCCTTGCGTGCCGTCTTCCGGCGGCCTTTTCCCGATGAACTGGCGCCAACGATTCCATCTTCCGGTGGTACTGTGCTGCACCCTGGCATTGGCTGGCGGTGTGCTGTTGCAGTTCTGGCAGATGCCGCTGCCGGCGGCCCGGCTATGGCAGGGCAGTGCCGCCCTGGTATTGCTGTTCGTGCTGGGCCAGACACTGCTGGCGCTATGGCGCCGGCAATGGGGGCTGGACCTGATCGCGCTGGTGACCCTGGCCGGCGCATTGGCCTTGCAGGAAAACCTGACGGCCGCCGTGATCGCGCTCATGTTCGTCACGGGTCGTGCCCTGGAAAACCATGCCGAGCGTCGCGCGCAACAGGATATGTCGGCCCTGCTGGCCAAGGTGCCGCAGCGTGCGCATCGCTATGAGAATGGGCGCATCGTCGAGGTCGCGCTGGCGCAGATCCGCCCTGGTGACCGCTTGCTGGTGCGCTCCGGTGAAACGGTACCGGTCGATGGCACGCTGTTGGGTGCGGCCGTGGTGGACCAGTCCACTCTGAGCGGCGAATCCTTGCCGCTCAGCTGTGCCCAGGGAGCGTTTCTGCCCAGCGGCAGTATCAATGCCGGCGAAGCCTTCGAGCTCCTGGCCAGCAGTACGGCAGAGCAGGGCACGCTGGGCCACATCGTGCGCCTGGTCCATTCGGCCCAGCAATCGCGGGCACCGGCCGCGCGCCTGGCGGACCGCTACGCCTTATGGTTCGTCCCGGTGGCGCTGGGACTGGCCGCGCTGGCGTGGCTGCTCAGTGGTGAGCCAGAGCGCGCACTGGCCGTGGCGGTGGTGGCCACACCCTGTCCGCTGATCCTGGCCGTCCCGGTGGCGCTGGTCTGCGCCATGTCACGTTGCGCCCAGCGCGGCGTGCTCATCAAGCATGGTGGTGCGCTGGAAAAGTTAGCCCATCTGCATACCCTGTTCCTGGACAAGACCGGTACCCTGACCAGCGGCAAGGCACGCCTGACCGCCATCGATGTTGCCCCAGGAATGGAACCGCACGACTTGCTCAGGCTGGCCGCTTCGCTGGAGCAACTGTCGGCCCATGCCATCGCCCAGGCGGTAGTGGCTGCCGCCCTCGCACGTGGCCTCCCCCTGGCGCTGCCCGAGCAGGTCAGCGAGCAGCCTGGTGCCGGCCTCACTGGTCAGGTCGATGGGCGCCAGGTGCGGGTAGGGACGCGTGACTTCGTGCTCGGTCTTGATGCACTCCCCGACTGGGCCGTGCATCCGGGCGCACGGATCGGTTATGAAGGAACGGCTGGGGTGTATCTGGCCCTGGATGGTCACTTGGCGGGGGTGATGCAACTGGCCGACCAAGTCCGGCTGGAAACGCCACGCGCATTGCGCCTGCTGCGTACACTGGGGGCGCAACGCATCGTGATGCTGACCGGCGATCATCGTGAGGTGGCCACGACCATCGGTCATGCCCTGGGCGTGGATGACATCTTGTCCGAGCAAACGCCAGCCTCCAAGCTGGAGGCCATTCGCCAGGCGCGCCAGCAAGGCGTCACCATGATGGTGGGCGATGGCGTCAACGATGCACCGGCGCTGGCTGCGGCCGATGTCGGTGTGGCCATGGGCGCGCGCGGTGCTGCTGCGGCGGCCGAGTCGGCCCAGGTGGTCTTGCTGGTGGACCGGCTCGACCGTCTGGCCTTTGCTGTGCGCCTGGCGCAACAGACCCGCCGTATCGCCCTGCAAAGCGTGGTGGCAGGCATGGGACTGTCGTTGCTGGCCATGGTAGTGGCGGCACTGGGTTACCTGCCGCCGGTCGCGGGCGCGGTGTTGCAGGAGTTGATCGATGTGGCCGTCATCCTCAATGCGCTGCGGGTGCTGACGCTGGAGAAGGAAGAGGCCAGGGGACAGATTTCGGCGGCAGACCTGCAGGCCTTGCAGCAGGAACACGCCGCCCTGGCCCCGGTCATTGATCGCCTGCTATGGCTGGCCGAGCGCTGCGATGTCTTGCCGGTGACGCAGTTGCGTGAGCAATTGCACTCGGTGAGCGGGCTGTTGACAACCCGCCTGCTCCCGCATGAGTCGGAGGATGACGCGCGGCTCTACCCGCGTTTGGCCAGATTGATCGGCGGGCGCGATCCGCTGGCTTCCATGAGCAGCACGCATCGCGAAATCCATCGCCTGAGTCGCACCATCGAACGGCTGGCGGCCGATATGAATACCTGCGCTGCCAGCCAACCGCCCGATGCTGCCACCTCGCAGGAAGTCCGCCATGCGCTGTATGCGCTGGAAGCCATCCTGCGGCTGCATTTCGCCCAGGAGGAAGAAATCTTCCATGGGCTTTCTTCCTGAGATCAGTCCATCCCGAGGGCGGGACGGGCAGATCGCTTACAGATCGATCTTCATGCGCGCCACCACGGTACGCTCCGCGCCCGGCATCACGTAGAGGTTGTTCCACGAGCCCGGATAGTAGTTGCGATTGAAGAGGTTGTTCACATCCAGCGACAGCCGCACATGCTTGCTCACCTGCCAGTAGCTCAGCAGCTTGACCGTCGCATAAGCCGGCAGCGAGTAGGTGTCGGCCGTATTGCCCGAACGATTGCCCACATAGTTGATACCGCCACCCAGGCCATAACGCGCACCGCTGGCGGTGGCATCCTCGCGGATGGCCAGCAGGCCGGCGCTATAGGCCGGGATATTGGTCAGGCGGGTGCCGGCTGCCAGGGTCTTGTCCTTGGTCACGCGCGCGTTGTCCCAGGAAAAATTGGCCGAGATGCGCCAGTGTGCATCCAATTGACCATAGGCATCGGCTTCGAAGCCGGTGCTCTTGGCTTCGCCTGCGGCCACCATGAAGCCGGGTACGTCGCTGGCGGTCAGCACATTGGTCTTGGTGATGTCGTAGAGAGCGAAGTTGGCACCCAGGCGTTCATCGCTGGTCTGCAGCTTGAGGCCGGCTTCATAGGCGGTCGAATGCTGCGGATCGAAGGCGCGGCCGTTGACGTCCACCCCGCTATTGGGACGGAAGGACTTGCCCGCCGACAGGTAGAGCGAACTCCAGGCATTGGGCAGATAGCTGATGCCGGCGCGCGGAGAGACCGCACTTTGCTGTTGCGAGGTGTTGGTCACACCGCCGACGCGGTTCTGGATGCTCTGGTTGTACTGGTCCCAGCGCAAGCCGGCCAGCAGCTTCCATTGCGACGACAGGCTCAACTGGTCCTGGACAAACACGGCCTTGACACGCTGGTGTTCGTCCGAGCTGCTGGTGCGATTGGTCAGCGGTAGCAGGGGGCTACTGCCATAGACCGGATTGTAGATGTCGATGGAGGTGAGGGCGGCCGAACGCAGGATTTCGGTATTCATCCACAAAGTGGAACTCTCCGCCCCGAGTAGCAGGGTGTGGCCGATGGTGCCGGTACTGAAGTTGCCTTGCAGCTCGGCCTGCACCGAGGTATCGCGCGAGGGAAGCTGACGCCAGGTGCGGGTGCGCCTCAGGGTGCGGTTGTCGGCGGCCAGGGGATTGCTGAGAGCGGCTTCGGTATAGAAACCGTCGAAGCTGCTTTCCTTGTAGCTGGCGCCGAGCTTGGCACGCCATTGTTCGGACAGGGTGCGTTCCAGCGTGAGCTGGTGGGTGTTGCTGCGCATGGCCATGTTGCCGTCCGAGGGTTCGTTGAGCACGCGGTCGCGCGGCAAGCCACCCAGTACGCCGCGCACGTTGATCAGTCCACGGTCCAGGGGCGTACTGGCTTGCAGGAATTCGGCTTCGTAGTTCAGCAGGGTGTCCTTGTCGATCACCCAGGCTAGCGACGGCGCCACCAGCGAGCGACGATTGCTGAGCAGGCTGGAGCGGCTGTCGCCTTCCTCTGTCATGGCAATGAGGCGATAGGCCAGGTTCTGGCTCAGCGGCCCGGTGCTGTCCACGGTGGCGCGCTTGAGGCCACCGCTGCCGGCGCTCAACTCGGCGCTGTTCTTGCGGGTGAACTGCGGTTTCTTGGTGACGATGTTGATGGTGCCGCCTGGCTCGCTGCTGCCATAGAGCGCCGCCGCCGGGCCCTTGAGGAATTCGATACGCTCGATGGTGGCCGTATCGCGGCGCGGGTTGTAGCCGCGCGAACCGGGGAAGCCATTGACCAGGAAACCCATGTCGGTGCTGCTGAAGCCGCGGATGGCGAAGTTGTCCCAGGTACCGCCGAAGTCATTGAGCCGGCTGATGCCGCTGACGTAATCCACCGTATCGGCCAGGCGCACCGCGCCCAGGTCTTCGATCTGCTGGGTGGTCATCACACGCACGGCCTGCGGGATTTCCATCAACGGGGTATCGGTGCGGGTGGCGCCGCTGGTGCTGGGCGCAAGGTAGCTGCTCTTATCCTTGCTGGCCGAGACGCTGACCTCCGGCAAGGCGGTCGCACTGCCACTGTCTTGGGCCGGTGTTTGCGCCCAGGCCAGGGGCGCTGCAGTGATCAGGCTGGCGGCCAGCCAGCAGGCGGTAGAGGGAAGTGCTTGTTGCGTCGTCATCGAAATTCAACCTGCCATGCAAATAATCGGGAGGCCGAATATAAATGATAATCGTTAACAATTGTTGGTAAAGTGTAAGATTTTTGTGAAAAATCGTCAGTAATAGTTGTTATTTTGCAATATGGCCTATTTCAGTGCCGAGATCTGCCCCGTGCGGATCAGGCGGGCACGCAGCACGTTGCGACTGATGTCGAGCAGGCGTGCGGCCTGCACTTGATTGCGTTCGCAAAATTCGAAGGCGGTACGAAAGACGGTGTCTTCGATCTTTTCGAACAAGCCGGCCTGGGACTGGTTGAACAGCGACTGCAAGACTTGCTCCAGGGCTTGCAGCGGATCGTCGGCATGGCTACCCACCACTGGCTGCGCTGCACCCAGTCGCTCCACGTGGGAGAGGTGCAAGTGCTCGGCGCGCAGTTGCTCATCCTGGCAGATCAGCAGGGCATGATGGATGGCATTTTCCAGCTCGCGGATATTGCCGGGCCAGTCGTGGCTGCGCAGCTTGCGCTCGCCCTCGGCATCGATGCCACGGGCGCCATAGCCCAGGCGTTGGCGGTATTCATCGAGGAAGTGATAGGCCAGCGGCAGGATGTCTTCGGGCCGTTCGCGCAGCCGCGGAATGGTCAACTGCACCACCTGCAGACGATAGTAAAGATCCTGGCGGAAATGCCCGGCTGCCACCGCATCCTGCAAGCGCACGTTGGTGGCGGCGATGATGCGCACGTCAATCGGAATACTGCGACGCGAACCCAGGCGCACCACTTCACGCTCCTGCAGCACACGCAATAGCTTGACCTGGATCGCCAGTGGCAGGTCGCCGATTTCATCGAGGAACAGCGTGCCGCCATTGGCCGCTTCGAACCATCCCGCCTTGTGAGCAATGGCGCCGGTGAAGGCGCCTTTTTCATGGCCGAACAATTCGCTTTCGGCCAAGTTCTCGGAAAACGCCCCGCAGTTCACGGCCACGAACGGACCATTGCGCCGCGTGCTCAACTCGTGCACGTGGCGCGCAATCAATTCTTTACCGGTACCGGTGGCGCCGATGATGACTACGTTGGCGTCACTGGGGGCCACCATCTGCACGCGTTCCAGCAAGGCCACCGACACCGGGTCGTGAAAGACCTGGGCGGTAGCGCGAATGGAGGTGCCGAGCTTGCGCGCATGGGGGAGCGTCAGCAGTGGCGTGGCAGTGCGTGCAGCCTCGGTGGAGGAGGGCAGCGCATACAGATGGGCAGAGCGATTGCTGGCGTTCATGTCAGGCTCCGAGCTCATGGGAGTGATCCCAACGAGGGTAGCGATGCGGGGGGAAGGTGAAATTAATTCTAACAATATGCGCCAAGCTTCTTAACGACCAATTCAGCATAAGTATGCTCGGTTTGTTTTGGTTGATTAGCCGCAAACGCTTGTCTGACAAGGCGCTGACGGTGATCTGTCGGGATGGGGCGACAATGGGTGCCGACAGGCCAAACGAGATGTACAGACTTAAAAAAATAAGTCATCCGGTCCTCTCGGAACTTGCTGCTCCAGCAGCAGCCATTGTGCACATTGCTGCTGCAGCAGTAACACGTTTTTTTGCAAGTCATTGATTTGCAAGGCTTTGCAGGCTGGCACGCTCTTCGCTGAAGAAGAGCTACGCAATCGATGTCGCGTCCCCCTTCTTCAGCATAGGAGCGTTCCTTTCATGAGCCGTCCACTGCAAGTCGTCGTCGTCGCCGGAAGCGGCCGCCGTCCCTCCCGTACCCTGGGCCTGCTCAATGCCATTGCCGCGCAACTGGGTCAGCACCTGAGCATCCAGACCGAAGTGGTGGCCCTGTCGGATCTGACCGGGCAGTTGCTCGGTGCCACTGAACTGGACCAGTTGCCCGCGCCGGTACGCCAGAACATCGCCGCTATTGAGGCGGCCGACCTGCTGCTGGCGGGCAGCCCCGTCTATCGCGGGTCCTACTCGGGTTTGTTCAAACACCTGTTCGACCTGGTGCCGCAGGAGTCGCTGTTCGGCAAGCCGGTCCTGCTGGCGGCCACCGGTGGCAGCGATCGCCATGCATTGACCATCGATCACCAGTTGCGTCCGCTGTTCGCCTTCTTCCAGACCCTCACGTTGCCGCTGGGCGTGTATGCCAATGCCCAGGAATTCGACAACGAAACCATCATCAGCACCGCCTTGCAGGAGCGTATCGCACTGACCGTGCAGCGTGCCCTGCCGGTATTGCAGGCGCTGACTACCGCACGCAGCAACGCATGACATCGATGCACTGAATTTATTTTTCACTCCCCCCGATTACCCGAATTCCCCAAGGAGATTCTCCATGAGCCAAGCCCCCTCTCACACCTCCCACACCTCCCACACCTCCCACAACGCTTCCGCCGCCCGCACCGATGCCGTCAAGTTCGCCTATTGGGTGCCCAATGTCAGCGGCGGCCTGGTGGTCAGCAAGATCCCGCAGCGTACCGAATGGAGCCTGGAGTACAACCAGCGCCTGGCCGTGGCCGCCGAAAAAGCCGGCTTCGAATATGCCCTGAGCCAGATCCGCTTCACCGCCGGTTATGGTGCCGAATACCAGCATGAATCGGTGTCCTTCAGCCAGGCCCTGCTGCACGCCACCACCAAGCTCAAGGTGCTGGCCGCGATCTTGCCAGGGCCGTGGCATCCGGCCGTGGTGGCCAAGCAGATCGCCACCATCGATCACATCTCCAATGGCCGTATCGCCATCAACGTGGTCAGCGGCTGGTTCAAGGGCGAGTTCCAGGCCATCGGCGAACCCTGGCTGGAACATGATGAACGCTATCGTCGTTCCCATGAATTCATCCAGGCACTGAAGGGGATCTGGACCCAGGATGACTTCACCTTCAAGGGCGATTTCTATCGCTTCAACAATTACACCCTGAGCCCCAAGCCGGTCCAGAAACCGCACCCGGAAATCTTCCAGGGCGGCAGCTCCCGTGCGGCGCGCGACAATGCGGCCAGCGTCTCGGACTGGTACTTCACCAACGGCAATACGGTCGAGGCATTGAAGGCGCAGATCGACGACATCCAGGCCAAGGCCGCACAGAACGGCCACAAGGTGCGCATCGGCGTGAATGCCTTCGTGATCGCCCGCGATACCGAGGAAGAAGCGCAAGCCGTGCTGGAGGACATCATCAAGCACGCCCACGTGGAAGCGGTGCACGCCTTTGGCGACGCCGTCAAGCAGGCCGGCAAGGCGTCGCCGGAAGGCGAGGGCAACTGGGCCAAGTCCAGCTTCGAAGACCTGGTGCAATACAACGATGGTTTCAAGACCAACCTGATCGGTACACCGCAACAGATCGCCGAGCGTATCGTGGCCTTGAAGGCGGTCGGTGTGGACCTGGTGCTGACCGGCTTCCTGCACTTCATCGAGGAAGTCGAATACTTCGGCCAGAAGGTCTTGCCGCTGGTGCGTGAGCTGGAGGCCCGCCAGGCCGCTGGCGCAGTGCAAGGCAATGCCAGCCGCTCGGCGGCCCTGGAAGCGGTGGCATGACCATGACCAGCACGCTGCAGCCGCAGCTGGCGCCGCTGGAGCTTGGCGCTGCTGCTCATGCCACCGCGCCGCTGGCCAGGCAGGCCAGCGCGCCGGTGCTGCAACTGAGCGACGTCAGCCTTTCCTTCGGTGGCGTGCAGGCCTTGAGCCACATCGACCTGGCCATCCATGCGCGCGAGATCCTGGCCGTCATCGGCCCCAATGGTGCGGGCAAGAGTTCGCTGGTCAATGTCATGAGCGGCTTGTATCGCCCCACCCAAGGCCAGGTCCAGCTGGCAGGCCGATACTGGCCGCAGGTGCCGACGGCCCGCCTGGGCCGGCTCGGCGTGGCGCGCACCTTCCAGAACCTGGCCTTGTTCAAGGGCTTGAGCGTGCGCGACAACATCGTGCTGGGTCGGGTCAATGCCATGCGCGCCAGCTTCCTGGAACAGATCGCCGGCCTCGGACGAGCTCGGCGCGAACGCCAGCAGGCGCGCGCACTGGCCGACCAGATGATCGCCTTCCTCGATCTGGGTGCCCATGCCGAGCGCGTGGTCGGCGGCCTGCCCTATGGCCTGCAAAAGCGTGTGGAGCTGGCGCGTGCGCTGGTGGCGCAGCCGCACCTGCTGTTGCTGGATGAACCCATGGCCGGCATGACCGTCATCGAAAAAAGCGAGATGGCCGGTTTCGTGCGGGCGGCACGTGACCAGTTCGGTACCGCCATCCTGCTCATCGAACATGACATCGGTCTGGTCTTCGACCTCTCCGACCGCGTGGCCGTGCTCAACTATGGCCGCAAGATCGCCGATGGCACCCCGGCCGCAGTGCGCCAGGATGCAGCCGTGATCGAGGCCTATCTCGGCGTGGCCCACCGCGAACAGGAGGCCGCGTGATGGCTGATTTCGATTGGGTATTCTTCGCCGAAGTGCTGACCGGTGGTCTCCTCTCGGGCGTGATGTATTCGCTGGTGGCCATCGGCTTCGTGCTGATCTACAAGACCTCGGGCGTACTCAATTTCGCCCAGGGCGCGCAGTTGCTGTTTGCCGCGCTGACCTTCGTGAGCCTGGTGGAGCATGGCATCCCGTTTGCACTGGCATTGCTGCTGACGTTGGCGGCCATGATCCTGCTGGGCCTGTCGATCGAACGGGTGGTGCTGCGCCCGCTGGTGAACCAGTCGCCGATGACGCTGTTCATGGCGACCCTGGGCCTGTCCTATGTGATCGAGGGCGTGGCGCAGTTGCTGTGGGGTACGCAAGTCCATGCGCTGGACCTGGGCATCGACGATACCCCGCTGCATGTAGGCCAGATGATGATTTCTTCCTTCGACCTGTTCGCCGCCATCACGGCCGCCCTGATGGTGGCGCTGCTCTCGGCCTTCTTCCGCTATACCCGCATGGGGCTGGAATTCCGGGCCCTGGCCGATGACAGCTATGCCGCCCTGGCCGTGGGCTTGCGCCTGCCGCGCATCCTCACCGCGGTGTGGGCCACGGCCGGCCTGATTGCCTTGATCGCGGGGCTGTTGTGGGGGGCGCGTCTCGGGGTGCAATTCTCGCTCTCGCTGGTGGTGTTGAAGGCCTTGCCGGTGCTGGTGCTGGGCGGTTTCGATTCGATCCTGGGTGCCATCGTCGGCGGTCTGCTGATCGGTGCGCTGGAAAAACTGGCCGAGGTCTACCTGGGGCCGCTGGTGGGCAGCGGCATCGAGGGCTGGTTCGCCTATGTCGCCGCGCTGGCCTTCCTGCTGGTCAAACCAAGCGGCTTGTTCGGACAAGCTGCGCTGCAAAGGGCATGAAATGACCACTTCCTTCACTCCCTACGCCGCTTCTGCTGCGCCCAAGGCCCATCCTGCTGCGCAGTTACGGCGGGCTTGGCCCTGGCTGCTGTTGCTGGTGGTGGCCTATGGCGTGCTGCCCTGGGCTGCCTCCAACTATGTCATCGATGCCTTGCTGATTCCCTTCCTGGCGCTCTCGCTGGCCGCCGTCGGCTTGAACCTGTTGACCGGTTATGCCGGCCAGCTCTCGCTGGGCAGCTCGGCCTTCATGGCGGTGGGCGCCTTTGCTGCCTACAACATCAACCTGCGCGTGGAAGGCTTGCCGCTGCTGCTGTCCATCGCCCTGGCCGGTCTGGCCGCAACCGCCGTGGGCCTGGTGTTCGGCCTGCCCAGCCTGCGCCTGCGCGGTTTCTACCTGGCCGTCTCGACCCTGGCTGCGCAGTTCTTCGTGCAATGGGTGCTGGTCAAGTTCAGCTGGTTCAGCAACGACAATCCCTCCGGTGTCATCGACGCTCCCGCGCTGGTGGTGGGCGGGATCAGCTTCGATACCCCGGCCGGGCGCTATCTGTTCGCGCTGGGCATCGTCACCGTGCTGACCCTGTTGAGCTGGCGCCTGGTGCTGACCCAGACCGGCCATCATTTCATTGCCGTGCGCGACAACGAGCAGGCTGCACGGGTGATCGGCATTCCGGTGTTGCGCACCAAGCTGCTGGCCTTTGCCATCTCTTCCTTCATCATCGGCGTGGCCGGGGTGTTGTGGGGCTTCGTTTACCTGCGCACGGTGGAGCCGGCCGGCTTCAACCTCGACCGCTCCTTGCAGATTCTCTTCATCGTCATCATCGGTGGCCTGGCGACGATACGCGGCGCCTTCCTGGGGGCCGCGCTGATCGTGGTCTTTCCACTGCTGCTGTCGCGCCTGGGCAGCTTGCTGCTGGGGCAGTGGTTCGACTCGGGCGTGCTGGAGATGAGCCAACGCATCGTGCTGGGGGCGCTGATCATCTTTTTCCTCATCGTCGAACCACAGGGGCTGGCGGCGCTATGGGAGCGGGCGCGCCGCAGCCTTCATCAGCGCGCATCTTCTACCTGATTTTTTTACCTTCACTTCCAACCTCACCACGGAGAAGCTCTCTGACCATGCTGCACTCAAAATTATTAAAAACCTTCACCTTGGCCGTCGCCTTGCTGGCTACAGGCCTGCAAAATGCCCGTGCCGATGAACAATTCTTCCCATTGCAGAGTTACCGGGTCGGTCCTTACGCCGCTGGCGGTACCGGCTTCTTCGGCGGCTTCATCGATTACCTCAACCTGGTCAACCTGCGCGATGGCGGCGTGGGTGGCGTCAAGCTGACCTGGGAAGAAGGCGAGACCCAGTACGAAGTCGAACGCGGCGTCGAAGTCTATGAACGCCTGAAGCAACATCCTGGCATCGCCACCTGGAATCCGCTCTCGGTGGGCATTGCCTACGCACTGCTGGACCGCGTCACCGCCGACAAGGTGCCGCTGCTGACCATCAACCACGGTCGCACCGATACCACCGATGGCAGGGTCTTCAAGTACATTTTCCCACTGCTGCTCAACCCCTATAGCGAGACCTCGGGCATCGTCAACTACATCGCCACCAAGGTCGGCGGGACCGACAAGCTCAAGGGCAAGAAGATCGTGGTGCTCTACCACGGTTCGCCCTATGGCAAGGAGACCATTCCCATCTACCAGTTGCTGGCCGAAAAATATGGTTTCACCGTGCAGCAGATCGAAGTACCGCACCCCGGCAATGAACAGCAGGCGCAATGGCTGGCGATCCGCCGCGCCAAGCCGGATTACGTGGTGTTGCGCGGCTGGGGCGTGATGAACCCGGTGGCCTTGAAGACGGCGCAGAAGTCGGGCTTCCCGGCTGACCACATCATCGGCAATGTCTGGTCCAATTCGGAAGAAGACGTGATTCCCGCAGGCGATGCCGCCAAGGGCTATGTGGCCATCACCACCGTGGCCGCTGGCGCGCAGTATCCGGTGCTGCAGGACATCCAGAAGATCGTCTATGGCGCGGGCAAGGGCAACCTGCAGGATCCCAAGCGCATCGGCAGCGTCTATCACAACCTGGGTGTGCTCAACGGCATCCTCAACGTGGAAGCCATCCGCATCGCCCAGGCCAAGTTCGGCAAGCGCACCCTGACCGGCGACGAAATCCGCTGGGGCCTGGAAAACCTCAACATCGACCAGGCGCGGGCTGCGGCACTGGGTGCCAAGGGCCTGTTCCATTCCATCCACGTGACCTGGGACAACCATGAAGGCGATGGCCTGGTGGCCTTCCAGCAATGGGATGGCAAGCAGTGGAAGGTGGTCTCCGACTGGATCGCACCGGACTGGAAACTGTTGCGCCCCATCATCGAGAAATCCGCCCTGGCCTATGCCAAGGAAAAGAGCATCAAGGTGCGCAAGAGCATTGACGATTGATCTCCCGGCGGTCCTGCGGGACCGCTTTCTCCCCCCATCCCCCCTATCTTTGAAAGGCCTGACCATGTCCGCCGTTCTCGCCCCCTCCCAGCAGCAATACTCGCCCGCCAGCGGCCCGGTGCCCGGCCTGCCACGCGCCACCCAGCCGGCGCACGTGATCCGTGACGACGCCGAAGCCATCGCCGTGGCCCATACACTGGCCCAGCGCCTGGCCGAAGGCGCTTCCGAACGCGACCGTCTGCGTCGCTGGCCGGTGGAAGAAATCGAAGCCTATTCGCAAAGCGGCCTGTGGGCCATCAACGTGCCGCGTGCCTTCGGTGGGGCCGAAGTCTCCTATGCCACGCTGGCCGAAGTGATCGCCATCATCGCCGCCGCCGATCCGTCGCTTGCGCAGATCACGCAGAACCACCTGGGTTTCGTGGCGGCGGTGCGTACCGTCTCCGATGCCGAACAACAGCAGCGCTTCTTTGCCGACTTCCTGCGCGGCGTGCGCTGGGGCAATGCGTTTTCCGAATCCGGCTCCAAGCGTGCCGCTGACTTTGAGACCCGCTTCGTCGATGCCGGCGACCATGTCATCGTCACCGGCAAGAAGTTCTATTCCACCGGCGCCTTGCTGGCGCACTACGTGCCCATCGTCGCCAATGACGAAGAGAACCGCACCTGGTACGTGGTAGCCGACCGCAATGCACCGGGCCTGACCGTGATCGACGACTGGTCCGCCTTCGGCCAGCGCACCACCTTGAGCGGTACCGTCATCATCGACCAGGTGAAGGTGCCCAAGAGCCAACTGATCCCGGCCTACAAGGGCTACCAGGAACCCTCCGCCGATGGCGCCATCTTCCAGATCATCCAGGCCGCCATCGACGAGGGCATTGCCCGG
This sequence comes from Herbaspirillum rubrisubalbicans, assembly GCF_003719195.1. NCBI lineage: Bacteria > Pseudomonadati > Pseudomonadota > Betaproteobacteria > Burkholderiales > Oxalobacteraceae > Herbaspirillum > Herbaspirillum rubrisubalbicans. The sequence goes on from NZ_CP024996.1 coordinate 911,674, forward strand.
GCCGCCATTGCCGATACCCAGGAATTCGTGCGCACCAAGTCGCGTCCATGGATCGACAGCCAGCGTGACCATGCCTGGGAAGATCCGTATTCGATCCAGGCCGTGGGCGACCTGCAGATCCGCCTGCACGCCAGTGACGCCTTGCTGGAACGCGCCGGGCGCGCCATCGACGCGGCGGTGGCGGCACCGGACGCCGAGAGTGTGGCGCGCGCACAGATCTTGACGGCCGAGGCCAAGGTCTTGTCCACCGAAATCGCCATCCTTGCCACCAACAAGCTCTTCGAACTGGCCGGCACGCGTTCTACCCTGGCCCAATACAACCTGGACCGCCATTGGCGCAATGCGCGCACCCATACCTTGCATGATCCGGTGCGCTGGAAATACGCCCTCATCGGCAACTACTACCTCAACGGCGTCAAGCCACCGTTCCACGCGTGGAGCTGAGATGAGCGCGCCGCTATTGCAGGTCGACGCCATCCAGGTGCTCTACCAGGGCGCGCTGCTGGCCTTGCAGGAGGTCAGCCTGACGTTGCAGCCGGGCGAGATCCATGCCCTGCTGGGCGCCAATGGCGCCGGCAAGTCCACCACGCTCAAGGCCGTCTCCAACCTGCTGGCGGCGCAACGCGGGCAGTTGCGCAGTGGGCGCATCCTCTTCGATGGACAGGATATTGCGCGCAGCAGCCCGGCCGATCTGGTGCGGCAGGGGCTGGCCCAGGTGCTGGAGGGGCGGCATTGCTTTGCCTCGCTGTCGGTGGAAGAAAACCTGCTGACCGGCTGGCCCGGCCGCTTCACGCGGCGCGCCGTACTGCGCGATGCGCTGGAGCGCATCTACGCGATCTTTCCCTTGTTGCGCAATCGGCGTCGCAGCCTGGCCGGCTTGTGCTCGGGCGGAGAGCAACAGATGGTGGCGATCGGGCGCGCGCTGATTTCGCGGCCGCGCTTGCTGGTGCTGGATGAACCTTCTATGGGCCTGGCCCCGCTGGTGGTGGCCGACATCTTTGCGCAATTGAGCCGGCTCAACCGGGAAGAGGGCGTGGCCCTGCTGGTGGCCGAGCAGAACTCGGCGGTGGCCTTGCAATACGCGCATCGCGCCACCGTGCTGGAGAATGGCGCCAGCGTGCTGCATGGGCCGGCAGAGGTGTTGCGGCAGAGGTCCGATATCCAGTCGTTCTACTTTGGCGAGAGTCGCATCGCGGCCTGAGCATTAGCGCGGCATGAAGGTTCGTCGCAAGGAGCATTAAAGTTGGCTTAACCCTAGCGCAGATCAAATCATCGCCAGTTTGCAGTGGGGAAGGCGCACCAGTCTGACTATACTCGGTGGCAAGATGGCCGCACGGCAAGGCCGTGCGGCCATCTTGCTTTCATAGTCTCACAGGATGATGCGATGCTCGCCCAACTCAAAGCCACCTTCAAGTATTTCAACGATGCTGTTCCCTTCAAGCTGGTCCCTGCCCTGATCGCTACCGCGGTCCTGATCCTGCTGTTGCTCACCCCCTGTCCGGCCGGCCTGGAGCCCAAGGCCTGGGCGCTGGTGGCGATCTTCCTTACCACCATCGTGGCCATCATCCTGAAGGTGATGCCCATCGGCGTGATGGCGATGATGGCCATCGTCATCGTCTCGCTTTCGCAAGTTACCTCCACCTCTTCCAAGGGCGCCATAGCCGACGCCCTGGCCAGTTTCTCCAATCCGCTGATCTGGCTCATCGTGGTGGCCATCCTGATTTCCCGGGGCTTGAAGAAGACCGGTCTGGGTCGGCGCGTGGGCTTGATGTTCATCGCCTTGCTGGGCAAGCGCACCATCGGCATCGGCTACGGCCTGGCCATCTGCGAACTGGTGCTGGCCCCCTTCACGCCCAGCAATACCGCGCGCGGCGGCGGCATCGTCCACCCCATCATGAAGTCGATTGCCAACGCCTTTGACTCCGACCCGGCCAAGGGCACGCAGAACAAGGTTGGCAGTTACCTGGCGCTGGTCAACTACCACGCCAACCCGATCACCTCGGCCATGTTCCTCACCGCCACTGCGCCCAATCCGCTGGTGGTCAACTACGTGGCCAAGGCTACCGGTCATGCGCTGCAACTGAGCTGGACCACCTGGGCGCTGTGCATGTTGCTGCCGGGCCTGGTATGCCTGTTGATCATGCCGCTGGTGATCTACCTGCTCTCGCCGCCGGAACTGAAGTCCACCCCGAACGCGGTCGATTATGCGCGCAGCGAACTGGACAAGATGGGCAAGCTGGGCGCCAGCGAAAAGGTCATGCTGGGTACCTTCGCGCTGTTGCTGCTGCTGTGGGCCAATGTGCCGGCCATGCTGCTGGGGGCGGCCTTCACGCTGGACCCGACGGTGGTGGCCTTCGTCGGCCTGTTCGTGTTGATCATCACCGGCACCATCGACTGGGACGACGTGCTCTCCGAAAAGAGCGCCTGGGATACCCTGGTCTGGTTCGGCGCGCTGGTGATGCTGGCCGAGCAGTTGAACAAGACCGGCGTGGTGGCCTGGTTCTCCGATGGCATGAAGGCCGCCATCGTGGCCAGTGGCATGGGCTGGTATGCGGTGGCAGCGGTGCTGCTGCTGGTGTTCGTGCTGTCGCATTACTTCTTCGCCAGTACCACGGCCCACATCAGCGCGATGATGCTGGCTTTCCTGACGGTCGGTGCGCAGTTGCTGCCGCCGCAGTATGTGGTTCCCTTCATGCTGATGATGACCGCCGGCTCGGGTGTGATGATGACCTTGACCCACTATGCCACCGGCACTTCGCCCATCATCTTCGGCAGTGGTTATGTGTCCATGGGCAAGTGGTGGGGCGTGGGCTTTGTCATGGCTGTGGTGGAGTTGCTGGTGTTTGCGACGGTGGGGACGGTTTGGTGGAAGGTGTTGGGGTATTGGTAATACGCTTTCCCAGCTCGGAGAGCAGCGAGATTGTCGTACTCTTCGGCAGTTTCGCCGCAACTAGTGCATCGGTTCGGTTAGGATTCCTCTTCTATCTATCAAGCTGTCGAGAGGCCAATGATGAGAAATCTGAATTCGATTGCACCAGGCGAGATACTTCGAGAAGAATTTCTTAAGCCCATGGGCATCACCCAATACCGCCTGGCAAAGGAAATTGGCGTCTCTCAGTTGCGCATCAGTGAGATCGTCAACGGCAAGCGCGCAATCACGGCAGATACCGATTTGCGGCTGGCGCGCTTCTTCGGTCTATCCGATGGCTACTGGCTGCGCGCGCAGGTTGCGCATGATACTGAGGTGGCACGGGAAAAGATGCGCGATGTATTGGCGGGCATCAAGCAATGGCAACCCAAGGAATCGACCCCGGCCTGAACGTGAAATGCAGTCAATGAAAATGGCGGCTTCCAAAAGGAGCCGCCATTTTTCATGCCAGTGATTTGCTTACTTCAGATCCAGCACAATGCGCCCATCAATCTTGCCCTCTTCCATACGCGCAAAGATGGCGTTGATGTTGTCCAGCTTGTCCCAGGTGAAGTGCGCGGCGACCTTGCCTTCGGCGGCGAAGACCAGGGACTCTTCCAGGTCCTGGCGGGTGCCGACGATGGAGCCGCGCACGGTGATGCGCTTCAAGACCGTGTTGAATACCGGCAGGCTGATGTCGCCCGGGGGCAGGCCGACCAGGGCCATGGTGCCGTGCGAGCGCAGGAAGCCGAAGGCCTGTTCCATCGCCTTGGGCGAGACCGCTGTCACCAAGGCGCCATGGGCGCCGCCGATGATGCGCTGGACGTCGGCTACCGCATTGTGGTCGCGACCATCCACGGTGAGGTCGGCGCCCAGTTTCTTGGCCAGGGCCAGTTTGTCTTCATGGATGTCGGCGGCCACCACGTGCATCCCCATGGCCTTGGCATATTGCACGGCCATGTGGCCCAGGCCGCCGATGCCGGAGATGACCACCCATTCGCCCGGGCGTACTTCGGTTTCCTTCAAACCCTTGTAGACGGTCACGCCTGCGCACAGCACCGGGGCGGCCGGGCCGAACTCCAGGCTGGCCGGCAGGCGGCCGACGAAGTTGGGATCGGCCAGGCCATATTCGGCAAACGTGCCGTTGACCGAGTAACCGGTATTCTGTTGTTCTGCGCACAGGGTTTCCCAGCCGGTGCGGCAGGGCGAGCAGCAGCCGCAGGCCGTATGCAGCCAGGGCACGCCGACCCGATCGCCTTCCTTGACGTGCTTCACGCCGGTCCCCAGCGCGGCCACATAGCCAGTGCCTTCGTGGCCGGGAATGAAAGGTGGGGTGGGCTTGACGGGCCAGTCGCCTTGGGCGGCGTGCAGGTCGGTGTGGCATACGCCGCTGGCCTCGAACTTGACCAGGATCTGTCCCGGTCCGGGTGTGGGGACGGGGACTTGTTCGATGGACAGGGGCTTGCCGAATTCGCGGACCACGGCCGCTTTCATCATTTGCGTCATATGCACTCCTCTCAAGGGGGATCAACGGGATGCGCGGGCAGGGCGGCGGCCTTGTTGCTGCGTTTGCGGCCTGTTGTGCCTGCCGGCAGCGATCACTATCCTCCGCGCCTGCAATGACGACAATCGATGATTGCGCATGGATTGATCCATGTCGCCCATCGTTGAAAACTTGAATGGCCTTTCAAGAAAACTTATTCACCTGACCTTGACAATCTTGCCTGCCCAGGGCTTGCGCAGACGTCATTGTTCATATGGCGATGACAACTTCCACATCCGTCTCGGCCAGCAGCTTGGCCAGTTCCGGGGGTGGCGGGGCGTCGGTGAAGAGCACGTCGATCTGCGACAGGTGCGCCATCTTCACCAGCGCCTGCCGGCCGAACTTGCTGGCGTCGGCCACCAGCCAGACCTGGCGCGATTGTTCGATGATGGTCTGGGCGACCTTGACTTCGCGGGCGTCGAAGTCGCGCAGCACGCCATCCATTTCGATGCTGGAAATGCCGATGATGCCGATGTCGACCTTGAACTGGCGGATGAAATCGATGGTGGCCTCGCCCACGATGCCGCGGTCGCGCGCGCGCACCACGCCGCCGGCGATGATGACTTCGAGCTCGGGATTGCTGGCCAGGGAGGTGGCCACGTTCAGATTGTTGGTGACCACGTGCAGGTGCTTGTGCTGCTGCAGGGCGCGCGCCACCTCTTCGGTGGTGGTGCCCAGGTTCAGGATCAGCGAGCAGCCGTCCGGCACCCGCGCCGCCACGGTCTGGCCGATGCGGCGCTTGGCTTCGGCGTGCATCACCTGGCGCTGCGGATAGGCGATGTTCTCGGTCGATGACAGCAGGCCGACCCCGCCGTGATAGCGCGCCAGCAGGCTGGCATCGACCATCGCCTTGACGTCACGGCGCACGGTCTGGGTGGTGACGTTGAGTTGCTGGGCCAGCTCTTCCACCGAGATGGTGCCGTGCTTGCGGACGCATTCCAGCAGCGTCTGTTGCCTGGGATTAAGCATCTTGTCGTTGAAATTTTTGTTGAAATTCGCGTTGAAATTTAATCAACTATATTGATTCGATATGAACATTAAAAAACATAAACGAACTTAAAACAACAAATAATTGTTGATTTACTTTCAGGATGTCGCTTATCTTACGGGGCACTGACAACTTCCGGCTACTCCAGTATTCCGGTGGTTGCACGGGATGATGGCGTCCCGAACCAACACGGCACGAATGTGGAGAAGCGGCCAATGGCGCTCGAATATGATCTCTTGGTAGTAGGTGGCGGTATCAATGGCGCGGGCATCGCGCGCGATGCGGCTGGCCGCGGCTTGCGGGTGTTGCTGTGCGAGCAGCACGACCTGGCCCAGCATACGTCTTCCTCCAGCACCAAGCTCATCCATGGTGGCTTGCGCTATCTCGAGTACTACGAATTCAAGCTGGTGCGCAAGGCGCTGCAGGAGCGCGAAGTGCTGTTGCGCTCGGCACCGCACATCATCTGGCCGCTGCGCTTCGTCATGCCGCACGATGCCAGCCAACGCCCGGCCTGGATGATCCGTGCCGGCCTGTTCATGTACGACCACCTGGCCAAGCGCGAGATCCTGCCGGCCTCCGAAGGCGTCAACCTGGGCCGTCATGCTGCCGGCCAGCCACTGAAGGGTGACTATCGTCGTGGCTTCGTCTATTCCGATGGCTGGGTCGATGATGCGCGCCTGGTGGTGTTGAATGCGATGGATGCGCAAGAGCATGGTGCACGCATCCTCACCCGTACCAAGTGCGTCAGCGCGCGCCGCGACGGCCAGACCTGGCACGCCGTGCTGGAACACCAGGCCGCGGGCAGCGTGCAGCAGGAAGAAGTGCGCGCCCGTGCCATCGTCAATGCCGCCGGTCCTTGGGCCGCCCGCTTTGCGCAGGCCGTGCCGCAGGCCAAGACCGGGCGCAGCCTGCGCCTGATCAAGGGCAGCCACATCGTGGTCAAGCGCCTGTTCGACCACCCCTATGCGTATATCTTCCAGAACCCCGACAAGCGCATCATCTTTGCCATTCCCTACCAGGAAGAATTCACCCTGATCGGCACCACCGACCTCGAATACCACGGCGACGCCGGCCAGGTCGAGATCGATGCCGAAGAGATCGATTACCTGTGCCAGATGGCCAATCGTTATTTCAATCGCCAGATCAGCAAGAGCGACGTGGTGTGGACCTATTCCGGCGTGCGTCCGCTGCTGGACGACAGCGCCGAGAATGCCTCGGCCATCACCCGCGACTACCTGCTCGAATGCGACGATGCCGGCGCCCCCATGTTGAACGTCTGGGGCGGCAAGATCACCACCTACCGCAAGCTGGCCGAGGAAGCCTTGTCCATGCTGGCGCCGCACCTGGGGGCGTCGACCCAGCCCTGGACGGCTGGTGCGCCGCTGCCGGGCGGCGACCTGGAGCAGGCCGGCAAGATGGTGGCCCGTTATGACTTCGATGGCTGGTTGCGCCAGTTCCAGGCACGCCACCCGTGGCTGCCGGCTGAGCTTGCCCATCGCTATGCGCGCAGCTATGGTTCGCGCGTGGAGCAGTTCATTGGTCAGGCCGACAGCCTGGCGGCATTGGGTGAAGAACTGAGCCCCGGCCTGTACGAAGCCGAGGCGCACTACCTGGTGCAACACGAATGGGCGCGCAGCGCCGACGATATCCTGTGGCGTCGTAGCAAGCTGGGCCTGCACAGCGGGCCGCAGCACAGAGGACGATTGGAGGCGTGGCTGGCCGGTTTGCCAGAACCCGCCGCTCCAGTGCCCCACTGAGCCAGGTCGCCACAGCCATCAATTAAAAAAAGTAGCGAGGAGACAGCGTGACCCTGGAACTGAAACAAGTGGCCAAGACGGTCGGTGCGCAAACGCATCTGTATCCGCTTGATCTACGCCTTGCCAAAGGCGGCATCAATGTCCTGCTGGGGCCGACCCAGGCCGGCAAGACATCGCTGATGCGCATCATCGCCGGGCTCGATAAGCCCACCGCAGGACGCGTACTGGTCGATGGCCAGGATGTGACCGGGGTGGGGGTGCGCGAGCGCAACCTGGCGATGGTCTATCAGCAATTCATCAACTATCCCGGCCTGACGGTGTGGGAGAACATCGCCGCACCCTTGCGCTTGCAGAAGCAGCCCGAGCAAGAGATCAGCAAGCGCGTCAACGAGATCGCCGAGAAACTGCATATCGCCCACCTGCTGCAACGCCTGCCGGGCGAGCTCTCCGGTGGCCAGCAGCAGCGCTGCGCGCTGGCGCGTGCGCTCATCAAGCGCGCTCCACTGGTGCTACTGGATGAACCGCTGGTCAACCTCGACTACAAGCTGCGCGAGGAATTGCGCAGCGAGTTGATTTCGCTCTTCGCCACCGGCGACACCACGGTGGTCTACGCCACCACCGAGCCGCAGGAAGCGCTGCTGCTGGGCGGCCACACCGCCGTGATGCACGAAGGCCGCCTGCTGCAATTGGCGCCAACGCTGGAATTGTTCAACAGTCCCGCTTCCACCCGGGTGGCGGCCATCTTCAACGACCCGCCCATGAATGTGCTGGAAGCCACAGCGGTGTCTACAGCCCCAGGCGTGGCGGCCATCCGCATGAGTGATGGCAGCGTGCTGGAAATCGCCGGTCGCAATCTCCAGCTGGCCGAGGGCCAGCCCTGCAAGCTGGGCATCCGCTGCAACGACGTGCGCCTGGAAACGCTGGCCGCGCCGGGCGTGAGCCTGGGATGCCGCGTGACGTTGGCCGAACTGTCCGGCTCCGAAACCTATCTGCACCTGCGCCATGGCGAGGTGCCGTTGGTGGCGCAACTGTCGGGCGTGCATGAAGTGGCCATCGGCAGCACGGTGCAGGTCAGCATCGCGGCGGCCAAGGCTTTCCTGTTCGATACGCAGGGGCAGTTGTTGAGCGCCCCGATGGAGACTCGCTGATATGGCCCGCATCGAATTCAAGAACCTGGGCCACGCCTACGGTAGCAATCCCGCCAGCCTCAAGGACTATGCCCTGCAACCGATGAACATGGTGTGGGAAGACGGTGGCGCCTATGCGCTGCTGGGGCCTTCCGGCTGTGGAAAATCGACCTTGCTCAACATCATCTCGGGCCTGTTGCAGCCTTCCGAAGGGCAAGTGCTCTTCGATGGCCAGGACATGACCCGCAAGGCCACCCGTGAGCGCAATATCGCCCAGGTGTTCCAGTTCCCGGTGCTCTACGACACCATGAGCGTGTTCGACAACCTGGCCTTCCCGCTGCGCAATCGCAAGATCGCCGAGCGTGAAGTGCAGGCCCGCGTGCGCGAGATCGCCGAGATGCTTGATCTCACCCGCGACCTCAAGCAGCGCGCTGCGGGCTTGTCGGCTGACGCCAAGCAAAAGATTTCGCTGGGCCGCGGCCTGGTGCGCAAGGATGTGGCGGCGATCCTGTTCGATGAACCGCTGACGGTGATCGATCCGCACATGAAGTGGGAGTTGCGCCAGAAGCTGAAGGAAATCCATCACCAGTTGAAGCTCACCCTCATCTACGTCACCCACGACCAGGTCGAAGCGCTGACCTTCGCCGATGAAGTGGTGGTGATGACCGAGGGCAAGGTGGTGCAGCAGGGCAAGCCGGAGGCACTCTTCCTGCGCCCGGACCATACCTTCGTCGGCTATTTCATCGGCAGCCCCGGTATGAACTTCTGTTCCTTGCGCGTTGAAGGAGACGCCGTCCTGCTGGGCCAGCAGCGCATACAGCTCGATGCGGCGCAATTGCAGGCACTGAAGAATTCTTCCGGGGAGCTGAAGCTGGGCATCCGTCCCGAATTCGTCGAACTGGCCGCGCCCGGCACGCCCGGTGCGGTCAGCGCCGAGGTTACCCAGGTTCAGCATCTGGGGACCAGCCAACTGGTGAGCGCGCAGTTCGATGGCATGAGCGTGAAGGCGCGCATTGCGCCCGAGATGAAGGTCGTCACCGGCCCGCAATGGCTGCGACTGGCCAAGCCGGAAACGATCTACTTCAGCAACGACCAGAGAATAGGACGCTAAGCCATGAACAAGCCATACAACAACAAGGCCTGGTTCTTCATCCTCCCGGTCTTCCTCACCGTCGCTTTCTCGGCCATCATCCCGCTCATGACGGTGGTCAACTATTCGGTGCAGGACATCATCAGTCCCGAGCAGAAAGTCTTCGTCGGTCTGGACTGGTTCCGCGAAGTCATGCGCGACGGCGAGCTGCACGCCGCCCTGTTGCGCCAACTGATCTTTTCCTTCTGCGTGCTGCTGGTGCAGATCCCGCTGGGCATCGGCCTGGCGCTGGCGATGCCCTACAAGGGTTGGAAATCCTCGGCCACGCTGGTGATCCTGGCCATGCCCCTGCTGATTCCCTGGAACGTGGTGGGCACCATCTGGCAGATCTTCGGGCGCGCCGACATCGGCCTGGGTGGCCATGTGTTGAACCTGCTGGGCAGCGACTACAACTATGCCTCCAATCCGGCCGACGCCTGGCTGACCGTGCTGGTGATGGATGTGTGGCACTGGACGCCGCTGGTGGCGCTGCTGGCCTTCGCCGGTCTGCGTTCCATTCCCGACGCCTATTACCAGGCCGCGCAGATCGACGGCGCCAGCCGCTGGGCGGTGTTCCGTTTCATCCAGTTGCCCAAGATGCGTGGCGTGCTGGTGATCGCGGTGCTGCTGCGCTTCATGGATAGCTTCATGATCTATACCGAGCCCTTCGTGCTCACCGGTGGCGGCCCTGGTAACTCGACCACCTTCCTGAGCCAGTACCTCACGCAGAAAGCCGTGGGCCAGTTCGACCTCGGTCCGGCCGCCGCCTTCTCGCTGATCTACTTCCTCATCATCCTGCTGCTGTCCTTCGTGCTCTACAACTGGATGCAGAGCGCCGGCAACAACGCCAATGCTTCGGGAGGCCAACATGAATAAAAACCAGGATCAGAGCATCACCCGCGTGCTGGTGATGCTGCTCTACATCGCCTTTACGCTGATTCCGCTGTACTGGCTGCTCAACACCTCGCTCAAGACCAACGAGGAAACGCTGTCGGTCTTCACGCTCTGGCCGAACGCGCCCACGCTGGACAACTACAAGGTGATCTTCACCGACCCTTCGTGGTACTCCGGCTATATCAACTCCATCATCTACGTGGCCATGAACACGGTCATGTCGCTGCTGGTGGCCTTGCCGGCGGCCTATGCCTTCTCGCGCTATCGCTTCCTGGGCGACAAGCACATGTTCTTCTGGCTGCTGACCAATCGCATGACGCCGCCGGCGGTGTTCCTGCTGCCGTTCTTCCAGCTCTATTCCACCATCGGCCTGTCGGACACCCACATCGCGGTGGCGCTGGCGCACATGCTCTTCAACGTGCCGCTGGCGGTGTGGATCCTGGAAGGCTTTATGTCGGGCGTGCCGCGCGAGATCGATGAGACCGCCTATATCGACGGCTTCTCCTTCCCGCGCTTCTTCCTGCGTATCTTCCTGCCGCTGATCAAGTCGGGCGTGGGCGTGACGGCCTTCTTCTGCTTCATGTTCAGTTGGGTGGAGTTGCTGCTGGCGCGCACGCTGACCTCGGTCAATGCCAAGCCGATCAGCGCCATCATGACCCGCACCGCTTCGGCGGCGGGCATGGACTGGGGCATCCTGGCCGCCGCCGGGGTGTTGACGATCGTTCCGGGCGCCCTGGTGATCTGGTTCGTGCGCAACCATATCGCCAAGGGCTTTGCGATGGGGAGAGTGTGATCATGGGAAATGCATTGTCGTGGATGTCGTGGACGCCACCGGTGGCGATCTTCTTCGCCTGTGTGGTGCTGATGCTGGTGGGCATGACGGTGTGGGAAATCCGTTCACCCACCATCGAGCGCAAGGGCTTTCTGCCCATGCGCACCACCCGTGGCGACCGGCTGTTCATCGGCTTGTTGACGGCGGCCTACATCAACCTGGCCTGGGTCGGCCTCAGCGATCTCGACCAGTGGTATGCGGCGGCACTGGGTTTCGTGGCTCTGGTGCTGATCATGCGCAAGGGGTAAGTACAGTTTTTGAGTAGCAACAGGCAATAGATCTGTCATCAGAACGGACGTCCGGGGATTCTCCTTCCCTACCCGGTACGCCAAACCAGGGGAAGGTGATGAGGAGACATGATGCAAAACATGCGGAAGATCAAATTGACGGTGTTGGTGGCTGCCATGGCCATGGCCGGTGTGGCCGGCAATGCCTGGGCCGACATCAAGGCCGCCGAGAAGTGGGTGGACTCGGAATTCCAGCCCAGTACGCTCTCTCGCGCGCAGCAGGTCAGCGAGATGCAATGGTTCATCGACGCGGCGGCCAAGCTCAAGGCCAAGGGCGTCAAGGAAATCCACGTGGTCTCCGAAACCCTGGACACCCACGCCTATGAATCCAAGACCCTGGCCAAGGCCTTCGAGGACATCACCGGCATCAAGGTGATCCACGACGTGATCCAGGAAGGCGACGTGGTCGAGAAGATGCAGACCTCGCTGCAATCGGGCAAGTCCATCTATGACGGCTGGGTCAATGACTCCGACCTGATCGGTACCCACTATCGCAACGGCCAGACCGTGGTACTGACCGATTACATGGCCGGCCCCGGCAAGGAATACACCAACCCCGGCCTGGACCTGAAGGACTTCATCGGCACCAGCTTCACCACCGCGCCCGATGGCAAGCTGTATCAACTGCCTGACCAGCAGTTCGCCAACCTGTACTGGTTCCGCGCTGACTGGTTCGCGCGCAAGGATCTGCAGGACAAGTTCAAGGCCAAGTATGGCTATGAACTGGGTGTGCCGCAGAACTGGTCGGCCTACGAAGACATCGCGGCCTTCTTCACCAATGACGTGAAGGAACTCGATGGCAAGAAGATCTACGGTCACATGGATTACGGCAAGAAGGATCCCTCGCTGGGCTGGCGTTTCACCGATGCCTGGCTGTCCATGGCCGGTGCTGCCGACAAGGGCTTGCCCAACGGCTTGCCGGTGGATGAATGGGGTATCCGCGTGGCCGACGACAAGTGCACCCCGGTGGGCGCATCGGTGTCGCGCGGTGGTGCCACCAACTCGCCGGCAGCGGTCTATGCCCTGACCAAGTACCTGGACTGGATGAAGAAATACGCCCCGCCCGAGGCGCTGGGCATGACCTTCTCCGAAGCCGGACCGGTGCCTGCGCAAGGTCACATCGCGCAACAGATCTTCTGGTACAGCGCCTTCACGGCCAGCATGACCAAGCAAGGCCTGCCGGTGGTCAATGCCGATGGTTCACCCAAGTGGCGCATGGCCCCTGGCCCGCATGGTCCGTACTGGAAGGATGGGATGCAGAACGGCTACCAGGACGTGGGTTCCTGGACCTTCCTCAAGAGCACGCCACCGGACCAGATGGCCGCAGCCTGGCTGTATGCGCAGTTCACCACGTCCAAGACCGTGTCGCTGAAGAAGTCCATCGTTGGCGTGACCTTCATTCGTGACTCCGACATCCGTTCCGACTACTTCACCAAGAATGCCGCCAAGTACGGTGGCTTGATCGAGTTCTACCGCAGCCCGGCACGGGTGGCGTGGACGCCGACCGGGACCAACGTGCCTGACTATCCGAAGATGGCGCAACTGTGGTGGAAGAATATTTCCTCGGCCATCTCCGGCGAGAAGACCCCGCAAGGTGCGATGGATAACCTGGCCGAGGAGATGGACGGTATCATGGCCCGCTTGCAGCGCGCCGGCATGAAGCAGTGCGCACCCAAGCTGAACCCGAAGAAGGATCCGGCCAGCTGGCTGTCCGACAAGGGTGCACCGTGGGCCAAGCTGGCCAATGAAAAGCCCAAGGGCGAGACCATCCCCTACGACAAGCTGCTGCAGGCCTGGAAGGATGGCCGCGTGCGTTGATCCAGGTTGATCGCGACCGCGCATGAGAAGGCGCCATCCTGGCCGGTGTCGGGATGGCGTCGTCGTCTGTAGGGACGCCGTTGGAAGAGTAAGTTTTCGCTTCCGTATTGTTTAGTTTTTTATTTTTCAAACCTTAGTTTTTCAGTACGTCTGCAAGGAATCATCATGGCCTATCTGCTCGCCCTCGACCAGGGAACCTCCAGCTCGCGCAGCATCATCTTCGACCAGAGTGGCGCCATCGTCGCCACGGCCCAGCAGGAATTCCCGCAGATCTTCCCGCAGCCGGGCTGGGTCGAACACGATCCCATGGACCTGTGGCAGAGCCAGTTGCAGACCGCCCAGCGGGTGCTGGCGCAAAGCGGCATCCAGGCCAGTGAATTGACCGCGCTGGGCATCACCAACCAGCGCGAAACCACCGTGGTGTGGGAGCGCGCCACCGGCAAGCCGGTCTATAACGCCGTGGTGTGGCAGGACCGGCGCGCCGAAGTAGTGTGTGCGGCCTTGCGCGAACGCGGCCTGGGCGAGGCGATCCAGAACAAGACCGGGCTGGTGCTGGATCCTTATTTTTCCGGCACCAAGCTGCGCTGGATCCTGGATAACGTTGCCGGGCTGCGGGAACGCGCCGAGCGCGGCGAGCTGCTGTTCGGTACCGTCGATGCCTGGCTGGTGTGGAACCTGACCGGTGGCCGCCTGCATGTGAGCGATGTTTCCAATGCCTCGCGCACCATGCTGTGGAATATCCATACCGGTGCCTGGGATGAAGAATTGCTGCAATGGCTGGGCGTTCCGGCGTCGATGCTGCCGCAGGTGCACGCCTCTTCCCACCTCTTCGGCGAGATCGATGTGGCGCACCTGGGCGCGGCAGTGAAGATCGGCGGCATCGCCGGCGACCAGCAGTCGGCGCTGTTCGGCCAGGCTTGCCTGCGTCCAGGCATGGCCAAGAATACCTATGGCACCGGTTGCTTCATGTTGCTGCATACCGGCGACCAGTGCGCGACTTCCCACAATGGGCTCATCAGCACGGCAGCCTGCCAGGTCGATGCGCAGAAACAATATGCGCTGGAAGGCAGCGTCTTCATCGGCGGCGCCGTGGTGCAATGGTTGCGTGACGGCTTGAAGGCCATCAAGACCTCCACCGATGTCGAGGGCCTGGCCTGCACGGTGGAGGATTCGGGTGGCGTGGTGTTCGTGCCGTCGTTCACCGGCCTGGGCGCTCCTTACTGGAACCCCACCGCCAAGGGCGCCATCGTCGGCTTGAGCCGAGGTAGCACGGTGGCGCACATCGCCCGCGCTGCACTGGAGTCGATCGCCTTCCAGAGCAGTGCGCTGCTCAATGCCATGGTGCGCGATGCCGTCTCGCCGATTACCGAGTTGCGGGTGGATGGCGGGGCTGCAGCCAACAACCTATTGCTGCAATTCCAGGCCGATCTGTTGGGCATTCCCGTGATTCGACCGCAAGTGACCGAGACCACGGCGCTGGGCGCGGCCTATCTGGCGGGCTTGGCTACAGGCGTCTATCGGGATGTCTCGGAGTTGTCGTCGCAATGGCGCATGGAGCGCCGCTTTGAACCCGGCATCACCCGTGACGAGGCCGAGGAGCGGATCGGGGCCTGGGAGGCGGCGATCCGCCAGGTTCGCGCAGCTTGAATCGCGCCGGCCGGCACGCGCTTGTTCAGCCCGGCGTGCCGGTGCTGAGCAATTGCATCGCGTCCAGATGGCTCAGGCGCGCCCATTCCTCGCCGCCACGGGCGATGATGGTATCGGCTTCGGGGGTGGCCATCAGGTCGAGGATTTCTGTGTCGCTCATTTCCATGTTGTCGTTGTAGCGGAACACCTTCAACACCGGGCGCGTGAGGTCCTGGGCATTCTGCCGGATGACGAAGCCCGAGCGGCCCGATTCCAGCTTGACGATGGAACCCACCGGATAGATCCCCAGCGTCTTGACGAAGGCCAGGAACATGGCGCGGTCGAAGTGGCCGGTCCAGGTGGCCATGCTGGAAATTGCTTCAGCCGGATCCCAGGCGCGCTTGTAGGGGCGGTCCGAGGTGAGGGCGTCATAGACATCGCAGATGGCGGCCATGCGTGAATACAGGCTGATGTTGCCAGCCCGCAGCGACTCCGGGTAACCGGTGCCATCCATCTTTTCGTGATGGTGCAGACAGACGTCGCGCGCGTAGTCGGGGACGTTGGGGTCCAGGCTCAGATACTTGTAGCCCAGCTCGGGGTGTTTCTTGATCTGGGAAAACTCTTCATCGGTGAGCCTGCCGGGCTTGTTGAGCACCTCCTGCGGCAGGAAGGCCTTACCCACGTCATGCAGGAAACCGCCCAGGCCGGCTTCGCGACAGGCGGTTTCATCCAGCCCCAGAGTACGGCCCAGCGCCACCATCAGTGCGCAGACGGCGACCGAGTGCAGATAGGTGTATTCATCGGCCAGTTTCAGACGCAGCACGCTGAGCAAACCATTGGGGCTTTGCACCACCGAGCCGGCGATTTCTTCCACTACCGATACGCAACGATCCATGTCCAGCACCTTGCCCATGCGGGCGGCGCTGAACATGGCCATGGTGGCTTTCTTGGCATTCTCGCGCAGGGCTGCGGCGTCCAGCAGGGCGATATCGATGCCCGGCTCGGGCGGTTCCTGCAGTGGCTCGGGTTCAGTGCTGGCAGGGGACTCGTCCTGCTCTTGTGCGGGTTCTTGCTCGGCCACATCCAGGCCCCGCGCGGGATCGATCCAGCAATAGGCGATACCGCTCTCATGAGCCTGTTTCAGTTCGCTTTCATGCTTGAGGAGGAACTTGTTCTTCCAGAACGGATGGTCCAGCCATGCGGCTTCGAAGCCACAGAAATACATGCCGAGGACCAGATCCTCCGTTTTGATTTTTTTCAACATTTCTCGTGCATCTCTCCGGCGCGCCGGGGGAACAGGTTAGCTCGGCCACCCATTCCGGGTGCGGTGCTGCGCTGGAGGTAGTATGGGTCAGGATTTCTAGTTGTTAATCATCTCATATGGTGGAGCATAAGTGAAAGGTTCTGCTTGTTGCAATTCTGCCCATATTGTTCCAGCTGTGCGTCACACACGCGTCAAAAGGCAATCTGGCGATGACAGGGACGAAAAAAAGCCCGTCCGGGGGAGTGGACGGGCTGAAAGATCCGCTGGATGTCGTCGCAGCGGACAAGGGGAAGAAGTGTTTCCGATGTGCTCACTGTAGGCGCCGAAAATTAAGCCAGACTTAAATCGCCGGAAAAATCGAAAATGCTTTTGCTGCTCCTGGGTAAATCAAGTGTCAGGCTTGCGCAATGCCGTCTGGCAAGGGGTTTCGGACAGGAAATGCTTTGTGGCAGAGTTCAAACAAAGTTGTCAATTTGTTCAAAATTTAGTTGTCTTTTGATTAAAATTTGTTTTACATTAATATCAATTAGACAACAAAAAGGAACATATGAAAGCCTTGATTGCAGCCATCCTTCTGGTAGCCAGTTCAATCGCGGTAGCAGCACCCGGTGGTCACAATGGCGGGGGCGGCTCCGGTAATTCGGGCAGTTCCGGTGGCTCGACTTTGGTGACTCCGTCGGTGGCCGACGTCACCCTGGACGGTCAGCAAGCCAGCAGCTTCACCGTCGCCAGCGGCAATGCTCAGGGCGGTCCCAACGGTGACAGTTCACTCTTTAGCAGCGCCTTCGGCGGCGGTAACTGGAATCTGCTGAGCAAGTTCGGTTCCACTGGGACCCTGTCTGGCGCATCTTCCAGCGTACTGGGTTCCACCTTCACGGTGAGCATGAATCTGGGTAGCGACAGCACGTCCGGTACCTGGAGCATCACCTCCAGCAAGAGCCTGCAGATGGATCTGGTGCTGGGCATCCACGCGGGTGGCTACACCGGTTCCTTCCTGTTCGATAACCTGGTCCTGAACGCTGGCCAGACCAAGAGCGGTACCTTTGTAATCAACTGGACCAACAATGGCAACCAGGTACCAGCGTTTTCCAACCTGACCATGTTCTCAGCCAACGCATCGCTGCATAACGTGGCGCCGGTGCCGGAACCCTCGACCTATGCCATGTTGCTGGCCGGCCTGGCTTTGGTGGGCTGGATGGCCTGGCGTCGTCGCAGCAAGCTTGCTGATCCGGCCTTGCTGGCTGCGGCCTGATGACAGAGCCGGTTCAGTTCCGATAAAAAACGCGCTGGCTTGCGGGCCAGCGCGTTTTTTTGCGTCCTGCGATTACCTCTGGCGGCGGTGTTGCTCAGCGTTCCCGCACGTCCGGCAACAATACGGTCAGCAGGCCGGCCAGCGGCAGGAAGGCGCATAGGCCATAGACCCAGGCAATGCCGTAGAGGTCTGCCAGGTGGCCCAGCAGGGCGGCGCCGATGCCGCCGAAGCCGAACATGAGGCCGAAGAACACCCCGGCAATCATGCCCACCTTGCCCGGCACCAGTTCTTGGGCATAGACCACGATGGCCGAGAAGGCCGAGGAAATGATCAGCCCGATGAGCACCGACAGCACGGCTGTCCAGAACAGGTTGGCGTGCGGCAGCATCAGTGCGAAGGGGGCGGCGCCCAGGATCGAGATCCAGATCACCAGCTTGCGACCAATGCGGTCACCAATCGGGCCACCCACGAAGGTGCCTACCGCCACCGCAGCAAGGAACAGGAACAGGTAGAGCTGCGAGGATGCCACCGACATCTGGAAGCGTTCGATCAGGTAGAAGGTGAAGTAGCTGGTAAAGCTGGCCATGTAGAAGTACTTGGAAAACACCAGCAGCGCCAGCACCACGAGTGCGCGCCGCACGGTCGACGCGGGTAGTTGATGGGCTGCACGCACCTTGCCGCGGCCCTTGCCTGCTGCCAGGTGGCCGCGATACCAGGCCGACACGCGGGAGAGCACCACGATGGCCAGCACCGACAGCAGCACGAACCAGGCCACGTTGGTCTGGCCATAAGGCACTACGATGGCCGCCGCCAGCAAGGGGCCGAAGGCCGAGCCGGCATTGCCGCCGACCTGGAAGGTCGATTGCGCCAGGCCGAAGCGCCCGCCCGAGGCCATGCGCGCAATGCGCGAGGCTTCCGGGTGGAAGGTGGAGGAGCCGATGCCGATCAGGGCGGCTGCCAGCAGGAAGGCTTCGAAGCTGCCCGCCAGCGCCAGCAATACGATGCCCAGCAGGGTGGCGACCGCGCCGCAGGGCAACAGCCAGGGCTGTGGATGACGGTCGGTATACATGCCGATCCAGGGTTGCAGCAGCGAGGCGGTGACCTGGAAGGTCAGTGTGATCAGGCCGACCTGGGTGAAGCTCAAGCCATAGCCGGTCTTCAACATCGGGTAGATCGAGGGCAACAGGGCCTGGATCATGTCATTGATCAGGTGCGCGCCGCCGCAAGCCAGGATGATGCTCATCACCAGCGGCTGGGCGGCGATGGCGGCGGAAGAAGCTGGGGCGTCGGCACTGGCGGCGACGGACGCGGTGGAGTCGGTGGCACTGGTCATGGTGTGGGGGATCGCAAACAGAATGGAGGAGGCAAGCGTATCATTGGCACCTATTGATGCTGATGCCAATTATTGGCGATTAAATGCCATGCGTGTCCAACTCACCTCCGTTTGTCCCAGCGCCGAAGTGGATGCCTTCCAGCATCTGGGCAGTGCCGTAGTAGCCTTTGCGCGCGAGCTGGCCTATCGCGACCTGCTGCGGGCACACTCGCATCGGCGTGGTCAGTTGCTCTATGCGGTGGAAGGCGTGATGCAGGTGCGAACCCCGCAAGGGGTGTGGATGGTGCCGCCGCAGCGGGCGCTGTGGGTGCCGCCCCAGGTGGAGCATGAGATTCGCATGTTGAGCAAGGTGAGTATGCGCACGTTGTACATTGGCGAAGTGGAGGGGCAGGTGATCGGTGCGCAATGTCGTCTGCTGGAAGTGTCGGTGCTGCTGCGCGAGCTGATCCTGGCCTTGCTGGCCGAGCCGCGCGACTATGCTCCGCACAGCCGTGCCGGTCACGTGGCCGAATTGATCCTCTCCGAGCTGGGGCGGGCACCCGCCATTCCGGTGGCCATCCCCTGGCCCCGTGATCGTCGCCTGCAAGCCATCTGCGAAGCCATTCTGGCCGATCCCGGCCGTCAGTTTTCACTGGCCGACTGGGCCGGGCTGGGCGGGGCCAGCGTGCGCACGGTAATCCGTCTCTTTCCCAGGGAGACCGGTCTGCAGTTTCGCCACTGGGTGCAGCAGGTGCATCTGAGCGAAGCGCTGGTGCGGCTGGCGCGTGGAGATGCGGTCGGGGTGGTGGCGCAGGCCTTGGGCTATCGCAGCCAGAGTGCGTTTTCCAGCATGTTCCGCAAGGCCTTGCGCAGCACGCCCAACCAATACCTGCCACGTCAGGAAAAGCGCCGCATCACCCTGGCTACGCAATAGGGGATGACCGCCCACGGCGATTGCGGGCACACTAGCGCACTTCCCTGTTCGTTTTCTGGAGTTTGCATGGTTCAACCTCAACCTACCCGCCTGCCTGCCATCACACGCGAGGCGATGCGTCCCGACCAGCGTGCGATGCTCGACGCCATCCTGGCCGGCCCGCGCAAGAATCTCAACGGCCCTTTCGTGGCCTGGATCCACAGTCCGCCGCTGGGCGAACTGGCCCAACGTCTGGGCGCCTTTTGCCGTTATGACACCGGCTTGCCGCTACGCTTGTCGGAACTGGCCATTCTGACCACGGCGGCGTGCTGGCAATCGCAGGCGGAGTGGTTCATCCACTTGCCCATCGCCATCGAGGCAGGTATCGACCCGGCCGTGGCCGAGCAGATCCGCCTGGGCCAGAGCCCGCATTTCGTCGCCGCCGATGAAGCGCTGGTCTGGCGCTTTGCCAGCGAGCTGTATCGTGACAAACGCGTCTCCGAGACCACCTATGCGCAGGCCTGCGAGATGTTCGGCCTGCAGGTGGTGGTGAACCTGGTGGGTCTGCTCGGTTATTACGCGCTGGTGGCCATGACCTTGAACACCTTCGCTATGCGCGCCGAAGGGCAGGGCGAGGATCAACTGCCCTTTGCGGAGCCGCCGTCAGCGTCTGTCTGATTGGGCGATACGTCACGTCCCGCCTGAGAAGATGCTGATTTGCAAGTGTAAAGATTGACGATCTTTTACCGTAACCAAGTCATGAGAACTCCGAACCAGGAGAGCGAACATGACGATGGAAACCGATCTGACCATCATGGCCCGCGAGGCCCTCACGCAACTGGCCTCGCAATATCCTCCTCGCGGTGACGGCGCGTCGCCCCCCACATCGGCGCCCCGGCCAGCCGTTGAGCAGGCCTTGCCGGAAGAAGGCGTGACACTGTCGTTATCGGCGCAAGGCAAGCTCATGGCCGCGCTGGCCAGTGCCGTCGACAATGTCACCACGGCTGCGGTCGGCTCCACCGAGGCGGTCCAAGTCCTGCTCGAGACTGTTGGTGGTGCTGCGCGCCCGATCACGCGCAATACGCTCTTTGCGATCGAAGCCCAATTGGTAGCCGCGCGTCGTGGCGCCGATGCGATCGCTTTTGCCGATGCGCAACTGCCGCCCTCGGAGGATGCCCAGCGCCTGGTGCAGGCGCGTCAGGCCACCGACTCCTTGTATGGCCGCGCCGCCAATCCATTCACGGGTTTGTCGCGCGCCGAGCTGTCGGCCATCGTCTATGACGATAGTGGCGCCTACACCGTCAACGAACGCTATGCCGCCGCCAACCAGCGTACCGAGCTGGACCAGAAATTCTGGGCACCGGTATTTCAGCGTGCCCTTGACAGCGGCGACTGGAAGCCGGTCATCGCGGCAGCCCTGGTGTTCTACGCCAGTCTGTCGACGCTGGAGCAGACCGCCTATCCTTCCAACTATGCGCAATTGCTGCAGCAATATCTGGACCTCTATCAGTGGCAGCCGCAATCGCCTTTACCGCTGCAGCAGCAGGCCGACCTGGCGCGCATGTTGGAAACCTTGGTCTTGCCACTAGGGCCGATGGCGCTGGCCGGTGGCGTCATCCGCGGCCTGGTCTTGCCACGCCTGGGGCCGTCGCTGGCCGAACTGATCGCTGCCGCGCCGCGCCTGGCCGACCTGGTACAGGTCAACAACATTGCCCACAACGTGCAGGACAGTGCCTATCTGGTGTTGCTGCAACGGGTGTTCGGTCTCTCGCGGCGCGAGGAGGAGCCGGCCCCATTGCGCCGCGCCGGAGCGGGGGCGCTCAATCGCGATTTCCTGGCCTACGATGACCGGCGCCTGCTGGCCGAGGCCTATGCCTACGCCCAGACCCATGAGATGGCATTGGAAGAGGTGGATGCCCTGGCCCGTGATCTGGCCGCCTACCGCCGCGCGCGCGCCGGTGCTGCAAATACGCGAGGTGCTGCTGCGGCTGCAGGTAAGGATGTGCCTGGTAATGGCCTTGCGCAGACGGCGCGCATGAGCAACGCCGATGCGGTCATTGCCCAGCGCTTGTTGAGCAGTCGTGCCGCCAGCATGACGCAGCTCGATCATGGCTTTTTGGCTTGGCTGCTCGATCCGGCCGGTGGCGGCTGGCGCGACGGTGAACTGAGCGGTCACCAGGTCAGCTTCAGCGCCCTGGAAAAACTGCTGGCCGGCCTGGCAGGTGTGGGCATCGGAGAGCCGGCCGGCGAGGGCAGGGGACTGGAAGCCTCGTACCGCATGGCGCTGGAACGCATCGCCCTGCAGGATCTGCCAGTGCTGCGTCAGCAGGCGCAAGCTGCCGCCGGCGATGCAGCGCGCACGCTCACGCTGGCGGCGCAGATGGCGGCACTGGCGCGCAGTGATGCGGCTGACACCGCCTTCATGAACAATGCCCTCATGCTGCTGCGCATGTATCGCATGTCGCTGACCATGAGCCCGGCCGAGCAACGCACCTTGGCCGAACTGGTCTATTGCGCCATGAAGAAGCGTCGCGTGCGCCCGCGTCGGGGCAAGCTCTTCCTGGGCTGGGCCGAGCGCAGCCCGCTGATGCCGTCGCTGCCGGGTTGAGCGAGGGCCGCAGACAGGCTCACACGGTCGGCCAGGCGCGCTGCAGGATGGCTTGCTGCGCCGCCAGGCTGGTGACGGCCAGCGTGCCGTAGACGCGTCCACCATCGCGATCGCAACGACTGGCCAGGAATGCCTCGGCAGATTCGCCAGGGGCATGACGCAGCATGAGCATCATCTGCAGGGCCAGCACCAGTTGCTGGACCAAACGGCGAGCGCCAGCCTGACGTTGTTCTTCCGGTGCCGCCAGCCATTGTTTCAGATCGCGTACACGCTGTGCCAGTGCCGAATGCACAGCGGCTGCATCGTCCAGCGCCATCAGCAGCAGCGCGAAACCTTCGGTCTCGTGCTCGATGGCGCGCAATACATCCAGGCACATCACATTGCCGGAACCTTCCCAGATCGAATTGACGGGCGCTTCACGATAGAGCCGTGCCATCGGCCCGTTCTCGACGTAGCCGTTGCCGCCCCAGACTTCCATGCATTCCCCGGTGAATTCCAATGCGCGCTTGCAGATCCAGAACTTGGCGGCGGGCGTGACGATACGCTTCCAGGCGCGTTGCAGCGGATCGTCCGGGGCATCGAAGGCATGGGCCAGGCGCAGCATCAGCATGGTGGCGGCCTCGCTCTCCAGGGCCAGGTCGGCCAGCACGGCGCGCATGAGGGGCTGCTCGGCCAGCAAGCGGCCGAAGGCGCTGCGATGACGTGCATGGTGGATCGCCTGCACCAGCGCTTGTCGCATCAGCGCGGTGCTGCCGATGACGCAATCCAGACGGGTATGGTTGGCCATCTCGATGATGGTGGGGATGCCGCGCCCGTCCTCGCCCACCATGATGCCCAGGGCTTCTTCGAACTCCACCTCGCTGCTGCTGTTGGAGCGGTTGCCAAGCTTGTCCTTGAGGCGCTGGATCAGTACCGGATTGCGCTTGCCATCGGGCATCCAGCGCGGCACGAAGAAACAGGACAGGCCGTTTTCGGTGCGTGCCAGCATCAGGTGCGCATCGCACATCGGTGCCGAGAAAAACCATTTGTGGCCGGTCAGCAGGTAGGCCGCACCGCGACCCTGCTGGAGCGCATCGGCCGGCATGGCGACGGAGGCATTGCTGCGCACGTCCGAGCCGCCCTGTTTTTCGGTCATGCCCATGCCGATCAGGATGGAGCGCTTGTGCATCATCGGCAAGTCACGTCCGTCGTGCTCGCGCGAGAACAGACGCGTGCGCAATTGCGCGAACAGCGCCACTTCCTGTTGCAGTACCGGGATGGCTGCAAAGGTCATGGTGGTCGGGCAGAGCGACCCGGCCTCGACCTGGGCATGGAGGAAGTAACCCGCCGCCCGTGCCGCGTGAGCACCATCGCCGGGTTGCATCCACGGCAGCGCGTGCAGGCCGGCGCGCCGCAGTTGTTCCAGCAGCGTATGCCAGGCCGGGTGGAAATCGACCACGTCGATGCGATGGCCAGTGCGGTCATGGGTACGCAGTACCGGACTGTGCTGGTTGGCCAGCGCGGCCAGCTCACTCATCTCGGCCGTGCCAAGCGCCTCGCCCTGGCTGGCCAGGGTGCAGTCGTGCCAGTGTGCGCCTTCGCGCTGTACGGCTTCGACCAGGGCCGCATCGTTGCGGTAGAGGTTGTAGTCGCACAGGTCAGGGGCCTGGTTGCTGATGTCGTGGGTATGCATGTGGTCTCCGTGGGAGCCGCGCAAGCCTTGTTATTGTGCCGGATCGTTTGGTCGTGGTGCGCGCCTGAAAGCCTTTAGTGTGCGCGTATTTGGCGGGCTTGTGAACCGTAGAAAAGATCTCGCGAGCACAGGAGCTGAGGGGGGATAACCAGTTTTCCCTTCCTGTGCGCCGTTTAATAGGCCATATAATACTCAGCTTTGCCCTGAGCATTCATGCTTGCCAGCCATCACAAGACACCTGCAGGTACCACTCCTCGCCCTCCAAGCCATGCACCCTACCGCCGCGACATTGATGGCCTGCGGGCCATCGCCGTGCTCTGCGTGGTGGTGTTCCATGCCTTCCCGGAATGCCTGCCAGGGGGATTCGTCGGGGTGGACATCTTCTTCGTCATTTCCGGCTTCCTGATCAGCGGCATCCTGTTCGACGCGCTGCAGCGAGGGCACTTCAGCATCATCGACTTCTATATCCGACGTGTCAGGCGCATCTTCCCCGCGCTGTTGCTGGTGATGCTGGTGTGCCTGCTGGCGGGTTGGTTCATCCTGCTGCCGCAAGAATATCGACAACTGGGCAAGCACATCCTCGGTGGTGCCGGCTTCGTCTCCAACATCGTGCTGTGGAGCGAGGCCGGTTATTTCGACACCTCGGCCGAGACCAAGCCCCTGCTCCATCTATGGTCGCTCGGGGTGGAAGAACAGTTCTACCTGTTTTGGCCCTTGCTGCTGTGGGCCGCCTGGAAACGCCGACGCACGATGCTGGCGACCCTGTTGACGGTCATGCTGCTGTCCTTTGGTTGGAATGTCGTGTCGGTCCACCAGGATGCCGTGGCCGCTTTCTACCTGCCGATGTCGCGTTTCTGGGAATTGGGGGCGGGGGGCTTGCTGGCCTACTGGCGGGGCAGGAGCGCGCCTGTCCAGGGCAGCGTGGCCAACTGGTTCTCGGCCATCGGGCTCTTGCTCATCATCCTCGCCATTGCCGTCATCACCAAGCAAGACCTCTTCCCTGGCTGGTGGGCTGCGCTACCGGTGGCAGGCGCCTTCCTGTTGCTGGCGGCCGGGCCACAGGCCAGCGTCAATCGCACCCTGCTGTCGCACCGGACCATGGTGTGGCTCGGCCTGATCAGTTATCCGTTATACCTGTGGCATTGGCCGCTGCTGGCCTTCGCGCGCTTGCTGGCGGGGGATACGCCACCGGTCGATGTGCGTCTGGGGGTGGTCGTGCTGGCCATGGTGCTGGCCTGGTTCACCTATCGACTGCTGGAAGTCCCGGTGCGCCTGCGCGCCTCCGGTCGCAAAGTGGCGGTGACGCTGGTGCTGTTGATGCTCTTGATGGCTGCGCTGGGCTGGTTTGTCGTCAAACGCAATGGTATGGAATTCCGCAACATGGGGGCCTTGGCGATGTTGTTCAACGACCAGGTCAGGCAAACAGCGGCGCTGAACCACTTCGAATTGCCGCATCCCTCTTGCGCCTCCTTGATGGGGAAAGAACATTCCCGCGACTGGTGTACCGCGCCCGTGAGCTCGGCGCCACCACAAGTGCTGCTCATCGGGGATAGCTATTCAGGGGCCTATGCGCCCATGCTGGCGCGGTTGTATGAAACCAGCCCGCAGCCGCAACTGGTATTCCGGCAATTTGCCCGTGGCGGTTGTGCTTCCTTGCTCAATTACAGCAGCGGCTACTGCCTGGAGATTGCCGAACGGCTGGCCCAGTATGCGCGCGACACCCCCTCGATCCAGACCGTGGTCCTGGCCGCCAACTGGCCGGGCCAGTTCGCCGCCGATCAGAGCGATATTCTGAGGGCACTGGAACAGACCATTTTGTATTACCGCCAACTGGGCAAGCGCGTGGTCGTGCTGCTGTCACCGCCCAACGGTGCCAATCCGAAATCCTGCGTGCTGCGTGGCGTCCACCTGTCCGATGCCGACTTCTGCAACTTGCCGCTGGCCAAGGCCGAACAGATGGACGACCACTACCGCGAGCAATTGCTGCCGCTGCTGCAAAGGCTACAGGTGCCGGTATTCGATCCCTTCCCCACGCTGTGTGATCAGCATGGCTGCAAGGTCATCGATGGGCTCCGCATTCTCTATTTCGATCCCGGTCACCTGAGCCAATACGGTGCGCAGTTCCTGGCCGATCATGCCGGGCAGGCATTGCGCCGACTGCTGCTGGGGATGCCAGCAAGCTGAAACGGTCTTTCAGCACACCCGATGCTTTAAATGATTTGGCTATATCCTTATAAGCATCTTGTTAGGTCGCACTGCCGACACATGCGCAGCAGTCATATTAGAATGGCCATTTCGACCAAAGATCGCCCCGTGCCCATGCACGGCTGCGCAAGAAAGCCAAGCAGATGTCTTATCCGACCATCGAATCGACCATCGGCAATACCCCGCTGATCCAGTTGCCGCGCATCGGCGGCGACGAAGCCAGGCGCCGCAACAACCTCATCCTGGGCAAGCTCGAAGGCAATAACCCGGCCGGCTCCGTCAAGGACCGCGCCGCCTATTCCATGATCACCCGCGCCGAAGCGCGCGGCCAGATCAAGCCGGGCGATACCCTGATCGAAGCCACCAGCGGCAATACCGGTATCGCCCTGGCGATGGTGGCGGCCATGCGCGGCTACAAGATGGTCTTGCTGATGCCCGAGAACCTGTCCGAAGAGCGCCGCCAGAGCATGGCAGCGTATGGCGCCAAGATCGTGTTGACGCCCAAGAGCGGTGGCATGGAATACGCGCGCGACCTGGCCGAGCAGATGCAGAAGAATGGCGAAGGCCTGATCCTGGACCAGTTCGCTAACCCCGACAATCCGCTGGCTCACTACGAGACCACTGGTCCCGAGATCTGGCGCGATACCAAGGGCAGCATCACTCACTTCGTCAGTGCCATGGGCACCACCGGTACCATCATGGGAGTGGCGCAATTCCTGAAGGAAAAGAATGCGCAAGTGCAGATCGTCGGCGCGCAACCGGAAGAGGGCTCTTCCATTCCTGGTATTCGCAAATGGCCCGAGGCCTACCTGCCCAAGATCTTTGACCGCTCGCGTGTGGACCAGATCGAGTCGGTCAGTCAGGCCGACGCCGAGAACATGGCGCGCAAGCTGGCTGTGACCGAAGGGCTGTTCTGCGGCATCTCGGCCGCAGGCGCCTGTGAAGTGGCGGTGCGGCTGTCACATCAGCTGGAAAACGCCACCATCGTCTTCATCGTCTGCGATCGTGGTGACCGCTATCTATCGACCGGGGTATTCCCGGCTTGATGGTAGATCAGGGGCTTCAGTGAGAAGAGGCCCTTGAAGCCTCGGCGCAATGAAAAACGGAGCCAATGGCTCCGTCAGGTTGATGACGAACCCCGTGTTTTCGAACACGGGGTTTTGTTTTTCAGGCGCAGGTAATTTGCAGATGGTCGATGGCGCAGAAGCCAAGCAAGGCGCGCATTTTTCGCTGTAGCCACTTTTGTACGCTGGCAGAGGCGCTCAAACCGTGTAAAAGCGCGCGCAAGCGCGCCACCAACAGGGCAATCTTCTTCATGTTCTGGGCCGCCGCCGCCAACAAGCACTGCTCGGCGACCTTGCGCAATCCCCGCATACGGGCATAACGATGTCCGTGCAATTGCTTGGCGTCGGCGAAGCTGCGTTCTACCGTTTCCTTGCGTCGGGCATAGATGCGCTTGCCCCATTCGGTACGACGCCGATCATCCACCTTCTCCTTGGAACGCTCCCACACATGGCGCGTCACCACCTTGACCGCATTGGCGCTATTGGTGCATTGCTCGCGTACCTTGCAGCCTCGGCATTGCTCAGGGTTGGATTTGTATTCCCGATACCCGAGTCGATTGGTCGTGCTGTAGCGCAAGGGTTGACCCTGCGGGCAGATGTATTCGTCACGGTAGGCATCGTACTCATACGCCCGTTTAAAGAATGTCCCCGGCTTGTGGTTGGGTGTGCGGTAGCCCATCACGCCGCTGATCTCGCGATTCTCCAGTCCCTGGCAGACGGCCGGTGTGAAGTAGCCCGCATCCAGGCCAACGGCCTGTACATCAAATCCGAACGTCTGGCGCTGACGATCCAGGCGTGCCAGATAAGGCTGACTGTCATGGACTGAGGCGGGCGTGACATGGGTATCGGTAATGATGGAATGCTTGGCATCGACGGTGCGGTGATCCAGGTAGAAGAAGCCCTTGGGCTTGTCGTCGCGCACCATGTAGCCGCTCTCGGGATCGGTGCGACTGACCTTGATCTCTTTGGTGGGCGGCTCATCATCGTCGTCACGCTTGAGCGGTTTCTTGCCATGCTCGGCACGGTCGATATCCACAGCGGCATCCAGTTCGGCCAGATAGGCCGAGGGGGTCTGGGTAACTTGAACGTAGTCGAACTTGTTCTTGTTGGCGTTGGCCTTGAGGTGGGTGCTGTCGCTGTAGAGCACACGGCCATCGACCATGCCGCGTCCAATGGCCTGGCGCACGATCTCGTCGAAGATCTCTTGATAGACGGTGGTATCAATGAAGCGGCGGCGCCGGTTCTGGGAGAAGGTGGATGAGTCCGGTACCTTGTCGGTCAGACGGAATCCGGCAAACCAGCGATAGGCCACATTGACCTGGACCTCGCGGATGAGCTGGCGCTCGCTGCGGATACCGAAGAGGTAACCGATGAACAAGAGCTTGAAGAGTACCACCGGGTCCAGTGCCGGGCGGCCATTGTCGGCGCAATACAGATGCGCCACCTTCTCTCGGATGAACTCGAAATCCACCGCCGCGTCGATCTTGCGCAGCAGGTGGTCCTTGGGCACGAGCATCTCGATGGTCACCATCTCTAACTCGTGCTGGGCGGCTGTCGGTTTTTTGAGCATGACCGATTAAACAACAAAGCCTTGGCTTTCGCCAAGGCTTTGTCATCAATCTGACGGAGCCAATGGCTCCGTTTTTGTTTTCCTGGCCCGGCTCGGCGGCCCTGATGGATTCCTGTCAGACGAAAACCAGAGGGAATATCTTCGGCGCTTGCAGGCAAACACCGAACATGATTTATGCCGATTATTCCGGGGTGCCGCTGGTCGGCGCTGCCGTGCCGGGCGCTGCGCCTGGCTTCGGCTTGAACTGCTTGTCACTGATGCGGAATTTCTCGCGACGATCGCCCATCAGTTCGCGCAGTTCGCGGATGGATAGCTCGCTGACTTCATGCATACGGATCAGCAGCGAAGCGCCCACCGGCAGGCGGCGGTGACGGATCTTGCTGATCACCGGCGGTGCCACTTCCAGCGCACGTGACAAGGCTGCATCGTTTTTCAAATGCAGCTTTTCGATCAGCGCATCGAGCAGATGGTTGGGATCGTAGTTGACTTGATCGGAAATCGAGTTGGATTCAGCAGTATCGTGGGTAGTCATGATCGGGACGTTCCATTATGCAGATGTTTGTGGAAGGCTTTGCGCCTATGCATTAATTGTTTGTAAAACTGCAAAACGCGACTCACGTTATCCGAGCCAAGGCAAAGCCTTTTTCTGCAAGATATCGAAAGCCCTATCAAAGAACGACTTCAAACGGCACTTATCAAGTTGCTTTGTTCTCTGACCTAGTGCGCTTGGAGCAGCACAGCAATAATTCTATGTCTATATAGAAATAATTGCACATTTTTCATGCAGTCAGAAAATTCTATTCCCCAATAGTTGCAGAAACTCATTTTCAAATTTGTAACAGATATTAACAGGATTTTTTGGACATTTGCTAGCGTTGTTCTTTTGATACGACAAATGGCAGCATATTCCAGCCTGTTAGCCCTAGTTTCCGCAAAGTAACCATGTTTTTTTCGAAGATTGCGGCTGCATCGGGGTAGGCGGCGACTGCCCGGTCGATGCTGCTTTCTCGCAACAGATGGAGGATGGGGAAAGGCGAGCGATTGCTATAGTTCTCGATATCGTCGGCTTGCGCATCGGCAAATTGGTAGTGCGGATGGAAACTGGCGATCTGTAGCTCGCCATCAAGCTCCAGTCGTTCCAGGATGCGATCGGCCCAGTCCAGGAAATCGTTGTATTCCAGGAACTCTGCCAATGCGAGCGGGATGATGAATAGGGTGGTATCGACCTGTTCCGGGTCGGCTTTTGCCAGAAAGCATAATTCTTCTTCCAGCTCGGCAGCCAGACTGTCCCAATCTTGATGGCGGCTCACGTGGTATCGGACTTGATCCTTCACATGTACCGACTTGGCGAATGGACAAAGATTCAGACCGATCACAGCCTGTTCCAGCCAGGCGCGTGTGAGGGCGACGACCTCATTGTCGCTCGGAGTCGAAATGGAGTGAGTTGCTGAAGTGTTCATATCGTCATTGTCGCACGTCCCACCACCGTCCCCCGGCTTCACATCCAGTCTGAACCGCAAATGCCCACAGCCGCGCCAGATCGGCTATGCTTGCCAACCTTTGGCGGCGGCCGGCATGAAGATATGCAGTGCTCGCCTTTCCCTCGTACGAACACAATCCCATGGCGCTCAAATCCACCATCTTCAAGGCCGACCTGCAGATCTCCGACATGGATCGGCATTACTACCAGCAACACGCGCTGACCATCGCCCGTCATCCCTCCGAGACCGATGAACGGATGATGATCCGGGTGCTGGCCTTCGCCCTCCATGCCAGCGAGGCGTTGGCCTTCGGCAAGGGCTTGTCCGATACTGATGAGCCGGACCTGTGGCAGAAAGACCTGACCGGTGCCATCGATCTGTGGATCGAAGTAGGGCAACCCGATGATCGCGCCATCCTCAAGGCCTGTGGCCGCGCGCAGCAGGTGCTGGTGTACAGCTACAGCAGCACCTCCAATATCTGGTGGAACCAGACCGGTAGCCGCGTGGATCGCGCCAAGAACCTCAAGGTGATCAATATCGCGGCGGAGGCCAGCCAGGCCCTGGCGGCGCTGGCCCAGCGCACCATGCAACTGCAGTGCACGATACAGGATGGCCAGGTCTGGCTGGGTGCCAATGAAAACATGGTGTTGATCGAACCGGAAACGATCAAGGATTTTGCCTGATTCTCCAGCGGGAGCAGCAAGAGGAGCGGCAGGAACGGGGGTGATCCCCCGAACTTAGTTTTTCCACAGCAAAAACTTAGTCGTTCTCCCGCAAAAACTTAGTTTTTTTCCAGCGCATCCGCACGTCGCTGCAGATGTGTCAGCAAGCGTTGCCCTTCGCTGTCATGGAACCAGGCGGCATGGCCGAGGAAGTAGGTGTCATAGGCCAGCGAGGCATTCCGGGGCGACTGCGTCACGCCATGGAAGTAATCCAGCTCGGCCAGCGCAAACTCGGCATGGACCAATGGCAGCAAGGCGGCCAGCGCCCGCATCTGCCTTGCGCTTAACGGCAACAGTGAGGCATAGCCGTCCAGCATGGCATCGAGCAGGTCCAGGTGGACCAGTTGCGTGTCGCGCTGGGCCATGGAGAGCCACTCGACGATGTTGCGTTCGATCGCGGTGGCCAGGTCATGCAGGGCGCAGGTGCGGTCGCACAGGCCGAAGTCCAGCACCGTCCTGACCTGCGCCTGGCGCGTGGCATCGCTCCACAGCAGGTTGGAGGCGTGCCAGTCATTGTGCGTCCACAGCGGCGTGAATTCATCCAGGTAAGGCTTCAATGCCCCATGCCAGGGCAGCAGGTGCTGCGCCACTTCCCCGCGCCAGGCACGTCCTTCCAGATACTCTGCAATGGCCGGACGCGCCTCGATGTAGGCTTGCAGTGGGCGTACCGGATCTTCCTGCGAGAAGATGGTGAAGCTCGATACCAGTGGCCTGGCCGGTCGGGCCGGGGCATCGTAGCCGGCTGACGCCTGGTGCAGCCGCGCCAGCATCTGTCCTGCCGAATGCGCATGGGTGCAACTGGTGAAAGGGGTCCAGGACATCGCTTCACGATACAAGTCCACCCCTGGCGCCAGCGGGAATACCTCATAGGTCCAGTATTCATCGGCCAGGGCGGTGGCCCCGTCAGTCGTCGCCAGGGCCGTGCTCACCGGCAGGCCACGCGCCTGCAGGTGGGCCACGAAGCGATGTTCCTCGGCCAGTGCGGCCACGTCACGCACGCGTGCATGATGACGCTTGACGATAATGGGGCCGCTCTCGGTCTGCATCACGCAGGCCGCCGAGAAGGGGCGCGGGCTATGCCACTCCAGTCGCAATGGCTGGCCCACGTCGGGATAGTGTCGCAGTACCCGTGCCACTTCAGCCGAGGTCAGCGCGGGCCAGTCGGAAATGACCGGTTCCACGCCCATGCCGTGACTGATGACGCGGGTGAGGTGATGGGAGGCGGCGTCCATGTCGTCTTCTTCAGCAGTGAGCGGCTCAGAAATCGTATTGCAGTGACACCCGCACGGTGCGTGGCGCCCCCAGGTGTACATAGCCATCGCCCAGGTACTGGCCGGCATCCTTCCAGTAGCGCTTGTCGAAGAGGTTGTCGACGTTGGCGCGCAGGGTAGCGGTGTGGGCGTTGAGGCGCATCCGGTAGCGCAGGCCGGCATTGAATACATGCACCGCCGGCAGGCTCACGCTGCCGTCCCGGGTAGCCGGTTTGCTGCTGCTGTAGAGCCAACTACCCAGCAGGTTCAGGCCTTCCAGGCTCGGAACGGCATAGTCGGCATAGACGCTGCTGCGCAGGCGCGGCACGTTGACCACCTGCTGGTCATCGTAGGCGGCCGTACCGGTATCGCTGGCACGGGCGCGCGTGGCGCTCACGCTGGCACCAACAGCCAGGCGCGGCGCGAGCTTGCCGCTGGCGCCCAGTTCGATCCCGGTGTTGGTTTGGCGGCCTTGCTGGACGTAGGTGAAGCCGGCGCTGCTATTGTCCGGCTGCTGGAATTCATAGGCCTTGCGGATGCGGAAGATGGCCGCCGTCAGCGCCAGTTCGGGCGAGACATCGTATTTGACACCGGCTTCCAGTTGCCGTGCCACCGAAGGCGGCAGCGTGGTCGGGAAGTTGCTGACCCAGAACGGCGCCGAGCTGCCCAGCGTGAGGGTTTCGGCATAGCTGCCATAGAGCGACATGTTCTGCGCCGGCTTGTAGATCAGCGCCAGTTGCGGCAGGAACAGGTTGCGTGCGGTGTTGCGGGTCACGCTGCCATCGGCGCCAAAGGCCTGCTCGTTCAACCACACCTGGCGTCCGCCGGCGATGACTTGCCAGCGTTCGGAAAACTGTAGTCGGTCGCTCAGGAACAAGGCTTTCTGGCGGCTGTCCAGATTGCGATAAGCCGGGCCAGGAAGGGTGGTGGCGGGCGCCAGCGCGGGCGTGCCGGTATAGATATTGCCGCTGCCCACCAGCACGCTGATGCCGTCGGACTTGTCCACCACCCGCCGCGACATCTCCAGTCCCACGGTCAATTCATGTTGCAGCCAGCCGGTGGCGAACTTTCCGATCATGACTGCCTGGGCGTCGTCATTGTGGCGCTCATCATCGGGGACGCGATAGTCATACACATCGAAGTCGCCATTGGCGGCAAAGGTGGAAGAGGCGCCGCCACCGCTGCCATAGGGGAAGGCCAGGTAATCGTCGATCACCGCCCGACTGCGACCGGCCTGTACATAGCCGCGCCAGTTGGCGTTGAATTCGGTATCCAGTCGCAGACGATAGTTCAGCGAGCTGTCACGCACCGGCTGCGCCCAGGATTGCGGCGTCAGCATGGTCTTGGGTGAGACGCCCGAGGGCAGCGTGGTGCCGCCCAGAAGCTGGTAACCGGCCACCGAATGCTGGGCCTTCTGCTGGTATTCGGCATCGAACTGCAGCAGGGTCTTGGACGACAAGGCCCAGGTCGCCGCGAGCGAGGCAAAGTCGCGCCAGCCATCACCATTGTTGACGTACGAGTGAATATCTTCATGCGCCGCATTGAGGCGCAGGCCGAACTGCTGTTGCTCGCCAAAGAGCGCGCCCAGGTCAGTGGCCAGGTAGCGCGAGCCATAGGAGTCGCTGCCCAGTGTGATGGAGCGCACATTGGCCGGACGTTTGGTGACGTAATTGACAATGCCGCCGGCGCTGCTCACGCCGGCCTGCAAGCCAGCCACACCCTTGAGGAATTCGACGCGTTCCTTGTTTTCCAGCGCAATGGTCTGCTCGCCTGCCACGGTCAAGCCGTCGATGCGATAGGCGCTGGCCGGGTCCAGTGTCACGCCACGGATGCTGAAGTTTTCGTAGTAGCCCACCGGGGCGTAGTTCTCGTTGATGGAGGCATCGTTCTTGACCACGTCCGACAGTACGCGCGATTGCTGGTCGCGCATCTGCGCACCGGTGACCACGGCGACCGAGGCGGGCGTATCCAGCAGCGGCGCATCGTCGAATCCGGCCACGGCGGCCGAGCGCACCCGCGCGCCTTCCTTGCCGGCGCCGCTGGCGGTGACGTTGACCGTGGGCAGGGCCTCGCCCTTGTCATCGGGGGTGTCAGCGGCGCGGGCGGCGGCCGACAGGCCCAGCGAGGTGCCGGCCAGCGTCAGCATCAGCGTGGAGGCCAGGGGTGCAATGCGTTTCATCGTGGTTCTGATCGTGGAGAGTAGAAAGCTGGGGCGGGCCATGCACGCCCGGTGGTGTGGATCGTGTCGGGAGCGTTTCAGCGATTGCGTGCAACGGCCACGGCATGGCCGAGATCGGCCACCGACATCGCATAGAAGTAGCTGCGATTGTACTGCGTGATGGCGTAGAAGTTATTGGTGGCAATCCAGTACTCGGTAGGGCCGGTGCCGTTTTGCAGGTCCACCAGGCCAAAGCGCATTCCAGCCGGCAGTGGCGGGGTGCTGATACCTGCCGCGTGCAGTTCGTCGGCGCTGTACTTGGCTTCCAGGCCCTGGTTGAGCATGTTTTCCCATTGGCGATTGTCGGCCGAGACGCTCACCGGGAAGGCCACCGGTTCGCCACGCTGCCAGCCGTGCACGGCCAGGTAGTGGGCTACGCTACCGATGGCATCCACCGGCGAATTGCGCAGGTCGATCTTGCCATCGCCATCGAAGTCCACCGCGTATTCACGGATGCTGCCGGGCATGAATTGCGGCCAGCCGATGGCGCCTGCATAGGAGCCGCGCAGTGACATCGGATCGATGCCGGCCTCGCGCGCCAGCAACAGGGTGTTTTCCAGTTCGCCGCGGAAGAAGGCCATGCGGGCCTCACGGTTGGGCGTGTTGGGATAATCGAAGGCCAGCGTGGTCAGCACATCCATCACCCGGAAGTTGCCGGTGTTGCGCCCGTAAACCGTTTCCACGCCGATGATGCCGACGATGATTTCCATCGGCACCCCGTATTGGGCCTCGGCCCTGGCCAGCGCCACGCCATAGGTGTTCCAGAAATCGACCCCGGCATTGATGCGCACCGGCTCCACGAAGCGGGCGCGGTAGGCGGTCCAGTTCTTGGGCTTGTTGCTGGGAGCCGGCTTGATGAGCTGGATGGCGGTATCGACGTAGCGGGTCTGGGCGAAGAGCGCATTGAGATCGCTGCGCTGGAACTGGTTGCGCTCCACCATTTCATCGATGAAGCGGCCCACATCCTTCCACTCGTTGAAGTTGACGAACTCGCCCTGCTCAGCACTGGCGACCTTCTTCTTGGCCGGCGGGCTGGCTTTCTTCTGCGTCGCCTTTTTCGGTGTTTTCTTCTCCGCTGCCTTGGCGGGCTTGCTCTCTTGCGCGTGCGTGGCCAGCGGCAGGGTGTACAGGCTGGCCAGCAACAGGGTGGCGGGCAGGGAAGTCAGGCGGAGCAGGGAGATGGGCATGAGCGGCAAGCGGGGGGAGGGCGAGACAAGCCTGCAAGTATATCGCATCGACCGCCTCGCCCCGCGCTGGTGCATGAGCGTCGCAAGCGTTGTACACGATGGACGACAGCGGATGTACACTAGCTCTACGAGACAACCCAGGCTGCCCCGTGGCTTGCCTGATAGCAATAAGATCAATAATGACTACCGCCATTTATACCCACGCCGATTGCCAGCGCCATGAAATGGGCGATTGGCACCCTGAGACGCCTGCTCGCCTGGAGGCGATCGAGGATCAGTTGATCCTGAGCCGCATCGATCATTTCCTCGATCGCCGCGATGCGCCGCTGGCCGATCCGGCTGAACTGGAGCGCGTGCATACGGCCGCCGCCGTCGATTACGTGCGCGAGCATAGTCATGCCCTGAGCCTGTCGGGCGAGCATTACCATTCCATCGATGGCGATACCCTGCTCAACAAGCATAGCTGGCGCGCCGCCCTGCGCGCGGCGGGTGCGGCTGTAGCCGCCACCGATGCGGTGCTGGCCGGTGAACTCGACAACGCCTTCTGCGCCGTGCGCCCGCCCGGACACCACGCCACGCACGGCAAGGCCATGGGCTTTTGCCTGTTCAATAACGTGGCCGTGGCCGCGCGCCATGCCCTTGATGTGCATGGGCTGGAACGGGTGGCGGTGATCGACTTCGACGTCCATCACGGCAATGGCACCGAGGATATCTTCGCCCATGATCCGCGGGTGCTGATGGTGAGCTTCTTCCAGCATCCCTTCTACCCCTTCTCGGGCGATGCGCCCACCGAGTCGCACATCGTCAACGTGCCGGTGCCGGCCTATTCGGATGGCAGCGCAGTCCGCCAACTGGTGACCGAGAAGTGGTTGCCGGCGCTCCATGCGCACCAGCCGCAGATGATCTTCATCTCGGCCGGTTTCGATGCTCATCGCGAGGATGACATGGGCCAGTTGGGTCTGGTGGAAGCCGACTATGCCTGGATCACCCGGCAGATCATGAAGATCGCCGACCAGTACGCCCGGGGCCGCATCGTCAGTTGCCTGGAGGGTGGCTACAACCTGTCGGCGCTGGGGCGCAGCGTGGTGGCGCATCTGAAGGTGCTGGCTGATCTCGAATGACAAGATGAATAGTCAGTTGATGGATAATTAGTTTATCCACAGCCATTTCTAACGATCTGCATCAGGAAAACTTAGGTTTTCCCCAAGCCCCACGTCCATCTCAAACCTCATGGGCCTCAAAGGCTGCAATGATCGCATCGGCCACCGCTCGCACCCGTGCGGTGCGGTTCAGGTCGCTGTGCAGGACCAGCCACATGTCATATGGGGTCGCGCGCTGCGGCCAGATGCGCACCAGCCCGCTGGCCTTGTCACCCATGTGGGTTGGCAGTTCACCGATGCCCACTCCGGCTTGCAGGCAGTCATACATCACCAGTCCGGTACTGACTTCCATGGCCACGTTGGCATGGGTGATCGATTCGCCACTGATCTGTTCCGACTTCACCGGCGAGACGCTGCGCGGATAGATCACCACGTCATGTCCCTTCAGCCCGGTACCGGGCTCGGGCAGGCCACGTTTCTTCACATAGGCTTTGGCGGCATAGATGCCCGTGTACAAGCGCTTGAGATGGCGCGCGATCAGGTCCGGCGCATCCGGGCGCACGGTGCGCACGGCGATGTCGGCTTCGCGCTTGGTCAGGTTGGTGAGCTGGGTCGAGGTCGAGAGTACGACCTTGATGTTGGGATGCTCCTGGCGCAGATGCTGCAACGCTGGCATCAGGAAGTAGCGCGCCGTGAGGTCGGTAGCGGCCAGCCTGACCACGCCGCACAGGCGTTCATCCAAGCCCTGCATCTGCCGCTGCAACTGCTCGGCGCCTTGCTCCATCTGGCTGGCGGCAGCGCCTGCCAGTTCCCCCGCTGGCGTAGGCACGTAGCCGCTGGGCGTGCGCAGGAACAGGCGCGCCCCCAGCGATTTTTCCAGTGCGGCCAGGCGCCGGCCCACCGTGGCCTGGTCGATGTCCAGTTGCTCGGCCGCGCCGCGCAGCGTGCCCACCCGATAGATGGCGAGAAAGATGCGGGCATTGTCCCAGTCCACGATAGCTAGCTCCGGCAAATTAGGTGATGCAGATTTGCATCAGGGTGCCGATTCTATACCTATTTATTGCATCACGTTCCGGGCCTAGAATCTGCCCCATCGTCGCCCGCCCCGGAGATCCCGGCCGCGGGTTTGTTGCTTTCCCTCGCGCCCACCGTGCAGAAAGAACCCAGTTCATGTCTTCCGCCCAATGTCCCGATGCCGCCGCCTTGGCGGCTCCTGTTGTGCCTGCCTCAAGTGGCCATCGCGCCGGCATGTTGCCGCTGGTGGCGCTGGCCATCGGATTCGTCATGGCCATGCTGGATGTGACCGTGGTCAACGTTGGCCTCTCCAGCATTGCCAGCAGCCTCGATGCGCCGCTGGCCACGCTGGTGTGGATCGTCGATGGCTATACCCTGACCTTTGCCGCCATGCTGCTGGTGGGTGGCGCTCTGGCTGATCGCTTCGGTGCGCGCCGACTGTACCTGACCGGGCTGTTGCTGTTCGTGCTGGCCTCATTGCTTTGCGGGGCGGCGCCCAACGGTCCCTTCCTGATCGCCGCACGCCTGCTGCAAGGCCTGGGAGCAGCTTTCTTCATGCCCAGTTCGCTCAGCCTGCTCACCCACGTCTATGAAGACGACCGCGTGCGCGCCCGCATGTTGGGCGTGTGGTCGGCCACGGTCGGCTTGGCCGCAGCCGTTGGCCCGTTGGTGGGCGGCGTGTTGATCCACTGGCTGGGCTGGCGCAGCGTGTTCCTCATCAACGTGCCGGTCGGCTTGGTGGGTTTGCTGATGGCCCGTAAGCTGATCCCGCAGGTGGCCGGTCATGCCCGCGCCCTGCACCTGTTCAGTCACCTGGCTGGCGTGGTGATGCTGGCCGCGCTGTCCTTCGTGCTGATCCAGGGGCCGGTCTATGGCTGGATTTCGCCGCGCATCCTGGTCGGGCTGGCCGTGGCGGTGCTGGCCGCGGTGGCTCTGGTGCGCCATGAACTGCTTGGCATCGCACCGCTGTTGCCGCGTGCGCTGTTTGCCACGCCGCAGTTCGCGGCGGCCAATGGCATTGGTTTCCTGATCAACTTTGGCGTCTATGGCAACCTGTTCTACCTGGCCCTGTTCCTGCAGCAGGGGCGTGGTGCCGACGCCTTGCAGACCGGCTTGCAACTGGTGCCGATGATGGCGGTGATCTTCTTCGGCAACCTGATGTCGGGCCGCATGTCGGCCCACTGGGGACCGCGTGTGCCGCTGCTGCTGGGCTTGTCGGTGGGCGCTGCCTTTACTGCGGTGGCGATCAGCTTCCGCCCCGAGACGCCCTACTGGATCCTGGCCCTGGTCTGCGCTGCCGCCAACCTGGGCGTGAGCACCGCCATTCCCGCCATGACCACGGTGGTCATGCAGGTGGCCGGCAAGGCCCATGCCAATAGCGCCGCCGCGGCACTGAACGCCAATCGCCAGATCGGTGCCTTGGTGGGGGTGGCCTTGATGGGGGCCATCCTGCATAGCGTGCAGGCGTGGAGCCTGCGCAATGGGCTGGCTTTTGGCGTCATGGCGGCGGGCTACGGCACGGCGCTGTGGCTGGTATGGCGCTTCGTCGGTGTTGTCAAGGAGCAATGGGTGACGCGGCGCGCCTGAAGCCTAGTGTTGTTGCGCATCCAACGGCCTGCCCCGACTTGTGCGTGGCAGGCCGTTTTATTGGGGATTTGTTAGGGATTGGCGGGGCAGGGCCGTAAAATAGCGCCTTCAACGAAATACGCACCAGAAAGAAGCCCCGCATGTCCATCCAATGGTTCCCCGGTCACATGAACTCTGCCCGCCGCAAGGCGGCCGAGAGCATGGAAAAAGTCGATATGGTCATCGAAGTGGTCGATGCCCGCCTGCCCCAGGCCAGTTGCAATCCCATGATCGAGCAGCTGCGCAATGCGCGCCAGCGTCCCTGTCTGAAGATCCTCAACAAGACCGACATGGCCGACCCGGTGGCCACGCAAGCCTGGATCGACTACTACAACAGCCAGAAGGGTGTGACCGCCGTGGCGCTGTCCTGCAAGAAGCCCTCGGACGTGGCGCGCGTGCCCAAGCTGGCCATGCAGGTGGCGCCGCATCGCGGCACGGCCTTGAAGCCCTTGCGCATGATGATCATGGGCATCCCCAACGTGGGCAAGTCCACGCTGATGAATGCACTGCTGAAAAAACGCGTGGCCGCCGTGGGTGATGAGCCGGCCGTGACCAAGACCCAGCAGCGTCTCTACCTGGGCAACAACATGGTGCTCACCGATACCCCCGGCATGTTGTGGCCCAAGATCGAGCATCCCAGCGATGGCCTGATGCTGGCGGCCAGTCACGCGGTGGGCAGCAATGCGCTGATCGAAGAAGAAGTGGCCACCTTCCTGGCCGACCTGTTGCTGCAGCGTTATCCGCAGTTGCTCAAGGCGCGCTATGGCTTCAACACCGAAGGCATGGATGGCGTGGCCGTGGTGGAGGGTGTGGCGGCCAAGCGCGGTTTCCGTCTGAAGGGCGGGGATTATGATTTCGAGAAGGCTTCGCATACCTTCCTGCAGGATTACCGCAGCGGCGCACTGGGCCGCATCTCGCTGGAAACGCCGCAGTCGCGCGCTGAACTGCTGGCGAACTATCGCTCCACCGACAATCCCGATGCGCTGCCGGCCGAGGATGAAGACGACGAGGAAGAGGACTTCGACTGGCGAGACGCAGCGGATCATCGCGGGCGCAAGGACTAAGTTTTCCTCTCTCGAAAACTTAGAAACCGGTGTGGAAAAACTAAGTTCCGATCTTCGGCTCCATGCAAAAAGGCCAGCTCGATTGAGCTGGCCTTTTCGTTGATACAGGGGGAGGTACGCGTTGCGGATTACCAGGAGGTGATCACGGAACCCTTGTACTTTTCCAGCACGAACTTCTTCACTTCCGGGCTGTGATAAGCCTTGACCAGCTTGGCCACCCAGGGCTTGTCCTTGTCGGCGATGCGCACGGCGATCACGTTGGCGTAGGGGCCGGTGGAGGCTTCCACGGCGATCGCATCCTTGGTCGGCGACAGGCCGGCCGATTCAGCGTAGTTGCCGTTGATGACGGCGGCATCGAAGTCATCCAGCGAGCGCGGCAGTTGGGCTGCGTCCAGTTCGACGATCTTGATCTTCTTGGGGTTCTCGACGATATCCAGCGGGGTTGCCTTCAGGCCGGCATCGGCCTTGAGCTTGATCACGCCCTTGGCTTGCAGCACCAGCAGGGCACGGCCGCCATTGGTCGGATCGTTGGGCACGCCTACGCGAGCCCCCGGCTTCAAGTCGTTGAGCGACTTGATCTTCTTGGAGTACACGCCCATCGGGAAGGTGATGGTGCTGCCGACGCTGACGAACTTGTAGCCACGGTCCTTGATCTGCGCATCCAGGTAGGGCTGGTGCTGGTAGGAGTTGGCGTCCAGGTCGCCGGCAGCCAGGGCGGCGTTGGGTTGGATGTAGTCGGTGAACTCGATGATCTTCATCTGCACGCCATCTTTCTCGAGCAGCTTCTTGACCTGTTCCATGATCTCGGCGTGGGGACCGGCGGTCACACCCATCTTGATCTGGTCTTCGGCCATGGCGGGGGCACAGACCAGGCCAGCGGCCAGGCCCAGACCTGCGATGAATTGAATCAATTGACGACGCTTCATGACTTTCCTTTCAAGCTTTGAGGTGGGCAGCGGGTAGCTGCCGTTTTTGTATGAATTGTTGTGTTCAGCGGTGGCTGAGCTTGCGCACCAGCAGGTCTCCCAGGGATTGCACCAACTGGACGAACACGATCAGGATCAGCACCACGGCCAGCATCACTTCCGGCAG
Organism: Herbaspirillum rubrisubalbicans; assembly: GCF_003719195.1. Taxonomy (NCBI): domain Bacteria; kingdom Pseudomonadati; phylum Pseudomonadota; class Betaproteobacteria; order Burkholderiales; family Oxalobacteraceae; genus Herbaspirillum; species Herbaspirillum rubrisubalbicans. Next base: position 953,197 of record NZ_CP024996.1, read on the forward strand.
GAAGCGCTGATAGCCATAACGGATGCCCAGGTCGCCCAGGCCACCGCCGCCGATGGCGCCGGCCATGGCCGAATAGCCGACCAGGCTGACGAAGGTGATCGTGAGACCGGCGACGATACCAGCAAACGCCTCCGGCACCAAGACCTTGTAGATGATCTGCCAGGTGGTCGCACCCATGGCTTGTGCCGCTTCCACCAGGCCGTGATCGACTTCGCGCAAGGCGGTCTCGACCAGGCGTGCGATGAAGGGCGCGGCGGCAATGGTCAGCGGCACGATGGCCGCAGCCGTACCGATGGAGGTGCCGACGAAGAAGCGCGTCATCGGGATCACCGCCACCAGCAGGATGATGAAGGGGGTGGAGCGCACCGCATTGACCAGCAGGCCGGCCACGCGGTTGAACACCACGTTGGGCAGCACGCCCTTGGATTCGGTGATGTGCAGGGCAATGCCCAGCGGAATGCCGAGCAGTGAGCCGACCACGCCCGAGATCACCACCATCATCAGCGTCTCACCGAAGGAGCTGACGAACAGATCGATCAGTTCAGATGACATGGTTGAGCTCCTCGACGACCACACCCTGCTCGCGCAGGTATTGCATGGCCTGGTTGATGTTGTCTTGCGTGCCGTTGGCGAGGATCGCCAGCGAGCCGAAGGCCTGGCCCTGGATCTCGTCGATCTGGCCGTGCAGGATATTGAAGTTCAGGTTGAAGCGGCGCACCGCTTCCGACAGGTGCGGCTGGTCCACGTCATTGCCGGTGAAGGCGAAGCGGAACAGGTGGTCGGTCCCCTGGCCACCGTCGGCACGCGCCAGACGCTCGCGCAGGCGCGCCAGCACGCCCTTGGGCAGTTCGTGGGCGATGACGTCACCGATCAGGGCGCGGGTGACTTCATGGCGCGGCTGGCGGAACACTTCCAGCACTTCGCCTTGTTCGATCACCTGGCCGGCTTCCATCACCGCCACGCGGTCGCAGATCTGCTTGATGACTTCCATCTGGTGCGTGATCAGGACAATGGTCAGGCCCAGTTCCTGGTTGATCTTGCGCAGCAGGTCGAGGATGGAGCGGGTGGTTTCCGGGTCCAGCGCCGAGGTGGCTTCGTCGGAGAGCAAGACCTTGGGATCGTTGGCCAGTGCGCGGGCGATGCCCACGCGCTGCTTCTGACCGCCGGAAATCTGTGCCGGATAGCGGTCGCGCAGGGCGGTCAGGCCGACCAGTTCCAGTAGCGGCTCGACCTTGGCCGCGATCTGGGCCTTGCTCTTGCCGGCCAGTTCCAGCGGCAGGGCGATGTTGTCGTAGACGCTGCGCGAGGACAGCAGGTTGAAGTGCTGGAAGATCATGCCGATGCCACGGCGCGCTTCGCGCAGTTGCGAGGCCGACAGCGAGGTCAGGTCCTGACCATCCAGGACGATGCGCCCGGAAGTGGGACGGTTGAGCAGGTTCAGGGTGCGCACCAGGGTGCTCTTGCCGGCGCCGCTGCGGCCGATGATGCCGAAGATCTCGCCCTTGCGGATCGACAAATCGACATTGCGCACCGCTTCGACATTGCCGAATCGCTGGGTGACAGCTTGTATTTCGATCATGGTGGAAAAGAAGAATGGCAGCGGGCCCCGGGCTCCTAGGCCAGCGCGGCATCGGGGGACGCTGCAGGCGGCTCAGGGACCACAGGTCTCCACTGCCATCAGTATTTTTATAAGAAGGCGCTATTTTAAGGCGGCACGGTTATATGGGGAAAATAATTTTTCAATTATGCATATAACCATCGCGTCTTAGCATCTGGCGGGAAACCGCCAGGGGACTGGATTTTGCGCACACCGAGGTGGTCGGCGCAGCAGTGCAATTCCGGGGCGAGCGGCACCGCCAGCCGAGCACGGTTGATGGCCGTACTGCCGCTTCGTCCATGCCATTCCGATTACTGCTTGCCAACAAAGGCGGCGGCCACTATCGACGACATTGGTTGTAATAAAACTACAGAAAAATCTTATAAAAGCCATTAATTCAAATTTTGATTCGATTGAAAAAATAAAGACGGTTTAGATTTGCGATGACTTCTTGATGTTTCTTTTCGGAAGCCTGGGTGGTGCCTGCGCGCCATGGCGACCACCACCCGTCAATCAACAGCAATCAAACCACTACGGAGTACTCTATGAAAAAGTCCATCCTGGCCCTGGCCGTGCTGGGTGCCTTCGGCGGCGCGGCGCACGCGCAAAGTAACATCACCATCTACGGCGCGGTCGATGCCAGCCTGTCCTACACCAACAAGATCGGGATTTCTGGCAAGGACGCCCACGGCAATGATATCGCCGGCAAGGATACCGGCGGCCAGATGGCGCTCGATTCTGGCCTGATCAAGGGTTCGCGCCTGGGGATCAAGGGCGTTGAAGATCTGGGTGGTGGTCTGAAGGCCATCTTCACGATCGAGAACGGCTTCAACGTCGATTCCGGCGATGCGGGCCAGAAGGGTGTGCTGTGGGGGCGCCAGGCTACCGTGGGCCTGTCGGGCAACTTTGGTACGGTGCTGGCCGGTCGTCAGAAGGATGTCCTGGATGATGTCGGCAGCATCACTTCGCCCGGCGACTTCGGTGGTGTGGTCAGCCGTGTCCACTCGCTGAACCTGGATCGTACCAACGGCGAGCGCGTCAACAACTCCATCCGCTACAACACCCCGGACTTCAACGGCTTCATCGGCAGCGTGATCTATGGCTTCGGTGAGCAAGCCGGCAAGACCGGTTCCGGCCAGTCCTTCGGTCTGGGCGGCACCTACGCCAACGGTCCCTTGAACGTCGGCCTGGGTTACTTCCAGAGCAAGATGGGCAACGCCAATGCCAGCGACGTCAATGGCGCATCTGCCTGCAATGGTCCGGGCAAGAATGGCGATACCTGCCTGAAGACCTGGACCCTGGCCGCCTCTTACCAGTTCGGTCCGGCCAAGGTCTATGGCTCTTATTCGCATGTGAGGCTGCCGCTGACTGCGCCGCGCACCCGATTCGATTCGAGGTTCGACAGCTTTGCTGCGTTCATCGACCCGAAAAAGCTGGGACTCTACCAGCCTGCTGCAAAGGGTGACTACACCATCGGCGGCGCCAACAACGAATCCAGCCAGACCTTCGATATCGGTGTGAACTACCGGCTCTCGCCAGCGCTGTCGCTCATCAGCAGCCTGCAATACACCCGGGCCAAATTCGTTCGCACCTCCGATGGTCGCCTGCTGCAGGTCAACCTGGGCGCCAAGTATGAGCTGTCCAAGCGCACCACCACCTATGCTGTCCTGCGCAACCTGCGTTCGTCCGACATGTACAACGTGGGCCTGAGCAGCGATCGCGTTCCCGGCGCCAATCGCGGCCAGACCGGCATCAACGCCGGCTTGATCCACAGCTTCTAAGATCTGGCACTGCATCCGGGCTCCTGGGCCCGATGTTTGGCCCGCCTCCCGCAAAAAGGGGGCGGGTTTTTTTTATGCATCGGCAACAGCACGCCTGGCGACCTCCAAGAGCAGTCATAGACCAGAGTCGGCAACAAAAAACCCGCATCGTCACCGATGCGGGTTTTCTTCTTGCAGCACAGGCCATGTCATCCATGGCCCGCGGCAGGAGGCCTATTACATCATGCCGTCCATACCGCCCATGCCGCCCATACCACCCATGCCGCCAGGCATACCGGCCGGCTTGTCTTCTGCCACTTCGGCCACCAGGGCGTCGGTGGTCAGGATCAGGCTGGCCACGGAGGCAGCGTTTTGCAGAGCCGAACGGGTCACCTTGGCCGGATCCAGCACGCCCAGTTCCACCAGGTCACCGTAGGTGCCGTTGGAGGCGTTGTAGCCGAAGTTGCCCGAACCTTCCAGCACCTTGTTGACCACCACCGACGGCTCATCGCCGGCGTTGAAGACGATCTGGCGCAGCGGCTCTTCGATGGCGCGCAGGACGATCTTGATACCGGCTTCCTGATCGGCGTTGTCGCCCTTCAGATCCTTGACGTTGGCACGAGCGCGCAGCAGGGCAACGCCACCGCCAGGCACGACGCCTTCTTCAACAGCAGCGCGGGTAGCGTGCAGGGCGTCTTCGACACGGGCCTTCTTTTCCTTCATTTCGACTTCGGTGGCAGCGCCCACCTTGATCAGTGCAACACCGCCAGCCAGCTTGGCCACGCGCTCTTGCAGCTTTTCACGGTCGTAGTCGGAGGTGGCTTCGCCGATCTGGGTGCGGATCATCGCCACGCGAGCTTCGATGCCAGCGGCTTCGCCGTTGCCGTCGATGATGGTGGTGTTTTCCTTGCCGATTTCAACGCGCTTGGCTTGGCCCAGTTCAGCCAGGGTAGCCTTTTCCAGGGTCAGGCCGACTTCTTCGGCGATCACTTGGCCACCGGTCAGGATGGCGATGTCTTCCAGCATGGCCTTGCGACGGTCGCCGAAGCCAGGCGCCTTGACGGCAGCGGTCTTGAGGATGCCACGGATGTTGTTGACCACCAGGGTCGCCAGGGCTTCGCCTTCGACGTCTTCAGCCACGATCAGCAGCGGACGGCCAGCCTTGGCGACTTGTTCCAGCACCGGCAGCAGGTCACGGATGTTGGAGATCTTCTTGTCGAACAGCAGGATGAAGGGATTGTCCAGGGCGACGATCTGCTTCTCTTGGTTGTTGATGAAGTACGGCGACAGGTAGCCGCGGTCGAATTGCATACCTTCGACGATGTCCAGCTCGTTTTCCAGCGACTTACCGTCTTCCACGGTGATGACGCCTTCCTTGCCGACCTTTTCCATGGCCTTGGCGATGATGTCGCCGATGTCCGCGTCGGAGTTGGCCGAGATCGAGCCGACTTGAGCGATTTCCTTGGAGGTGGTGGTGGGCTTGGCCAGGTTCTTGACTTCGCCGACGATGGCGGTGACAGCCTTGTCGATACCGCGCTTCAGGTCGGTCGGGTTGAAGCCGGCGGCGACGTACTTGAAGCCTTCGCGCACGATGGCTTGGGCCAACACGGTAGCGGTGGTGGTACCGTCACCGGCGTTGTCGGAGGTCTTGGAAGCGACTTCCTTGACCAGCTGGGCACCCATGTTTTCCAGCTTGTCCTTCAGTTCGATTTCCTTGGCGACGGAAACGCCGTCCTTGGTCACGGTCGGGGCGCCGAAGCTGCGCTCCAGCACGACGTTGCGGCCCTTGGGACCCAGGGTGACCTTCACTGCGTTGGCCAGGATGTTGACGCCGTTGACGACCTTGGCGCGTGCTTCATCGCCGAAAATAACTTGCTTTGCTGCCATGTTGGATTCTCCAGAAATTCGGTTCAGTTCATATAGCCTGGCGCACGACTGAAGTTTCAGGGGCGCCGGCTGCTGTCTTGTTGCCGCTGGCCTTCAGGTTTTCTTTCTATATAGAGAAAGAAAAGGAAGGCCGGATGCCGAATTACTTCTCGACGACGGCGAACAGGTCTTCTTCGCGCATGACCAGCAGTTCCTGGCCATCGATCTTCACGGCTTGGCCGGAGTACTTGCCGAACAAGACGCGGTCGCCGACCTTCACGGACAACGGACGGACCTTGCCGTCTTCCAGGATCTTGCCGTTGCCGACGGCCAGGACTTCGCCTTGGTCCGGCTTTTCGGTCGCTGCGTCAGGCAGAACGATACCGGAAGCAGTCTTGGTTTCCTGGTCGAGGCGCTTGACGATAACGCGATCGTGCAAAGGGCGAAGATTCATGAGAACTCCTTAATTTTCAATAAGTTAGCATTGATTGCGGCAAAGCCTGCAACGGTTTTCTTCCAAATGCAGCAAACCTCACCGCATGAAAAAGGGGATTGCGTCAGGCGGGCTGTTAGCACTCTGCCTTGACGAGTGCTAAGTATAGGGATGGGTTGGGGAATTTTCAAGGCGTCAATTGCTGTCCGCGCTCATGAATAATGACACTGCGATCAAAAATAATGACGCTGGAATACTTATTTAAAATCAGTGGCTTAGGATCGAGTCGCGCTGTTTTCTGATCAATATGACGATTTGAATTCGACATGGACGTTTAAATTTCATGTGAAAACAAATTCCGGTTTTGAGCATGTAACACGATAGCTCTTCCCCCACTGCTGTCCGACATACCCGAATTTTTTATTTCCTTTTAGTAACTTTTGAAAATTCGTTTAGGTATGAACTTTCCAGAGTGGCCCTTACAAAACCTGACCGCTCCTATCGACTCGCAGCACGCCTTCCGCTGTTCAAGGTCCTGCACCTGGGAGTGGGCTCAATCTTGCATCGTAGTCACCCTTGAGTGCGTAGTCCGAAAATTCGCGCGGACAGACGCCGAAGCGGCGCTTGAACAAGCGCGAAAAGTGAGAAGCGTCGCTGAAGCCCCAGCGTAATGCGATGGCGAGCACACCGGCATGGCCTGGACTGAGCAGATCACGCGCACTGCGTTGCAGGCGTAACTCGCGGATCAGGCCGCTGACAGAGAGCGGCGCGTCCTCGAACAGGCCGTAGAGCGTGCGGCGCGAAACCTTGAAGCGCAAGGCTAGCATGTCCGGTCCGAGGTGAGGCTCCTCCAGATGGTCACGGATATAGGTCTCGACGGCCATGCGGAAAGCCTCCCGCACCGGGAGCCGGTCCCGTTCTTGAGCCTCCAGCGTGGCACCTAGCGCGATAGCGATGATGCTGTTGAGCGCGGCGCTGAGTCCGTCCGATATGCCGCTACCCATATCCAGTTCCACCTGCTCAAGTGAACGGGCGAAACGAGATGCCACCAGTCCCATGCCTGTATTGCCGTCCACTCGGCGTGCTGTCGCCTTGTAGGGGGAGGCCAGCCTGGAGATCACTTGCTCCCTGGGAATGCGGAAGGACAATACCTGCCAGTCCCCCTGGTAATCAAGGAAGTAGGGGCGGGTGCTGTCCACGATGGAAAAGTCGCCGGGCAGCACCAGGCTTTCCTGGCTATCCTGGCGTACCACGCATGAGCCTTCGAGCTGGAAGTTCGCAAAGCAGTATTCGACCGGATTGCGGCGGATCTCTTCGCCGCGTCGCTCAATGTGCTGGGCCCTTGAAAACACGCGCGTCTGCGCAGTCGTCGAGAGTGGCCTTGAATTCACCTCTCCCACGAAATCAATCGCCCTCTGCTTTTCCTCAAGGACTGGATTGAGCGAGACAAACGCCTCGCACAGCACCTCGCGCCAGTAACTGAAGCGCTCGTTCTGCGCGCAGGACTGAGTGGACCAGAGCTTCATTGCCGTCATCCTTTCTGGACATCCGGAGTGTGCCTGCGGCGAATGGCCGGCGCCAAGGTAAATGGGCAAACGCCCCTACGTACCTTGCGTTTTTGGCTTCGCTGCACAAGTAGTCAAGTTGGCCTTGCACGAAAAGTCAATTTCGCAAAGGCCGGTGTCACGGTGGCCATGCCGCAGGCCAGATTTGCCCCACGCCGGGGACGCGCAGCACCGCGCGCTTCTTGCTGGTGCCCTCGTCTGCACCGAAGTCGGTACTCGCATCAACACAGGCCGCGCATTGCCAGCGTTGAGCCGGACCATCGCAAGGTTCATGCCAGTCCTCCACTTCTTCGCTGCGCTTCAGCAAGCCTTGGCCGGATTGCGCAATTGAACAAACGATGCTGCACAGGCCGGCGAGACCACGCCGATCCAGCCCTCTACGATGAGCCTCGCTTTTCCCATCCACTCTGCAAATAAAGGAGGTTCTCCATGCCCATCGATTTCCAACTCTCTGAATCCCAGAAGGCTTTGCAGGCAGGGGCGCGCACCTTCGCCGCCGACGTCCTGAGCAAGGTCGCGCCAACCATCGCTGCGCTAGTGAAGCCGGATGAACGCTTCTATGCAACGCGACCGTTCTACCAGGCCATGGCCGATGCCGGCTTTGTCAAGGCGCTGCTGCCGGAGTCCTTCGGCGGTACAGCAATGAGCACCCTGGACTTCGCCCTGGCCGCAGAGGAGCTCACTGCTGCGGATGTCAACCTCCCTAGCGCGTTGCTGGGCACCGGTCTGGGACTGCATGCGGTTGTGCATCATGGCACGCCTGAACAGAAACAGCGTTTCCTGCCGGACTTCATCGAAGATGGCTCACGCCTGGCCGCACTTGCATTTACCGAGGTCACCGGCGGCGCCAACTATGACAGCACCGATCCTTCCGTGGGAGTGCAAACCTTTGCCCGTCTGGAGGGTGATGAATGGGTCATCAACGGTGCCAAGCACTACACCACCAACGGCACCGGCTGGGATGGCAAGGGGGCGCATCTGTATAGCGTCATCTGTCGTACCGATCCCGCATTGCCTCCCCAGCAATCGCTGGCGGTGATCATGGTGCCGGGTGATGCCCCGGGTATCGAGATCGTTAGCCTGCTCGACACCATGGGCCATCGTGCGACGATCTCGCCACGCATTCATTTCAACAATGTGCGCGTTCCTGCGTCGAACATCGTGGGCAAGCCCGGCGATGGCATCACGATGCTGGAGGGCGCTTTTTCGTGGACAGCGGCACTGATCGGCGCGGCCTGCGTGGGCGTGATGCGCGCCGCCTTTGACATTGCCTTGAAGTTCGCGCACAGCGACCGCCGCTCTGGCACGGTGCCAGTGATCGAACATCAGAACGTCGGTTTCATGCTGGCCGATATCAAGATGCGCATCGAGGCTGCCCGCTACCTGACCTGGAAATCCTGCCATCAACTCGACCTGACCGAGGGCCGCAGCCGCGAGTTGGCGGTCATTACAAAAACCTATTGTTCTGAATTGTGCGTGCAAGTGGTCTATGACGCGATGCGCGTCGTCGGCGTGGACGCCTACACCGACCTCTACCCGCTGGCCGGCCTGATGCAAGATGCCCTGTGCTTCCCTCTCTACGACGGCGGCAATATGGGCGTGCGCCGTCGGCAGCTTCACACGCTGCTGCGCTCCAAGGACTACGACGCGATGGCCTCCGCCGAAGCGCGAGGATAAGCGCTCGCCGGCAAGCTCCGGGTGCGCGATGTGCAACGGCCTCTACTGCCTGGCTGCGCAGCGAGGGCACCCGATCCATTTCATGTGATCAAGCTCAAGAGGTACCGCTATGAAGGTAATACTTTCCCGCAAGCGCAGCCGTGCGCTTCGGTTGCGCAAGGCAGAGATCAAGTCACCCAGCACTCCCGTAAAAAGGATTCCCTTGCTGGCGTCAGTGCTGTCGGTCACGATGCTGCCCATCGCCGCACAAGCCATCGACGTGGACATCGGCGACTTTGTACCGGCACCCGCTGGTACGACGGTGGGCCTGCTCTACTACCAGCACGTCGAGCGCACCAGCTTGTATGCGCAAGGCCAGAAAGCCGCGACTGACCCCAAGCTGGACTCGGACATCGGCATTGCCAGACTGGTGCACTACACTACGATTGGCGGACTGGCATTCGCCCCTCAAGTCATGGTGCCATTCGGGCGGCAAGATGCCGGACGCGATACGGCGGCCCTGGGCCAGACCAGTGGCGTGGGTGACATCATCCTGGCCGCGCCATTCTGGCCGGTCAACGATGCTGCATCCCGTACTTATCTCGGCATTGCTCCCTACCTGTATCTGCCCACTGGCAGCTATGACCACAACCGGGCGTTGAACTTGGGGGAGAACCGATGGAAGTTCGATCTGCAGGTCGGTTTCGTGAAGGGACTCACCGACAAGTGGTACCTCGAGCTGACCGGAGACGGCATGGTCTATGGCAAGAACGGTGACTATGGCAGCAGCGGTGCCACCCAAAGGCAAAAGCCGCTGTTCCAGGGGCAATCCTATCTGCGTTACCAGTTCACGCCAGCGGCCAACGTCTTCGTCAGTCTGTCGCAGACCTGGGGTGGGGAAACGCGGATCAACAGTGTCGACAGCAACGACGAAGCGCGCGAACGCAAGGCAAGCATCGGCGGTAGCTGGTTCATCCTCCCCAAGACGCAGCTGCTGATGGCGTTGGGCCGTGATCTGTCGGTGGAAAACGGTTTCAAGGAAAATGCCCGTATCAATCTGCGGTTGCTACACTTTTTTTGAGCAGCTGCCAACATTGGTTAGCGACATTGCCGTGCCCTGTCCTGTCTGAAGGTTCAAGTCATTTCAGGATGGGGCACGCCCGACGAAGCGCTGGCGAGGACAAGGAAGGCGTAGGGGCGTGGCGGGGAGCGATTTTAAAGTAAAGACCGTCGTATGCCGTATCAATTGAAGAACAACTAACACGGGCACCCGTCAGGCTGCCGTATGTCTCCAGATTACTTCATTCCTGGTAGAGCGCGTGCTCCAGCGCGATGCTGGCCATGCCATGCTGCATGACCTGCCGCAAGCCCGGTGCAGTCGCGTCGCTCGCCAGACCTTCCGTGAGCAGCGCTAGCAGGCGCTCGGCGCTGTCTGCGTCATCGAGCCAGAATTCCTCGATCAGATCGACGCTGGCTGGGCTGCTGGGCGGATTCATCACCCGGTTGCGGACATGACGCGAGATATACGGCGTGCGACGGTCGGCCACTACGCGGGCAACTACCTCGGCGAACTGCTCGGCACGCGGCCCGTCCTCCGCCGCGGCTTCCGGGGCCGCAGGCAGGACGAAGAACAGCTTGTGGCGCGCAGTGCGCCGCTTGTCACAGAACACCAGCTCCTCCTGAACCATGAATTTGCTCACGGTGGACTGGTCCACGAAGTTTTCTTCATCCGGCCGCAGCTTTTCCTGGTAGAAGGGCAGGGCCAGCGCGGCCATCGCTTCGGCGGGGGAGGTGGCCCAGACCTGCGTCACGAAGTCGCGGTCTAGTGCCCAGTCCGACTCCGCCGGCGAGCCCAGGGCATGGGTGGCGTCGATGAAGTGGTTCTGGGCATAGCGCTTGGGCGCCTCGGCCGGATGCGCGGCGATGAACTCCAGTACCAGCGGAGCATGGATGTTGAGCATGTGGTGCTGCATGGCGCGGCGGGTGATGCCGGCTCGGCGTCGGCCGATGATCATCAACTTGATCATGAATGTCTCTTCTTTTTTCTCGTCGTTGTAATGCTGTTTCATAGGAAGGCCGGCACTCTGGTGCAGACCCAGCATTACTCTAAGGCCCCCTTTGCTGCAGGACAAATGGATTGTGCTGATGTGAGCTATCAACTCGCGTGATGGCTGTGGCCCTGCTATTTGATGGATATTCTCAATTTGCGGGATTGTATGTGCTTATATTGAGAGTGCTCTTCTGCTGCAGTTTCTGTCCAAGCGCAGCTTTCTTCTGTTGCATGGCCTTTAATGGTGCATCCCTGCGCATCCTGATTCAAAAAAGTGCATAAAACGTGCGATCTGAATGAAGAGTTGTGTTGGCACGGAACTCGCTCTCCCAGGCGCACAATTCAGGTGTATTCTGCCCGGCGGGGCAGTGCATTGGTGGAACTGCCTCGCCTGGCCTGGCCGTTCGTCCGGGCCGCTTGCCTTCTGTGGCTCCGTCCCTTTTTATCCGCGGATCACCGGCGGGAAAGCGCCCGAGTCGTGATGCTCTCAGGCATGGCTCGTTTTTTGCTGTAGCAGAGTCCGCAAGCAAGAACCAGTTATCCACTGGGAGGCGCTGCGGTGCTGTCCGGCCATGTGATCGTCGATACGGTTGTCAGCTTGGGTCAGCACACATAACAAATGGCACACAACGCACTGCGTTTTCAATCATTCATTGGAAGTAATAGGAGCAATTCATGCAAAAAATTAAAATGATTCCTGTCGCTACAGCACTGGTGGCAGCGTTCGCATTCGCAGGGGCTGCGCAGGCACAAGAAGTCATCAAGATCGGTCACGTCGCTCCTCTGACCGGTCCCAATGCGCACATCGGCAAGGACAATGAAAACGGTGCCCGCATGGCCGTGGACGAACTCAATGCCAAGGGCTTCATGATCGCCGGCAAGAAGGTCACCTTCCAACTGGTGCCCCAGGACGACGCTTCCGATCCGAAGCAAGCTACCACCGTGGCCCAGGCCCTGGTCGATGCCAAGGTCAAGGGCGTGGTCGGTCACATGAACTCCGGTACCACCATCCCGGCTTCCAAGATTTACTACGACGCCGGCATCCCGCAGATCTCGCCGTCGGCAACCAACCCCAAGTACACCCAACAAGGCTTCAACACCGCCTTCCGCGTGGTGGCCAACGATGGCCAGCTGGGTGGCGTGCTGGGTCGCTATGCCGTCAATGAACTCAAGGCCAAGAACATCGCCGTCATCGATGACCGTACCGCCTACGGCCAAGGTGTGGCTGAAGAATTCCGCAAGAGCGCCCTGGCTGCCGGTGCCACCATCGTGGCTACCCAGTACACCACCGACAAGGCGACCGACTTCAACGCCATCCTGACCTCGGTCAAGTCCAAGAAGCCGGACCTGGTCTTCTTCGGCGGTATGGATGCCGTGGCCGGCCCGATGCTGCGCCAGATGGACCAACTGGGCATTGCTGCCAAGTTCATGGGCGGTGACGGTATCTGCACCACCGAACTGCCGGGCCTGGCTGGCGCCGGTCTGAAGGATAACCAGGTGGTCTGTGCTGAAGCCGGTGGTGTGACCGAAGCTGGCAAGAAGCCGCTGGAGGACTTCAAGGCTGCCTACAAGAAGAAGTTCAACCAGGAAGTCGTGATCTACGCACCGTATACCTACGACGCGCTGATGACCCTGGCTGATGCGATGCAACAGGCTGGCTCGTCGGATCCGAAGGTCTACCTGCCGGTTCTGGCCAAGATCCACCACAAGGGCGTGACCGGCGAGATCGCCTTCGATCCGAAGGGCGACATCCTCAACGGTACCCTGACCCTGTACACCTACAAGGGTGGCAAGCGTTCGCTGCTGAGCGTGGTGAAGTAAGTATCAAGCTTCATATCCGGCGCCATCGCGGCACCGGATGAAGTCCGTTTGAAAGCCCCGGCCTGGTTGCCGGGGCTTTTTCATTCATATCGGCCCAAAACCGGGGCAACCCGCCACCGCATGGGCCGTTTGTCGACCCGACACCTCTTCATCGCGGAGGCGTCAGCTACCGACGACCTCATCCATCTCCCTCGCGCTTTCCAGGAACACTCGCCGCAGCCATTCGATGCCCGGATCATTGGTGCGATAGCGGTGCCATTGCATCATCTGGTGCATTTCCGCCAGGGGGAGCGGGCTTTCCTTCAACACCACTGGCAGTTGCGGTGCCAGCTGGCGCGCCAGCCGTCCATGCACGGTGGCGATGCGGTCCGTTCCCTGCACCAGTGCCATGCAAGAGGCAAAGTTGAAGCTGGTCACCTCCACCCGCCGCTCCAAGCCCAGCTTGTTGGCCATCCACGCTTCCACCGAGGATGAATGGGCGCCGGGTGGCACCATCACCACGTGACCGGCGGCCATGTAGCGCTCCCGCGTCAACTCGCCCTCGGCCAGCGGGCTGTCGCGCCACACTACGCACACGTGGCGCTCGCGGAAGACTTCCTCGGCGGGGTGGTCGGGCGTACAGAATTCTTGCGGCAGTACCAGCAGATCGACTTCTGCGCGGTCCAGCGAACGGGTCGGGTCTTGTACCTGCGGCATCAGCGCAAAACGAATGTCTGGCCCCTCGGCATGGGCGCGGGCGATCACGCGTGGGATCAGCACGCTCAGACTGAAGTCCGAGACCGAGATGCGGAATTCGCGATGCGATTGTCTCGGTACGAACGCCGGCTTGGCCGAGATCGAGCCTTCGATGCGTCTGAGCACATCGTTGACCGCATCGCGCAAAACCTCGGCGCGTGGCGTCGGTTCCATGCGGCGTCCAACCTGGATCAGCAGGGCATCATCGAAGTATTCGCGCAGGCGGGCCAGGGCATTGCTCATGGCGGACTGGCTCAGGTGGGTCTTCTCGGCAGCGCGGCTGATGCTCCGTTCGGTCAGCAGCGCATCGAGGGCGACCAGTAGATTGAGGTCGAGCTTGTTAAATCGCATGGGGCAGTCTCCGTTGTCAGGATGCCGGCCTTCTCGTGGGGTGTCGCTGGGCGCGGTCATGTATTGATGGTGTCCATATCATGAATCAAAACAATCCATTTGATCAATATCAACCTCGACCTTAATCTTCATACAACCGCTGCACGGCCTCCCAGACAAGCATGAGAAAAGGCCGGCAGGGCAAGCCAGTGGCGCTTTATGCGCCACTTTCGGCCTGGCCACGACAACACGCCGAGACGGCGAGACAACAAGCCAGGCAGAGTAGGAGACAAGGAGACAGAAGTGAAGAGAGGATATGTACCAGCCCGTCGGCTGGCAGCTTGTGCCGTCATGACCATGTTGAGTGCTGCCAGCATGAAGTCCGCGCTAGCCTTCGAAAGTGGTGTTTCGCCGTTCCCTGCCGGGTCCACCAGTGAATACATCGCGGCCTTGCCCCCCATGCCCGGCTTCTTCGCAGTGGAGCAGTTCAACTACAGCAGTTCGAACGGCCTCTACGACAACCATGGCAACAAGCTGCCCATCCCCTTCAAGTCCGACGCTTTCTCGTCCACCACGCGCCTGCTGGCTTCCTATGGCGTGGAATTTCTCGGTGCCAAGGTGTATTCGCAACTGGTGCTACCGGTAGTGTCGCTGCATACCGAAGTGTTCGGTCACGGCGAGAACCACAATGGCCTCTCCAACGTCACCGTCACGCCCCTGCTGTTGCGCTGGGACGTAGCCCCGAACACCAACGTGACATGGGGGTTTGACTTCGCGCTGAAGACCGGTTCCTACAATCCCGCCCGCACCAGCGTAGCGGTAGGCTACACCTCCTACCAGCCGGTGCTGGCCATCCGCCACAACGATCCAGATGGTCTGGATCTGGGCATCTCCAACCGGGTGCTCTTCAACGACAAGAACAGCGATACCAACTACCGCTCCGGTTCGGCCTATGTAGCCGACTTCATCGGCGGCTGGAACTTCGGCAAGTGGAAGGTCGGCGTGACCGGCGCTTATCTGAACCAGTTCACCGACGACCGCCAGAACGGCAACACCATCACGGGCAATCGCGCGCGCAGCTTCGCCATGGGGCCGATGGTGAGCTACAACGCCGGCACCTACTCCATCAACATGAACTACCAGCGCGGTCTGTATGCCGCCAACACGGCCAAGAACGATGCCATCTGGCTCAACTTCGCCATGCCGCTGTGGCTGGGCGGGCCGCACTGAGCCTGTAGCAACGCGGCGTCCCCGAGCATTAATCATCATCTAAGGAGTTACACCATGTTCCGTTACTTCCCGACGAACTATGTCTGGAATCTTTCCGTCGATCTCGCCATCGAGATGGGCGCCCGCATCGGCGAAATCGAAGCCATGTGCGCGCCCTTGCAGGAGGCGGCCAAGCAGCCTGACGCTGAAGGCACTGCGGCCTTTCGCGCCACCTGGGCGGACATGGCAGAAAAGCTGTGCAGCCTGGCCGCCGAGGATGAAGTGCGCGGCCGGCTGCTCTCGGCCGGCGCCAAGTACAAGCGCGCGGCCAGCTATCTGCTGACCTGCGAGCGCCTGCAGGGTCATGGCGCGCCGGGTCGGCTGGAGCTGTACCGGCGCTTCCTGGAAGTGTTCCAGCGTGGCATCACCCTGGCCGGCGACAACTGCGAACGTGTCGAAATTCCTTATGAGGGCAAGGTCATCTCGGGGCTTTATACCCGTGCCCACAATGTGCAAGGTCCGGCGCCGATCCTGGTGCAGCTCAATGGATTGGATTCGACCAAGGAAATGAAATACCTGGTCGGCCTGCCGGGCTGGCTTGCCGAGCGCGGCGTTTCCTCGCTGGTGATCGACCAGCCGGGCACAGGTGAAGCTCTGCGCCTGCAGGGCCTGACCGCGCGCTTCGATGCCGAGCACTGGGCCCGTCACGTGGTGGACTGGCTGGAACAGCGCGACGACGTCGATCCCACCCGCATCGGTTGCGAAGGCGTCTCCCTGGGCGGCTACTACTGCCCGCGCGTGGTCGCCATGGAACCGCGTTTTGCCTGTGGCGTGGTGTGGGGTGCCAATCATGACTGGCGCGACGTGCAGAAGCGCCGCCTGGAAAAGGAAGGCGATTTCCCGGTGCCGCATTACTGGCAGCACGTGTGCTGGGTGTGGGGCGCCAAGGACATCGACGACTTCATGCGCATTGCCGAAGACGTCCATCTGGATGGCGTGGTCGAGAAGATCCGCGTGCCCTTCCTGGTCACCCATGGCGAGAAGGATAGCCAGATTCCGCTCAAGTGGGCGCATCGCACCTACGAACAACTGGTCAACAGCCCCAAGCGCGAATTGAAGGTCTTCACGGATCGTGAAGGCGGCGCCCAGCACGCCAGTTTCGACAACTCCATCAATGCCGGCCACGTCATCGCCGACTGGGTGGCCGAGACCCTGGGTGGGCGCACCAAGGGCTGATGCCTACGGCGCCACGAGAAAACACCCAGTCAACCATAAGGAAATTCGCATGAACATCATTGGACCCGATGCCCTGGTCTTTGGCGTGGACGATCTGCCCGCCTGCCGCCAGTACCTGATCGACTATGGCCTCAAGGATGCCGGCAGCGACCGCTTTGAAGCACTCGATGGCACCGCCGTCGTGCTGCGTGCCAAGGACGACGCCACGCTGCCGCCAGCCATGGGCACTGCCAGCCTGTTGCGTGAAACCGTCTATGGCGTGGCCGATGTGGCCACCCTGGACGCCATCGAAACCGAACTGCGTCGCGACCGCGAAGTCAGTCGCCGCGATGGCGTGGTCCGCAGTGTCGATGACATGGGATTTGCCCTGGCCTTCCAGGTCACCGTGCGTCGCGACCTGGCGCTGTCCTCCGAACGCGTCAACGGCCCTGGCGACGCCCAGCGCGCACCCAACCAACTGGGTTTGACGCCGGACCTGCAAGCCCTGCCGCGCACGTTGTCGCACGTGGTGTATTTCGTGCCCGACGCGGCCAAGGCCGAGGCCTTCTATCATCGCCTGGGCTTCGTCTGCACCGACCGCTTCACTGGCGTAGGCCCCTTCCTGCGTCCGGCCGGCACGCAGGATCACCATACCCTCTTCATGATCCAGACACCGCCCTTCATGAAAGGCTGCGAACACTTTACCTTCCACATGGGTGGCCCCACCGAAGTGTTGCTGGCCGGCACCCGCTTCGTCGAGAAGGGGTACCAGAGCTTCTGGGGCCCGGGTCGCCATCACTTTGGCAGCAACTGGTTCTGGTACTTCAATTCGCCGCTGGGCTGCCACGTCGAATACGACGCCGATATGGACTTGCACGATGAGCACTGGGCCGCTCGTGAAGTCCCGATGGGGGCAGATGCCTCGCAACTGTTCCTGTTCCAGTACCGCGAGAAGTGGGCGCCGAGCGGTCCGCCGCCGCCAGGCGCGGCGCACTGAAGTCGCCAGCGCAGAGGCAGCCATGTACCTGTGCCATGTGACCCAGTTACCCGAGGGCGGCGCGCGCGGTTTCGATACCGAAGGCGCAGGGCAGGCCACCATCTTCCTGCTGCGCCGAGGCGATCAGGTGCGTGCCTGGCGCGACATCTGCCCGCACCATGGCACCCCCCTGCCGTGGCGGCGCGATGCCTACCTCGACGCCAGCGGCGAGCATGTGGTCTGTGCCGCCCATGGCGCCCTGTTCGATCCGTTGACCGGCGTGTGCACGCTCGGCCCTTGCCTGGGTGACACGCTCACTGCGGTGCCACTGCGCATCGATGGCGACGGCGGCCTGCACATTGCCGATGGCAATCCGATTTAGTTTGTGCAAGAAAAAATTCAGTAAAAAAATTCAGGAGACTCACCATGACACTCGCAGCCCAACGCATTCTCATCATCGGCGGCGGTTTTTCCGGCACGTCGGCCGCCATCGAACTGCGCCGCCTTGGCGCCCAGGTCGACCTGGTGGAACTGGATGCCCAGTGGCGCAACTATGGCGCCGGCATCAGCCTGGGCCCGGCCACCTTGCGCGCCTTGAAGCAACTGGGCGTGCTTGATGCCTTCCTGCGTGAGGGCGCGGCCGGTGATGGCGTGCAACTGTGTCTGCCGCATGGCCCCCAGGTGGCGGTGCTGCCCACACCGCGCCTGGCCGCGCCGGACGTGCCGGGCGGCGGCGCGATCCTGCGTCCGGTGCTGGCGCGCATCCTGGCCGACGCCACGCGCGCAGCGGGCACCGACGTACGCCTGGGCTGCACCTTTACCGCACTGCGCGAGGTGGGCGATGAAGTCGAGGTGGATTTCACCGATGGTCAGACCCGTCGCTATGACCTGGTGATCGGTGCCGATGGTCTCTATTCCAAGCTACGCGCCCATATCTTCCCCAACGCACCCAAGCCGCGTTACAGCGGCCAGGCGGTGTGGCGGGCGGTGCTGCCGCGTCCGGCGGAGATCACCACCTGCACCATGTGGATGGGGCCGCGCATCAAGCCCGGTGTCAATCCGGTCTCCAAGGACGAAATGTATCTGTTCGTCACTGAGCCGCGCCCAGTCAACGATCACGTCGATCCGGCCAGTTTCGTCGAGCGTCTGCGCGGCCTGCTGGCGGACTTCAGCGCACCGGTCTTGAAGACCATTCGCGATCAGCTTGATGACAACGCCCGCATCATCTTCCGTCCGCTGGAAGGTATGCTGCTGCCGCGTCCGTGGTATCAGGGCCGGGTGGTACTGATCGGCGACGCCGTTCATGCCACCACCCCGCACCTGGCCTCGGGCGCCTGCATCGGTATCGAGGATGCGCTGGTGCTGGCCGATGAACTGGCGCGCAACGGCACCGTGCCGCTGGCCCTGTCGGCCTTCGAGGAACGCCGCTGGGAGCGCTGCCGTATGGTGGTGGAGAACTCGGCGCGGCTGGGCGAGATTGAGGTCGAAGGCGGCGACAAGGACGAACATTCCCGCATCATGCGCGAGTCGCACGCCGCGCTGGTGCAGCCGATCTGATCTCAAGAAAACAATATAAAAAAATAAACGATCCACGGCTTTCAATCTGCGCGCAACAAGGAGACAAGATGATCACGACCTATTCCAAGCGCGCCCTGGCTGCGCTGATGCTGGCGCACTGTGCCGGCATGATCGACATGGTGGCGCTACCGGTATGGGTTGGCGCGCTGGTGGCCTACTACAGTTTCAATCCCCAGCAGGCCGGCTTGCTGGTGTCGCTGTTTCTGGGTGGGGCGGTGCTGGCCAGTGCCATGGTGGCGCCGCGGTTCGACCCACGCACCTCACGTTTGCGAGCGACGCTGGGCTTCAGTATGTCGGCGATCCTGTTCGTGTTGGCAGCGCAGACTCATAGCCTGCTGCTGCTGGCGTTGCTGCATGCCGGCTGCGGCATGACCACGGGGCTTTCACTGAGTGTCACACACGGCACCATCGCCCGTGGTGTCAATCCGCATCGTGGCTTCGCTCTGGTGGGCATGGCACTGGGCGTATTCGCCATTGTCTTTCTGGGCGGCTCCCCGGTCATCATTGCCAGCCAGGGTGGTCAGGCGTTGTTCTATATTTTCGGTGCCGTCATGGCCGTCGGCGCACTGGCCTGCGCGCTGGCATTTCCCCTGCCCGAGACCGAGGGTATCCTGCCCCGCAGCGGCCCGCGCGAGTCCATGCCGCGCGTGGTGTGGTTCGGCATCGCCGGCATTGCCTGCATGGGGTTGGTGCAGTCGATGATCTTCAGTTTTCTGGAGCGTGTGGGCATGGACCGCGGCTTTGGTCACGCGGCGTTGACCGGCGTGCTCATCGCACTGGGCTTCGTCAATCTGCTGCCGGCGCCGCTGGCAGCCCTGCTGGAAAAGCGCCTGTCGGCCCGCAGCGTGCTGATGGTCGGGCCGCTGGTGCAGGCCATGCTGGCCGCCCTGATGATGTCCTCGACGCGCTTTGCACCCTATGCCGTGGCAGCCTCGGTGTTTGCCGCAGTGATGATCTTCACCCATACCTTCGCCTTCGGCTTGATGGCCCGGCTCGATCGCAGTGGCCGCGCCCTGGCCGCCACGCCCGCCATGCTGATGACGGGTGCTGCCATCGGCCCCATTCTTGGCGGCACGCTGGTGCAGGGTTGGGGTTATGCCTGTCTGGGCTCGGTGGCGATCGCACTGGGGCTGACGGCATCGTTCTGTTTCTCGCGGCTGCCGCGCGGCGCCGCTGTTCAATCCCAGGAGGCCTTGGCATGACCGCACCCTTGCAGGCACGTCGCCGTCATCGTTTCGTCGATTTGTCCATCTACCTTGAAAACGACGTGCTCTCAGACCCGCCGCCGCTGGCGCCGAAGATCACCTACCAGAAGCACGCCGACACCCTGCCCGAATTCATGGCCATGCTGCCCGGCACCCAGCCCGAGGATTATCCTGATGGTGAAGCGGCTGCCGCCGAGTGGGTCACCCTGACCACGCACAATGGCACGCATCTGGATGCGCCCTGGCATTTCCATTCCACCCAGGACGCCAAGAACGGCGGTGCGCGCCCCTCCATCACCATCGATGAAGTACCGCTGGAATGGTGCTTCCAGGCTGGCGTAAAGCTGGACTTCCGGCACTTCCCCGATGGCTATGTCGCCACGGCAGCCGATGTGGAAGCCGAACTCCAGCGCATCGGCCACGTCCTGCAGCCGCTCGATATCGTGGTGGTCAATACCCGTGCCGGCTCGCGCTATGGTCACCGCGACTATCTCGGCGCCGGTTGCGGCATGGGTTACGAAGCGACCATGTATTTGCTCCAACGTGGCGTGCGCCTGACCGGCACCGATGCCTGGAGCTGGGATGCGCCGTTCTCCTACACCGCCCAACGGGTGGCCGAGACCGGCAACAAGGCCCTGATCTGGGAAGGCCACAAGGCCGGCCGTGACATCGGCTACTGCCACCTGGAAAAACTGCACAACCTGGAAGCCTTGCCCGCGCATGGCTTCACCATCAGCTGTTTCCCGCACAAGATCCGCGGCGCCAGCGCGGGCTGGACCCGTGCCGTGGCGATCTTCGAGGAAGCCTGACGCAACTTGCACTGCCCCGATTCAAGCGATTCAAGCGATTCATAGGAGCCCATGATGTCCTTCCCCCCCATCCACCGCGTGGTCACCGGCCATGACGCCCAAGGCCACTCCATCATTAGCAGCGACGGCCCGCTGCCTACCGTGGTCGATATCGCCGCCATTCCCGGTACGCTGTTCCATGAAGTCTGGAGCACCAACGCCACCCCTGCGCCAGTGGACAATGGCATCGATCCCTCGCTGGGTCCCATGGTGCTCTCGCCGCCCGAGTTGGGCACGCGTATGCGCTTCGTCGATATTCCACCCGACACCGAAGAGTTCCTGGCCAGCGCCCGCAGCAAGATGCACGATGCCTTCAGTCAGATCGGCGAAGCCGAAGCCTCGACCATGCAGGCCGATTCACCGCACCCGCTGATGCACCGTACCGAGTCGGTCGACTATGGCATCGTCATCGAAGGCGAGATGACACTGGTGCTGGATCGCGGCGAAGTGGCGCTCAAGCCCGGCAGCGTGGTGATCCAGCGCGGCACCAATCATGCCTGGGCCAATCGCTCGGGCAAGCCGTGTCGTATGCTTTTCATCCTGATCGACGGCCAATACGATGCCGCCATTGCCGCGCAACTGGCCAAGGGAGCCGCCGCATGAAACTGGCCACCTACCATGACGGCACCCCGGATGGCAGCCTGGTGCTGGTCTCCCGTGACCAGCGCAGCGCCTTGCCGGTGCCGCAGATCGCCGCCACCCTGATCGACGCCATGGCACGCTGGGACCAGGTCCAGGGCGCACTGGCCGAGCGTTACGAGGCACTCAATGCAGGCCGGGCAGATGGCAGTATCGGCTTCGATGTACAACGTTGCATGGCGCCGCTGCCGCGCGCGCCGCAATGGCTGGATGCGTCGGCCTTCCTCAATCATGGCCGGCTGATGGAACAGGCCTTCAATACGCCCCCCATCCCGCATTTCGATACCGTGCCGGTGATGTACCAAGGTGCCAGTGATGACTTCCTCGGTCCCTATCAGGACGTGCCGCTATGTTCAGAACAAGAGGGCATCGATTTCGAGGGCGAGTTCGGCGTGGTGGTCGGTCCGGTGGCCATGGGCGCCACCCCGGAGCAGGCCTTGCAAGCGGTGCGCCTGGTGGTACAGATCAATGACTGGAGCCTGCGTGCGCTGGGCCCGCACGAGATGAAGACCGGTTTTGGTTTCCTGCAAGCCAAGCCTTCGACGGCCTTTGCTCCCATCGCGGTTACGCCCGATGAGCTGGGTGATGCCTGGCGTGAAGGACGGGTCGCGATGCGCCTGCACGTGCAGTGGAATGGCGAGCGTTTCGGCGAGCCGCATGGTGGCGAAATGAATTTTTCTTTCGGCCAATTGGTGGCGCACGCCGCCCACAGCCGACGACTGACCGCTGGCTGCATCATTGGCTCGGGCACGGTCTCCAATGTGGCGCGCACTGCCGGCTCGGCCTGCATCGCCGAGCGGCGCGTGATCGAAAAGATCGACCAGGGCGAGATCCGCACCGGCTTCATGCATTTTGGCGATGAGGTGCGCATGGAAGCCCACTACGACGATGGTCGCGCCGGTCCCTTTGGCGTGCTGCAGCAACGCGTGGTGCAGCAAGTATGAAGGTCCTGGTTACCGGAGCCGCCGGCTTCATCGGCGCCACGTTGCTGCAAGTGCTGC
Organism: Herbaspirillum rubrisubalbicans; assembly: GCF_003719195.1. Classification (NCBI taxonomy): domain Bacteria; kingdom Pseudomonadati; phylum Pseudomonadota; class Betaproteobacteria; order Burkholderiales; family Oxalobacteraceae; genus Herbaspirillum; species Herbaspirillum rubrisubalbicans. The sequence continues at coordinate 975,681 of NZ_CP024996.1, forward strand.
AGCAGGCGGGGCGCATAGGCAGCCATCCCATCACACAACTGGCAGCGCTGGATCAGCAGTTGCCAGCCACGATGGAGGGCGTAGTACGCATCGAAGGTGCATTGCAGGATGCTCAGGTACAGGCCCGCATTGCACAATTCGGTGCGGATGTCTGCTTCCATCTGGCAGCTGTCCCGGGTGGTGCGGCCGAGGCCGATCCGGCACTGAGCCGCCGCGTCAATCTGGATGCCACCCTGGATCTGTTCGAACTGCTGGCCGCGCAAGCCGCCAGCGGTGGCGCGCGCCGCGCGCCGGTGGTGGTGTATGCCAGTACCATCGCCGTCTATGGTTCGCCCTTGCCGGACCCGGTCACGCCGAACACACCTACCCGGCCGGCACTGATCTATGGTGCCCACAAGCGCGCCTGCGAAATCCTGCTGGCCGACTACACCCGTCGCGGCCTGCTCGATGGACGCTCGTTGCGCCTGCCGGGCATCGTCGCGCGCCCGCGTGCACCATCCGGTCTGGTATCGGCCTTCATGAGCGACTTGCTGCACGCGCTGGCAGCCGGTGAGTCCTTGAGCCTGCCGGTCGGTCCGCAAGCGACGGCCTGGTGGATGTCGGCCCGGCGTTGCGCCGAGAATCTGTTACATGCCGCCACCATGGATACTTCGCTGGATAGGGAAGGTGAGGCTGAGCGCGTCTGGCCGCTGCCGGTATTGCGGCTGTCCATCGGTCAACTGGTCCAGACCCTGTCGGCCATGTATCGCGTCGATGGCCAGGCACTCGTGCAATATGTGCCGCAGGAACGGGTGGAGGCGGTGTTCGGGCGATATCCCGTGCTGGATGACAGTGCGGCGCGACGCCTGGGATTGCAGGATGATGGCACGGCCGAGCAACTGGTGCGACGCGCGCTGGCGCCCTATGCGCATGAGGCCGCCAGCCCGAATTGCGCCAAGGTATAAGGTTGCTGCTGCAGCACATCACGCAATTCCATCGCCTTGCTGAACAGCCATCCCTGGGCATGGATGCCGGGCGCAATGGCGCAAATGAGCTGCAATTGCTCTTCGGTCTCGATGCCTTCGATGACCACCTGCAGGTCCAGCTCGGTGGCCAGGCGCAGCAGGTTGGGAACCACCGAACGCAGCGGTGAGCCGGTACTCAGTGCAGCGGTGAAGAGCCGGTCGATCTTGATGCCATCGAACTGCGCATACGACAGATGCGACAGGTTGGCGCTGCCGGTGCCGAAGTCATCGATCCAGATGGCAAAACCGCCCTGGCGCAACTGCTCGATGTTGCGCGTGAAGGTGGCCGAACGGATGTCGGCGCGTTCGGTCACCTCCAGATGCAGTTGCGTGCGTAGCGCCGGGGTAGGGGCGGTGATCTCCAGCGCGAACTGGATGAAGTCCGCATCTTCGATATCGGCCACTTCGGTGTTGATCGTCAGGATCAATGCTGGATTGGCCTGCAGCAATTCGCGCATCTCGCGCAGCGCGCGTGCCAGCACTACCTTGGCCAGGGCAGTGCTCAGGCGATTCTGTGCAGCCAGCGGGACGAAGACGTCGGGGCCGATCTCTGGCTGGTCGAGCGGGCGCCAGCGTGCCAGTGCTTCGTAACCCTTCAGGCTCAGATCCCGTACGCAGACGATGGGTTGGTACAACAGCACGATTTCATCATTGGCGATCCCGTCCCGCAGTTTTTCCAGCACTCCCTGATTGCGGCGCAAGCGCAGGTACAGCAGGCAGGCCAGCGCTCCGATGAGCAGGCTGCTGGCCAGTAGCGCCAGAAAGGCCAACGGATGGGCCAGCGCATACCAGTGCAGATGGGCCGAGGCCTGCGCACACAGGTTCATGTCGCGGCTGCACTCCTTGATATCGATACTGGGCAGCAGGTCGGTGGTGCCAGCCGGGTGATAGCGCACGCCGTCGCGTTGGGCATAGGTATGCGTGCCGCTGCCATTGGTGATGCGCAGCGCGACATCCTGGTAGTAACGATTGAGGTCGAAGGTGGACGGTGAAATCAGGGCCAGACTGCGATTGAGGGCCACCAGGTCGCTCAGGTAATGGGTCTGCAGCACTTGCTGCTGGCTCCAGACGCTATAGCCACCCTTGGCCTCGTAGTGGGGCAGCGGCAGACGGATGGCTTTTTCCAGCTTGCCCCAGAGCGCGGTACAGCGTACCAGGCCCTGGTCGATGCGACCGAGATCGGCCACGTAGTTGTTGGCGTAGGCGATGTTGCGCAGCATCGCCAGGTCGCCATCGGAACAAGCCTCGAAGGGGCTGGCTTCGGCCCGCTGCAATGCATTCAGGGTGGCTTGGCTGGCGTCCTCGGCACGCTGTAGTGCCTGGATCGAAGAGGCATCGATATGACGAATCTCCGAGAGGGTCAGTGCAAGCTGGGCCAGGATGACGCCGCCGACCATGGTGGTACAGGCCCAGAGAAGGATTTTCCAGGAGGAAGCGCGCCGGAAGACTTTGCGATTCATTGCTCGAAAAGAAATTATTTCGCGCCAGCTTAATTTAAAACCCGGTTTCCTTATTTGGTTTTTTTCCTTGCTTGTTGTTTTGGGTCGGGTTTTCTCGGAATTTCCCAGAAGGTGGTAGAAGCCGGCCTGGTTTTTTGGCGTAAAGCTTCACGTCATAGGGCATCAATATCGCGCAAAGGCAGAAGCGATGCACATTGCTTCACCTGTTGCACCACACCAGCCTACTTTTCCCGACGCAGCGCAAACACCGCCCCGGCCAGCACGATGAAGCCGCCGATGATGGCCTTTTGCCAGGTGCTGGGCACACCGGCCAGGATGAGCACATTGTTGATGAGCGTCACCAGCAGCACCCCCAGCAAGGTGCCCACCACACTGCCATGGCCACCGGTGATGCGCGCTCCGCCCAGTACCACGGCGGCGATCACATCCAGCTCGCTGCCCACCAGGTCGAAGGGATTGGCCAGGCGCGTGCTGGAGACGTGGACGATGCCGGCCAGTCCCGACAGGAAGCCGGCATAGCCGAACACGAACAGATGCACCGAACGCAGCTTGTAGCCCAGCCGCTCGGCGATGGCCAGGCTGCCGCCGACGGCGTAGACGGCGCGGCCCATCAGGGTCTTGTTGAGCAGCCACCAGGTCAGGATGCTGGCCAGGACCAGCACCAGTACGGTGGCCGGCAAGACGGCGTGCAAGCCGTTGGCGGTGTCATGCCGGGCCAGCGCCAGCTTGCCGAAGTTGTCCATCGCATGAGGGATGTTCATGAAGAACACCGTTCCCACGAAGGTCAGCAGGATGCCGCGATAGAGATATTGGGTGCCGATGGTGACGATCAGCGAGGGCGCCTTGAGCCAGTCCACCAGCAGACCGTTGAGTACGCCCAGCGCGGTGCCGCCCACCGCTCCGGCCAACAGGATGATGGCAATGTGGGTCTCGGGGAAATAGGTCATCACCACCTTGGTGATGGAATACATGGTCAGTGCGGCAATGGCGGCGAAGGAGACGTCGATGCCGCCGGCGGCCAGCACGATCATCACGCCTAGCGCAAACAGGCCCAGCGTAGTGCAGGCGCGCACGATGTCGAACAGCACCGCGAGCTGGAAGAAGGCCGGGTTGATCAGGGCCACCGTCAACACCACCAGCAGGATCAAGACCAGGGTGAAGATGGAAGGATGCTTCTTGAGCAGTGCCGCCGCGCTGGCACGGGTGCTGCGCGGTGGCAGGCTGTGCCCGGCGTGGTCGCTGCGGGTGTTCTGGCGGGTCAGGGTGCTTGCGTCCATGCTCAATTCTCTTGGCTTTGTTCGGAGACCAGGTCGTGGGAAAGATCGCTTTCGGACAAGCCTTCCACCTCGAAGCGACGCACGATGCGTCCGCGCTTCATCAGCAGCAGGTTGTCGCAGTTCTGCAGCAGTTCGGGCAGGTCGTCGCTGATGAGGATGACGCCCATGCCTTGCCGTGCCAGATCCTGGATGATGCGGTAGATGATGTCCTTGGAGCCGACATCCACCCCCACCGTCGGCCCGTGCAGGATCAGCACGCGCGGATTGATGGCCAGCCAGCGGCCGATCAGCACGCGTTGCTGGTTGCCACCCGAGAGCGACTGCACCGGTCGCTCTACGTCTGGTGTGGCGATCTGCAACTGCCTGACGGTATCGACCGAGAAGCGTTCGCAGGCCGCCGCATCGAGCGCGCCGAACTTGCCGCGCATCTTGCGCAGGATGGTGGTGATGATGTTGTCGCGGATCGATTTGTCGAGGAACAGGCCTTCGCTGATACGATCCTCGGGCACGTAGCCGATGCCGTGGGTGATGGCGTCTCCCGGGGTCTGTAGCTTGAGCGTCCGGCCGTCCAGCACGATCTGCCCGGTCTGGGCCGGTGCCACGCCGGCCAATGCCAGCGCCAGCTCATTGCGGCCGGAATCGAGCAGGCCGGTGATGCCTAATATTTCGCCTTCGCGCAGCGCGAAGCTGACATCCTCGAAGGCGCCCGCACGGGTGAGCGCGCGTACTTCCAGTCGGGTCTTGTGCAGTTGTGCATCGACCCGGTAGCGTTCTTCGCTCAACTGCTTGCCGGTCATCAGTTGGCCCAGCCTGGCCTTGGTGAATTCCTGGATCGGGCCTTGCGCCACTTTTTCGCCATCGCGAAAGACGATGGCCTGGCCGCCGATGGCAAAGCATTCATCGAGCTTGTGACTGACGAAGAGCACCGCTACGCCATTGGCGCGCAGGCCGTTGACGACCTTCACCAGCGCATCGACTTCCTTTTGCGTGAGCGAGGTGGTCGGCTCATCCATGATGACCATGCGTGCGCTGGTGGCGATGGCGCGGGCAATGGCGATCAACTGGCGGGTGGCAATGGGCAGTTCGTCGACGCGGGTGTCGAGGAATTCGGCGCTGGCCGGCAGGTTCACCGCCCGCAGTGCGCGCCCGGCAGTGTCGTTCAATGCACTGCGGTCGAACAGGCGGGCCAGCCGGCCCTGGTGGCGTACCAGTTGCTCGCTCAAGGCCACGTTCTCGGCCACGCTCATGTTGGGCAGCAGCGAGAGATCCTGGTACACCGTTTCGATCCCCAGCGAAAGCGAGGCCAGCGGCGTGAGTTGCTCGACCCGTTCCCCCTGGATGTAGATCTCGCCCTCGCTGGGTGGCTGTGCGCCGGCGATGATCTTGATCAAGGTGCTCTTGCCGCAACCGTTCTCGCCCAGCAGGTGATAGATCTCGCCAGCGTGGATAGTCAGATCGATGCCGCGCAGGGCGTGGACCCCGGCAAAGCGCTTGTGTACCCCCTGCAGGCGCAGGAATTCCTGGGCGAGGGCAGGTGGCTTGGATGTGGTTTGACTGGTCATGATGAAACGCGATGACAGGGGACACCCGCAGCGGGTGTCCCGGTGGGTCTGATCAGGACGCGATCAGAACGCGTATTGCTTGTAGTTCTTTTTGTCCACTTCGACCCAGGCCTGGCCGGTGACGATCACGCCCACGCCCGGACCCTTCTTGACGCTGACCTTGTTGTAGCCGGGAATACCCAGGTCCATGCCATCGGTGATCTTCTTGCCCTGCACCAGCATCAGGGCTGCCTTGTTCATGGCCAGGCCGGCATCCTTGGGATCCCAGAAGGCGATGCCGCCCACTGCGCCCGACTCCAGGAACTTGGCCGCTTCGCTGGGCAGGCCGGTGCCATAGACACAGACCTTGCCCTGCAGGCCGGCTTCTTCGACGGCCCGGCCAATGCCCAGCACGTCCAGCGAGGAAGAACCCTGGAAGCCCTTGATGTCGGGATGCTTGCGCAGGATTTCCTTGGCCTTGGCATAGGCTTTTTCGGCATCGTTGGCCGATTCGTTCTTGGCGTCCACCAGGGTCATCTTGGGATACTTCTTGGCCGCATTGGCAGCACCACCATCGGCCCACTGCACCTGCGACTGGCTGCCCAGCGAACCGACCAGCGAAGACCACTTGCCGCTCTGGCCCATGCAGGCGGCCAGGCGGTCGTTCAGGCGGGCGCCATAGGCGGTGTTGTCGAAGGCTTCGATATCGACCAGAGTGTTCTTTTGGTTGTCGGCTTCATGGGTGACCACCTTGATACCGCGGTCCAGCGCGCGTTTCAAGACCGGTTCCAGGGTCGGCGGGTCCATCGAGACCACGGCGATGGCATCCACCTTCTTGGCCACCAGGTCTTCCACCAGGCGCTGCTGCTGGGCTGCATCCGATTGTGCCGGGCCGATCTGGCGGGTGGTCACACCAGGGTTGGCGGCAGCAAATTCCTTGACGCCCACTTCCATGCGATTGAACCAGCTGATGCCGGTGATCTTGACCACGGTGACGATATCGATGGGTTTGTTCTGCGCCTGAAGGGCGCTGGCAAAGCCGACGGCCGCCAGGGCCGACACCAGTACGCAAGCCGATTTCTTGTTCATCATGTCTCCAGTTTCCCCACTAAGTTGGATGGATCTTGACAGGCGGGGTGCTGTTCAAGACTTGCGCAGTTGCGCCTTGGAATTCGGGAAAAAGTCACGCCAGCTGATCCGCGCCGAAGCCAGGAAACACAGCAGCAGCAAGCCCCAGGCGCAGTCGCGGAAGAAGTTGGAAATCTCCAGCAGGTTGAAGGTGGAGGACAGCAACTGCAGCGCCAGTGCCGAGAAGAACAGGCAGACCATGCGTCCATAGCCACCCTGTGGACGGATGCCGGCCATCACCGCGATGAGGATGGCGATCAACAGGTAGGAGTTGCCATAGTCGGCCTTCACGCTGGCCGTGCGGGCGGCGATGATGATGCCGGCCACCGAAGCCAGCACCCCACTCAAGGTATAGGTGGCAAAGCGCAAGCGGTTCTGCGAGATGCCCGCATAGCGTGCCGCACGGGCATTGGTGCCCAGCAGATAGAGCTTGATGCCGAACAGGCTATAGCGCATCAGCCAGCCCACCAGCAACAGCAGCGCCACGAAGATGATGAAAGGAATCGGTACGCCCAGCACCGACTCGTTGCCGATGGCCGAGATCGGATCGACCACGTTGATACGCAGGCTCGACCCATTGGTCAGCACCACGGCCAGGCCCGTGAAGATCATCTGCGTGCCCAGCGTGCAGAGGATGGGCGTGAGATTGCCGCGTGCAATCAACCAGCCATTGAGCGCACCGCCCAGCAGGCCGGTCACCAGCGCCACTGCTACGAAGCCCAGCGTATAGGTCCAGGGCGCGGCATCGGGCGCCGCCACCAGCAGCGGCATGGTGGCTGCCGCCACCACCCCGGCCAGGTTGGCCAGGCCGATGCCAGAGAGGTCGATGCCGCCATTGCCGGAAATCATCGCCAGCGCCACGCCGATGGCCAGCAAGCCCAGCTCGGGCAATTGGCTGGCCATGGACTGGAAGTTGTAGATGTCCAGGAACTCGCCATGCGAAAACACCGTGGCCACCAGCAGGATGGCCAGGTTGATGAGCAGCAGGAACAGCAGTTGCGGATCGGAGATCTTCAGTTTCATCGTCAATTCACCTTGCTGGAGAATGTCATTGCGCCTGCACCAGTGCGCCGCTATTGGCCTGCAGCAGCGCCAGCGCTTCCTGCCGGCTGGGCATGGAGGGCGCGGTGCCGGCCCGCGTGACCGAGATGGCGGCCACGGCCGTGGCCAGGCGCGCCGCCTGTTCGGCCGCCATGCCTTCGGCCAGGCCGGCGGCGAAGGCGCCATTGAAGGCATCCCCGGCGCCTGCGGTCTCCACCACGGTGCCGGCGCATAACGCCGGCAGGTGCAGCGACTGCGAACGGCTGTGCAACAGCGAACCCTGCGCACCCAGCGTGATCAAGGCACAGCCCACGCCGCGTTCCAGCAGGACATCGGCGGCGCGGCGGGCATCCTCGACGCTGTCGATGGCGATGCCGGTCAATAGTGCAGCTTCATGTTCGTTGGGTGTGATGAAGTCGCACAGGCCATAGATCTGGGACGGGAAATCCAGTGCCGGAGCGGGATTGAAGACGGTGGTGGTGCCCGCTGCACGGGCGATCTGCAGACCTGCCAGCGCAGCCTCGGGCGGTTGTTCCAGTTGCGTGACGAACACGCGGGCGGTAGCAATGGCCTGGTGCTCGCGCTGCACGTCCTGGCTCGACAACTGCGAGGCTGCGCCCGGCACCACGATGATGGCGTTGTCGCCACTGGCGTCGTTGACGTAGATGAAGGCCGCACCGGTGGGCGCGCCGTCGATCACGCGCACGTGCGGGGCGATGCTTTCCTGGCGCCACAGCGAGAGCGCGAAGTCGCCGAAGGAATCCTTGCCGATGGCCGAGATGAAGCGCACCGCTGCACCCACCCGGGCCGCAGCCACGGCCTGATTGGAGCCCTTGCCGCCCGGCCCCATGGCAAAGCCGTTGCCGGCGATGGTCTGACCCAGGCCGGGCATGGCGGGCGCGCGAAAGGCCAGGTCGGCGACGTAGATGCCGAGCACGGCCACGCCCTGTTTTTGCGAGAGGGTAGTCATGCTCACGCCTCCGGGGGCAGCACACCTTTTTTGAGCAGGAAGCAGCCGTAGAAGCGGCGCTCGCCGGTGGCGATGACGCAATAGGCTTTCTTGGCGGCCTCGTAGAAGGCGAAGCGCTCGATGGACCCCAGCGCACGCTCCCGGCCTTCGGCGTGATTGACCTCCAGTTGCAGTTCCTGCTGCACCGGTGGAATGGTGTCGGGTTCCCCCATGACTTCCATGCGCCGGGCCGGTTGTTCCACCGCATTGTCCAGCGGCAGCACCGAGAGGATGGCGCGCGCAGCTTCGGTGGTGCCCACGCCGTCGATGCGCAGCAGCTTGCCCAGCACGGTCTGGCGGGCCACCGAGTCGGCCGGGAAATTGGCGTCGCACAATACCAGTTCGTCGCCATGGCCCATGGCGCGCAGTGCATGGAGCACGTCGGCGTTGAGCAGCGGATGAAGGTTCTTAAGCATGTCGTCTCCTATGGATTTTATAAGTATGCTTATGGTGAAAATCTAATGGTGAATGTCTGTGATTCCTTGTCCAGCTTGAGTATTCATTGAAAAAATCTAATTTTTTCAGGATAGATTCATTAATAATCGATACATCTTCCTGTGCTGCGAGATTTTCTTATTCGCCGTAAGGAATCCAGATGTTCTTGATCTGCGTTGCCTGCCGCAGGTATTCGCTGCCTTCGCCCTGTTCGATGTCATGCCAGTCGGTGACCTGGCCATAGTCGACGAAGCAGCGCTTGAGATTGCCGATGGACAAGCGCTCGGCGGTGGCCGAGAACTCTGCCGGGCCACGCACCCACAGGGCATCGACTTCATCATGTTCGGCTAGCACCGTAAGCAGTTCGGCACTCTTGCCAGTGACGATGTTGATGACCCCGGCAGGCAGGTCAGAGGTATCCAGCACCTGATAGAGATCGGTCGCCACCAGCGCGGCCTGCTGGCTGGGCACCACCACCACCCGGTTGCCCATGGCAATGGCCGGCGCCACCAGGCTGATGAAGGACAGCAGCGGCTTTTCCTCGGGGCAGACCACGCCGATGACCCCGATGGCTTCCGGCATGGCCAGCGCCACGCCGCGCATGGGGGGCTGGTGCACGGCGCCTTCGAACTTGTCGGCCCAGGCGCCATAGGAGAACAAGCGACGGATCGCAGCGTCCACTTCGGCGTTTGCCTCTTCTGGCGACACGCCGCTGGTGGCGCTGATGCGGCGGGCGAATTCCGCGGAGCGCGCCGATAGATTCTCGGCGATGTAGTACAGAGCTTGCGCCCGGCGATGCCCGGTGGCGCTGCTCCAGCCACCGGCCTTGACGGCAGCGGCCACGGCATTGCGGATATCCTTGCGATTGCCCAGCCCCACATCCTCCAGCCGCTCGCCCTGGGCACCGAAGCAGGCCATGGAGACTTCGCCATCGGGTCGTACTTGCTTGCCGCCGATGTAGAGCTTGGCGGTGCGGTCGATGTGGCTGGTCTGCAGCGGCCCATCCTGGCGTGCCGCTCGTGGTGCTACGGCCTGACGCAAGGCACGGCCCAGGCGGTGACGCGGCTTCAGGTATTCGTAGCAGCCCTCGCGCCCACCTTCGCGCCCATAGCCCGATTCGCGATAGCCGCCAAAGCCCACCGCCGCATCGAACTGGTTGGTGCTGTTGATCCAGACCACGCCTGCTTTGAGTTGCGGGGCCACGCCCAGGGCCAGGCCGATGGTTTCGCTCCAGATGCTGGCGGCCAGGCCGTAGCGGCTGTTGTTGGCCAGTTGTACCGCTTCGTCGGGGGTGCGGAAACTCATCGCCACCAGCACCGGACCGAAGATTTCCTCGGTGGCTACGGTGCAGGCCGGATGTACGCTGGTCAAGAGCGTAGGGGGATAGAAGCAGCCGGCGGGATCGGTTTGCAGCGCCACCTGATGACATTGCGCCCCCTCGCGCACCCCCTGTTCGACCAGGCGCTTGACGCGTTGCAGTTGCTCGGCAGAGATCAGTGCGCCCATGTCGCTGCACTTGTCCAGGGGCGCGCCGACCTTGAGCTTTTCCATGCGCGTCTTGAGGCGCGCGATGAACAGATCATGGATGCCTTCCTGCACCAGCAGCCGACTGCCGGCACAGCACACCTGGCCCTGGTTGAACCAGATGGCATCGACCACGCCTTCGATGGCGGCGTCGATGTCGGCATCCTCGAAGACGATGAAGGGCGACTTGCCACCCAGTTCCAGGGTCAGCGACTTGCCGCTGCCGGCGGTCTGTTGACGGATCAGGCGACCTACTTCGGTGGAGCCGGTAAAGGCGATCTTCTGGATGCCCGGATGCGCCACCACGGCCGCGCCGGTGGCGCCATCGCCGGTGACGATATTGAGTACCCCGGCCGGCAGGCCAGCCTGCTGGGCCAGTTCGGCAAACAGCAGGGCGCTTAACGACGTCGTTTCGGCCGGCTTGAGCACCACCGTATTGCCCAGCGCCAGGGCGGGGGCGATCTTCCAGGCCAGCATCAGCAGCGGGAAATTCCACGGCACGATCTGACCGACCACGCCCAGCGGCACATGGTCGGGGAACTCGCGCTCCTGCAATTGCGCCCAGCCGGCGTAGTGATAGAAGTGGCGCGCCACCAGCGGCACGTCGATGTCGCGCGATTCGCGCAGCGGCTTGCCGTTGTCCAGGGTCTCCAGCACTGCCAGCAAGCGCGCATGACGCTGTACGCTGCGCGCCAGTGCATACAGATGGCGTGCGCGGCCATGGCCGCCCAGCGCCTGCCAGTCGGGCAGGGCGGCCTGGGCCGCGTTGACGGCCGCCTCGACATCGGCTGGCGAACCTTGTGTCAGATGGGCCAGCAGCTTGCCGCTGGCCGGATCAACGTCTTCCAGCTGGGCGCCGGGCCGGGTGAAGCGGCCGCCGATGAAGTGGCCGAACGAAGCTTCGTGGCTGGCCAGCCAGGCGCGGGCATCCTTGTCACTCTCGGGGGCGGGGCCGTAATCCATGGTGTCGAAGTAGGTGGAAACGCTCATTGTGCTTGTCCGTGCAGGTGGCCTAGCCGATGGCATGGCGGTTGAAGGCGGAGTAACGGCCGGTGACGTGGTGTTCCAACTGGCGTTCGATATCGGCCAGCAGGCTCGATGCCCCGACGCGGAAGAGGTCCGGCTGCAACCAGTGGTCACCCAGTTCTTCTTTCATCAGCACCTGATATTCGAGTACGTCCTTGGCCGTGGCCACGCCGCCAGCGGGCTTGTAGCCGACCTTGATGCCGGTCATCTCCTGGTACTGACGGATCATGCGCAGCATCACCAGCGACACCAGCGGGGTGGCGTTGACGCTTTCCTTGCCGGTGGAGGTCTTGATGAAATCGGCGCCGGCCATCATGCACACCATCGACGCCTTGGCCACATTGCGCAGGGTCTTGAGTTCACCGGTGGCCAGGATGGCCTTGACGTGGGCCTCGCCACAGGCCTGGCGAAAGTCGCGCATCTCGCGGTACAGCGCTTCCCAGTTGCCGGTCAGCACGTGCTCGCGGGTGATGACGATATCGATCTCGGCGGCGCCATCGCGTACCGAGGCTTCGATTTCCTTGAGCTTCAAGGCATGAGGATTGAGGCCCGCAGGAAAACCGGTAGACACCGCTGCCACCGGAATGGACTTGCCCTGCAAGGCTTCCACCGCGGTCTTGACGAAGCGGTGATAGACGCACACCGCGCCCGTGGTGAGGCCACGCTCCTGCATCCCCAGCGCCTCCAGCAGATCGGCGCGCAGCGGGTTGGCGGCCTTGGCACACAGGCGGCGCACGCGTTGTGGGGTATCGTCGCCTGACAGCGTGGTCAGGTCGATGCAGGTGATGGCCTTGAGCAACCAGGCGGCCTGCGCATCCTTCTTGACCGAGCGCCGGCCCTTGAGGGTGGACACGCGCTTTTCGGCCGCGCTCAGGTTGATGCGCAGATGCTCGAAGGCTGCCGCGTCATAGGGCTGCACGCTATTGCGCGTATGGCCGGCGGCGGCAACCTCGACGGGCGCGGCAGCGGCCTCGCCCTGCGTAGCGCGCAGGGAAGGGGTGTTGCGGGTCATGTTCATGGCTGCTTAACTTTTTTCGTTAGTTACCGGCCTGTTGTCGGGCCGGGCAGTGTCTCTTCCATGTGCTGCTGATGCTTACTGCCTGTGCTGCCTTGCGCTGGATCAGGCTGGTTGCCCGCAGGCGTCGACGTCTCCGGGCGGCCTCGCTACAATCTTGTGCCAGCGCTGCTAAATGTTTTGCAAATAACATTTAATGGATGTAACGTTACATCCATAACTTTTGGTGCGCAACCATTTTTTATCAGAAATATTTTTCCCTTCAGGAAAACGCCTCATGGCATCGATCACACCGACCCCTTCCGCCAAGACCGCACAACCCACGCTGGGCGAGCGTTCGCGCTCGCTGCGGCTGTCCCGTATGCAGGAAATGATCCGCGACCAGGGGCCCACGCCGCTGGCGCGCATTGCCGAAGTGCTGGGGGTGACGGTGATGACGGTGCGGCGCGACCTGGCCGCCGAGGATGCACCACTGATCTGCCTGGGCGGCCACGTGCTGGAAGCCAGCCCGGGTGCCGGCGAGAGTCGTTACTCCATTGACCGCGAAGTGGACCAACACGCCCAGCGCAAGCGCCTGGCCTGCCAGCGCGCGGCGCAGCGGGTGGAGGAGGGCGATAGCCTCTTCATCGACTGTGGCACCACCATGACCCACCTGGCTGAAGCCTTGCCGGTGGATATCGGCTTGAGCGTGATTTGTTACTCCCTGAACATTGCCAACATCGTCAGTCAGCGACCCAATACCCAGGTCATCCTGCTGGGCGGCTTGTATCACCCATCATCGGCTTCCTTTGCCTCCGAAGAAGGCGTGGCCTATCTCAGGCGGCTGGGGGTGAACAAGGCTTTCCTGTCGGCCGGCGGAGTCGATCCGCGGCGCGGCGTGAGCTGTTCCAACTTCCATGAAGTGCCGATCAAGCAGGCCGCCATTGCCAGCGCCGCCGAGTGCTATGTGGTGATCGACCAGAGCAAGCTGGGGCGCTTCCGGCCGGCGTTCTACAGCACGCTGGAGGTGTTTTCGGGGATCGTGGTGGGCGGTACGCCCGAGCAGGACCAGTTGGACCTGTTCTCGGACTTCCCTATCGAGGTGGTGGCAGGCTGAGTCCTGCGCCGGTCGTGATCAACTCCGCTCAACTGCGCGTGGCAATGGTCGGATAGTCGCCGAATTTTTCCGGCCAGGGGGTGAGGATTTCGTAGCCCTTGGCGGTCACCACCACCATGTGTTCCCATTGCGCCGACAGCGAGCCATCGGCGGTGAGCACGGTCCAGCCATCGTCGAGCTGGCGGGTGTGGCGCTTGCCGGCGTTCAACATCGGTTCGATGGTGAAGATCATCCCTTCCTTGAGCGGCAGGCCGGCATTGCGCTGGCCGTAGTGCAGCACCTGCGGTTCGTCGTGATAGACGGTGCCGATGCCATGCCCGCAATATTCGCGGACCACCGAAAATCCATCGCGCTGCGCCACCGTCTGGATCGCATGGCCCACGTCGCCCAGGGTCGCGCCGGGGCGCACGGCGCGAATCCCGGCGCACATGGCTTCATAGGTGGTGTTGACCAGCTTGCGCGCGGTGGCATTGGGTGAGCCCACCATGTACATGCGGCTGCAATCGCCGTACCAGCCATCCTTGATGACGGCCACATCGATGTTGATGATGTCGCCGTCCTTGAGCACCTGGGGACCGGGAATGCCGTGGCAGATCACTTCATTGACGGAACTGCAGATGGTCTTGGGAAAACCGTGATAGCCGATGTTGGCCGGCGTGGCCTTTTGGACGTTGACGATATGGTCGTGGCAGATGCGGTCCAGTTCATCGGTGGTGACGCCAGCCTTGACGTGCTCGGCCACGATGTGCAGCACCTCGGCTGCCAGTTGACCGGCCACGCGGGCCTGGGCGATTTCTGCGGCGCTGCGCAGCTTTACTTTTCTCATGCTTGTCTGATCTCGGTGTGCCGCGCAGGGCGCGGCGGTCGTTCGGCCGACTATTTTATCCGGGGCGGCGCTTGCCTGCCTCGCCGGCATACGTTCATTGCGAATTTTCGGTGGAATGCGTGCTATTTTTTTGCGTAGCCGTCCATTGCACCGCAAACACGCTGGCCAGCACGATCACCAACCCGACCAACGCGATGCCGGAGATGGCCTGGCCCAATATTGCCCATCCCAGCAGCACCGCAGTAAGCGGACTCAACAAGCCCAGCGAAGCCACGGCCACCGTGGGCAAGCGGGTGATTCCGCGGAACCAGAGGGCGTAAGCCAGCAGGGCGCCGGCCAGGCTCAGGTAGGCATAGGCCGCGTATTGCGTCATGTCCAGCGCTGGCAGCGGCGGGTCGGCCAGCCAGGCCACCGGTGCCAGCATCAGGCCACCGATCAGCAATTGCCAGCCGGTGAGCGCCAGTACCGGCAGCTTCAATTGCCAGCGGCGCGTCAGCCATACGCCGCTGGCCATGCAGGCTGCACCTGCCAAGGCGGCGGCTATTCCGACCGGCTCGAAGTGCGTCTGCGGCGATAGCAGCAGGATGGCCATTCCCGCCACTCCCGCCACAGCAGACCAGAGTGTGATCTGTGCCGGTGAGCGACCATCCACCACCCAGGCCAGGATCATGACCAGCAATGGCTGGATGGCGCCCAGTACCGCTGCCAAGCCGCCCGGCAGGCGATAGGCCGCTACGAACAGCAAGGCCTGGAAAATACCGATATTCAATGCTCCCAGTACCAACAGGCGCCACCAGTGGCGTCGTGCCGGCAGCTCACGCGTGATGAGCAGCAAAAGCAAGCCCGCCGGCAAGGAGCGTAGCAAGGCCGCCGTGAAGGGGCGGTCTGGCGGCAGCAATTGTGACGTTACGATATAGGTCGAGCCCCAGATGGCAGGGGCCAGCGCGGTCAGTACGACATCGCTCCAGTGGCGCAATGGATGGGTGGTAGGCATGACTTTATCTTCATTTCAAGATAATATGAGTCTAATGAGTCAACTATCTTGAAGTCAAGACAAATGAAGAAAACAAGCGCACAACGGCCGCGCGACGCGGTGGATGTGATCCTGGAACAATGGCGACGTGAACGTCCTGACCTGGATGCCAGTCCGATGGGGCCGATCGGTCGTCTCAAGCGTTGTGCGGTGCTGCTGGAGCAGGCTGTGGAGGCGGGTTTCGCCCAATTCGGCTTGACGCTCTGGGAGTTCGACATGCTGGCGGCGTTGCGGCGCTCGGGCAGTCCGTATCGCCTGACGCCGACCGAACTGTTCTCGACCCTCATGGTGACCTCCGGCACCATGACCCACCGGCTCAAGCGCCTGGAAGCCCAGGGCTGGATCGAGCGCGTCGCCAATGAAGAAGACGCGCGCAGTATGCTGGTGCAACTCACGCGTAAAGGGCTGGCGCTGATCAATCGCGCCGTGAAAGCGCATGTCGAAAATGAGCGCTGGCTGCTGTCGGCGTTGTCGGCCGATGCCGTAGCGGGCCTGGATGCCCACCTGTCTACGCTATTGCTGGCGCTGGAGAAGCCAGTGGGTCAGGACGGTGTCGGGATGCGAGATTAAGTGGCACGTCCTGTAGAGCGCCGCCCAGTATCGGCGCCGTGTGTGGCCGCGCTTGCGTCATTGACTTGTTCGATTTCCGTTGGCTCAGTTGCGCTCAGATGAAGCGTCGTACCGCGCGCGGCCCGAACAAGGCCACCATCATCATCACCAGCGACACGCCCACAAAGCTCACCCGCAGGCCCAGATGCTCGGCCACGCCGCCGATGCATACCGGCCCCAGCAGCATACCGACATAGGCGAAGCGCGCCACGGCAGCAATGCTCTGCGCGGCGGCCATGCCCGGCACGCGGGCCGCCGCCAGGAAGAAGATCGGCATCAGGTTGGCGATGCCCAGCCCGGCCAACAGCAGGCCAGCCATGGTCGCCAGCGGTGACGGCCAGGCCGCGGCCAGCGCGATGCCTGTGGCGCCGGCCACACCGCTCCAGGCCAGCGTGCGCAGGCCGCCGATGCGCTCGCGGATGCGGTCGCCGGTCAGGCGCCCGAGCGCCATGCCGGTGGAAAACGCGGCGTAGCTGTAGCTGACCCAGGCTACAGGGGACTGGGCGATGTCACGCATGTACACTGCCGCCCAGTCATACATGCCTCCCTCGCACATGAGCGCCAGGAAGGCAATCACGCCCAGCACCAGCACCATGCGGCGGGCGGAGTGATCGCCCTCGGGCGTGGCCGACGTGTCATCGTGCGTATCGTCGGGCAGTGCGAAGGGACCGATGGACAGCGCCACGGCCAGCGTCATCGCCGCCACCAACGCCGCGTGCGCCAGCGGCGACAGGCCGGGCACGGCGCCCAGGGCCGAGCCGGCAATGCCGCCGATGCTGAACATGGCGTGCAGGGTGGACATGATGGGCCGTGTGCGGCGCCCCTCCACCAGCGCGGCCTGGACCGACATGGCCACGTCGAAGGCCGCCATGGCGCTGCCGAACACCAGCAACAGCGCCACCAGCATCCAGAACTGCGGTGCCAGCGGGATCAGCAGCAGGGTAGCGGCATAGAGGATGCCGACTTGGCGCAGGGCGCGCGCACTGCCCACACGAGCGATCCATTTGCCGGACTGGCCCATGGTCAGCAAGGCGCCGCCGGCCACGGCCAGCATGGCCAGCGACAGCACCGCGTCGGACAGGTCGAAGCGTTCCTTCACCGAGGGAATGAGCACGCCCCAGGTAGCGAAGGTGGCGCCGTTGACGAAGAATTGCGCCATGGTGGCGCGGGTAGCGTTGCGGATGCGGTGTGCTTCGGAAGCGGGTACGGATGAGCTGTCTGAATGCATGAATATCCTGCGCAATGAATCAAAGACCGTGACTGTGCCAGTTTTTGATTCATTCGTTAAATGGAATATTCAAATGAGCTTGATCGGTTCTGAAGATGAATGAAAGTTTCGTCAGCTTTCGTCCGAGCCATTGCGAAACCGCAAAAAAAACCCGGCCAGCTTGCGCCGGACCGGGCTGAGGGACTACCGAGGAGACGGGGTTGGCTTACTTCATTACCACTCGGCAAAGCTGCCGTCCTTGTGGCGCCAGATCGGGTTGCGCCAGCGGTGGCCGACTTCGGCGCGCTGACGGACATATTCTTCATTGATCTCGATGCCCAGGCCCGGGCCTTGCGGGATCTTGACGTAGCCGTCTTCATAGGCGAACACGTTCTTGTCGCGAATGTAGTCCAGCAGGTCATTGCTTTCGTTGTAGTGGATGCCCAGGCTTTGTTCCTGGATGAAGGCGTTGTAGCTGCCGGCGTCCACCTGCAGGCAGGACGCCAGGGCGATCGGACCCAGCGGGCAGTGCAGCGCCAGCGCCACGTCGTAGGCTTCGGCCATCATGGCGATCTTGCGCGTTTCGGTGATGCCGCCAGCGTGCGAGACGTCGGGCTGGATGATGTCCACGTGACCTTCCGACAGGATGCGCTTGAAGTCCCAGCGCGAATACAGGCGCTCGCCCAGGGCGATCGGGGTCGAGGTCAGGTGGGCGATTTCCTTCAGGGCTTCCGAGTTTTCCGACAGCACCGGCTCTTCGATGAACATCAGCTTGTACGGCTCCAGCTCCTTGATCAGCACCTTGGCCATGGGCTTGTGCACGCGGCCATGGAAGTCCACGCCGATGCCCACGTTGGGGCCGACGGCTTCGCGCACGGCTTGCACGTTGGCCAGGGTCAGTTCGATCTTGTCGTGGCTGTCGATGAATTGCAGTTCTTCCGTGCCGTTCATCTTCACGGCGGTGAAACCACGCGCCACCGCATTCTTGGCAGCAGCAGCGGTATCGGCCGGGCGGTCACCGCCGATCCAGGAATAGACACGGATGGAGTCGCGCACCGCGCCACCGAGCAACTGGTGCACCGGCACACCCAGCGCCTTGCCTTTGATATCCCACAGCGCCTGGTCGATGCCGGCCAGTGCGCTCATGTGGATGGCCCCGCCACGGTAGAAGCCGCCGCGATAGAGCACGGTCCAGTGGTCCTCGATGTTGCGCGGGTCCTTGCCGATCAGGTAGTCGGCCAGTTCGTCCACGGCGGCCGCCACGCTATGGGCACGACCTTCGACAATGGGCTCACCCCAGCCGACGATGCCTTCGTCGGTCTCGATCTTGAGGAAGCACCAGCGTGGAGGCACGATGAAGGTAGAGATCTTGGTGATTTTCATTGTTCTGTCCGTTTATGCGTTGATACGTTTATGCGGTTAATCGCGTTTGATCTGTTATGCAGATGGATGATCGTGATTTGATCTGTTGAAACGATGAATCTCGGTGGCGAAAAATCAGCCCAGCGCCTTCCACGCGGCCACGAAGGCTTGCGCACGTTGGCGTACGGCATCGGCGGACAGGCCCGGCGTGTACAGGGCCGAACCCAGGCCGAAACCGGATGCGCCGGCAGCATGGAATACCGCCATGCCCTCGGGGGTGATGCCACCCACCGGCAAGAGCGCGATGTCGCGGGCGATGACGGCACGCCAGGCCTTGACCACCTGCGGGCCGAGCTGTTCAGCCGGGAACATCTTCAGTACGTCGGCACCGTTGTCCAGTGCCGCAAAGGCTTCGGTCACGGTGGCCACGCCCGGCGCGCTGTAGAGGCCGGCGTCGCGTGCGGCGCGGATCACGGCACCATCGCTGTGGGGCATGACGATCAGTTCGCCACCGGCATCCTTGACCTCTTGCACCAGGGCCGGCTTCAAGACCGTGCCGGCGCCGACGATGCAGTCAGCCGGCAGGCTCTTGCGCAAGATGCTGATGCTGGCCAGCGGTTCGGGAGAATTGAGCGGCACTTCGATGATGCGAAAACCGCTTTCATACAAGGCGGCGCCGATGGCTTGCGCTTCGTCGTTGCGCACGCCGCGCAGGATGGCGATCATGCCGGTATTGCGCAGGGCGTCGTGGAATCGTTGAGTGTGGGTTGTCATGTTCTCTTCCGTCATACGTTCGATGTGCTGCACTTTAGCCGACCAGGCCGGCATGGCGCGCCAGCACCCAGAGACCGACTTCGGTGGCTTCGCTGGCCTGGCTGACCGGGCCCAGGCCGAACAGGTCCAGCGCCAGCTGGTAGCGGCGGCACAGGCCGGGGTCGCCGATGAGCACGATGGCCGGCGCGTTCGCTGCAGTCAGATTCTTCAGGGCGGCGATCTCGTGGCCGATCAAGAGACCCGAGAGATAGTCAGGCTGCGCCTCGGCCGCCAGTTCGCCGGTCAGGCCCAGGGTGCGGCTGCTGAAGATGTTGGAGAGCACGCCGAGGCTGCCTTGCGGTCCCTGCGCCACGCGGGCGCCGCGCAGGAAGGCGGCATCGTCGGGCTGCTCGGGCTTGTGCATGGTGCGGCCCAGGATGGTGTGGCCGCACAGGGCGCCATAGACTTCGCCGGTCATGAAGGTATCGAAATGTTCGATGCGACCATCGATCACGCGCACCCACTTGGAATGGGTGCCGGGCAGGCCGATCAGCAGTTCATGTTCATGACGGGTCTGTAGGGCGCCGATGACCTGGGTTTCTTCGCCACGCATGACATTGGGCAGCGCCGAATTTTCCAGCAGGCCGGGCACGATCCACAGCACGCGGCCCAGGCCGGTATCGACCTGGGTCAGCTTGCTGCCGATGCTGTGCGGCGCCAGCGGCACGTTCAGGTAGGCCGCTTCGCGCCAGCCCTGCTTGCTGCCGACCATGCCGGCGGCAATCAGCGGTGCTTGCGGGGCCGCCTTGAGCCAGTCGCCGCAGGCCGCTTCCAGCGCGGCACGGTAAGGGGCTTGCGCATCATCGCCGTGTTCTACTGCCGGCAGGTTCATGATGCCCCAGGGATGGGCGCGGCGCTCCAGGACCTGGCCGTGGCCATCGAAGCGATAGCAGCGCAGCGAGGAGGTGCCCCAGTCCAGGGCAATCAGGGCGCAGTCTTGGTTGTGCTCTTGGTTCATCGTCATTGCTTGCCGGCGTCAGCGCGCCAGGCTGGTGTGTTGGGTGTCGGTCTGCGCCTGTTCCTGGGCGATGTCGCAGACCGTGAAGCGGGTCAGTAGCACCATGTCTTCGCCTGGCGCCAGCGCGATCAGGCCGGGTTGCTTGGGCTGGTGGAAGGCATCGATGGGATGCGTGACCGGCTCCAGGCAGAAATACGGCAAGCCATTGGGGCGGAACATGAGCACGTAGCCGCTGCGGTCGGTGGTATGCATCTGCAAGCGCAAGCCGCGCGTGGGATCCTCGATCATGGCTAGACCATCCCAGCCTTCGAAGCAATTGTCGATCAGGCCACCTTGCAGCGAGGCGGCGCGGTTGTAGTCCCAGCCGGCCGGCAACTGCCGCGTAAAGCCGGTGGGGATGCGATCCGGCCCGGACAGCCACACGCCGCGCGAGCGGAACTGCAGCCGGGTCTGGGCATCGTGCAGGAAATAGGGGTGCAGGCCCAAGCCATAGGGCAGGGTTTCGTCACCGGTGTTGGTCACGCGCAGCTCGATTTCCAGTGCGTTTTCGCGCAGCGTCAGCAACTGGCGTGCGTGATAGACATACGGGTTGCCGTCGCAGCGCTGCGAGTCCAGTTCCAGGGTCATGCGGTCTTCGGCCTGGGCCACGATGCTCCAAGCCTGGCGCCAGCCATCACCATGGATGGGATAGGGTTCGCCGGCGCGGTTGGGCGCCAGCGGGTAGTGCTTGCCATTGAAGTCGAAGCCGCCACCGGTGATGCGATTGGACCAGGGCAGCAGCGCAAAACAGGAGGTCGCGTACAGGGCGGCCGGGTCGGCGCTCCAGGGACGCAACAGTGGCAGCCACTTGTGTTCGCGTTGCCATTCCCAACCGGCCAGTGCGCCACCCAGCGTGGGCAACACGTGCAGGCGCTGGCGCCCTGATTGCAGGGTATGGATTTCCGGTAGCCCCGGGGGGCTGCTGCGGTGGGCATCGCTTGCTCGGGATGGCATGGTGTCTCGTATCTTGTTATGAAGTGCAGCGCGCATCATCGGCGTTGACGTGCGGCGTCCCATCGTGGGGACAGTGAAGTCGGCGGCAGGAAGAAGGAGTGGGCTCACGAGGGTCGCGCTCGGTCTTCAGGCTGTGCGCTTCAAAAAAAATCAGGCCGATGCTATCACCGCACTCCGATAGGGAATAATGAAAAAAACATCGCAAACGATATCAAAATTGCGCGAGGGCCGCAGCGGCAGCCGACAGGCTGCCCGGGATGCGCCAGCGTGACGCATGGGCAGGGCGCTGTGCCCCAACGATGTGCGAAACGGTATCGAAAAACATTAAAAATTCATTGGATACGGATTGGTCGCTTGCCTAATATGGAGCGCGAATCAAGGACGATCAGGGCTGTCCGCGATTCCAACCGCACCGCGCCGCTTCCAATTCACACCTATAAGTCAAACGTAGTCCGGCGCAGCGCACCCCACGCATACAACAAAGGGAAGTCCACAATTCCCCGTCAACGGAGACTGACAATGAACTCGAAGAGAAGAGCGCTTCTGGGCGCAGCCATTTGCATGAGCCTGGGTAGCAGCGCCTTGAGCTTTTCGGCCTTGGCCGCCGACAAACCACTGACCATGGGCTTCTCGCAGGTGGGCGCCGAGAGCGAATGGCGCACCGCCAATACGGTATCGATCAAGGAAGCCGCCAAAGCCGCCGGCGTCAATCTGAAGTTCGCCGACGCCCAGCAGAAGCAGGAAAATCAGGTCAAGGCAATCCGCTCCTTCATCGCGCAGAAGGTCGATGTGATCGCCTTCTCGCCGGTGGTGGAGTCGGGCTGGGAAACCGTGCTGCGTGAAGCCAAGGCGGCCAAGATCCCGGTGATCCTGACCGATCGCGCGGTCAACGTCAGTGACAAGTCGCTGTATGTCACCTTCATCGGTTCGGACTTCGTGGAAGAAGGTCGTCGTGCCGGCCGCTGGCTGCTGGAGAAGGCCAAGTCCATGCCGGCCGGTGACATCAATATCGTGGAACTGCAAGGCACCGTGGGTTCGGCTCCGGCCATCGACCGCAAGGCGGGCTTCGAGGAAATCATCAAGAGCGAACCGCGCCTGAAGATCATCCGTTCGCAGACCGGCGACTTCACCCGCGCCAAGGGCAAGGAAGTGATGGAAGCCTTCCTCAAGGCCGAGGGCAAGAAGATCAACGTGCTCTTCGCCCATAACGACGACATGGCCATCGGCGCCATCCAGGCCATCGAGGAAGCGGGTTTGAAGCCGGGCAAGGACATCACCATCATCTCCATTGATGGCGTCAAGGGTGCCTTCGAAGCCATGATGGCCGGCAAGCTCAACGTGACCGTCGAGTGCAGCCCGTTGCTGGGTCCGCAACTGATGCAGATCGCCAAGGACATCAAGGCCGGCAAGGAAGTGCCCAAGCGCATCACCACCGAGGAAGGCGTCTTCCCGGCTGAAGTGGCGGCCAAGGAATTCCCCAACCGCAAGTATTGATGGATTGATGGCGGCATGACAGCCACGCGCGCGCACTGTCTCTCGCAGGGCGCGCGCGGTTGCTGTGCGTGCATCAGAGTTCCCATGGTTCTGATGGAGTTGCGATGACGATGTCTGTCGGGGCGCAGGCGCGTCCCATGCTGGAATTGAGTGGTATCCATAAGGCATTCGCGGGCGTGAAGGCGCTCACCGATGTCGGCTTGCGGTTGTTCCCGGGGGAAGTGCATACCCTCATGGGACAGAATGGCGCAGGCAAGTCCACGCTGATCAAGGTGTTGACCGGCGTGCATGAACCCGATCAAGGCAAGATCGAACTGGATGGCCGCGCCATTGCGCCGGCCTCCACCCTGGAGGCGCAGGCGCTGGGCATCAGCACGGTGTACCAGGAAGTCAACCTGTGTCCCAACCTGTCGGTGGCCGAGAACATCTTCGTGGGCCGCTATCCGCGCCGCTTCGGACGCATCGACTGGAAGAGCGTGCACGCGCAATCCAAGCAATTGCTGCAACAGTTGCAGATCGATATCGATGTGGGCGCGCAATTGTCGTCCTATCCGTTGGCGATCCAGCAGATGGTGGCGATCTCGCGCGCACTGTCGGTCTCGGCCAAGGTATTGATCCTCGATGAACCCACGTCCAGCCTGGACGAGGCCGAGGTACAGCAACTCTTCAAGGTGCTGCGCCGCCTGCGCGAGCAGGGCATGGCGATTCTCTTCGTGACCCACTTCCTGGATCAGACCTACGAGATTTCGGATCGCATCACCGTGCTGCGCAATGGCGTGCGCGAGGGCGAATACCTGGTCTCGGAGCTGTCGCGACTGGACCTGGTCAACAAGATGGTGGGCGTGACCGCAGTCGATCATCGCAAGGTCGAGGCCGGCGCCGAGGCGTTGGCCGCCGAGCTGTCTACCGATGAAACCGGCACGGGCGAAGTCTTCCTGCAGGCCGATGGCTTCGGTCGGCGCGGCGTACTGGCCCCGCAGGACCTGGAGTTGCGGCGAGGTGAAGTATTTGGTCTGTGCGGCCTGCTGGGTTCCGGGCGCACCGAGATGGCGCGCCTGTTGTTCGGTGCCGACCGCGCCGATTGCGGGCAGTTGCGTATCGAAGGTCGCAGTGTGAAGCTTAATGTACCGCGCGATGCGATTGCCGCCGGCATCGGTTTCTGTTCGGAAGATCGCAAGAAGGAAGGCGCGATCCTGGAACTGTCGGTGCGTGAAAACATCATCCTGGCGCTGCAGGCGCGTCAGGGTCTGTTCCGCGTGCTGCCACGCAAGCGCCAGAACCAGATCGCCGCCGATTACGTGAAGTGGCTGGGCATCAAGACTGCCGACCTGGAAACGCCCATCGGCCTGCTTTCCGGCGGCAACCAGCAGAAGGCCTTGCTGGCGCGCTGGCTGGCCACCGATCCGGGAATGCTGATCCTGGACGAACCCACGCGCGGCATCGACGTGCGCGCCAAGCAGGAGATCATGGATTTCGTCATCGCCATGTGCCGCAAAGGCATGTCCATTCTTTTCATCTCCTCGGAAATTCCCGAGGTCCTGCGTTGCAGTGACCGCATGTTGGTCCTGCGCGATCGGCGTGCCTGCGGTCAATACCGACGCGGCGAACTCGATGAGCAATCGGTCTTGCAGGTCATCGCAGGAGAGGCCGCATGAGTGCATCCATGGATTCCAAACTGATTCCCGAGAGCAGCACCGGCAGCCCGGCGCCGATGCTGGCGGCGCTGCTGCGTCATCCGCTGGTGCGCCCGCTGGCGGCCCTGGCCTTGTTGCTGTTGATCGATTTCCTGCTGGTACCGGGCTTCTTCAAGCTGGAGATCAAGGACGGTCACCTGTATGGCGCGCTGATCGACATCATCAACCGCGCCGCCCCGCTGATGCTGGCGGCGCTGGGCATGACGCTGGTCATCGCCACCCGTGGCGTGGACATTTCGGTGGGGGCGGTGGTGGCCATTTCCGGTGCGGTCGCGGCGATCCTGATCGGCGGCAAGATGGTGGTGGTCAACGGCGTACCGGAATACGTCAGCAATGTGCCCATGCTCTGGGCGCTGTGCGCGGCGATGGCCGCAGCGTTGCTGTGCGGCGCCTGGAACGGCTTGCTGGTGGCCGGTCTCGGCTTGCAACCCATCATCGCCACGCTGATCCTGATGGTGGCCGGGCGCGGGCTGGCGCAGTTGCTCACCGATGGCCAGATCGTCACGGTCTATTACAAGCCCTTCTTCTTCCTCGGAGGCGGTTACCTGTTCGGCTTGCCGTTCTCGCTCTACATCGCCGGAGCCATGTTCCTGTTGCTGGCACTGTTGATGAAGAAGACCGCGCTGGGCCTGTTCATCGAATCGGTCGGCATCAATCCGGTAGCCTCGCGCCTGGCCGGCATCCGCACTGCGGCGCTGATCTTCTTCGTCTACATGTTCTGCAGCGCCTGTGCCGGTCTGGCCGGGTTGATGATCGCCTCCAACATCAAGAGCGCCGACGCCAACAATGCCGGTCTCTTGCTGGAGCTCGATGCCATCCTGGCCGTCACGCTGGGCGGTACTTCGCTGGCGGGGGGCAAGTTCAGTCTGGTGGGTAGTGTCATCGGTGCGCTCATCATCCAGACCCTGACCTATACGATCTATTCGCTGGGAGTGCCACCTGAAGTCAATATGGTGGTCAAGTCCATCGTGGTGTTCCTGGTCTGCCTGTCGCAGTCGCCGGAATTCCGCCGTATGTTGAGGATGTCCAAATCATGATGCTTGCTTCTTCCTTGCGGCGCGCTTCGCACGCGCCGTGGTTTACCTCCATGGTCACCGTGGTGTTGCTGGTGGTCATGCTGCTGGCCGGCGCCTTCGGCTACGATGGTTTCCTGTCGCCGCAGGTGATGCTGAACCTGTTGATCGACAATGCCTTCCTGCTGGTGGTGGCCATCGGCATGAGCTTCGTTATCCTTTCCGGTGGTATCGACCTGTCGGTCGGATCGGTGCTGGCGCTGACCACCATGGTGGCGGCCTTCCTGCTGCAGAGCTGGCACTGGCCACCGCTGTTGGTTGTTGCCACGGTGCTGTTGATGGGGGCCGGCTTTGGTGCAGTGATGGGCGCGATGATCCATTACTTCAAGTTGCAGGCCTTCATCGTCACCCTGGCCGGGATGTTCCTGGCGCGTGGGCTGTGCTACCTCATCAGTATCAATTCCATCACCATCGATGATCCGCTGTTCGTGGCCATGTCGCAGACCCGGTTGGAATTTGCCGGCCTGTTCATCTCGCCCAGCGTGGTCATTGCCTTGCTGGTACTGGTCGCTGCGATCTGGATGGCGCATGGCACGCGCTTTGGGCGCGCCGTCTATGCCATCGGCGGCAGCGAGCAATCGGCCATGCTGATGGGCTTGCCGGTGGGGCGGGCCAAGGTACTTGTCTATGCCTTCAGTGGCTTCTGCGCGTCAGTGGCGGGGGTACTGTTTTCCTTCTACATGCTCTCGGGTTATGGGTTGCACGCGCAAGGGGTGGAACTGGATGCGATTGCCGCTGTGGTCATCGGCGGCACCCTGCTCACCGGTGGCTATGGCTACGTGGCCGGCACCCTCACCGGTGTGCTCATCCTTGGCGTGATCCAGACCCTGATTGCCTTCGATGGCAGCCTCAGTTCCTGGTGGACCAAGATCTTCATCGGCGCGCTGTTGTTCGTCTTTTGTGTCGCGCAACGTGTCATTTCACTGGGCGCCCTGCGAGGCAAACCGGCCGGATCGGCGAAAGCCGCGCCAGCCGGGGCTTAGGCGGGATTTTTTAAGCTTAATTAAGATAACTTTACATAGAGGGAGTTATACCGAAAAACATATCCATTACGCTCAAAAAATCATTAGAAATGTATTGGTAAAGCAATTAATGTAGAGCCCGCAAAACAGTTGCTCTGCATGACATTCATCAGAAATCGCGGCGCTGTTTTAGAGATAACTACAACACGCCATTCCATAAATAGAGACTGGAGACTCGAAGCATGAAAATCAAATCCGTATTGGGCGGTATCGCCCTCGGCCTGGGCGTTACCCTGATGTCCATCAGCGCACAGGTGAGCGCACAGAGCAAGGCACTGGTCGGCGTGGCTATGCCCACCAAGTCTTCGGCCCGCTGGATCGCCGACGGCAACAACATGGTCAAGGTCTTGAAGGAAAAGGGCTACCAGACCGACCTGCAATACGCGGAAGACGACATCCCCAACCAGCTGTCCCAGATCGAGAACATGCTGACCAAGGGCGCCAAGGTGCTGGTGATCGCCGCCATCGACGGCACCACCCTGACCGACGTGCTGCAGAAGGCCGCCGACAAGGGCGTCAAGGTCATCGCCTATGACCGTCTGATCCGTGGTTCCAAGAACGTCGACTACTACGCCACCTTCGACAACTTCCAGGTCGGCGTGCTGCAGGCACAGTCGCTGGAAAAGGCCCTGGGCCTGAAGGAAGGCAAGGGCCCGTTCAACATCGAACTGTTCGGCGGCTCCTCGGACGACAACAACGCCTTCTTCTTCTACAACGGTGCCATGTCGGTGTTGAAGCCCTACATCGACAGCGGCAAGCTGGTGGTGCGTTCCAAGCAGATGGGCATGGACAAGGTCGCCACCCTGCGCTGGGATCCGGCTACCGCCCAAGCCCGTATGGATAACCTGCTGTCGGCCTTCTACACCAACGCCAAGGTCAACGCCGTGCTGTCCCCGTATGACGGCCTGTCCATCGGTATCCTGTCCTCGCTGCGCGGCGTCGGCTACGGTACCCCGCAGCAGCCCTTCCCGTATGTCTCGGGTCAGGATGCGGAAGTGCCTTCGGTCAAGTCCATCATCCGTGGCGAGCAGTATTCCACCATCTTCAAGGACACCCGCGAACTGGCCAAGGTCACCGTTGGTATGGTCGATGCATTGCTGGGTGGCAAGCAGCCTCAGATCAACGACACCAAGACCTACAACAACGGCGTGAAGGTCGTGCCGTCCTACCTGTTGAAGCCGGTCGTGGTCGACAAGTCGAACTGGAAGGAAATCCTGGTCGGCAGCGGTTACTACACCGAAGCCCAACTGAAGTAAGCGTCCTCCTGGTGTAATACGCGGGCGCCCGGCATCTTCGATGTCGGCGCCGCCCGCAGTACCATCGCAGCACCCAACAAAAACAACAAAGCAAGAAAAGCGCAAGAAGAACAGCATGGTCCCGCTCTGTGCGGGACTAATTCTTTCAGCATTTGCGCTTGCACCTGTGCAACGCAAACGAGACAGACAAGTCCGGCTACGTCATCCACGCAAGACCGGCAAAAGAGAGGTCAGCATCATGAGCAACATTCTGGAAATGCGCGGCATCGAGAAGAGCTTCCCGGGTGTGAAGGCGTTGAACAACGTCAACCTGGCAGTGCGCGAAGGCGAGATCCATGCCATCGTCGGCGAGAACGGCGCTGGCAAGTCCACGCTGATGAAGGTGCTGTCGGGGGTCTACCCGCACGGTTCCTATTCCGGCGACATCGTCTATAAGGGTGAGGTGCGTGCCTTCAAGGATATCCGCGACAGCGAACACCTGGGCATCATCATCATCCACCAGGAGCTGGCGCTGGTGCCGCTGCTGTCGGTGATGGAAAACCTGTTTCTGGGCAATGAGCAAGCCCGTGGCGGCGTGATCGACTGGGAACAATCCTATGTGCGCGCCAAGGAATTGCTGGCCAAGGTCGGCTTGAAGGAGTCGCCTCAGGCGCTGGTGGGCGATCTGGGCGTGGGCAAGCAACAACTGATCGAAATCGCCAAGGCGCTCTCCAAGGAAGTCAAGCTGCTGATCCTGGATGAGCCGACCGCCAGCCTCAATGAAAGCGACTCCGATGCCCTGCTGGAACTGCTGCTGGAGTTGAAGCGCCAGGGCATTGCCTCGATCCTGATCTCGCACAAGCTCAACGAAATTTCCAAGGTGGCCGATTCCATCACCGTGCTGCGCGACGGCACCACGGTCGATACCTTCGACTGCCGCGCTGAACCGATCAGCGAAGACCGCATCATCCAGCATATGGTGGGCCGCGAAATGGCCGACCGCTATCCGCAGCGTGATCCGCAGATCGGCGAGGTCATCTTTGAAGTGCGTGACTGGCGCGTACACCATCCGCTGCACTCGGATCGCCTGGCCATCAAGGACGTCAACATGACCGTGCGCGCCGGCGAGATCGTCGGTATCGCCGGCTTGATGGGCGCGGGCCGCACCGAACTGGCCAAGAGCATCTTCGGCCGTGCCTATGGCAAGAAGATCACCGGCCAAGCCTTCCTGCACGGCAAGGAAGTGGACCTGTCGACCATCGAGAAGGCCATCGCCAAGGGCATCGCCTACGTTACCGAAGACCGCAAGGGTGACGGCCTGGTGCTGGAAGAGGACATCAAGAAGAACATCTCGCTGGCCAATCTGGGCGGCGTCTCCGAACGCACCGTCATCGACGAGGCGCGCGAGTACAAGATCGCTGCCGACTTCAAGCAGCAGATGCGTATCCGCTGTTCCAGCGTGCTGCAGAAGGTGGTCAACCTCTCTGGCGGCAATCAGCAAAAGGTGGTGCTGTCGAAGTGGCTGTTCTCGCAGCCGGAAGTGCTGATCCTGGACGAACCCACGCGCGGCATCGACGTTGGTGCCAAGTTCGAGATCTACAACATCATCAGCAAGTTGGCTGCCGAGGGCAAGTGCATCATCATGATCTCTTCGGAAATGCCGGAACTGCTGGGCATGTGCGACCGTATCTATGTGATGAACGAAGGCCAGTTCGTGGGCCATCTGTCCAAGGCTGAAGCGACCCAGGAAAGCATCATGCGCGCCATCATGCGTAACAAGCGCATCGATGATCCGGGCCTGTCCAAGGCTGCCTGAAGCTGAACGCAAACACGCAAACCATCAAGCCGGAGCCAAACCGGTAGCCACCCATAAAGTCCATCAAGACCAGAGAGCAGCAGAGGAGCAAAACAATGGAAAGCATTGACATGAGCAAGAAACCGGCCGTCGCCAGCGGCGCCGCCGAAAAGAAGGATTACGGCAGCTTCCTGAAGAACAACATGCGCGAATATGGCATGTTGATGTCGCTGGTGGCCATCATGGCCTTCTTCCAGATCATGACAGACGGCACGCTCATGCGTCCGCTGAACCTGACCAACCTGGTGCTGCAGAACAGCTACATCGTCATCATGGCCCTGGGCATGTTGATGGTGATCGTGGCCGGCCACATCGACTTGTCGGTGGGGTCGGTGGTGGGTCTGATCGGCGCGCTGGCCGCGGTGTTGATGGTCGATTATGGCTGGGGCTTCGTGCCCGCTTCCATCGTCTGCCTGATTGCCGGCGGCCTGATCGGCGCGGCGCAGGGTTACTGGATCGCCTACTTCAAGATCCCGTCCTTCATCGTCACCCTGGCCGGGATGCTGGTCTTCAAGGGTATGGCGCTGGCGCTGCTGCAAGGCCAGTCCCTGGGCCCCTTCCCGCAGACCTTCCAGATGCTGTCCTCGGGCTTCATTCCTGAACTGACCGGCAACCCCACCTTCCGCACCACCTCGCTGATCGTCGGTGTGATCGCGGCCGTGGTGCTGATCCTGGTCAAGCTGCACGGCCGCCGCAAGCAGACCAAGCATGGCATGGAAGATGAACCGGTGCTGTTCTTCCTGCTGAAGAATGCCTTGTTCGCTGCCGCCATCATCGCCTTCAGCTATCTGCTGTCGACCTATCGCGGTATGCCTAATGTGTTGATCATCATGTTTGCGCTGATGGTGTTCTACACCTTCATCACCAGCCGCACCACCCTGGGCCGTCGCGTCTATGCGGTGGGTGGCAATGAAAAGGCCGCCAAGCTGTCGGGCATCAAGACCGAACGCGTGTCCTTCTTCACCTTCGTCAACATGGGCGTGCTGGCTGCGCTGGCCGGCCTGATCTTCGCCGCCCGTCTGAACACCGCTACGCCCAAGGCCGGTCTGGGCTTCGAGCTGGACGTGATTGCCGCCTGCTTCATCGGTGGCGCCTCGGCTTCGGGCGGCGTGGGCAAGGTCATGGGCGCGGTCATCGGTGCCTTCATCATGGGCGTCATGAACAACGGCATGTCCATCATGGGTATCGGTATCGATTACCAGCAGATGATCAAGGGCCTGGTGCTGTTGATGGCCGTGTGCTTCGACGTCTACAACAAGAACAAGTAATCCGGATCATGCAGGCGGGCAGCATTGCCCGCCTTTTGCATTCGGCATCCAACCATCCTTCGTTTTCTGTCATTCAGGAATCCAACAATGAGTAGCGATAAAAAAGACAAGAGCCGCACCTTGCGCTCGGCCAGCTGGTTCGGTACTGCCGACAAGAACGGTTTCATGTACCGCAGCTGGATGAAGAACCAGGGCATTCCCGACCATGAGTTCCAGGGCAAGCCGGTCATCGGTATCTGCAACACCTGGTCCGAACTGACGCCCTGCAACGCCCACTTCCGCAAGGTCGCCGAACACGTGCGGCGCGGCATCATCGAGGCCGGTGGCTTTCCGGTGGAGTTTCCGGTGTTCTCCAACGGTGAGTCCAACCTGCGTCCCACCGCCATGCTGACCCGCAACCTGGCCAGCATGGACGTGGAAGAATCGATCCGCGGCAACCCCATCGACGCCGTGGTGCTGCTGACCGGCTGCGACAAGACCACCCCGGCCCTGCTGATGGGGGCGGCCAGTTGCGACGTGCCGGCCATCGTCGTGACCGGTGGCCCGATGTTGAACGGCAAGCATCAGGGCCGCGACATCGGTTCCGGTACCGTGGTGTGGCAATTGTCGGAGCAGGTCAAGGCTGGCGAGATCACGATTCACGACTTCATGGCCGCCGAAGCCGGCATGTCGCGTTCGGCCGGTACCTGCAACACCATGGGCACCGCTTCCACCATGGCTTGCATGGCCGAGTCGCTGGGCGTATCGCTGCCGCACAATGCCGCCATTCCTGCCGTTGATGCGCGCCGCTATGTTCTCGCGCACTTATCCGGTATGCGTATCGTCGACATGGTCTGGGAAGGCTTGACCCTGTCCAAGATCCTGACCCGCAAGGCCTTCGAAAACGCCATTCGCACCAACGCCGCCATCGGTGGCTCCACCAATGCCGTGATCCACCTGAAGGCCATCGCCGGTCGTATCGGTGTGGATCTGGAACTGGAAGACTGGACCCGTATCGGTCGTGGCACCCCGACCATCGTCGACCTGCAGCCTTCGGGCCGCTTCCTGATGGAAGAGTTCTACTACGCCGGTGGCCTGCCCGCCGTGCTGCGCCGCCTGGGCGAAGCCGACCTGCTGCCACACAAGGATGCACTGACCGTCAACGGCCAGACCATGTGGGACAACGTCAAGGATGCCCCGATCTACAACGATGAAGTGGTGCGCCCGCTGGCCAAGCCGCTGATCGAAGATGGCGGCATCTGCATCCTGCGTGGCAACCTGGCCCCGCGCGGTGCCGTGTTGAAGCCCTCGGCCGCCACCCCCGAACTGATGAAGCATCGCGGCCGCGCCGTGGTGTTCGAAGACTTCAACCACTACAAGGAACGCATCAACGATCCTGATCTGGATGTGGATGCCAGCTGCGTGCTGGTGATGAAGAATGTGGGCCCCAAGGGTTACCCCGGCATGGCCGAGGTGGGCAACATGGGCTTGCCGCCCAAGATCCTGGCCACCGGTGTGAAGGATATGGTGCGTATCTCGGATGCCCGCATGAGCGGCACCGCGTATGGCACCGTGATCCTGCACGTGGCGCCGGAAGCGGCCGCCGGTGGTCCGCTGGGCATCGTCCAGGATGGCGACTTCATCGAGCTGGACGCCTATGCCGGCAAGCTGCAGCTGGACATCAGCGAGGAAGAGATGACGCGCCGCCTGGAAGCGCGTGCCAAGGTCTTGGCCGAGCGCAAGCCGGAGATGGCCGGTGGCTACCAGTCCCTGTACGTGGACCGCGTGCTGCAGGCCGACGAAGGCTGCGACTTCGACTTCCTGGTCGGCTGCCGTGGCGCCGCCGTGCCCAAGCATTCGCACTGATCTTCACTTCCCCCTCATTCGAACCGGTGTCGACGCCCAGCGTCGGCATCGCAGAGCAAGGAAACTTCATGAGCAACACTCCCCACGACGTACAACTGGCGAGCTTTCCCAGCCTGAAGGGCAAGCGCGTCTTCATCACCGGCGGCGGCACCGGCATTGGTGCGGCCATCGTCGAAGCATTTGCGCGACAAGGCGCACACGTGGCCTTTGTCGATATCGCCACCGAAGCCAGCGAAGCGCTGTGCAATGAAGTGGCAGCAGCCGGTCATCCCAAGCCGCTGTTCCGTCATTGCGACCTGCGTGACATCCCGGCTTTCCAGGCCACCATCGCCGAGCTGCAAGGCCAGTTGGGCGACTTCGACGTGCTGGTCAACAATGCCGCCAACGACCAGCGTCACAAGCTGGAAGAGGTGACGCTGGAATACTGGAACGACCGCATCGCCATCAACCAGCGCCCCTCCTTCTTCGCCGTGCAATCGGTGGTGGAGGGCATGAAGCGCCGTGGCGGCGGCTCCATCATCAACTTCAGTTCGATCAGCTGGCACCAATCCGGTGGTGGCTTCCCGGTCTATACCACGGCCAAGGCCTCGACCCTGGGCCTCACGCGTGGCTTGGCGCGCGACCTCGGTCCGCACAAGATCCGCGTCAATACCGTCACACCGGGTTGGGTCATGACCGAACGCCAGATCAAGCTGTGGCTGGATGAGGAAGGCAAGAAGTCCATCGCCCGCAATCAATGCCTGCAGGGCGACCTGCTGCCTTGGCACCTGGCGCGCATGGTACTGTTCCTGGCTGCGGACGATAGCGCCATGTGTACCGCACAGGAATTCATCGTCGACGCCGGTTGGGTGTGATGTCTTTGCCGGGGCGGCTTTGCTGCCCTGGCATACCGTTGCAAGACAAGACGCGTAAAAAAAGAGTCGCCGTTCAGCGACTCTTTTTTTACGCGTCTTGTTTGGGTGGGATAGTGAAAAACAACATTTATGCGTTCCGGCAGAATCGCAAGTCCAGAAAAGCTGTATGACATCTCTTAAAAACTTAGTTTTTTGAGACCTTGAAGTGTTGTTTTTTTGCAGTGATTTTTTATTGCGCAGAAATGTGGGAAGGGGATTGGCGCGGCCATTTTCGAGTGATTATCAGATTGGCTTACGCTAGCTTACATTTCTTAATAAAACTCGGTGAGTCCGGGCGACCCCGGCATCGCCCGATGCCGGGCCGGCAGAGCTCATCAGTAAATCATTTTCGCCACTTCACGGATTGCCTGCAGGACCAGGTTGGCGCCCGGCGAGAGCAAGCTGTCCTGGCGCGTGATGATGCCAAAGCCCGCCATGCGGCAGGGTAGGTCGATGGGCAGGATGTCCATCAAGCGCGCCTGGGTGTAATAACGCGCCACTTCGGTGGGCATCGCATAGATGAAATCAGTCTGCTGCAGCAGGCTGGTGATGAACAGGATAGCGGTGGTGTCGACCACGTTGGACGGCGGCGCCAGCCCTTGTTCGCGGAACATCTGATCGCAGCGCGCCCGCAGGATGCTGCCCTTGGGCGCCATGATCCAGGCTTCGCTGGCCAGGTCGGACAGGGTCAGGTCGGTGCGGGTGTGGAAGGGATGTCCCACGCGCGCGACAGCACACACCGGCTCGTCGGCCAGCTCTTCATAGAGCAGGCCGCCGCGCGCTTCTTCATCCAGGATGCGGCCGATGATGAAGTCCAGTTCACCATGCAAGAGGCGCGAGAGCAGGATGTTGCTGCTTTCGACTTCGACGCCGATGCGCAACATCGGCGCCTGTTCCTTGACGCGCGCAATGGCTGGCGGCAACAGTGCCATGCCCGGCGAGAGGATCACGCCCACGTCCACCTGGCCGGACAGGCCGGACTTCAGGGCCACGATGTCTTCATGCGCCTTGGACAGGCTGGTCAAGGCCATGCGCGCATGACGGATCATGGCTTCGCCATAGATGGTGGGCCGCATTCCGCGTGGCAGGCGCTCGAACAGCGACACGCCCAGCATGTCTTCGAGGTCCTTGAGTTGCTTGGAAGCGGCCGGCTGCGTCATGTTCAGTTCGCTGGCAGCGCGGTGGATGTTGCGGGTGTCGTCGAGAGCGATCAGCAGAAGAAGCTGGCGAGTCTTCAAGCGGGCCCGCAGAAACCAGTTCGGGTCACTGTTTTTCATAAGTCTCCGGGGACGGTTTTCTAAATTTTTTCAATGATTTTTTTATTAGAAATTGATGATATCAAATCGCATATCGGAATTGCTAAAGATTTCATTGGAAAGACATGAACCGAATACTTAGTATCTAGCCACATTCCGGGCTGTACAGGAGACAACCGGCACAGTACCGGGATGAAAGAAGAGAAGGTCGGGCAGCATCAAAACAACAAGTTGGGAGACTGTCAGGAGTCCGTCAGGATCCAGGGGTCTGAAGTGCAACGCTGCACGGCCAAGCCCACCGACGAAAAAAATTTTAAACGGCAATATCCACGGAGACTATTCATGAAGCAAGTGAAGCCATCCTTTATTGGAGCAAAGACCCTGTGCGCACTCGCGCTGATGGGTGCGTTCTCGGCACAGGCGCAGGCGCAAAGCAGTGTCACCATCTACGGCCGTGTTGTGGCCGGTGTCGACTTCCAGACCAACGCCGGTACCAACGGTCAAGGTTCCAAGTGGAGCGCTGCCAACAACCAGTGGGGCACCAGCATGATCGGCTTCAAGGGCACGGAAGACCTGGGCGGCGGTACCAATGCCTTCTTCCTGCTGGAATCCGGTTTCAACTCGACCAAGGGTCAGTTCAACGGTTCTGACACCAGCAACGGTACGGCATTGTTCAATCGTCGTTCCTACGTCGGTCTGTCCTCGGCCAGCGCCGGTTCCATCAAGTTCGGTAAGAACCTGTTCATCAACAACGATATCTGGTTCCTGGACCCGACCGGCCAACAGGCCATCGGTACTTCCACCCTGGTCAATGGTCGTAACTGGCCGGGTGCCAGCAACATCATCGAGTACAACAGCCCGGACATGGGCGGTTTCACTGCCAATCTGCAGACCAGCCTGGGTGAAAAGCCCGGTTCGTTCAGCGGTGGTGTGCCCAACGCTGGCAGCAGCGATGGTCGCAAGGACGGTATCTCGCTGGCTTACCAGAAGAACGGCCTGGAACTGCGCGCCATCTATGACGTGGTGCGTGACGCCAACGGTAACTACAGCGACATCTGGGGCCATTCCAAGGAGCTGATCCTGGGCGGTACCTACAAGTTCGACAAGCTCAAGATGTTCGCCGGTTACGAAAACCTGCGTGCTCCGAACGCCGCTGTGGGTGCGCCGGACCGTGCCAACCATTACTGGTTGGGTGCCAACTATGACGTCACCCCGCAACTGCAACTGGTGGCTGCCTGGTTCCACGTCAATGCCAACAATGCTGCCGTCAATCCTGTGACCGGCAAGGGCAACGGCGGTGGTACGGCCAACCTGTACATGGCAGGTGTCAACTACTTCCTGTCCAAGCGCACTCTGCTGTATGTTGACATCGGCACGGTTCGCAACAATACCGGTGCTGGTCATACCCTGGAAACCAACGGCGACAACGGTGTTTCCGGCCTGAAGCAGAACGGCGGCTACTTCGGTATCGCCCACTCGTTCTGATGTAACGATCAGTAGTATCTGTAATCCTTCCTGAGGTGGTCTTGATGTAGTTGAGGGTGGGCGCAAGCCCACCCTTTTTTGTCGTTGTGACGGCGCATTAATGTGTCACGAAAAAGATTTATATCGTTTATTTCATTTACTTGATTTGCAGGCGGAGCCCCGATGAATGCGCAATTACTGGTCGATGGACATCATGAACTGGGTGAAGGTGTGTTGTGGTGTGAGCGTTCGCAATCGCTCTTCTGGACCGATATCCATGCCTCCCGTCTGTGGAACCACGATCCGCACAGCGGCGCCACGCGTAGCTGGTCCATGCCTGAGCGGCTGTGCTGCTTCGCCTTTACGGCCGATCCTGAGCGTCTGCTGATCGGTCTGGAATCGCGCCTGGCCTTCTTCAACCTCAATACCGCTGCCATCACCCCGATCTGCCGCATCGAGGATGATCTGCCCAGCACCCGCTTGAATGATGGCCGTTGCGACCGCCAGGGGCGCTTCGTCTTCGGCACCTTGAACGAAGACGCCAGTCGCGAGCCCATCGCCAGCTTCTATCGCTTGAATGCCGATCTCAGCCTGGAGCGCCTGGCGCTGCCGGGGATCGCCATTTCCAACAGCATCTGCTTCAGCCTTGATGGCAAGCTGATGTATCACTGCGACTCCATGGCCGGCAAGATCATGGTGTGCGACTACGATCCGGTCAGCGGCACCGTCAGTGGCCAGCGCGTCTTTGCCGACCTGGCGCAGCAGCCCGGTGGGCCGGACGGCTCCACGGTCGATGCCGAGGGTTATGTCTGGAACGCCCAATGGGGCGGCTCGCGGGTGGTGCGCTTCGCTCCCGATGGCGCGATCGACCGCATCATTGACCTGTCTACGGCGCAGCCTTCCTGCGTGGCCTTCGGCGGTGCGGCACTCGATACCCTGTTCGTGACCACGGCCCATGAAGGTATGTCAGCCCAACAGCGCGCCCAGGATGCCCTGGCCGGTGCGGTGTTCGCGGTGCCGCAGATCGGTGTGCGTGGCTTGCCCGAAGTGCGTTTCGCTGCCTAGTCGCAAAATTATTCAGGCTTGCCAGCCGGGCGTGTCGTATCTGCGCCACGCCCGCTGTACTTCTTCATATTCTGATCCACACATCAGGATCCGAAGCTGGAATCCCCCATCAGCCGCGACAGGCGCGCCGAGACTTCCTGCACGATGCCCTGGACTTCATCCAGGCTGGGATTGACCTTCTTGTCGATGCGCTCGATATAGGGCACGTTCAAGGCCGCCAACATGCGGTTGTTGGCGCCCATGACCGGATAGGACAGGTTGACCACGCCGCGGATCTGCCGGCTTTCCATGCGCGAGTGACCTCGCTTGCGCGTCTCCTCGATCTGACGCATCAGTTGCGCCATCTCGATTTCCTGTTCGCCATCCATGCGCACGTGGGCCGCCAGCATACTGGCGCGCTCGGCTTCGTCGCGGAAGGCCAGCAGCACGTGGCCCGAGGCGGTATCGGTCAGGCTTACCAGTGCGCCCACCTTGAGCCCGAAGGCCCAGCGTTCGGGGCTGTCCACCTGCGCCACCACGATCACGCGCCCGGCTTCATAGACCGTCAGGTGGGTCGATTGCATCGAGCGCTGGGCCAGTTCACGCATGTGCGGCAGGGCGGTGCTGACCAACGAGCGGATCGGCTGGTGATGATGGGCCAGTTCGAAGAGCTTGAGCGAAAGCCGGTAGTGATCGTTGTCGGCGATCAGGTAGCCGCGTTGCTCCAGCGTGACCACCATGCGGAAGATTTCGTTGACGCTGCGCCCCAGTTGGCGGGAGATCTGATTGAGGGTCAGCATCTGCTCGGAGCGGCTTAACAGCTCCAGGATGTCCAGGCCCTTGTCCAGCGCCGGGGCGGCATAGCGCGTCTTGCCGCCACCTTGCTCATCCTCATGCTCGGCAGCAGTCTGGAGGGCGGGGGCGTCGGCGGGATTGATTTTCCGGGTTCTGGGCATGGCGGCCTGGCGTGCTGTAGCTGGTCTTGGGGCCGGATTGTAGGGGATTTCGGCTATTTCGGCATTTTATCCGTAAAATTATTTTTCATATATTGCTGCGGCATGTCGAAACGT
This sequence comes from Herbaspirillum rubrisubalbicans, assembly GCF_003719195.1. NCBI lineage: Bacteria > Pseudomonadati > Pseudomonadota > Betaproteobacteria > Burkholderiales > Oxalobacteraceae > Herbaspirillum > Herbaspirillum rubrisubalbicans. The sequence goes on from NZ_CP024996.1 coordinate 1,014,251, forward strand.
CATCTCGAAATTGATATCAATTCTGTCGGAAACTTCATCGGTCTGGCGCTCCATGAGGAGGATAATCAAGGTTATGCTCTGGCTCTCACAGATGAAATTACATTTTATTTGTGAGTAAAAACCAAAAGAGGGGCCCAGGCCCCGGAGACGATCACCCCGGATAGTCTGTCGCCACGGACTGTCCCGCCGAGCACCGGCAATGTGCGGCAGTGCCAGTGGCACCGCCCCGGCCGCAGCGGCATCCACGCTAGAGACCGATGACCAAGATTACTGCCCTGCGCGTGCTGGACGTGCGCTTCCCCACTTCGCAATCGCTGGATGGTTCGGATGCGATGAATCCAGACCCGGATTACTCCGCCGCCTACGTCATCCTCGATACCGACAATGAACAACTCAAGGGCCACGGCCTGACCTTCACCATCGGTCGTGGTAATGAGATCTGCTGTGCCGCCATCCGCGCCATGGAGCATCTGGTGGTGGGCCTGGAGCTGGAATGGATCGCCGCCGACATGGGCCGCTTCTGGCGCCACGTCACCTCCGACAGCCAGTTGCGCTGGATCGGCCCGGACAAGGGCGCCATCCACCTGGCCACCGGCGCCGTGGTCAATGCCGCCTGGGACCTGTGGGCCAAGGCGCAAGGCAAGCCGGTCTGGAAGCTGGTGGCCGACATGTCGCCGGAGGAACTGGTCCGCACCATCGATTTCCGCTACATCACCGATTGCATCACCCCCGAGGAAGCGCTGGCGCTGCTGCGCGAAAAGGAGGCCGGCAAGGCCGAGCGCCTGCGCATCCTGGAGCAAGAGGGCTATCCCTGCTACACCACCTCGGCCGGCTGGCTGGGCTATGACGATGCCAAGTTGCGCCGCCTGTGCCAGCAAGCCATCGACCAGGGCTTCAATCACGTCAAGCTCAAGGTCGGTCGTGACCTGGAAGACGACAAGCGCCGCGTGCGCATCGCCCGCGAAGTGCTGGGCCCGCAACGCAAGCTGATGATCGACGCCAACCAGGTGTGGGAAGTGGACCAGGCCATCGCCTGGGTCAATGAGCTCGCCTTCGCCCAGCCCTGGTTCATCGAAGAGCCGACCTGCCCGGATGATGTCGAAGGCCACCGCAAGATTCGCGCCGGCATCGGTGCGGTCAAGGTGGCCACCGGTGAGATGTGCCAGAACCGTGTCCTGTTCAAGCAATTCATCATGCGTGACGCCATCGACGTGGTGCAGATCGATTCCTGCCGCTTGGGTGGTGTCAATGAAATCCTGGCCGTCATGCTCATGGCCGCCAAGTATGGCAAGGTGGTCTGCCCGCACGCGGGTGGCGTGGGCCTGTGCGAATATGTCCAGCACCTGTCGATGATCGACTACCTGTGCATCTCTGGCAGCAAGGAAGGGCGCGTGACCGAGTATGTGGATCACCTGCACGAGCATTTCGTGGACCCCTGCGTGATCCGCCATGCGGCCTACATGCCGCCCAGCCTGCCGGGGTTCTCGATCGAAATGAAGCCGGCTTCACTGGAACAGTACAGATTCCGGGGCTAGGCTGCATTCCCCCACGAAAAGATGAACAAAAACGGAGACTGAAGTGGATCTGAACCTGCAAGAGAAGGTGGTCATCGTCACCGGCGGTGCCTCCGGCATCGGCGGCGCGATCAGTATGCAACTGGCCGCAGAAGGCGCCATTCCCGTGGTGTTTGCCCGCAGCGAACCGGAGCGGCAGTTCTGGTCGCGCCTGACCGCCCTGCAGCCGCGCGCGGCGTTGTTCCAGCTGGAATTGCAGGATGCGGCCCGCTGCGGCGAGGCCGTGGCGCAGACGGTGGCGCGCTTCGGTCGTCTGGATGGCCTGGTCAACAATGCCGGCGTCAACGACAGCGTGGGGCTGGACGCCGGGCGCGATGAATTCGTCGCCTCGCTGGAACGCAACCTGATCCATTACTACGTGATGGCGCATTACTGCGTGCCGCACCTGAAGGCCACGCGCGGCGCCATCCTCAATGTCTCTTCCAAGACCGCGCTCACCGGCCAAGGCAATACCAGCGGCTATTGCGCCTCCAAGGGCGCGCAACTGTCGCTGACCCGCGAATGGGCGGCGGCCTTGCGCGACGATGGCGTGCGCGTCAATGCGCTGATCCCGGCCGAGGTGATGACGCCGCTCTACGAAAAATGGATCGCCACCTTCGAGCATCCCCAGGAAAAGCTCGACGCCATCACCAGCAAGATTCCGCTGGGCAAGCGTTTCACCACCTCCGAGGAAATGGCCGACATGGCGGTGTTCCTGCTCTCGGGCCGCTCCTCGCATACCACCGGGCAATGGGTGTTCGTCGATGGGGGCTATACCCATCTCGACCGCGCCCTGACCTGAGGCCATCATGCGTACCGTGCTGGCCCTGGACCTGAAGGACGATCCCGCCTTGATCGCCGAGTATGAGCAGTACCACCAGCGCATCTGGCCCGAGATCGCCCAGCATCTGCGACGGCATGGCGTGATCGAGATGGAAATCTACCGCCTGGGTACGCGCATGATGATGGTGATGCAGACCGATGACGCCCTCTACGATGCCGCAGCGATGGCAGCGGCCAGCCAGAGTGACCCCCACGTCTGCGAATGGGAAGCCCTGATGTGGCGTTTCCAGGCGGCTACACCGTGGACCCCGGCCGGGCAGAAGTGGGTGCCGATGACGCGCATCTTCGATCTGTCAGCGCAGCAAGATTAAGTTTTCAACCAGCAGAAAATAAGTTTTTGTGAACCGCTTTCTAAGTTTTTCGCCAGGCTGTACAGTGGCCGGTGAGCGGCAAGCAAGCAGGGAAAGCAGGCAATAAAAGCAGGCAATAGAAGCAGGCAATAGAAGCAGCAAGGTAGTCATGCAGCGACCGCAGAGTCGCGCACACGATGGCCATATGGACCTCCGGGCTATAGGCCGGCAATGCATCCGCATCCGAGGTGAGTATGCAACAAGACCAAGAGACACAAGCCAAGGCAGCCGCGTCAGCCCCCCCGCTGATTGCGCTGCGCAACGTCAGCAAGCGCTTTCCCGGTGTGCTGGCGCTGGACAATTGCCAGTTCGAGCTGGCCGCCGGTGAGGTACACGCCCTGATGGGCGAGAACGGTGCCGGCAAATCGACCTTGATGAAGATCCTGTCCGGGGTCTACCAGCGCGACAGCGGCGACATCCTGCTCGATGGCAAGCCGGTGGAGATCGGCGAGCCGCGCCAGGCCCAGGCGCTGGGCATCGGTATCATCCATCAGGAACTGAACCTGATGAACCACCTGTCCGCCGCGCAAAACATCTTCATCGGCCGCGAGCCGCGCAAGGGCTTTGGCCTGATCATCGATGAAGACCAGTTGAACCGTCAGGCCGCCGCCATCTTCGAGCGTATGCGCCTGGACATGGACCCGCGCACCCCGGTGGGCGAGCTGACCGTAGCGCGCCAGCAGATGGTGGAAATCGCCAAGGCCTTGTCCTTCGATTCGCGCGTGCTGATCATGGATGAACCCACCGCTGCGCTCAATAACGCCGAGATCGCCGAGCTGTTTCGCATCATCCGCGACCTGCAGGCGCAGGGCGTGGGCATCGTCTACATCTCGCACAAGATGGATGAGCTGCGCCAGATCGCCGATCGTGTCAGCGTCATGCGCGATGGCAAGTACATCGCCACCGTTCCCATGCAAGGCACCTCCATGGACACCATCATTTCCATGATGGTGGGCCGGGCTCTCGATGGCGAGCAGCGGACCCCGCCCGATACCTCCCGCAACGAAGTGGTGCTGGAGGTGCGTGGCCTGAACCGTGGTCGCGCCATCCGCGATGTCAGCTTCCAGTTGCGCCGCGGAGAGATACTCGGTTTCGCCGGTCTCATGGGGGCGGGCCGCACCGAAGTGGCGCGTGCCATCTTCGGCGCCGATCCGCTGGACTCGGGCGAGATCTTCATCCATGGCGGCAAGGCGGTGATCCGCCAGCCGGCCGATGCGGTGGCGCATGGCATCGGCTACCTCTCGGAAGACCGCAAGCACTTCGGGCTGGCCGTGGGCATGGATGTGCAGGCCAATATCGCGCTCTCCAGCATGGGGCGTTTCACCCGGGCCGGTTTCATGGACCAGCGCGCCATGCGCGAAGTGGCCCAGGCTTACGTGCGGCAACTGGCCATCAAGACGCCTTCGGTGGAACAGCAGGCAAGGCTGTTGTCAGGGGGGAACCAGCAAAAGATCGTGATTGCCAAGTGGCTGCTGCGCGATTGCGACATCCTGTTCTTCGACGAACCCACGCGTGGCATCGACATCGGCGCCAAGAGCGAGATCTATAAGCTGCTCGACGCCCTGGCCGAACAGGGCAAGGCCATCGTGATGATTTCGTCGGAGTTGCCCGAGGTGCTGCGCATGAGTCATCGCATCCTGGTCATGTGCGAAGGGCGCGTGACCGGTGAACTCGCGCGCGCCGACGCCACCCAGGAAAACATCATGCAACTGGCCACGCAACGTGAGTCGGCCGTGGCCTGAAGGCCATTACGACCAGGCCACTACAGGCCACCACCAGCGCGACCTACCAAGAGAGACAAGACCCATCATGGCAAACAACATCCACTCCGCCTCGCCCGCATCCACCATGGTCAATCCCGCTTCCCCCTCGGGCCTGCGCGCCCGCTTGTTCAACCCGGCCGCCCGCCAGAAGCTGCTGGCCTTTGCCAGCCTGTTGCTGCTGATCGTGTTCTTCAGCTTCGCCTCGCCTAACTTCATGGAGGTCGACAACCTGGTCAGCATCCTGCAATCGACCGCCGTCAATGGCGTGCTGGCCATCGCCTGCACCTACGTCATCATCACCTCCGGCATCGATCTGTCGGTGGGTACCATGATGACCTTCTGCGCCGTCATGGCCGGGGTGGTGCTGACCAACTGGGGGCTGCCGCTGCCGCTGGGCATTGCTGCGGCCATCTTCTTCGGTGCGCTTTCGGGCTGGGTCTCGGGCATGGTCATTGCCAAGCTCAAGGTGCCGCCCTTCATTGCCACGCTGGGTATGATGATGCTGTTGAAGGGCCTGTCGCTGGTGATCTCCGGCACTCGCCCGATCTACTTCAACGATACCGAGGGCTTCTCGGCGATTGCCCAGGATTCCCTGATCGGCGACCTGATCCCCTCGCTGCCGATTCCCAATGCGGTGCTGATCCTGTTCCTGGTGGCCATCGGTGCTTCCATCATCCTCAACAAGACTGTCTTCGGCCGCTATACCTTCGCCCTGGGCAGCAATGAAGAAGCGTTGCGCCTGTCGGGTGTGAAGGTGGATTTCTGGAAGGTGGCGGTTTATACCTTCTCCGGTGCCATCTGCGGCATCGCCGGCCTCATCATCGCCTCCCGCCTGAACTCGGCGCAGCCGGCGCTGGGCCAGGGCTATGAACTGGACGCGATTGCCGCGGTAGTTATCGGTGGCACCTCGCTTTCGGGTGGCACCGGCACCATCCTCGGTACCATCATCGGCGCCTTCATCATGAGCGTGCTGGTCAATGGTTTGCGTATCATGTCGGTTGCCCAGGAATGGCAGACCGTGGTTACCGGCGTGATCATCATCCTGGCGGTGTATCTGGACATCCTGCGCCGCCGTCGCCGCGCCTGATTGCGTATCGCCTGCTTGGTATTGGTTTTTTCGTCGCAATGCAAGCCCCGCCGCAGACGCCACTGCGGCACTCCATCATCGAAAACAAAAGGAGACTTACCGTGTTCAAGAACAAGTTACTGGCCGCAGCCCTGGGTCTGAGCTTCGCAGTCGGCACTTCGGCCGTACAGGCGCAGGAAGTGTATGTGCCGCTGATTTCCAAGGGCTTCCAGCACCAGTTCTGGCAAGCCGTCAAAGCCGGCGCCGACCAGGCCGGAAAGGATCTGAAAGTGAAGGTCAGCTTCGAAGGCCCGGAAACCGAAGCCATGGTCGACAAGCAGATCGACATGCTCTCCGCCGCCCTGGCCAAGAAGCCGCAGGCCATCGGCTTTGCCGCCCTGGACAGCAAGGCCGCCATTCCCCTGCTGAAGAAGGCGCAAGCCGCCAAGATTCCGGTGGTCGCCTTCGACTCGGGCGTCGATAGTGACATCCCGGTCACCACTGCCACCACCGACAACCGCGCCGCTGCCGCGCTGGCGGCCGACAAGATGGCCGAGCTGATCGGCAAGGAAGGCGAAGTCGCCGTGGTCGCCCACGACCAGACCAGCCGCACCGGCGTGGACCGTCGCGATGGCTTCCTGGAACGCATCAAGGCCAACTATCCGAAGATCAAGGTGGTCAGCGTCCAATACGGCGCCGGCGACCAGTTGAAGTCCACTGAAGTGACCAAGTCCATCCTGCAGGCCTATCCCAAGATCAAGGGCATCTTCGGTACCAATGAAGGCTCGGCCATCGGCGTGGTCAATGGTGTCAGGGAAATGAAGCGCAAGATCATCATCATCGGCTATGACTCCGGCAAGCAGCAGAAGGATGCCATCCGCGAAGGCGTGATGGCCGGCGCCATCACCCAGAACCCGGTGGGCATCGGCTACAAGACCGTGGAAGCGGCGGTCAAGGCGATCAAGGGCGAGAAGTTGCCCAAGGTCATCGATACCGGTTTCTACTGGTACGACAAGAGCAACATCGACGATCCCAAGATCGCCGCCGTGCTCTACGACTGATCCGGTATTGCGGTTTCCCCAGCCCTGGCTGCGGGAAACCGTGGGCGTCGTCGGACGCGCCTGAGTCTAAGTTTTCCGGTTCCGGTGTCTAAGTTTTCGTCTCGAAAAAACTAAGCAATTCCGGTAACGCCTCCCTCCCTACATTCCCCCTGAGACCGCATCATGAAGCCCCTTCGCATCGACGCCCACCAGCATTTCTGGCGCTATCGCGCCGAGGATTATCCCTGGATAGGCCAGGGCATGGAGCTGCTGGCCTGCGACCGTTTGCCGGGGCAGTTGCATCCCTTGCTGGCCGCCGAAGGCCTGCACGCTTCGATTGCCGTGCAGGCACGCGCCGGGCGCGAAGAGACCGGTTTCTTGCTGGACCTGGCGCGCGGTGACCGGCGTATTGCCGGGGTGGTGGGATGGGAAGACCTGTCCTCGCCGCACCTGGCCGCCAACGTGGCGCAGTGGGGACGCGACAAGCTGCTGGGCTTTCGTCACCAGGTCCAGGATGAAGCCGATGTCACCGCCTTCATCGAGGCGCCGGCCTTCAATGCCGGCATCAAGTGGCTGCAACAGCAGGGGCTGGTCTATGACGTCTTGATCTATGCCCGGCAGATGCCGGAAGTGCAGGCCTTCTGCGCCCGCCATGACCGCCACTGGCTGGTGCTGGACCACCTGGGCAAGCCGGCCCTGGCCGAGTTCGGGCGCGGCGAGGTGGTGTTTGATGCATGGAAGCGCCAGTTGCGCGCACTGGCGGCCATGCCGCATGTGGCCTGCAAGCTCTCGGGCCTGGTCACCGAGGCCGACTGGCTGCGCGGTCTGCGCAAGAAGGATTACGACAACATCGTGTTGTGCCTGGATACCGCCCTGGAAGCCTTCGGTCCAGAGCGCCTCATGTTCGGCTCGGACTGGCCGGTGTGCCTGCTGGCGGCGTCCTATGCCACCGTGACGGGCGTGGTGCGGGAGTGGGCTGCCACGCGGCTGTCGGAACAGGAACAGGAGCAGGTGTGGGGAGCGACGGCGGCGCGCTGCTACGCGCTGGCCTGAACCCTAGCGCGTAAAGCCGTTGAAGGCCACGTGCAGCATGTACTTCACGATCTCTTCATTGTTCATCTTGCTGAACTTTTGCAGGTAATCCACCGCCGGGTCACAGGTGCGTGCGTAATAGCTGTACAACACCACATCACTGGGCAGCTCCGCATCGAGCTCGCCGTTCTTCTGCGCATCCTTGACCAGCTTTTCCAGTTGCCCGTTGAGCTTCAAGACGCGCATGACGTACTTGACGTTGCGCATCAACATCTCGCGCACATGCGCGCTGGTGGAGGGCAGGAAGGGTAGCCCCCCTTCCAGCCGCACCCGCAGCGCCCATTCCAGCATCGCTTCGAGCTTGCCGCGCGGGCTGGCGATGTGATCCAGCTGCGCCAGCTGGTCGATGGCGCCGTCGATCAGACGCAGCATGGTCTCGCCGATCAATTCTTCCTTGGACTTGAAGTGCTTGTACAGGCTGGGTTTGGAAATGCCCACCGCACCGGCCACGTCGTCCATGGTCATCAGGTCATAGCCCTTGCTGCCCAGTACCGACGTGGCCGCATCCAGGATGGCGTTCTCCCGTAATTTGAAGGCTTGGTCCTTAAAGCTCAGTTTGCCGAAAATACTCATTGGTAGTTTAAGTTACTAATTGGTAGATTTTATTTTTCTTTGGTAGTAATCTTAGCACCTAAATGGCAGATGAGTCGCAAATAAGCGCTGCCCAGGGCCATCACGGCAGAACTTCAATAACAAATAACAAATAACAAAGACATAGGCGGGCAAGTTTTCATGATTCCAAGTGCACAAGCCAACGCTCAGGCAGCAGGACAGCGCATCGCCGTCATCGGCGCCGGCATTTCCGGCCTGGCCAGTGCCTACCTGCTGGCGCGCCGGCACCAGGTAGTGCTCTACGAGGCCGCGCCTACCCTGGGCGGGCACGCCAATACGGTCGATATCGCGCCGCAGGGCGTGCCGTTTGCGGTCGATACGGGTTTCCTGGTCTTCAATGACTGGACCTATCCCAACTTGATCGCCTTGTTCGACGAGCTGAAGGTGGATACCTACGACACCGACATGTCCTTCGGTGTCTCCATGGATGAGGGCGCCTTCGAATGGGCGGGCACCAATCTGGATACCGTCTTCGCCCAGCGCAAGCGGCTGCTGCAGCCTGCCTTCCTGGGTATGCTGCGCGATATCCTGCGCTTCAACCGCGCCGCCCATGCCAACCTCGCCGCCTGCCAGGCACGCCCGGTGAGCCTGCGCCAGCTGTTGCAGGAGGGCGGCTATGGCGCCCTGTTCAGCGATGCCTACCTGATTCCCATGGCGGCGGCCATCTGGTCCAGTTCACCCTCGGACATCCTGGATTTCCCGGCGGCGACCTTCCTGCGCTTCTGCATCAACCATGGCCTGCTGCAGGTCAACCACCGCCCGCGCTGGCGCACCGTGCGCGGTGGTTCGCGTGAGTACGTGCGACGCATCGCCGCCACCCTCGACGATGTGCGCCTGGGCAGCCGTTTGAGCAGCGTTACCCGCAACCAGCAGGGCGTGCTGGTGCGCAGCGCCGGCCCCGCGCCGCGCGAGGAACAGTTCGATGCGGTGGTCTTCGCCACCCACGCGCCGCAGACCCTGGCGCTGTTGCAGGATGCCACCATCGAAGAACACCAGGTGCTGGCGGCGGTGCGCTACCAGGCCAATACCGCCTGGCTGCACAGCGACCTGTCCCTGATGCCGCGCCTGGACAAGGTATGGTCGGCCTGGAACTACCTGGGCTCGCGCCACAGCGATGGCCGCCGCGCCGTGTGCGTGAGCTATTGGCTCAACCGCCTGCAGGACTTGCCCTGTCAGAGCGAGGTCATCCTCACGCTCAACCCGCCGCAGCCACCCAATCCGGCCAGCGTGATGGGGCGTTTCGATTATGAACATCCGGTCTTCGACCAGGCCGCCATCGACGCCCAGCAGCGCCTGCCGCAGATCCAGGGCCGGCAGCGCGCCTGGTTCGCCGGCGCCTGGACCGGCTATGGCTTCCATGAAGATGGCCTGAAGTCGGCACTGCGCGTGGTGCAGGACTTCGGGGTGATGCCGGATTGGGCAACGATATGAACATGTCTTCCGCGTCCCGTACCGAGGCCCCGGCCCTGCTGCTCTCCGGGCAGGTGATGCACCAGCGCCTGCGCCCGGTAGTGCACAAATTTGTCTACCCGGTATTTTGCGTGCGGCTCGACCTGGCGCGCCTGGCCGAGGCCAACAATGCCTGGTTCGGCGTGGATCGGCGTCGCCTGATGTGCGTGCGCACCCGCGACTACGGCCCGCGTGACGGCAGTGATCTATCGCGCTGGGTACGCACGCATCTGCAGCAGGCCGGCCTGCCGCAGGATGGCGCGATCTGGTTGCAGACCTTCCCGCGCTTGTTCGGCTTCGTCTTCAATCCGGTCAGCTTCTTCCTGTGCCACGACCGCGAAGGGGCCTTGCGCGCCGTACTGGCCGAGGTCAACAATACCTTCGGCCAGACCCAGCACTACCTGCTGTGTGCGCCCGATCAAGGCGCGATCGGCGAACACACGCGGTTGGTCTGCAACAAGCTGATGCACGTCTCGCCGTTCTGCGAGGTGCGCGGTTTCTATCGTTTCCGGTTTCGCGACCAGGTGCGGCGTGACGCTACGCGCGCCGACACCGCCTTCGTCGGCATCGACTACTACGACCACGGCCATCCGGCCGAGGCGATGCAGCCTCAGCAACCCCAGCAACCTCTGATACGTACCGCCATCGGCGGCCACCTGCACCCGCTCACAGCCGCCTCCGCCTTTGCCGCGCTGTGCGCCCAGCCTCTGCTCACGCTGGGCGTGGTCGCCCGCATTCACTGGCAAGCCTTGCTGCTGTGGCGCAAGCGCGTGCCCTGGTTCAGCAAGCCCGCGCGTGCAGCCGCCGCAGGGACCACTTCTGGAAAGGAAACCCTCTCGTGAACCGCAGCCCCGCATTGCAGAGCACCGGCCGTCGCGCCGGTCCGATTTCGGCGCGCCTGTTCCTGGCGATGCTAGAACGCCTCGACCATGGCCACCTGGAACTGATCACGCCGCATGGCACCACGCTGACCTTTGGCGACCTGCGCCAGCCGCCCAGTGCGCAATTACGCATCCTCGATTGGCGTGCCTGCGGCGCCATCCTGCGCGCCGGTGACATCGGCTTTGGCGAAGCCTACGGCCATGGCTGGGTCGAGACCCCCGACCTGGCGGCTTTGCTGCGTCTGGCCATGCGCAACCGCCGTGCGCTCTCCAGCGCCGTCGAGGGCGGGCGCCTGGCCTCCTGGTGGTATCGCCTGCGCCATCTGCTGCGCTCCAATACGCGCAGCGGCAGCCGCCGCAATATCCATGCGCACTATGACCTGGGTAATGATTTCTATGCCCTGTGGCTGGACCCGAGCATGACCTATTCCAGCGCCATCTTCAGCCATCCCGGCCAGAGCCTGGCCGCGGCGCAGGCGGCCAAGTACCAGCGCATCGTCGACCAACTGGGCTTGCAGGCGGGCGACCGGGTGCTGGAGATCGGCTGCGGCTGGGGCGGCTTTGCCGAACATGCGGCGCGCCTGGGCATCCGCGTGCATGGCGTGACCATCTCGCCATCGCAACTGGCCTTCGGTCAGCAGCGCATGAAGCGCCAGCAACTGGATCACCTGGCGCACCTGGAACTGTGTGACTACCGCGACCTGGATGGGCAGTACGATGCCATCGTCTCCATCGAGATGTTCGAAGCCGTGGGTGAGCGCTTCTGGCAAACCTATTTCGATACCGTCGCCGCTCGCCTCAAGCCCGGTGGTCGCGCGCTGATTCAATCGATCACCATCGATGAAGCGGTGTTCGAACGCTACCGCGACAGCGCCGATTTCATCCGCGAATTCATCTTCCCCGGTGGCATGTTGCCCAGCCACGAACGCTTCTCGCGCGGCGCCCAGCGTGCTGGTCTGGCCACCCGCGAGCGTTTCCATTTCGGCCGCGACTATGCCGAAACCCTGCGCCGCTGGAACGAGACCTTCCAGGCCCAACGCGAGAGCGTCGCCGCCCAGGGTTTCGATGAACGCTTCCGTCGCCTGTGGCAACTGTATTACGTGTTTTGCGAAGTCGGCTTCGACGAAGGCCAGACTGATGTGGTGCAATTCCTCTTGCAGAAGGAGTGAGTCATGCAGACCCATCTGAGGTACCTGTGGCGCTGGCTGGCCCTGGCCCTGCTGGCGGTAGCACTGGGTGGCTGCGCCTCGCAGCAATTGTCCGACTACGCCAGCAAGACGCCGCTGTTCGACCCGGCCATCTTCTTCCAGGGCAAGACCGAGGCCTGGGGCATGTTCCAGAAGCGCGGCGGCGAAGTGGCGCGGCGCTTCCACGTGGTGGTCACCGGGACGGTGGAAGGCAATACCCTGACGCTGGACGAACGCTTCCGCTACGACGATGGCCAGACCCAGACCCGCATCTGGACCCTGGTGCGCCAGAGCGACAATAGCTGGCGCGGCCGTGCCGGCGACGTCATCGGCGAAGCCATCGGCCAGACCGCCGGCAATGCGCTGCACTGGAATTACACCCTGCTGCTGCCGGTCGATGACAAGCAATACGAAGTCCAGATGGATGACTGGATGTACCAGATGGATGAGCACACTCTCATCAACCGCACCAGCATGAGCAAGTTCGGGGTGGAAGTGGGGCAGGTCACGCTGTTCTTCCGCAAGGAGGGTGTATGAACATCCATGCCAAGTCATTGCCCAAGCAAGCCGCCCAGCCAGGCGCACCGGCCTCGCGAGCGGCCGTGCTGTTCGGTCCGATGAATCAACCTGTGAGTGACCTGCGCGGCCTGCGCATCTGGCTGGTGGGCGCCTCCAGCGGCATCGGCGCCGAGCTGGCCCGTCAGGCGCTGGCCGCCGGTGCACGCGTGGCGCTGTCGGCACGCCGGGCCGATGCCCTGCAAGAGATCGCTGCCGGGCACCAGGATGCCTTCATCGCCCCGCTGGACGTGCTCTGCCACGACGCCTGGCGCGACCAGCACGCCCGCGTCGTGGCAGCCTTCGGCGGCATCGATCTGCTGGTGTTCTGTGTGGCCAAGTATCGTCCCGAACGTAGTTGGGAAGTTCAGGAAGACGAAGCCGAGCACACCATCCGCACCAACCTCGCCAGTGTCTATTCGGCGCTGGGCGCGGCCTTGCCCGACATGCTGGCGCGCGGCAGCGGCGGGATCGCCCTGGTGGCCAGCGTAGCCGGCTATGTCGGCTTGCCGGGGGCCTCCGTGTATGGACCGGGCAAGGCGGCGTTGATCAACCTGGCGGAAATTCTTTACAGCGATCTGCGGCCCAAGGGTTTGAATGTGTATCTGGTCAATCCCGGCTTCGTCAAGACCGAGCTGACCGACAAGAACGACTTCGCCATGCCGGCCATGCAGACCCCGCAACAGGCTGCCAGCGCCATCTGGCGCGGCATTGCCGAGGGCCGCTTCGAAATCCATTTCCCGCTGCGCTTCACGGCCTGGCTCAAGCTCTTGCGTTTGCTGCCGTTCCGCCTGCGCTTCCTGCTGTTTCAGCGCTTCCTGCTCAATTGACCATGCAGAATCTGGACCGACTGTTGCAGTGGTATGGCACGCTGGACCGCGCCAGCCTGGAACGCATTGGCGAATTTTATTCGCCCGAGGCATTGTTCAAGGATCCCTTCAACGACATCAAGGGCATCCGCTCCATCCGCGCCATCTTCGAACACATGTTCGAGGCCACCGATGCGCCGCGTTTCATCATCCTGGAGCGCATGGGGCAGGGCCAGCAGGCCTTTGCCACCTGGCGTTTCGAGTTCGGCTTGAGGGGACGTTGCTATACCGTGCTGGGGGCCACGCATTTGCGCTTCGATGCCGCGGGCCTTGTCACCGAGCATCGTGATTACTGGGATGCTGCCGAAGAGCTGTGGCAGAAGCTGCCGGTCATCGGCGGGCCGGTGAAGTGGTTGCGCGGGAAATTCCGGGCTACATCCTAGCGCGCCGCCAGCCTCCAGCAGGCCATCAGTCAGTCGTACTCGGGCTCCAGAACGCCTGCTTTACCGCCGGCAAGGCCAGCAGGCGTTCCACCAGCGCATCGAGCTCATCGCCATCGACCGAGGTGGCGGCCAGGGTCGCTTCGATTTCCACTTCGTCGTCCGTAAAGGGCCGCACATCCAGGTCGTGGGTGGGATGGCGGCTTTGTTCCAGCATGTCGGTCACGGCGGTCAGTACGCGTTTCTGGTGCGCGCTTTCCACGATCAGGTGGATGGTGTTGGTCACTTCCACCGATGGCGTGTCCAGCGGCTTGCGGTTGATGGTGTTGACCACCGGGCGCAACAGCGTATTGGCGGCCAGCACGAAGATGGTGGCCAGGATCGCTTCCAGGATCAGGTCGGCGCCAGCGGCCGCACCCACTGCGGCCGAGCCCCACAAGGTGGCGGCGGTATTGATGCCGCGCACATTGCCTTCCTCGCGCATGATCACGCCCGCCCCCAGGAAACCCACTCCCGAGACCACGTAGGCCACCACGTGGACCGCCCCTTCATGCCCGTTGAGGCGATTGGCCATATCGACGAAGACCGCCGCCCCCAGCGCCACCAGCACATTGGTGCGCAGCCCGGCGGTGCGTTGCCGGTACTGGCGTTCCAGGCCGATCAGGCCACCCAGGATGAAGGCGGCCGCCAGGCTGATGAAGGTGTCGAGCAGGGAATCGAGATTGATGTTGGCGAGGATTTGCATGGGCGATGGTGGACTATCGAGGTCAACAGGGCAAAAACAGTTAAAACCGGGGCGGCGGGCTGCGCAATGTTGCGCGATGATGGGGCAGAAATGCAACAGGCTTGTGACAAGCCCGGCTGCCCCGAGCGCCTGAGCGACTGGCTTTGCTGCCGTGCATCGTACTTCATTCTCTGCGCGTGAGAGTGCAAAAAAGTATCAGTCGGCCTGCGCTGGTGATGTAGAACCCGCAGCCAGTGGGGCACTAAGATGCTGCAAACGACGGAAACTGCCAACATCGAATTGTCAGTTTCAACAAAGAAAATGCTCTCGATCGAGAGGAGACACGATGCAGCCCGACCTGGAACTGGTCCATATCCGCAAGGGTGAATCCTTCGCGGCATGGATGCACGGCTACCCCTTCCGTACCGTGCGCTGGCATTACCATCCGGAATACGAGATCCACCTGGTGGTGGCCACGTCCGGGCGTTTCTACGTGGGCGACCACATCGGCGACTTCGCACCCGGGCAACTGGTGATGACCGGTCCCAATCTGCCGCAGAACTGGATTTCCGATATTGCCGCCGATGAGATGGTGCCGGTGCGCTCGCTGGTGATCCAGTTTCCCGAGCAACTGGTGAACCAGTGCGCCGCCAACATCCCGGAGATGGAAGCCATCATGCCGTTGCTGGAGCGCAGCCATCGCGGCCTGCTGTTCGATGCCGCCACCAGCGACACGGTGCGTCCGTTGATGCAGCGCCTGATCGACCAGCGCGGCTTGAAGCGCCTGGCCCTGTTCTGGGAAATCCTCGACGTGCTGGCCAATTCGCCCGAACCGGAAGTGCTGGCCAGCCTCTCCTACAAGCTCGACCTGTCCGGCTTCAATAGCAGCGGCCTGAACTGTGCCATCGCCTACCTGCGCGAGCATCTCACCGAAGACATCGGCGAACAGGACCTGGCCGACATGGTGGGGCAGAACCTGAGCAGCTTTTCGCGGGCCTTCAAGCGGCATACCGGGACCACCCTGGTGCGCTACAAGAACCAGTTGCGCGTGGACCTGGCCTGCCTGGCGCTGTTGACGCGGCCGCAGGCGCGCATCACCGATATCTGCTACGAGACCGGGTTTTCCAACCTGTCCAACTTCAACCGTCACTTCCACAAGATCAAGGGCATGTCGCCCTCGGAGTTTCGCCATACCTTCGCCACCAATGGCGTGTTTGCCGCCACCGGATAGTCGCGGCGGTTTCCCTTCACCGATCACCGATCCTCCCGGCAGGGAAAACAGCATTCAGGAAAGCCCCCGCTTTCCAGAACAGGACAGGTGTTGCCTGTCACCCCCAACGAGCAATTCCGTCATCACGTACACGATCAACAACAATGGAGACTGCAATGAAGAAAGCACTGACTGTACTGGCCCTGACCACGGCTACCCTGGCCACCCTCACTGCCGCCCCGGCAGGTGCCCAGGAACTGTCCAAGCTCAAGATCGGCATGAGCTTCCAGGAAATGAACAACCCCTACTTCGTGTCGATGAAGAAAGCCCTGGACGATGCCGCCAAGACCTTCGGCGCCAAGGTCATCGTCACCGATGCCGCCCACAACGTGGCCAAGCAGATCGCCGACATCGAAGACATGCTGCAACAGAACATCGACATCCTGCTCATCAATCCGACCGACTCGGCCGGGGTGGAAGCGGCGGTCAAGTCGGCCAAGGCGCGCAACGTGATCGTGGTGGCGGTGGACGCCAATGCCTCGGGTCCGGTGGATATGTTCGTCGGTTCCAAGAACAAGGATGCCGGTTACCAATCCTGCCGCGCGCTGGCCGACGCCATCGGCGGCAAGGGCGAGGTGGCCATTCTCGACGGCATCCCGGTGGTGCCCATCCTGCAACGCGTGGAAGGGTGCAAGCAGGCCCTGGCCGAGTACAAGGACATCAAGCTGGTGGCCACCCAGAACGGCCGCCAGGACCGTTCGGTGGCGCTGGGCGTGGTGGAAAACATGATCCAGTCGCGGCCTAACCTGAAGGGCATCTTCTCGGTCAATGACGGCGGCGCCATGGGCGCCCTGGCGGCCATCCAGGGCAGCGGCAAGGATATCAAGCTGACCTCGGTGGATGGCGCGCCGGAGGCCATCAAGGCCATTGCCGATGGCGGCCCGTTCGTCGAGACCACCGCGCAATTCCCGCGCGACCAGGTGCGCGTGGGCCTGGCCATGGCGCTGGCCAAGAAGTGGGGCGCCCGCGTGGTGCCCAAGGAAGTGCCCATCGACGTCATGCCGGTGACCAAGAAGAACGCCGCCGGCTTCAGCTGGTAAGCCGCAGGCGCGGCGGGAACCGTCTGCCGCGCCTTCCTTTTCCTTGATGGAGGCAGCCATGCTCCAACTGACTGGTATCAAGAAGAACTTTGGCCCGGTGACCGTACTGCGCGGGGTCGATATGAAGGTTTGCGCAGGCGAAGTCCATGCTTTGCTGGGTGAGAACGGGGCGGGCAAATCCACCCTTATGAAGATTCTTTCCGGCATCGTGAGCCCCGATGCGGGCGAGATCCGCATCGATGGTCAGCCCTGCCGCTTCGACAGCTACCACCAGGCCATCGCCGCCGGTGTCGGTGTGGTGTTCCAGGAGTTCTCGCTGATTCCCTACCTGGACGCGGTGGACAACATGTTCCTGGCGCGCGAGCTGCGCACTCCACTGGGCTTGCTCAAGCGTGCCGAGATGCGGCGTCGGGCGGCCCGGATCATTGCGCAACTGGGCGTGGAGATAGCGCTGGATGTGCCGGTGTGCAAGCTCTCGGTGGCCCAGCAACAGTTCGTCGAGATCGCCAAGGCACTGGCGCTGGAGGCCCGCATCCTGGTGCTGGACGAACCCACGGCCACGCTCACGCCAGCCGAAGTCGAACATCTCTTCAGGGTCATGCGCGGCTTGCGCGAGCAGGGCGTGGCGATCATCTTCATTTCGCACCACCTGGAAGAAATCTTCGAGATCTGTGATCGCATCACGGTGTTGCGCGATGGCGCCTACGTCGCCAGCTGTGCGGTCAACGAGGTGGATCAGGCGCGGCTGGTGGAGATGATGGTGGGGCGACGCATCGAGAACTGCTTCCCGCCCAAGTCGGCCACTACCATTGCCACCACTGCCGCCGCCGCTGCCGAGGTAGTGCTGGAGGTGCAGGAGTTGCAGCTCAAGCGCAATGCGCCGGTGTCGCGCTTCCAGTTGCGGCGCGGCGAGATCCTGGGCTTTGCCGGCCTGGTCGGTTCTGGCCGCACCGAGACCGTGCTGGCCATGCTGGGGGCGCATCCTGCGCTACGCTGCAAGCTCTCCATGCGCGGCGTGCCGCTACGCTTTGCCGATCCGGCGCAAGCCTTGCAGGCCGGTATCGGCCTGCTGCCGGAAAGTCGCAAGGAGCAAGGGCTCATCACCAGCTTTCCGATTCTGCACAACATTTCGTTGAACAACTACGGCAAGTACCGCAAGGGTGGCCTGTTCCTGGACCGCCGGCGCGAAGCCGAGGCCACGCAGGCGGCCATGCGGCGGGTCGGCGTCAAGGCGCCGGATGCCCATGCCCGGGTCGATACGCTCTCGGGCGGCAACCAGCAGAAGGTGGTGATTGCGCGCTGGATCAACCACCACATGCAGGTGCTGATCTTCGACGAACCCACGCGCGGCATCGACGTTGGCGCCAAGGCCGAGATCTACCAGCTCATGCGCGAATTCACCGCGCAGGGCTATTCCATCATCATGATTTCTTCCGAGTTGCCGGAGGTGGTCGGTATGTCCGACCGGGTGTGTGTCTTCAAGGGCGGCGGCATCGTCGCCACCGTCGAGGGCTCCGCCGTCACCGCCGCAGAAATCATGACCCACGCCACCTCCGGGAGACTCCAACATGCAGCATGATGCAAACGCCCTCGGCGCGGCCCCCGTGCGCGCCACTTCCCAGGCGCGCTGGCGCGCCCTGATCCATTCACCCCTGGCGCTGCCACTGGCCGGGCTGGTGGTGGTCTCGCTCCTGATGGGGCTGGCCTCGGACAATTTCTTCACCGTCTCCAACTGGTTCAACGTGCTGCGCCAGGTGTCCATCGTCGGCATCCTGGCCGTGGGCATGACCTTCGTGATCCTGACCGGGGGCATCGATCTCTCGGTGGGCGCGGCCATGGCATTGGCCGGCACGCTCTCGGCCGGGCTCATCGTCAACAGCGGCTGGCCGGCCTGGCTGGCCCTGGTGGCGGGCATCGCCCTGGCGGCGCTGATCGGCTTGCTCAATGGCGCACTGGTGGCCTGGGGCCGGATGCCGGCCATCATCGTCACGCTGGCCACCATGGGCGTGGCGCGAGGTGTCGGGTTGATCTATTCGGGCGGTTATCCGATCTCGGGGTTGCCGGGCTGGGTCGCCTGGTTCGGCGTGGGCCGCATCGGCATGATCCCGGTGCCGGTGATCCTGATGCTGCTGGTCTATGCCATGGCCTGGGTGCTGTTGCAGCGCACCCCCTTCGGTCGCCACGTCTATGCCATCGGTGGCAATGAGATGGCCGCGCGCCTGTCCGGGGTGAAGACCACGCGCATCAAGCTGGGGGTGTATGCCATCTCCGGGTTCACCTCGGGCCTGGCGGCGATCATCCTGACCGGCCGTCTGATGTCGGGGCAACCCAATGCCGGCGTCGGTTTTGAACTGGATGCGATTGCCGCCGTGGTGCTGGGTGGCACCGCCATTGCCGGTGGTCGCGGGCTGGTGGTGGGCACGCTCATCGGGGCGGTGTTGCTGGGCATTCTCAACAATGGCTTGAACCTGATGGGGATCAATCCCTATCTGCAGGACATCGTTCGCGGCGTGATCATCCTGCTGGCCATCTATATCGCCCGGGAATGGCGTTGAGCGGTTTCATTCCTTTTTTTCATACTTCGTCGACTGCGGATTTATCCCTTATCTATCCCTTACTTATCTACAAGGAGACATGACATGACCCAATCCCTGGCAGGCAAGATCGCCGTCATCACCGGTGCCGCTTCCGGCATCGGCCTGGCCACTACCGAAAAACTGCTGGCCAATGATGCCACCGTGGTCATGGTGGACTGGAACGCCAAGGCCCTGGAGGAACTGGCTGCGCGCCTCGGCCCCAAGGCCATTCCGCAGGTCACCAATCTGCTCGACGCCGACAGTTGCGCGGCGATGGTGCCGGAGGTCTTGCAGAAGGTCGCGCATATCGACATCCTCTACTGCAATGCCGGCACCTACATCGGCGGCGAACTGGTCGATACTAGCGCCGAAGCCATCGACAAGATGTTGAATCTCAACGTCAATGCCGTCATGAAGAACGTCCATGCGGTGGCGCCCCATATGATCGCTCGCAAGACCGGCGACATCATCGTCACCTGCTCGGTGGCCGGTCACTTCCCCACTTACTGGGAGCCGGTCTACGCCGGTTCCAAATGGGCCATCACCTGCTTCGTGCAGACCATGCGGCGCCAGATGATCCCGCATGGGGTGCGCGTGGGACAGGTCTCGCCGGGGCCGGTGATCTCGGCATTGCTGGCCGATTGGCCGGAAGAGAACCTGCGCAAGGCCAAGGAATCGGGCAGCCTCATCGAGCCTTCCGAAGTGGCCGATGCGGTCGAGTACATGCTGACCCGTAACCGCAACGTCACCATCCGCGATATGCTCGTGCTGCCCACCAATTTCGACCGGGTTTGAACCGGCGCGGGCGTCCTACCAGCAACCAGCGAGGAAAGATGGAGACCTATCTGATCGGCATCGATGTCGGCACCGGCTCGGCCCGGGCCGGCGTGTTCGACCGTAGTGGCAATCTGCAGGCCAGTGCCCGCCACGACATTGCCCTGTTTCGCGACGAACGCCGCGCGCGCGTCGAACAATCCAGCGCCCAGATCTGGGATGCGGTGTGCCAGGCGGTGCGCGCCGCGGTGGAGCAGGCCGGTATCGACCCGGCAGCCGTCGTCGGCATTGGCGTGGATGCCACCTGTTCGCTGGTGGTGCAGGGCGCGCAAGGTGGCGTGGGCGATGCGGACCATCCCGAGCGCGATGTGATCGTCTGGATGGATCACCGGGCGCTGGAACAGGCGCAGCGCATCAATGCCACCGCTCATGCGGTGCTGTCCTATGTGGGCGGCGTGATTTCGCCGGAGATGGAAACCCCCAAGCTGCTGTGGCTGAAGGAACATCTGCCCGAGGTCTACCACAGCGCCGCGCATTTCTTCGACCTGACCGACTTCCTGACCTGGAAGGCCACCGGTTCGCTGCAGCGCTCTTCCTGCACGGTGACCTGCAAGTGGACCTACCTGGCCCACGAAGGGCGCTGGGATGCCGATTATTTCCAGCGCATCGGCCTGGGTGACCTGGCCGAACAAGGCTTTGCCCGCATCGGCCAGGAAGTGGTCTGGCCCGGCACTGCCCTGGACGGTGGTTTGAGCGCGGAGGCGGCGCAGGCGCTGCAATTGCGACCGGGCATCGCGGTGGCGGCCGGGCTCATCGATGCCCATGCCGGTGGCGTGGGCACGGTGGCTGCGCGCGGGGGGGCCGAAGATGCCGCGGCCTGCATGGCCTATGTGTTCGGCACCTCTTCCTGCACCATGACCAGCAATGCCCAAGCGGTGTTCGTACCCGGCGTATGGGGGCCGTACTACAACGCCATGGCGCCTGGCATGTGGTTGAACGAAGGTGGCCAGTCGGCGGCCGGCGCGGCCATCGATCATTTGCTGAGGCTGCATCCAGCCACTCCTCAGGCGCGCCTGCAGGCCACCAGCGCAGCCATGGAGTTGCCGCAGTGGCTGGCGCAGCGGGCATTGGCGGCGGTGCGCCAGCCGGCGCAGGCGGTATGGCTGGCCGGCCAGCTCAACGTGGTGCCGGAATTCCTCGGCAATCGCTCGCCGCTGGCCGATCCAGAGGCGCGGGCGCTGCTGCTGGGGCTGGGCATGGAACACGATATCGATAGCCTGGTGGCGCTGTACGTGGCCGGGCTGTGCAGCCTGGGTTACGGGCTGCGCCAGATCATCGAGGCACAGGCGGCGTGTGGCGTGCGCATCGCCAGCATCTCGGTCTCGGGGGGCGCCGGTACCCATCCCTTGACGCGCCAGTTGCTGGCCGACGCCACCGGCCTGCCGGTGGAGATGACCGCCTGCCCCGAACCGGTGTTGCTGGGTTCGGCCATGCTGGCCGCAGTCGCCGCCGGCAGCTATCCCGACCTGCAAAGCGCCATGCCGGCCATGTCCGCCCTGGCCGGACGCAACGAGCCGGTCGGTGGCGACATCGCACGGCTGCACCAGGCGCGTTACCAGGCCTTCATCAAGAGCCAGCAACTGGCGCGCGAGGTGCGCGACAGCCTGGCGCCCCTGCTGGCCGCCCAGGCCGCAGGACGACATTGAACAGGAGCAGCATATGCAATTTGCAGGAACATCGGTCATCATCACCGGCGCCGGCAAAGGCATTGGCAGGGCCTGCGCCAGGCTGATGGCACAACGCGGAGCCGAGGTGATCGCGCTCTCGCGCACGGCCAGCGACCTGGAGAGTCTGCGCGAGGAGATCGGTGGTCGTTCGGTGCAGGTCGATCTGGCCGACCCGGCTGCCGCACGGCGCGCCATGGCCGAAGCGGGATGCGCCGACTACCTCATCAATAGTGCCGGCATCAATGTGCTGCAATCCACCCTCGCCATGAGTGACGATGCCTATGAAGCGGTGCTAGGCGTGAACCTGCGCGCCGCCCTCATCACTTGCCAGGCTTTCGCCCAGGCCCGTATTGCCGCCGGGGGCGGGGGGGGCATCGTCAACATCACCTCCATTGCCGGCCATCGCGGCTTTGCCGAGCATCTCTGTTATGCCGCCTCCAAGGCCGGCCTGGAAGGGGCTACGCGGGTATTGGCGCGGGAACTGGGGCCGCATGGCATCCGCGTCAACGCGGTGGCGCCGACCATCACCCTGACCGAACTGGCCGAGGCGGCCTGGAGCGATCCGGCCAAGTCGGCACCGATGATGGTGCGCCATCCGCTGCAACGTTTTGCCTCGGCCGAGGACGTGGCGCGCAGCATTGCCATGCTGCTCTCGGAGGATGCCGCCATGATGACCGGCGCGGTGGTGCCGGTGGATGGCGGTTTCCTGGCGGTCTAGGGCCTGTTCAAGATGCAACAAGGGCGACCAACTGGTCGCCCTTGCGCAGGCCCAACGGGAAGTTTGATGCGTTAGCGACCGATCTGGTGCCCGATCACGCCGCCCACCGCTGCGCCGCCGGCGGTACCGATGCCGCTGCCACCGGTCAGGATGGCGCCACCTACGGCACCGATGGTGGCGCCGATGGCAGTGTTCTTGTCGCGGGTACTCATGTTGCTGCAGCCGCTCATGGCGGTCAGCGCAATGGCAGTCACAGAAATGGCAGCGATCTTGTGCAGTGTTTTCATGATTTTTTCCTGATCGTTCTGATCGTTCAAATGGGTTCCTGAGAATGAGGGTCCGGCCCGTCCATGCTGCCCGCGTTGCGGGTCAGCGGGAGCTGGTATGGCAATAGACCAGAGCGATCTAGAAAAAATTCGAGTTGCAACACGATCTCTTACAGTTGTTACATACTCTCGCCTGCGTTGTTCCAACCCGTGGGAAAAGGGTAGGAGGCGCCGTTTTCCGACTATGAACCGACCAGAGAGACCTCATGATCCTGACATCTCGCCTGCGCCAGGCCGCCCGCCTGCTGCTGATTTCCGCCAGCCTTTCCTGGTGCGCCAGTGTCGCTGCCCAGGCAGTCGAGCCGCCCCAGCCGGTCGAAGGCAGTTGGGTGGCGCCGAGTTTCCAGTTCCACACCGGCCAGACCCTGGACCATCTGCGTCTGCATTACCTCACTCTGGGTGAGCGCAGCAACCCGGCGGTACTGGTGCTGCACGGCACCTACCAGAGTGCCGGGGCGATGCTGTCCAAGGACTTTGGCGGCCAGCTCTTTGGCCCCGGCCAGCCGCTGGACGCCAGCAAGTACTTCATCATCATTCCCGACGGTATCGGCGTGGGCAAGTCGAGCAAGCCCTCCGATGGCCTGCGCGCGGCCTTCCCGCAATACAACTACGCCGACATGGTGCTGGCGCAATACCGCATGTTGACCGAAGGCATGGGCATCCATCACCTGCGCCTGATCATCGGCAATTCCATGGGCGGGATGCAGACCTGGCTGTGGGGCGGCAGCTATCCGGGCTTTGCCGATGGCCTGGTGCCGATGGCCGCCCAGCCCACCGAGATGGCCAGCCGCAACTGGATGATGCGCCGGATGCTGGTGGAGTCGATCAAGCAGGATCCGGCCTGGAACCATGGCAACTACACCAGCCAGCCGCCTTCACTGCGCCTGGCCAACAACATGTTCGTCTTTGCCACCAATGGCGGCACGCTGGCCTACCAGGCCCTGGCCGGCACCCATGCGCAAGCCGACAAGCTGGTCGATGATCGCCTGGCCGCGCCGGTCACGGCCGATGCCAATGACTTCATCTACCAGTGGGGTTCCTCGGCCGACTACGATGCCGCCCCAGGCTTGGCCCGCATCAAGGTGCCGGTGCTGGCCATCAACTCTGCCGACGATGAACGCAACCCGCCCGAGACCGGCATCATGCAAGCGGCCCTCCAGCAAGTGCCCACGGCGCGCCTGCTGCTCATCCCGGCCAGCGCCGAGACACGCGGCCACGGTACCACCGGCATGGCGCGCTTCTATGCACGTGAGCTGGCGCAGTTCCTGCAATCGCTGCCGCAACCTTGAGATAGGAGCGCAGGATGCTTGGGCGAGTAGGGCGGGGCGGCCGGCTGCTGGTGGCTGGCCTCTTGGCTGCGCTGACCATGCCGGCCGGTGCGGCCACCGGTTACTACCTGGTCGAGGTCTATTCCGATCCCGGCCGCGTGACGCTGGATTACAAGTACTGGAACGCCAAGTCCAGCGGCATGATACCGATCGGTGCGCCCGAGCTGGGCGTGGGTTATGGGGTCAATTCGCGCTGGTATACCGAGCTCTATGGCGTGACCCAGCAGGACGCCATCCAGGGTACGCAGATGATGAGCCTGAACTGGCAGAACGATGTGCTGCTGACCCAGGGGGAATATCCCTTCGACCTGGCCATCCACACCGACATCGGCCAATACCGCAACCAGGCGCGCCAGGGCTATTCGCTGGAATGGGGCCCGGCATTGCAGACCGAATGGTGGCGCACCCAGTTCAATGCCAACCTGTTCTTCCAGCGCGATTACCGCATCGACCAGGGCGGCGGGCAGCCGGCGGTCTCCAGCCTGCAAAGCGGCCTGAGCCCGCAGGGTGGTCCCACGCAACTGGTGTATCAATGGCAGGTGCGCCAGCATTGGCGGCCCTGGTTCAACGTCGGCCTGCAGGGATTCGGCGAATTGGGGCGCTGGGATCATTGGGCCAACCGGCAGAACCAGTCGCACCGCGCCGGCCCGGCCATCTTCGGCACACTCCACATCGGCCAGCAATTCGTGAAGTACCAGGCGGCCTACCTGTTCGGCAGCAATGCCACCCTCAGTGCGCGTACCTTCACGATGCGCTTGCAATTGGTTTTTTGAGGGAGTCGCCGACCCGCCATGCAGCGTTGGTATGGCATCTCGCAGCTTAAATGTGAAGGCCCTAGCTTACGCGTAACTGGTCGAACGCAGAGCGACCCGGATGGGCCGGTCCAGTTGGCGGGTCCAGGCGCCATAGGTCTGCTCGGCGATCAAGCGCAGGGCGGCCACGCGTTCGTGCAAGCCGGCCAGGATCTGTGCCTCGCTTTGTGCCGCCGGGCCATCGGCGCGCAGCAGTTCCTCGCGTCCGCTGGCGCACCAGCGGCGAATGCTCTCTTCAGTCACTTCCATATGCCCCTGGAAACCCCACTGGCGACCGCGCAGGAAGCCCTTGTTCAGGCAATGGCTGCCATACATGGTGCGTATCGCCCCGGTGGGAATCTCGAAGGTGTCGTAGTGCCAGTTGAACAGCCACGCCAGGCGCGGCAGCCTCATGCGCTGTTGCGCCGGTGGTGTGATCCAGACCTGGCCCCAGCCGATATTGGGACAGATGTTGCGCGTGACCTTGGCGCCCATCGCCCGTGCCAGCAATTGCGCGCCGAAGCAGTGTCCCAGCACCGGCACATCGCGCGCCAGCGCATCTTCCAGCAAGGATTTCTCGGCTGCGATCCAGGGCAGCGCATCGTTGACGCTATGGTCGCTGCCCAGTATCACGATGCCGGCGAACTGGCTGGCGTCGCGCGGCACATCGTCCTGAGCGGCGGAGTGGTAGAGGCGATAGGGTAGTGCGTGCTGTTGCAGATGTTCGAGCAAGACACCCGGGCCTTGCGTGGCTTCATGCTGGAAGATGGCAATCGGTCTCATGAGGTCAGGGCCGGCGCGAGCCGGCCCGTAGTGGAGAAGACCTCAATGTAGGAGCTGGGGCGTAAAAAGCGGGTTGTATTTGCAGGGGTTTGTGTAAACGCGCTGTAAAGCGCAAGGTGCCTGGTCCCGATGTTCCTCGTGAACAGGCTCTGGTCCTCACCAGCGATAGGTGGCCGTGGCCAGGATGCTGCGCTGGTCTCCGTAATAGCACGTGGCCGCAGCGGTATCGCAATTGGTCAGATAGGTCTTGTTGGTGAGGTTGCGCAAATTCAAGGCCAGGCTCCAGTGTGCGAGGTCATAGCCGACCAGGCCATCCAACAGCGTATATCCCGGCACCTTGACCGGCGTCCCCCCACCATTGCCGCTGGTGGCGCTGACATAGCGTGCTCCCAGCCCCAGCCTGATGCCATTGTGCAGGCGATGATCACCCCACAGCGAGAGCTGATGCAGGGGAACGGCCGTCGCCTGCTTGCCGATCTCGGCTGGACGGCTGCTGTTGGTGACCACGGCGCGCGGGGTGTAGCTGTAGGCAGCAGTCAGACGCAGAGAGGGCAGCGGTTCGGTGACGGCTTCCAGCTCCAGGCCGCGCACCGATATTTCGCCTTTCTGGGTCGGCATGAAGTTGGCGTCGTAGCTGATGTAGTTCTGGCGCTTCAGGTCGAACAGCGCTGCGCTGTAGAGGTCGCGCGTACCAGATGGCTGGTAGCGCAGGCCGACTTCGGTCTGCTTGCCGGTCTCGGGCCCGAAGGGCAGATTGGTCAGCGGATCGACGGTAGCGGTCGGATTGAACGACTCGGTATAGCTGACATAGGGTGCCAGGCCATTGGGCGCACGGTAGAGCAGTGCCGCGCGTGCGGTGAACTTGCGGTCGGTGCTGCTGGTACGGGTGCCATCCAGGCGATTGTCCACTGTGTTGTCGGCGCTGTCATGGCGGCCACCGAGAGTCAGCTCTACCCCGTTGTCCCACTTGATTTGATCTTGCAGGTAGAAGCCGGTCTGGGTCAGCACGGCACGGGTGTCGTTGTAGGGGGCTGGCACGACGAAGGGGCCATTCGGATAGGTCGGGGCGGCGATGTCGAGTAGTGGTGCGCTGCCGCCGCTGAAGCTGAGGGCGTCGAAGCGACTGCGCTGGAAGTCCACCCCCAGCAACATCGTGTGGCGTATCCCTGCGGTACTGAAGTCAAGCTGCAGCTGATTGTCGATGCTGAACATGGTGGCCGATTCGCGGCTGCCGAACAGATTGCGCGAGAGGCTCTGGAAGTTGGCCGGATCGTTGGGAACGGTCGCATCGACGGTGATGAAGTTCGGTTGTTGCAGGGCGTGATAGTCCACGCTCATGTGGCCCACGCGCGCGCTCTGCCGAAAGACCACGGCCTCATTGAAGCGATGTTCCAGGCGGTAGCCCAGCAGTTCCTGGTTCTGACTGAAATGGTCGAAGTTGGGATTGCCGATGTACAAGCCACTGGGAATGGTCGTGCCGATGGGCGTTGGTACCAGTGAACCCACCAGCGGTCTGGTGCGGGTATACACACCGCCATTGTCGCGCAGCAGCGAGGCTTGCAGGGTCAGCGAGGTATCGCGGCTGATCTTCCAGGTCAGCGACGGGGCAAGGTAGATGCGGTCATTCTTCATCCCACCCGCGGGCATTTCAGCATCGCGTATCACACCGATGAAACGATAGAGTAGCTTGCCGTCGGCATCCATCGCGCCGCCGAAGTCGCCGCCTACCTGGCGTCGCTGATTCGATCCGAGCTGCACCTGCAGTTCGCGCTGCGTTTCGGCGCTGGGCAGCTTGCTGACCACGTTGACCACCCCTCCCGGGCCGGCCTGGCCAAACAGTACCGAGGCTGGTCCGCGCAGCACGGCGATCTGGTCGATACCATAGTTTTCGGTACGCCAGACCGCGAAGCTGTTGGCATTGCGCAGCGGCAGGCCATCCAGGTAGAAGCCGGGGCTGTAGGCGTCGAAGCCACGCAGGTTGATCCAGTCATAGCGAGAGTCGGCACCGTAAGGAGAAATGTTGACGCCTGGGGTGTAACCCAGGGCATCGCGCGCGGTGGTCGCGCCCAATGCAGCGATGCGTTCAGCGGTGACCACCGAGATCGACTGCGGTACTTCGATGAGGGGCGTCTCGGTCTTGGTGGTGCTGCTACTTGTGCGTGCAGACCAGCTCTCGGCGTTGGCGCTGACATTGATGGTGGGCAGGCTGCCTTGGGCCGAAGCAAGGGGCGTCGCAGTTGGCGTTGCGCCGCCGGTGTCCGGCATCAATACATAGCCGGCCGCGGTCTTGCCGATGCGGTAGCCGCTGCCTGCCAGCAGGGCGTGGAATCCCGCTTCTACGCTGTAGCTGCCCACCAAGCCCGGCGAGCGCAGGCCCTGCAACTTGCCCGCTTGCAGGGCCAATGGCACATCGGCGGCCTGGGCGAAGCGGGTCAGCACGTCTTCCAGCGGGCCACCCGGGATATCGAAACGTTGCTGCACCGGCTGGGCATACAGTGCAGTGGTGCTCATGAGCGCCTGGGCCAGCGCGAGTTTCATGATCAAGGGCTGGCGCAACATGGGGGACATGCGGGTGGGCTTGGACAAGCTCATGCTGATTTTTTCCTCTCCGTTTCTGGTTGATCAGTGCACTGGGAAGCGATCTGCGCCTCGGTGCAGTGCGTCTTCCCTGTTTTTTGGGGACTTCACAAGGCATGACGCACCAGAAAACGAAACCCGCAGCGCAATTGAAAAAAACAGAGTGCTACTGCAGGTTCAGGGAGTAGGAACCAAATCGATATAGGTCAGATAGGGCGTGAACTGTCGCACTCGCAAGCCAGGTATGCAGTCCACCAGTAATTGCAGGGCACGCTGGGTATCGTCCAGCGGCAGCACCACGGTCATCTCCAACCCCTTCAACTGCGCCTGATCGTAGAGGATGCGACCGGGTCGATAGCGGTTGAGCTCATCGAGCAGCTCCGTCAAGGGTCGTTGGCGGCTTACCAGTTGGTGGCTGCGCCAGGCGCGTTCCAGCGCTGCCGCATCGATGGGCTCCGGTACCCCCACAGTATCGCCGTGAAGGCGGATGCGTTGCCCGGCCGCCAGGATAACGGGCGTTTGCGCCTGCTGGCCCGCAGCGTGGATCGAGACCTTCGATTCAAGCATACTGACGACGGTGCCGCTGTCGTCGCGGCGCACCAGGAAGCGGGTTCCCAGTGCCTCGATGCTGCCGTCGGTGGTCTGGATGAGGAAGGGGCGTGCACGGTCGCGAGCCACCTCCACCAGTATTTCGCCCTTGACCAGTTCGACGGTACGGTGCCGTGCATCGAAGCGGAAGTTGACAGCACTGCGGGTGCCCAGCGTGATGCGTGATCCGTCCTCCAGGGTCTGCGCTGCCCAGGCTCCGGTTGCGGTGCGCATATCGGCCAGCAGGTAGTCGGCCGGATAGGCTTGGTAGGTCAGCCACAGTGGCAGCCCGATGCCACAGATGAGGGCCAGTGTCGCCACCGCGCGGCGCATCCGGTCCGGCAAACGGGGCTGCGTCATGGCCGTCTTGAGGCCGGCGCACAAGGGGACGGGATCGCCGTTGCTGGTATCGAGCAAGCTATTGATCTGCTCCAGTACGCCATGCAGTTCGTGCGCCGCCTGGGCGTGCTGCCGACTTTCACTCTTCCAGCGGGCGAATTCTTCTGCGGCCTGCCGTTGCTGGGCCGCGTTGCCAGCACTCAGGCGCACGATCCATTGTGCCGCCTCGATGGTGATTTCCTCGGAGGGGGCGCAAGCCTTCTCTGTCATCTTTTCAACTCGCCAGTTGACGATGGCAATGAACCAGCGCTTGGGCCAGCCAACCTTGTACGCTGCGCAGCGAAACGCCGAAGTGCTGCGCCAGTTCCTCCTGCCGCTGCCCCTGCACGTAGTGCAGGATGAAGGCCTGGGCGGCCTCGGCGTGCACGCCCAGCAAGGCTCGACCCAGCGCTTCGATCGCTTGCACGGCCTGCAAGATGGTTTCGGGCGAAGGAGCATGGAGTAGCTCGGGGGCAGCCTCAATCTGCCGTTCCAGCTGCTCCAGATAGCTTTGGCGGATGCGATGCCGCCGTGCACGGTCGATCAACAGGTTGCGGGCGGCGGTGAGCAGATAGGCGCGCGGTTCGTTGAGCGCCGTCAGCACATCGCGTGTGGACAGCAGGCGCAGGAAGGTGTCATGCGCCAGGTCAGCGGCCTGCTCAGTACAGCCTAGCTTGTGGCGCAGCCAGCCACGCAACCAGCGGTGATGGTCGCGGTAAAGCGTTTCAACCTGTTCCACATGCAGGTCTTCCATGGCCGGCGTCGAGAAGAAAAAAGAGGCGGAATGCCTTTAATGAGAATGACTATCATTATAAACAAAATCGCCACGCCAGCGTGCGGTAATTTTGCCCACGATGCGGCCAGGCAATTTTTGCCGAGGGGCAATCGATCAAGAAACCGC
This sequence comes from Herbaspirillum rubrisubalbicans, assembly GCF_003719195.1. Lineage (NCBI taxonomy): Bacteria > Pseudomonadati > Pseudomonadota > Betaproteobacteria > Burkholderiales > Oxalobacteraceae > Herbaspirillum > Herbaspirillum rubrisubalbicans. The sequence continues at coordinate 1,044,392 of NZ_CP024996.1, forward strand.
GTCAGTATTCCTATGGATTGCCTGCTCACGCCGTCCTCGCCTCCAACGGCACCCGCTGCAAAAACCGCTCGAACGAGCCCAGGAAGGCCTGCTCCGGGGCCGACAGCTTGCGCTGGCCATGCCAGGTCAGGAACACATCGATCTCGGCCACCGGAGCGCCCAGGGGGAGCACTTTCAACAGGCCATCGGTCACATCCTGGCCGATCAGGTGTTCCGGCAAAAAGCTCAGTCCCACACCTGCTACCACCATGCGCCGGATTTCTTCGACGTGCGGCGAGGTACCGGCAATGTGGCCGGTGAAGCCCTGCTGGTCGCGAAACACGGTCAGCGGGGAAAGGGTGTCGCCCAGTTGGTCGCTGGCAAAGCAGACGAAATTCTGCTCCAGCAACTCGGCCATGCTCACGCTGCGCTGGGCGAACAGGGGATGATGGCGGCCACACACCAGCACATAGCGATGCCGCAGAAACAGCCGGCGCTCCAGCTTTTCCACCGGCTTGCGACACAGGCACAAGCCAAGGCCACTGCTGCCCTTGGCCAGGGTGTCGAGGATGGTGGCGCTTTGCATGACCTCGATGCGAAATTCCACGCGCGGATAACGGCGGTGAAAGCGCGCCAGGAAATCGTCATAGGCCGCGCTCTGCACCCGGCTCATCAACAATAGCCGCAGGTGGCCGGCCACGTCCTCGCCGGCGTGACCGGCGGCGCCATCGATGCGCGCCACCATGCCATACATCTCGCGCGCCACGGCGTAGATTTCCTCCCCCAGCGGCGTGAGGCGGAACTCCCCGTGACGGCGATGCAGCAGTAGCCCGCCCACGGCTTCCTCCAGGCGCCGCAGCGCCTGGCTGACTGCGGGCTGGCTCAGGCACAGGGTGCTGGCAGCACGCCCGACACCGCGCTCCTGGACCACGAACATGAAGGTTCGTAACAGGTTCCAGTCCATGCGTTCCGAGGAGAGCGGCGACAGGGGCGGGCGAGGGCTGGCGGAGGAGTCGGGGCGCATGATTGGCGATATGAAGGTTTCTTTCAGCAAGGCTCCAGTCCGACAAAGAAGCGCTCGGCATTGGCCTGCAATCCGGCAATATGGTACCCGCCTTCCTGCACCACCAAGGTGGGTAGCCCGAGCGCTGCGACTTCGCGCCCCAGCCGCTCGAAGCCGGCCGTGCTCACGCCCACTACCGATTGCGGGTCGTCTTCGAAGATGTCGAATCCCAGGCTCAACACCAGTACCTCGGGCTGGTACAGCGTGATGGCGCGGCAGGCCTGGGTCAGGCGCTCGAAGAACACCGCCTCCGGCGCGCCGTGCGGCATGGGCAGGTTCAGGTTGTAGCCATGGCCTTCGCCGCTGCCGCGTTCGTCTTCGAAGCCGGCCACAACTGGATAGAAATTCTCCGGGTCGCCATGGATGGAGACATACATCACGTCGCGCCGGGTATAAAAGAGTTCCTGAATGCCCTGGCCGTGGTGCATGTCGGTATCGAGCACCAGCACCCGAGAATGACGTTGGCTCAACATCTGCGCGGCGATGGCGGCATTGTTGAGATAGCAGAAGCCGCCGGCCGCATCGCGCCTTGCATGATGGCCGGGCGGGCGGCACAGGGCATAGGCGCGCGGCTGTCCATCCAGCAGCGCCTGGGCGCCGGCAATGGCGCACTGGGCCGACCAGTAGGCCGAGTGCCAGGTCTGCGGCCCCACCGGGCAACTGCCATCGGCGAGATAACGCGCCGCCTTGGCCAATACCCCGCGCAGGGCATTGGGTTGACGCACGAAGATGTTGGATACCACTTCCTGCCCCCAGTCCTCGGGCAAGGCCATCCACTGCGCATGGGCCTCCTGCAGGAATTGCAGGTAATCCAGCGCGTGCACCGCGCCAATGGCTGCGGTTCCGGTATCGGGGGGCGGCTGTACCTCGAAGCCCAGGCGCGTGGCCAGTGCCGCCAGTTGGTCCAGGCGCTCCGGGACTTCCTGCGGCACGCGCATCTTGCCGCGCGAATAGTAGCTTTGCGGATGATGCAGTTTCTGCTCGGGGTGGTAAAAGGTTTTCATCAACCCTCCTGCGCGGCCATGCCGTGATTGGGCGACACCTGGCGCTGGCGGCTCAGGCGCGCCACGCACAGCATCGACAGCAGCGAAATACCCGAGAACAGCAAGGCCAAGGGCCACCAGTGACCCTGGAATTTTTCCGCCAGTACCGTGCCCAGCAAGGGCGTGAGACCACCGAAGAGGGCACCCGAGACTTGGTAGGCCATGGAGATCCCGGTATAGCGGATGCGGGTGGGGAAGGCATCGCTGACGAAGCCGGCGATGACCGCATAGTAAGCGCCGATGAACAGCACCGCGATGGCCACGCCCAGTGTGACGCTGGCCAGCGAGCCCAGATCGACCAGCGAAAACATCGCGTAAGGCGAGACGATGGACAGCGCCGACATCATCACCAGGAAGCGGTGGTTGCCGACCTTGCGCGCCAGATGGGCGGCTAGCGGGGTGATGAAGAATTGCATCACCGAGACCACCAGCAAACCGTTCAATACCAGCCCCCGCTGCAATTGCAGGTATTGCGTGGTGTAGACCAACATGAAGGTATTGGTAAAGTAGAAGCCGGCAATGCCCAGCACGTTGGCGCCGATGGCCAGCACCAGCAGTCCGGGCGCGCCACGCAACACTTCGGCCAGTGGTGCGCTGGCGGGTTTGGCCGCTAGCGGCGCACTGGCACGGCGGCGTTGTTCATCCAGGAAATCGGGCGACTCCTGTACCGACAGCCGGATCGCAAAGCCCACCACCAGCAGCAGCGCGCTCATCAGGAACGGCAGGCGCCAGCCCCAGTCGAGGAAGACCGCATTGTCCATGCCGCTGACCAGCTTGAACATCAGGGTGGCCAGGATCAGGCCGGCCGGGCTGCCCAGTTGCGCGAAGGAAGCCAGGAAGGTGCGGCGGCTGCGGTCGGGCGAATGTTCGCTGGCCATCAGCACGGCCCCGCCCCATTCGCCGCCCACCGCAATGCCCTGGATGAAGCGCAGCGCCACCAGGGCGATGGGCGCCCAGATGCCGATGCTGGCATAGGTCGGCAGCAGGCCGATGACCACCGTCACCGATCCCATCATCAACAGCGTGATGACCAGCGATTTCTTGCGTCCCAGGCGGTCGCCGATGGTCCCGAACACGGCCCCGCCCAAGGGCCGCGCCAGGAAGCCCACGGCGAAGGTGCCGAAGGACGCCAGCGTGCCGTAGAAGCCGTTGGTGGTAGGAAAGAACAGCTTGCCGAACACCAGGGCCGAGGCCGTGGCATAGATGTAGAAGTCGTACCATTCGATCATGGTGCCGACGAAGGCGGCCAGCGAGGCGCGCACGGGCTGGTGGCGGGGTGGGGTGGTAGGCACGGTGCAGTCTCCCGGTAGGCATGTTGAGGTGAGGGGAACTGGAGTTATACGACTGCGTCGGGCATAAAAAAAATTATTATTTCTAATTCTTTGTATTTGATTTCCTTATGCGATAAAACCGTGCGCAGCCTTGCGCCACGCTTGTGCAGGCGCCCAACAATGCACAACGCCGCACGGCTGAAAAATCAGCGATGCGGCGCGTGTCATTGCTCATCGAGATGCGAAGCAAGAGCGAAGAAGGACGGCTTCAAGCTGCGCAGAAGCCGGCTTGAATTCCTCAGATTCCACCCATGCACAAATACTTCACCACCAGATAATCATCGATGCCATAGTGCGATCCCTCGCGTCCCAGCCCCGATTGCTTCACGCCGCCAAACGGCGCCACTTCGTTGGAAATGAGGCCGGTGTTGATGCCCACCATGCCCGACTCCAGGCCTTCGGCCACGCGCCAGATGCGGCCGATGTCGCGTGAGTAGAAGTAGCTGGCCAGGCCGAACTCGGTGTCGTTGGCCAGGGACAGGGCTTCGTCATCGGTCTTGAAGCGGAACAGCGGCGCCATCGGCCCGAAGGTTTCTTCGCGCGCCACTTGCATGGCCGGGGTCACATCGGCCAGCACGGTGGGTTCGAAGAAGCCATGGCCCAAGGCATGGCGCTTGCCACCCAGCAGCACGCGCGCCCCCTTGGCGAGGGCGTCGGCCACATGCTGCTCGACCTTCTTGACGGCTTGTTCATTGATCAGCGGACCTTGGGTCACGCCATTTTCCATGCCATCGCCCACCTTCAGTTTCTTGACCGCTTCCACCAGCTTGGCGGCAAAGGCGTCATAGACGCCATCCTGCACGTAGATACGGTTGGCGCACACGCAGGTCTGGCCAGCATTGCGGTACTTGGAGGCGATGGCGCCTTCCACGGCGGCATCCAGGTCGGCATCGTCAAACACGATGAAGGGCGCATTGCCGCCCAGTTCCAGCGACAGCTTCTTGATGCTCGATGCACTCTGCTGCATCAACAGCTTGCCCACGCCAGTGGAGCCGGTGAAGCTGATCTTGCGCACGATGGGGTTGGAGGTCATCTCGCCGCCGATCTCCTTGGGCGTGCCGGTGACGACGCTGAACACGCCTGCCGGGATGCCGGCGCGCTCGGCCAGCACCGCCAGGGCCAGCGCCGAGAAGGGCGTGGCTTCGGCTGGCTTCAAGACCATCGGGCAGCCAGCCGCCAGCGCCGGGCCGGCCTTGCGGGTGATCATCGCCGCCGGGAAATTCCACGGCGTGATGGCCGCGCACACACCGATGGCTTCCTTGATGACCACGATGCGGTTGGTCGGCGAGGGCGAGGGGATGGTGTCGCCATAGGTACGCTTGCCTTCCTCGGCGAACCATTCGATGAAGGAGGCGGCATAGCCGATCTCGCCACGGGCCTCGGCCAGCGGCTTGCCTTGCTCGGCGGTCATGATCAGGGCCAGGTCGTCGGCATTGGCCAGCATCAGCTCATACCAGCGGCGCAGCAGGGCGCTGCGCTCCTTGGCAGTCTTCTTTTTCCAGGCCGGCCAGGCGGCATTGGCGGCGTCGATGGCGCGCCGCGTTTCGGTGGCGCCCATCAGGGGCACGTGGCCCAGCAACTGGCCGTTGGCCGGATTGTGCACTTCCAGCTTGGCGCCGCTGTCGGCATCGCACCAGGCGCCGTTGAGGTAGGCCTGCTGACGCAGCAGGGAAGGGTCTTTGAGTTGATGCAGCATATCGGGTCTCCGTGGGTTGGGGCGGCGCTGCGGGTTCAGAAGCGCGCCGCGGCCTTGTTGCGCCCGCGCAGCCATTCCAGGGCCAGCAGCAGGCAGGTCGAAAACAGGATCAGGATCGTCGCCAGGGCGGCAATGGTCGGGCTGATGTTGTCCTTGATGCCGGCAAACATCTGGCGCGGCAGGGTGGCTTGCTCGGGGCCAGCGACGAACAAGGTCAGAACCACTTCATCGAAGGAAGTTGCAAACGCGAACAGGGCGCCCGAGATCAGGCCCGGTGCGATCACCGGCAAGGTGATGCGGAAGAAGGTGCGCAAGGGGCTGGCGCCCAGACTCAGGCTGGCGCGCACCAGGTTGTGGTTGAAGCCCTGCAGGGTAGCCAGCACGGTGGTCACCACGAACGGCGCGCCCAGCGCGGCGTGCGCCAGGATCAGGCCGAGGTAGCTGTCGGACAGGCCAATGCGGGCAAAGAACAGGTACACGCCCACGCCCACCACTACCACCGGCACGATCATGGGCGAGATCAGGATCGCCATCAGGATGCCCTTGCCGCGGAAGTCGGCCTTGTTCAGGCCCACCGCGGCCAGCGTGCCCAGTACGGTGGCAATGACGGTAGCCGCCGGGGCCACGATGAAGCTGTTCTGGGCGGCACGGATCCAGTCATCGGAGGTGAACAGGTTTTGGTACCAGCGCAGCGAGAAGCCCTGGATGGGATACATCAGGAAGCTGCTGTCGGAGAACGACAGCGGGATCATCACCAGGATGGGCAACACCAGAAACAGCAGCACCAGCAGGTTGAAGCTGCGCGAGGCAAAGAACCAGGCGCGCTCGACCAAGGAGGTGTAGGGCGGAAAGAGGGGCGGTTTGTGCATGGCTTGTTTCCTGAATTCTTCCGTGGATTCTTCAATGGCATCAGCTGATGCCGACATCGACCTTGGCAAAGCGGCGATAGACGCCATACAGCACCAGGGTCGCCGCCAGCAGCAGGGCGCCCAGAGCGCAGGCCATGCCCCAGTTGATGGTGGTGTTGATGAAGTAGGCGATGAAGTAGCTCACCATCTGTTCATTGGGGCCGCCCAAGAGCGCCGGGGTGATGTAGTAGCCACCGGCCATGATGAACACCAGCAGCACACCCGCGCCCACGCCCGGATAGGTCTGCGGCACGTACACCCGCCAGAACGCGGCGAAGGGATGGCTGCCCAGCGAGACAGCGGCTTTCAGGTAAGTCGGCGGGACTGACTTCATGACGCTGTAGAGCGGCAGGATCATGAAGGGCAGCAGGATGTGGGTCATCGAGATGTACACGCCCACGCGGTTGAACACCAGCTCCAAGGGTGACTGCGTCAGACCGGCCAGCATCAGTGCCTTGTTGACCAACCCTTCGGATTGCAGCAGCACGATCCAGGCCGCCACGCGTACCAGGATCGAAGTCCAGAAGGGAATGAGCACCAGGATCATCAGCAGGTTGGCGCGGCGCTCGGGCATGGTGGACAGCCAGTAGGCCAGCGGATAGGCCAGCAGCAGGGCGAAGCAGGTCACCACTGCACTCATCCACAGCGTGCGCCCGAAAATGGTGCGGTAGATGGCCGATTCGGGGCTGGCTGCTTCGATATCGCCAAACACGTTCTGGCGCAGGTCCAGCGAGGCCAGCAGGTAATAGGGGGAATACACCGAGCCGTTCTGGGCGATCACGCGCCACACATCGGGTTGGCCCCATTGCGCATTGAGAGCGATGATGGCCTCGCGCGCTGCGGCTGGCGAGAGCGGCTTGCCTTGCTCATCGCGCAGCGGCATGGCGCGTGTGGTGCCCATCACCAGCGAGCGTGCGCCCGGTATTTCGATGTTCAGACGACGTGCCAGGTTGCCGGCGGTGGTGTCTTCCTTGGCGCGGGCCAGGTCTTCGGCCAAAGCCGAGTACGCCTGGTCGGGCAGGGCCGACTTGCGGTCCCACTTGGACAGCACGGCCACGGTCTGCGGCAGGGTGGTGGCGACTTCGGGGTTTTCGATGGCGCGCTGCAGGAGGGCCACGATGGGCGCCACGAAGGTCAGCAGCAGGAAGATGGCCAGCGGAGCGATCAGCGCCAGGGCGCCCAGGCGTTTGCGGGTCTGGGCGGCGCGCAGTTCGCGCTTGAGTTGCTGCGGGTCGGGTTCGGCCAGGGGCATGGCGGCGGAGCGGGTGGCGATGGTGGTCATGTCTCGGTAATCCGGGGGCAGCGGAAGTTCAAGGCAACGGTCCCGCCTGGCAAGGCAGGACCGTTGTCGGTGCGGCTTACAGACTTACTTGGCGATCCAGGCTGCGAAGCGTTGTTCCAGTTCTTCGCCGTGGTCGGTCCAGAATTGCAGGCTCAGTTGCAGCGCGTCCTTGGCATTGGCCGGGGAGGTCGGCAGGTTGGCCAGGGTCTTGGCGTCCAGCAGCTTCAGGGCGCCCTTGTTGACCGGACCGTAGGCGATGTTGTCAGCGTAGACCTTCTGGGTTTCCGGCTGGCTGGCGAAGCTGATGAACTTCTCGGCCAGAGCCTTGTTGGGCGAACCCTTGGGGATGACCCAGTAGTCCAGCGTGTAGACACTGCCGTTCCAGACCACCTTGAGGTTCTTGCCTTCGCGCTGGGCGGCATCGATGCGGCCGTTGTAGGCATTGGCCATGACCACGTCACCCGAGGCCAGGAACTGCGCCGGCAACGCGCCGGCATCCCACCACTGGATGTTGGGCTTCAACTGGTCCAGCTTCTTGAAGGCACGGTCCACGCCTTCCTTGGTGGCCAGCACCTTGTAGACGTCCTTGGCCGGCACGCCATCAGCCATCAGGGCGAACTCCAGGTTGTACTCGGCGCTCTTCTTCATGCCGCGCTTGCCGGGGAATTTCTTGGTATCCCAGAAGTCCGCCCAGCCAGTCGGTGCGGTCTTGAGCTTGTCGGCGTTGTAGGCCAGCACGGTGGACCAGACGAAGGCACCCATGCCGCATTCGCTCACCGTCGCCTGGGGGATGAAGTCTTCCTTCTTGATGGTCTTGGCCAGGTCCAGCTTTTCGATCAGGCCATCGTCACAGGCGCGGGTGAGGTCGCCGCCGTCGATTTCCACCACATCCCAGCTGACCTTCTTGGTTTCCACCATGGCCTTGACCTTGGCCAGTTCACCGTTGAATTCGGAGGTCACGACCTTGGTGCCGGTGCTCTTCTGGAACGGATCGACGTAGGCGACCTTCTGCGCATTGGCATTGGCGCCGCCGAAGTTGACCACGGTCAGTTCAGCGGCAGAAGCCGCGCCGGAAAACAGCAGGCCCAGGGCGAGCGGGGACAGCAGGGCGGGTGACAGGCGTTTCATTGTTGTTCCTCGTTGGTTATCGTGCGTATTGACTGTGTTGACTTTATATTGGACTAGGACAAACGCGAGCGGCAATCTGCGGTTGCCTGGCTCGCGGTACTGCAAACACCAGGTACGGCAAACAAAAAAACAAAAAACAAAAACTAAGTAAACGGGGGCGATGCGCTTACAGGAAGCAGCGCAGGCGATCCTGTGCAATATGCAGCACCACGCTGCTACCCTCGGTCAAGCCCGACAGCGCCGGGTCCGACAGCGAGAGCTTGACGAAGCAATCTTCCTGCCCGGCCACCGAGCAGCGCACGCGCACGTGGTCGCCAAAGTAGATCAGGCCGGCGATGCTGGCACGGATGGCATTGGGTTCGGCGCTACCACCGGCGGCCAGGCGGATACGTTCCGGGCGCACGCAGGCGGTGATGGCCTGGCCGGCATGGGCGCGATGCACATTCAGGCCGGTGACTACCGTGCCATCGGCCAGGCGCACCGTACAGTGTTCGCCTTGCACCGATTCGACGCTGCCCTTGAAGCGGTTGTTGTCACCGATGAAGTTGGCGACGAATTGATTGTCGGGATATTCGTACAGTTCGGTCACCGGCGCCAGTTGCTGGATCACGCCCTGGTCAAACACGGCCACGCGATCGGACATGGTGAGCGCTTCGCTCTGGTCGTGGGTGACGTAGACGAAGGTCACGCCCAGGCGCTTGTGCAGGGCTTTGAGTTCGAGCTGCATGTGTTCGCGCAATTGCTTGTCCAGCGCGCCCAGCGGTTCGTCCATCAACACCAGTTGCGGATCGAACACCAGCGTGCGCGCCAGCGCCACGCGCTGCTGCTGGCCACCGGAGAGCTGGGTCGGATAACGATCACCGAATTTACCCATCTGCACCATGTCCAGCGCCTGCTTGACCTTGGCTTCGCGGGTGGCGCGATCCATCTTGCGCACCGACAGCGGATAGGCCACGTTCTGGGCGATGGTCATGTGCGGGAACAGCGCATAGTTCTGGAACACCATGCCGATGTTGCGCTTGTGCGGCGGCACTCGGTTGAGCAACTGGCCATCTAAGCGGATCTCGCCGCCGGTGGGGAATTCGAAACCGGCCAACATCATCAGGCAGGTGGTCTTGCCGGAACCGGAGGGGCCCAGCAGGGTCAGGAATTCGCCGCGGCGAATGTCCAGGTCCAGGCTCTTGACGATCAGGTTTTCGCCGTCGTAAGTTTTCTTCACACCGCAGAATTGCACCAGCACGTCGCTGTTGCTGCTGGCCTCTGGCGCGAATGCTTGCGCCGATTGCTTCATTGCATGAGCTGCCATCATCGATCCTCTCTTTGCTACGCGGGCCGGATGCATGGTCCGGCCCGTCTACCCAATTACTACGTAATTACAGAATAATAGCTGCCGTGCAATGCAAGACTCAGGCCAGCTTGATGGCGTTGGCCAAAATGCCCAGCGCTTCATCCATGACGGCATCGGGAATGGTCAGCGGGAACAAGAAGCGGATCACGTTGCCGTAGCTGCCACAGGACAGCAGCAGCAAGCCATTGCTGAGGGCGTGTTGCTGGACCTTCTTGGTGTATTCAGCATCCGGCTTGCCGGTGACCGGATCGGCGAACTCCACCGCCACCATGGCACCCACGCCGCGCACTTCAGCGATCTGCGGCACGGCCGAACGCAATTCCTTGAGGTGTTCCTGCAGCTTGTCGCCCAGGCGCTGACCACGGGCCACCAGCTTTTCTTCTTCCATTACGTCCAGCACGGCCAGGGCCGACGCCACTGCCAGCGGGTTGCCGGCATAGGTGCCACCCAGGCCACCCGGGGCCGGTGCATCCATGATCTCGGCACGACCGTTGACGGCCGACAGCGGCATCCCGCCGGCCAGGCTCTTGGCCATGGTCATCAGGTCGGGCAGCACGTCGTAGTGTTCCATGGCAAACAGCTTGCCGGTACGGCCATAGCCGGACTGCACTTCATCGGCGATCAACAGGATGCCGTGCTCATCGCAGATGGCGCGCAGGCCGCGCATGAAGTCGGCTGGCGCTGCGTAGAAACCGCCTTCGCCCTGCACCGGTTCCAGGATGATGGCGGCCACGCGCTTGGCTTCGATGTCGCTCTTGAAGAGACCCTTGACCGCTTCCAGCGCATCCTCGGTGCTGATGCCGTTCAAGGCGCTCGGGTAGGGCGCATGGAACACGTCGCCGGGGAAGGGACCGAAGCCCAGCTTGTAGGGCGCGACCTTGCCGGTCAGTGCCATGCCCATCATGGTGCGGCCATGGAAGCCACCGGCAAAGGCGATCACGCCCGGACGGCCAGTGTAGGCGCGGGCGATCTTGATGGCGTTTTCCACGGCTTCGGCGCCGGTGGAGAAGAAGGCGGTCTTCTTCGGATAGTTACCCGGGGTCACCGCGTTGATGCGCTCGGCCAGTTCCACATAGCTGGCGTAGGGCACGATCTGGTAGGCGGTGTGGGTGAATTTTTCCATCTGCGCGCGCATGGCGTCGAGCAGCTTGGGGTGGCGATGGCCAGTATTGAGCACGGCGATGCCCGCGGCGAAGTCGATGAAGCGGCGACCCTCGACGTCCCACAACTCGGCATTGGCGGCGCGCTCGGCGTAGAAGTCGCACATCACACCCACGCCGCGCGGGGTCGCGGCATTCTTTCGTTGTTGCAGCTCTTGGTTGTTGGCCTTGCTGGTCATAGCTTGCTCCGTTCTTGCTTCGTTGAGTGGCGCCGCGGCGGCGCAGGAAATTACTGCCGAATGCTGAGTTCGGAAACAATATAAAACCCCAGTGGCACTGTAATATAGAGCCAATTTCAAATATTTGATGGTGCCACTTGAAACTCGCCTCCTTGTCCGACTATCTGCTGCTGCGCATCAATCGTCCCCCCGCCAAGGCCGCACCGGGCAAGGGCAAGGCCGCCAGTGCCCGCGAAAGCAGTGCGGCGAAAATTACCAAAACCGCCAAGACATCCGGCGTCAGCACCCCCGTCAATCGCCAGATCTACCAGTTGATCCGCGAAGCCATCCTGGCCCATACCCTGCCGGCCGGGATGCAATTGCCTTCTTCACGCGACCTGGCGCTGGAGCTGGGCACCTCGCGCAACACCGTGACCTACGCCTATGAGCAATTGCTGGCCGAGGGTTACCTGGAGAGTCGCACCGGGGCCGGCACCTTCGTGGCCGACACGGCGCCGGACCAGATCCCCGAAGCGGTAGAGCGGGTCGAGCCCTTGACCGACCCGTCCGGCAAATCCGAACTGTCCGCACGGGGCGCGCTGCTCACGCGTCAGGCTGGGGTGGGGGAACGCCAATGGGGCGCCTTCATGCCGGGTGTGCCGGATGTGACCTGCGTGCCGCACAAGATCTGGGGTCGCCTGCAGAACAAGCATTGGCGTCGTTCCAATTCCGACCTGCTGACCTACGGCCCCGGCGCTGGCTATACCGGCCTGCGCGAGCAGATCGCCGAATACCTGCGGGTGGCGCGCTCGGTCAACTGCACCCCTTCGCAGGTGCTCATCACCACCGGCATCCACCAGTCCATCGACATCGTGGTCAAGCTGCTGGGTGAACATGGCGACACCGCCTGGGTGGAAGATCCCTGCTACTGGGGCACACGTAGCGTGCTCAATTCACTGGGCATCCAATCGGTGCCCATCGCGGTGGACCAGGAAGGAATGCGGATGCGCCTGGCCAACCTGCGCCGGCCACCGCGCTTCATCTGTACCACGCCCTCGCACCAGTATCCGCTGGGCATGGTGATGAGCCTGTCGCGGCGGCGCATGTTGCTGGAGTATGCGGCCACCCACAAGGTGTGGATCATCGAGGATGACTACGACAGCGAATTCCGCTACGGTGGCCGCCCGCTGGCCTCGCTGCAGGGCATGGATACCCAGCACCGGGTGCTGTACATGGGCACCTTCAGCAAGATCATGTTCCCTGGCTTGCGCATCGGTTTCCTGGTGGTGCCGGAGTCGCTGGCCCAGGCCTTTGCCACCGGCATCGCCGAGCTGTATCGCAACGGCCAGGTGTTCCTGCAGGCCACGCTGGCCGACTTTATGGCCGAAGGCCACTTCGCCTCGCACATCCGCAAGATGCGCGTGCTCTACGCCGAGCGGCTGCAATTGCTGCAGCAATCCATCAACCGTCACTTCGGCGAGAAGATGACCATCACCGGTGGCGAAGCGGGACTGCACCTGGTGCTGGGCCTGCCGCAGGAGTGCGATGACGTGCTCATCTGTGAACAGGCCTTGCAGGCCGGCATCGTGGTGCGCCCGCTGTCGCGCTACTACATGCACGCCCGCGGCGCGCGGCGGGGGCTGTTGCTGGGTTATGCCAGCGTGCCCAATGATGAGATCGCGCGTGCCTTCGACAAGCTGGCCGCAGTGATCAAGCCGCATCTGGCAGGCGCAGGGTGACGCTCGAAGCGGCTATTGCTCGCCTCAGAGGTCCAGGTCTTCCGCAGGGAAGTCGTTTGGCCCCAGCGTAGCAGGCACGGCCCACAGGGCATCGCGCAGGGAACGCTGGACCTGGTTCTCCACCCCCAGCAGGGTGGCAAAGATGGCCATGCGCACCGGCACGCCGTTATCGGTTTGCCGGAAGATCGCCAGGCGCGCATCGCCATCCAGGTCGGTATGCAGATCGTGCGCGCCGGGCCGGCTGTCGCGCGGCAGGGGATGCATCACGATGATATCGGGCCGGCCATGCTGGTCGACCAGTTTCTTATTGATCTCGAAGGCGGCCAGGAAGTCATCGATCTTCTCGCCGGTGAGGCGTTCGCGCTGGATGCGGGTGGTGTAGATCACATCGGCGTCGGGCAGCGCATGGGCCAGCACATCGGTCGACGTGACGGTGTGGCCGCGGGCAGCGATACGCTTGACGATCTCTGCCGGCATCTCCAGCGAGGGCGGCGAGACCAGGGTGAAACGCATGTTTCGGTACAGCGACAGCAGCTTGATCAGGGAGTGCGCGGTGCGACCGTATTTCAGGTCGCCGGTGATGACGATGTGCGCCCCATCGACCAGCTTGCCCAGGCGCGAGAATTCGCGCTGCACCGTATAGAGGTCGATCAAGGCCTGGGTCGGATGTTCGCCCGCGCCATCGCCACCATTGATCAGCGGCACCTGCGTGGCCGCCGCGAACTGCGCCACCGATCCCTGCTCGGGATGACGCACCACGATCACATCGGCATAGCCGCTCACGGTGCGGCTGGTATCGGCGATGGACTCGCCCTTGGCCATGGAGGAATAGGTGAACCCGGTCGTATCGCACACCGAGCCGCCCAGGCGCATGAAGGCCGAGGCGAAGCTCAGGCGGGTACGGGTGCTGGCCTCGAAGAACAGATTGGCCAGCACCGCCCCCTCCAGCACCCGCGACACCTTGCGGCGCCGGGCAATGGGTTGCATGACGTCGGCCAGCATGAAGAGGTGCTCGGCCGAGTCGCGGCTGAACTGGTCCACCGACAGCAGGTGGCTGAGACGCCCGAAGGGCTCGGGGGTGGCGGTGCTTGCTGCGGTGGCCTCTGCAATTGCCGACCCGCCCGGATGGCTGGCCGCCAGGATCTCGGAAATGAAGCGCCTGGCCATTTCCGGCATGGCGCGGAATTCGCCGGAGTCCTCGGGCAGCAGCCAGGTGTCCAGCGCCCGCTTGGTGCAGCCGATGCGCTGGGCCAGGCTTTCCCGGGTCAGGTTGAGGATGCGCATTGCGTCGCGCAGGAAGACTTGTTGGGGCAGGTTCATGCGCGTATGGTATACGCAATGCGTATTTAATTCAAATTAATTCAAATTAAAATACGCATTGTGTCGTTGTTGCGTGTTTTGTCTGATGTCACCACGCATTTTCGTCCCCACGATGAAAGTCTTTCTGCCGCCAGGGGCTGGTTGTGGCCCCTCGTGCTGCCTAACATTTAGCTTCATATCGCGCTACGAGGCCAAGCCGGTGCGCAGCGTGTATCGCCTGTGCCCATCTTTTTGCTTCATATAAAAGGATTTTCCATGCAAGCCTCGGCCATGCTGATGCCGCCGCCATCCCGCTGACCGCCATCACCGCCTGGGAACTGCTGCAACGGGTGGCGCAACTGCTGGACAACGGCCTGTTGCGCACCACCACCGGTGAGCATTACGGACGCATCAGCGCCGAGAACCTGCGACGGGCACATGCGCTGTTGGAGTCGGGCAAGGCGAAGGGGAAGATCGTGCTGGAGGGTTTTTGAGCCATGCCTGAGCTTCATTTGCACGGGTGATTATCGATGTGACAATAAATTCGGTTCCTGTCGCCACCCATGTTAAATTACGGAGTCCGGGCCGGGTCATGGTGTCCGGGCCCTTTGACAACCCCGATAGGAACCCTCGTTGGAAAACATATTGCTGATCGTCGCAGCCTTCTTCCTGGTTGCGTTGAACGGTTTTTTCGTTGCAGCAGAATTCAGTCTGGTCAAGTTGCGTCAAACGCGCATCCGGGCCATCGCAAAAACACAAGGCTTGCGCGGCCGTATCCTGGCCGTGGTCCACAATCAGCTGGATGCCTATCTCTCCGCCTGTCAATTGGGCATCACCCTGGCCTCGCTGGGCCTGGGCTGGATCGGTGAACCGGCCTTCGCCCGCTTGCTCGAACCGATCTTCACCTTGCTCGGCGTGAGCAACCAGGAGCTGATCCACGGTATCTCCTTCGTGTTTGCCTTCCTCGTCATTTCCTTCCTGCACATCGTCGCCGGCGAGCTGGCCCCCAAATCGATGGCCATCCGCAGCCCCGAGAAGCTTGGCCTGTGGTGCGCAGTGCCCTTGTATGGCTTCTACTGGGGCATGTATCCGCTGATCTGGGTCTTGAACGCCAGCTCCAACTGGCTCTTGCGCGTGGCCGGCCTGGGTGCGGCGCATGGGCATGACGCCCATTATTCTTCGGACGAACTCAAGCTCATCCTGCGTGCCGGTGGCAAGAGCGGCAAGAGCGGCAAGTTCACCCGCGACGAATGGAACGTGCTGGTGCAAAGCCTGAACTTTGCCGAGCTGGATGTGGCCGACATCATGCGTCCGGCCAGCGAGATCGTGGCCCTGGGCGATGACAAGAGCCTGGAAGAAAACCTCGACATCATCTACCGCAACCGTTATTCCCGCTATCCCTACTTCGATGCCGAGCGCCAGCAGGTGCTGGGCCTGGTGCATTTGAAGGATGTGTTCCTGGCGCAGCAGGATGGGCGCGCCATCAGCAACTTGAAGGATTATCTGCGCCCGGTGCAATTCATCTCCCCGGCCCTGCCGGCGCTGGACCTGCTGCGACGCTTCCGCACCGGGATGCCGCACTTCGCCATCATCGGCAAGAAGGGCCAGTCGCCGCTGGGTTTCATTACCCTGGACAATATGTTGAGCCTCCTGGTGGGCGAGATCCGCGACGAATTCCGCCATAACACCGGTGAGTGGAGCCGCCAGGATGATGGCACTCTGCTGGGCAAGGGCAGCCTGCCCATCGTCACGCTGGAAAACATGCTGGGCATCGATATCGACTATGACGACAGCATCGACTCGGTCGGTGGCCTGGTCATGGAAAAACTGGGCGACCTGCCCAAGGAAGGCCAGAAGATCGAATTCGCCGCCTTCGACGTAGTCATCAAGCGCATGTCGGGGCCCAAGATCGTGCTGGTGAAGGTGTATCCGAAGGTGGGGGAAGTGCGTGAGTAGGGGCCAATCCTACCGGCGTCATCCAGGAATTTCAGGTTATCGGCCAGGCGGGCCAGCACGACGGCCTGGTTGGGATAGGTCTTGCTGTCCAGGCGCACCAGGTTGGCAATGGCCTTGAGGGCGGCACCGTAGTTCTGTGTTTGCACGCTCAGGGCGTTGTTGAAGCTTTTTTCGGTGGTGGCCACCACTTCGCCACCAATGGCATCGACCTTGAAGAAGCCGCTCACCGCGTTGTTGGCCGCGGTGATGCGCTCTTCGGTCACTTCGGGCAGGTCGGCCAGCCGCAGCACGCCTTGGTCCAGTCCGGCCTTGAGTGCGGCCAGTTCGGTCAGAGCCGTGACGTTGATGGTCTGGTTCACGCCACTGGCCATGACCACGGCGCGCAGCGGTATTGCGCCCAGGTCGGTCAGTTTCAAGCTGGCTTCGTCGACGTAGTTGTCGGCCACGCCCGGGGTGTTGTCGTGTACCACCAGCAGCAACGGGCCTTTGTAGAGGGGACGGTTCAGCGTCAGGGTGTACTTGCCGTCGACCACTTCAACGGTGTCGCTCAAGGCATTGCCCAACTGGTCATAGGCCGTAACTTTTGCGTTCTTGATGGTGCCCAGCGTGGCGCTGCCCCGAATGACGGCCGCGGACGGGTCGATCGTGCCGGCGCCGCCACCGCCGCCGGCGGCTGCAGGGCCAGTGCCAGTACCTGTGCTGTTGTTGCCGCCGTTAGCAGCGCTGCCAGCATTGCTGATATTGCTGCCGCCGCCGCTATTACCACTGTTGCCAGCGTTGCCGGAGCTACCTCCGCCACCTCCGCCACCGCCGCCGGCCGCAGCCAGCAAGGCCAGCGCACCGGCTGCGAGGGGCCATTGCACGCCCCAGTTCTTTTCATGTTGTGAGTTGATTTCTGCATCGGCTATCTGGCTCTGGTGATCGGGAGCCTTGGTGGGCGTGAAGTTGGGTTGCTCGGTGTTGCCGCTGCTGCCGTGGCTCTCGGTGGCGGCGCTGGGTTCGCGCTCGCCGGGTTCCACCAGCACCGGCTTGTCGCCGTCCTCCTCTTCTTCCTTGCGGGCCTTCTTGTTCTTGGCGTTGTTCTGGTTGTAGCGGGTGATTTCCTTGGAACTGACGGTGAGGTTGGCTTCCGGCGAGACATCGATCTTTTCGATCTGCTGGAACATGGTGGAGAACGGCAACTTGCCATCGGCGAACTGCAGTGACGAGTCAGGCGAACTGAGCGCATTGACCGCGCCGTTGTTGATGATGATGCGGTCGCCATTGACCAGGACCAGCAACAGGTCGACATCGAGGGCACGTACGTCCTTGATGGTCTTGATGGAGATGTTCTTCAGATAGGCGTCGGCGTCGGAAAGCTTCAGGACGGTGATGGTCATGGTGGTACTCCCTAGAAAGTGGCTAATCGAAATCGGGTCGGAACATGGTTTCCTCCAGGTGCGCAGGCGCTGCGTATTCGATCAGGTGAACTTTTGTTCGCGTCGGCCATCGCGCCGGGGCGATGCGTGGACTTGCCGTCGAAAAAAAGCTGCCGTGGCATGACGATTTGCGCTCGTCATGCCACTTCAGGTTGCGTAGATCGAAACGGGATGGAATTCGTGCTCAGTGACAAATACCCGCCATAGTGATGGCGCGAATTTGTCCTGATAAGGGGATGAGTGGAATAAGAGGTAAAACCAAAAAATTAACGAAATATGCCTCTTCATATTTCGATATCTATATCGAATTATTTCTTTTATTTTTTCGAATATGTTCTGAATCAGGTATTCAAGAGGAGGCGTGATTGGCGGGAATCCGCTCTGGTAGAGGGTTTTGCCGTTCTTCTTTCGATCTATGAAAAGCGCTTGAATATGGAAGGCGAAAAATTATTGGATTACTGGAGAATTTGTTGTGGTGGATTGAAGATAAGTTTTTATTTAGGTACGCGCGATTCAGATCGACTGCGTAATAGATGAATCTACATGTCGAAGTCCCATGCCAGTTCCTGATGCTGATCCACTTGAAGTGAAAGAAAACGTGCGGCTTTTGGTGGTGCGAAGTTGGCGAGCTTGAATAAAAAAAGCTCCCGAAAGTGATCGGGAGCTTTTTCTTCATTGCTTCAATGCTTCATCGCTTCAGGGGCTCAATGCTTCAGAACCCCAGGGTGCGACCATCGGGATTGCGCGGATCCGAGAACCCATCGAAGCCATCCGCCTTGATCTGGATGGTCTGGGTGCGGCCCATGGAAGGTTGCACACTGATCTTCTGGCCCTTGTCCTGCAGGATCTTGATGGTATCGGGCGACAAGCCTTTTTCCACGCGCAACTGATCCGGCGCCCACTGGTGGTGGATGCGCGGGGTAATGGTGGCTTCGGCCACGTTCATGTCGTGGTCGATCACGTTGAGGATGGTCTGCAGCGTGGTGGTGATGATGCGGCTGCCCCCCGGACTGCCGGTGACCAGGAAGGGCTTGCCATCTTTGAGCACGAAGGTGGGCGACATCGACGACAGCGGACGCTTGTAGGGACCGACTGCATTGGCGTCGCCACCGATCAGGCCAAAGGCATTGGGTACGCCCGGTTTGGCGGCGAAGTCATCCATCTCGTTGTTCAAGGTGATGCCGGTGCCGGTGGCGACGATGCCGCTGCCGAAGTTCAGGTTCAGCGTGTAGGTGGTGGCCACCAGGTTGCCGTCCTTGTCGGCCACCGAGAAGTGGGTGGTCTGGTCGCTTTCATACGGCTGCGGCTGGCCCGGCTTGATTTCGGAAGACGGGGTGGCACGGTCCGGGTTGATCTTCTTGGCCAGCTCATCGGCATAGGCGCGCGAGGTCAGGCCCTTGACCGGGACCTTGGTAAAGTCCGGGTCGCCCAGGTATTCGGAGCGGTCAGCATAGGCCAGCTTCATGGCCTCGGCCATCAGGTGGATGGTCTGGGCGCTGTCGGCACCGTACTGCTTCAGGGGATAGCGTTCCAGAATGTTCATCATCTGGATGATGTGCACCCCGCCCGAGCTCGGCGGCGGCATGGACATGACCTGGTAGCCGCGATAGTTGCCCGACACCGGCACGCGCTCGACCACCTTGTAGTTCTTCAGATCGGCCTCGCTGATCAGGCCACCGTGCTTGTCCATCTCGGCCACGATCTTCTTGGCGATGGCACCCTCATAGAAAGCCTTGGGGCCTTCCTTGGCGATCAGGCGCAGCGACTTGGCCAGGTCTTTCTGGACCAGCATCTCGCCTTCCTGCAGTGGGCGACCTTGCTTGAAGAAGATGGCCTTGGAAGAATCCCACTGGCCCAGGTGTTCACGCTCGGCCGACAGGATCAGCGCCAGGCTGCGGCTGACCGGATAACCCTTGTCGGCCAGTTCGATGGCCGGCTGGATCACCTGCGACAGCTTCATCGTGCCGTACTTGGACAGCGCGTGCGACAGACCTGCCACGGTACCCGGCACGCCCACGGCCAGGTGGGTATAGAGCGAGCGGCCCGGCACCACGTTGCCCTGGTCGTCCAGGTACATATTGCGGGTGGCGCGCTGCGGGGCCATCTCGCGGAAGTCCAGGGCCACGTTCTTGCCGGTCTTGGCATCGTGGATCATCATGAAGCCGCCGCCGCCGATGTTGCCGGCATTAGGCAGCACCACCGCCAGCGCGAAGCCCACGGCGACACCAGCGTCAACCGCATTGCCGCCCTTCTTGAGGATGTCTACGCCGACCTGGGTGGCCAGCGCCTGTTCGGTGGCCACCATGCCGTGCTGGCTGTGGACCGGGCTGATGATGTCATAGGTCAGGTCGTACTTGACCACGGGGGCCGCCGGCGGCGGTGTCTGGGCGGCGGCTGGCAGCAAAGCCAGCGCGCCGCACAGTGGCAGCAGCGCCAGGGCGGGTTTGCAAAGACCGGTGAATGTCTGCATGAGGGATGCTCCTGATGATCTGGACTGGTGAATGTGCATATTATTTATAGGAATGCCGACCGCACCCTGATGCAACTGCGGGCAGGGACGACACCGGGAGATTGTAGAGAATGGAGCTTTTCTGTCCAGATCCAGGGACTGGCAATGGATGGATGATTGATGTGGATTCGTCCACCGATGGTGTGGATCGCTAGGGTAGCGCTTCAGGTGCTCTCGCGCAGCGCCAGTTCAAAGCCCAGATCGAGCCGACCTTTAGGAATGGCCTCGCCCTTCAACTGGCGCACCAGCATCTCGGCCGACTGGTAGCCGATCTCATAGCGCGGCGTGACCACCGTGGTAATGGAGGGCGTGGCGCAGGCCGCCCAGGACAGATCGTTGAAGCCGGCGATGGCCATTTCGCGCGGCACGCTGATGCCCTGGCGCTGGCATTCGAACAGCGCACCCAGGGCCAGGTCATCATTGCAGCAGAACACCGAATCGCAATCCGGGTGCTGCTCCAGCACGCAGCGCAACAGTTGCGCCCCCATGTCCACCGTGGTCGGCTGGGGCAGGAGCACTTCGATATCGGGCGCGATACCGGCTTCCAGCAAACCTTTGCGAAAGCCCTCGCGGCGCTTCATCATGCGCGGATCGAGCTGGGCCGCCAGAAAGGCCGGCCGTCGATAGCCGCGTTCCACCAGATGCCGCGCCACCGCGTGGCCGGCGCGGGTCTGAGAAAACCCCACTGAATAATCCTGCTGGCTGCGCCCCAGGTCGAACATGCGCACCGCAGGGATGTGGCGGCTGGCAGCTTGGCTTTGCAGGATCTCATACTGTTCGCTGCTGGAGAGCAGAAAGCCGGCTGGCGCATGGGCCAGGTAAGTGGCGATCAGTTGTTCCTCCTTGGCCCGCACGTAGCCGGTTTCACCGATGAGAAACTGGTAGCCGGCCTGGGCCAGGTAATCGCGAATGCCCGAGAGGGTTTCGATGAAGACCGCATTGGTCAGGGACGGCACCAGCACGGCCACCACCTGCGAGCGTGCCGAGGCCAGCGTGGAAGCGGCCTGGTTGGGGACGTAGCCGAGCTTCTGGATGGCTTGCTGGATGCGCAGGCGTGATTGCTCCTGCACCAGCGCGGGCGTTTTGAGCGCACGCGAGACCGTCATCGAACTCACGCCCGCCTCGGCAGCCACGTCCATGATCGTCACGCGCCCGGTGGCGCGACTGCCGCGCACGGCGGATTTGGCCGACTTGGCGGCGGGGGTGGTCGCTTTGGGCTTGGACTTGGGTGCTGCGCGCTGGGTCATGGATCGAGGAGGAGGGCGGTCTTTTCAGGTGGCCACATGATACCTGCTTGCGCGCTACTGTTGGCGACGGCGAAGTGCCAAGCCGTATTTCTGCAAAACAATTTTCTCGACGCTGCGTCCTGCGGTGTGCATCGTCTTGCGCACCGCAACACAACAAGTGTTTGACCCGCGCAAAATGTTAGCGTTATCATCGCGCCGCATGTTAACGCTAACATCCGAACCTCCGGGCACACGGCGGCGGTGCTGGTCGCGACATACCACACTCAGGACAATCAGATAACACTACGCAGATAGTGCAGGTGTTCGTGCCACCCAGGCCGGCCCGCAGGAGACGTTCGCCTCGCATCGCTGCGGGCGCGTGGCTGCGGTCTTGCCGCGGGCCGCGCGGCATCGGCTATCGGCAATCGGAGATCCCATGCTGGGCATGAGCCACGACGCCACCTTGCTGTTCAATGCAGTCATTGCGATTCTCGCGCTGATCCTGATGATCACGCGCTTGCGCATCCATCCTTTCATCGCCTTGACCATCACGTCGGGCTTGCTCGGCCTGATCTCGGGGATGCCTCTGCCCAAGATCGTCAAGTCCTTCCAGGACGGCTTCGGCGGCGTGCTCGGTTTCGTGGGCATCGTGCTGGGCCTGGGGACCATGTTGGGCAAGCTCATGGCCGAGTCCGGCGGAGCCGACCAGATTGCGCAGACGCTGGTGCGCGCCTTCGGCCGCGAGCGGGTGCACTGGGCCATGATGATGGGCGCCTTCCTGGTGGGCATTCCCTTGTTCTTCGAGATCGGCTTCGTGCTCCTGATTCCGCTGGTGTTCATCGTGGCGCGTCGCTCGGGCGTGCCGCTGTTCAAGATCGGGATGCCCATGCTGGCCAGCCTGTCGGTGATGCATGGCCTGGTGCCGCCGCATCCGGGGCCGCTGTTGGCCATCGGTATCTTCGGTGCCGACATCGGCAAGACTATCTTCTATGGATTGCTGGTGGGCCTGCCCACGGTCATCATTGCCGGTCCCCTGTTCGGCGCCTTCATCTCGCGTTACGTCGACATCAAACCGTCCGAGGAATTGATGGCGCAACTGGCGCGTGAACCGCAGACCACCAATCTGCCGGGTTTCACCACCACGCTGGTGACGGTACTGGCGCCGGTGTTCCTGATGCTGTTGAAGACCCTGGTCGATGTCACCCTGCCTGACGGCCACGCCCTGCGCGACCTGATGGACTTCATCGGCAACCCCATCGTGGCCCTGCTGGCCGCACTCCTGCTGGCGATGTGGACCTTCGGCATCGCCCGCGGTTTCACCCGCCAGCAAGTGCTCAAGTTCGTCGATCAGAGCCTGGCGCCGACTGCGGCCATCGTGCTCATCATCGGCGCCGGTGGCGGCTTCAAACAGATGCTGGTCAATTCCGGCGTGGGCACGTCCATCGGCCAACTGGCTGTCCATGCACAGATCTCGCCGTTGCTGCTGGCCTGGTTCGTGGCCGGCGTGATTCGCGTGGCGACCGGTTCGGCCACGGTGGCTACCATCACCGGGGCCGGTATCGTGGCGCCGCTGGTGGCGCTGATCCCCGGTACCAACAAGGAATTGCTGGTGCTAGCCACCGGCGCCGGTTCGCTGATCCTGTCGCACGTCAACGATGCCGGCTTCTGGCTGGTCAAGGAATACTTCAACATGAGCGTCGGTGAGACCTTCAAGACCTGGACGGTGATGGAAACCCTGATCTCGGTTGTTGCTATCATCTTCATCATGTTGCTCAACCTGGTCGTCTAAGACCCCGCAACGCCCGGCTGGTCCGGGCGTCTTGCTTTGCCTGATAAGGAAAATTCACATGTCCTCTTGCGCCCGCTACATGCTCGGTGTCGATATCGGTACCACCAGCACCAAGACCGTCGTCTTCACGCTCGACGGTAAGGTGGTTGCCCAGTATGCAGAGGAATATCCGGTGATCTGCACCGAACCGGGCATGGCGGAGCAGGACCCGGATCAGATCGTGGCGGCTGCGCTGGCCTCCATTGGCGGCGCGGTCAAGGCCGCCAAGGCGCTGCCCGAGGATATCGCGCTGCTTTCCTTCAGCGCGGCCATGCATAGCGTCATCGCGCTGGACGCCGACAACCGGCTGCTATGCAACAGCATCACCTGGGGCGATATCCGCGCCTCGGTGTGGGCCGAGCGCATCAAGCACGAGCACGATGGCAATGCCATCTATCGCCGCACCGGTACGCCCATCCATCCGATGTCGCCGCTGTGCAAGCTGATGTGGCTGCGTCATGAAAAGCCGGAAGTCTTCCAGCAGGCGGCCCGCTTCGTGGGCATCAAGGAATATCTGCTGTACCAGTTGTTCGGTCAATGGGTGGTGGATCACTCCATCGCCTCGGCCACCGGCATGTTCAACCTGCGCGAGCTGGCCTGGGACCAGGGGGCGCTGGCACTGCTGGGCGTCAAGCCCGAGCAATTGCCCACGCCAGTGCCTACCACCCACCGGCTGCCGGCGCTCTCGCCGGAGATGGCGCAGCGCCTGGGCCTGGCGGTCGATACCCCCTTCATCATCGGCGCCAACGATGGCGTGCTCTCCAACCTGGGCGTCAACGCCATTGAGGTCGGTCACGTGGCGGTGACCATCGGCACCTCCGGCGCCATGCGCACCGTCATCGATGAACCGCTGACCGATCCGCATGGCCGCCTGTTCTGCTATGCCTTGACCGAAAAGCACTGGGTGGTGGGCGGTCCGGTCAACAATGGCGGCAACATCTTCCGTTGGGTGCGTGATGAACTGGCGACCGCAGAAGCGGCCGCAGCACGCGAGGAGGGTGTCGATCCCTATGAGGCCCTGACCCGCATCGCCGAGCAGGTGCGCCCCGGCGCGGAGGGTTTGCTGTTCCATCCCTTCATGGCCGGCGAGCGTGCGCCGTTGTGGAATGCCGACCTGCGCGGTTCCTTCTTCGGCCTGGCCCTGCATCATGGCAAGCACCACATGATCCGCGCTGCACTGGAAGGCGTGATCTTCAATCTCTACAGCATCCTGCCGGCACTGGAAGAACTGGTCGGCCCCACCAAACGCATGATGGCCACCGGCGGCTTCGCTCGCTCGGCGCTGTGGCGTCAGATGATGGCCGACATCTTCAACCGTGAAGTGGTGGTGCCGGAAAGCGTGGAATCGTCCTGCCTGGGCGCCGCCGTGCTGGGGGCCTGGGCATTGGGCCTGGTGCCGTCGCTGTCGGTGATCTCGGGCATGGTCGGTTCCACCAATCACCATGCCCCCGAGGCTGACGCGGTGGCCGTCTATGGCCGCCTGCAACCCATCTTTGCAGCCATTCCGGCCAGGCTGGAGGCGGAGTATCACGCTATCGCCGCGTTCCAGCGCGAGACCGGCAAGCAGCACTGAGTCCTGTTTTGCACCCGTGCGGGCAAGGCAGGTTTTGACAATGAAATTTCCGACAAGAAGAAAGACACCTCATGACCATCAAGACCACCCCCTTGCCCGCAGGTTTGCAGGGCTTTTCTCTGGAAGGTCGGCTGGCCCTCATCACCGGTTCTTCCGGTGGCATCGGCCTGGCGCTGGCGCGCGGCATGGCGCAAGCGGGCGCGGCCATCGTGCTCAACGGGCGCGATGCCGGCAAGCTCGCCAAGGTTGCCGCGCAACTGCGGGCCGAGGGACATACCATCCATGAATCCAGCTTCGATGCAACTTCCGCCGAAGACGTGAAGGCCGCGGTGCAGAAGATCGAAAGCGAGATCGGCGCCATCGACATCCTGGTCAACAATGCCGGCATCCAGCGCCGCAATCCGCTGGAAGAGTTCAAGGAATCGGACTGGCACGACCTCATCAATACCAACTTGAACAGCGTCTTCTATGCCGCCCAGGCGGTAGCCCGCCTCATGATCCCGCGTGGCGCCGGCAAGATCATCAACATCTGCTCGGTACAGAGCGAACTGGGTCGCCCCGGCATTGCTCCCTATACCGCCACCAAGGGCGCGGTGAAGATGTTCACCAAGGGCATGGCCATCGACTGGGGCAAGTACGGCATCCAGGTCAACGGCCTGGGGCCGGGCTACTTCAAGACCGAGATGAACATGGCCCTGGTCAATGATGCCAAGTTCACCGACTGGCTGGTGGGCCGCACGCCATCGCGCCGCTGGGGCGACGTCGAAGACCTGGTGGGCGCAGCCGTGTTCCTGGCTAGCGACGCCTCGCGCTTTGTCAATGGCCATATCCTCTACGTGGATGGTGGCGTGACCGCGACCTTGTAAATCATTTACCTCATTTTCGGAGAAGACCATGCAACAAGGCCTCGTCATTCATGCGCCGCACGACCTGCGCATCGAACCACTCGATACCGGCGCGCTGCAGCCGCAACAGCTGAAGGTCAAGGTCAAGGCCGGCGGCATTTGCGGCTCGGACCTGCACTACTATCACCACGGCGGTTTCGGCGTGGTGCGCATCAAGGAACCCATGGTGCTGGGCCATGAAGTGTCGGGCCAGATCGCCGAAGTGGGTTCGGCCATCACCGACATCGCTCCTGGCACGCGTATCGCCATTTCCCCCAGCCGTCCCTGCGGCCTGTGCAAATACTGCCAGGAAGGCAAGCAGAACCACTGCCTGGACATGCGCTTCTACGGCAGCGCCATGCGCACCCCGCACGTGCAGGGCGCGTTCCGCCAGGAAATCATCATCGAACGTTCGCAAGCCCACATCGTGGCCGACCACGTCAGCGATGGCGAAGCCGCCATGGCCGAACCATTGTCGGTAGCGCTGCACGCGGTGCGTCGCGCTGGTCCGTTGGTGGGCAAGCGGGTGCTGGTGACCGGCTGTGGCCCGATCGGCGCGCTGGTAGTGGTGGCGGCGCGCCGCGCCGGGGCGCTGGAAGTGGTGGTCACCGATGTGGCCAGGATGCCGCTGGAAACGGCGTTGAAGGTCGGTGCCGACCGTGCCGTCAACATGGCCGAGACCCCCGATGCGCTCAAGGCCTATGCCGCCGACAAGGGGACCTTCGATGTGCTCTTCGAGGCCAGCGGCAACGAGCGGGCCCTGGTCGGTGCGCTGGAAGCCTTGCGTCCGCAAGCCATCATCGTGCAGGTCGGCCTGGGCGGCGATATCCAGTTCCCGGCCAACCTGCTGGTGGGCAAGGAGCTGGACTGGCGCGGCGCCTTCCGCTTCCATGAAGAGTTCGCCATGGCCGTGGAGTTGATGAACCGCAAGCTGGTGGATGTGAAGCCGTTGATCTCGGCTACCTATCCGATTTCCCAGGCGGTGGACGCCTTCGAGATCGCTGGCGACCGCTCGCAGATGATGAAGGTACAGATCAGCTTCGACTGAAAATACTGGGACGGGGCGGGTAATCGCCTCACATCAGCTACCAGGAATGCCGTCCCGCACCTTGCCGGACGGCATTCTGTCTTTATCGCCCTGCAGTAATGCCGCGCATCGATTGACAAGCTCTGCCGCGCGCTATAAGTTGCTTGCCATTACTTGGCGTCCTTGCAACAGCATCGATGTCATCCTGAATGCACCGCGCTGTACCTCTGGGGGGAGGAAATCATGTCCAGGCCTGGGTTTCGCACGTTGACCGTGGGTCAGCGTTTGTTCGTGCTGATCCTCTTGGCCATGCTGGGTCTGGTCGCCACGGCCGTTGTCAGTATGCGCCAGATCGAGAACGTCTTTCAGGCCGCCAGCTATGCCCAGGCCAGGACCGTACCCAGCGTGACCACGCTGGATGATGCGCTGGGTGCTTTCAATGCCATCCAGGGACGGGTCTACAACTATCTCACCAATCCCGATGCCAATGACCGCGGCCGCCTGATGCAGGAGATGGCAGTGCACCGCGCACGCATGAACAAGCAACTCAAGACCTATACCGAGGTGCATGTCTCCGACGATGCCGACCGCGCCATGCTGGCCGATGACTATGCCCACATTGCCGCCTTCGAGGAAGTGGTGCAGCGCCTGCTCGGGCTGGCCGGGCAAGAGCAGAGTGCCGATGAGCGCATCCTGGTGATCCTGGAGCTGCGCGCCGCCATCGACAGTGTGCAGGCCAGCTTCGCCCGTCATCGCTCCTACGACATTGCGCTGGGCGATGCCAGTGCCCTGACTGCACGCGAGATCATCGCCAATGCCCTCGATACGGTGTTGATGCTGGCCGCTGGTGTGATGCTGGTCATGATGGGGGTAGGGTGGTGGCTCACACGCACCCTGCTGCGCCAGATGGGCGGCGAACCGGGTGACGTGGTGATGGTAATGCGGCATATCTCGCAAGGCGATCTGCAGCAGCAGATCACGCTTAAGCCCGGTTGTCGCGACAGTATGATGCACGCCATCCAGCGTATGGTGGAGCGGGTGTGCCAGGTGGTGACCGAGGTGCGCAGCAATGCCGAGAGTCTGGTCAGCACCGCCGAAGAGGTCAGCGTCACCGCGCAAGCACTCTCGCGCGCCTCCACCGAGCAGGCCACGGGTGTGGAACAGACCAGCGAGGCGCTGGAGCGCATCCATGGGTCCATCCTCAGCACTTCGCAGAATGCCAGGTTGACCGACCAGATCGCCGCCGCCGCCGCGGTCGAAGCGCGCGCGTGTGCGGCCACGGTCAAGCAGATGGTCGCAGCCATCCAGCAGATTGCCGGCAAGATCGTGGTGATCGATGACATCGCCTACCAGACCAATCTGCTGGCCTTGAACGCCACCATCGAAGCGGCGCACGCGGGAGAACACGGCACCGGGTTTGCGGTGGTGGCTGCCGAAGTGCGGCGCCTGGCCGAGCGCAGCCAGGCGGCCGCCCAGGAAATCGACGAAGTCGCGCGCCACAACGTGGCCTTGGCCAGCACGGCCGAAGAGCAACTCAACAGCATGGTGCCAACGATCACGCGTACCTCATCGCTGGTGCAGGAAATCGTCGAGTCCTCGGCCCGGCAATCGGCAGCGGTCAGCCAGATCAGCCAGGCCGCCACGCAACTGGCCCAGGTGATCCAGCAGAATTCGCTCAGTTCGGAAGAACTGGCGGTGACCTCGGAAGAACTCAACCGCCGTGCGGTGTTGCTGCAGACGACGGTGGGTTTTTTCCAGTGCGAGCTGGGGCAGGGGGCATGTAAGCAGGCTTAGGGCTGGGGCCTGAGCAAGACCTTGATCGAGTCCATCGAGTCGGCCATCTTGATGGCTGCTTCCCATTCGGAGAGTGCATAGCTATGGGTGACGATGCCGCGTGAAGTCACCAGCCCGCGCGCCAGCAGGTCGATGGCAATCGGATAGCAATCGCCGCTCAGATGGGCGCCGCGCAGGTCCAGTTCCTTTTCTTCGCCGATGATGGACCAGTCCACCGTGGTGTCGCGTCCGAAGACGCTGAACTCGACGAAACGTCCCAGCTTGCGGATCATGTCCAGGCCTTGCGTCACGCCGGCCGGTGCGCCCGTGGTCTCGATGTAGACGTCGCAACCATATTGCCCGGTCGCCGCGCGCACGATCTTCTGGGCATCCTCGCGGCTCGGGTTGATGACGATGTCGGCACCATACTCGCGCGCCAGTTGCAGCCGCTGGTCGGACAGATCGATGACGATCAGCTTCTTGGGGGTCTTCAGGTGCGCCACCTGTACCATCAGCAAGCCGAGCGTTCCCGCCCCGGCGATGACCACCACGTCATCCAGCTGGATGTCGCCACGGTTGACGGCGTGGATGGCGCAGGACAAGGGTTCGGTCACGGCCGCGTCCTCGAAGCTGATGTGCTCGGGAATCTTGTGGATCACTGCGCGCGCCGACAGGCGCATGTAATCGGCCATGCCGCCCTCGGCCACCTGGCGCTGGAAACCATAGACATCATGGACCTCGCACATCCAGCGGTAGCCGGTCTTGCAGTAGCGGCACTTGCCGCAGGGGACGATCTGCTCGGCGATCACTCGGTCACCCAGAGCCACGCCGTGATGTTCTGCCGCGCCCGGCCCCATCTCTACCACGTGGCCCCAGAATTCATGGCCGGGGATGACGGGCGGCTTGACGTAGGCGGGTTTGTTCTTTTCCTGGTCGCCCCAGAAGCGGGCCGCGCCGGCAAAGCATTTGCAGTCACCGGCACAGATGCCGCAGGAGGCGATCTTGATGATGACTTCGTTGGGACCGGCGGCGGGGCGCTTGACCCGTTGCAGGCGATAGTCGCGGGGCGCGTGGCAGACCACGGCCAGCATGTCGTCTTCATGGAAATGCATGAGCTGTCCTTTGCATCAGAGGGTTAATGGCGCAGGCCGGCCTGCAGCGATTGCGCCAGGCTGTCCAGGATCAGGGCACAGGAACAGGCGCCGGCATCGAGCACGCCGATGGAGCGTTCGCCCAGGCGGCTGGCGCGACCGATGCGTGCCTGCAGGGCGCGGGTCGAATCACGTCCGGCCTCGGCGCCGCGTTGCATCGCCTGCAGGCAGGCGGCGAAGGGTTGCTCATGGTCCAATGCCAGCCTAAAGGCATCGCGTGCCGGGACCAGGGTATCCATCAGGGTCTTGTCGCCGACCTTGGCCTCGCCGATGGCTTGGACTGCCGCGATGCCTTCATCGAGCGCGTGCAGGAAGAGCTGCCGGTCCAGCGTGGCATGGCCTTGCAGTGCCGTGCTCATGGCCATGAAGAAGCTGCCGTAGAGTGGGCCCATGGAGCCGCCGATACCTTCCATCAAGGTGATGGACAGCGTATCGAGCGCCGCTGCCAGCGATGGCGCGGGCGCCTGCTTCAGGCGCTCGCCGCAGAGGCTGAAACCCTTGCTCATGTTGATACCGTGGTCGCCGTCGCCGATGGCCCCGTCGACTTCGCTGAGGTAATCGCGGTGCTGGTTGATGGTCGATACCAGGTCCTGCACCACCCAGCCGGCCTGCTGCATGTCGAAGCCGGCGCTCATGGCTGGGCTCCCTGGCGCAGGCCGATGCTGTGGCAGGGGGCGGCCAGGCATTGGTCCAGTTGATCGTCCAGGCGCATCAGGGTCAGGCTCACGCCCATCATCTCCAGCGAGGTGAAGAGATTGCCGACGAAGCTGTGTACCACCTCCAGTCCCGCCGCGCGCAGGCCCTCGGCGACATCGGCATAGAGGATGTATTGCTCCATCAGGGGCGTGGCGCCCAGTCCCGAGAGCAGCACCGCCACCTTGTCGCCGCGCGCGAAAGGCAGGTCCGGTAGCAGCTTGTCGAGCATCATGCGAGCCATGTCGCGGGCCGGTACCACGGCCTGTACCGCAACCCCTGGTTCGCCGTGGTGGCCGATGCCCACTTCCATCTCGCCATGCTTGATGGTGAAGTTGGCTTTGCCCACGGCCGGGATGGTGCAGGCCGACAGGCCGATGCCGATGGAGCGGGTCTGGTCGATGGCTTTCTGGGCGGCCTGGATCACCTGGTCCAGTGTGCCGCCTTGCGCCGCGACTGCGCCACCGACCTTCCACATCAGGATTTCACCGGCCACGCCGCGGCGCTTGGCCGCCTGCTCGGGCGGGGCGGAGGCGGCATCATCGTTGGCTACCACGGTGCGCACCTGGATGTCGGCCCGTTCGGCCAGCTTGATGGACATCTTCACATTCATGTTGTCCCCGGCATAGTTGCCGTAGAGGCAGGCGATGCCCTGGCCGCCATGCGCCAGTTGGAAGGCATCCATGAAGGACTTGGCGGTGGGCGAGGAAAATACTTCACCTACGGCCACGGCATCGACCAGCCCCTGGCCGACATAGCCGAGGAAGGCCGGTTCGTGGCCCGAGCCGCCCCCTGTGACGATGCCCACGCGACCGGGCGTGCCGGCTTGACGGTGGCCGATCACGCGAGGATTGTCGGGGTGGCCCTGCAGGCCAGGGTGGGCGGCCAGTACGCCGCGCAGCATGTCCTCGACCACCAGATCGGGATGGTTGACGATGCGATTGAGAGTCATGAATCAGTCCTTGGAAAAACGTCAGACGCAACAAAAAACAGCACTTCAGGCCACCGTGTAGCCACCGTCGATGAGGATGTTCTCGCCGGTGATCATGGCCGCCTGGGGGCTGGCGAGATAGGCCACCAGATGGGCCACTTCCTCGGGCTGGGCGAAACGTCCCACCGGGATGCGCGCGCGCATGGCCACGCCGACTGGTCCCGCCCAGGCCTGCTTGCCCAGTTCGGTCTCTACCACCGTGGGCGAGATGGCATTGACGGTGATGCCGTGGCAGGCCCACTCCAGCGCCAGTACCCGCGACAGGGCCACCAAGCCGGCCTTGCTGGCGCAGTAGGCGGCATGGCGCTCCAGCGCCACCACGCTGGCTTGCGAGGCGAGGTTGATGATGCGTCCGCATTGCTGGCGTCGCATCATCGGCAACACCGCCTGGGCCAGCAGGAAGGGCGCCTTCAGGTTGATGGCCATGGTGCGGTCCCAGTCGCTCGAACTCGCCACTTCGGCCTCCTGCAACAAGGCCACGCCGGCGTTGTTGACCAGGATGTCGATGCGTCCGTAGCGCGCTTCGATCTGGGCGATGCAGCGTCCAATGGCGGCCTCGTCGCAGACGTCGAGCACGCAGCCCAGG
Source organism: Herbaspirillum rubrisubalbicans (assembly GCF_003719195.1). Lineage (NCBI taxonomy): Bacteria > Pseudomonadati > Pseudomonadota > Betaproteobacteria > Burkholderiales > Oxalobacteraceae > Herbaspirillum > Herbaspirillum rubrisubalbicans. Next base: position 1,076,141 of record NZ_CP024996.1, read on the forward strand.
TGGTGCTGGCTGTCGCGCTCCAGACGCTTGGCCAGCTCCAGCACGGCCTGGCTGCGGTCCACCAGCACCAGTTGCGCGCCACAGCGGGCCAGCAACTGGCTGGTGGCCAGACCGATGCCGGCCGCGGCACCCGTGACAATGGCCACCCGGCCAGCGAAGTCATCAGGCTGAGTGATGGCCGGCGCGTGGGGTGCTGTACTCATTTCTTGACCTTTTTCAGGAAGGCGTCGGCGTTTTCGGGCATGATGGTGGTCCAGGGCACGGTATAGGATTTTTCGGCACCGCCCTTCCATGGCAGCTTGTCGCCATACTCGGCCCAGATGGTCGAACGGGGCTGATAGGAAGGCCCCTTGATGGCGCGCAGCGCCACGTCCAGCGCGCCTTGTGCCTGCGCCTGGGCATCCTGGAACTGGGTCACCATCTCGCCGCGCTTGACCGCCGCGATGGCGTCGGCAATGCCATCGATGCCCACCACCGCAATGGTCTTGGGATCAATGCCCTTGGCCTTGATGGCCTGCAGCGCGCCCAGTGCTTCATCGTCGTTCTGTGCCAGCACGCCCTTGATCTGGCCGGGATGGGCGGTCAGCCAGTTTTCCATCAAGGCCATCGATTCGGCACGCGACCAGTTGCCGGTCTTGCGCGCCAATACCTTCACATCCTTGTAGCGCGCGAGCACTTCATCGTTGCCGCGTGCGCGCTCGATCTGGGCCGACTGGCCGATGGGGCCTTCGATCATGACGATGTTGCCCTTGCCGCCGATGGCCTTCATCAGCGCTTCCGCTTCCAGACGACCGGCCACCACATCATCGTTGCCCACGTAGGAAGTCAGCACGTCACCCTGTACCCGAGTATTGGAGCCGATCACCGGGATGCCGGCCTTGACTGCCTTCTGCACCGGTGCCGCGCCGGCCTTGAGGTCAATGGGCACGAAGATGATGGCGTCGTACTTCTGCAGGATCATCGTATCGAACTGGTTGCTCTGGGTGAGGGCATCGTAGTTGCCGTCAAACACGGTCACCTGGACGCTGCCATCCTGCACCGCCGGATGCGCCTTCAACTGGTTGCTCCACATCTGCATGAATTCGCCCTTGAGACCATAGACGGCGGCGCCGATGCGCAGGGGTTTGTTCTGGGCGCTCACACCGGTAGCCACGGCCATGAGCAGCAGGCTGGCGAGGGTTTTCTTGATCATGAATCGTCTCCGTGTTGGTTGTTGTTGGACTTCAATTTTTCTTGCGCGAGGAATCCAGCAGGACAGCGCCGACGATGATCACGCCCTTGATGACTTGCTGGTAATAGGAAGACACGCCGAGCAGGTTGAGCCCGTTGTTGATGACGCCGATGAGCAATGCACCCACCACAGTGCCGCCCAGAGTGCCGGTGCCACCCGAGAGCGAGGTGCCGCCGATGACCACGGCGGCAATCGCATCCAGTTCGTAGGACACGCCGGCCTGGGGCAATGCGGCGGTGGTACGCGCAGCCAGCAGTACGCCGGCCAGTCCGGCCAGCAGACCGCTGACCACGTACACGGCGAAGAACACCTTGCGGGGATCAATGCCGCTGGTCTTGGCGCTTTTGGCATTGCCGCCCACGGCGTAGATGTAGCGGCCATAGACGGTGAAGCGCAGCACGAACCAGGACAGCGCGATGACCACGCCGAAGATCACGATGGGTACCGGCACGTGCAGGATCTGGGCGCTACCGATGGCCAGCAGGCCAGATGGCAGGTCCGATACCGGCATCCCATCGTTGTAGATGTAGGTGGCCCCGCGGGCCGCACTCAACATGCCCAGCGTGGCCACGAAGGAAGGCACTGCCAGACGCGCCACCAACAGGCCGCTGATGGCGCCCAGCCCGGCACCGGCACCCAGTCCGGCCAGCACCGCCACGGCCGGCGAATAGCCGCCACCGGTGGCCAGCCACGCCGCGACCATGCCGGAGAAGGCCAGTAGTGCGCCCACCGACAGGTCGATGCCGCCGGTGAGCACGACATAGGTCATGCCGATGGCGAGGATGCCGTTGATGGAGGTCTGGCGCAGGATGTCGGTCCAGTTCTCCAGCGTCATGAAGTAGGGCGTCGCCAGCGACAGGGCCAGGCAGAGCACGATCAGCGCCGCCAGCACGCCGTAGCGCGCAGTGGCCTGGCGCAGGCTGGTCAGGGAAGGCGAGGCCAGGCGATTGGCCGAGAGCGAGGTGGGTTTGGTCATCATGGTGTCTTCAGTGGTTCAGCATCATCGGGACAACATTTCGGCAGGGCGGTATCACATCACTGCGGTATCGCCTCACGAAGCCAGGTGCAGCAGTTCTTCCTGGGTGGTGCGATGGGCATCGACCACCTGCACCATGCGACCGGACTTGAAGATGGCGATGCGGTCGCACAGGTCGAGGATTTCCTGGGCTTCGGAAGAGACCACCAGTGCCGCGCCGCCTTCGTGGACGAAACGGTCGATTAACTGGTAGACCTCGCGCTTGGCCCCTTCATCGATGCCACGCGTGGGTTCATCGCACAGCAGGCAGCGCGGCTGGGTGGACAGGCAGCGCGCCAGCACGACCTTCTGCTGGTTGCCGCCGCTCATCGATGACACCGGCAGATGGGGCGAACTGACCTTGATCTGCAATCGCTGGATCATCTGTCCGACCAGCGTCTCGACCCGGCGGCGCCGGATCAGCGGCAGGCGCGACAGGCGGCGGTAGGCGGCCAGGGCAATGTTGTCCTGGATCGAGGCGCACAGCACCAGGCCGCTTTCCTTACGATCCTCGGTCACCAGCGACAGCCCGGCGGCGATGCTGGCGGCAGGCTTGCCTGCGGGCAGAGGGCGCTCGGCCAGGGCGACGCTGCCACGGTGGGCGCGGGTCAGGCCATAGATGCAATTGAGGTATTCGCTGCGACCGGACCCCATCAAGCCATAGATGCCTACGACTTCGCCGGCGTGGACGCGCAGGGAGATGTCTTCGAATTCGCCATGACGACTCAAGGTGTCGGTGGCCAGTACCGGTGCGCCACCCTGGCGGCGGTTGCGTTCCCGTCCTTGCAGGGTGCGGCCGACGATGGCCTTGACCAGCTCGCTGCGATCGATGTCGCGCATCAGTCCGCTCTGCACGTAGCGACCGTCGCGAAACACCGTGTAGCTGTCGGCGATCTGGAAAATCTCCGACAACCGGTGCGAGACGTAGATGATGCCGGCCCCTTGGGCGGCCACGCTGCGGATGGCGCGAAACAGCACTTCGGTTTCCTTCTCGCCGATGGCCGAGGTGGGTTCGTCCATGATCATGACGTCGCAGTCGTGGCTGAAGGCCTTGGCGATTTCCACCAGTTGCACCTGGGCCAGGCTCAGGTCCTGCATGAGTGCGCGGGCATCGACCTGGAATTGCAGCCGGTCCAGCAGGGCCTGGGCCTGCCGTTGCATGGCGCGGGTATTGACGCAGATGCCGCCGATGCGCGGTTCGCGACCGAGAAACAGATTCTCCGCCACACTCATGCCCGCAATCGGTGACAGCTCCTGCGTGATGATGGCGATGTGGTGATCCAGCGCCTCGGCCGGCGAGTGGAAATCCACCGACTTGCCCTTCAGGCTCACCTCGCCGCTGTCTCGCCGCAGCAAGCCCATCAGGATGCCCAGGAAGGTCGATTTGCCGGCACCGTTGCCGCCGCACAGGGCGTGGACGCTGCCGCGCTTGAGTTGCAGGCGACCATCGGTGAGCGCGGCGACCTCATTGAAGGCCTTGCTCACCCCGTGTGCCTCCAGCAATAGCTCTGCCATGGCTGTCTCCATTCATGCGCTGATCAAATGTCCAGCGATGATTAAATGTTTGTTGTGGGGGCATCATTGCAAAGAATCTTTTTGCTGTCAACGGTCATTTGTTCACGACGATAAATAACTTTTTCTTCTTTATTGCGCTGTAATTATGTAAAAAATTAGAATATGTGCCAAATAATCGTGGTTTTTGTGGTGGTCAGGACGTTTTTGCTTTAGTCTTCTGTTGAACAATTGATCAATGATGGTTAAATATATTTGTGGCTTACATCAAAGACAGACCATCGACAGGAGGAGATCAGGATGAAAATTGCGATCGGATGTGATGAAGCGGCGTATGCGCTCAAGGAAATCATCAGGGCCCATCTGCTGGCCAAAGGCCTTGACGTGGTGGACTTCGGCACCCATGATACGGAGCCCGTGATTTACCCCGACATCGCCTTTGCGGTGGCCGAACAGATCCGGCAAGGGACGATAGCGCGTGCCGTCCTGCTGTGTGGCACGGGCATCGGCATGGCCATCTCGGCCAACAAGGTGCCGGGTGTGCGCGCGGCGCAATGCCACGACACGTATTCGGCCGAACGCGCCAGCAAGAGCAATGACGCCCAGATCATTACGCTGGGTGCGCGCGTGGTCGGGGCCGAGTTGGCCAAGGCCATCGTCGATACCTGGCTGGCGGCGGAGTTTTCAGGTGGGCGCTCGACCGAAAAACTGGAGCGCATCAAAGCGTATGAACACAATCTGCACAATGCCAAGCGCCTGTAGGCGTGGCATTGCATGGCGCGTACCGGGCGTAGTCCCGAGGCTCATGCTGGTGCGAGCAAAGGGGGGATTCCATGTCCATGGATGAATTGACGCGTCTGGCCACCTTGTATTACGTCGATGGCCTGACGCAGCAGGAGTTGTCGGAGCGCTTTTCGATTTCGCGTGCTTCCATTGCGCGGATGCTCAAACGTGCCCAGGATGAGGGCATCGTCGAGATCCGCGTGCGCCATCATCCGGGGCAGACCCTGGAACTGGAGCACGCGTTGATGCAGCGCTTCGGTATCGAGCGGGCGCTCATTTCGGTGAGCCACAACGACCAGGATCGCCAGCGCGCCATGCTGGCCGGTCTGGTCGCCAATCACCTGGACCGCAGCCTGACCGATGACAGCATCGTGGCCGTGGGTATCGGCCGCAACATCAACGCCGTTTCCGAACATGCGGTGTCGAACACACGACGCAGCGTCACCTTCGTCTGTGGTATCGGCGGTTACTATCGCGGTGGCGAGACGATGAATTCAGACCACATCTGCCGCCGCCTGGCCTCGCGCTTCGGTGGCGAGAGCGAGACGCTCTATGCGCCTGCGGTGGTCAACAGCGCCGCCGTGCGCGATGCGCTGCTGGCCAATGATGCGGTGCGGCCCACGCTGGACAAGGCGCGGCGCGCCGATGTGGCCTTGATCGGCGTGGGCGATATCAATGAAGACAGCCAGATGGTCAGGATGGGCTGGTTCACGCCACAGGAAATCCAGGAACTCAAGCGCCAGGGGGCGGTGGGCGACATGATGGGCTACGACTTCATCAATATCCAGGGTGAACCGACCCGCACCGAGACCCATTCCCGTGTCATCGGGCTGACGGTCGATGACCTGCGGCGCATTCCCGACGTCATTGCGGTGGCCAGCGAAAGCAGCAAGGCCAGTGCCATGCTGGGCGCCTTGCGCACCGGGACGATCAAGACCCTGGCTACCACCGACAGCATTGCGCATACCTTGCTGACCTTGGAAGAGGCGACCCGCCAGGCTGCGCGCTGAAGCGCGCTCGGCAAACGACAAGGCCGCATCGTCATCGATGCGGCCTTGTCGTTGGTCGGGCCACCATGACGGCGGCCCAGGGGGTGGTCGTGCGCGACTCAGCGCAGCGCTTCGACGATCTGCTCCAGTTTCACCGCATCGGCGGCGAACTGGCGGATGCCTTCGGCCAGTTTTTCGGTCGCCATGGCATCGGCGTTCAAGGCCAGGCGGAAGGCCTTTTCGTCCAGCGAGATGCGCTTGATGTCGGCGGCATCAGCGGCTTCCTTGCTGAGCTTGCGCTCGACTGGCGCATCGCTGTCGGCCAGCTTTTGCAGCAAGTCCGGGCTGATGGTAAGCAGGTCGCAACCGGCCAGCTCGACGATCTGCGACGTATTGCGGAAGCTCGCGCCCATCACTTCGGTGGCGTAACCGAACTTGCGGTAATAGTTGTACACCGCCTTGACCGACTGCACGCCCGGGTCGTCGCTGCCGGTGTATTCCTGGCCGGTGGACTTCTTGTACCAGTCGTAGATGCGACCGACGAAGGGCGAGATCAGTTGCACACGGGCTTCGGCGCAGGCAATGGCTTGCGGCAGCGAGAACAGCAGGGTCAGGTTGCAGCGGATGCCATCCTGTTCCAGGATCTCGGCGGCGCGGATGCCTTCCCAGGTGGAGGCGATCTTGATCAACACGCGCTCGCGGGCGATACCGGCTTCTTCATACAGGCGGATCAGTTCGCGGCCCTTGGCGACCGTGCCTTCGGTGTCGAAGGACAGGCGCGCATCGGTCTCGGTGGAGACACGTCCCGGGATGAGTTTGAGGATTTCCAGGCCGAAGGCGATCAGCAGGCGGTCGATGATCTCATCGGTGCTCTTGCCGGCGTGCGCCTTGACGACGGACTCCAGCAGCGGCTGGTACTCGGCCTTCTGTACAGCCTTCAGGATCAGCGAGGGATTGGTGGTGGCGTCCTGGGGTGCGAAGGCCTTCATCGCCTGGAAGTCGCCGGTGTCGGCCACGATGGTGGTGTACTGCTTCAACTGTTCAAGCTGGCTCATGGAAAATCCTGTTGCTGGAGGTGAAGAATGTGGGTGACATTGTACGCAATGGTCATCCCTTGTCTGTCGTTGAATCACTGATCCTTGATCTACTGCTTCTGATGTTGACCTCAGCGGAAGAAGGAGTCGAATTGCATGTCGAACTTCTGCAGCGACTTCTGCGCGTTCTGCATTTTCTTGCGGAATTCCGGTCCGCGCCGCAAGGCCAGGCCCACCGCCAGGATATCGATCACCACCAGATGCGCCAGGCGCGCCGAGATCGGCGTGTAGGGATCGATGTTGAAGGATAGATCGATGGGCACCAGTACCGTGGCCAATTCGGCCAGCGGGGTGCCGGAGGGGCCCAGCACGATGATGTCGGCGCCACCCTTGCGCGCCAACTGGATCGAGCGCAGCAGGGCGGCGTTGCCGCCGCGCTGCGAAATGGCCACCACGCAATCGCCGGCCTTCAGAAGCGAGGCGGCAATGCTGTGGATGTGCGGGTCGGAGTAGGCCACGGTGGGCACGCCCGAGCGGAAGAACTTGTGCTGGGCGTCGTTGGCCACGATGCCGGAGGTGCCCTGGCCGTAGAACTCGATCTTGTTGGCGCGCGCCAGCACGTCCAGCGCCAGCTGGATGGCATCCGGGTTCAGGTGGTTGCGCAGGTCCAGTAGGGTGTTGATGGAACGGCTGCAGATCTTGTTGACCAGATCGGCGGCCAGGTCATCCTGGGCCAGTGTCTCGTCGGCGCCGGGCAAGGCCAGCGCCAGGCTCTGTGCCAGCTTGAGCTTGAAGTCATGCCAGCCCTCGTAACCGATGGCGCGGCAGAAGCGGATCACGGTCGGTTCCGACACTTCCGCATTCTTGGCCAGCGCCGTCAGGTTCTCCGCCAGCGCCAGTTGTGGATTGGCGAGGATGGTCGCCGCCACCTTCTTCTCCGACTTGGAGAGGGAGTTGATGTGGGTGCGAATGGAGTCGAGCAGCATGGACATGAGGTTGACCTGGTGAGGCGATGAGGCGGAGGTCAGACCTCTGGCAAGGCTTCTTCACGCCACTGCAGGCCGTCGCGACCGATCAGGGCACTGGCCGCAGCCGGTCCCCAGGTGCCGGCGTTGTAGGGCACCGGGTCAGCTTCCTGCTGGTCCCAATAATTGAGGATCGGCTCCACCCATTCCCAGGCGGCTTCCAGTTCGTCGCTGCGCATGAAGAGCGTCAGGTGACCACGCAGCACGTCCAGCAGCAGGCGCTCGTAGGCATCCATGCGCGGGGTCTTGAACTTCTCGCGGAAGTCCAGTTCCAGCTCGACCGGACGCAGGCGCATTCCGTCGCCCGGCTGCTTGGCCATCAGGTTCATGTGCAGCCCTTCATCGGGCTGCAGGCGGATCACCAGGCAGTTGGGGGTGTCGTTCTGGTGCGCGAAGATGGAGTGCGGCACGCTCTTGAAGCGCACCACGATCTCGGCCAGCGAATCGGCCATGCGCTTGCCGGTGCGCAGGTAGAAGGGCACGCCGGCCCAGCGCCAGGTATCGATCTCGGCCTTGACCGCGACGTAGGTTTCGGTGCGCGAATCGGGATTGGCGTCGGCTTCCTTGCGATAGGCGGGCACGGCCACGCCATCGACGTGACCGGCGCGATATTGGCCGCGCACCACGTTCATGGCCAGTGTGGTCGGGGTGAAGCGTTTCAGTGAGCGCAGCACCTTCAGTTTTTCGTCCCGCACGGCGTCAGCCGAATTGGAGACGGGCGGTTCCATGGCGACGATACACAGCAGTTGCAACAGGTGGTTCTGCAGCATGTCGCGCAGCGCGCCGGAGGTGTCGTAGTAGTCGAAGCGGCCACCTACGCCGAGTTCTTCGGCGATGGTGATCTGCACATCGGAAATCCATTCACGCCGCCACAGCGGTTCGAACAGCACATTGCCAAAGCGCAACGCCAGCAGGTTCTGCACCGCTTCTTTGCCCAGATAGTGGTCGATACGGAAGATCTGCGATTCCTGGAAGAAGCGACCCACTTGCGCATTGATGTCGCGCGCGCTTTCCAGGTCGCGGCCCAGCGGTTTCTCCAGCACCACGCGCGCGCTCGGAGTGACCAGTCCGGCCTTGGAGAGGTGCTCGCAGATCGAGGCAAACAGGCTGGGCGGCGTGGCCAAGTAGAACACGCGGGCCAGGCCGTCGATATCGCGCAGGGCTTCCTTCAGATGAGCGAAGCTGGCGGCGTCCTTGGCATTGACCGAGGCGTATTGCAGGCGGTTGGTGAAGCGTTCCCAGACAGCAGCGTCCAGGTTGGAGGGGGGGACGTGGGGTTTGGAATCCTTTTCCACCAGCTTCAGGAAATCCTCGCGTGATTTTTCTTCGCGGCCCAGGCAGATGATGCGTGCATTGGGGGGCAGGTCGCGACCACGGTCACGCGCGTAGAGCGCCGGCAGCAGCTTGCGCATGGAGAGGTCGCCGGTGCCGCCGAATAAAACCAGATCGAAATCAGAAGTAGCCATGTCGTGTGTTGTCTCTGTGTGCGTGAAGTAGCGCCTTGCCGCGCTACGTTAGTTTTCCTGCAATGCCTGGCGCGCCAGCGCGATCAGCGCGCTGGTGGAGGCATCGTGGCGTGCTGCATCGGGTGCGGCATCGGACTTCAGTTCGGCCAGGATGGTCTTGGCCAGGACCTTGCCCAGTTCCACCCCCCACTGGTCGAAGCTGTTGATGCCCCAGATCGCCCCCTGGACGAAGGTCTTGTGTTCGTACAGCGCAATCATCGCACCCAGGGCGTGCGGGCTCAGTTCGGGCAGCAGCAGGGTATTGCTGGGGCGGTTGCCGGTGAAGGTTTTGTGCGGGACCAGTGCCGCAAGTTCCACTTCCGGCACGCCTTGTGCCTGCAGGTCGGCACGCACTTCGGCGGCGTCCTTGCCGCGCATGAATGCTTCGGACTGTGCAAAGCAGTTGGCCAGCAGCGTGGCCTGATGTTCGGCAATGTTGTGTGAAGGTTTGAGTACGGCGATGAAATCGATGGGCGTGATGTCCGTGCCCTGGTGCAGCAACTGGAAGTAGGCGTGCTGGCCGTTGGTGCCGACGTCGCCCCAGATGGCCGGACAGGTCTGTACCGACACCGGTGTGCCGTCACGCGTGATGCGCTTGCCGTTGCTCTCCATGTCCAGCTGCTGGAGATAGGCCGGGAAGAAGCGCAGCCATTGGTGATAGGGCGCGATGGTCAGCGAGGCACTATCGAGGAAGTTGCGGTTCCAGATGCCCACCAGAGCCTGGATCACCGGCATGTTGGTTTCCAGTGGCGCTTCGCAGAAGTGGCGGTCCATGTCGTGGGCACCGGCCAGGAACTGGGCGAAATGTTCGTAGCCGATCAGCAGCGCCACCGGCAGGCCGATGGCCGACCATACGGAGTAGCGGCCGCCGACCCAGTCCCAGAAGGGGAACATGTTGGCCGTATCGATGCCGAACGCAGCGACCTCGGCGGCATTGGTGGAGACTGCCACGAAGTGCCGGGCCAGATCTTGCTGCTTGCCGTATTGCAAGAACCAGGCGCGCGCCGACTTGGCGTTGAGCATGGTTTCCTGCGTGGTGAAGGTCTTGGAGGCGACGATGAACAGCGTGGTCTCGGGATCGATGCGCGAGAGCACCTCATCAAGGTCGTGGCCATCCACGTTGGAGACGAAGTGCGCCGTCAGGCGCGCATGTTGGTAGTCGCGCAGGGCCGTGCAGACCATCTGCGGGCCGAGGAAGGAGCCGCCGATGCCGATGTTGACGATGTCGGTAATCTCGCGTCCGGTATAGCCGCGCCAGGCACCGCTGCGCACCTGCTCGGAAAAGCTGCGCATGTGCTGCAAGACCCGATGAACCTCCGGCGCCACCGCTTGTCCGTCCACTTGGGTGTCACAGGCATCAAGCGGGGCGCGCAGTGCGGTGTGCAAGACCGCGCGATGTTCGGTAAAGTTGATCTTCTCGCCGCTGAACATGGCCTCGCGCAGTGCTTCCACCCCGCGCTCGCGCGCCAGGTTCATCAGCAGCGCCAGCGTGTCGGCGTTGATGCGGTTCTTGGAATAGTCCAGCAAGAGCCCGGCAGCGCGCACGTGCATACGTTCGAAGCGGTCGGGTTGCTGGGCGAACAGATCGCGCAGGTGCCATTGAACTGCCGTGGCATGATGGGCTTGCAATGCCTGGTAGGCGGCCGTGTCGGTCAGGGCGGTGGTATGCATGAGTTGGATGTCGGTTGGCTGTGGTGGCCTGGCTCATCAATGCGTGTAATACGAGTCATCAGTACGAGCGATGCGCAGTGCGTGATACAAGGACACACTGCTGGCCGCGTTCATGTTCTCGGAGTAACGTAGCAGACTATACATCAATTAGCGCCCAAGTGGTAGTTTCACTACAGTTTATGACGCCCCTATTACATTGCCGGCGGGCATGGTCGCGGCGTTGATTAAAGTCCGAAGTGATAAGGCTTTTGAAGCGGATTGTTCGCGACCAATGAAAAGACGCGCGGCGCTGGCCTGCTGCGAGGGTCTAAGTGTATGATTTCATTCGGCCAAAATTGTGTAGTAAAATTACAGTGTTAACGCTAACAGGAAACCGACAATGCCTCTCAACGCTACCTTAGCCAGCGTCACCCAACGCATCGCCGAACGTAGTCGTCCCTATCGGACCGCTTATCTCGAACGCCTGGAAGCGGCCCGCCGCAAGGGCGCACAGCGCGGCGCGCTGGCCTGTACCAATCTGGCCCACGGCTTCGCCGCCTTCCCCGCCAATGACAAGCTGAAGTTGAAGGAAGACAAGGCACCCTCCCTGGCCATCGTTTCGGCCTACAACGACATGCTCTCGGCGCACCAGCCCTTCGAGCGTTTCCCCCAGATCATCAAGGAAGCCGCCCGTGAAGCCGGCGCCGTGGCGCAGTTCGCCGGTGGCACCCCGGCCATGTGCGATGGCGTCACGCAAGGCCAGAGCGGCATGGAAATGTCGCTGTTCTCGCGCGACACCATCGCCATGGCCACTGCGGTGGCGTTGTCGCATAACATGTTCGACGCCGCGCTGTACTTGGGCGTGTGCGACAAGATCGTGCCGGGCCTGTTGATCGGCGCACTGCATTTCGGTCACCTGCCGGCCGTGTTCGTACCGGCCGGCCCCATGACCAGCGGCATGAGCAATAGCGACAAGGTCAAGATCCGCCAGCTCTACACGTCCGGCAAGATCGGCCGCGCCGAACTGCTGGAAGCCGAAGCGAAGTCCTACCACGGCGCCGGTACCTGCACTTTCTACGGGACCGCCAACAGCAACCAGATGTTGATGGAAGCCATGGGCCTGCACCTGCCGGGCGCCGCCTTCATCACCCCCAACACCCCGCTGCGCGATGCGCTCACCGCGGCCGCTGCCAAGCAGGCCGCCAAGATCACCGACCTCGGTTCGCAATACACCCCGGTAGGACGCATGATCGATGAGAAGGCCATCGTCAACGCCATCGTCGCGCTGCACGCCACGGGCGGCTCCACCAACCACACCCTGCACCTGGTGGCCATCGCCAAGGCGGCCGGCATCGTGATTGACTGGGACGACTTCGACAAGCTCTCGGCCGTGGTGCCGCTGATCACCAGGATCTATCCCAACGGCAGCGCCGACGTGAACCACTTCCACGCCGCGGGTGGCACCGGTTTCGTGCTGCGCGAACTGATCGATGCCGGCCTGATGCATGACGACGTCACCACCATCCTCGGCCAGGGTCTGCGCCAGCACTGCAAGGAGCCGATGCTGGCGGCCGAAGGCGAGAACGGTCGTCCCGGCATCGTCACCTGGCATGACGCCCCCGCCCAGAGCGGTGATGAAGGCGTGCTGGGCACGGTGGCCAAGCCCTTCGCCGCAGACGGTGGCCTGAAACTGCTGCAAGGCAACCTGGGCCGTGCCGTCATCAAGATCTCGGCGGTCAAGCCCGAGCATCGCGTGGTGGAAGCCCCGGCCGTGGTGTTCCACTCGCAGGAAGCCTTCATGGCGGCCTTCAAGGCGGGCGAGCTGGACCGCGATTTCGTGGCCGTGATCAGCTTCCAGGGCCCGCGCGCCAACGGCATGCCCGAGCTGCACGCCCTGACCCCGGCGCTGGGTATCCTGCAGGACAAGGGCCGTCACGTGGCGCTGGTCACCGATGGTCGCATGTCGGGCGCATCGGGCAAGGTGCCGGCGGCCATCCACGTCACGCCCGAAGTGCTGGGCGGTGGCCCGCTGGGCCGGGTGCGCAATGGCGACATCATCCGCCTGGATGCCGAGACCGGTACCCTGCAGGCCAAGGTCGAAGCCGCCGAATGGGAAGCCCGTGCGCAGGACAGCGCTGACCTGTCGGGTAACCAGCACGGCATGGGCCGCGAATTGTTCAGCCTGTTCCGCAACGCGGTGGGAACCGCAGAAGAGGGCGGCGCCACCTTCGGCCTGCCGCCGATTTTTGAGAAAGAGAAAGCCACGGTATGAAGACCACACTGGAAATCATGCGCGCCTCGCCGGTCATTCCGGTGATCGCCATCGACAAGTTCGAACACGCCGTGCCGCTGGCGCGCGCTTTGGTGGCAGGCGGCATCCGCGTGCTGGAAGTCACGCTGCGCACTGAACACGGCCTGCCGGCCATCCGCGCCATTGCCGAGCAGGTGCCTGAGGCCATCGTCGGCGTGGGCACCTTGACTGCACCGGAAGAATTCACGGCCTCGCGTGATGCCGGCGCCGTCTTCGGTGTATCGCCCGGCCTGACCCCGGCGTTGATCGAAGCCGCCAAGCGCAGCGGTCTGCCGTTGCTGCCGGGCGTGATGACGCCCTCCGAAGTGATGGCCGCACGCGAGGCAGGCTTCCGCCAACTGAAGCTGTTCCCGGCCGTGCCGGCAGGCGGCATCGGTATGCTCAACGGCATTGCAGGGCCCTTGGCCGATGTCTCCTTCTGCCCGACCGGTGGCATCACGCAAGAGACCGCACCGCAGTTCCTGGCCTGCAAGAATGTGGTGTGCGTGGGCGGTTCCTGGCTGACCCCGAAGGCCGCCATTGAGGCGGGTGACTGGGACAAGATCACCGAGATTGCCAAGGCGGCGGCTGCGTTGAAGAAGGGTTGAGTTTTCTGCAGCCTTGAGAGAAGACGGTAGTGTATTTCACATATCGTCTGATTCACCCGGAAAGCCTCGGTTTGCAGCCGAGGTTTTTTGTTGTGGTCATTTCCTGGTGCTTAGCCAGTAGGCCGGTAGTGCGATCATTTCGCGTACCAGTGAATAGAAATCACGGGTTTCAAAGTAGTCGGCATGTGCCGAATGAACGGTATCGATGCCGACAAGGCGCAGCGCATAACGACTTCGCGCAACGTGGAAGAACTGCGTGACGACCAGGGCGCTCTTGAAACCATGGGCCTGCATGATGGCTGCGCTGTTGACAGCCGTTGCCCTGGTGGTGTTGCCTTGCTCATCAAGAAGGATGGCCGAGCGGGGCACGGATCGCCATTCGCTCAGGTAGGCTGCCATGACTTGAGCCTCGTTGAACCCCTCCTTGCCTGTGCCTCCGCTGACGATGATGTGCCGGAACATGCCTTGCCGATACAGATCGGCGGTCTTGTCCAGCCTTGCGCGCAGGCGGTCAGAAGGCGTTTCGTCCGGCATGACCTTGGATCCGAGTACGATGCCTACATCGCTCACCTGGATGTCATCGAACAGGCCGGTCAGCACGGTGCCCAGCAGACATGTCATGACGATCAATATGAAGCATGTCGCGATAATGATGAGTCTTTTCATTGATAAGTTGGGATATGTTTGCGTTGAGCGGCGCCAAGCTAATCCATTGCTTATGACAGATCATGTCCCCACGAGTATCAAGATGAGGCTGTGTTCTAAGTTTTAGATGGCTCGGTCAGCGAGCCTTGCGTAGCATTCGTATGGATCGGCTTCGCCGAAGCGCTGTTCACAATATTGTTTGAAGTCTGCCCGCTCTGAAATTGAAAGTTCATCGACCGGGATGATATCAAGCCCTTTTTGTGCGGGATTTGAGAAACGGAATTGCAAGGAGGGGCGATGCTTAAAGAATGGTTCCCAAGAGACTCCCATTTCGTGATCACCAACGATCCGCTCTATACCGACAAATGGCCACACGAAAAGTGCTGCCACTACTGCGAGCTTCTTCTTGAACGATAGGCTTCTCATGGCGGCATCAAATTGAAATCTCGACGCATCATTTCCACGACAATCATTCCATAGACGCCAGGACATGGTCGGTTGCTGCCATGAGTTTTCGCAAACTCACGATGGCCGCCAAGTATCTTAATCTCGAAAAACTGAAGTAGTGTTGTGATCAATGCGGCTGCTGCATCAAGCTGATTTTCAGTCGGGTCGTCCTGGGTGACGTCTAATTTGTCCTTTTGCTCCCCTATCCATTCGGCGACCCCGGCTCTGAAGCCACGTTTCTTCATGACGCTCCATGCTCCTGGTCCATGTTTTGCAGCTTCTCCACGGACACTTAGGTCATTCAAGAAAACGATTCCAATCACTCCGGAGTTGCCGCCCTCGATGTGCGCGCCTAGAAAGCGAATATCAAGGGCTTCATAAATCACGCCTTGGCAGTCGATTGCATAGTGGTAACTGAGATTCCCGAATGACTTGATGTCCGTTGTTTCGGCTCTTCGCAATTCTGTCAACCCATCTGCAGCACAGTTATAGCTATTTCCGGCATGGTGTATTGCAATCGCCTTATAGTCCCAGTCTGCCCCGGGATTCTTTGCCGGTTCTTTTGCTTTCCAATCGGAATGCGTTCTGAAGTCGAATTTCTTGCGTCTAATATCCGCGATGATAGCCTGTCTGGTAGCTGCTTTGGAATTGACCTTCACGTGTACCGTTTTGATTTCCGCTCCTCGCCTGGCTTCCGTGGTAGCCCAGGTGTCGAAGGGCCCCTTCTTGAGGTCGTCGTGATTTGTATTACTCATACTGCCAAATCCTCCCGATCGATATTGCTCCCCTTGGGCGACTTGAACATGAAGTGGACCCCGACGTGCTCGGGTCGCTTGGTCTCAATGATTTCGGTGTAGCCTTTTCGGTCCGTGATGCCGCCATGCTGTGTGCTGTTTTCCCGCGTCAGTATGTAGATACATTTTGGGGCCGGCTCTCCAGTTTCTGGATCAAGTGCCTGAAACCTGATTGCACAGGGTTGATCGTCATCAGGGAGTGCGGGGGCGAGTGGTGAGAGATACGCCGAGGCTTCTGCAAACGACGCGGAAACCGCAGAATCGTCGTCAATGGTAGCGGTGCTTTGGCTGGCAATCAGTTTTGCGCCGCATGAGGTGATGTCATCCTGTCTGGCGACGTTCTGGCTGCTCCACATAGATGGAGCTCCTGTGACGATGGGAAATGTTCCTTTGCAGTGTGGGCAAGACACCAAGTCGCCGATACGTGCTACGGACTTGCCATAAACAGCGAATGTATGATCGGCGCTGATGACTGTCCCGCCATGCGTGGTTCGGTCGCCGTAGCGGATTATAGGGCGCTTAGCCAATTTGCAGCCCTCCCGCGAATGCCTCGTATTTCATCTTGCTCTTTCCGGTTATCAGCGAATGCAGCCATCACAAAATCTCAGGACAGCATGCGATCTTCAGCATGCGAACAGAGGCGCGAGTGTACGGTTCGCCAACCAGAAAAAGCCCTTCAACTTGAGAACAAAGGCAGCACTTTCGAAAAATATCGGTTATGGCATCAAGCTCGAGTTCAAGAAAAAGGGCGGGAGCGATTGATTCGCTACCCGCCCTTTTCCTTTGCCTGCTTTTACTTTTTTATTCCTTGGCAGCCACCGTCGGCTCCACCGGCCCCTGCGCCTGCTGCTTCAACTTGTAAGCCAGCACCAGCAGGATAATGCCCAGCACGATCATGGGCACCGACAGCATCTGTCCGGCCGAGATGGTGATGCCGCCGAAGTGCACTTCATAGTCCGGCACGCGGAAATACTCGGTGAAGAAGCGCGCGCAGCCGTACAGCAGCGAGAACATGGCCGCCACCGCCATGCGCGGGCGGGCGTGGCGCGCGTAGATCCACAGGATGATGAACAGCAGGATGCCATCGACCAGCATCTGGTAGATCGGCGAGGGATGGCGCGGGATGTTGTCCACATTGGGCCAGATCATGGCCCAGGGCAGCGAAGGATCGGCCGGACGGCCCGGCAGTTCGGCATTGATGAAGTTGCCCAGGCGGCCGGCTGCATAGCCCAGCGGCACCAGCGGGGCGATGAAATCCATGATGTCCATCAGGTTGCGCCCGCGCTTGCGCCCCCACAGGTACATCGCCAGCAATACCCCGAGGAAGCCGCCGTGGAAGGACATGCCACCCTTCCAGACCGCGATCATGTCAGCCGGATGGGCGAAATAATAGGCCGGGTTGTAGAACAGGATCTCGCCCAACCGCCCGCCCAAGACGACCCCGAGCACGCCATAGAAGAGCATGTCGTCCAGGTCCTCCTTCTTCCAGCCTACCGCGGCGATGTGGGGTTGCTTGATGCGCAGGCGGCCCACGGCGATGAATTGGGCGAATGCCAGCAGGTACATGAGGCCGTACCAGTGGACGGCCAGCGGCCCGATGTGGAAGGCAACCGGGTCGGGCATAGGATGAACGAGCATGAGTTTGATCTTTCTGTTGTTAGGCGGAACGGCGGTTGGAACACGGCCGACGGCGCAAGTTCGCCGGCTCCGGTTCCCAGGCGGCGGGATCAGTCCGGGGCGTCCAGTAATTCCAGCAGCGCGCGCAAGACACCAGAGGGATTGTCGCGACGCCAAGCCAGGCCGGTCTGGATGGACGGTGCCGCGTCCGAGAGCCGGCGATAGTCCACGCCCGGGCGTTTCAGATTCGACACGGATTGTGGCACAAGCGCCATTCCCATGCCAGCCGACACCAGGCCGACGATGGTCTGCATCTGGATCGCTTCCTGGTCGATGTGAGGCGTCACCCCGGCGTCGCGAAAGCAGGACAGGATGGTGTCATGGAAGGCCGGGGCGATGCGGCGCGGGAAGATGATCAGCGGCAGTTCGCGCAGGCTCTTCAAGGAGACCGGCCCGCGTCTCTTGACGGCGCCTTCGGGCAGGGCGGCAATCAGTGGCTCCGACAGCACCGGCCGCACATCCAGCAGCGCGGCGGCTTTTTCCGGCAGCGGCGGCAACAGCAGGCCGGCGTCGATCTTGCCCTGAATCAGGTCGTCGAGCTGGATATCGGTGGTGGCTTCGCGCAATTCGATCTGTACCTGCGGATAACGCGCCCGAAAGCGCTGTAGTAGCGGGGGCAGGATGCTGTAGTCGGCGCTGGATATGAAGGAAAGTGACAAGAGCCCCGAGGCCCCGCTGGCGGCGCGCCGAGCCAGGTCGGGTAGGGCCGCGGCCTGTTGCAGGATGCGTTGCACCTCGGGCAGCAATGCGGCACCGGCCGGGGTCAGCGCGACGCTACGCTTGGTGCGCTGGAACAGTGGCGTGCCCAGTTGCTCTTCCAGCGCGGCGATGGTCTGCGACAGCGGCGGCTGGGTCATGTGCAGGCGGGCGGCGGCGCGGCCGAAGTGCTTTTCCTCGGCCACGGCGGCAAAGTAGCGGAGCTGGCGCAGTTCCAGGCGGGGATAGTCGGACATGGACTGATAGCGGATCCGAATGAGTCGGGCGTCTATGATATCCCCGGCATTGGCTCGCGGCAAGACGCGGTATTTCCCTCATGGAATTTGATCTATGACAGATATACGCCACGGTAGATAGGGATGCGCACGGCAAGCCGGGTAGAATAGCCCCGCCTGTGAAGCGCCTTGAGAATGCTGCTGCAGGCCAGTCCGTTCACCGCTTGCTGAGGAGCCCCTAATGAAATACCTGTTGTTGATCGCCACCTTGGTGGCCGGATCGGCCATGTCGGCCCAAGCCATGGCCAATGAGCAATTGGCCAAATCCAAGAATTGCATGGCCTGCCATTCGGTGGATGCCAAGATCGTCGGCCCCGCCTACAAGGAAGTGGCCAAGAAATATGCCGGCCAGAAGGATGCCGAAGCCAAGCTGGTCAAGAAGGTGCTCGACGGCGGCAGCGGCGTCTGGGGCCCGGTGGCCATGCCGGCCAACAAGGGCCAGGTGACCGAGGCCGAGGCGCATCAGTTGGTGAAGTGGATCCTGAGCCTGAAGTGAGGCTGGGTAGCACGTCATGAGAAAAGGAGACTGCGGTCTCCTTTTTAATTTCTGCTACCTCGATCTTCCCGTTCGTCCGTCCCTAAGCGAACCATGTATGGCTGCGCGAGCAGGGCAGCCGGGTTTAATTGCCTGCCTTCTGCTGGCGCGCCACTTCCTTGCGCTTCATGGACAGATAGTCGTCGCGGCTGACTTCGTGTAATTGGCGCGAATATTGTTCGGTGGCGTCATACCAGTGCGCCAGGCGTTTTTCCAGTTGCTCTGAGGGAGCCGCTTGCTGTGCCCACAGATAAGAATCGATGGCCAGGTAGTAGCGCATGGTATTGCGCTCGACGGTGGCGCGGCTGCCGGATACGTAATGCGGCTGGCCATTGGCGTCGCGCTTGACGATGCTGAAGCCCACCTTGTCGCGGCCCACCGTCATCAGGTAGGCACGCAGCGCCAGTTTGCTGGCCATGCCATAGGAGTAGGCATAGCTGAAGTGCAGGAAGGAGCGGTTCTCATCGACGGGAATGGCTTCGATCTCGATGTGGTAGTCGGAGGTATCCAGCGGTCCCTTGTCAGCCAGCATCGAGGAAGAAAAATAATCGGCGGCACTGCTCCCGCCCTGGTAGCGCAGGTCCACCTGGTAGGTATCCTTGAGTTGCTGTTCGGTCTTCTTGCCGACCTGCATGTGCAGCGTGGTCTTGCCGCCTTCACGTGCGAGGCGACAGTACTTGGTGTTCAGGTGCAGGATCAGGATGTCGCACCAGTGGTCGGGACTGTCCAGTGCCTGGCGCACTTGCGCAAAGGGATAGTTCATCACGGCAAAGATGTCGCCTTTGGCCGTGCCGTTGTCGTCCCGTGAATTGAGGTAGAGCGCTCGCTGATAGACATTGTGATGAAGTTCGCCCTGCAGCTCCGTGTAGCGCGTTTTCATGGCATTGGCGCCGTTGAGCGTCTGTGCGTGACTCCAGCCGGAAAGCAGCAGTGCTAGTGCGACCGGGCCGATGCAGCGGGAAAGGAAACGGGACAGCTTGCTTGGCACGAGCAACTCCTTGATGAATGAGGATCACAGCAGGCGCGCCCACAGGCTGGCGCCGAATTCCTTCATACGTTCACTGATCGGGCGTTGACCCCATTGTTCCCTGGTGATTTCACGCGAAGCGCCCAGGTCGCGCTCGAACATGCTTTTCATCTGCACGCCGAAGGCCGGGCTCAGGATCACCGCATTGATTTCCTGGTTGTAGACGAAGCTGCGCCAATCCAGATTGGTCGATCCGATGGTGGACCAGACGCCATCGATGAGCGCGGTCTTGGAATGCAACAGCGCATCCTGACGCTCATAGATGCGAATGCCTGCCTCCAGCAGTTCGGCATAGAAGGAGCGCGAGGCATACAGCACCAACGAGGAGTCGCTGTGGGACGGCAAGATCAGGCGCACATCCACGCCCCGTCTGGCCGCGGCCTTGAGTGCATCACGTAGTTGCGGGTCGGGCACGAAGTAGGCATTGGTGAGATAGATCGTACTTTCGGCATGTTGGATGGCCGAGATGAAGGTGGCGTAGATGACGCTGTAGGGGTCATCGGGCGAGCTGCCGATGGCGCGCACGATTTCATTGCCGGCCACAGCGACCTGCGGGAAGTAGCGGTGTTCGCCCAGGTCGGGGCCGCGCTGCTGCTGCCAAGTGTTGATGAAGAGCTTCTGGAATTCCAGCGCCACCGGGCCATCGATGCGCACTTGCGTATCGCGCCAGGGGATCTGTTGGCCTTGCTGGTTCACACGCGGTTTTTTCTGGCGGGAACTGAAGGAGCAGCTGGAATAGACGCTGCTGATGTTGATGCCGCCGACGAAGGCGGTCTTGCCATCGACCACCAGCAACTTGCGATGGTCGCGCTGGTTGACTTCCCAATCCTTGCGTAACTGGGTGGGATTGAGCGGGTTGTATTCCAGCACGTGGATGCCGGCGTCGATCATGGGCTGGAAGAATGCGCGCGGGGTGTTGAGCGCGCCCACGCTGTCATACATCAGGTTGACCTGGACGCCTTTGTTTTGCATGGCGATGAGCAGGTCGGCGAACTGGCGGCCGACCTCATCGTCTTCCATGATGTAGGTCTCCATGTTGATGTGGTAGCGCGCAGCCTGGATGGCCTGCTGCATGGAGGCATAGGTGGCGGGGCCGTCGATCAACAGCGTGACCTTGTTGCCGGTCACCAGGGGGGAGCCGGTGATGGCGCCTTCGATGGCTACGTGGCGGTCCAGGATGGTGTTGTCGGCGTTCTGTGCGCGCAGCTTGTCCAGCACCGCCTTGGACTGCGCCGCACTGAGTACGCCACGGCCACCCTTCATCTGGATGGTGCGAGCCGACTGCGTATCCATGTCGGGCACGATGGTGGGCAGTGAGCTGCAGGCTGCCAGCGTCAGTGACAGCAGTACCAGAAGCAGCCAGGCCAGCCCGTAGCGTCGTGCGGGGGACTTGTGTGGATCATTGATCTTGTTATCGCGCATGGAAGGATCCCGGTTGGGCGCTGCCAGGGTCCGGGAGGCTGTCCGGCGTCGGGAAGGCAACGCTGTGCGGTCGAGTATATGCCCGGCCATCGACGCATTGGCGTGCGCCGATGCATGAACCGGCGCTGTCCTACAAAGGAAAGCGGGAGCTGCCTACAGGATGGGTGCGCGGCTGTTGCATTGGCGCAGAAGGAGGGAGGCGGATAGGCCGGCTGGCCCATCCGGTCAGACGCATCAATAGACGTCGCGGCGATAGCGGTTCTGTTCGATCAGTGCATGCACGGTCTGTTCGCCCAGGGTGGCGTTGAGCACCGCATCCACGCCGGCGGCCATGCCTTCCAGGCTGCCGCAGACATACAGCACGGCACCCTGGGCGATCCACTGGCGCAGTTCAGGCGCGGCTTCGCGCAGGCGATCCTGTACATAGAGGCGTTCGGCCTGGTCGCGCGAGAAGGCCAGGTCCAGGCGTGCCAACTGGCCTTGTTCCAGCCACTGAAGCAATTCCTCGCGGTAGAGGAAATCGTAACGTTCGTTACGTTCGCCAAAGAGCAGCCAGTTGCGCTTCTGCCCGGCCTGCACGCGTGCGCGCAAATGGCTGCGCAGGCCGGCCAGGCCGGAACCATTGCCGATGAAGATGGCGGGGGCATCGGTGTCGAGCGGGGCGAAGCCGGCATTGTCCAGCAGGCGCAATGGCAGCGCTCCCTCGAGGGGGGCGTATTCGGTCAGCCAGCCGGAAGCCATGCCCAGGCCGTCTTCATGCTGCACCTGGCGCACCAGCAGGTGCAAGGCACCATCCTGGGGCACCGAGGCCACCGAATAGGAACGTGCGGCCAACGGCTGCAACTGGTCGGCCAGGGCTTGCGCATCGTTGGCCGGATGCGGCGGCAGGATGCTGCCGGCCAGGGCCTCGGCCAGCGTGTACTCGGCGCCCTGGTGGCGCACCCGCGTAGCGCGATCAAGCTGCAGTCGTTGCAGCAGCAGGGCGATGCGATCGGGGGCATGGCGCGGTTGCACCTGCACCAGCGCACCGGCTTGCCAGGCGGGCAGGGGGCCGCTTTGCGGTTGCAGTTCCAGGTGATACAGCGGTTCGCCCTGGCTGCCCGGATTCATCAGTACGCGACGGCGCAGGGTCCAGCTCTGCCAGGTCGGCACGCTGGTGGGCAGGAGCTCGGCGACGCCGGCTTGCAGGCCGTGGGCGGCCAGTTCGCTATCCCATTTGCGCAGCGCCGAGGCGGCCATGCGGTCTACTTCCACCAGCGGGAACAGGGGCGTGGCGCCGCACTGGCGCAGGCCGTGGTCGAGCGTGTGGCCAAAGCCGCAGAACTGGGTGTAATGGCGGTCACCCAGCGCCAGGATCGCGTACTGTACATGGGACAGCGATTGCCCGGCCGCCTGGCGCAGACGCTTTTCGAAGCCGCGCGCGCTGTCGGGAGCATCGCCTTCGCCAAAGGTACTGGCGATGAAGAGGATGCGGCGATGATGACGCAAGCTCTCCAGCGTGGTCTGCGCCAGCGCTTGCAGGCTCACGGACAGGCCGCTGCGGCGCAGGCCGGCAGCGGTATGCAGGGCGATGCGCTCGGCCTGGCCGGTTTGCGAGGCGTGTACCACCAGCACTGGATCGCCCTGCGTGGAGTCGGCCGCGTTGCGGGTGGCTTCGCCCAGGCTTTCGCGTTCAGCGCGCAGGGCCGTCTTCTTGCGGCGACGGTCCAGGTAGAGCATCCAGCCGGTGATGCCGAAGAGCGGCATCATCAGGCTGGCGATGGCCATGATGATGCGGCCCGGCAGGCCGAAGTAGGTTCCCATGTGCAGCGGATAGATGGCGGTGAGCAGCTTGCCGCCACGGCTTTTGTCTTCGTAGCGCTCCAGCTGCTTGACCTCGCCGGTTTGCGGCAGTACCACCATGCGATTGCGCGCCCGCTCATGCGGAGCATCGTGTCCGAGGAAGAAGATCTGTAGCGGTTGCGAACCCTGCTCGGGCAGGCGCAACTGGGCGTTCTGATAGTCTGGGGCCAGCGCCAGGAAACTGTTCCAGGCCTTGGTCAGCTCCAGCGGTACGGCGGCATGTGCTGCCTCTTTCTTCTTGCCGGCGTCGCGCTGCATGGGCGCTCGGCGGCTCTCGCCGGCCAGCGTGTTGAGGCCATCCTTGAACCAGTCCAGCGCCCAGTAAGCACCGGTGGTCGCCAACAGCACATAGATCACCAGCAACCAGGTGCCGATGACCGAATGCAGGTTCCACAAGAAGGAGCGCCCCTGCAACTGCCAGTCCAGCCTCAGCCAGGCGCGCAGCGACCAGGGCCGGCGCGGCCAGCGCAGGTACAGGCCCGACAGCGCCAGCATCAGCAGCGACAGCGCCAGCGTACCCAGCACGATCTTGCCGATCTCGGTGGGCAGCAGCAGCCAGCGGTGGAAGCGTTCGGTGAATTCAAAGAACGCGGCCCCCTTCAGCGGCGGCAGCAGCGCGCCGGTATAGGGATCGACATAACGTATCTCGCCCCGATGTACGCCCGGTGGCGGCGCAAATATCACGCGCACCGAGGCCCCCGATTCCGAGGACAGCAGCATGTTGGTCACACGTTGCTCGGGCCTTGCCTGGCGCAAGCGATCCAGGATCTGCTGCGGCGTGAGCGTGGCCTGCTGGCGCAGTTGCACGTGCATCACACCGGGGTTCATGGCTTCCAGGATTTCCTCGCGGAAAGCCAGCATGGCGCCGGTCACGCCGATGGTCATCAACAGGGTGCCGGCAGTGATGCCGATGAACCAGTGCAACTGGAACCAGATTTTCTTGAACATGTATCAGTAGGGCGGCGGGCGCGGGGGCGCCTTGTTGATCTTGTCTGCCGTGCCGCAGGGGGCGGCCGGCGCGTCAATGACCGCCAGCGCGGGCTGGGTGGGTCAGCCCGGTATTATAGATCAAATGAAAATGATTCTTATTGATATCTTGGCGTGTGAAGCAGATGGCAAGCACGAGAGCAGGTGAGGCCTTGATCCTCCTGCAGACATTCAGCCCAGCATCATCTTCACCATCGTGCGCGTCAGTACGCTGTGCGCATCCGCAGCCACATCCACCACATCCAGATGATGCGCCTGCGGCAGCGACACCACTTCCACTGCATGACCGGACTGGCGCAGCGTGGCCGCATAGAGGTCGCGCTGGCGCTGGAATTCTGCCGATTCCTGACCACCCGCGCACAGCAGCGCCTGCACGCCATTGGGCAGGGCTAGCAATTGCGGGCTGGCTTGCAGGGCGTCCGAGGGCGACAGGTGCAGCACTTCGTTGAGGTAGGACAGGCGCACCGGTTCCAGATCGTAGATGCCGCTGATGCCGCACAGGCCCCGCACCGGTGCTGCGCCCAGCGAGGCGATCAGGGCCGCCAGATGGGCGCCGGCCGAGTGGCCCATGAGCCAGATGGCGTCCGGGTCGAAGCGCAGCGCCGCCGCCTTGGCGTACAACAGGCGCAGCGCACGGCCGCAGTCGGCGGCGATGTCGCCCATCCTGACCTGTGGAGCCAGGCGGTAATTGATGAGGGCCACGTTGATGTCCTGCGCCAGGTAGGGCAGAGCCACCTGGCTGAACTGGTGCTTGTCCAGCGAACGCCAGTAGCCGCCGTGAATGAAGACCAGCAGCGGTCGTCCATTGCTGCGACCAGGGAAGAAATCCAGGGTCTGCAGTGCGTCCTCGCCATAAGGGACGTCCGCCAGGTGCGGATGCGCCTGGCGTGCAGCCTGGCCTTCGCTAGCGAAGCGGTCGAAGTAGGCCTGGAAATCGCTGATGCCCAGGCGCACGTTGTATTGCCGGTCCAATGCTTGGCGGTCATAGTCGCGATAGATGTTCATGCCTCTCCTCCCTTGGCCTTGCAGGCCAGTTCTTCTCGGTTCATTCAGCGAAATGCTCGGAAATCAGGTTACGCAGCCAGACATTGCCTTCGTCCTGATTGTAGCGGCGATGCCAGAACATGTTGGTCTGCAGGGCCGGCAGGCGTAGCGGCGGTTTGATGTAGCGCAGTCCGAAGGGGGCGGCGGCACTCTCGGCCAGCTTGCGCGGCACCGTCACCACCAGCGCGGTGCTGCTGACGATGTAGGGCACGGCCGTGAAGTGCGGCACACGAAAGCGCACGCTGGGCAGGATGCCGGCTCTTTCCAGGTTCTGGTTGATGCGGTCGTAGGGACTTTCCTGCGACGACACCATCAGGTGCTCGGCGGCAAGAAACTCCTTCAAGCTCACCTCGCCGCGCTTGTCCAACGCGTGGCCGAGGCGAAACATGCTCACGTATTCCTGGCGAAACAGCCGTCGCTGGTAGAGCGCTTCCGAGAGATTGTCGAAGGCGCCGATGGCCAGGTCCACCCGTCCAGCTTCCATCTCGCTCTTGAGGTCGATGTTGCCGGCCCGCACCGTGGAGAGGCGCACCCCGGGCGCCACGCAGGCGCAAGCCTCGATCAGGCGCGGCATGAAATAGACCTCGCCGACATCGGTCATGGCGATGGTAAAACGCCGCTCGCTGTCCTGCGGCGCGAAGCCTTCCTGTAGATTGAGAGCGCGTGCCACCTGTTGCAGCGCCGCAGCTACCGGCTCGGCCAGGTGCTCGGCAAAGGGTGTGGGCTGCATCCCCTGGGCGGTGCGCACAAAGAGCTCATCGCCGAAGCTGCGCCGCAGTCGGGCCAGGGCATTGCTCACCGCTGGCTGCGACAGGCCCAGCCGGCGCGCCACGGAGGAAATCTGGCGTTCCTGGAAGACTTCCTGGAAGACCACCAGCAGGTTGAGGTCGATGTCGCGCGGTTCGATGAGGGCCATGGTCGGGGCAGCTCGGCAGTGGACCTGCGCGCGCTGCAATATTCATGAAATGAATGGATCGTATTTTCGTATTTATATCGTAAAAGATGGGCGATTGCACTACAGTGACGTCGCCAGTCACACTAGGGCCACGCGGCCCGCCCGCCTACACGGCCACGCAGACTGCGCAAACTGCCATTTTCAGCCGCATCGGCGCGCAGAGGGCAGACAAAAAACTAAAACAATGTAAAGACAGACGAGGAGCAAGACATGAGTATCCACGCAAGTGGCGCTCTCCCCACGGTCCATGTAGACCAGGTGGTGGAGCAGGGCCGGTTCGGCGCTTTCCAGTTCAGCCTGTTGCTGCTGTGCGGCCTGTGCCTGATCATCGATGGTTTCGACGTGCAGGCCATGGGCTACGTGGCCCCGGCCATCATCGCCGACTGGGGCGTGAGCAAGGCCAGCCTGGGGCCGGTGTTCGGCGCCGGCCTGTTGGGCATGTTGCTGGGCTCGCTGGTGTTGACCCCGGTGGGTGATCGCTATGGCCGGCGCCCGGTCCTGATCGTGTCCACGCTCTTCTTTGCTGTTTGCATGTTGGTCACGCCCCTGGTCAGCAGCCTGGATCAACTGCTGGTGGTGCGCTTCATCACCGGCTTCGGGCTGGGCAGCATCATGCCCAATGCGATGGCGCTGGTGGGGGAGTTCAGTCCTTCGTCTTCACGCGTGACCCGCATGATGCTGGTGTCCTGCGGCTTTACCGTGGGAGCTGCTGCCGGTGGCTTCGTCAGTGCCGCGCTGATCCCGCACCACGGCTGGCATTCGGTGTTCTGGGTCGGTGGCGCGGTGCCGCTGGTGCTGGGCCTGGCCATGCTGGTCTGGCTGCCCGAATCGATCCAGTTCCTGGTGTTGCATCGCCGCCCGCACGCCCAGGTGGCCCGCTGGTTGCGCAAGCTCGATCCGGCCATCGTCATCGATGACAAGAGCAACATCGTGGTCAAGGAAGCCAAGGCCGAAGGGATGCCGGTGGCCGCCCTGTTTCGCGATGGCCGCGCTGGGGTGACCGTGCTGCTGTGGGTCATCAGCTTCATGAACCTGATCAACCTGTATTTCCTCTCCAACTGGCTGCCCACGCTGATCCATGACGCCGGCTATTCCACCAGCACGGCGGTGCTGATCGCTACCTCGCTGCAAGTGGGCGGCGTGATCGGTACCTTGTCCCTGGGCCGCTTCATCCATCGCTTTGGCTTTACCCGCGTGCTGGGTGTGTGCTTCCTGCTGGCCTGCCTTTCCATTGCTCTGATCGGCAAGGTGGCTGCGATCCCGGAATTGCTGTTCGTGGCGGTGATCGTGGCCGGCTTTTGCATCGTCGGCGGCCAGCCGGCCGTCAATGCGCTGGCCGGTACCTTCTACCCGACCACGCTGCGCTCCACCGGCATCGGCTGGGCGCTGGGCATCGGCCGCATCGGTTCGGTGGTGGGCCCGGTCATCGGCGGTCAATTGATCGCCTTGCAGTGGAGCAATGGATCGCTGTTCGTCGCCGCCGCCATCCCGGCCCTCATTTCCGCGCTGACCATCACGCGCTTGCATCGTCGTTCCCAAGGAGTTTCTGCATGAATACCGTCACCGATTCCGCCGTCAGCCATCACGTGCATACCCGTGGCTACCAATCCGGCTTCGGCAATGAGTTCGCCACTGAAGCGCTGCCGGGCGCCTTGCCGGCGCACCAGAATTCGCCGCAGCAGGTGGCCTATGGCTTGTATGCCGAACAGATTTCCGGCACCGCCTTCACCGCCCCGCGTGGCCACAATCGCCGCTCCTGGCTATATCGCATCCGACCGGCAGCCGTGCATCATCCCTTCGAGGCCATGCCGCGCGGTCTGCTGGTGAGCCACTTCGACGACGTGGCAGCGCCGCCCAACCAGTTGCGCTGGGATCCGCAACCCATGCCCACGGTCCCCACCGATTTCATCGAAGGCCTGGTCACCGTGGCCGGCAATGGCTCGCCGCAGGCACAGAGTGGCTGCGCCATCCACCTGTACGCGGCCAATTGCTCGATGACCGATCGCTTCTTCTATTCGGCCGATGGCGAGTGGCTGATCGTGCCGCAATTGGGGCGGCTGCAATTGCGCACCGAAATGGGCGTGCTCGACATCGAACCCCAGGAAATCGCCGTCATCCCGCGCGGTGTGCGTTTCCAGGTGCGCCTGCCGGATGGTGAGGCACGCGGCTACATCTGCGAGAACTTCGGCGCGCTGCTGCGTCTGCCCGATCTCGGCCCGCTGGGCTCCAACGGCTTGGCCAATCCGCGTGATTTCGCCACCCCGCACGCCTGGTACGAAGACCGCGAAGGCGACTTCCAGTTGATCGCCAAGTTCGGCGGCAACCTGTGGCAGGCCCGCATCGGTCATTCGCCGCTGGACGTGGTGGCCTGGCACGGCAACTACGCGCCTTACAAGTACGACCTGCGTCACTTCAACACCATCGGCTCGATCAGCTACGACCATCCCGACCCGTCGATCTTCCTGGTGCTGCAATCGCAGAGCGACACGCCCGGCGTGGATACCATCGACTTCGTGATCTTCCCGCCGCGCTGGCTGGCCGCCGAACACACCTTCCGCCCGCCCTGGTTCCACCGCAACGTGGCCAGCGAATACATGGGTCTGATTACCGGGCAATACGACGCCAAGGAAGGCGGCGGCTTTGTGCCCGGTGGCGGCAGCCTGCATAATTGCATGAGCGGCCATGGACCGGACGCGGCTACCTTCGAGAAAGCCAGCCGCATCGATACCACCCAGCCGAACAAGGTGGACCACACCATGGCCTTCATGTTCGAGACCCGCAACATCCTTTGCCCGACCCGCCATGCCCTGGACACGCCGACCTTGCAGCGTGATTACCAGGACTGCTGGCTGGGCATCCAGAAGAACTTCAACCCGGAGCGCGCATGAGCCTGCCTAGCCTGAAACTGAACGAAACCCACGACACCGAGCTGCGTAGCTGGGTAGAGAGTGCCAATGCGGAAAACTGTCCTTTTCCGCTCCAGAATCTGCCTTACGGCGTGTTTCGCCGCACTGGCAGTGAAGAAAACTTCCGGGCTGGCGTGGCCATCGGCAACCAGATCCTGGACCTGCCCGCGGCCCAGGCCGCCGGTGCCTTCTCCGGCTACGACGAAGCCACCCGCGCCGCCGCCCATGCAGCTTGCAGCGGCAGCACCCTCAATGCGCTGATGGCCCTGGATACGGCAGCCTGGTCGGCCCTGCGGCTGGCGTTGTCGCGCCTGCTGCGCAGCGGCTCGCCGCACCAGACCGAACTGGCTGCCTGCCTGGTGCCGCAAGCCCAGGCCGAGTACGACGTACCGGCGGCCATCGGCGACTACACCGACTTCTACACGTCGATTCATCACGCCACCACGGTGGGCAAGCTGTTCCGTCCTGACAATCCACTCTTGCCCAACTATAAGTGGGTACCCATCGGCTATCACGGCCGCGCCTCCTCCATCGCCATCTCCGGCCAGCAGTTCCGCCGCCCGGTGGGCCAGACCAAGGCGCCCGATGCCGATACCCCCAGCTTCGGTCCCTGCAAGCGGCTGGATTACGAACTGGAAATGGGCATCTTCATCGGCACCGGCAATGCCCTGGGCGAACCGGTACCGATGAGCCAGGCCGAGGACAAGGTGTTCGGCCTGTGCCTGTTGAATGACTGGTCGGCACGCGATGTGCAGGCTTGGGAATACCAGCCGCTGGGGCCTTTCCTGTCCAAGAGCTTCGCCTCCACCATCTCGCCCTGGATCGTCACGCTCGAAGCGCTGGCGCCCTACCGCTGTGGCTGGACCCGTCCGGCCGAGGATCCGCAACCCTTGCCCTACCTGGATGCGCCGACCCTGCGCGAGAGCGGCGCCTTGGATATCGAACTGGAAGTGCTGATCCAGACCGCGGCCATGCGTGAAGCCGGCACTGCGCCGCAGCGGCTGTCGCTGGGCAACTATCGTGATGCCTACTGGAGCGTGGCGCAACTGGTCACGCATCACACCGTCAATGGCTGCAACCTGCGCCCGGGCGACTTTCTGGGCACGGGGACGCTGTCCGGTCCCCAGCCCGAAGAAGCAGGATCGCTATTGGAACTGAGCACCGGCGGCAAGGCGCCACTGACCCTGGCCAATGGCCAGCAGCGTGTGTTCTTGGAAGATGGTGACACCATCTTCCTGCGTGCGGCGGCACGTCGCGCTGGCCGACCCATCATCGGCTTTGGCGAAGCGGCCGGCACCGTGCTGCCCGCACGCCACCTGGACTGAGGAGGCCCGCGCATGACTACCTTGTACAGCTATTTCCGCAGCTCGGCCTCCTACCGGGTGCGCATCGCCCTGAATCTCAAGGGCGTAGCCTACGAGACGGCCGCGGTGCACCTGTTGAACCAGGGCGGCGAGCAATTGCTGCCGGCCTTCACGCAAGTCAATCCGCACGCGCTGGTGCCGGTGCTGGCTGATCAAGGGCGCTTGCTCACGCAATCGATGGCCATGCTGGAATATCTGGAAGAGCGCTATCCTACCCCCGCGTTGCTGCCGGGTGACGCCTTCCAGCGCGCCCACATCCGCGAACTGGCTCTGGCCATTGCCTGCGAAATCCATCCGCTGAACAACCTGCGCGTGCTGCGTTACCTGAAGCACCAACTGGCGGTGGACGAAGCCCAGAAAACCGCGTGGATCCAGCATTGGATCAAGCTCGGCTTTAGCGCGCTGGAGCAGCAGCTGGCCGCTGATACCACGCGCGGTCATTTCTGCGTGGGCGATGCCCCGACCATGGCCGATTGCTTCCTGGTGCCGCAGATCTTCAATGCCCGCCGCTTCGAGGTGGACATGGCACCATACCCCACGCTATGCGCCATCGACGCCGCCTGCAATGCCTTGCCGGCCTTCCAGCAGGCGCATCCGGCGCAACAGCCGGACGCCGCCTGAGCGCGCTGTGGGCCGCGTTCAGCCCTGGGGGCGACGCGGCACCAGCAGGTTGCCGGTCATGATCAGCACCGGCTCATCGTGCTGGTTGTAGGTGGTCACACGGTGGTTGAGGAAGCCCTGCTTGGGTTTGGATTGCGAAGTCTGGATGGCCAGCACCTCGGCTTCCAGCCGTAATACGTCAGCGGGCCGGGTCGGACGCGGCCAGCGGAATTCATCGAAGCCGGCACCGATCAGCCCGCCCTGGATGTGCAGGGTATCGACCAGCAGGCGCATGGTCAGCGCGGCGGTATGCCAGCCACTGGCGGCCAGTCCCCGGAAGAAGCTCTGCTGGGCCGCCTGCTCATCCAGATGGAAGGGCTGGGGATCGAACTGGGCGGCGAATTGCTTGATGGCGTCGGCCTCCACGGTGATCGTACCCGGCGAGCGGAACACCTGGCCGGGGTGGAAGTCTTCCAGATAGTTGAGTGCGTTCACTGTGTCTCCCTTGGCGTTACGCATGAGGACATGCTTGTTTTGTGAGTGAGGCAGGGACCAGTATAACGACACACCGGAAAAGCAACAGGCCGCAGCGGACTTCTCCGCTGCGGCCTGTTGGCCTTTTGCTCTCGACGCAGTGACGATCAGGACGAATTGGACGACTTGGCCAACTTGGCCAACTGTTCCGTCAGATAGCTCTGGCGCGACTGCATGGTGGCCAGGGTGACATTGAGACGGTTGAACTGGTTGGTATAGGCATCCTTCAGGTTCTGCAGGCGGGTATTGGCTGCGGTCTGCTGGTCGGTCACGACCTTGAGGCTGTCCTGCAGCCCCTTGGTCTTGGTGGCCAGCGTGCCGTTGTCGCCCAGGATCGAGTCCATCAGCTTCTGCAGCTTGGGCACTACGCCGCCGCTACCGGTGAAGAGCTTGCTGACCCCTTCAAAGTCCTTGCCCGCCGCCGTGGTCAGCTTGCTTGCGTCCAGCGCCAGCGTACCGTCTTTCTGGAAGGAAATGCCGACCTGCGACAGGTTGGTGCCGCCATCATCGCCCAGTGCGCCCAGCATGGTGCTGCGGATCTGGTTCATCATGCTCAACACCGAGGATTCGGCCGCCAGCGGCGAACCGGTGCTGGCCTGGCCCTTGGTGGTGGACGGGGTCTGCTTGGTCAGGCCGGCCACCGCCTTGGCCAGGGTGTTGTAGGCGCTCACGAAGTTGTTGGCCGCAGTGGACACGCCGCTGGTGTCATTGGTGATGGCCAGCGTGAAATTGTCGGCTGCGGTAGTGACCTTGCTCAGGTTCAGGGTCACGCCCGAGATGGCATTGCTGACCTTGTTGCTGGTGCTGGTCACGGCCACGCCATCGATGGTCAGCTTGGCATCCTGCGCCTTGGCCAGTTGCCCCATGCTGCTGCCCACCAGATCGGCATAGTCGTTGTTACCGGTCAGCTGGATGGCGTCGGTGCCGGTGGGGGTGAGCACCAGGTGGTCCTTGCTGCCATCGTTGCTGATGCTGGCGGTCACGCCCGTGTTGGCGTTGTTGATGGCCTTCATCACGTCATTGAGGCCGATGGCGCCGCTGCCATCGAGGTCGGTAGGGGTGATGGTGAAGGACTTGTTACCCACCTGCAGCGCCAGATTGCCGTTGCTGTAGGTCTTGCTGGTGTCGACGCCGGTGCTGGTCACCGTGCCGCTGGGGTCGAAGTTGAACACCGAGAAATTGCCCGTGCCGCTGACCCGCAGGTTGTTGGCTGCGCCAGTGTCTTTGGCAGTCAATACCAGGTGATCGTTGGTGCCATCGCTGACGATGGAGGCATTTACGCCGGCTTCACTGGCATTGATCGCATCGCGCACGCCGGCCAGGGAATTGGTCTTGGGCTGGATCAGCACGGTCGAGCCGTTGCCGGTCTTGATAGCCAGCACGCCATTGTCGAAGGTGCTGCCGGGGGCGATGCCGGCCGAGCTGACCTTGACCGCCTGCGCCAACTGGCTCACACCGATGCTGTACTGGCCGGCGGCGGCCTTGGTGGCGTCGCGCGGCGCCTGGATCTGAGTGGTCGAGCCGGCCACGCTGGGGTCGTAGCTCATGTCGGACATGCTGTTGTTGGCGCTGACCTTGATGGTATTGGCCGTGCCGGTGCTATTGGACTCCAGCACCAGGTGGTCGCCATTGGCATCGGTGGTAATGGAAGCCGTCACGCCTGCCTTGGAGGCATTGATCGTATCGCGCAGCCCGGCCATCGTGGCATCGGCCTTGAGGGTGATGAAGGTGGGCTGGTTGGTGCCGATCTTGATGGCAATCGTGTCGCCCGAACTGAAGGTGGTGCCGCTGGAATAACCGCGCGACTGCAGCTTTTGCGCCAGCGCCTTGGTCGAGTCGTCGCTGTTGGCGTCGGCCGTGAAGGGATCGGTGGTCAGGTTGCTGCCGGTGCCGGCGTTGGTCAACGTGCTCTTCTGCGCGCTGAAGCTGGCCGCGGTCATCGCCTTCAAGGCGGTCTGGTAGCTCGACAGGGCGTTTTTCAACGAACCATAGGCCGAGATGAGCGTGTTGAAGCCGCTCTGCTTGGTCTGCAGTGGTGTGAGCTTGGACTTGCTTTCGACGGCGATAAGCTGGTTGACCAGCGTCGATACATCAAGCGGACCGGCCGATGTCGAGATGGTACCGGTGGAAGTTGCCATGAATGACCCCTGAACAATGATGAGCTTTTCTTGTATTTTAAGAATCTGACGAAGCGTCAGATTCCCGAAGGTTAACGGCAGCTCTTTACAAAAGTAAAGGGTAATTTTGCTGACAAGAAATGACTTTTGTCTGCAGTTTTGATGGAGATTCGATGGAGATTCGGCGCGCGAGCCCGTCAGTAAAGGCCGGTGGCGCGATGGAGGGAGGGCGCGCGGAGCACCCGGCAGGCAAGAAATAAAGCGAAAAGTGTACAAAACTTCACGTCATGCCCGGAAATACCGCTGGCAGGCCGGTGCCTGCCAGCCGGTTTAGCTCTGTATGAACTTTTCCAAAGGATAGTGATGCTTGACGAAGGGCGACTTGATGACGATGTAGCTGAAATACTTCTCGATGCGCAGGTTCTGTTCCAGCAGCGACTCGATCACGCTCTGGTAATGCACCACGCTACGGGTCATGAACTTGAGCAGGTAATCATAGCCACCGCTGACCAGGTGGCATTCGATGATTTCATCGACATTGCGGATATAGGACTCGAACTTGGCAAAGTCTTCGCGCCGATGGTCCGACAGCGTCACTTCGGTAAACACGATCTGCACATCGGCCAGTTTTTCCAGCCGGATGTAGGCGCCATAGCCGCTGATGTAGCCGGCTTTTTCCAGGCGCTTGACGCGGATCAGGCAGGGACTGGGCGACAGGCCCACGGCATCGGCCAGGATCACATTGGTAATGCGGCTATTCTGCTGCAGGTGACACAAAATCCTCAGATCGATCCGGTCCAGTTTCAACGCGCCATTAGTCATCATCTTGCCTCGGGTTATTCGACAGCACCGGCCTGACTTGCTGGGATGGCGTCCACAGCGCAGGCAGGCCGGTTGTTGCAGGGCATTTTAACCCCTTAAGCCCGTATTGCTGCATCCGGTCAGGGGCTTTACTCGCATTCAGGCGTCTTATTTGACGGCCTGGCGCACGTCGGGCTGGGCCAGCACTTCGTCGAGGATGGCGCGCAGGCGCGCAAACATCAGTGCAAAGTCTTGCTCGGTGTAGCACAGCGCCGGCGCAAAGCCCAGGATGTTGTCGCCGAAGGCACGGAAGATCAGGCCGTGGCGATAGGCCACCTGGAAGATGCGCTCATGCAGCTTGAGCTCCGGTGCAAAGCGCGCCTTGGTGGTCTTGTCGGCCACCAGTTCCAGCGCACCCAACAGGCCACGGCTGCGGGCGTCGCCCACCAGCGGATGATCCAGCAGCGCGCGCAGGCCGCCGGCAAACACCGGCTCCAGGCGCCGACCGTTTTCCAGCAGGCCGCCTTCTTCGTACAGGCGCAGCACTTCCAGCGCCACCGCGGCACTGACCGGATGGGCCGAGTAGGTCTGGCCATGGCCCACCACCGTGCTCATCGGCGCGCCATCGGCGATGCCCTGATAGACGCGATCAGACATCATCACCGCGCCCATGGGCGCATAGCCGGCCGTCAGCCCCTTGGCCATGGTCATCAGGTCGGGCTGCACGTCTTCGTCCAGGCAGGCGAACATGGGACCGGTACGACCGAAGCCGGTGATGACTTCATCCACCACGAACAGGATGTCCAGTTCATTGCAGGCCAGTTGCATGGCCTTGAGCCAGCCCTTGGGCGGCACCACCACACCGCCTGATCCCTGGATCGGTTCGCAGAAGAACGCGGCCACATTGTCGGCGCCCAGTTCGGCGACCTTCTCGCGCAGTGCCTGCACCGAGGCCGCGATGATCGCTGCATCGTCCTGCAGTTCGCTGCGGTAGGGATAGGGCGAGGGCAGGTAATGCTGGGTCGGCAGCGGCAGGTCGAAATGAAAATGGAAATTGGGCAGCGCCGTCAGGCCGGCACCTACCGAGGAAGAACCGTGATAGCCGCGCTGCAGCGAGATGAAGTTCTTCTTGGTGGGCTTGCCGATGGAGTTGTGGTAGTGCGTGATGTAGCGGATAGCCGCGTCCACCGCATCCGATCCGCCCAGCGTGAAGTAGACGTGCTGCAGCGACGCCGGGCTGATGTCCACCAGTTTCTTGGCCAGCAGGATGGCCGGCTCCGAGGCGAAGTGGAAATAGCCGGTGGCATAGGGCAGGCGTTGCATCTGCTCGGTGGCGGCGCGGATCACGCTCTCTTGTCCATAGCCGGTATTGACGCACCACAGGCCCGAGAAGGCATCCAGCAACTGCTTGTCCTGCTGGTCGGTCAGGTAG
The DNA here is from genome assembly GCF_003719195.1 of Herbaspirillum rubrisubalbicans. Classification (NCBI taxonomy): domain Bacteria; kingdom Pseudomonadati; phylum Pseudomonadota; class Betaproteobacteria; order Burkholderiales; family Oxalobacteraceae; genus Herbaspirillum; species Herbaspirillum rubrisubalbicans. The sequence continues at coordinate 1,111,904 of NZ_CP024996.1, forward strand.
GCGCCGTGGCCGGACTTGAGGATGATGGGCCCCAGTTCTTCATGCTCGCGGAAGCTGGCAACAGGGTGGATCAGGTGGCTGCGGTCAAGGGCGGCCAGGGAAGAAGTTTGCATAGAAGAGGACTCGCTGAGGATGGCGTTGAACAAGGCAGTGCAGTGCAGGTGGCACAACCGGCATGTGTTCTATGCTATGCCGGCCTCATCGCAGGCGCTGCGCAAGATGCAGGGCCGAAAAAGCATCTTCATGGGTTTTGCGGGCGGCCATAGCATTTTCTGCGGCAGCCGCCCGCAAGTCTTCAGCCCAGTGCCTGATTGACGATGGAGAACAACTGCATGTCCGGGTTGTGTACCGGCGGGGTGCCCTTGCACATGCGCGTGACGTGGTCCACGCAGGTCACGCCGAGCTTGTCCAGCCAGGTCGCCAGGCCGGTCGATTCGAATACGTCGATGCGGATGAAGGAATCCGAATAGGTATTGATCCAGTGCGCGATCAGCCCCTTGGCGCGTTCGGCGTCGGGCGCCACCACCGGGCCGATCACGCGGCCATGGCCGAAGCGGCGCACCAGGGCAAAGCCCAGCATCTCGCCATCGCGATCCAGCGCCACCCCTTCGGAGATTTCCAGCAGCGCCAGCAAAAGCTTGCTGCGGTCCATGCCACTGGCCTGGGCATCCAGCTCCAACAGCCTGGCGACGTCATTCTTACCCATCGGCCGTACCCGTTCGCCCGGAGGCAGCGACACCAGCACCGGTTGCGCCGAAGCGCCCTGGAACTGGTGCAGCACATCCTGCTGCACGAAGCCCAGTTGCTTGTACAAGGGCATCCCGGCGGCCGTGGCATTGACCACCAGGCTGTGCGCACTGACCTGGCTGGCCGCATGTTGCATCAGGCGTCGACCCAGGCCGCGCCGTTGCAGCTCGGCCTGTACCAACAGCATCCCGATGACTGCATGGTGCTCGCCATAGGGGGTACAGACGACGCTACCGACGATGCGCAGTGGGGCGTCCGAGGCGGTGTCTTCCAGCAGATAGCCTTGCCCCATCTGCAGCAGGAAGTCCCAGTCTTCCAGACGGTGCGGCCACTTGAAACGCAGCGAAAGCCGGTGACAGGCCCCCAGGTCATCGGCTGCCATGGGCCGCAACAGCAGGTCCGGCAAGGGCGGGCGGACCTGCTGGGCGGTCTGCCCGGGATGGGTGTCAGGGGGGGACAGCGCAGGCATGTGGGCTCCTGTTCGGTTCAATGAGGGGGATGCAACTCAGAGCTGACCCTGGCAGACGTACTTGGTATGCAGGTAGTCGTCCAGGCCATGCACCGAGCCTTCGCGACCATAGCCGGATTCCTTGACGCCGCCGAAGGGCGCCGCTTCGGCGGCCAGCGCACCTTCATTGACGCCGACGATACCGCTTTCCAGCGCATCGGTGACGCGATGGATGCGACGCACATCGGTCGAATAGAAATACGCCGCCAGGCCGAAGGGCGTGGCATTGGCTGCGGTCACGACTTCTTCTTCGGTGGCAAAGCGCGTCACCGGCGCCACCGGGCCGAAGGTTTCTTCGCAGCTGCATTGCATCTGACCGGTGACATTGGCCAGCACGGTGGGAGCGTAGTAGTTGTCGCTGTCGAACCCCGGACCTTGCAGACGCTTGCCGCCGGTAATGACGCGCGCGCCGCGTTCGATGGCGTCGCGCACGTGCTGGTCGATCTTGGCAATGGCGCGGGCATTGATCATGGGGCCGATCTGCGAGGCCGGATCGGTGGCAGGGCCGACCTTGAGCGCGGCTACGCGGGCGCCCAGCTTGGCCACGAAGGCGTCATAGACCTTCTCTTGCACGTAGATGCGGTTGGGGCTCACGCAGGTCTGGCCGCCATTGCGGAACTTGGCCGCCATCACGCCATCGATGGCCGCATCCAGGTCGGCATCGTCGAAGACGATGAAGGGCGCATTGCCACCCAGTTCCAGCGAGAGCTTCTTGAGCGTATCGGCGGAGTGGCGTGCCAGGTGCTTGCCCACTGCCGTGGAGCCGGTGAAGCTGATCTTGCGCACGCGCGAATCGGCCAGCCACACGTCCACCACTTCCGGCGTACGTTCGCGCGAGGCGGTGACGATGTTGATCACACCAGCCGGCACCCCGGCTTCCAGCGCCAGGCGGATGATTGCCAGCGAGGTCAGGGGCGTATCCTCTGCCGGCTTGCACACCACGGTGCAGCCGGCGGCCAGGGCCGGGGCGATCTTGCGGGCGATCATGGCAGCCGGGAAATTCCACGGCGTGATGGCCGCCACCACACCCACCGGTTCCTTCAGCGCCATCATGCGGCGACCGGTGACCGGCGCCGGGATGATGTCGCCATTGGCACGCGTGGCTTCTTCGCCGAACCATTCCACGTAGCTGGCCGCATAGGCCACCTCACCCTTGGCCTCGGCCAGGGGCTTGCCCTGTTCGCGCGAGATCAGACGGCCCAGGTCTTCCTGGTGCGCCAGCAGCAGGTCATTCCAGCGCTTGATGATGGTGGCGCGCTGCTTGGCCGGCGTAGCGCGCCAGGCCGGGAAGGCGGCAACGGCCGCATCGACTGCGGCGCGCGCATCCTCGGCATTGCCATCGGGCACGGTGGCAAACACTTGGCCGGTGGCCGGGTTGCTCACCTCCAGCACGCGACCATCGGCCGCAGCGCGCCATTGGGCGCCGATCAATTGGGTACCGGGCATCAGGTCCGGGCGTTGCAGTTCGAGTGAATTCATGGCGGGTATTCAGTAAAAGTTAATACGGGAGACAAGGAGCATTCAGGCCAGCTTATCCTTGAGCTGGTAATACAAGCCGATCATCGGCAGGAACCAGGGCGGGCCGAAGTGGCCGGGGATGGCCGGCCATTCACGTTCGCGCCAGGGATTGGCCTGGGCGTCGCCGGCCATGACCTGGGCCATGCACTGGCCCATGTGCACCGACATCTGGGTGCCGTGGCCGCTATAGCCCATGGAGTAGTACAGGCCATCGCGTTCGCCCGCCTGTGGCAGGCGGTCGCGCGTCATGTCGACCAGGCCGCCCCAGCAGTAATCCAGGCGCACCTGACCCAGTTGCGGGAAGGTCTCATGCAGACCCTGACGCAGGATTTCGCCGCTGGCCGCATCCGATTGCGGGCTGGAAATCGCAAAGCGCGCCCGGCCACCGAAGACCAGCCTGGTATCGGGCGTCATGCGGAAGTAGTGATGGATATTGGCCACCGTGGTGTAGGTACGCTGCCGGGCCAGCAGGCTGGCGGCGCGTTCGGCGCCCAGCGGTTCGGTCACCACGATGAAGCTGCCGATGGGCACGATGCGCCGGCGCAGCCAGCCGAAGCTGCCATAGCTGCCGTGGCGGCTGGCGCCGGTGGCCAGCAAGACCTGCTTGGCCAGCACCGTGCCGCGCGCGGTGTGTACCCGATGGCCGTGGGTCTGGCCGATGCGTTCCAGGCGTCGTACTTCGGTGCTGGTGTGGATGGCCGCACCATGGCGCTCGGCGGCCAGCGCCAGGCCATAGGCGAACTGGCCCATGTGCATCTGTGCGCTGCGCTTGTAGAGCAGGCCGCCATGGAAGCGTTCGCTTTGCACCTCGGCGCGCACGCGTGCGGCATCCAGGATTTCCACGTCGCGGTCCACGCCATCGGCGATGAGGCGGTCGGCGCTGCGTTGCAGGGCTTCCATCTGGTAGGGGCGGGTCGCCATCTTGAGCTTGCCATGGCGCAGGAAGTCGCAGGCGATCTGTTCTTCCTTGACCAGGCGCGCCACGGTATCGACCGCATCGTCATAGGCGTGATACCAGGCGCGTGCGCGCTCCACGCCGACCTTGGCGGCCACTTCTGCATAATCTACCGCCAGGCCATTGTTGACGTGACCGCCGTTGCGGCCCGAGGCTTCGGCCGCCACGTGCGGGCCGGCTTCCAGCACGACCACCGAGGCCCCACGCTTGGCCAGCGCCAATGCGGCTGAGAGCCCTGTGAAGCCGCCACCGACGATGGCGACATCGACTTGCGCCGGCAGGTCGCGGGAGGGGGAGATGTAGAGCGGGGCAGAATCGTTCCAGTAGGATTCCAGCTTCATGGTCGGGGCAATCGGGCAGGTAAATGGATAAAGGGCAGGGCGGTACGCCACAGGACGCAACACGCCATGTCATCAAGGATAGAACGCCCGCGCCAGACAGGTGGCGCAAACTGCACCTGGCGAGTGGCATGAGATGCCGTTCTTGGCTGGGCAATCGGCATTTTGTTTGCCATGGAGCAGCATGATCTGTTTCAGTACCCGCGCTGCCGGTCCACCAGACCCAGCAAGGGCAGGCCGGCCTGATGACGGCGCAGGTTCTCCAGCACGGCGTCGACCGCACCATCGGGCTGGGTCATGCTGGCGATGTGGGGCGTGAGTACGATGTCCGGGTGGCTCCAGAACGGATGGTCGGCCGGCAGGGGTTCGGTCTGGCATACGTCCAGCACGGCCGCGCTCAATTGTCCTTCCTGTAGTGCTGCCAGCAGATCATCCTCGACCAGGTGGCCACCGCGGCCCACGTTGACCAGCGCTGCGCCGCGCGGCAATTGCGCAAACAATTCACGGCAGAGCAGGCCACGGGTGTCATCGGTCAAGGGCAGCAGGCACACCAGCACATCGGTACGCGCCAGGAAGTCCCGTAGACCTGCGCTGCCGCTATAGCAGGTGATGCCCTCCAACTGGTGCGCCGAACGGCTCCAGCCGGCGCAGGGAAAGCCCAGCCCCTGCAACTGCTGCAGCACCGCGCGACCCAGCATTCCCAGGCCCAGCACGCCAACCCGGCAAGCCGAGGCCGGCCGCACGCGGTGGGCTTGCCACACCTGTTGGCGCTGCTGGCGCGCATAGAGGCGGGCCTCGCGATGCAGGCCCAGCACGGCATGGGTGACGTACTGCACCATGCCGGCGACGATGCCCGGCTCGGTCATGCGCACCACCGGCAACGCCGGGGGCAGGATCGACATGTCGAACTGGTCGATGCCGGCACCCACCGAGAACAGGATCTCCAGGTTGGGGAAGCGCTGCGCGATATCCTCCGGCGGCGTCCAGGCGGCCAGGTAGCGCACGCTGGCGCCATCGCCTTCATGCGGCCAGATCTGGAAAGGGAGTTCGGGCGCCTTCTGTGCAAACAATTGCGCCCATTCGGCGCCGCGTACCGGGTCCGCTTTGTAGAGAAAAGTCATGATGTCTGGCGCGCCTTTCATCCCAGCGCCTGGTTGATGATGGAATAGGTGCGCCACTGCGCGTGCGCCTGCGGCGGCGTGCCGCGGCACATGCTCACCACGTCGTCCACGCAGACCAGGCCGATCTCCTGCAGCCAGGGTTTGAGGCCGCTCCTGCCGGGTACGTCGATACGCAGCAAGTTGCCGGGATACTGATTGACCCAGTAGGCGATGAGTGTCTTGGCATCCTCCACGTTGCTGGCGATCACCGGACCGATCACGCGACCACGACCGAATTCGCGCAGCATCGCTGCACCTTTGACCTGACCATCCTGTTCCAGCACCGCCACCTGGGCAAATTGCAGCAGAGCCTGCAGCAGGGCGCTGCGGTCCATGCCGCTGGCCTGGCGGTCCAGTGCCAGCAGGGCCGGGGCTTCGTCTGCTCGCAGCGCCCGGATCTGCGTACCCGGCGCCAGCGTCACGCTGGCCTGGGCACTGCTGCTCTGGTGCTGGCTCAGGGTATCGGTGACCACGAAGCCCAGTTTCTCATAGAGCGGGCGGCCGGCTTCGGTGGCATTGAGGAGCACGCTGCGGGTGCCGGCATCACGCAGCAACTGTTGCATCATGGCGCGACCCAGGCCACGGCCCTGTAGTGCATCGGCGATGATGACCAGGCCCAGCGAAGCGTAATCAGCGCCGGCCAGGTACAACATGCCGCTGCCGGCTACCGACTGGGTGCCATCGGCTTCTTCCAGTTCGACCGCCCAGCTACGGCTGACGCGATGATGGAATTGCCAGTCAACCAGACGGTGCGGCCATTTCAAGTGTTGACTCAGGGCATGGCAACTGGCCAGGTCGGTCTCGCGCATCGGGCGCAGCGTGGCCTGGGCGTTCTGTGGGGCGGAATGGGTGCTTGCAGCTTGCATAAAGCGTGTCCTCGTATAAGTACTTGATAAGGGCTGGGTACAGTGCAATGCCGGTGGTCTGCCAGGGGCAGGGCCGCATGGCCGCACCATCGGATATACCCCAGCGATGATGCGCCTTGTGCAGCATCGCGCGGTGGTTTTCCATGCCGCCAATTCGCAATCTTATGGCGATCTCTCCCCTGTTCTCGGCACAAAATTGGGCGGCATCGGCAGTAGCATGGTGCAGCCCCCGCAGGCTCTCCATGCTCACTCACTGCGGGGAGTGCGCAATTGGCATCCTGGGGATGTGCCGGCAGCGCAGAAAATTCCGCACCAGCTTGGTGAAAACGCCCCAAAGCGGCGCAAGCGCTTCGTATTGCTGCACTGCTCGGCAAGCTATGCTGATTGGGTCGTCGAAAACACATATTTCTGTTTCGTGACCCGGTCAAAAAGGAATAAATCGCAGGTTTCGCTATGTTGTAATCCTTCCCATGCATTGAACCGATTCACCCGAACCCGCCGCAACCCTACGCAGGAATATTTTTTAGACAGGACGATTTTTCATGAGCACTTTCAAGCCCAAATTCATCACCTTCGACTGCTACGGCACCCTGACCCGTTTCCAGATGTCGGAAACCGCGCAGAAGATCTACGCCGACCGCATCTCGGCAGAAGATATGCCGTTCTTCCTGCGCCAGTTCGCGGCCTATCGCTTGGATGAAGTATTGGACCAGTGGAAGCCCTACGAACAGGTCTGCAAGAACGCCATCACCCGCACCTGTGAACGTTGGGGCATCAAGACCAATGACGAAGAAACCGGCGCCTTCTACAAGGCCGTGCCGACCTGGGGCCCGCACGCCGATGTGCCCGAGGGTCTGTCCAAGGTGGCCAAGGAATTCCCGCTGGTGATCTTCTCCAATGCCGACGACAGCCAGATCATGCACAACGTCGAGAAACTGGGTGCGCCTTTCCACAAGGTCTTCACCGCCCAGCAGGCACAAGCCTACAAGCCGCGCCTGCGCGCCTTCGAATACATGCTCGATAACCTGAACTGCAACCCGGAAGATGTGCTGCACGTCTCTTCCAGCCTGCGCTACGACCTCATGCCGGCTTCCGACATGGGCATCAAGAACAAGGTCTTCGTGGCACGCGGCCATGAACCCTCGACCCCGTACTACGGCTACACCGAGATCAAGGATATCTCCGGCCTGCCAGGCGTGCTCGGTCTGTAAGACTGACGGGGGCGCAGCTCCCGCGCCGTATCAGTGTTTCCCCGGTCATCACGTGCGCTGGTATCAAAGTTGCGTGACGTTGACCGGGCCCATCAGGCGGCTCGCCCCGACGGAGGGATCTGCGGCAGCAGAGGGCAGGGCCGGCCAGTGGTCTTCGTGGTTGAACTTTTATCGTGAGGCTTTTCATGAGCAAGCAGGAAAACGGACTACCCCCCAAAGAGGGCTGCATCATCACCGGCGATACGCTGGAACACGCGCACGGCGGCTTCACCCGCCGCGACATGATGCGCACCCTGTTGGCCGGTAGCCTGATGACAGTGGGCGGTACCGGACTGCTCACCGCCAGTGGCAATGCCATGGCGCAGACCGGCAAGCGTGGTGGCAAGCTGCGCATGGCCACCCAGACCAGTTCCACCTCCGATACCCTGGACCCGGCCAAGACCGGGCACGCTACCGACTACGCCCGGGTAAACATGTTCTACAACGGCCTGACCAAGCTCGATGGCAAGCTGGCCCCGCAGATGGTGCTGGCCGAGGAAATGATCACCACCGACGCCATCACCTGGATCGTCAAACTGAAGAAGGGCGTGGTGTTCCACGATGGCAAGCCCTTGACCCCGGCTGACGTGGTCTATTCCATCATGCGCCACAAGGATCCGGCGACCGCCTCCAAGGTCAAGGTGGTGGCTGACCAGTTCGAATCGGTCAAGGCCACCGGGCCCAACGAAGTCCAGATCAAGCTCACCAGCGCCAACGCCGACCTGCCGGTGATCCTGTCCACCGCGCAGTTCCTCATCGTGCGCGATGGCACCACCAACTTCAGCACCGCCAACGGTACCGGCGCCTTCAAGCTCAAGGAATTCACCCCGGGCGTGCGTACCATTGCCGTGCGCAACGAGAATTACTGGAAGCCGGGCCTGCCCTACCTGGATGAAGTCGAACTGTTCGGCATTCCCGACGAAGCTGCGCGCGTCAATGCCTTGCTCTCCGGCGACGTTCACTGGATCAACGACGTCAATTCCCGTTCCACCGGCCGCGTCAAGAGCACGCCGGGCTATACCGTCATGGAAACCAAGTCGGGCCAGTACACCGACCTGGTGATGCGCCAGGACGTGGCACCGGGCAACAACATGGACTTCACGCTGGGCATGAAGTATCTGCTGGATCGCGAACAGATCAAGATGGCTGCCTTCCGCGGTTTTGCCGTGATCGCCAACGACCAGCCGATCGACCCCACCAACCGCTTCTACTTCGCCGGCCTGCCGCAACGTCCCTATGACCCGGACAAGGCCAAGTTCCACCTGCAAAAGGCTGGCGTGCTGGGCAGCACCATTCCCATCGTGGCCTCGGTGGCCGCCACCGGTTCGGTGGACATGGCTGTGCTGATGCAGCAGAGCGCCGCCAAGATCGGCCTCAAGCTTGATGTCAAGCGCGTGCCGCCCGATGGCTACTGGTCCAACCAATGGATGAAGGTACCGGTAGGCTTTGGCAACATCAACCCGCGTCCCAGCGCCGACATCCTGCTGACCCAGTTCTTCAAGTCCGACGCCCAGTGGAACGAGTCTGGCTGGAAGAATCCGCAGTTCGACCAGTTGGTGGTGGCTGCCCGCGGCGAGACCGACTTCAACAAGCGCAAAGCCATGTATGCCGACTTGCAGACCATGATCCACGAGAAGTGCGGTCTGGGCATCCCGGTATTCATCATCAACCTGGAAGGCATCAGCACCAAGGTCAAGGGCATTGACCCGGTGCCGCTGGGTGCGTTCATGAACTACACCTGTGCCGAGTACGTCTGGCTGGACGCGTGAGAACGGGAAAGTCTCACCTCTGACCGTTGTCAGTGCAAGTTGTGCGGGACCGCTCAGGAACACCCAGCGGTCCCGCCACGTGTTACCGAGGAAAGCTATGAATGGAATGGTCCTGCGTCTGATTGGGCGCCGCCTCTTGCAGGCGGTGCTGACGCTATTGCTGGTGTCGGCCGGCGTGTTTTTCATCACCAACCTGTTGCCGGGCGACGCCGCCCAGACCGCCCTGGGCCAGGCCGCCACGCCCGAGACGGTGGCGGCGCTGCGCCTGCAGTACGGCCTGGACTTGCCGGCGCCAGTGCGCTATGCCCACTGGCTGGGCAATCTGCTCTCGGGCAACCCCGGCATGTCGCTGGTCAACAATGTGCCGGTGGCGCAGATGATCAGCGGCCGCCTACCGGCTTCGCTGACGCTGGCCGCCGTCACGGCCCTGGTCTCGGTACCGCTGGCGCTGTTCCTGGGCATCTTCTCGGCCATGTATCGCGGCTCTTTCTTTGATCGCGCCGTCAACGTCAGTGCGGTCTCGATGGTGTCGGTGCCGGAATTTCTGGTGGCCACGGTCGCCGTGATGATCTTCGCCGTCAAGCTGCGCTGGCTCTCGGCGCTGTCGCACGCAGGCGACGCTGCGACCCTGGGCGCCTTCATCAAGGCCTATGCCATGCCGGTGATGACCCTGTGCTGCGTGATCGTAGCCCAGATGACGCGCATGACGCGCGCGGCCGTGATCGATCAGTTGCGTTCGTCCTACGCCGAGATGGCCTTGTTGAAAGGCGTCAAGCGCACCCGTATCGTGCTGCGCCATGCCCTGCCCAACGCCATCGGCCCGATTGCCAATGCAGTGGCCTTGAGCCTGTCCTATCTGCTGGGCGGCGTCATCATCGTCGAGAGCATCTTCAATTATCCCGGCATCGCTACCCTCATGATCGATGCCGTGACCACCCGTGACATGCCGGTGGTGCAAGCCTGTTCGATGATCTTCTGCAGCGGTTACCTGCTGCTGGTGCTCACCGCTGATGTGCTGGCCATTGTTTCCAATCCAAGGTTGAAGACCCGATGAAAGCCCTCCACGACTCCACCGCAACCGAGGCCGCAGGCTCCACACCTGATGCCATCGCACCCGCGCCCACCACTGCGCCCAAGCGCGTGCGCCGCCATTCGAACATGGCCTGGATCGGCATGGGCATCGTCGGCTTCTGGATCCTGATGGCCATCCTCGGCCCCAGCATCTCGCCCTATGACGCCACCGCCATCGTCGATACCGACGTATTCACCGGCATGAGCCACAAGTTCCTGCTGGGGACCGACTATCTCGGGCGCGACATGTTGAGCCGCATCCTCTTCGGCACCCGCGCCACCATCGGCCTGGCGCTGGTCTCGACGGTGCTGGCCAGCCTGTCCGGCACCGCCATTGCGCTCTTTGCCGCCTTCTCGGGCGGCTGGCGCGATGCCCTCATCAGCCGTGCGCTCGATGCCCTGATCTCCATTCCCAGCAAGATGTTCGCGCTGATGATGGTGGCCACCTTCGGCTCTTCCATGGGGCTGCTGGTGCTCACCGCCGCCATCACCTACATGCCCGGTGCCTTCCGCATCGCGCGCTCGCTGGCGGTCAACGTACAGGCCATGGAATACGTGCAGGCCGCCCGCGCTCGCGGCGAAGGCGTGTGGTACATCATGACCGTGGAAATGCTGCCCAACATGATTCGCCCGGTGCTGGCCGACTTCGGTCTGCGCTTCGTCTACGTGGTGCTGCTGCTGTCGGGCCTGAGCTTCCTCTCGCTGGGTGTGCAACCGCCGGACGCCGATTGGGGCTCGCTGGTGCGCGAAAACATTTCCGGCCTGGGCGAAGGTGCCCTGGCGGTAATCATGCCGGCCCTGGCGATTGCCTCGCTGACCATCGGTGTGAACCTGTTGATCGATAACCTGCGCGGCAAGCGCGCTGCCAAGGAGTAAGCCTGTGAAGCAATTCGATATCTTCCTCGGCAAGGAAAGCGGCGCCGGCACTGGCGCCGCAGCGGGCGGCGCGACGCTGCGCCCGCTGGTAGAGGTCCAGGGCCTGCGGGTCAATGCACGCAAGGATGACGGTGGCCAAGTCGAGATCGTCAAGAACGTCAACTTCACCGTGGCGCGTGGCGAAGTGCTGGCCCTCATCGGTGAATCCGGTTCCGGCAAGACCACCATTGCGCTCTCGCTGTTGGGCTATGCGCGCTCCGGTTGCCACATCGCCGGTGGCCAGGTGCGTATCGGTCAACGTCAGATCGACCAGATGGATGAAAAGGCCTTGCTGGCCATGCGCGGCCATCACGTGGCCTACATCGCCCAGAGTGCCGCTGCGGCCTTCAACCCGGCACGCACCTTGATGGACCAGGTCATCGAGAGCGCCTTGCAGCATGGCGTGATGGACAAGGCCAGTGCCATGCGCAAGGCCGTCGAATTGTTCCGCGCGCTGGCTCTGCCCGATCCCGATCATATCGGGGCGCGTTATCCGCACCAGGTCTCCGGTGGCCAGTTGCAGCGCGTAATGGCGGCCATGGCTCTGATTACCGACCCGGAACTGGTGATCCTGGACGAACCCACCACGGCGCTGGACGTGACCACCCAGATCGAAGTGCTGCGCGCCTTCAAGAACGTGGTCAAGAAACTGGGCACCACTGCCGTCTACGTCTCGCACGACCTGGCGGTAGTGGCGCAGATGGCCGACCGCATTATCGTGTTGCGCGATGGCGCCGTGCGCGAGATCGGCGCCACCGAGCAGGTGCTGCACGCACCCGCCGACAGCTATACCCAAAGCCTGATCGCCGCCGCCTCGCCGGCTGCGCGCGTGGTGCAACTGCGCGAGATCCTGCCGGACACGGTGCCGGCCGAAGCCAAGGCACCGCTGCTGCGCATCAGCGGCTTGGTAGCCGGTTATGGTGCGCCGGATCGCCTGGGTTTGCCCGGCGTGCGCATCCTGGACGACATCAATCTCACCATCCAGCGCGGCAGCACCGTGGGTATCATCGGTGAGTCCGGCTCCGGCAAGACCACCCTGGCACGCGCGGTGGCCGGCATGATCGCCCCGGCACGTGGCAGCATCCAGCTCGATGGCCAGCAACTTTCGCCGACCCTGGAAGGGCGTACCCGCGAGCAATTCCGCCGCGTGCAGATCGTGTTCCAGAACGCCGATACCGCCCTCAACCCGGCGCATAGCATCGGCCGTATCCTGAACCGTCCGCTGTCCTTCTATCACGGCTTGAAAGGCGAGGCCATGCGCCGTCGCACGGCTGAACTGCTGGACCTGGTCAAGCTGCCTTCCAGCGTGCTTGACCGCCTGCCGGCCGAACTCTCGGGCGGCCAGAAGCAGCGCGTGAACCTGGCGCGGGCGCTGGCGGCCAAGCCCGATCTGATCCTGTGCGACGAAGTGACCTCGGCCCTGGATACCGTGGTGGCGGCTGCCATCCTGGAACTGCTGGCCGAACTGCGGCGCGAGTTGCAGGTGTCCTACATGTTCATCAGCCACGACATCAGCACCGTGCGCGCCATCTGCGACGACATCGTGGTGCTCTATGCCGGCCGCATGGTCGCCAACCGCCCGCGTGAAGCCATGATGGCGCCGCCTTATCACCCGTATTCGCACCTGCTGCTGTCGTCGGTCCCGGCCATGCAGCAAGGCTGGCTGGAGCAGGTGGCTGGTGCTGGCCAGCACAAGCTGCCACCCATCGGCGCGGTCGACCCGTCGCCGGAGATTTGCGCCTTCCTGCCGCGCTGTTCGTTGCGCGTGGATGGCGTGTGCAACGTGGTGCCGCCGCGCCGTCGCAACATGGAACATGGCGGCGAGATCCTGTGCCACCGTTCGGACGCCGACCTCCAGCAGTCGCAGACGCCGCTGGTGCCGGTGGAGGGCATTACCGTCTGAATTCCCCTTGCTATGGTGCGGTAAGGTGCTTGCCGCCTGCGCCCATCGCGGCCATCACATTAAACCGTGTTTAATGCAGGATTTGCAGGGCATTAACCGCAGCTTTAGGTGTGTATCGTATAAAGACAGAGTCCTTGCCGGCCTGGTACGCCAGCCGGCAGTTTAGCCAGAAATGTGAACAGGCCCGCGTGGGCCTGACCTACCAGGAGAAGAAATGACTGCAGCGTTGGTGTTGTACCGTGCCTCTGGCGCCCCCTTGTCTACCCCGTTCCATGCCGCCGCACTGAGCGCGGCCGATCCCCTGGGCGCATCGCGCGAGATCGCCTGGCAAGGCCCTGGCGGCATGAGTGCCGGACGCCTGCGCCTGCAAGGCAGCCTCGATATCGCCCGCTTCCCGCACCAGGAAACCCTGGTGGTGGTGCAAGGCGAGCTGACCATCGAGACCCAAGGGGCCGCGCCCCTGGTCGTCAAGCCCGACAGCGGCGTGGTCATCGCTACCGGTGCGGCCGTGCGTATCTCGGCCGCAGTCCCGACCCTGGCCGTCTTCTGCGCGGCCGACTGCCCGCAGCCGGTGCAGCCGGGCATCTTCCCGCTGGTGGCCGACGCCAACTTCAAGCCCTCGGCCAATTCCCTGCCCAAGGAAATTCTGCTGGGCGAGGTACCGACCTGCCGCAGCGACAACGTGGTGGACGAAAGCTCCATCCACTGCAAGATCGGCACCTGGGACTCCACCCCTTACCACCGCATCGTGCGTGCTCATCCGGTCAATGAATTCATGCACATCCTCGATGGCGGGGTGCGCTTTGCCGAGTCTGATGGCAGCGTAGTGGCGGTGGACCAGGGCGATGCCGTATTCGTGCCGCAGGGGGCTGCCGTCGGCTGGGAAAGCAGCCAACGCGTGGCCAAGTTCTACGTAGTGCAGACCGTGCCGGCCGTGGAAGGAAAATAACATGTCGCCCCCACTCGTACACGTTCAGACCCCGACCACGCCTCCCGCCTCGGCCGAGGTGGTCGTCATCGGTGGTGGCATCGTCGGCATCTTCACTGCCTACTACCTCGCCAAGCGCGGGGTGTCGGTGGTGGTGGTCGAAAAGGGCCGCATCGGCGCCGAACAATCCAGCCGCAACTGGGGCTGGTGCCGCCAGCAGAACCGCGATGCACGCGAACTGCCGATGGCCACCAAGAGTATCGATCTATGGGAACAATTCTCGGCCGAGACCGGCGAGGATACCGGTTTCAACCGTTGCGGCCTGCTCTACCTGTCCAACGACGATGAAGAAATCAACCGCTGGGCCAACTGGGGCAAGTTCGCCAAGAGCGCAGGCGTGACCACCTACATGCTCGACAGCAAGCAAGCCGCCGAACGTGGCCGTGTCACCGGCCGCCAATGGAAGGGTGGGGTATTCTCGCCCACCGATGGCACCGCCGATCCGGTCAAGGCCGCCCCCGCCGTGGCGCGCGCCATCATGAAGCTGGGTGGTCACGTGATCCAGCAATGCGCCGCCCGTGGCATCGAAACCGAAGGTGGCCGGGTCTCGGGCGTGATCACCGAAGCTGGTGTCATCAAGACCAAGGTCGCCATCCTGGCCGGCGGCGCCTGGGCTTCGTCCTTCTGCAACCAGTTGGGCATCCGCTTCCCGCAGGCCTCGATACGGCAATCGATCATGAGCGTGGTGCCGCAGGAGCAAAACTTGCCGGGTGCGTTGTACACCTCGGGCGTGTCCGTCACGCGGCGCAGCGATGGCTCCTATGCACTGGCCATCAGTGGTCGCGCCAAGGTCGATCCGACCCTGCAGTTCCTGCGCTTCTCGCCGCAGTTCCTGCCGATGTTCGCCAAGCGCTGGCGCAGCCTTTCGCCGGGTGGCCTGGAAGCCTTGCGCAGTGGTCATGAGACGCTCTCGCGCTGGCGCATGGATGCGCCCACGCCGATGGAAAAGATGCGCATCCTGGACGCTTCTGCCGATCCGGCCAGCATTCGCGCCACCCTGCGTCGCGCCATTGAGCTCTTGCCCGAACTGGCCAAGGCCGAAGTCACCCATACCTGGGCCGGTTACGTGGACAGCACCCCCGATGGCGTGCCGGGCATCGGTGAATTGCCGCAGACTCCCGGCTTCATCCTGGCGGCCGGTTTCTCCGGTCACGGCTTTGGCATCGGGCCAGGCGCCGGGCACCTGATCGCCGACTTGGCCAGTGGTGTGGAACCGATCGTCGATCCGCGCCCCTATCACCCGAATCGTTTCTCCGATTCGTCCTGGGGCAAGGTGGCGGACTTCTGAGCCGAGTGCAGCCTCAGCGACGCCAGGGTACCGGCTGGAAGGCCCGTTTGGCGGCCTCCAGAAACACCCGCTGACGGGTGGTGAGACCCTGGCGGCTGGGCAGCAGCGCCATGATCGGTGCCGGCTCCAGGTGCCAGCCGGGCAGCACGCGCTTCAAGCTGCCCTCGGCCACCAGGTGTGCGCAATCCCATTCGGAGCGCGCCACGAAGCCCAGCCCGTCGAGGGCCCAGTCGCGCGTGATGGTGCCATCGTTGGAGGAGAGCGCGCCGGACAGGCGTACGGTCAAGGCCTTGCCCTGGCGCCGACCAGTGCTGTCGACCGGCGAAAAGCGCAGGCGGCTGACATCGTCATCGTTCTCGCGCAGGCACAGGTAGGGATACTCGGTCAGTTCCGAGGGGTGCTTGAGGCGGCTCATGCGCCGTGCCAGTGCCGGACTGGCGCACAGGAAGCGCTCATTGGGTGCCAGGAAGTGGCCGATCCAGGACGAGCCCTTGACCTGGCCGATGGAAATGACGGCATCGGCCCCGGTGGCAACTGCCAAGGGACTCTCGGCCAGCAGCAGCGAGATGACCAGGTTGGGATGGGTGCGATGCAGATCGCGCACCAGCGGCGCCACGTAGCGGCGCCCGAAACCGAAGGGCGCCACCACCCGTAGCGTACCGCTGACGCTGGCCTGGCCGCCGCGATCGGATTCGTGCGAGACGCGTGCTGTGATTGACTCGATGCGCTCCAGGATGTCCATGGCTTCCTGCACCAGGCGCTGGCCTTCGTCGGTAAGCGCGATGCCACGGGTGGCGCGGTTGGCCACGCGCACGCCGATGCGGTCCTCGATGCGTTGCAGTCGCACCGTCACCGCTGGCGGCGTCAGGTCCAGCAGACGGGCCGCTGCGGCCAGCGAAGAGGCCGAGCCCAGCGCGCGCAGCAATTGCATGTCGTCGAGTTGCAGCATTAAAAACCTCTTAATGGTGGATTGAACGAATATTAAACATGGATGATGGCGCTTTGGCTACAGTCCATCTCAGGAAATTGATGGCCTCCTGGCCCATCAGACCGCTCAGACAGCCTCTTGCCCCTTGACCTTTGCCCCGCAGACCTCATGAACCACGACGCCCACCCTTCGCACTATCCCGTCACCATCAACCCGCTCGGCCTGGCCACGCCAGGCGGCCACTATAGCCATGTGACCACCGGCAATGGCATGGTCTTCATCTCCGGCCAACTCCCTATTGATGCCAGCGGTCGCAAGCTCACCGAGGCCTCCTTCGAGGCTCAGGCGCTGCAGGTGCTGGCCAACGTCGAGGCCGCCCTGGTGGGGGCCGGTAGCGAGATCGGCAAGCTTTTGCAGGTGCGCATCTATGTCACCGATGTTGCGCACTGGCCGCTGTTCAACGAGCTCTATGCACGCTGGGCGGGTGCAGCCAAGCCGGCGCGCGCGGTGGTGCCGGTGCCGGCACTGCACTTTGGTCTGCAGATCGAGGTGGAAGCCACCGCACTGCTTTGAACAGGGCTGGCGCGCAGCACCATCGGCCCACTGCACGCCACATCACGGACTACGACTCAAGGATCTTGTGACATGACTACTTCTCTTTCTCCCCTGGCCCACCTGACCGCGACCGGTCGGCTGGACCATTTCTACATCAATGGTCAATGGGTGCCGCCGCAGGGCAACGATCGCGCCGCCGTGATCTCCCCGGCTACCGAAGCCGCGGTCTGCGAGATCGCCCTGGGCAATGCGGGCGATGTGGATCGCGCAGTACAGGCGGCACGTCGGGCGCTGCCCGACTGGGCTGCGACGTCGCCGTGGACGCGTGCCGCCTTCCTGGGCCGGGTTCATGCACTGCTGCTGGAGCGCAGTGAACTGTTCGCCCAGGCCCTGACTCTGGAGATGGGCGCGCCCATCAGCTACGCCCGGACTGCGCACGTGCCGCTGGCGGCCGAACACCTGCGCGTGGCGCGCGACAACCTGGCCGACTACCCCTTCATCCGCCCGCGCGGCACCACCGCCATCGTGCGCGAGCCCATCGGCGTATGTGCCTTGATCACCCCCTGGAACTGGCCGATCTACCAGATCACCGCCAAGGTCGGCCCGGCCCTGGCCGCTGGTTGCACGGTGGTCTTGAAGCCTAGCGAACTCTCGCCGCTGTCGGCGCTGCTGTTTGCCGAGATCGTGCATGACGCCGGCATCCCGGCGGGCGTGTTCAACCTGGTCAATGGCAATGGCGCCGAAGTCGGTGCAGCCATGTCCTCGCATCCTCAGGTGGACATGGTGTCCATCACTGGCTCCACCCGCGCCGGCGTGCTGGTGGCGCAGGCGGCGGCTACCACCGTCAAGCGCGTGGCCCAGGAGCTGGGTGGCAAGTCGCCCAACCTGGTGTTGCCTGACGCGGACCTGGCGCGTGCCATTCCTCCCGGTGTGGCGGCGGCGTTCCGCAACATGGGCCAGTCTTGCAGTGCGCCCACCCGCTTGATCGTGCCGCGAGCGATGCTGTCGCAGGTGCATGAACTGGCATTGCAAACGCTGGCGCAGATGAAGGTCGGCGATCCGAGTGATGCAGCCACCACCCATGGCCCGCTGGCCAACCGCGCGCAATTCCTGCGGGTGCAGCAGATGATCGAGGTCGGTATGAAGGATGGCGCGCGGCTACTGGCCGGTGGCCCCGGACGACCGCAAGGGTTGGAACAAGGTTACTATGCGCGCCCCACGATTTTCTCGGACGTACACACCGACATGGCGATCGCCCAGGAAGAGATCTTCGGTCCGGTGCTGGCCATCCTGCCCTATGACAGCGTGGAAGAAGCCATCACCATCGCCAACGACACCGTCTATGGTCTGGGTGCGCACGTACAAGGTACGGACAAGGACCAGGTACGCGCCGTGGCGGCCCGCATCCAATCCGGCCAGGTTCACCTGAACTATCCGGCCTGGGATCCGCAGGCTCCCTTCGGCGGCTACAAGCAGTCCGGCAACGGCCGCGAGTATGGCGTGGAGGGCATGGAAGAATACATGGAAGTCAAATCGATACTGGGCTATTACGCCTGAACCGCCCGAGGGCCAGCACATGACACCAGAACAGATGGAGATTCAACACGACGCGGCTAGTGTGGGTAGCCACCGCGCCCACTGGGCCAGCCTGCGCCGTGACCTTCATGCGCATCCCGAACTGCGCTTTGAGGAACACCGCACCGCCGAGGTGGTGGTCAAGGAATTGCAGGCGCTGGGCTATGCGGTCACGCGCGGCCTGGGTGGCACTGGCGTGGTGGCCAGCCTGCCGGGCGCCGATCCGCAGCGCGGCATCGTCCTGCGCGCCGACCTGGATGCCTTGCCCATCCATGAAGCCAATGAGTTCGCTCATGCTTCGTGTAGCCACGGCATCATGCACGCCTGCGGCCATGACGGCCATACCGTCATGCTGCTGGGCGCGGCGCGGGTGTTGAAGCAGATGCCGCAACTGCCGGGCAGCGTGCACTTTGTGTTCCAGCCGGGGGAAGAGGGCGGGGCAGGGGCGCGCAAGATGATCGACGATGGCCTCTTCACGCAATTCCCCACCGAGGCCGTCTTCGGGATGCACAACTGGCCGGGTCTGCCGGCCGGGCAGTTCGGCTTGCGCACCGGCCCCATCATGGCGGCCGGTTCGCGCCTGAAGATCACCATCACCGGCAAGGGTGCGCACGCGGCCCAGCCGCACCTGGGACTGGACCCGATCCCGCTGGCCTGCTCCATGGTCTTGCAGTGCCAGACCATCGCCGCGCGCCACAAGGATCCAGTGGATCCGGCGGTGATTTCGGTGTGCATGTTCCATGCCGGCGATACCGACAACGTCATTCCCGACCGGGCCGAGTTGCGCGGCACCATCCGCACGCTCTCCTCCACGCTGCAACAGAAGCTGCAGGAAGATATCCGCCGCATGTGCCAGGCACTGGCCGAGGCCTATGGCGCCCAGGTCGAGGTGGAGTTCTTCCAGTACTACCCGGCCACCATCAATACGCCTGCCGAAACCGACTTCTGTGAGCGTGTCATCCGCCAGACCTTTGGCGATGCGCGCATTCGTACCGGCATCCCGGCCAATATGACTTCGGAAGATTTCGGCTTCATGCTCGAGGAGCGGCCCGGCACCTATGTCTTGATCGGCAATGCCCCAGCCGATCGCCCCTCGCACTCGCTGCACCACCCGCACTATGACTTCAACGATGACATCATCGAAGAAGGCGTGCGTTACTGGGTGGCGCTGGCGCAGTCGTATTTCAGCAGCGATCTCACCAGCCGTTGAAACGCGGCCAGGTAGCGATGCTGCCATCGCTGGCGATGGCGTGATACTCCGGGTACTGCGCCCCGGTGGCGCAGGCGTGGTTGGGCAGGATGCGCAGGCGCGTGCCGATGGGCAGGCGCGCGGCGATGTCGCGGTCGGCCTCACCTTGGCGTGACAGGATGCCGTGTTCCTGGTTGGCGCCGCTCATCAGATAGCCTTCCAGCACCCGGCCATCCTCGGTGCAGACCTGACCGTAGCCGAAGTCATGCTTGCGGCCCTGGGTGCCGCGGTCGCGGCTCATGGCCATCCATCCGGCATCGACAATGGCCCAGCCTTTTTCCTGTTGATGGCCGATCACCGTGGTCAGCACGCTCAGGGCGATGTCGTCCAGGGTGTTGACGCCCACGTTGTGCATCACCAGGTCGAACATGGCATAGACCCCGGCGCGCACTTCGGTGATGCCTTGCAAATGCTGGGCGCGCAGCGCGGTGGGCGTGGAGCCGATGCTGACCACCTCGCAGGGCAGCCCGGCGGCCCGCAACCGTTCGGCTGCGTGGACGCAGCCGGCGCGTTCCTGTTCGGCCACGCGCACCAGGTCGGCGTCGTTGTCGTAGTCATAGCTGGAGCCGGCATGGGCGATCACGCCGCCCAGCTTCATGCCGCCTTCGTGCAGGATGCTGCCGACGGAAAGCAGGGTGGCGTCCTCGGGGGCGATGCCGGAGCGGTGGCCATCGACATCGATCTCGATCCAGACTTCGAAGCATTCATCGTGCTCCTGCCCGAAGCGCACGATGGCCTCGGCGCAGGCCACGCTATCGGCCACGATCTTCAGCGCGCAACCCTGGCGGCGCAGGGCCAGCGCCTGACCCAGCTTGGTGGGCGCCATGCCCACTGCATAGACGATATCGGTGATGCCTTCGGCGAAGAACTGTTCGGCCTCCTTCAAGGTGGAGACGGTGATGCCGCGCGCACCGGCCTGCAATTGAGCCTGCACCACTTCACGGCACTTGGTGGTCTTGACGTGTGGACGGAAGCGCACGCCCAGCGCATCCATGCGCTGCTGCATACGAGCGATGTTGTGCTCCATGCGGGTGATGTCGATCAAGGCGGCGGGGGTAGGCAGGGATGCCAGATTCATGCTGAACTCCTGAAGATTGCGCTGTACGGAGCACTGACTATAGGAGATTGGCCTCAAGCTGTGCTTAATGCCGGATAAATCCAGCATTAAGCGTGGTTTAAGGTGTCGCTGTCGCCTGCACAGGTTTAGGTTTGATCAAACTGCCGAATCGTCTCCAAAACGTTGGCCGTGGCTTGATCCAAGGTGGCCAGGGCACGATGCGCGACGCCTACGTGGCGCCGCAGGACGGGCGAGAGCGGCACGATCCTGATGTCCTTGTGCCGGCCCAGCTCGGCCGCCAACGGTTGTTCCAGCGGCAGTACGGCTGCTCCATAGCCGGCCGATACCAGGCTTTTCATGGCTTCCGTGTAGTTCAATTCGATCCGGGCGCGGGGATTTTCTCCGGCGGCGGCAAACCATTCCATCGTGAGGCGGTACATCTGGGTGGTCGCATCGTTGAAGATCATCGGCTTGTCCGCCAGCCAGGCCGGTCTTATCGTGGCAGGGCAATCCCAGGAGGCCGGAAGATAAGCCATCATCTTGTCGCTACGCCAGTGGCTAATCCGTATTTCCTTGGTCTTCTGGATGGGGGTGGAGACCAGGCCGATGTCGAGCGTGCCTTGTTGCAGCCGGTCCATGGTTTCTACCGAGCCCAGGATGTTGACTTCGACGTCGATTCCCGGAAACGCGCTCTCCAGCTTCTTCAACACGCGGGGCAGCAGGTGAACCACCACGCCGGTGGAGGTGCCCAGTCGCACGCGACCGACCTTGCCTTCCACATGTTTCTGGGCGACGTCGAGCAGATCATCGACGTCGCGCAACAGGCGTCTGGCGCGTTCTATCAGTATCGTCCCCAGTGCCGTCGGCTGGGCCCGGCGACTGCCGCGCATGAGCAAGGGCGCGCCGATGCGTGCTTCCAGCTCGCTCACATGCAGGCTGATTGTCGGCTGCGCCAGATGCAGCGCGTTGGCTGCGGCAGAAAATGTTCCCAGGTCGACGATGCTCACCAGTGTGCGCAACTGGTCCAGGCTCAGTTCTCTCATCAGCTTTCCTGATAGTTGGGTTCATGAAACTCAATTTTACCAATAAGCAGGAATACCCGATGATGGCTCCCATTCGAGTGGAGCCAGGGAGAACATCATGTGGGACAGGTTCAGGCATATCCTCGCGCGTGTGACCGGGGATCATGGAAGTTCAGCGCAAGGCGCAGCGGGGGAAATGCATGGCATGGGGCCACGCGAGTTGAATGACCTTGGGATCGGTGCGAGTCAAATTCCGTTCGTTCTCAACGGTGACAGTCAGGATGCACGCGGGATTGGCTCCCGCTTCCCGGTACAGGATGCTCACTCTCCAGAGTGAGCCAGGAGGCCATCATCAAGCCGCAGATGACGTGATGATGGCCTTGGATCTTCACTCCAGCTTGAACTTTCCCACCACCGCCGCCAGGTTGCCCGCCTGTCCCTTGAGCGAATCGGCTGCGGCAGCGGCTTGTTCCACCAATGCCGCATTCTGCTGCGTGGTTTCATCCATCTGGGTGATGGCCAGGTTGACTTCGTTGATGCCGCCACTCTGCTCCTGGGTGGCGGCGCTGATCTCGGCCACCACATCGGTCACGCGGCGCACGCTGGCCACCACTTCGGTCATGGTGCTACCGGCCCGTTCCACCAGTTCGCTGCCGGCGCTGACCTTCTGTACCGAATCGTCGATCAATTCCTTGATCTCCTTGGCTGCACCCGCCGAGCGCTGCGCCAGCGAGCGCACTTCGGAGGCCACCACGGCAAAGCCGCGTCCCTGTTCACCGGCACGGGCCGCTTCCACCGCAGCGTTCAAGGCCAGGATATTGGTCTGGAAGGCGATGCCATCGATCACGCTGATGATGTCGGCAATGCGGCGCGAACTTTCGGTGATGCCTTCCATGGTCTGCACCACCTGTCCCACCACGTCGCCGCCGTGGCTGGCGATGTCCGAGGCGGTGGCCGCCAGCTGGTTGGCCTGGCGCGCGTTGTCGGCGTTCTGGGTGACGGTGGAGGTCAACTGTTCCATGGCCGAGGCGGTTTCTTCCAGCGAACCGGCCTGCTGTTCCGTGCGGTTGGACAGGTCCAGGTTGCCGCGGGCGATTTCGTTGGAGGCGGTGGCGATGGTGTCGGTCCCCTGGCGCACTTCGCTGACGATGTCGCGCAGGCTGTCGTTCATGGCGCGCAGGGCTTCCATGAGGCGTCCGGTTTCGTCACGGCCGGCCGGGCGGATGCGCAGGGTGAGGTCGCCCCGGGCCACGCGCTGGGCGATCTCTACCGCCTCCTTGAGCGGGCGCGAGACATTGGCTGCCACCACGAAAGCCAGCAGCGAACCGATGGCGACCGTGGCCGCCAGCAGGCCGACGATCCAGCGCTGTGCGCCGCGGAACACGCCCGAGGCTTCTGCATCGGCCTGGGCACTGCCGCTGGTGTTGATCTTTACGATGGCGTTCAGATTGGCCACCATGGCGGCATAGAGCTTGGCCGACTCACCCTTGAAGAGCGCACGCGTCTCATCGTATTGCTGGTTGGCCGCCATTTCGGCCAGTTGCTCATCGACCTTGATGTAGGCCGCCAGGTTCTTGCCGAACTGGGCGTATTGCTCTTTTTCTTCCGGTTCCGACATGCGCTGTTCGAACACGGTACGCTGTTTGGCCAGCGCATCGAGCCTGGCCTTGATGGCCTGGTTGGCGGCGCTGCGTTCCTGGGGCGTGACGGCGGTGACCAGTTCCAGTTCGTTCAAGCGTAGCGGCGGCAGCGAGCCCTGCAGTTCGCGCGCGGCATCCATGGTGGGCATCCACTTGCTGACGATTTCGCCGGACGCCTTGTTGACCTGCTTGAGTTCCTTGATGGCGAACAGGCCCTGCAACAGGGTCAGCGCGATCACCACGGCAAAGGACAGGGCCAGTTTCTTGGCGATGTTGAGGTTGTAGAACCAGATCATGTCTTCCTCGCATTCGATTTATATCGTTTTCAGTGTCGGATCCGGTCGATGCGGTCCAAGCGAGGCTGCCCGTTTGGCGTGCGGGCATCAAGAGCTGCGACCGACCGAGGGAGCGTGGTCGCGGGAGCAATGAAGTGCTGGTGAAGTCATGCTGTCATGCCGTCACGAAGCCTAGGCTTCCTGCCCATCCTGTCTCTCTTGTTGTCAACGGCATCCCTTTGCCGCCGGCGCTTGCTTGTTCGATGGTCGCATGGCTGGATCGGACTTGATCTTAATGACCGGCAAGACTTCCGGCCAATGAAATTAATCATGCAGGCAATGCGCTAATTGATATCGATCGTGGTCGTGATGTCATACAAGATTATTCATATGACTACTTTAGGACGGCCCGCTACGGTAATAAGATGTGCATCAAATTCACTTGCTAGCCTTTTTTGCCCTATCCGGCGAAACATGGCGCTCATGCATGGCTCAAGGGGCTGTGTCGTTTCGTATTGCACTTGGGCGCCGATGCCCCCCGGATGTGACAACGCCCCGCCATCTCACGACAGCGGGGCGTTGCTCATGGGGCCAACCGGGCTCAGGCCTTGGACTTGCCGTCCTGTGCCTTGGCCGCTGCCAGCGCGGTCATGTTGATGACGCGGCGTACCGTGCTCGACGGGGTCAGTACGTGCACCGGCGCCGCCGCACCCAGCAGGATGGGCCCGATGGTGGTGCCCTGGCCGCTGCTGGTCTTCAAGACGTTGAAGAGGATGTTGGCGGCATCCAGGTTGGGGCAGACCAGCACGTTGGCGGCACCCGTCAGGCCGCTATCGGTCAGGCCGGCATTGTGGCGGATCTTTTCCGACAGGGCGGCGTCGCCGTGCAGCTCACCGGCGGATTCGACTTCCGGGGCCAGCTTCTTGAAGGCTTCATGGGCCGCAGCCATCTTGCGCGCCGAGGGGCGCGAGGAACTGCCATGGTTGGAGTGCGACAGGAAGGCGACCTTGGGTGGCACGCCAAAACGCGCCACTTCTTCGGCCGCGGCCTTGGCGATGCGGGCCAGTTGCTCGGCATCCGGCGTGTCGTTGACGTAGGTGTCGGTGATGAAGAGGGTCTGCTCGGGCAGCAGCACGGCGTTCAGTGCCGCGAATTCCTGCGCGCCGTCCTTTAAGCCGATCACCTTTTCCACATGCGCCAGGTGGCCATCGTAGTTGCCATCCAGGCCGCACAGCATGGCGTCGGCGTGGCCGGCCTTGACCATCAATGCCGCCAGCAGGCTGCTGCTGGCGCGCACGTCAGCTTCGCTACCACCCTGGTATTGGGCGGCATACTGGGCTACGCGGTCATCCGAGGCTGGGTCGATCACTTGCAGATTCTGGCCGATCTTCAGGCGCAGGCCGGCCTTCTTGATGCCGGCTTCGATGGCTGCGGCGCGACCCACCAGGATCGGTGCGGCCAAGCCTTCGTCGGCCACGAACTGCACCGCGCGCAGTACGCGCTCATCTTCGCCGTCGGCATAGACCACGCGCTGCGCTGCGCGCTTGGCGGTGTTGAAGACGGGCTGCATGAACATGCCGGTCTGGTAGATGAAGCGGGTCAGCTCGGCGCGGTAGGCATCGTAGTCGGTGATGGGGCGGGTTGCCACGCCGGACTCGGCAGCGGCCTTGGCCACGGCCGGGGCGATCTTCAAGATCAGGCGCGAATCGAACGGGGTCGGGATCAGGTAGTCGGCACCGAACACCAGTTCCTTGCCGGGATAGGCGGCGCTGACTTCGGCGCTGGTCTCGGCCTTGGCCAGGTCGGCGATCTCGCGCACGCAGGCCAGCTTCATGGCTTCGGTGATCTTGGTGGCGCCGCAGTCCAGCGCGCCACGGAAGATGTAGGGGAAGCACAGCACGTTGTTGACCTGGTTCGGATAGTCCGAACGGCCGGTGGCGATGATGCAGTCTGGACGCACCGACTTGGCCAGCTCAGGGCGGATTTCCGGTTCCGGGTTGGCCAGCGCCAGGATGATGGGCTTGTCGGCCATGGTCTTGACCATCTCGGCGGTCAGCACGCCCGGGGCGGAGCAGCCCAGGAAGACATCGGCACCATTGACCACGTCGGCCAGGGTGCGGGCTTCGGTCTTGATGGCGTAGCGTTGCTTGGAGGCGTCCAGGCCACCGGGGCGGCCTTCATAGATGACGCCCTTGCTGTCGACCATGTAGACGTTCTCGCGCTTCACACCCAGTCCGATCATCACTTCCACGCAAGCGATGGCGGCGGCACCCGCGCCGGAGACGGCGATCTTGACTGCGCCGATGTCCTTGCCGACCAGTTCCAGGCCGTTCAACAGGGCCGCCGAAGAGATGATGGCGGTGCCGTGCTGGTCATCGTGGAAGACCGGAATGTTCATGCGGGCCGAGAGCTTCTGTTCGATGTAGAAGCATTCCGGGGCCTTGATGTCTTCCAGGTTGATGCCGCCCAGGGTCGGTTCCAGCGCGGCGATGATTTCCACCAGCTTGTCCGGGTCGTTCTCGGCCAGTTCGATGTCGAACACGTCCACGCCGGCAAACTTCTTGAACAGGCAACCCTTGCCTTCCATCACCGGCTTGGAAGCCAGCGGACCGATGTTGCCCAGGCCCAGCACGGCGGTGCCGTTGCTGATGACGGCCACCAGGTTGCCGCGCGAGGTGTAGTCGAAGGCCTTGAGCGGATCGGCTTCGATGTCCAGACAGGGATAGGCCACGCCCGGCGAGTAGGCCAGCGACAGGTCACGCTGGTTCGACAGCGGCTTGGTGGCACGGACTTCGATCTTGCCGCGGGTCGGGGTGCGGTGGTATTCGCGGGCGGCGTCACGCAGGAGTTGCTCGGCGGCGGAAATATGTTGGGTCATGATCTTGATGAGGGATAAAAACGGGATCGACAGAAGGGCGCCTGGTGCAACGACAGGCAGGCTCGCTTCGCTGTGCTGGTTTCCTGGTCTGAATGCGGCGGATGGGTCGGCGAGCTGCCTTGACTCTTCGCCATCCGTATTGGGCGGGAGAAACCGGTGCCGGCTTCCCCTCGCTGGCCTCCATCTGCTCCGGGGCTTGTGGCGGCCAGAGCGAGGGATGGGAGGGGGATGATACCTAAATTTTGGCCATTCGGGTTTTTTCCGGGGTACAGATGCTTGTGCTGGCGGTCTCGGCCAGCGACCGGGGGGCAGGGCGGGTGCTGATCTCGAAGGCCACGCTCACGCGCAATCCGCCCAGCCTGGGGCTGTCGTCCAGTCCCAGCCGCAGGCCGTGCTGGCGCGCGATTTCGCGCACGATGGCCAGGCCCAGGCCGCTGCCTTCGCTTTGCTGCACCTGGCGCCGGTAGAAGCGCTCGAACACCCGCTGGCGTTCCTCCACGGGAATGCCGGGCCCACTATCTTCCACTTCCAAGAGCGCCCGGCCCTCCACCACGTGCAGCGAGACATCGACCTGGCCGCCGGTCGGGGTATAGCGCACTGCATTGTCGATCAGGTTGCGCACCAGGATGCCCAACTGGTCGGGCGCCGCGACGACGGTGGTGCTATCGAGTTGCTCTGCGCCAAGATTGATGGCGTGGCTGCGCGCCAGCGGCAGCAGGTCGATCACGGCCTGGCGTACCAGGGCGTGCAGGTCGATTTCTGCGTGATGTTCTTCCAGCGCGCCATTTTCCAGGCGCGACACGGTCAGCAGCTGGTTCACCAGGTGGCTGGTGCGCTGGATGCCGCGCTTGAGGTCGTTGAGGGCGGCCTGTTCCTGGCCGCTGCCCAAAGATTGTTCCACTACCAGTGCCTGGATCTGCAAGGCCGCCAGGGGTGTGCGCAATTCATGGGAAGCGTCGGCGATGAAATGGCGATGGCTTTTGAGCGCAATGCCCAGGCGTTCCAGCAAGCTATTGAGCGCTTTGGCCAAGGGTCGGACATCGCTGCAATGGCCGTGTTCGCCGATCTGCTCCAGGCTGTCCGGGCTGCGCGCGGCCACTTGATGCGACAACAGATGTAGGGAGTGCAGGCTGCGATCGACGGTCCTGCGGATGAACAAGGCCATCAGCAACAGGAACAGCAGCAAGGGCGGCAACGAATGCAGGGCATGGGTGATGGCAATCTCGCGCCGGCCATCCAGTGATTGCGCCACCTGTACCAGGTGCTGGCCGGTCTTGCGCACATAGATGCGCCAGGGCGCGCCGTGCCAGTGCACGGTGCTGAAACCGGCCTGGCTGAAGGGCGGCAGCACGATGTCGCGGTTGGTGCGGTAGAGCAGGTCGCCATTGTGGGCCCAGATCTGCAGGATGCAGTCGTCGCTTTCATAGCCTGGCAGTTCGGCATCGGCCCGTTGTGGGGCCTGGATCAGTTCGTCCGGCACGCTGAGGGCGACCTGAATCATCTGGTCGTCATAGATGTCGGTCAAGAGCGCATGGTCGGTCTGGTAGTCGGCCAGCATGTAGAGCAGGCTCAATACCGCCAGCCCCGAGAGTAGCCAGCACAGCAAACGGTTGCGGATCGACACGCTGTTTCTCAATGGGCCATGGTATAGCCCAGGCCGCGGATGTTGCGCACGACATCGGGAGCGATCTTCTTGCGCAGGGCGTGGATGTGGACTTCGATGGTGTTGCTGTCGACTTCCTCGTTCCAGCCATAGATGCGTTCGACCAGCTGCGCGCGCGAGAGCACGGCCTCGGGTTTTTCGATCAGGGCTGACAGCACCAGCATTTCACGTGCGCTCAAGGCTACGCGCCGGCCGCGATGCCGCACCACCTGGGTGGCCGGATCGAACTCGACCTCGCCATGCACCATGGTCGAGGACTGTCGTCCCTGGACGCGTCGCAGCAGGGCGCGGATGCGGGCAGCCAGTTCTTCCAGGTCGAAGGGTTTGTTGACGTAGTCGTCGGCGCCGGCATTGAGTCCTGCGATGCGCTGCTGCACGGCATCGCACGCCGAGGCGATGATGACGGGTGTGTTGTCCCGATCCTGGCGCAGCTTCTTGAGTACCTCCAGGCCATTGCGTCCGGGCAGGCCCAGGTCGAGCACCACGGCGGCATAGGACTCCACTTCCAGCGCGGCCTGTGCGCTGATGCCGTCGCGCATCCAGTCCACCACGAAGCCCAGGGGATAAAAGCCCTTGCGGACGCTGTCGCCCAGCATGAAGTCGTCTTCCACGAGAAGTAATCGCATGATCCAGGAGTGCGCAGAGCGCCGTGCCAATGGCAGACGGCAACGATGATCCGGGGCGGCAGGGTGGTGCGCAGGTGCGTGCAGGACGACCGTCAACCCGATCAAGACAGGCCGAGCAGGCTATCAAGCGAATATGACAGGCGCATGAACTTGGTGCTTCTGACAATAAAAACAACGGCGCTGTGGCGGGCTCATTTTCGCTTAATGTTCAGCGCTTATTCTTCGGCCCACTTTGCACGGCGGCCTTCCTGCATGGCGGCGTTTCTTGTTTTTCGCTTCTCGCTTGCCGACCGTCCCCATTTCGCTACCCCACTCTGTCCTAAGGAATGATTTCCATGAAGCATCTTTGCTTGAAGCCAAGCGTGCAGCAGGTCATGCACGCGCTGACCATCATGTTCCTGGCCGCGCCGCTGGTGGTGCATGCCCAGCAGGCCACCGACCTGGGCGCCGTCAGCGCCACTGGCACTGCTGACCAGGCCGACAGCGGCCAGCGTCTGCGCGCAGCCGAAGCGGTCTACAAGAAAGCCCCGGCCGAAGGTTCGCTGGAAGCCCGCTCGGCGCAATCGGAAGTGAGCGATGAATTCATCCGCAACTACGTCTCGCCGGTGGCCGACTACAGCCAGGTGCTGCTGATGACGCCGGGCATGTATAGCGTCAGTCCCAATGGCGTGGGCCTGGGCGATACCAAGACCTCATTCCGCGGTTTTTCGGACGGTGACTACACGATGACCTTCGATGGCATCCCCTTCTCGGACACCAACAGTTCCAGCCATCACTCCTGGGCCTTCTTCCCCAGTCAGTTCCTGGGCGGTACCGTGGTCGACCGCAGCCCGGGCTCGGCGGCCACCGTGGGGCAGGCCAACTTCGGTGGCTCGGTCAACCTGCTCTCGCGTGTGATGCAGCCGGAGCAGCGCAGTAGCGTGTTCGGCTCCTATGGCTCCTTCAATACCCGCATCTATGGCGCTGAATTCGAAACCGGACAGTTCGGTATCGATGGCGCGCACAACCTGCTTATCAATGCTCATGAAATGAAGTCGGATGGCTATCAGAGCTACAACAAGCAGGCACGCGATGCGATATCGCTGAAGTACCAGTTCGCCATCAGCGACAATACCGCGCTGACCCTGTTCGCGTCCTACATCGACCTCAAGACCAATACCCCCAATACCAAGGGCGCCACCCGCGCGCAGATCGCCCAGTTCGGTGATGACTACCTCTTGAGCGGCAACCCCAAGGATCCCAACTACTTCGGCTACAACTTCTATCACGTCACTTCCGATTTCGATTACCTGGGCTTGAGCTCCAATCTGGGCGGCGGCTGGAAGCTGGATGACAAGGTCTATACCTATGCCTACCACAACCAGCAGAACTACAACGGTTCCACCATCAGCGCCACCAGCGCCACCGACAAGCTCAATGCCTATCGCGCCTATGGCAACCTGCTGCGCCTGAACCACGAGTCCAGCCTGGGTACCCTGCGTAGCGGCCTGTGGCTGGAAGTCTCCAACAGTGATCGCCACCAGTATCCGTCCAGCCCGCTGACCTGGATCGATACGGCCCTGCCCAATTTCCGCGAGAGCTATACCAGCACCATCCTCCAACCCTTCGTCGAATACGAATTCAAGGTCACGCCGGAGCTGAAGGTCACCCCTGGGATCAAGTATTCGAGCTATCGCCAGGACCTGACTCAGTTCGCCGACAACGGCAAGACTGTGGGCAATCTGGGCGGCCGTCCCTTCGTCAAGAATGCCGCGACCTATAACACTTACCTGCCGTCGCTGGATGCGCATTACATGCTGCGACCGAACTGGTCGGTCTATGCCCAGTTCGCCGCCGGCGATGAAATTCCACCCACCAGCGTGTTCGATACCAAGAACGCCAGCGTCAGTGCGCTGCCGGCGTCGATCAAGAGCAAGACCTGGCAGACCGGTTCGGTGTGGAAGGATGAGCATCTCACCGTGGACGTGGATGCCTATCGCATCAAGTTCGACAATGCCTATTCCTCGTTCACCGACAACAATGGCTTCACCAGCTACTTCGCCAATGGCAGCTCGACCACCCAGGGGATCGAGGCTGAATCGACGCTGCTGCTGGGTTCCGGCTTTAGCCTCTACCTCAATGCCACCTATGGCAGCGCCAAGTACCAGAGCGGCAAGTGGGTGGCAGGCGCCCCTGGCGACACCGAAGCGGTGGGTCTGAACTATGGCCAGGGGCCGTGGGGCATCAGCTGGCTCAACAAGCGCGTGGGCAGCACCTATGGGGACAATGGCAATGTCCATGAGGCGGTGCGGATCTCGCCGTTCATGCTCTCCAACCTGTTCGCCAACTACACCATCAAGAACCCGGGGGCCATGATCAAGCAGGCCAAGCTGCAGTTCGGCGTCAACAACCTGTTCGACAAGCATAACGTGGTGGGCATCAACCCGGCCTCGACCACCACCTCGGCCCCGGCACCGGGCGACGTGCTCACGCTCTTGCCAGCGCGCGCACTGTCGGTGTCGCTGAACCTGGATTTCTGATCCGGGCCCGGGTTCTGCGCGAGCGGGCGCCTTCCTGGTTCGCTAGCGCAGTGCTTTGGTTTTTTGATTTTCTTTGATTCTGTCTCTGGAGCAAACCGATGGACATTTCGCATCTCTTGAGCCTGGCCAATGGCTCGGGCGGAACCCTTTACCTGATGCTGTTGCTGTTGCTGGTGGCCCTGACGGTCATCGTCGAACGCACCCGCTATCTGGCCAACATGCAACGCGGCGGCAATGAACTCATCGAGGCCATCCGCTTGAGTCCGCAGCAGGGCGATATCGCATTGAGCGCCCGCCAGGCCACGTTGCCTCATGCACGACTGTTCGAGGTCTTGCAGCGCGAACCGGCACAGGTCGATCGCGCCACCCTGGATGGCCACCTGGAAGAAGCCATCATGCACGAGGTGCCGGGCCTGGACCGCTCGCTGTGGCTGCTCGATACCGTGGTCACGCTAGCCCCGCTGCTGGGTCTGTTTGGCACCATCATCGGCATGTTCAATGCCTTCCATGTGCTGGGCGATGTGCAAAATGGCGCCTCCCAGGTCACCGGTGGCATCGCCGAAGCGCTGGTGGCGACGGCTTCGGGCCTGTTCATCGCCATGATCGGGCTGGCTTTCTTCAATGCCTTGCATACCCGCGTGCGCATCGTGCTGCATCAACTGGAGACCATCAAGATCATGCTGGTCAATCGTCACGAACAGCGCCACGAACAGCGTCACGACCAGGCCCAGGCCAGCACCGCAGGCAGCCCCCCTGCCGCCGTCAGGGTATGGGCGCAACCGGCGAGGGCCTGACATGCGCTACCTGGAAACCAAGAAAGCCCGCATCGAGATCATCCCGATGATCGACATCATGCTGTTTCTGCTGGTGTTCTTTGCCATGCTGACCTTGCGCATGATTCCCGCTTCCGGTCACTTGACCAAATTGCCGACCAGCTCCACTGCGGTGACCATCCCTGCGCCCAAGTTGCTGGTGGAAATCGAGGGCGATGGTTCGGTGACGGTAGCGCAGCATCACATGACGCCAGAGCAATTGACCGCGCAACTGCGCCAGGCCGACAACAGCAAGACCGCCGTGACCATCGCCGGCAACCAGGCCACCTCGCTGCAGCAGGTGATGGCGGTCATCGATGCGATCAAGAATGGCGGCGTCACCGAGCTGTCCCTGGCAACGCGGAAAGTGACGCCATGACGGTCGCCACCGCGCGCCTGCGAACCGGCGTGAGCCTGCCCTCGCTGGGCGTGGCGCTGCTGATCGAACTGGTCTTGCTGGGCGCAGCCGCCTTGCTGCTGGCCAGGGTGGCGACGCCGCCTGCCCGCTCCAGCCTGTCGGAGCCGGTCGCACTGGCCCTGCTGGCCGAGCCGCCGCCTCCCCCCGTGGCAGCCCCGCCCAAGCCGGTGGTGCCGCCCGAGCACAAGAGCGTACCCAAGACGGTAAGCAAGCCGGTCCCGCATCCGACGGCGCCCAAAGTGGCGCCCGCTGCGGCTCCGGTGGAGGACCGGCCAGTGACGACGGTGGCGCAGCCAACCGCCTTCAGCCAGCCAGTGCCGCCGCCGGTCGCTTCCGCGCCACCGGCGCCGGCCGCGCCTGCGGTGGCCAAGCCGGACCCCAACATCGCCTATGCCGGCAAGGTGCGGGCGGCGGTGCAGGCGGCGCTGGTCTATCCGCCCGCGGCAGCCTCGCTGCACTTTGGCGGACGGGTGCGGGTGGCCTTCCATCTGCGCGACGGTGTGCCGAGCCAGGCCAGGGTACTGGTGGGCAGCGGTATCGGCATGATCGATCGGGCGGCCCTGCAATCGGTGCAAAATGCCAGCTATCCGCACCCGGATAGCGAACTGCAAGGGCGTGACTTGCTCTATGAAGTGTGGGTCGAGTTCAACGGCTGAGGCGATGAACACTGGAACATTGCACGCGTGAACCGCGCCGATCATTCACAATACGCAAACTTCATTGAATACCAACTTGAACAGAACCTGGAACGCAGAAAGAATCGTTATGTCCCGAGTATTCCCCACTTCCTCTCTCACCTCTTCTTCGCGCCACCTGGTGGCCTTGCTGGCGCGCGCCTTGCTGGCCTTCTCGCTGCTGGCCAGCCTGCCGGCCTGGGCGCACCAGGGGCAACCCTTCATCGACGCCGCACAACTGGACCTGCTCACCTTGCTGGCCCCGCCGCCGGCCAACAACTCGCCGCAGATGCAGGCCGAACTGGCCGAGATACTGAGCCTGCAGGTGACCCGCACCCCGGCCATGGTGGCCCGCGCCCAGGCCGACAGCGTGGAAAACGTGTGGCGCTTCGGCGATGTCATGGGGGAGCGCTTCGTCAAGGACAAGCTGCCGCTCACCGATGCCTTCTTCCAACGGGTGGGGGCTACCGAGGGGGCGGTGGTCGATCCCTACAAGAATGTCTGGAAACGTCCGCGTCCCTATGACTACAGCGACCTGGTCAAGCCGGCCACCAAGCTCTCGCATTCCGGTTCCTATCCCTCGGGCCATGCCACCAATGGCACCTTGACGGCCATCGTGCTGGCCAACATGGTCCCGGAAAAACGCGCCGAGATCATGGCGCGCGGCCTGGAATACGCCAACAACCGCGTGGTGGCCGGCGTCCACTATCGCTCCGATGTTGAAGCCGGTCGCATCGCGGGGACCCTCATTGCCGCGCGTCTGCAGCAGCAGGACGACTTCCGCCGCGCCTTCGAGGCAGCCCGGGCCGAGTTGCGTGAAGTCCTGGGCTTGCCGGCGATGGTGGGCAAGTAGGCCCGTCAAGGCCGATCGGCCTGCAAGCCGCATCCGGGGCGGGTGCTTGTTACAAGCTGTTTCCAAATGCTCATCCTGGACACAAATCATATGAAGGAGTGCGCGCATAATGGACTTGTCTGCAGTAGGGAACTTTCCTGCTGTCATCGTGCACGTTGTGTCTACACTCGTTGGGAGCAAGCATCATGAGTCCGCAAGAAACACAAGCCCTTCAGGATTTTCTCAATCAACTGACCCAGGTCCGCGGCATCGCCAAGGATGCCCAGGCCGAGGCGATGATCGCCGCGGCCGTGGCGCAGCAGCCTGATGCGGCCTACCTGCTGGTGCAGCGCGCCTTGCTGATGGAGCAGGCGCTCAAGACTTCGCAGGCGCAGGTGGCCCAGTTGCAAAGCCAGGTCCAGAGCCTGCAGGCTGGCGCTGGCCGGTCTTCGGGATTTCTGGATGGCAATGTCTGGGGCAATGCGCCTGCGGCAGCGGCCCGGCCTACCGTGGCACCCGCTGCAGCGGCGCCGACCTACAACCCGGCTTATAACCCGGCCTATGCTCCTGCTGCCCCCGTGGCTGCGGCCCCGGCGCCGGCACCGTCTTCTGGGTTCTTCGGTGGCGGCATGGGTAGCGTGCTGGGCAGCGTAGCCGCCACGGCAGCCGGGGTGGCCGGTGGCGCCTTCCTGTTCCAGGGGATCGAACACCTGTTCAATGGCGGGAGCGGTTCCGGGTTGGGGCATCAGAATGGCTTGAGCGCGCCGGTGGAAAACATCGAGAACACCACCGTCAACAATTACTACGGCAGCGATGGTGACAACAAGTCCAACCTGGCCGGCAATGATCGTTTCAGTGATAACAGCAACACCTACGACAACGGCGACAACTTCGGTTCGAGCAGCGACCTGGCTGATCTGAGCAATTTCGACCTGGACGATAGCGGTGGTTACGACGATTCGCTGGTGTGATCCATCATCCCCATGCCAAGCCTGCGCGAGCAGGCTTTTTTTTTGGTCGCCGTTTTTGCAAGAGACGTCCTCAGGATTGCTGAGGAGCCGTTGAATCGCATCAGAACCCTGGTTGATTCACGAACGGCTTACCGAGGAAAAGATGATTGACTTTACTTTCTACGTAATCCATTATTACGCATAGTTTTTAATCAATAATTACAAAATATGCTGTAGCGTGATTCTGGATTCTTTTCAAAGCATTCATACAGACCTCGTCACGCAAAAAAATTATTACGAAGATGATCTGAGTGAATGCCTGGGGGGCTTTCCAAACTATTTCGACCCAAATAGCTACCGACCCGTCGCAAATTTTAAGTAGGGGTTCAAGAAATGCCCTCTCGTTTATCACGAGAAATCACGATAAGCGAGGGAGCGAACCACCTCTCCTCCCTCGGGGAGAAAATTTGATCCATCGCCACTCTGCGAGTGACTGATGTGATTCAGATTCGCAGCACGAGGGGTCCGTATCGTTTGTTCCGGCTGGACCAAGCAGACCTGATCGGCGCCTGCTTGGCTTGGAACGACGATTTGAAGTCACATCAACGCTGTTGAATTCAATGGAGATTTTCTTATGGAAAAGACAGGTCTGTATTTGCTTAAGCTGAGTTTCACTCCCGAAAAAGGCATGACTGGCGCAGGCTCCATGACGCTGGCCGTAACGGTCAATGCCTCCACCGGCGCTCTGCATGGCCAAGCACATGGCTCCATCCTGGAAGGCACGCAGCACTCCCCGACCTTTACCGCTCCGGCGACCGGCGCCATGCATAGCACTGGCTTTGGCCACATCACACGGGTCGGCGCCGTTCATGGCGAAGCTGCTGTGTCCGTCGCCCCGCCGGCGATCGGCACCTACCTCGCTCCGTTCTCCGCTAGCTTCGGCCTGGGCGCAGACTGGACTGGCCAAGGCCAATTCACTGTAGGCACCCATACCTACAAGTGTGATGTGAAGATGGTGGATGGCGCTGTTGCATAAATCCTGAACAGGGCGAGGCTCCCCTTTCCCCAAACGGATTTACACCACAGCCACCGTGCGCGGACGGCCCTGCATACTGAGCGGTTCAAGATGGCGGCACGCACTTGCAGCACTGCCACTTGACCATCGCCATGCGGGGCCGTCCCCCTTTCACCCTAGCCACCATCCGGGGTAACCCTCCCTTAAAACCAGCGTCGAATAATTCCAGGTAGGGCCACGTTTATCACTCCGTTTTCCCGCTTGACTTCAAACTCTCCGCCTCCTATGATGCGCATACATCGATGCATATGCATAGTTAAACTGTCATCCTCACCCGAGCGGAATGCCCATGAGCAAGGAAACCTGTACCTGCGCCCCCCTGCGCCGCCTCACGCGCCGGATCACCATCATCTATGACCATCACCTGCAGGACAGCGAACTGAGCATCACCCAGTATTCCCTGATCAGCCGCATCGGGCGCAAGGGGCCCATTGCCAACATCACGCTGGCGCAGGAAATGGGCATGGATCGCAGCACGCTCAGTCGAGCGCTCAAGCCCTTGATGGCGGCAGGCTGGATCGAGACCGTGGATCTGCCCGAGGATGAACTGCTGGACAAGCGTTCCTTCGCGCTGCAACTGAGCAGGTCGGGCCGCGCCAAGCTGGAGCAAGCCCGCCCGCGCTGGCGCCGCGCCCAAGATGAGATCGACCGCCGGCTCGGTCCCAAGCTCGCGCGCCAATTCAATGACCTCATCGAAGATGCCTATGCCCGGCTGCAGGATGACTGAGGCCGTGGCTTGCCTGGTTTGAGCATCCAATGAACATGAATTCACCCGTTATGTCCGTCCCGCCCGCCCATCAACCGCGCGTCTGTCTCCACCCAGGATCGCAATGAACAAACTGACCCAATCTCTGGCCAATGCCGTCACCCCCCGTTTCCACTATGCCTGGGTGGTGGTGGGCGTGATCTTCCTGGTGCTGTTGTGCTCGGCCGGTATCCGCGCCACGCCCTCGGTGATGATCCTGCCGCTGGAGCAGGAGTTCGGCTGGAACCGCTCCACCATCTCGGTGGTGATCTCGGTCAACATCGCCCTGTATGGCCTGATCGGCCCCTTCTCGGCGGCGGCCATGCAACGCTTCGGTATCCGTCGCGTGGTGCTGGGGGCCCTGGTGCTGCTGGCCAGCGGCACGGCGCTATCGACCTTGATGCATATGCCCTGGCACATGCTGCTGTCCTGGGGGCTGCTGGTGGGCGCCGGTACCGGGGTGGCCGCCAATACGCTGGGGGCCACCATCGTGAGCCGCTGGTTCGAGACCCGACGCGGCCTGGCCATGGGCTTGCTCACCGCCAGCGCGGCCACCGGGCAGATGGTGTTCCTGCCGCTGATGGCGGCCATGGTGGGGAGCTATGGCTGGCGTTCGGTGGCGTTGCTGGTGTCGCTGGTGGCGGTGCTGGCCATTCCACTGGTGTGGCTGCTGCTACCGGAAAGCCCGGCGGCCATCGGCCAGAAGATGGTGGGACAGACCAGCGACATCAAGGATGAAGGCCCTGACCAGTCGCGCCGCAATCCCTTGTCCATCGCCCTGGGCGCGCTGCGCACCTCGGTGCGGATGCCGGACTTCTGGTTGCTGTTCATGAGTTTCTTCGTCTGCGGGCTCTCCACCAATGGCTACATCGGTACCCAGTTCATCGCCATGTGCAATGACTACGGCATCAATGAAGTCAGCAGTGCCTCCATCCTGGCCGCCATGGGGATGCTGGACTTGGTGGGCACCACGCTCTCGGGATGGCTGTCGGATCGCTACAATCCACGCGTGCTGTTGTTCTGGTATTACGGCTTGCGCGGGCTGGCGCTGATCTTCCTGCCCTATGCCTTCGGCCTGCAGTATTACGGACTGACCATCTTCGCCATCTTCTATGGCCTGGACTGGATCGCCACGGTGCCGCCCACGGTGCGCCTGGCCAATGACGTCTTCGGTCGCCTGGCTGCGCCCATCGTATTCGGCTGGATCGTGGCCGGGCACCAACTGGGCGCCGCGACCGCCACCACGGTGGCTGGCTACCTGCGCGCTTCGCTGGGCAATTACACCTTGTCTTCCATCATGATGGGGGTGGCTTGCTTGATCGGGGCGGTGCTGGTGTTGCGCATCAAGGGCGGGCAGGGGCAGGCGCTACCAGTTTCTGCATAAACATGAATGGGACTTGTGCGCAAAGCCCCATTTCTTGTTAAGGACTTGCATTTTTTTTCATATCGGGCATTAGGGGCAATCGCCGCGGCGCGAATTGGCGTGCGAGAATACCGCACACGTCCAGCGCGCCGGTCCTCAGGCGCAGCTTGGTCTTAATTTCCCTGGCCCTATGATGAACAAGAAAACCAAGCCATTCGGACAGCGTCGCGTTGCGCTGCCTCTGCGGTTGTCACTGTTGCTGTGCGTGTTCATGTTGCCGTTCCAGGTGCAGGCCAACGAGGCGGTGATGCCCGCGGTGGAAGCCAAGATACCGCTGCAGCTTTCCGCCGACGCGACTGCCCGACCCGCCTACCTGGCGCGCTCCCAGCGACGTTTCGACGCGACTAGCCCGATCATCGGCGAGTTGCAGGGCGGGCTGTTCTGCTCACGCAAGAACGACATCGTCTGGAACCAGAAAAGCTCCGAGCTGCTGTTGCCGACCAATGCCATGTTTGCGCGCTTCCGCCGCGAGTTGCAGCAGTATGGCTATCCGGTCCCGATGCCGGTTGCGCAACCCTTGTTCCAGGAAAAGACCGACGCCAATGCACCTGGCACGGGCGACAAGCCCCGGCCGCAGGATTTCAATCTACAGGTGGGGGTGATCGTGTCGCAGGTGCAGACCAATCTCTGTCTCAAGGGTACTAATACCTGGACCGGCGAAGCCTATGTTCGCCTGGAATGGCAGGTCTTCGCCCCCGAGCAACGCAAGGTGATCTATCGCACCACCACCGAGGGCGTCTACCGCGCCCGCGACAAGAACTTCGAGGGCGCGGTCCCGCCCATGCCGGTAGAGGCATTTGCCGTGGCGGTACACAACCTGCTGGCCGATCCGCAGTTCGCGCTGGCCGTGCAGGCGCCGTATGACAGCGTGGCCGCTGCTGCCAATGCCAACCTGCCGCAGGGTACGACCGACCCGGCGGTGCCGGGCAGCCCGGTACTGATCGATAACCAGCCCGCCGAACATCCCGGCAGCGATATCGCCAAGGTGATGCCCGAACTGCGTTCGGCGGTGGTGACGGTATTGACCGAGCGCGGCTCCGGTACCGGGTTCTACATCGGCAGTTCCGGCTGGCTGCTGACCAATTACCACGTCATCGGCGGCGCCCAGTCGGTGCGGGTGCGCCTGCC
Organism: Herbaspirillum rubrisubalbicans; assembly: GCF_003719195.1. Taxonomy (NCBI): domain Bacteria; kingdom Pseudomonadati; phylum Pseudomonadota; class Betaproteobacteria; order Burkholderiales; family Oxalobacteraceae; genus Herbaspirillum; species Herbaspirillum rubrisubalbicans. The sequence continues at coordinate 1,151,224 of NZ_CP024996.1, forward strand.
TACTGGACGCGAACTGGTGGCCCAGGTCGCGCGGGCCGATGCCGCGCGCGACATCGCCCTGCTCAAGACCGAGACCCCAGGGGTGCGGCCCATGCCGTTGCGCAACGGCGAGCCCGGCGTGGGCGAGGATGTCTATGCCCTGGGCTCGCCCCTGGGTGACGCCTTCAATACCACCCTCACCCGCGGCATCTTGAGTGGCGTGCGCATGGTGCGCGATCTGGAGTTCCTGCAAAGCGACGTGGCCATCCTGCCCGGCAGCAGCGGTGGGCCCTTGCTGGACAAGTCGGGACAGGTGGTGGGCATCACCGTGGCCGGGCTGGGGGCCAAGGGGCTGGCCGGGATGAATTTCTTCATTCCGGTGGGCAGCGCCATCGAGCGATTGCATCTGCAATTGCAGAATCAGAATCAGGGGCAGACTCAGAGCCAGGTCAGCAAGAAGCCCTGACCCGGCCAGTCGGTTCAACAAGAAGATGCCGTGCGCGGGGGACCGTGCACGGCATCATCGTTTCCAGCCCTGCTGGAGTGGCTCAATCCCACGCAGGCGCAAAGTCTGGATTGGCCAGTCGCTCGCCCCGGTCAAGGCCGGCGATGGCTTGCATCTCGGCTGGACTCAGGCGCAGCGTCTGTGCCGCCAGGTTGGCGGCCAGGTTCTCGCGCCGGGTGGACGAGGGGATCACCGCAAAGCCTTGCTGCAGTGACCAAGCCAGCGCCACCTGCGCGGCCGAGACGCCGTGGCGGGCGGCGATCTCCAGCAGGGTGGCATCCTGCATCACCTTGCCATAGGCCAGCGGCATGTAGGCGGTCAGGTGGATGCCCTTGGCGCGGGCGAACTCGACCAGCTTGCGGTTTTGCAGGAAGGGATGGATCTCGACCTGGTTGGTGGCGATCTGCTCGGTGCCGATGGCCGCGATGGCTTGCTCCATGTGGGCGATGGTGAAGTTGGAAATGCCGATCTGACGCGTGAGTCCCTCGGCCTTGGCCTGCGCCAGGGTGTGCAGGTAATCGGCCACCGGCAATGCGTCATCGGCGGCGGGCCAGTGGATCAGGGTCAGGTCGACCTGACCCAGGCGCAGCTTGTACAGGCTGTCCTTGAGGCTGGGGATGAGTTTGTCGCCGGCCAGGTTCTCGGTCCAGATCTTGGTGGTCACGAAGAGGGCATCACGTGCCACGCCACTGTCGGCGATGGCCTGGCCGACTTCGGCTTCGTTGCCGTAGATCTGGGCAGTGTCGATGTGGCGATAGCCCAGTTCCAGGCCGGTACGCACCGAGTCGATCACTTGCTGGCCCTTGAGGCGGAAGGTACCCAGGCCGAGAGGTGGGAGCGAGGCGATATGCATGAATGTGTCCTTTCCAGTGGTACGGCGGGCCCGATAACGTCAACCGGGCTGCCGGATATGAAGATAAGCGACAAGTATCGGCCACTTCCTTTCTTGCAAGAACCAGCGCAGCCACAAAACATCATTGACTCACGCTCAATAATCCACGCGGCAGTGGCGTTGACCTTGGCGATTTGGTAACGCTACCAGCGGCGATGCTAGAATGCCGGCCATGCCAGAGCCCCGCGATTTCCCCCCCGAGTCTTCCCCCGAGCCCAACCGCGACCTCCGCGAGGAGGACGGCGCCGAGCCGCGCCGCCGTGGTCCGCGCAAGAGTGCCGGTGGCGTCACGCTGCGCGATGTGGCGCAACTGGCCGGGGTGGCGCCCATCACGGCGTCGCGCGCGCTCAATACCCCGGCGGCGGTCTCGCCCAAGGTCTTGCAGAAGGTGCGCGAGGCGGTGGAGAAGACCGGTTATGTGCCCAACCTGCTGGCCGGGGGCCTGGCGTCCAACAAGAGCCGGCTGGTGGCGGTGGTGGTACCCACTGTCATCGGGCCGGTGTTCCAGGAGATCGTCCATACCCTCACCGAGACCCTGGCCGCCGCCGGCTACCAGGTCATGCTGGGCCAGAGCGGTTATGAGAATTCGCGCGAGGATGCGCTGCTGGAAGCCATCATCGGGCGTCGTCCCGATGGCGTGGTGCTGACCGGCATCATGCGCTCCCCGCAGGCGCGCAAGCGCTTGCTGGCCAGCGGCATTCCGGTGGTGGAGACCTGGGATCTGACTGCCTCGCCCATCGATATGCTGGTGGGCTTCTCGCATGAAGCCATCGGTCGCGAGGTGGCGCGTTACCTGCATGGACGGGGTCGCCAGCGAGTGGCCGTGGTGGGCGGGCGCGATGAGCGCAGCCAGCGGCGCATGAATGCCTTTGCGCAGCAAGCCATGGCGCTGGGGATGCACCAGGGGTCGGCTCCGCTGGCCATGCATCACGTCAGCGCGCCGACCACGCTGGGGCAGGGCCGCCAGGGACTGGCCGAGTTGTTGCAGCGCCAGCCGGACATCGATGCCATCTTCTGCAGCTCTGACCTGCTGGCGCTGGGCGTGATGATCGAGGCCCAAAGCCGTGGCATTGCCATTCCCCGGCAACTGGCGGTGGTCGGTTTCGGTGACCTGGAATTCTCGCGCGACCTGCAGCCGCGCCTGACCACGGTGCGCATCGACGGCACCGGCATCGGCCAGCGTGCCGCGCGTTTCATCATCGACCGCGCCGCCGGCATCGAGGTGGCTGAACGCATCATCGATGTGGGCTTTTCCATCATTGAGCGCGAGAGCGCCTGAGGCGCAGTCTCTTTCCTTCATCTGTGTCCTGCCCAAAGGCAGTTTTCAGACCATTGACACTTGAATTTGGTACCGCTACCATTTGCCCGTTGAATTTGGTAGCGCTACCAAATCAAATCTGCTTACTCCACAATACTTCAGTTCCCTTTCACTAAAAGAGAAGGCTTAGCCATGAACCAGCCCGCCGTCGCTGCCGCTGTCCCCGATTCGTCCGCCGCCCTGCACAAGGGCGCCCCGCGCGTGACCGAGATGCGCGTCATCCCGGTGGCCGGGCATGACAGCATGTTGCTCAACCTGTCGGGCGCCCACGGTCCGTATTTCACGCGCAACATCGTCATCCTCACCGACAGTGCCGGCCATACCGGCGTGGGGGAAGTGCCGGGTGGGGAGGGCATCCGCCAGACCCTGGAAGATGCGCGCGCACTGGTGGTGGGCCAGTCCATCGGCAATGTCCAGGGCATCCTGAACCGTGCGCGCAGCGCCTTTGCCGATCGCGATGCCGGTGGCCGCGGCTTGCAGACCTTTGACCTGCGCATCGCCATCCACGCCGTCACCGCGCTGGAAGCGGCGCTGCTGGACTTGCTGGGGCAGTTCCTGGAAGTGCCGGTGGCGGCATTGCTGGGCGAGGGCCAGCAGCGCAGCGAGGTGGAGATGCTGGGTTACCTGTTCTACGTAGGGGACCGCAACAAGACCGATCTACCCTATCTCTCGGCCCCGGATGCCGCCGACGACTGGCTGCGCCTGCGCCACGAAGCCGCCATGACGCCCGAAGCCGTGGTGCGCCTGGCCGAGGCAGCCTATGCGCGCTATGGCTTCAATGACTTCAAGCTCAAGGGTGGCGTCATGCGCGGCGAGGAAGAGATCGTGGCCGTCACTGCCCTGGCCGAACGCTTCCCCAAGGCCCGCATCACGCTCGATCCGAACGGCGGCTGGCTGCTCAAGGATGCGATCCGCCTGTGCCGTGACCAGCATGACGTGCTGGCCTATGCGGAAGACCCGTGCGGTGCCGAGGAGGGTTATTCCGGGCGCGAGGTGATGGCTGAATTCCGCCGCGCCACCGGCTTGCAGACTGCTACCAACATGGTAGCGACCGACTGGCGCCAGATGGGCCATGCGATTTCGCTGCAATCGGTCGATATCCCGCTGGCCGATCCGCATTTCTGGACCATGCAGGGTTCGGTGCGGGTAGCGCAGATGTGCAACGAGTGGGGCCTGACCTGGGGTTCGCACTCCAACAACCACTTCGACATTTCGCTGGCCATGTTCACCCACGTGGCCGCTGCCGCACCGGGCAAGATCACGGCCATCGATACCCACTGGATCTGGCAGGAGGGCCAGCGTCTGACGCGCGAACCGCTGCAGATCGTGGGCGGCAAGGTGCAGGTGCCGAGCAAGCCGGGCCTGGGCGTGGAAGTGGACATGGCGCAGATCGAGGCAGCCCATCAGACCTATCGCAACATGGGGCTGGGCGCGCGCGATGACGCCGTGGCCATGCAATACCTGATTCCGGGCTGGAAGTTCGATCACAAGAAGCCTTGCCTGGTGCGCTGAAGGCGGCGCTGCCTATCCTGGTTTGCATCATGCCTCTGGTCACAGCCGGAGGCCGGGGCATCTTTGTATATACAGATCAGAACCGGTCCAGAAAGCCGTGATGCTTTTCTATCCGGAAGTGGGCTTGCGCATCAATGTAGACATCGACCCGGCTGAAGGGAGGGCCAATTTCTACGCCCTCGTCGTTGACAAAAGGTGTGCTGACAATGACCCAGAAATCTTTTCCGGGAAACATGGGCGTGGAGAAGCGAACGCTCTGGCCTGGGTTGAGATGGTCGCGGGTGATGCTGTGTTCTGCATTGTAAAAATAGGAAACGGGCTGGCTAGCATCAGCGGCATAGTGAATTGCGATAGTCGGTCGCGCTAAATACCATGCAGTAAAGATCATCACGGAGGCCCAAAGGGCCAGTTTTGTGAAGCGAAGAGTCATAGACGGTTACTCGTATTGATCAGCGACTGCATTGATGTGGTCGCTTGGCCTGATTGTCACCGCTGGAACCCCACGGTAACGCAACGGAGGTGATTTCGCTCAAGAGGCGTTCGGCAGACAGCGTATCCGGTTTAGCCGACCTATAAAGGTCGATACCTAGCTGTATTGAAATGTGATCTTGTACATCGTCCGCGCTATTGGGCCATGCGCCATTTTCGGGATGGCTTTGCATGACTGGCCATCTTTTTTTTTCCTGGAGGTCACGCTTCGCATCACTAAGGGCTTGTGCAAGGCCCGCCCCTCCAAGGAGCTCGTCTTTACTGAAGTCGACAGCCGTTCCTACGTAGCCGTAATGAATATTTGACCAGATATCATAAAAATAATCGTACTGAGCGTATCTTTGCCAGCCCTTACGAAATATCCCTCTTTGTATCAGCATGGCTTTGATGATCGGTTTATGGTCCCACGGCTGGCCGGGCGCAACCTGCATGGTCCACATCTGGTACGCAGCCAGCTTGTGTCCAGTCGCGATATTGTAGTAGTCCGGCATACCGCCCAACTTGGCGTGCCAAGCCTGTGCATTCCATTTTTTTATCTCTGCTGCTGGATCAAACAGATTCGCTGACGTTATTTTCTTGCCCTCCGGCGTAAAGGGGTTTTTCTTCATTTCGGCCACGATGTATTGCGCCACCGGAATCGCATCGTTCGGATCTCGACACACACGAACGATTGTCGGCTCCCGCTCGCCCACCGGTTTAGTCTCGTGAATGGCCACTAGCAGCCAGTTTTTTTCGTTGCTTCTTTTTGGGTTCATCTCGGCTCCTTGACGTGGGTTCTCACATGACTTCTGAGCAGGGGCCAGCGGTCATGGCGAGTATCAATATCGCGCTTGGGAGCATACGGGCTGGCAGATGACTGTTTCTTCAATCGCAAGATTGCGGCGGGAATTCTCCATAAATTACGATGAACAATTAGCCTGCTTCGGTGTGCGCCGAGCATACCGGACCCGGCAAAACTATAATGGCACCCTGCAATCCGCCATCACGGCGGAACAGTCGCCGCGTCCCTTGCGGCAAGACATCAAGGCGGCCTGGTCATGGATACCCTCTACCACCTCATCGAGCAATACGGTCTGATCCTCGTTTTCGTCAACGTGCTGGTCGAGCAACTGGGTGCGCCGGTGCCAGCCTATCCGACCCTCATCATCACCGGCGCGCTCTCGGCCAGCGGTCGTTATTCACCGGCGCTGTTGCTGTTGTTGGCGGTGTGCGCGGCACTGATGGCGGACTACGTGTGGTATCTCGCGGGCCGTCGCTATGGGCGCCAGATCATGTCGCGGCTGTGCCGCATTTCGCTCTCGCCGGACTCCTGCGTGCGCCAGACCGAATCGATCTACCTGCGCTGGGGTGCGCGTTCGCTCTTGCTGGCCAAGTTCATTCCGGGGTTTGCCTCGATTGCCAGCGCTCTGTCCGGCACCATGGGTACGCGCCGCCTTAGCTTCGTGCTGTGGGATGCGGCGGGCAGTGCGTTGTGGGCAGGGCTGGGGATTTTCCTGGGCTCGCTGTTCAGCTCGGCCGTGGATGACCTCTTGAACGTGCTGGCCGAGCTGGGCCATTACGGCATGTTGATGATAGCTGTGGCGCTGGCCGCCTTCGTGGCCAACAAGTGGTGGCAGCGGCGGCGTTTCCGTAAGTCGCTGGAGATGGCGCGTATTTCGGTGGATGAGTTGAATACCCTGCTGGAAGAGGGCAATGCCCCCACCATCATCGACGTGCGCTCGCCGCTGTCGCAACAGGATGGCCGCATTCCGGGGGCCGTGACGATTTCCAACCAGGAAATCCAGACCTTCGTCTTCGATGGCCCGGTAGAGGGCGAGGTGGTGGTCTATTGCGCCTGTCCCAACGAAGCCTCGGCGGCCCTGGTGGCGCGCCAGTTGATGCGGCGCGGCTACACGCGCGTGCGGCCGCTGACCGGGGGCATCGATGCCTGGCGCGCGGCCGGTTACGCCATCGACGTCTGAATCGCCGTGCCCTGGCGGATGGTCTTGGTGACCGGGGTCTTTTCGCAGATCTCGGCCAGGCGGGTCAACTGCTCCGCGGTGAGCGTATTGCCGAAGCTGATCTTGCGGGTGATGGTTTCCAGACCGCTGTCGTCGCGTCCGAAGTGGGCATCCACCGAGATACTGCCCAGCTCCCAGCCCTTGCGGTCGGCATACATGCGCAAGGTCAGCGAGGTGCAGGAAGCCAGCGCGGCCAGCAGCAATTCATAGGGGGCCGGGCCGCTGTCCTTGCCGCCATTGTCTTCGGGTTCGTCGGACTTGAGCTGGTGGCTGCGCGCCTTGATGTCCTGAGCGTAGCCGGCGGCGTTGTGCAGGGTGACGTGGGCCATGGTTCTCCATTCGTTGAAAGTGAGGGGATGGCCGATTGTGGCACAGGCGTGCTGCGCGATCTTGTACTTTCCTGCTCATGATGCATGGCTGCGGGCCAAAAAAAACCACGCTTGCGCGTGGTTTTTTCTTGCCGGAAAGGCCGTCGCTGATGCTGAAGATCAGGCGAAGTTCTTGGCCACGAAGTCCCAGTTGATGATGCCCCAGTAGTTTTCGACATACTTGGCGCGTGCATTGCGGTAGTCGATGTAGTAGGCGTGTTCCCACACGTCGACCGTCAACAGCGGCTTGCTGTCGGTGGTCAGCGGGGTGCCGGCGCCGGTGGTGTTGACGATGTCCAGAGTGCCGTCAGCCTTCTTGACCAGCCAGGTCCAGCCGGAACCGAAGTTGGCCAGGCCCTGCTTGGTGAACTCGGCCTTGAAGGCGTCGAAGGAACCCCACTTGGCGTTGATGGCGTCAGCCAGCGCGCCGCTGGGAGCGCCTTGACCCTTGGGGGTCAGGCCGTTCCAGTAGAAGGTGTGGTTCCACACCTGAGCGGCGTTGTTGAAGATGCCGCCGGAAGATTTCTTGATGATCTCTTCCAGGGACAGGTTTTCGAATTCGGTACCCGGGATCAGGTTGTTCAGGTTGGTCACATAGGTCTGATGGTGCTTGCCATAGTGATATTCCAGGGTTTCCTTGGAAATCGTGGGCGCCAGCGCGTCCAGATCGTAAGGCAGTGCCGGAAGGGTATGTGCCATGATGAATCCTTTCAGTCTTGTTGGTTTGCTACGAAGGGGTCTTTTCCGAACCTGAGATTCTAAAGCGGAAGACAATTCTTTGCACTCGATCAAATGCGACGGCAATCAGGCTGGCGTCCGCCGCCAGGGCGGCAATGCGAATGGTTCCTGTTGGCGTCACAGTGCCGTATCGGGAGGCAAGTCCGTAGATGCCAGCACCGGCAAGACGTTCCAGCTCATCTGCGCCGCCATGGCTGGCTCCAGCAGGCCGGATGTCGCGTCTGGTCAGCCTCACGCACGGAAAAAGCTTATGCGAAAAAAGTCTGCCACAGCGGTCAATAGACGCTGCCATCGACCCTGCATCTGCCTTCAATCCAGCCGCGGCTGGACGCTGGCAATGCCGACCTCGGCGCTGCCCTGGGCCAGGCGGATGGTGACCTCGCTGCGCGCGGCCAGTTCGGCCGGGGCGTGCAGGACGCGGCCCTGGCGGTCGCTGACGATGGCGTAGCCGCGTTCCAGGGTGCGTTGCGGGTTGAGCAGTTCGAGTTGGGTATGCCAGCCCGCCAGCACCTGCCGCTGGCGCAGTTGCTGGGCTGCCTGGGCGCCTTGCAGGCGGCGCGCCAGGTCGAGCAGGTCGCGTCGGGCGTGGGCGGTGTCGGGGATCTGGTGCGCCAGATGGGTGGAGAGTTGCTGTAGGCGGTGGCGCATCCGGGTCAGCGGTACGCGGGTGGCGTGCGAGAGCCGGGTTTGCAGCGCTGCCAACTTGACTCGCTCATGCTGTATATACGCGCCGGGATTGACCAGGCGCCGTGCCAGCCAGTCCACGCTCTGGGCTTTGTCGGTCAGGCTGCGGCGCAGGGCGCGGGTCAGGTCCAAGGCGTGACTGCGCAGCTCGGCCAGCCAATCCTCGCGGGCGGTGGCGGCCAGCTCGGCGGCGGCGGTGGGGGTGGGGGCGCGCAGGTCGGCGGCGAAGTCGGCGATGGTGAAATCGGTTTCGTGGCCCACGCCCGAGATGACCGGCATGGCGGCGGCCACGATGGCGCGCGCCACCACCTCTTCATTGAAGGACCACAGGTCTTCGATACTGCCGCCGCCGCGGCAGACCAGCAGCACATCGCATTCGGCACGCGCCGAGGCGGTCTGGATGGCCGTGGCGATGCGCTGGGCCGCGCCTTCGCCCTGCACCGGGGTGGGGTAGAGCACTACTTCCACATGCGGGGCGCGGCGGCGCAGGGTGGTCAAGACATCGCGCAAGGCTGCTGCCTGGGGGCTGGTGACGATGCCGATGCGGCGCGGGAAGCCCGGCAGGGCGCGCTTGCGCTCACGGTCGAACAGGCCTTCGCGTTCCAGGCGCTCCTTCAGTTGTACGAAGGCCGCATACAGGTCGCCCACGCCGGAGCGGCGGATCGCTTCCACGTTCAACTGGTAGTCGCCACGCGGGGCGTAGAGCGTGACCAGGGTGCGCACCTCGACCTTATCGCCCTCGCGCGGCATGAAGCCAGCGTACTGGGCGCGGCCCTTGAACATCACCGCGCGCACCTGGGCGCCGTCATCCTTGAGGTTGAAATACCAGTGGCCGGAGGCGGCGCGGGTGAAATTGGAAATCTCGCCCTTGACCCAGATCAGCGGGAAGTTGCGCTCCAACATGCGCGCCACCGCCTGGTTCAAGGCCGAGACCGTCAGCATGGGCGGGCCTCCATCGGTGGCAGTGGCCGCTGGCATGGCTTCCGGGCGCGGGCGGGCAGTGGGGAAGGGGGGAAACTTGTCGGCGGGCATGGGACGTAGGCACTCCAGGGGCGATACAATGCCGCATTGTAAAGCCAAGCCGGCTCCGCTTGCCCAGGCGCGCACAACCGGCTACATTCTGCACCGCAGCAGACGACCGTTCGCCAGCGCTCGGTCGGGCTGCTCCAGCTGCATCCGCTGTTATCCGTTCATCAGATTCATCCGCATTTCATTAGGAGTACGTTTTGCTCGCCATCATCCTCGCCGCCGGCTGGCCGATCTGGCCCTTGCTGATTGCATCCATCATCGGCCTGGCGCTGGTCATCGAAAGACTGGTCTACCTGCGCCGCGCCCGTATCCTGCCGCCCGACCTGCTGGGCGAAGTGGTGCGGGTCTACCAGAGCGGGCGCGTCACCGAGGACGTGATCGACAAGCTGGAACAGAATTCGCCGCTGGGCCAGGTGCTGGCTGCCGGCCTGCGCAACGTGGACGCGCCGCGCGAGGTGATGAAGGAAGCCATCGAGGAGGCCGGCCAGGGCGCCGCGCACCGCCTGGAACGCTTCCTGACTACGCTGGGCACGATTGCCTCGCTGGCGCCGCTGATGGGCCTGTTCGGTACGGTGGTGGGCATGATCGAGATCTTCGCCTCGCAAAATGCGGCCGGCACCAACCCGGCGCAACTGGCGCATGGCATCTCCATTGCGCTCTACAACACCGGTTTCGGGCTGGCCATTGCCATGCCGGCGCTGGTGTTCTATCGCCACTTCCGGGCGCTGGTCGATGGCTTCGTGGTGGACATGGAGCAGCAGGCCGTCAAGTTCGTGGACATCGTCCACGACGTGCGTCGCTGATGCCCGCCGATAGCCGGAGACGATCATGAACTTCCGCAAGGGCCGCCCCCGCGAAGACCTGGAAATCAACCTGATTCCCTTTATCGATGTGTTGCTGGTGATCGTGATCTTCCTGATGGTGACCACCACCTACAGCAAGTTCACGGCGCTGCAGATCACCCTGCCCACGGCCGATGCGCAAAAGGCGCTGGAGCAGCCGTTCGAGATCAGTATCGCAGTCGATGCCAACGGTCGCTACGCCATCAACAACAAGCGTATCGCCGCGCGCGATGCGCAGGGCTTGTCCGATGAGATGCAGGCGGCTGTCAAGGGCAGCGGCAGCAAGCTCGACCCGGTGGTCATCATCAATGCCGATGCCCTGGCCACGCACCAGACCGTCATCAATGTGCTGGAAGCGGCGCGCATGGCCGGCTATCCCAAGGTGACCTTCGCCGCGCAGTCCAGCAGCAAGTAGCAAGATTCAAGAAATCTTCATATCGCCAATTGTTCAATGGCGGCACGACCAGGCTGGGGCTGGGCGTGTTGCCTTTTCATTCATTGGATCAAGATCATGGCCCAATCCAGGCCCTCCGCCGAAGCCATCCTGAGCCGCGCCTGGCAAGGTCGTGGTCCGCTGGCCTGCCTGTTGTGGCCGCTGTCGCTGCTCTTTGGCGCCGTGGCGGCCTTGCGCCGCGCGCTCTTTGCACTGGGCATCAAGCGTGCCCAACGGCTGCCGGTGCCGGTAATCGTGGTGGGCAATGTGTTCGTGGGCGGGACCGGCAAGACACCCTTTGCGATCTGGTTGATTCAAGCGCTGCGCGCGGCCGGTTTTCATCCGGGCGTGATTTCCCGGGGCTATGGCGGCGGTGTGGAACAGACGCTGGTGGTCCATTCCGGCTCGGCGGCGGCGCAGGTGGGCGACGAACCCTTGCTGATCGTCCAGCGCACCGGCGTGCCGCTGGTGGTAGGGCGGCGCCGGGTGCAGGCCGGGCGCGCGCTGCTGGCGGCCCATCCCGAGGTGGACGTGATCATTTCCGACGATGGCTTGCAGCACTATGCGTTGGCGCGCGACATCGAGATCGTGCTCTCGGATGCGCGCGGCGTGGGCAATGGCTGGCTGCTGCCGGCCGGCCCTTTGCGCGAACCGGCTTGGCGCCGGCGCGATTTCTCGGTGCTCAACGTCGGCGTCGGCCAGCAGGGGGCGGCCCCGGCCGGCGTGTATGCCATGCAATTGCAGGCCGACTACGCGCTGCAACTGGCCCCGCCAGCCGCGCGCAAGCCGCTGGCGCAGATGGGAGAGGGCGGATTGCGGCTGGCGGCGGTGGCCGGCATCGGTAACCCCGGGCGTTTTTTCGCGACCCTGGAGGGGGCCGGATTGCAGGTCAGCCACCACCCCTTGCCCGACCATTACGACTTCGCCATCGATCCCTTTGCCGGCCTGGCCGCCGATGTCATCCTGATCACGGAAAAGGATGCAGTAAAATGCAGGGCTATCGAGGCCATCCGAAACGACCCGCGCATCTGGGTCGTGCCTGTCACGGCGCGCATCGACAGCGCGCTGGCTCAACACATAGTGGAGAAACTCCGTGAACGCCCGACTGCTTGATATCCTCGTTTGCCCCATCTGCAAGGGGCCGCTGGACTATGACAAGAAAGCCCAGGAACTGATCTGCAAGGCAGACAAGCTGGCCTATCCGATCCGCGATGGCATCCCCATCATGTGGGCCGATGAAGCGCGCGAGCTGACCGCGGCCCCGGCCGCGCCAGCCGCCTGACGCCTGACGCCAGCTGCTGTTCCTTGATTCCCGATTTCTGCCTTCCTGCTGCGGTTGATACCATGACCTTTACCGTCATCATCCCGGCGCGCCTGGCTTCCACGCGCCTGCCCAACAAGCCCTTGGCCGACCTCGGCGGCAAGCCCATGATCGTGCGCGTGGCCGAGCGCGCAGCGCTGTCGGGTGCGGCGCGCATCATCGTGGCCACCGACCATCACGACATCCATGCCGCCTGCCAGGCACACGGCGTGGAGGTGGTCATGACCCGCGCCGACCATCCCTCCGGCACCGACCGCATCGCCGAAGTGGCCGCCGCCCTGGGCCTGGCCGAGGATGCCGTGGTGGTCAACGTGCAGGGCGATGAACCGCTGATCGATCCCGGCCTGATCGCGGCCACCGCCGCCCATATCAAGGAGGGCGTGCCCATGGCCACGGCGGCGCACGCCATCGAGACCGCCGAGGATGCCTTCAATCCCAACGTGGTCAAGGTGGTGTTGAACAAGGAAGGCTGCGCCATGTATTTCTCGCGCGCCACCATTCCCTGGCATCGCGATGCCTTTGCCAAGTCGCGCGCGGTGTTGCCGGACGCCACCGGCCCCGACCACGTCAACGAATACGTGCCGCTGCGCCATATCGGCCTGTATGCCTACAGCAACCGCTTCCTGCAGCTCTACCCGACGCTGGCGCCGGCGCCGCTGGAACGTATCGAGGCGCTGGAGCAGTTGCGCGTGCTCTGGCATGGACATGCCATCGCGGTGCACGTCACCTCGCTGGTGCCGGAGGCCGGTGTCGATACGCCCGAGGATCTGTTGCGCGTGCGCAAGCATTTCGAGGTGCCGCCCGACAGCCCCCTGATCCAGACCATCTCCGCGCTTTGATGGGCGGGCCGCAGGCATGATCCGGCGCAAGGTGGCACCGATCGGCTTGCTGTAAGTTCCATGTCAAGCTGACACGACACAATCGAAAGCCGGAGACTGCTTAAAAATCAGGCGTTTGTCATGGTTAGGTAAGATTTTGTGGTAAGTTTCGTCCCAGAGTTGATGCAAACGGCGCGCAAACAAGCTGCATAACCGTCCAGATGGCAGCGATCCTCTGCCATCACGTCACAAAAGAATTCAAGCATTCATATTTCAAAAACCTCAATTAGGAACCCTTATGCGCCTCATCCTTTTAGGAGCGCCTGGTGCCGGTAAAGGCACGCAAGCCACTTTTATCAAGGAAAAATTCAACATTCCGCAAATCTCCACCGGTGACATGCTGCGCGCTGCCGTGGCCGCGGGCACCGAGCTTGGCATTGCGGCCAAGAAGGTGATGGATGCAGGCGGTCTGGTTTCCGACGACATCATCATCGGCCTGGTCAAGGATCGCCTGAAGCAGGCCGACTGTGCCAATGGCTACCTGTTCGACGGCTTCCCGCGCACCACGCGTCAAGCCGATGCGATGAAGGAAGCCGGCGTAGCCATCGACTACGTGCTGGAAATCGACGTGCCCGACAGCGCCATCGTCGAGCGCATGAGCGGTCGTCGCGTGCACCCGGGTTCGGGCCGCAGCTATCACGTCAAGTTCAACCCGCCCAAGGTCGAGGGCAAGGATGACATCACGGGCGAGCCGCTGATCCAGCGCGACGACGACAAGGAAGAAACCGTCAAGAAGCGCCTGGCCGTCTACCACGACCAGACCGAAGTGCTGCTGGGCTACTACGGCAAGTGGGCTGAATCGGGCGAGCCCGGTGCGCCCAAGTATCGCAAGATCGCCGGCGTGGGTCCGGTGGAAGAAATCAGGGATCGTGCATTTGCCGCCCTGGCGGAGTAAAGTGAAGCGGACTTCGGTCCGCTTTTTTTATGCTGTCGCGCTTCATGCATCCAGCGCGGCAGACCGCAAAAACTAAGTAAACCGATCACCGGTCATCACGCCCGCCCGAGGGCGCGATACCGGCGGCCCGGCAAGGCAGAACAATTCCAATAAAAAGGGCGACGCAATTTGCAGGCGCAGTATCGGCAGCGACCAACCGGGGCAGCATGGCCCGGGCGAGGCGGCCGATGTTCGTGATTGTTGATGAGTCGTGATAATAAAGGAGATGAAGATGGCACTTGCCCTGTGGTTTGCCATTGCCTGCGGCTTGGTCGCGGTGATCTATGGCCTGGTATCGCGTAGCTGGATTCTCAAGCAAGACCCCGGCAATCCCCGTATGCAGGAAATCGCTCTGGCCATCCAGCAGGGTGCGGCGGCCTATCTGGCGCGCCAGTACCGCACCATCGCCATGGTCGGGGTGGTGCTGCTGATCGTCATTGCCGTCATTCCCGGACTGGGGTGGCTCACTGCCATCGGCTTCCTGCTGGGGGCAGTGCTGTCCGGCGCCTGCGGCTTCATCGGCATGAATGTCTCGGTGCGCGCCAACGTGCGCACAGCCCAGGCCGCCACACGCGGCATGAACGAGGCGCTGGGCGTGGCTTTCCGCGGTGGGGCGATTACCGGGATGCTGGTGGTGGGGCTGGGTCTGCTGGGGGTGTCGCTGTTCTTCTGGGCCTTGTTCGTCTACGGGCAAGGGCGTGCGGCGAGCCTGCATGACGCCATCCAACCCTTGATCGGGCTGGCCTTCGGCGCTTCGCTCATCTCCATCTTCGCGCGGCTGGGGGGCGGCATCTTCACCAAGGGTGCCGACGTCGGCGCCGATCTGGTGGGCAAGGTCGAGGCCGGCATTCCCGAGGATGATCCGCGTAACCCCGCCGTGATCGCCGACAATGTCGGTGACAACGTGGGAGACTGCGCCGGCATGGCCGCCGATCTGTTCGAGACCTACGTGGTCACGCTGGTGGCCACCATGCTGCTGGGCAGCTTGATGTTGAAGGGCATGGAAACCCTGGCCGTGCTCTATCCGCTGGCACTGGGCGGGGTCTCCATCCTGGCTTCCATCGTCGGCTGCGCCATGGTCAAGGCGCAGCCGGGCAAGAAGATCATGGCGGCGCTCTACACCGGCCTGTGGTGGGCGGCGGGGTTGTCGCTGCTGGGCTTTGCAGCGGTCACCTGGCTGCTGTTGCCGCCCGAATTGCGCCTGCCGCTGATGGGCGCGGCGGTGGTGGGCATCGTGCTGACCGGCTTGATGGTCTATATCACCGAGTACTACACCGGCACCGACTTCAAGCCCGTGCGCCACATCGCCGAGGCGTCAACCACCGGGCATGGCACCAACATCATCGCCGGGCTGGGCGTGTCGATGAAATCGACCGCCTATCCGGTGCTGGCGGTGTGCGCGGCGATCCTGGCGTCGTATTGGCTGGCCGGGCTGTACGGGATTGCGATTGCGGCCACCTCCATGCTGTCCATGGCCGGCATCGTGGTGGCGCTGGATGCCTATGGCCCCATCACCGATAACGCCGGCGGCATCGCCGAGATGTCCGGCCTGCCCGATTCGGTGCGCGCCATCACCGACCCGCTCGATGCCGTGGGCAATACCACCAAGGCCGTCACCAAGGGCTATGCCATCGGTTCGGCCGGGCTGGCGGCGCTGGTGCTGTTTGCCGACTATACCCATGCGCTGGAATCGGTGGGCAAGACGGCCAGCTTCGACTTGTCCAGTCCGGCGGTGATCATCGGCCTGTTTATCGGCGGGCTGATTCCCTATCTGTTCGGCGCCATGGCGATGGAAGCGGTCGGGCGCGCCGCCGGCGCGGTGGTGGTGGAGGTGCGCCGCCAGTTCCGCGACATCGCCGGCATCATGGATGGCAGCGGCCGGCCCGAGTATGACCGTGCGGTGGACATGCTGACTTCCTCGGCCATCCGCGAGATGATCCTGCCCTCGCTGTTGCCGGTGATCGTGCCCATCCTGGTGGGCTTGCTGCTGGGACCGTCAGCACTGGGCGGCCTGTTGATGGGCACCATCGTCACGGGTCTGTTCGTGGCCATTTCGATGACCACCGGTGGCGGCGCCTGGGACAACGCCAAGAAATACATCGAGGATGGCCACCACGGCGGCAAGGGTTCGGATGCCCACAAGGCCGCCGTCACGGGCGACACCGTGGGCGATCCCTACAAGGACACGGCCGGGCCGGCGGTCAACCCCCTGATCAAGATCATCAACATCGTGGCGCTGCTGCTGGTGCCGCTGTTGCCTGCGCTGCCGAGTTGATCGGCTTGGGTGGCACCCTGCGCAGGCCACCCAAATAAGCCGCATTTGCCGGCCAATTCTCTTCTCCACAGGGGGGCGCTGCTGATAAGCTCCCCCTATGGAGACCATGGAACATAAAACAGGCTTGATCCTGACCGGCGGTGGCGCCCGGGCGGCTTACCAGGTGGGCGTGCTCAACGCCATCTCGATGATCCTGCTCGAAGCCGGTTGGCCGGTGCACAGCAATCCCTTCCCCATCATCTGCGGCACCTCGGCCGGCGCCATCAATGGCACCGCCCTGGCGTGCCGCGCCGATGACTTCGGCGAGGCGGTGCGCGAGCTGATGGCGGTGTGGAGCAATTTCAAGGTGGAGCAGGTGTACCGTGCCGATTCGCTGGGCGTGATCCGCTCGGGCGCGCGCTGGCTGTCGCTGTTTTCCTTCGGCTGGCTGCTGCGCAAATGGCGCGCCAATCCACCCAATTCCTTGCTGGACAACACGCCGCTGGTGAGTATGCTGCATCGCCTGCTGGACCTGCCGCGGCTGGATGCGGCGCTGGAGCAGGGCCAGTTGCACGCGTTGGCGGTCACGGCGTCGTCCTACACCAGCGGCCAGCACATCACCTTCTATCAATGTGCAGAAGAAATCGAACCCTGGCGCCGCACCCAGCGCCTGGCCATGCGCGACCAGATCGGCATCGACCACTTGCTGGCGTCCTCGGCCATTCCCTTCATCTTTCCTGCCATTCCGGTATACATCGATGGCCGCTGCGAATATTGCGGCGATGGCTCCATGCGCCAGATCGCGCCGATCTCGCCGGCCATCCACCTGGGCGCCACCAAGGTGCTCATCATCGGTGCCGGACGCATGGGCGAGAAGGGCGAACAGGCGCCCACCAATACCCCGCATTACCCCAGCCTGGCCCAGGTGGCCGGTCATGCCATGTCGGGCATCTTCCTCGATGGTCTCTCGGCCGATATCGAACGCATCAACCGGGTCAACCAGACGCTGTCCGTATTGAATGAAGAGCAGCGCCGCCATACTCCCTTGAAGCCCATCCGCACCCTGGTGATCTCGCCCTCGCATCGCATCGACAGCATCGCCAGCCGCCACGTGCTCAACCTGCCGCGCCCCATCCGCACCATGCTGGGCGGCATCGGTGCCACCGAGGCGCGTGGCTCGGCGCTGGCCTCCTATCTGCTGTTCGAACAAAGCTTCACCCGCGAACTGATCGCCCTGGGCCAAAGCGATACCTACGCCAAGCGCGAGGAAGTGCTGGCCTTTTTTGAACCGGATACCGCCCAGCTACTCCAAGCCCCTACCTGACTTGCTGCCGGTCAAACTCCATGCCCACCGTGGTTGCCTCGCCGAAAGCAACACGTTAATCTACCGAGTGCTGTTGTCCTCTGTTGACAAAATTGCAATTTAAAGAATCAATGCCGACGATGCAAATGCGAGTCCGATTCATTTTCTCTTTCTTCATCCGCTACTGGCTGGTCCTGCTGACGGCCCTCATGCTGGCCGCGCCGGTTCATGCCCGTGGCCCGGCGCCGGGGAGCTTGCCGGAAGTCAACCTGGACCAGTTGCCGCGCGAAGCCCAGCAGACCATGGCGCTGATCCGTCAGGGCGGCCCTTTCCCCTATGAAAAGGATGGTGCCGTCTTCGGCAACTATGAAGGGGTTTTACCCAAGCAAAAGCGCGGGTATTATCGCGAATACACGGTCAAGACGCCGCGTGCCCGCAATCGCGGCGCCCGCCGCATCATCAGCGGGGGCGAGCCCGCTTCTTCCGGCGAATACTATTACACCAGCGATCATTACAAGACCTTCCGGCGCATCCGCGATTGATCGCGCCCAGGAGCAGGGCAAGGCGCGCAAGCCCTGCCGCAGCAAGCGTCAAACATCAGGTCAGCCAAGTCAGCCACTATAACCAAGACAGCCACACTGCCCCGCCTATGGATACTGAAGGGAAAATGAGTTTGTTCAAAACGGTGCCGCCCAATATCGTGCAGTCGATCCGCGCCTTTCGCGTGAACGAGCTGCAGCAGGAGGCCGCGCACCTGCAGCAGCATTTTCTCTACGCCTATTGTGCCGATGCCCTCACCAAGCAGCAGGTGCTCACTACCATCGCCACTGCCTTCCACTTTCCGCGACACTTTGGCAAGAACTTCGACGCCCTGCACGATTGCCTGACCGACCTGACCCACAAGGCCGGCAAGCAGATCGGCTTCGTCGTGGTGCTGGAACAACTGCCCAATACCCAGAAATTCGACAAGGAAGCGCGCGAAACCCTGCTCGACGTGTTCCGCGACGCCGCCGATTACTGGGCCGAAAAGAAGGTGCCGTTCCGGGTCTTCTATTCCTTCCAGTAAATTTTCTTCACATTTTGATAAATCTTTTACGCCACGCGGTAGCTTTCACATCGTGAAAAGCGGGGGCGAAGAGGCCGTCAGCAGGTACAATGCGCACACCATGAGAAGCATTGTCATCCTGATTTCCGGACGTGGCAGCAATATGGAAGCCATCGTCCGCGCCGCACAGGCCGAGCGCTGGCCTGCCAGAATTGCCGCCGTCATCAGCAACCGCGCCGACGCCAGCGGCCTCGAATTCGCCGCCAGCCACGGCATTGCCACCGCCGTCATTGCCAACCGCGACTATCCCACGCGCGATCAGTTCGATGCCGCCCTGCGCGCGCAGATCGATACCTTCGCGCCGGACCTGGTGGTGCTGGCGGGGTTCATGCGGATCCTGACGGCGCCTTTCGTCAATCATTACCAGGGCCGTATGCTCAACATCCACCCGTCGCTGCTGCCCAGTTTCCCCGGCCTGGCGACGCACCGCCAGGCGCTGGCGGCGGGGGTGAAGCTGCATGGCGCCACCGTGCACTTCGTCACGCCCGACCTCGACCACGGCCCCATCGTGGCCCAGGCTGCCGTGCCGGTGCTGGAGGACGATAGTGAAGAGACGCTCGCCGAGCGCGTCCTGGAACAGGAACATGTGATCTACCCGCGCGCCGTGCGCTGGTTCGTGCAGGGCCGCCTGGCGCTGGATGGTGCCCGCGTGCGTCTGGCCGCCGAGCATTGAGGCGCTTGCCACCTGTCGTTTGCGCCACCCTTATCTTGAATTGAATCTGAAGGACCTAGCATGAGATTGCCTCCCGCGATCATCCCCCATACCGAAGAACTGCTGCGCGAAGTGCTGCGCTTTACCGGCCCGGCCGACGTCACCCTGTCGCGCTACTTCCGCGACAACCCGCGCCTAGGCAGCCGCGAGCGCGGCGTGATCGCCGAGGCGGTCTACGGCCTGCTGCGCAACAAGACGGTACTGACCAATTTCGCCGAATCCGGCAGCGGCCCCATGATGCGCCGCCTGGCCCTGCTGGGCCTGGCCGATGCGGTCGGCGCCGAATCCATCGCCGGGCTCCAGGAAGGCGAAGCCGACTGGCTGGAACGCGTGGCCCAGATCGACCGCACCCAGTTGGCGCCGCAGATGCGCAGCAACCTGCCGCCCTGGCTATGGGAAAAGCTGGTGGCCCGCATGGGAGAAGACGCCACCCTGCAACTGGCCGATGCCATGAACCGCCCGGCGCCGCTGGACCTGCGGGTCAATGCCCTTAAGGCCGACCGCGATACCGTCATCGCTGAACTGGCCAAGGCTCCGGTGGCCTGCGAGCCGACTCCGTATTCCCCGCTGGGCCTGCGCGTGTTCAAGAAGCCGGCCCTGCAGAACCTGCCGCTGTTCAAGGATGGCGCCATCGAAGTGCAAGATGAAGGCAGCCAGCTGCTGGCCCAGATCGTCGGCGCCAAGCGCGGCGAGATGGTGGCCGATTTCTGTGCCGGCGCCGGTGGCAAGACCCTGGCGCTGGGGGCGCTGATGCGCAATACCGGTCGTCTGTATGCCTTCGATGTGTCCGAAAAGCGCTTGGCCAAGCTCAAACCGCGCCTGGCCCGTAGCGGCCTGTCCAACGTGCATCCGGTGGTGATCGCCCACGAGAACGATGCCAAGGTCAAGCGCCTGGCCGGCAAGCTCGACCGCGTGTTGGTCGATGCCCCTTGCAGCGGCCTGGGCACCCTGCGCCGCAATCCCGACATGAAGTGGCGCCAGAGCGTGGAGACGCTCACCGAGATGCGCGCCAAGCAAGGTTCCATCCTGGCCAGCGCCGCGCGCCTGGTGCGCCCGGGCGGCCGCCTGGTGTACGGCACCTGCAGCTTCCTGGAAGAAGAAAACGACGAAGTCATCGCCGAATTCCTGCAATCGCACCCGGACTTTACGCTGCGCCCCATGAGCGAAGTGCTGGCCGAGCAGAAGATTGCCCTGGACACCGGCGACTATCTCAAGCTGCTGCCGCATCTGCACCAGACCGATGGCTTCTTCGCCGCCGTGATGGAGCGTCGCGCGGCATGATGCGTCGGCTTGTCGGGCCTTGCCTGGCCGCAGGCCTGCTGGCGGCACTTGCTGCGGGCAACCTGCAGGCCAGGGAAGCCCTGCCGGCACCGCCGGTAATGGCCGCGCAAGGCACGGTCCAGTCCGCCTTTGCGCCCTGGGACGATATCGAAGCCCTGATCGTCGGCCAGCTCGATGGCGCCCGTCGCCAGATCCTGGTGCAAGCCTACCTGCTGACCAGCCGTCCCATCACCGATGCGCTGGTGGCGGCCCGCAAGCGCGGCATCGACGTGCGCGTGCTGATGGACGCCGGCCAGCTGGACAAGAATGCCACCGACCGCCTGCGCCAGCTACGCGCCGCCGGCATCCCGGTCTGGCTGGAAACCGAGTACCGCAATGCTCACAACAAGGTCATCGTCATCGATGCCGCCTTGCCTACGGCCACGGTGATTACCGGCAGCTACAATTTCACCTGGTCGGCCCAGCACAAGAATGCCGAGAACGTGCTCATCCTGGGCAAGAACCCGCCGCTGGCGGCGCGTTACGCCAGCAACTGGCAGCGCCACCGCCAGGATGCCGAAGCGGCACCCTGATCTGACCCTTCATACCGGCCAGTCATGACTGATCATTTTTTTTCCCTCTTCACCGATATCAGTACCGTTGACCTGCTGCGCCAGCTGGTGGTGATTGCGCTCTCGCTGTTGGGCGGTATCGCCCTGTCGCGCTGGCTGCGGGCGCGGTTTGTGCTGCCGGCCGATGGCGAGGAACAGTCGCTGGTGATGCAGATTGGCGTCAAGAGCTTTGCCCGCGTGCTCTCGCCGTTGCTGGCGCTGGGTCTGCTGACGGCGGCCTATACCATCTTGAAGCGCGGCCACCATGCCGTCACGCTCTGGGAAATCATGTTTCCCCTGGTTATTGCCCAGGTGGCGATGCGCTTCGTGTTCTACGTGCTGCGCGGTATCTTCGTCAAGGACGCCACCGTGGGGGCGCTGCTGCACCTGTCGGAAAAGCTCATCGCGCTGTTGGTCTGGCTGTGCGTGGTGCTGTGGATCACCGGCCTGTGGCCGGACTTCGTCGATTACCTCGACAGCACCACCTTGCCGCTGGCGCGCCACAAGGTATCGCTGTTGACCATGTTGCAAGGCGCGGCCTCGGTGCTGGTCACGCTCATCATTGCCCTGTGGATAGGGACGGTGCTGGAAAACCGGCTCATGAAGTTCAGCGGGATGCATTCCTCGCTGCGCACCGTGGTGGCGCGCATGATGCGGGCCTTGCTGATCTTGATCGCCTTCCTGGTCAGCCTGTCGCTGGTGGGCATCGACCTGACCGTGCTGTCGGTCTTCGGCGGCGCGCTGGGCGTGGGTATCGGTCTGGGCTTGCAGAAGATCGCCAGCAGCTATGTCTCCGGCTTCGTGATCCTGCTGGAGCGCAGCATGGTCATCGGTGACATGGTTGCCGTGGATAAATTCTTTGGCAAGGTCACCCAGATCAATACCCGCTACACCATCCTGGAAGGATTGGACGGCATTGAAACCGTATTGCCAAATGAACTATTTGTCTCCAATCCGGTACAAAACTATTCCTTGACCCATCGCATTGTACGTTTGTCCACACAGCTTACAATTCTGTACCAGGACGATGTGGAAACGGTCTTGTCCATCATGGAACAGGCCGCACTTGGGGTACAGCGGGTCTCCCAGCAGACCGCGCCGCAAGCCTTGCTGATCAAGATCGGCGCCGATGGACTGGAGCTGGAACTGGGGTTCTGGATCACCGACCCGGAAAACGGACGCTTGAATGTCTTGTCAGAAGTCAATCGTGCCATCTGGGCTGCCTTCAAACGCCATGGCGTCCAGGTCGCCCATCCCAAGCGCGACATTCGCATCATGGATGAGCGCAGCTTCCGGCAAAGTACCGCCCAGGAAAATCCTGATGGCCCAGGGACGCAGAATTCGCGTACAATGCCCGGCAATTAAAAGAAAATAAAACCATTTTCACGGAACAAGTAATAATCCTGTTTTGTAGTCCGATAGTTGTTTTCTATTTGGAGTTGTACTGATGACCCTTGATGCGATCCTCGACTTTGTTGCCAACGGCCTGCTGCACGCGTCCGGTTGGCAGATTGTCATTTACACCCTGGTGATGACTCACATCACCATCGTGGGCGTGACTCTCTACCTGCATCGTTGCCAGGCGCATCGCGCGCTCGAACTGCACGCGATCCCCAGCCACTTCTTCCGTCTGTGGCTGTGGATGACCACCGGCATGGTGACCAAGGAATGGGCCGCCATCCACCGTAAGCACCACGCCAAGTGCGAGACCGAAGAAGACCCGCACAGCCCGCAGACCCGCGGCATCCAGAAGGTGATGTGGCAGGGCGCCGAGCTGTACCGTTCCGAATCCAGGAATGCCGAGACCATGGAAAAGTTCGGTCACGGCACCCCCGACGACTGGCTCGAACACAACATCTACAGCAAGTACGGCTGGCAGGGCGTGGGCATCATGCTGATCATCGACGTGCTGCTCTTCGGCGCTATCGGCCTGACCGTGTGGGCCGTGCAGATGGCGTGGATCCCGTTCTGGGCCGCTGGCGTGGTCAATGGCCTGGGCCACTTCTGGGGCTACCGCAACTATGACTGCGTGGATGCATCGACCAACCTGTTCCCGATCGGTATCCTGATCGGTGGCGAAGAGATGCACAACAACCACCACACCTTCGGCACCTCGGCCAAGTTCTCGGCCAAGTGGTATGAATTCGACATCGGCTGGATGTATATCCGCATCCTCGAAACCTTTGGCTTGGCCAAGGTCAAGAAGGTCTTGCCGGTGCCCAAGTTCGACCGCCAGAAGGCCGTCATCGACTTCGACACCCTGCAGTCGGTCATCGCCAACCGCTATGACGTGACCGCCAAGTACGCCCGTTCCCTGAAGAGCGCCTGGAAGGATGAACTGGATCACCTGATCGAAAAGGCCAAGCTGGAATCGCGCTTCCTGAAGTCGTCCAAGAAGCTGCTGCAGCGTGAGCCGGGCCGCCTGGAAGATGGCCAGAAGCAGCAACTCTCGGAACTGTTCGCCCACAGCAAGGCGCTGCAGACTATGCACGAGATGCGCATCGAACTGAGCGCCATCTGGGAGCGTTCGCACTCCACCCGCGAGCAACTGCTGCAGCAACTGCAGGACTGGTGCACCCGCGCCGAGGCGTCCGGCGTGAAGGCCCTGCGCGACTTCGCCTTGCGCCTGCGCAGCTACGCCTGATCCTGGCTGGCTGACCCGGTAAAAACCGGGAGATGAATAAAAAATCCCCGCAGAGCGATCTGTGGGGATTTTTCTTTGGGGGCTTCAACGGGATGGTGAAGATTTCTTCCACCATCACTACCGTGTCCCCCGGAAACACGGGCAATAAAAAACCCGCAGAGTACTCTGCGGGTTCTTCATCGGGATACCGGGATCAATTACTTGATCTTGGTTTCCTTGTATTCGACGTGCTTACGTGCCTTGGGATCGAACTTCATGATGCTGATCTTTTCGGGCGTAGTACGCTTGTTCTTGGTGGTGGTGTAGAAGTGACCAGTACCTGCGGTCGACTCCAGTTTGATTTTGTCGCGGCCGGATTTCGCCATGATAGATTTCCTTTACTCTGCTAATTAGACTTTTTCGCCACGAGCACGCAGATCGGCCAGAACGGCATCAATGCCGATCTTGTCGATCACGCGCAGGCCGGCGTTGGACAAACGCAGCGAAACCCAGCGGTTCTCGGATTCGACGAAAATGCGGCGGTTCTGCAGGTTGGGCAGAAAACGACGCTTGGTCTTGTTGTTTGCATGGGAAACGTTGTTGCCGACCATCGGCCCCTTCCCGGTGACTTGGCAGACACGTGCCATGTGAGACTCCTTAAAAATTTCCGAATTTGGGAAAAACGAGAGTATAGGGAAAAAACTTAGATATTTCAATGACTTGCGAAAAACAATTGTGTCTTGGTCCGAAATAGTGATTTAACAATTGTGAAAGCCTTCCGTTTGCAAGCCTCTTCGATTGACGGAAAAGCCTTGTTCCATGCGGGTTTGCGGCCGATATGCCGGGGCCGGGCTCAGAGCTTGCCGTGGTCGGCGAAGGAATAAAGGCGTGTTCCAGCCACCACGAAATGGTCCAGCAATTCCACATCCACCAGATCCAGGGCATCTTCCAGCGCCTCGGTCATGTCCAGGTCCTGATCGCTGGGCTCGGGGTCGCCGGAAGGGTGGTTGTGGGCCAGGATCACCGAGGCAGCATTGTGGCGCAGCGCCGCCTTGACCACTTCGCGCGGGTAGACCGCTGAATGATTGAGCGTGCCGCGGAACAATTCTTCCGTGCCGATCAACTGGTTGCGCACGTTCATGAAGAGGGCGACGAAACATTCATGTTCGCGGCCCTTGAACAGCAGCTTCAGATAATCTCCCACGGCTCGGGTGGAGTTGAGTACCGAATGCGTCTTCAACTGCTCATGGATCACGCGCCGCGACAGTTCCAGCGCGGCACGCAACTGGCTGCACTTGGCCGGGCCCAAGCCGTCGCCCAGGTCGGTCTTGTTGTGGGCGGCGTCGAACAGCATTTCCAGCGAGCCGAAGCGTTTGAGCAGGCTATGCGAGACCTCCATCACGTTCTTGCCGGGAATCCCCACCCGCAGAAAGATCGCCAGCAGTTCCGCATCCGACAGCGCAGCCGGCCCGAACTGCAGCAAGCGCTCGCGTGGTCGCTGATCCTTGGGCCAGTGGGTCAATGTGGTGGTCATGGTCATGATGTTGCACTCCTTGTCATCGAGAGATTCCTGTTGATCCTGCAGAAAAAGACGCACAAGGCAGTCCGCCGCCCACTTGCGCTGCCGCAATGACAGTGCACAAGCCGCCCTTGCCAGCCGTCATCGAAGCAGCCGGCCACGGCGCGCCGGCCCAACGTGGCTTACAATAGCGGGTTCCTTGCACCTTAGAATTGCCTGTCATGTCCAGCCCAACTGTCCCCGTCGTCACCGAAAACGCCTACCTAACGCTGCATTACCGCCTGGCTTCACAGGAAGGGGAAGACATCGTCAGCACCTTCAACGAAAACCCGGCCACGCTGCAGTTCGGCCAGGGCCAGTTGGCCCCGTTCCTGGAAGCCTGCCTGCTGGGCCTGCCCGAAGGCACGCACCAGACCTTCGAGCTGGCACCGGAGCAGGCCTTTGGCGAACGCAGCGATGAACTGATCCAGCGCATCTCGCGCGCCACCCTGGACGAAAACTCGGCCATGGATGAGCAATACCGCATCGGTGACCTGGTCGATTTCGCCGCCCCCGGTGGTGGTCGCTTTGCTGGCATCCTGCGTGCGATCGATGATGATGGCGCAATTTTCGACTTCAATCATCCGCTGGCCGGCCAAACCTTGAAGTTCGAAGTGAAAATCATAGGAATCCTGTAAACGTCTCGACATTTGTCGAGACCGTCCTGGAAGAGTGTTGAAGAATCAAGGGAATTACCATGACCATGGATAAAGCCGAATCTGAAATCCTGCTGGCCCAGCCCCGTGGTTTCTGTGCGGGCGTGGACCGCGCCATCGAAATCGTCGAGCGCGCCCTGGCGCAATTCGGCGCGCCCATCTACGTGCGCCATGAAATCGTGCACAACGCCTACGTGGTCAACGACCTGCGCGCCAAGGGTGCGGTGTTCATCGAAGAACTGGCCGACGTGCCGGCCGGCAACACGGTCATCTTCTCGGCCCACGGCGTCTCCAAGGCGATCCAGGCCGAAGCCGCAGAGCGTGGCTTGACCGTGTTCGACGCCACCTGCCCGCTGGTCACCAAGGTGCATATGGAAGTGGCCAAGATGCGGCGCGAAGGCCGCGAAATCATCATGATCGGCCATGCCGGCCATCCCGAAGTGGAAGGCACCATGGGCCAGACCGAAGCCGGGATGCATCTGGTGGAGACGGTCGAGGACGTGGCGCGCCTGCAGGTGGCCGATCCTGCGCTGCTGGCCTATGTCTCCCAGACCACGCTGTCGGTGGATGACACGGCCGACATCATCGCCGCCCTGCGCGCGCGTTTCCCCGCCATTGCCGAACCCAAGAAGGGCGACATCTGCTACGCCACCACCAACCGCCAGGAAGCCGTGAAATTCATGGCCCCGCAGGTGGAGGTGGTGATCGTGGTGGGCAGCCCCAACAGCTCCAACTCCAACCGTCTGCGCGAACTGGCCGAAAAGAAGGGCGTGCCGGCCTTCATGGTCGACAATGCCACCCTGATCGACCCGCAATGGATCGTCGGCCGCCAGCGCATCGGCGTCACTGCCGGCGCCTCGGCCCCGGAGGTGCTGGTGCAGGCGGTGATCGACCGCATCAAGGAAATCGGCGCGCGCAGCGTGCGGGTGTTGGATGGCATTGAAGAAAACGTCACTTTCCCCCTGCCCAAGGGCTTGGGTTCCCGTCCGGCGGCGGAAACCGTATGAAGAAATGAGGACATCAGGGCGGCTCATTTGAACTTGGCCCCGTCATTTGCGCAAAAAGGCTTGCTGAATGCAGGCCTTTTTCGTTTTCTTGACCTTTCTTAACAAGAAGGTGCAATTCATTGGTCTTACCGCACTTTCTTCTGTAACAGGCGACTGTTTGTGCCCGATTGTAGGAATCTTCTGCGTATAATTCCGCACCATTATCGACGGACCGCCCAAAAGGCGGCCGAGCGCTAGCCCTCGCCAAAGAGGGCAGGGCGTCGTCAACGCGGCGTCATCAGAGACGGGAGACCTATCCATGCAAGTCCTTCTGCGTACCGGCGTGCGCCGGTCCATCCGGCGAAGACCTCCCGGGCACCAGCCCCGCTGGTGTCCCATCCCTTGCCAGAGCCGCCCCGGCGGCGACAGTGGCTGATTCCTTCCTCCTTCTCCAGACCCGCAAGCCTTTTGCGCGAAGAGTGTGATCGCTCTTTTATGAAGACTGTTATGCAGAGTGATAACGCGCTCCCGACGGTCGGGAACGGATTTTGCTAATCGACATGCTTTCGCGCGGTGTCCGCTTTGGTGCAGACCCACGTGTTTTTCTTGTTTTCATTCAGATCGAAGAGTTATTCATGGACATTTTCATCCAGCAGATCATCAACGGATTGGTGCTAGGCAGCATGTACGCACTGATCGCCCTGGGCTACACCATGGTGTACGGGGTGCTGAACCTGATCAACTTTGCCCACGGCGACATCCTGATGGTGGGGGCCATGGTGGGCCTGTCGCTCCTCAAAGTGGTGCAACAGGTGGCGCCGCACCTGCCAGGCATCGTGCAGCTGGTCATTGCCATCGTCGGCGCCATTCCGGTGTGTATCGTGGTGAGCTTGCTGATCGAGCGCATCGCCTATCGCCCGCTGCGCAATGCGCCGCGCCTGGCACCGCTGATCACCGCTATCGGCGTGTCGATCCTGTTGCAGACCTTCGCCATGATGATCTGGGGCCGCAGCCCGCTGCCGTTCCCGCAGGTCATGCCGTCTGATCCGGTGCATATCGCCGGCGCCCTCATTTCGCCGACCCAGATCATGCTGCTGATCCTGGCCCTGGCCGCGATGATCGGCCTGGTGCTGATCGTGGAAAAAACCAAGATGGGCCGCGCCATGCGTGCCACCGCCGAGAACCCGCGCATTGCGGGCCTGATGGGCGTGGATGCCAACCGCGTCATCATCGTCACCTTCGCCATCGGCGCCGCGCTGGCAGCGATTGCCGGCGTGATGTGGGCCGCCAACTATTCCACCGCGCAATTCGCCATGGGCTTCGTGCCGGGCCTGAAGGCCTTCTCGGCGGCGGTGCTGGGCGGTATCGGCAATATCTATGGCGCCATGCTGGGCGGCATCCTGCTGGGCCTGATCGAAAGCCTCGGTGCTGGTTACATCGGTGACCTGACCGGCAACTTCCTGGGTAGCAACTACCAGGACATCTTCGCCTTCGTGGTGCTCATCATCGTGCTGACCCTGCGCCCGTCCGGGATCATGGGTGAGCGTGTGGCGGATCGTGCCTAAGTTTTTAAGCGTGTAAACCTTAAAAACTTAGAGACAGAAACTTAGAAACTTAGAAATCAAGAACTTGGAAAATCGGAAGAGAACACTATGGCTCTCATGACCTTCGATATGAAGCGCAATCCCCGGCAGGCACAACTGAGCCTGCTGGCGCTGTTGGCGCTGATGATCGTCTTCCCCATCGTCGCCCAGCAGTTCGGCAATTCCTGGGTGCGCATCATGGATATGGCGCTGCTCTACATCATGCTGGCCCTGGGCCTGAACGTGGTGGTGGGTTTTGCCGGCCTGCTGGACCTGGGCTATATCGCCTTCTACGCCATCGGTGCCTATACCGCCGGCTTGCTGGCCTCGCCGCAGTTCGCCGCGGTGATCGAGTCCTTCATCAACACCTATCCCTCCATCGGCAATTTCCTGGTGTGGTTGTGTGGTCCGCAGATCGTGCAGAACGGTATCCACCTCTCGCTGTGGTTGATCGTGCCGATCTCGGGCGTGCTGGCAGCGATCTTCGGTGCGCTCCTGGGTGCGCCGACCCTGAAGCTGCGGGGTGACTACCTGGCCATCGTGACGCTGGGCTTCGGCGAGATCATCCGTATCTTCATGAACAATCTGAACGCGCCAGTCAACATCACCAACGGCCCGCAGGGTATCAACCTGATCGACCCGATTCGCGTCTTTGGCGTGTCGCTGGCGGGCGAACCGGGTTCCGGTTCGATGGTCAAGGTGTTGGGTATGAGCCTGCCCTCGGTCAATGCCTACTACTACCTGTTCCTGGTGCTGTGCATCTTCGTGATCTTCTTCTCCACGCGCCTGCAGGACTCGCGCCTGGGTCGCGCCTGGGTGGCCATCCGTGAAGATGAGATCGCCGCCAAGGCGATGGGCATCAACACCCGCAACGTCAAGTTGCTGGCCTTTGCCATGGGCGCGTCCTTCGGTGGCGTGGCCGGCGCCATGTTCGGCGCCTTCCAGGGCTTCGTCTCGCCGGAATCCTTCTCCCTGACCGAATCCATCGCCGTGCTGGCCATGGTGGTGCTGGGCGGTATCGGTCACATCCCTGGCGTGGTGCTGGGTGGCGTGATCCTGGCCGCGCTGCCGGAAGTGCTGCGCCACGTGGTGGAACCGCTGCAGATGGCCATCTTCGGCCGTGTGTGGATCGATGCCGAAGTGCTGCGCCAGCTGCTCTACGGCCTGGCCATGGTGGTCATCATGCTGACCCGCCCGGCCGGCCTGTGGCCCTCGCCGCGCCATGAAGACCGTCCCGAAGTGGACCATACCAAAGTCGGTACCACCGGCGAAGTCAAAGCCTAAGCAGGAGAACAAAAGATGAGTCAGACACTGCTCAAGATCCGTGACGTCAGCAAGCGTTTCGGCGGCCTGCAAGCCTTGAACGGCGTGGGCATCACCATCGAGCGCGGCCAGATCTATGGCCTGATCGGCCCCAACGGCGCCGGCAAGACCACCTTCTTCAACGTCATCACAGGCCTGTATCAACCGGACACCGGCACTTTCGAACTGGCCGGCAAGCCCTATTCCCCGAGCGCCCCGCACGAAGTGGCCAAGGCCGGCATTGCCCGCACCTTCCAGAACATTCGCCTCTTCGGTGAAATGACCGTGCTGGAGAACGTGATGGTGGGTTGCCACGTGCGCACCAAGCAGAACGTCTTCGGTGCGGTGTTCCGCCACAAGGCGGCCCGCGATGAAGAAGCGGCGATCCGCGCCAAGTCGCAGCAGTTGCTGGATTTCGTGGGCATCGGCCAGTTCGCCAAGCGTACTGCGCGCCATCTCTCGTATGGCGACCAGCGGCGCCTGGAAATCGCCCGCGCCCTGGCCACTGAACCGCAACTGCTGGCGCTGGACGAACCGGCTGCCGGCATGAACGCTACCGAAAAATTGGCCCTGCGCGAACTGCTGGTGAAGATCCAAGCCGAAGGTAAAACCATCCTCTTGATCGAACACGATGTGAAGCTGATGATGGGCCTGTGCAATCGCATCACCGTGCTGGACTACGGCAAGCCCATTGCCGAAGGCGTACCGGCCGATGTGCAGAAGAACCCGGCCGTGATTGAAGCCTACCTGGGCGCCGGACATTAAGCGAGACCACAGAACATGACAACCAACATCCTCAAAGTCGAACAACTGAGCGTGGCCTATGGCGGCATCCAGGCCGTCAAGGGCATTGCGCTGGAAGTCAACGAAGGCGAACTGGTGACCTTGATCGGCGCCAACGGCGCCGGCAAGACCACCACCTTGAAAGCCATCACCGGGACGCTGCCCAGCAGTAAAGTCGATGGCCACATCTACTACCTGGGCCATCCCTTGAAGGGCAAGAAGTCCTTCGAGCTGGTCAAGGACAAGCTGGCGATGGTGCCGGAAGGCCGTGGCGTCTTCACCCGCATGAGCATCCACGAAAACCTGCTGATGGGCGCCTACACCAGCAATGACAAGGGTCAGATCGCGGCCGACATCGACCGCTGGTTCGAGGTCTTCCCGCGGCTGAAGGAACGTGCTGCGCAGATGGCCGGTACCTTGTCGGGTGGCGAGCAGCAGATGCTGGCCATGGCGCGTGCGCTGATGAGCCATCCCAAGCTGCTGTTGCTGGATGAGCCTTCGATGGGTCTGTCGCCGATCATGGTGGAGAAGATCTTTGAAGTGATCCGCAATGTGTCGGCGCAGGGCATCACCATCCTGCTGGTGGAACAGAACGCCAAGCTGGCGCTGGAGGCAGCGCATCGCGGTTACGTGATGGAGTCCGGTCTCATCACCATGAATGGCCAGGCCAAGCAGATGCTGGATGATCCGCGGGTCAAGGCGGCTTATCTGGGTGAGGGTTGATGGGTGATGGATGAGGGTGGTTTGAGGGTCTTGTGAAGAAAAAGGTAAATGATATAAATCATTTGCTCAGATCGCCCATGAGAAGCGCAGCCGAGGCTGCGCTTTTTTTACATCTGTTTTACCTCTTCAGCGAGATGAAGCATCCTTCCTTCATGCCGACTTGCGCGCTCGCACCTCATTGCGCAGGCTGCGCACCTTGTCATGGTTGGCCAGTACGCCCTGGTACTGGCGCTCGATGAGCAGGCGGATATCGCTGGGCAAGTCTTCGCTCAAGGCCTTGCGGTAGGCATTGACGGCGGCATCCTCGCCGCGTTCGCATTCTTCCAGGATGCTTTCGTCATCCCGTCCGGTGATGGCGCTCTTGAGGTTGACCCACTGGCGATGCAGGGTGCCGCCCAGTGTGCTGTGGTTGGCCGGCTCTCCTCCCAGGCGCTGCACCAGGTTCTGCAGGTCCAGCACCGTCTGGGCACACTCGGTGGCGCGGGTCATGAAGGTTTCCTTGTAGGGGATGTAGCGTTCCTGGGCATCCTCGGCACAGGCGCGAAAACCTTTTTCGCCATCGATGGAAATCTGGATCAAATCGTTGAGGGTGGAAATCAGGTGGTCGTTGGTCATGTTGCGCTCCTTTCTTCTGCACTCGGGTGGAGGGCCGGCAGGCCGGCCCTGGATGGCACGGTGTCATCCTAGGAGGACCACACTGCCCGGGCCATCGGACGGCCACGCAAGCGCATGTAGGAAACAGCCGCGCTCGGGAGCGCTGCCGGGATAAGCAACATTTGCCAAAACCCAATACCGACAAGCCTTTGCGCGTTGTCCTACAAGACAATCGGCCGCCGTCCTATGGAGCCCTGCAATAGGGCATCGCTATCATTTTTTCCATGCTGCAGTCCATCTTGATTGATCCACCTTGACCACGAGGAGAGGCACCATGAACAAGAAGACGATCACCGGCCAGTTGCAGTTGGCCCTGGGCAAGTTTGAGCAGGGTGTCGGTGCGATGCTGGGCAATGTGCAACTGCAACGTGCTGCCCAGCGCCGCCAGATGGATGGCCGCATCCTGCACGCCGTGGGCGAGGCGCAAGACCTCATCAAGCGTTCGCTGCGGCAACGGGCAGGATCGGCGTAAGCGCTGACGGCGCTGGCCCTTTGTCCTACATGGCAATCGGGCTGGCGCCGATACAAAGCGCAACAAGGCGTCGGTATCTTGCACCTGACTGGCCAAGCAAGAGGAAAGAGCTCTGTGCAGGATGCGCAAGCAAGCAGCAACGAGACGCCGGAGATCGCGTCCGGCAGACCAAGAACAACGGAGGAGGAGATCATGGACAAGCTCGTGCTCGGATGGCTTCTGGGTGTGCCGCTGTTGATGCTGATCGTGCTGCAGCTCCTGGCGTGAATGCGATCGGCCTCACCGTGATGAGGTCTCCCCCGAAACCCGCAAGCAATCCACTGAAGGAGGGTAGCCATGCAAACCACCAAGTTCAAGACCGTCCGCAGCGACGTGCAATCGCTGTTGCAGCAAGCCCAGGACATGTTCGCCGAAGCCGCCACCGCGACCGGCGCCAAAGCCGATGAGCTGCGCGCCGGTGCCCAGGCGCTGTTGGAACAGGCTCTCAATACCGCCCAGGATGCGCAAGCCGCAGTGGTCGATACCAGTCGCCAGATCGTCACCAGCACCGACGACTACGTCCATTCGAACCCGTGGCGCGCAGTGGTCATCGGCACCGGGATCGGCCTGCTGGTCGGCCTGGCCGTGGGCCGCTGCGCGGACCGCTCCTGAAGTCAAGACACCGGAGAAAAGGAATGACCATGACCAAGAATCCGCCCCAGACCGAGCAGAGCAAGAAGCCCGGCTTCCACCTCGACAAAGAAGCCATTCGCGCTGCGGCCAGCAAGATCGATGACGGTGCCGTCACCG
This sequence comes from Herbaspirillum rubrisubalbicans, assembly GCF_003719195.1. NCBI lineage: Bacteria > Pseudomonadati > Pseudomonadota > Betaproteobacteria > Burkholderiales > Oxalobacteraceae > Herbaspirillum > Herbaspirillum rubrisubalbicans. The sequence goes on from NZ_CP024996.1 coordinate 1,184,520, forward strand.
AAGGCTATCGCGGCAACCGCGAAGAAGTGGTGGCCATGTTGAATGATGCCCTGGCCACCGAACTGCTGTGCGTGATGCGCTACAAGCGCCACTACTACACCGCCAAGGGCCTGGAGATCGAGGCTATCAAGGGCGAGTTCCTGCAGCACGCGCAGGAAGAACAAAGTCATGCCGACCAGATCGCCGAGCGCATCGTGCAACTCAATGGCGAGCCGGACTTCAATCCCCAGACCATCGCCGAGCGCAGCCATGCGCAGTACGACGAATCGAACGACATCAAGGACATGATCCGCGCCAACCTGGTCGAGGAGCGGGTCGCCATCGAAGCCTATCGCCAGATGATCGAACGCATCGGCGATGACGATCCGACTACCAAGCACCTGCTCATCCAGATCATGGCGCAGGAAGAAGAACACGCCGATGACATGAGCGATCTGCTGGGGCTGTAAGTTTCAGTGAGTCTGATCGCCATCAGCAAACATGCAGCAAGAATCCATCTTCCCCCTCAACTAGCACAAGGAGAGTGACATGAACTGGGACATCGTGGAAGGCAACTGGAAGCAATTCAAGGGCAAGGCCAAGGAACAGTGGGGCAAGCTCACTGACGACGATCTCGACGTCATCGCCGGCAAGCGCGATCAACTGGCCGGCCGCGTGCAGGAAGCCTATGGCGTGAGCAAGGACGAAGCCGAAAAGCAGATTCGTGACTGGGAGGATCGCAACAAGGATTGGCGTCAGTAAGCATTGACGGCTCGGCGGCAATCCGCAGCGCATTCGGAGTAGGTGAGTGTGTGAGTGCGCAGCACGCAGGCCGCGGCAGTTTGCGGCCTGCATAAGAAGACGGCCCGAGGTCGTCACGTCATCCAAGAAACCATGAGGAAGGACACAATGAAAAAAATCATCGCAACCATGATCTTCGGCGCTGCCGCCATCGGTATGCAGGGCGCAGCGCTGGCCGCTGATCCGGCCGCTACTCAGTACAAGGCCGACAAGTCCAAGGCTGATGCCGACTACAAGGCGGCCAAGAAGAAATGTAGCCCCATGAAGGGCAACGACAAGGATGTCTGCGAGAAGCAGGCCAAGGCTGACCATGAATCGGCCATCGCCGATGCCAAGGCCAAGCGCAAGGGCGTGGAAGCCGACAAGGATGCGCAAAAGGATAAGAACGACGCCAACTATGACGTCGCCAAGGAAAAGTGTGATGCCATGAGCGGCGAGGCCAAGGACAAGTGCGTGGCCAACGCCAAGTCCAAGTACGGCAAGTAAAAGTAATGGCGGGTCATGCTGCCTCGTGCCGCATGACTATCTCATCGCTTCATCGCCTCATTGCTTAATTCAATACGATTCAATACGACAAGGAGTTCAATATGTCCCTCACCAAAATGTCCCTGACCAAGCGTTTCCTCGGTTTCTTCCTGGCCCTGTTCATGGTTTCCCTGGTGGGCTGCGCTTCCAGCCCGGGCAAGGAAGGCACCGGTGAATACGTCGATGACGCCGTCATCACTACCAAGGTGAAGGCCGCCATCTTCAACGAACCCAACCTGAAGTCTTCCGAGATCAACGTCGAAACCTACAAGGGCGTGGTCCAGCTCTCCGGCTTCGTCTCCAGCTCGACCTCGGCCGCCCGTGCCACCGAACTGGCGCGTGGTGTCAAGGGCGTGGTCTCGGTACGTAATGACCTGCGCCTGAAGCAATAAAGGCGGGAACTTGTGGGCGCGTGACCGGTCTCTTGACCGGTCCGCGCTTTGCCGCTTTTAATGGGCTTCTTGCAAAGTGCATCGGTTCGTCGGTGCATTTTGCAAGAAGACAGGGCAGGGTGTGTCAGGTATAGTTGGAGGCCGTTGCCGCCGTGCAGGGGCAGGCCACCGGCCTGTCAGGACAGCACCATGCAGGGCTACCGACATGCGCAGATGTCGGTAGCAGGGAAGAAAAGCCATGCAGCATCCACAACCAGAGTACAACGACAAAACCGTACCAAGCAGCGCCCACGGCGCTGGAGTTTCAATTCACCGCTCAAAAATGCCATGACAAAAATACTTGTAGTCGATGACCATGCGGTCGTGCGGGCAGGTGTGCAGCACTTCATTTCGGAAATCCCGTCGATGGAAATCGGCGGTGAAGCCAGTACGGCCGAAGAAGCCATCCGCCTGGTACGTACCCAGGACTGGGATATCGTCTTGCTCGATATCGCCATGCCCGACAAGAGTGGCGTGGAAGTATTGAAGCAGATCAAGCGTGAAAAACCGGAGTTGCCGGTGCTGATGCTGTCGATGCACCCCGAGAGCCGCTATGCGGTGCAGGTGCTGCGCAGCGGCGCTTCCGGTTATGTGCAGAAGGAAGCGCTGGCCACCGAACTGGTCAATGCCATCAACACCATCCTGCGCGGGCACAAGTACATCAGCTATGGCGTGGCCGAGTTGCTCACCAGCGAACCGGTGGATTCGGAAAAGCCGCTGCATGAAACGCTCTCGCAGCGCGAGTATGAAATCTTCTACAAGCTGGGCCAGGGTCAGGGCGTGACGCAAATCGCCGATGAACTGTGCCTGTCGGTCAAGACGGTGAGTACCTATCGTTCGCGCGTGCTGCAGAAGATGAGCATGACCAACAATGCGGACATCATTTATTACGCGATCAAGAACAACCTGATCGATTGAGGCCTGGCGTTCCGGGCGGACTAGGTGCCGAGCCAGCAGGACCGGGCGGCGCCGGGCAAGGAAGAGTGGTACGGCGCATCATGGATGACATTCTCAACAGCAGGCCCCAGCGCGACAGCGACGGGACGCCCTTGCAGATCTTCCTGGTGGAGGATTCGGAGGACGTGCGGGACCTGATCGTGGAGAGCCTGGCGGAAATCGCCGGGGTGCATCTGGTGGGCCATGCCGAAAGCGAACGGGAGGCCTTGCGCCATCTGCAGTTGCACAGCTACGACGTACTGATCCTGGACATCCAGTTGAAGCAGGGCAATGGCATGAGCCTGCTGCAGTCGCTGGCGCGTTCCAATACGCGGCGTCAGAGCGAGGTCAAGGTGGTCTTCAGCAACCATGTCAGCGCGACCTATCGGCGCGTGGGCGTGCAGTGCGGGGTGCAGCACTTCTTCGACAAGTCTTCCGAACTGCCGCTGCTGTGCGATCTGCTGGAAGAATTGGCAGGGCAGAAGGCGGGCAAGTCCGGACGCACATCGTCGAGCAACAATTCACCGCAAGGACCGGCCCAGGCCGGGGGCATTTGAGACGTTTTCCGGCGGCATGAGATGGGCGGTCAGGCATCAGTCGCCAGGGCAGTTCGGCGCGACCTTGATGTGAGCAGACAATCAGAACCGATCATGGCGAGTACCTTGCCGGCAGGGCCAGGTGCCGCACGGGTCGCACAAGAGCAAGGGATTTGCGACGATGAAGAAAAACAATGACGGCTTGCGTCCGTCATCCGCCGATATCCAGAACAGTGCTTCGGTCGAGTATTTTGCGGCCTCCCATGCGCATGACAGCAGCATGGTGACCTTGGCCATGGGCTTGTCCATGGCGGTGATACTGCTGGGCCTCGTGGTCTTGTTGACCAGTTTGCTGGGCGAGGAATACCGCCGGCTGCTCTCGGGCCTGCTGGCGCTGCGCCCCTTGTCGGCAGCTGGTTTCATCCTGGGCGCGCTGGCGCTCTATCTGAGCTGTATGCATTCGCCAACGCGGCCGCCGGCGCTGCGTCGGGTCAGGCTGGGCTTGGCCTTGTTGTTGCTGCTGCTGGGTCTGGGCTCGCTGGTGCACGCTTTGATGTACGCACTGGGCTGGTTGCCGCTGGATAGCACCCATCCGATCTCGCCGCTGGCCATCTCACCCTTGCTGTCACTGGGCTTCGTGCTGATGGCTGGCAGCCTCCTGCTGCATGACTGGCGTCTGCTGGGTGGCTATTATCCGGCCGAATACCTGGCCTTCACGCTCATGGCCCTGTCGGCCATTCCGCTGGTGGGTTACCTGTATGACGTAAGTCAGTTCATCTATCTGCAATTCCTCTTGCCGGTGTCTTTGCTGTCCTCGCTGGTGCTGGCGCTGCTGGGGGCGGCACTGTTGATGGCGCGGCCTGGCCATCCGCTCATGGCGGTGATCCTGCGCATCGCACCCGGTGGCCAGATGCTGCGCCACCTGCTGCCGCAGACGCTGTTCCTGCTGCTGGCCTTCAGCCTGTTGCTGAACTGGGGCATGAGCCACGGCTGGATCCTGCCTGAACTGGTGCTGCCGACGCTGACCCTGATCAATGGCGTGATCGTGCTCTTCATCTTCTGGGGCTCGGCCAGCCGGCTCGACAGCGAATACGGCGAGCGCACCCGCAATGCCCAGAAGCTGGCCGAGACCAGCGCGCTCTTGAACGCGGTCAGCGAAAGCACTAGCGACCCGATCTTCGTGAAGAATCGCCAGGGCTTGATGATCTTCGCCAACCCGGCCACCCTGCACAAGCTGGGCAAGACCTGGGAAGAGACCATGTACCGCTCCAGCCGCGAGCTGTTCCTGCTGCCTGAAGAGGCCGAGGCCGTCGACCGCGACGACCGCCGCGTGATGGCCTCGGGCAAGCCCGAGAAGCTGGAGCAGACGCTGCACCTGCCGGAGGGCGTGGTGACCTTCCAGACCGCCAAGGTGCCCTGGTTCGGCAAGGATGGCAGCGTGCAGGGGGTGATCGGCATCAGCACCGATATCACCGAACGCAAGCAGGCCGAGGATGAACTGCGCCAGCGCGAGAGCCAGCTGGAAAAGACCGTGGTCCAGCGTACCGCACTGCTGCGCGAACTGACCAACCACCTGGAGACGGTGCGCGAGGAAGAAAAACGGGCGATCGCCCGCGAGCTGCACGACAACATGGGCGCCTCGCTGACGGCCTTGTCGATGCACCTGGAAGGGGTCTACCAGATCCTGCCGGCCGACGATAAATGGGCCGACCGCAAGACCCGGATGCAGGGCTTGATGAAGTCGCTGGTGGCCACTACCCGGCGCATCCAGACCGAGCTGCGGCCCAATACCCTGGACCTGTTCGGACTGAAGGCGGCGATCTCGGAACAGCTCGATGAATTGCATGAGCGCACCGGCATCATCTGCCGCGCCAGCCTGCCCGATGAAGACGTGGAGGTAGGCCATGAGATGGAAATCGCCATCTACCGCATGTTGCAGGAAATGCTCAACAACGTGACCAAGCACGCCAAGGCCAGCAAGGTCGACGTGATCCTGGATGTCGATGAAGACCATGTGGCCCTGACCGTGCGCGACGATGGCGTGGGCATCCCCGAAGAGCGGCGCGACAACCACAAGACCTATGGCCTGCGCGGCCTGCGCGGCCTGCGCGAACGCGCCACCTTCTTCGGCGGCGAAGTCGATATCCGCTCGACCCCCGGCAAGGGCGCGCTCATCAGCATCAGCCTGCCCTTGAATGGCCAGGACCACAGCGCTGGCCGGCGCAGCCGCGACAGTACCGAGGAGCCTGCGGCTGGAGAGCAATAAACTTCACTTATTGCACTTGTAACAAGCCATCTGCCAAATCAGAAAGCCGCCTCCCTGGCGGCTTTCGGCATTTTTGTTGGCGTTTTTCTTGTGAAATTGTTCATACAGGCATTTTTCCGGCACGGTTTTTCGCTTTTTCCTACGGCGCAAAGGACGGCTCTCTGATAGGGGCCCGCCAGGCTCATCGTTACCATGGATTCATCGTCGCTCACCGCCCAGCGGGCGGGCCCAGGGCGGCGCCAACCCTCTGCTTAACAACCAAGGAGCCATCATGAACCAGGACCAGATCAAAGGCAGCTTGAAGGAAGTCGCAGGCAAGGTGCAGCAGAAGACGGGCGAACTGACCGGCAACACGACGCAGCAGGTCAAGGGCGCGGCCAAGCAGGTGCAAGGCAACGTCCAGAAGACCTATGGCGATGCCAAGGAAGCGGCCAAGGACTGAGCACTGAGCGCCGCAAGGCGCAAGGCTGGAGCACGGGCTGCTGCTGCTGGTCGTCATTTCAAGAGCAAAAGGGAGCATGAGCCGGGCAGCCAGCTCATCCGTGTAGGAAATCTCCTACGTCAGATATCGGAAGAGGCTGATTTTGTTCTATGGCAATTTCCGCGACCATGACTTCGTGATGGCGGTAGATCGGGAAAACGCCAAAGAGTTCTCCGATCCCGCATGAAATGTTTGCTCACCGTCAAGAAGGGACCCCGGAAAGGGAACACCATGAAAAAAACAGTCGGTATCTGCATGTTGACCATCGCGGCCTCGTTGGCTGCTCCCGCTGCCTTCGCTGCCTCCACTGCGGCGAGCAATGCCCACACTTCTGCCGCCCCCGACAGCGCCGCGCGCTGGTCGATGTCGGCGATGGATCGTCACATGCCATTGGAGACGACCCGCCCGCACAAGCTGGCCCAACAGAAATTCCGTTACATGGACATGGCCCAGGCCAAGCGCTCCAAGTCGTTGCGCAATGCGGTGCTGGTCTATGGCGGCGGTGTGGATCGCCCGGCCCGTGACACCCTACGCGACCCGGCCAAGGCTGGCCCGCAGACCCCGTTGTATCGCCAGGATGCGCCGGCGCCCGCCCCGCGCGTGATCATGCGGCCCTCGACCTGATCCAGATTCAGATCCAGATCGCCCCGCATGGGGGCGACGGCGGGTTCGCCTGAAAATCTTCCCCCGAATCCAACCATGAGGAAGGAGTCATCATGAATACCCTGCAAAAACTGGCCGTCAGTACCGTGGCCATCTGTGCCTTTGCCACCCTGACCGGTTGCAGCAACATGTCCCAGCGCGACAAGAACACCGCCATCGGCGCCGGTGTCGGTGCGGTCGGTGGTGCCGTACTCACCGGGGGCAGCGGCCTCGGTACCGTGGGTGGCGCCGCCGTGGGGGGCGTGATCGGTAACCAGGTCGGCAAGTGATCCCGCGGGCTTGGCACCTTGGGTGCCAGGCGTGTCAGAGGTCAAACCTCTGACATCAGATATCAAGGAACAGAGCAAAAAAGCGCCGGGCGAGTCACATCGCCCGGCGCTTTTTTCATGATGGCCTTGCCAGCGCGGACCTGGGTTCAACTGCCCGACTTGGCGGCGGCGGCCTTGTAATCCTGGTAGATGCGTTGGGCGCGAGCCGCATCGTCCTTGCGGGCGGCACCGGCTTGCTGGCGGCAGGCGCGCGCCTCTTTGCCGCGCAGCGCCTTGCAGTCTTGCAGGGCTTGGCCGTAGGCGGCTGCGGTTTCCTGGTTGAGATTGCGCAGGCGCGCCTTGGGGCTGTCGTCGGCCTGGTACCAGCGCGCCGGGTCGCCGTTGACCAGCTTTTGGTCGGCGGCGTGAACCGTACCGACATGCAGCGCCAGCGCCGCCAGGGCGCCCAGCAGGGAGGATGCGAGCAATTTATTGTTCATCAGGGTGGGCCTCATCACGATTACGGGGATGCCAGCCGCCTGTGTGGGCTGGCTCCTCGTTGCCGGGAGGTAGCCGCAAAGCAGACGGCGCGAACGGTGGCAAGGCACCGTGCGCGCCGTGTTGCCCTCCGCCACGCGATGGTATCAGGCTTGGGGAGGGAAGGGGATGTCCAGGCAGCGGGGGCCGCCGGCCCCCTTATATCTTGCCTAGCAAGAGCAGGATCAGCAGGATGATGACGATGGTGCCGGCGATACCGCTGGGACCGTAGCCCCAGTTGCGGCTGTGCGGCCAGGCGGGGATCACGCCCAGCAGGATCAGGATCAGGACGATGAGCAGGATGGTACCGAGGGTCATGGAGGTTCTCCTTTCTTATTGAAGTCGTTCTTGCCCGCCAGAAGAGCCAAGGCCGGGGCGTTCGAATCATTCATTTGATGCTGGGGTCATCATAGGTGCGGCCCGCCCGGCCCTGCGATCAGCGCCCCTCGCAATGTGCTGTAGGAAAATCCTGCACGTCGGGGTAGGCGCTCGCGTGCCAGCTGACAAATCCCTGCCAACTTGGTGCAGAGCACAAAGGCAGTGCGATGAGCGCTCGTTCAGGTCGCGCCGAGGGCCTGGCGTTGGCGTGCTGCCGACTTCCTGTTGGCTGCGATGGGCCAGAGCCGGCGCGCCTTCGCGATGGATGCACCGCTTCTGGCACGCTCTTTGCTGAATGGAGGGCATAGCGCAACAGTGCGCAACAGATGTGAAGTGAAGGTGTGACCAATGGCGGTCGCGCCGTCCAGGACAAAGGCGTCTTCCGTGATGGGTCTCCCATGGCGGAATGCGCCTTTTGTCGTTTGTGGCTTTCGTCAATTTGCAACGCAAGGGGAAGGGTGCTATGAAATCCAAGGGTCAGGCGGACAAGGTGGGCGGGCTCGCGCAAGGCGAACAGATCAATGCAGCGGCGACGGTGGACGGCAAGCGTCGCCAGCTACTGCAAGGTGCGGCGCTGGCCACCGGGGCCGGCATGATGGGCCTGGCCACGGGCGGCGCGTGGGCGGCCGGCTCGGACAAGCCGGAAAAGGAAGAAGTGAAGATCGGCTTCATCCCCCTGACCGATTGCGCCTCGGTGGTGATGGCTTCGGTGCTGGGCTTTGACAAGAAGTACGGCATCAAGATCGTCCCCAGCAAGGAAGCCTCCTGGGCCGGCGTGCGCGACAAGCTCACCAATGGCGAACTGGATGCGGCCCACGTGCTCTACGGTCTGATCTATGGCGTGCAACTGGGCATCGGCGGACAGAAGAAGGACATGGCCGTGCTGATGGGCCTGAACCACAATGGCCAGGCCATCACCCTGTCCAAGAAGCTGGCCGACAAGGGCGCTGTCGATGGCGCCTCGCTCTACAAGCTGATGCAAAGCGACAAGCGCGAATACACCTTCGCCCAGACCTTCCCCACCGGCACCCACGCCATGTGGCTGTATTACTGGCTGGCCGCCAACGGCATCCATCCGATGAAGGATGCCAAGGTCATCACTGTGCCGCCGCCGCAGATGGTGGCCAATATGCGGGTGGGCAACATGGATGGTTTCTGCGTGGGCGAACCCTGGGGCCATCGCGCCATTGTCGATGGCGTGGGCATTACCGCCATCACCACCCAGGACATCTGGAAGGACCACCCCGAGAAGGTGCTCGGTACCTCGCGCGAATTCGTGCAGAAATATCCCAACACCTGCCGCGCCATGATGGCGGCCATCCTCGACGCCAGCAAGTGGATCGATGCCTCGCTGGTGAACAAGAACAAGATGGCCGAGGTGATCGCCGACAAGTCCTATGTGAACACCAGCAAGGACGTGATCGACCAGCGCATCCTCGGGCGCTATCAGAACGGCCTGGGCAAGACCTGGGACGATCCCAACTATATGAAGTTCTATGAAGAGGGCCAGGTCAACTTCCCGTTCCTCTCCGATGGCATGTGGTTCATGACCCAGCATCGCCGCTGGGGCTTGTTGAAGAGCGACCCGGATTATCTGGCCGTGGCCAAGTCGGTCAACCAGATCGACCTCTACAAGGACGCCGCCGCCATGACCAAGACACCGCTGCCCAAGGACGTCATGCGCAGTTCCAAGCTGATGGATGGCACGGTCTGGGATGGCAAGAATCCGGCGGCCTATGCGCAGTCGTTCAAGATCAAGGTGTAAGCGAGTACGGCCAGGCGCCGTGTCCATCAAGGTGAAGTGATAGAGCAAGGGGAAGATGATGAGTGCAGTCGCAGAAAGCATCATGGGTGACAACGCCAAGCCCGCCGGCAACAGCCACGCAGGCGTGACTGCGGCCAGCGAGCCGCTGCGTGCAGCCGCCGCCAACGAAGCGCAAGTGGTGCCTGCGGCCAGCGCTGCCGGTAGCGTGAAGCCACGCAGCCTGCGCAAGAAGATCATCGCGGGCGGGCTCTTCATGCGCGTGGTGCCGCCACTGCTGGGTGTGGCGCTGCTGGTGCTGGTATGGCAGATCATCGCCTTGAAGACCGCCAGCTTCCCCACGCCATGGGTGACCCTGAAGGAAGCGGGCGTGATGTTTTCCGATCCCTTCTATCGCAACAGTCCCAATGACCAGGGCATAGGCTGGAACGTGCTGGCATCGCTGCAGCGGGTCGGCCTGGGCTTTGGACTGGCCGCGCTGGTGGGCATTCCGCTGGGCTTTGCGATTGGCCGGGTGGAATTCCTGGCGCGCATGTTCGGCCCCATCATCAGTTTGTTGCGCCCGGTCTCGCCGCTGGCCTGGTTGCCTATTGGCCTGTTGGTATTCAAGTCGGCCAATCCGGCGGCGATCTGGTCCATCTTCATCTGCTCGATCTGGCCGATGATCATCAACACTGCCGTGGGTGTGCAGCGCGTGCCGCAGGATTACATGAACGTGGCGCGGGTGTTGAATCTGTCGGAATGGAAGGTGTTGACCAAGATCCTCTTTCCCTCGGTGCTGCCCTACATGCTGACCGGTGTGCGGCTGTCCATCGGCACTGCCTGGCTGGTGATCGTGGCCGCCGAGATGCTGACCGGTGGCGTCGGGATCGGCTTCTGGGTCTGGGATGAATGGAACAACCTGAACGTGCCGCACATCATCATCGCCATCGTCGTCATCGGGGTGGTCGGCCTGATCCTGGAGCAATTGCTGGTGGCGCTGGCCAAGGCCTTTACCTACGAGCAGGTCAATCACTAAGGGGCGCAGATCATGGACAACCTCAACGGCAAATTCATCGACATCCACGGCGTGGAGATGGTGTTCCACACCAAGAAGGGCGCCTTCCACGCGCTGCGCGAGATCAACCTGACGGTGGCCAAGGGCCAGTTCGTCACCCTCATCGGCCACTCCGGCTGCGGCAAGTCGACCTTGCTGAACCTGATCGCGGGCTTGCTGCAGCCTAGCGAGGGCGTGCTCTTGTGCGCCAATCGCGAGATCGGCGGCCCGGCACCGGAGCGGGCGGTGGTGTTCCAGAACCATTCGCTCTTGCCTTGGCTGACCTGCTACGAAAACATCTATCTCGGGGTGGAGCGAGTCTTTGGTGCCAGCGAAAATCGCACCCAGTTGCGTGACCGCACCCGCGCTGCACTGGCGCTGGTGGGCCTGACCGCGGCCGAGAACAAGCGACCCAATGAAATCTCGGGCGGCATGAAGCAACGCGTAGGCATCGCCCGTGCGCTGGCCATGGAACCCAAGGTCTTGCTGATGGATGAACCCTTTGGCGCACTCGATGCGCTCACCCGCGCCCACCTGCAGGATGAGTTGCTCAAGATCGTGGCCAAGACCGAATCCACGGTCGTGATGGTGACCCACGACGTGGACGAAGCGGTGCTGCTGTCGGATCGCATCGTGATGATGACCAATGGCCCGGCGGCCACCATCGGCGAAGTGCTGGAGGTGAACCTGGCGCGCCCGCGTGATCGTGTGATGCTGGCCCAGGATGCGCAGTATGGCCAGTACCGCACCACGGTGCTGGAATTCCTCTACCGCAAGCAGGCTCATCCGGCGCGCGAGGCGGCCTGAGTTTCTTGCGTCAGAGCGCTTTATCGTTTCATCGTTGGAAGGAAATCCCATGTCCAGCTTGGCCGTGACCGACACCGTCCCTGCACCCAAGGAGGCAGAGGAGCCGACTGTCCCGCTTTCCGGCGAGGTCTTCGGCGCCTTGATCAATCTGTCCGGGCGTCGCCGTTTCACTTCGCAGCGCATGGTGCTCTATGCCGTGCTGGCCGCGCAAGGGCAGCAGGGGGCCAGCACCACGGCACGCGAGGCCTTGTCCTTGTTCGTCCAGGCCCATGCGGCCTTGGTCAGGCGCTCCGGTGATCTGCCCGGCGTCTTCTGCGCCGAACTGGAAGAGGTGTATTACGGCCGTGCGCGTGGGGATGCCCGCATTACTGCCTTTGCCGATCTGGCGCAACGCACGCTCAACGCCATCGAAGACAAGCTCAAGGCCGCCCCTGCCCTGCTGGAGCAGTTGGTGCAGGAAACCACACCCTTGCTGGCGGTGTTGAACGAGATCACGGCGGTCTACGAAGCGCAATCTAAGAAGCACGCGCGTCTGATGCGCCAGCAGTTGCGCGGCATCATGACCGATATCGAGACCATCGCCCGGCAGGCCAAGCTGGTGGCCTTCAATGCGCGCATCGTGGCGGCCCGCTCGGGGCAGGCCGGCAAGGAATTTTCGGTAGTGGCCGGGGTGTTGTCCAACATCACCGGTGAAATCGATGAGTTGGTCAAGGAAGCCTTGAGTGGTGCGGCGGCTTGAGCCAGCGTCTTGCCCGGCCGTTAATGGTGCTTTAAGGCGGGTTGAGCCAGCGTTTAAGCGGGCTTAATGCTGCTATAGAGCGGCTGGTCGGTTTTGCAGCGCCGCCCAGGCCACCAGCAGCCAGGCCGCCAGGAAGGCCACGCCTCCCAACGGCGTGATCGCGCCCAGGATACGGGTGCCAGTCAGCGCCAGCAGGTACAGGCTGCCACTGAAGATGACAATGCCCGCCAGCATGAGCGCGCCGGCCCAGCGCAGGGCGGCGCCGTTCATGCGCGGCATCAGCAGGGCGATGGCGATCATGCCCAGCGCGTGCATGACCTGGTAGGTCACGGCGGTGTGCCAGATGGCCAGCATCTCTTCGGAAATCATCTTCTTCAGACCATGGGCGCCGAAGGCGCCGCAGCCTACGGCCATGAACATGTTCAGGGCGCCGGCGGCGATCAGGGTGCGTTCTTTCATGGGGTCACTCCAGGATGGGAGACAGGCAGAGGCGGTCGTGGGGGCGGTGATGACTTCAATACGCGCGCTGCGACTTGCCCAGCCGGTATTCGTGGCGTAGCACGAACTGCGAAGTGGCGATCAATCCCGACAGCCCCAGGATCAATTGCGTGAGCGTATCGGGCGGCAGCACCCACACGCTCCCTGCGGGCGCGGCCACGTTGGCAGCGGCGCTGATGACTGGGGCCGCCCACGCGGCTTCTTCGCTCACGTCCAGCAGGATCTGGCCTTCCGGCGTGGTGTGCAGGTAGATCTGGCCGCCCAGTTCCAGCGTGAAGCAGATGCCCTGGCCGGCGTTGACGGTGTTCATCTTGTGGCGGAATACCACGGCTTGCAGTTCGCGGTTGTAGGTGTCGATCCAGGTTTCCACTTCCTGCACGTTCTGCAGCACGATCCAGGCACGTGGAGCAGGGATGGTCTCGGCGCCGGCTACGGCATCATGGGGGAAGATCGGTTCGGGGGCTTGCTCGGACATGGTCGATACGGGGCCGGCATGGGCGACCGGCGCCTGATGAAGGCAGGGTAAAGGCAGCAGTATATCGGATCGCAGCGCCTGCTCCGGTGAAGCTGTCGCATGGCCGCCATGCCGGGCGGCAAATTGCTTGCTTCAAGCTCGACAATGGCGGTAGCGTGTTGGTCCCGACGTTGACCATCATCGTTTCCAACATCATTCATCTCATGCGATTCTCACTTCCCTCCTTGCGCACCGGTCTGTCGCTGGTGCTGGCGCTGTGCTTGCCCGCTTCTGCCGTGCTGGCCCAGTCACTGGCCACGGATATCAATGAATCCGTCAGTTCCATCGACGTCACCGTCAAGGATATGTACGGCAAGCAAGAAAGCGCCAAGGTCGTCATCACGCAATTCAAGCCGGCCGGGCCGGGGCCGTTCCCGGTGCTCATTCTCAGTCATGGTCGCAGCCCTACCAATCGCAGCGAGCCACCGCGTTTTCGTTACACCAAGCAGGTGCGTTATTTCGTCGAGCGCGGCTTTGCGGTGTTCGAGCCGACCCGTATCGGCTATGGCGCCGCCATGACGCAGTTCGATCCTGAAGACAGCGGTAGTTGCAGCAGCAAGGATTACGCCCCCATGGCCACGGCCGGCAGCACGGAAATCCTGGCCGTGCTGGACTATGCCAGGCAGCAGCCCTACGTCGATGCCAAGCGTGTCCTGCTGGTGGGCCAATCGGTCGGCGGTTACCTGACCGTGGCCACCACCGCACGCAATCCTGCGGGCCTGGTGGGGGCGATCAATTTTGCCGGTGGCTCGGGTGGCGACCCGGAAAAGCGTCCCGGCAATCCCTGCGCCCCGGAGCGCCTGGAACAGATGTATGCCCAGTTCGGCCAGCAGGCCAAGGCACCCATGCTGTGGATCTACACCGAGAACGATCTGTACTTCAGCCCGACCCATAGCAAGGCCTGGTATGACGCTTTCGTCAAGGCCGGAGGCACGGCCCAATATCGTCTGTTGCCGCCCTTCGCCAAGAATGGTCATACGCTCTTTGCGGCCGGCACCGAGATCTGGGAACCCATCGTCGGCGAGTTCCTTGACAAGCTGGGGTTTGTTTCGCCGCGCTAAGGCCGGTTCAGCAGGCTTGCGGATGCGCCTGCTGCCGGTGCCATTCCACCGAGGCGCGTCCGGCCAGTTCGCGTAGTTCGCGCAGCGAGGCCATCTCGCTGTCGGTCAGGCCGTCGCGACGGCGGCGCAGTCCGCCCAGGTCGTGCAGGGCGGTTTCGGCATCGATGCTGGCCAGGCCGGCCTGGCGTTGCAGGCGCCGCAGTGCTGCTGGCGCTTGGTGGGTCACCACCGCCTCCAGGTAGGCGCGATTGGCCTTGAGCCCATCGGCAATGCGTTGACGCGGCGAGGCGCCCAGGTCGGGCCACAGGGCCAGCGCCGCGAGAAGGGCGGCGGCACTGCCGATGAGGTTGTCCAGCGCGCGCGCCGAGGCGATGCCTACGCCCGGCTGCAGCATTTCGGTCACGCAGATGAAGAGCATGGTCAGGAACACCACGAAGACCGTGTAGTTCACCAGCCGCAGCGCAATGGCCAGGCCGGCCAGCAGCACCGCGATCATGGGCAGTACCGGCTCCAGCCCTTGGGTCAATTGCAATAGCGTCAGCGCCAGCGCACCGCCCAGCAGGCTGCCCAGGATGCGCTCGACGCAGCGGGTCCAGGTCTGGCGCGCCGCTCCTTGCAACACCACCACCACGGCCATGGTGGCCCAATAGGGGTAGCCCAGGTGGAAGGCTTCGGCCGCATAGAACACAGCTGCCACGCCCGCCGCCTGTCGGCCTCCCTGTTGCAGGCTCTTGAGCAGGCGCACGCTCCAGGCTTGCGGCGGAACGTTGTCTGCGGTTTCTGCGCTGGCGATGGCCGCTTCGCGGATGGCCCAGTCTGGATCCGACAGCAGCAGGGTATCGGCCTGCAGCAGCGACCATTGGCAGCCGGCCATCACCGGGTCGCAGAGCGGCGCGGGAGGGCGCAGGGGCAAGCGGTGTCGGTGATCCGCACCCGTTGCATCGCCTTTGGCGTGCGCCAGGCGTCGATGGGCGCGCAGCAGCACCACACAGGCCAGTCGCGCGGCACGACGTCGTTGGCGAGGTGTGGCCAGTTGCTGGATGGCGGCGTGCTCCAGTGCGATGAGGGCGCTGAAGATCATTTCGCAGGATTCCAGCAGGCGCGCCGATGGCGCCGCGCCCGAGCCGGAGCCGTCGGCGTGGCGTTGTAGCATGGCGCGCAGGCGCTCCAGCGCCAGCCGCACGGCGCGGCGGTGCTCACCATGTTCGGGGTGCCAGTTCTGCTCGCGGTGCTGTCCTTCCGGTGCGGCCAGCAGGGCGCTGCCCATGTCGACCATGCGCAGCAGGGCCGCACTGGCCGCCTGGCGCAGGGCCGCGCTTTCATCGATGCGCCAGGCCAGGTTGATCAATATCCAGGCCCAGGCCGCCCCAGCCAGAAACGAGGCCGCCTGCAGCGCCGCCAGCGCCGGCCCATGGGGGAAACCCGCCGCCACCACGGCTACCACCGCCAGCAGCGTACCCAGCAGGGCAGCGTAGGGGATCAGGCCGGTCAGGGTGACGGTCGCCCATACCATCAGCGGCGCCGTGAGCAGCGCCGCATGGGGTGTCCAGGAAGAGGTCCACGAACCGACGAAGGCCACGACCGTACCGGCCAGCGCAAAGCCGGCCAGCAACTGACGGCGCTGGCGATGCGGGCCCGGTGCATCGCACAGGCAGGTCCAGAACGCCGAGAACACCGCCCAGGCCAGCCAGCGCTGGCCGCTCAACATGGCGGCGGCCAAGGGCAGTGCGATGGCGACCCCGGCGCGCAAACCTTCGGCGGCGCTGAATTGTTCCTGCAACAAGGGGAAGGAGCGCAATTCCAGGCGCCGGGCAATGCGTCGCGCATCGGCGGCCAGGCGGCTTTGCATCGAGGGGGAAATCAACTTGCTCATGGCTGGGGAAAAATAAGTGGTAGGACCACTTTTCGAATGATTTGAGATGCCTAAGGTATGAATACTACAATCGACTGCAATTTCTTCCTAAGAAGCTGAAAAAGTGGTCCGACCACATATCCGTGAGCCGATGATGAATGCTAACTCCCTGACCGATCGCCTGGCCCATTTCATTGCAGAGCGTGCCTTGCCACCAGGACGCAAGCTTCCCTCTGAGCGCACGCTGGCCGCCGAGTTCGGGGTATCGCGCTCCTCCTTGCGGGAGGCGATCCGGGTACTGAGCAGCCAGGGGCTGCTGGTGGCGCGCCATGGTGGCGGTACCTTCGTGGCCGGCCAAGACAGTGCCGCGCTGACCGACCCCATCGCCGAGGCCTTGCTGCCGCTGGCACCATTGGCGCGCAGCGATGCCGGCTATTGGAAGGACGTGGCCGAGATCCGTTCTTCGCTGGAAGGCGATGCCGCCTATTTCGCCGCCCTGCGCGCCAATGAGCAGGACCGGCGGCGCCTGCGGCAAGCCTATCTGGAGGTCTCCACGGCGCCGCTGGATGACCTGGCGGCCCAGGCCCGTACCGATGCCGCGTTCCACCTCGCCATTGCCCAGGCGTCGCGCAATGTCGTGTTGCGCCAGGTGATGTCGGGCCTGTTGCGGCTGCTGGAAATCAGCATCGCCGACACCTTGCGCCAGCTCTATTGCCTGCCCGATATCGTCGCTGCTCTCGACCGCCAGCATCGCCAGATCCTGGACGCCATCCTGGACGGGCGGGCCGAGGATGCCCGCAGCCATGCCAATGCCCATCTCGAATTCGTCCAGCGCCGCTTGCTGGACCTTGAAGAAGCCCCCGCCCGTGCGCGTCGCGCTGCATCGGTATAACCCTCTCTTTCCACAAGGACCTTCATATCATGATCATTTCTTCTACGCTCGATTACCGCGAAGCCGCACGCCGCCGCCTGCCGCGTTTCCTGTTCGATTACATCGATGGAGGCGCCTATGCCGAGGACACGCTGGCGCGCAATTCGCACGATCTGCGGCAGTTGGCCTTGCGCCAGCGGGTGTTGAAGGAAGTTGGCCAGGTCGATCTGACCACGACGCTGCTGGGACAATCGCTGGCCATGCCCATTGCGCTCTCGCCGGTCGGCCTGACCGGCATGTATGCCCGTCGCGGTGAAGTGCAGGCGGCGCGGGCGGCGACCAAGGCCGGCATTCCTTTTACCTTGTCCACGGTGTCGGTGTGCTCCATCGAAGAGGTGCAGGGCGCGGTGGAGCAGCCGATCTGGTTCCAGCTCTATGTGCTCAAGGATCGCGGCTTCATGAAGAACGTGCTTGATCGCGCCTGGGCGGCCGGTGTGCGTAACCTGGTGTTTACGGTGGACATGCCGGTACCCGGCGCGCGCTATCGTGATCGTCATTCCGGCATGTCCGGTCCCAATGCCGCAATGCGCCGCTACCTGCAAGCCGTGACCCATCCGCGCTGGGCGTTGGACGTGGGCCTGCTGGGTCGTCCGCATGACCTGGGCAACGTCTCGGCCTACCTGAACAAGAAGACCGGGCTGGAGGATTACGTGGGCTGGCTGGGCGCCAACTTCGACCCCAGTATTGGCTGGCACGACCTGCAGTGGATTCGCGACGCCTGGAAGGGCAACATGATTCTCAAGGGCATCCTGGACCCGGTCGATGCGCGCCAGGCCGTCAGCTTCGGAGCCAATGGCATCGTGGTCTCCAATCACGGTGGCCGGCAACTCGATGGCGTGCTCTCGACCGCCCGTGCCTTGCCCGAGATCGCCAGCGCCGTCAAGGGCGAACTGGCCATCCTGGTGGACTCGGGCGTGCGCTCGGGATTGGATGTGGTGCGCATGTTGGCGCTGGGTGCCGACACGGTGATGCTGGGTCGTGCATTCATCTATGCATTGGCCGCCGAAGGACAGGCCGGGGTGGAAAACCTGTTGAGCTTGTTTGCCAAGGAAATGCAGGTGGCCATGACCTTGACGGGGGCGCACAAGATTGCCGATATCAATGAGGATAGTCTGGTACGGGCTACGGCAGAGCTGCGTTAAAGCCGCGTTAAAGCTGTGTTAAAGCTGTGTTAAAGCTACGTTAATGCCTGGCGTGTCGGACATTCAAGCCGTCCGACACGATCGATTGCTTGCCCCGACCGTGATGAATGTAGCGTCGTTCTGACGACATCCGAGGACGCGTTCCACCTTGTCCGAAAAACATGCGTGGATGATTTGTGTCAAACGGCGAGTGAGATTTCTTGCCTTTACTAAAAATTACCTTCAGAATTGATTCGGGAGTTTAAGTCTACAAAGAAAAATAGCAAAAGACCACTTCCTCTTTCCATTGATAACTATACGGGGGTATGGGGTGAAATCGATCTATCGCAAATGGTCCACCATTGGACTGATGGCTGCCACAGCAGTGTGCTGGAGTGCCAGCAGCCATGCTTGTTCTGATACGCCGGTCCTGGCCAGCGTGTGCATCATGGCCACGCCGGCCACCTTTGGCAGCTTCAACAATACCTATGTTCCTGCTACGGGACAGCTGCTTTCGATCAATCAGTACACTGCCTTGTATTCGCTCATCGGCGTTACCTACGGTGGTGATGCACGTACCAATTTCAATCTGCCTGACCTGCGTGGTCGCGTGATCATCGGGGCCAATACCGACGGCACTTATCCTGCCGGCAAAAAGGGTGGGCAGGCCAGCATGAATCTGACGATGGCCCAACTGCCACCGCATTACTTCATCGTTCCCGCGCTTACGGTCAATCTTTCCCATATCACGGCCACTACCACCCTCAGCAGCCTGTCGGCGACGGCCGACCTGGCCGGCATCACCGTCTCCGGTCCACCCACCGGTCTGGTGATCAAGACCGTCTCCGGCAGCGGCGGCCAAGGCACGCCATCCGGGAACTACCTGGGCAAGCCTCCTGCCGCCACAGCGAACCTGTACGCCAACGGTACGCCTGACAGCAACCTCAACAACAATGCCCTTGGTGGCACGATGACGCTCACGGTAGCTGCCGGCAGCACCGCACCGGTCACTGTGACCGGCAACGCCAATACCACCATTGGTGGCAGCAGTGTCACGAATCCGGCCACGACCAATACGCTGGGTTCTGGCGCCGTCATTGACTTGCTGCCGCCTTATCTGCCAATGACTTATTACATTGCTGCGAACAACGGCATCTATCCGTCGCGTGACAATTAAGTAATCAATAAGCAACTTACATCAATTCTTGAAGTTCACGCTGTTGTTGTTGGTATGAGCAGTGCGCAGCCTGGGCTGCCCACTGCTCATCGATTGAGGAAATTTCATCGTGCATTTCTTTCGCGCCCTTGCGTGGCTTGTCGCACTGGGTTGCTCTTGCCACGCGTGGTCTGCCACGCGTGATCTGGGCCAAGCCTTGGTCGGTGCCGATCAGGCCTTGGCCGCCAAGGACTACGCTTCTGCCCATGCGCTCTATAGCCGCGCTGCTGCGGATAATCCCCTGGCGCAGTTCAACCTTGGCTTGTTCGAACGCGAAGGCTGGGGGCGCCCATCGGACCCGGTCGCCGCCTGCCGCTGGTTCGAGAAGGCTGCACAGGCCAATATTCCGGCCGCACAGCAATTCCTGGGAGACTGCTACGCAGGTGGCGTTGGTCGCGCCGCCGATGGCGCAGCGGCTATCCGCTGGTACGTCAAGGCGGCCCAATCCGGCATCGCCTATGCCTGGTGTTCGGCTGGAGAGATCTACATCGAGGGACGTCTGCTGCCGCGCAACCTTGAGCAAGGCCTCGCGCTGTGTGTGCGGGCGGCGCAAGCCGATTCGTCGCCGGCCATGTTGCGGCTGGGCGATTACTTCCGCGAGGGCAGGCAGGTGCCACAAGATCTGGAGCGCGCTCGTTACTGGTATCAGCAAGCAGCTGAACGCCACAACCTGGCGGCGCAGTTTCACCTGGGCCTTATGTTGAGTCAGGGGGAGGGGGGACAAGCTGATCCGCGCCTGGCCTTGTTCTGGCTGGAACGGGCAGCCTCCGAAGGTTATGCGCCGGCTTATCTGCCGGTGGCCGTCCTGTATGCCAACGCTGCGCCCGATCCTGCCACCGGCGCCTTGAGCGCCGACCAGTTGGCTCGGATCTACATGTGGAACAGCGCTGCCAAGGCTACCACCAAGGATGCGGACCAGCAGGCCCAGATCGAGCGTATCGCGCAACTGGTGCTGGCGGTGATGCCGCCGGCCTGGCGTCCCGAACTGGATCGTCGGGTGGCCGAGCATCTGGCCACATTCAATATCAATAGACCGTAGTCACCGCGTCATCAGCGCTTGGTCGCCACTCGACGATCCGGCGCAACGCGGCCATCAGGGGGAACACATCATGCGCCATGCGTCCATGAACAGAATCTATCGCTTGGTCTGGAGCCACGTGCAACAGGCCTGGGTCATCGTCTCGGAACGCACGCGTGGGCAGGGCAAGAAAGTGTCGCGAAGACTGGCTGCCGCCGCTGCCTTGTCGGTGGCAAGCGCACTGGCCATGGCCGGTCCCAGTGGAGGGGCGGTCACGGCCGGCAGCGGCAGCATCAGTCAGTCCGGCAATACCACCACCATCACGCAAGGCAGCCAGAACCTGTCGGTGAACTGGCAATCATTCAACACCACCAGCGCTGAGAAGGTCAATTTCGTCCAGCCCTCGACCAGTGCGATTGCGGTCAACCGGATCCAGGACGTCAATGCCACCCAGTTCATGGGGCAGTTGAATGCCAATGGCCAGGTCTATCTGATCAATCCCAACGGCATCCTCTTCGGTGCCGGCGCACAGGTCAACGTCGGTGGCCTGGTGGCCTCGACCCTGGACATCAACGATGCCGCGCTGGGCAGCAGTACGCGCAATTTCAGCGGCATGGGCAGCGGCAGTATCGTCAACCAGGGCAGCATCAACAGCGCCAATGGCGGCTACGTGGCCTTCCTCGGCAAGCAGGTTGCCAACCAGGGCAGCATCACCACCACCGCCGGTACCACCGCCCTGGCTGCCGGCAGCGACGTGACGCTCTCCTTTGCCGGCAATAGCCTGGTGAGCTTGCGCGTGAACCAGAGCACGCTCGATAGCCTGTCGGGCAACGGTGGTCTGATCCAGGCCGATGGCGGTACCGTATTGTTGTCGGCAGGGGCTCGCGATACGGTGCTGGCCAGCGTGGTTAACAACACCGGTATCATCCAGGCGCGCAGCGTGCAGAACGTCAATGGCACCATTGTCTTGGAAGCCGGCAGCCATGGCACCGCCACCAACAGCGGCACCCTGGACGCCTCCGGCCGGAACGCCGGTGAAACCGGCGGAACGGTCAAGCTGCTGGGTGGCACCGTGGCCCAGACTAGCGGCGGCAGGATCGACGTGGCCGGTGATGCCGGCGGCGGCACGGCCTATGTGGGTGGTAACTTCCTGGGCGCCGGTCCCGAACAGAACGCCACCACCACCACGGTGGAGGCCGGAAGCAGCATCGATGCCAGCGCCGTCAACAGCGGCAACGGTGGCCGTGTGGCCCTGTGGTCCGATGGCACGACCCGTTTTGACGGCAGCATCACGGCGCGTGGTGGGGCTGCGTCCGGCAATGGCGGGGCAGTGGAAACCTCGGGGTTGAAACTGAAGATCGGCTCCACCGCCTCGGTCAATACCCTGGCGCCGCGCGGCAGTGCCGGCAACTGGTTGCTCGATCCTGCCGACATCAAGATCGGCTCCATCGCCTTCTGGGGCAGCAACTACGGTATCGACGTCGATTCGGCCGTGCTCACTGCCGCACTCAACAATGGCAACGTGACCATCAAGACTTCCCGCAGCGGCCCCTCCTGCGGCGTCGCCTGCGGCAGTGGTAGTGGCAGCAGTGGCGACATCCTCGTGCTGGACCCGATCGGTGTCGCAGTCGCTTCCTACGACGCCAATCACACGGCCACTTACGTCAACTGGGATTCGAATAGCTATACCCTCACGCTGAGTGCCTACAACAACGTGCGCTTCGTGTTTACCCCGAACTACGTTTCGGTCGGCGCGGGCACTAGCCAGTCTAGCGGCGGGGCTGTCGATATGTCCTTGGGCCATGGCACCAAGACCATTCTGCAGGCAGACAATAGTGCCAAGGGATCAGGCACCGTCGTCTTCGATGATAACAACGGCTGGACTTATATCGGCCTGGGCGATGCAGCCACGACCGCGAAGATTTATTACACCCCGACTTCCTACAGCGCGCCGCAAGACTTTACGCCCTACCTGATCGGCTACAACCAGCTCACACAATTGACCAGCTACATGGCCGTGAATGTTGCGGCCAGCATCGCCAGCAAGACCTATGACGGCACTCTGGGCGCCACCATCAGTTCAGTGAGTACGGTCGCGTCCCTGCCTGGCGGTATGTCGCCGCTGTCCACTAGTGGTGCGACGGCCAGCTTTGCCGACAAGAATGCCGGCAGCAACAAGGATGTGCTGCTCAGTGGCGTGACCTTCAGCAACGGCAGTGACACCATCAACGTGGGTGGCGAGAACTACTATCTCAACGGCCTTAGTACCCAGCTTGGCACCATCACGCCCAAGAGCGTGGACGTGACGGGTCTGAGCGTGGTGAGCAAGACCTATGACGGCACCACCGCAGCCACCCTCAGCGGCACTGCCGGCTTCAGTGGCCTCATCGGTGGTGATAGCTTGAGCTTGAACCTGAGTTCGGCCACAGCCAACTTTGCCGATGCCAACGCCGGCACCAAGGCCGTCACACTGGGCAGCTATACCCTGGGTGGCAGCAGCAGTGCCAACTATGTGCTCAACCAGCCCTCGCTAACCGGCACCATCAACAAGGCCAACCTGAGCCTGTCGGGCAGCAAGACCTATGACGGCACCACCGACATCGACGGTAGCCAATTGACCGCCACCGGCGTGCATGGTGAAACCTTCACCGTGGCCGGCAGCGGCAGCAGCGGCAACCTGGCCAGCAAGAACGTGCAGAGTGGCGCAGCCCTGGCCAGTGTCACGGGTCTGTCGCTGGGGAGCAGCAGCAACGGGGGACTGGCCAGCAACTACAACGCCCTGGGTACCAGCGGCAGCAGCATCAGCGTGACCGCCAAGGCGCTGACCATGAGCGGCGTGACTGCCTCCGACAAGGTCTATGACGGCTCGACGACGGCCACGCTCAACACCTCGGGCGTGGGTTTCTTCGGCATCATCGGTGGGGATGACGTGAGCCTGGGCGGCAGTGGCGTGGGCAGCTTCGCCAACAAGAACGTCGGCACCAACAAGGCCGTGACGGTCAGCGGCTATACGCTCTCCGGCGCCGATGCGGGCAATTACCTGATCAGCCAGCCCACGGGCCTGAGTGCCTCCATCACCAAGGCCGATCTCAGCGTGAGCGGAATCTCGGCCCAGGGCAAGACCTATGATGGCCAGACCACGGCCACCCTCTCCGGTACGGCCAGCGTCACGGCCATCGGCAGCGACGTGGTCTCCTTGGGCGGTACCGGCGTTGGTGTCTTCATCGACAAGAACGCGGGGGTGAACAAAGTTGTCAATGTCAGCGGCTATACCTTGAGCGGTAGCGACGCCGGCAACTACAACCTGGTCCAGCCCACCGGGGTGAGCGCCACCATCAGCAAGGCCAACCTCACCTTGTCGGGGCTGACGGCCAACAACAAGACCTACGACGGCACCATCGTCGCGGCGCTCAGCGGAACGGCCAGCGTGACCGCGCTCGGCAGCGACGTCGTCAGCGTAACGGGGACTGGCGCGGCCAGCTTCGCCGACAAGAACGTGGGCACCGGCAAGGGCGTCACCGTGAGCGGCTATACGCTCACCGGCACCGATGCCGGCAACTACAACCTGGTCTCGCCGGGTGGTCTGAGCGCCGACATCAGCAAGGCCAGCCTGACCGTGGGTGGCGTCAGTGCGCAGTCGCGCGCCTACGACGGCACCACCGTTGCTACCGTGGCCGGCACGGCCAGCGTCTCGGCCTTCGGTGCGGATGTGGTCTCGGTGGCTGGTACAGCCTCGGCCTCCTTCGCCGACAAGAATGTCGGGTCGAACAAGGCCGTCCTGGTCAGCGGCTATACGCTCACCGGCGCCGACGCCGGCAACTACGACGTGGTGCAGCCCAGTGGCCTGAACGCCACCATCAGCAAGGCCGACCTGGCCGTGGCGGGCCTGAGCGTGGCCAACAAGATCTATGACGGCACGACCACGGCCACCCTCACCGGCACCGGTTCGGTCACCGCCCTGGGCAGCGATGTCGTCACCTTGAGCGGCAGCGGCGCGGCTAGTTTTGCCAACAAGAATGTCGGCACCGGCAAGTCCATCGTGATCTCGGGTTATACCCTGGGTGGCACCGATGGTGGCAACTACAACCTGGTCGCTCCGTCCAACCTGACCGCCGACATCACGCCGCTGCAGATCACCGTGAGCGGCATCGTGGCCAACAACAAGACCTATGACGGTACCGTGGCAGCCACCGCTAACACCAGCGGCGTAAGCTTGGCGGGCAAGCTGGCCGGGGATGTCATCAACGTTGCTGCTACCGGCAGCTTCAGCGACAAGAACGTCGGCAGCAACAAGGCGGTTACGCTCAATAGCATCTATAGCGGGGCCGATGCCGGCAACTATACCTACATCGATCAGACCAGCTCGCAGGCCAGCATCACGCCGGCCAGCTTGAACGTGTCAGGCATCACCGCCGCCAACAAGGTCTTCGACGGCACCACGACCGCCACCATCAATACCGGCAGCGTCGTGCTGGGTGGTCTGATCGGCGGTGACAACGTTCGATTCTCTTCGTCCGGCGCATTCAGCGATGCAGCCATCGGACGGGGCAAGACAGTCAACCTGAGCAACAGTATCTCCGGGGCTGACAGCGGCAATTACACGCTCATCGGCCAGAGCACGGCACTGGCCGATATTACCGCTGCGGGTTCGGCCCAGACGCCGTCTGCGGTGGCAACCGCGCCCGCGGCGCCCACGCCCAGTGTCCAGGCCGTGACCGTGCGCAATGTTCTCACGCAGGTGCAGTCGACCGTCCTGCCGCCGCAAGCCAGCGCGCAACCGCAGTCGCTGAGTCTATCGTCCACGCTGGTGGTGCGCTCGCAACAGGGTGATGCAGCCCCCGCTACTGGCAACGAGAGTAGCAGCGGTAATGCCGGTGGCAGGGGCGGCAGCAGTCTGGTCAATACCAGTACCGGTTTTGGTACGCCGCCGCCCAGCCTGAACATCCAGAACGGTGGCATCCAGTTGCCGCCCGTGGCCATCAGTACACCCCAATAACCGATCATGATTCCCATGTCTTTGTTGTCATCTCGTTCGCCCCTGCTTCACCCGATCGCCGCCGCCCTGGTGCTGGCTGGCCTGGCCCCGCTGGCCAGCGCCCAGACGCCCCCCGACGCCGGTACCATCCTGCAGCAATTGCAACCTGCGCTGCCGGCGCCACCGGCCAGCAGCGCGCCTTCGCTCAAGCTGGAACCGCGCGCCGAGTCCGCCTTGCCGCAGTCCGCGCCCTTCGAGGTCAAGCGCTTGCAGATCACGGGCAATACCGTATTTGCCACCGAGTCCCTGCATGAGCTGGTCGCAGGCGAAGAAGGCAAGTCGCTCACGCTGGCGCAGGTCAATACACTGGCCGAGCGCATTACGCGTTACTACCACCAACAGGGTTATCCGCTGGCCCGCGCCATCATCCCGGCGCAGACCATTCGCGATGGCGTGGTGGTGATCCAGGTAGTGGAGGCGCGTTATGGCCAGGTGCGCCTCAACAACCAGAGTGTGGTCAGGGACAGCCTGCTGCAAGCCACTCTCGATGGGCTGCAAAGTGGTGCGGTGATCGAGGACGATGCGCTTAACCGCAGCTTGCTGCTGCTCTCGGACGTCCCCGGCGTGGCCGTGGCGGCCACGCTCCAACCCGGGGCCGCCGTGGGCAGTTCTGACGTCACCGTCAACACCACCACCAATCCGACCACGCTGGGCACTGTGGCACTGGACAACTACGGCAACCGCTATATCGACCGGGTCCGTGTGTCGGGCAACCTGAACGTGGTCAATCCGCTGCGTCATGGCGATCTGCTCAGCGCGACAGTACTGAGCACCGGCAGCGGCATGAACTATGGTCGTTTGTCCTATGACATTCTGGTCAATGGTCAGGGCACCCATATTGGTACCGCTTATTCCTATCTGCGCTACAAGCTGGGCAGTGAACTGTCGGCATTGGGCGCCAACGGCACGGCCAGCGTAGTCAGCCTGTGGGGCCGGCATCCGCTGTTGCGCAGTCGTGAGGCCAACGTCTATGCGCAACTGCAATTGGACGGCAAGCGCCTGCACGACCACGTTGACGCCAGTGCGCTGCGTACGGACCGTCATCTGCTGAACTGGGTGATGAGTCTCAATGGCGATATCCGCGACAACCTGCTGGCCGGTGGCATCAGCATCTGGAGCCTGGGCTGGACCAGCGGCCGGGTATTCTTCGATGATGCCGCCGCAGCCTCGGCTGATGCGGCAGCCGGGCAGACCCGAGGTGGCTTTGCCAAGTGGAATGCCAATTTCTCGCGCCTGCAGGGCATCTCACCGCGCGATGCGGTGTATCTCAACCTGGCGGCGCAATGGAGTGACCGCAACCTGGACTCAGCAGAGAAGATGACGGCAGGCGGCCCCTATACCGTGCGTGCCTACGATATCGGCGCCATGAGCGGTGACATTGGTTATGTCGGCACTATCGAATGGCGTCATGAACTGGGCAATGCCTGGTCGGGGCAATGGCAGGCGATTGCCTTTCTTGATAGCGCGTATGTGAAAGTCAACCAGCGCCAGTGGACTTCTGGTGAAAACAGCGGCAGCCTTTCGGGGGCTGGTGTTGGAATGAACTGGAGCGGACCGGATCAATGGCGGGCTTCGGTCTCGGTGGCTACGCGGGTGGGGGCGCGGCCTTCGATTGTGGCTAGTCAGCCTTCGGTGCGGGGGTGGGTGACATTGAGCAAGGCGTTTTGAAGGGGGGAACTTCGGATGCCGAGGTCATTACTGGCCGAGTATGATGATCAGGATGTGATGAGGTAGGTAACAAAAAGGGCTCCAGAGGACTAGAGCCCTTTGTATTTCTGATAGGCCGTGTGGGAGTCAAATCTGCGACCAACGGATTAAAAGTGGAATAGCCCCTTGAATCTCAGGACACGAAGACTCTCTTAAAATAGAGGACAGTCTTATGACCAGTTTTACGACTAGGCAAACCGTGGACCATATCGAGATTCTGACCGAGCCGGAGCGTCGCAGAAGACGCACGCCCCAAGAGAAAATAGCCATCGTCCAGGAGACCTTGGCTCCTGGAGCTTCCGTATCAGCCGTTGCCAGGCGACACGGGGTGAACGCGAACCAGGTGTTTGGTTGGCGCAAGCAGTACCAGGAAGGCAGTCTGACCGCCGTCAAGGCTGGCGAGACGGTAGTGCCGGCCTCGGAGCTGGCCGCGGCCATCAAGGAAATCAAAGAACTGCAGCGGCTGTTGGGCAAGAAGAGCATGGAGAACGAGATTCTGCGCGAGGCCGTCGAATGGGGCCGGTCAAAAAACCTGATTGCGCGCTCGCCCTTGCTGCCGGAGGACGACCAATGAAAGTGGTTTGTGACGTTCTCGGTGTGGCGCGCTCTGCAGTGGCAGTAAAACGAGCCCGGAGCCCGGAATGGCGAGATGGCCGCAGTGTTCGCAAAGTCGACGACAGCGGCTTGCTCGAAGAGATTGAACTGCATGTTGCGAGCTTGCCGAGCTATGGCTATCGCCGCATCTGGGCTTTGCTGCGACGTAGCCGGGAATCTCTGGGCCAGGCGTGCGTGAACCATAAGCGGGTCTATCGCGTCATGCGAGAGCACGAGTTGCTGCTGCGCCGCCCTGGTGTGAGACGTGACAATCGACGCCACGATGGTCGCGTAGCGGTCAAGCAAAGTAATGCGCGCTGGTGTTCGGACGGCTTCGAATTCCGTTGCGATGACGGGTCTGCATTGCGAGTGACGTTTGCGCTGGATTGTTGTGACCGTGAGGCCATCAGCTGGGCGGCCACTACCGGTGGGCATAGCGGGGATGTCGTGCGCGACGTGATGCTGGCTGCCGTAGAGCAGCGGTTTGGGAGCACGCAGACTCCAGAGGTGATTGAATGGCTCAGCGACAACGGCTCTGCCTACATCGACCATCGCACACGCAGCTTCGCGCGCGAGCTGGGACTGGAGCCCTTGACCACGCCCGTGCGCTCGCCACAGAGTAACGGCATGGCGGAGCGGTTCGTAAAAACGATGAAACAT
Source organism: Herbaspirillum rubrisubalbicans (assembly GCF_003719195.1). Classification (NCBI taxonomy): domain Bacteria; kingdom Pseudomonadati; phylum Pseudomonadota; class Betaproteobacteria; order Burkholderiales; family Oxalobacteraceae; genus Herbaspirillum; species Herbaspirillum rubrisubalbicans. The sequence goes on from NZ_CP024996.1 coordinate 1,212,852, forward strand.
GATTACATCGCCTTCATGGACAAGCCCGATGTGCCCACGGCGCTCACACATCTGGCCTCTGCCTTCGAGCAATACAATGAGCACCATCCGCACAAGGCCCTGAAATACCGCTCGCCTCGCGAGTTCAGACGGGCTGCAGCATCACTAACTTAACGATGTCTGAGTGTCCTGAATTGCGGGGGCAACTACAAAAAGTAGGATCAACTCATTGATTTAATTGAGTATTGGTACGCCCCTCGCTCGTACAACCTCATCTAGTTGATGGGTTGAATATCACGTTTACGTGGATACGTTATTAGCCCAGCTTCACTTTGCTAAGGAAATTTAGCGGTTGACAATGTGAACCGCCCCGGATTTTGAGGAGGCTCTAACTCTTGAGAGAATAGAGCCATGAACAAGAAATCAAGCAAGTTTTCCCCTGAGGTACGAGAGCGTGCGGTGCGCTTGGTGCGTGAGCAGCGGGATGAGCATTCCTCCACGTGGTCTGCGGTCCAATCGATTGCGCCGATGATCGGCTGTACGCCTCAGACGCTGCTGGACTGGGTCAAACGCGCCGAGGTCGATAGCGGCGAGCGGGATGGCGTCAGCACGGCCGAGCGTGAGCGTATCAAGGCACTGGAGCGCGAGGTCAAGGAATTGCGCCGTGCTAACGAGATTCTCAAGACCGCGAGCGCTTTTTTCGCGCAGGCGGAGCTCGACCGCAAACTGAAGTCGTAAATACCTATATCGATCGCTATCGGGATATCCACGGGGTCGAGCCGATCTGCAAGGTATTGCAGGTTGCCCCGTCAGCATATCGGCGTTATGCAGCGAGGCAGCGCAATCCTCAATTGTGCTGTGCTCGTAGCAAGCGTGATGCGGTACTGCGAGTTGAAATCAGCCGGGTGTGGCACGCCAACATGCGTGTGTACGGTGCTGACAAGGTGTGGCGACAGCTGAATCGCGAGGGCGTATCTATCGCACGTTGTACGGTAGAGCGGTTGATGCGAAAGCAAGGGCTTCAGGGAGCCCGGCGTGGTAAGCAACTTCGCACCACGCGTTCTGATCCCAAGGCAGCCTGCCCGTTGGACCGGGTCAATCGTCAGTTCAAGGCTGATCGTCCCAACCAGCTTTGGGTGTCCGACTTTACCTACGTATCGACCTGGCAAGGCTGGCTGTATGTGGCCTTCGTCATCGACGTGTTTGCCCGTCGCATCGTTGGCTGGCGTGTCAGCAACAGTATGACGACGGACTTCGTGCTAGATGCGCTGGAGCAGGCGCTCTATGCTCGCCAGCCCGAAGGCAACGGCGGCTTGATCCATCATTCCGACAGGGGATCGCAATACGTCGGGATTCGCTACAGTGAACGCCTGGCCGAGGCGGGCATTGCGCCATCGGTCGGAAGCCGTGGCGACAGTTACGATAACGCCTTGGCCGAAACCATCAATGGCCTGTACAAAGCTGAATTAATTCATCGCCGTGCCCCTTGGAAAACCAGGGAATCCGTCGAACTGGCCACGCTCGAATGGGTGGCTTGGTTCAACCATCATCGACTGCTGGAATCCATCGGCTATATCCCTCCGGCAGAAGCTGAGGCAAACTACTACAGCCGGTTCGCCAGCAATACTGCAGTGTCGGCATAACTTAAACCAAATAGCCTCCGCGAAAGTCGGGGCGGTTCATTAAATTGTCCTCGTCTCTAGTTGAAACAAAACAGTATGGAAATAAATCGGATACAGGAATTGACGTTAAATAAAACCGATGATTATTTTGTACCATCGATAGGCAAGGATAGCTGGTTGATTTTGTTTTCTTTGTCGCCACGATCTAATGATCCTATTCGGGTGAGAATGCGGTTTAAAACTCAGGCAATATCTATAATATTTGTCCTAGTTGCGTTTTGCAAAAATATGACTCCTTATTCGCAGACAGTAGCTTCTGGTTTGGTCTAAGGCTAGCCAAAGAGCTGACACGGCCTTCGGTACGCGACTGGGAGACCCTGAGCAAGACGTTCTGGAGTATGAGGCGAAAATTTGATGTAGAACGTTGGCGAAAAAAGTCTAGTCTATTGACGCTGAAATTTTTAGACTAGAAAAATCTTTGATGTGTATTCATGTTCAGATTCATTTCTCTGCAACCTTTGCGATAAAGTTCTCCAATTCCCACAGATGTTCTGAACATTCCCATTTGAGATCCGTTTCTTTCAAGTTCGGAGCGTTGAGAGAGCAGCGCATCATCTCTACCTTGTTCGAATTTCCCCATAGAGAACGTCCTCTCGGTGACCGATCTTTATCGACTACGTTGTGGGCAATAAAATGACGTCCTAATTTTTCTTCGAACGAGTCATAGCGTTCGATCTGTATCTGATCTAGTTTCAACTGTGATTCGTAGTTGATATAAGATTTCCATACGGATTTTATTGCCGATATTGTTGCGAACTCTGGTAAGTAATTCTCAACTTCTCGCCCACGGGTCCAGTTAAACAAGCCAGCATTTTCCCTATCTGCATTCAACTGGTTGATCGCTTCAAGAATACGCACCGCTCCTTTTTTAAGAAAGCTCCGGGGATCTGCATTCTTTGGTTCTTCTTTAAGGTCTGAGTCGACGATAATAATCGGATGTCTACAGAGGCTCAAAAGATCAAAGGCGGACTTGAATTCTGCGGGGGCGTTCTGATTGCCACTCTCATCAGCAACTTCTAGATAGGCGATTAACGATCCGCCATACTGCATGAAAGTGTAGTGAAATCCTTCATGCAATCCGCGCTGCATCAATCTTGGAACGAGCCAATGGCGGTAAAAAAGCAGTTCGGTAGGTCCTTCGATCCAAATGACCACATTGGCTGTAAACAGTATTCGAGCAGGATTGACTCCCATTGCTTCGAGTGTCACAAAGGCGTCGCGACGATTAACAATTGCGTGAACACTCAAACCTACTTGGGTATGGTCCTCATAGCTATCTGCCTCACAGCGATATGCTTTCAGATTTGGATTCATTAGCATTGGTGTGAGTTCGGAAGCATGAGTGGCGAGAATAAATTGCCTCTTATCCTCTAACATCAACTCTAGGAGCCGCACTCGTCTAGTCGGATGCAAACCATTTTTCGGTTCATCCCAGAGGATGAGATAGTCTGATTCATTAGCATGAGTTCCTGCAAAGAATGCAACAGAAATTTGCGTCCCGGAGGACAGCTTCGTATAAGGGATGCCATTAACGGTCAGAGTATTCTTTCCATCCTCGTCTTCAAAGACGTCGACCTTTGCCTGGATAAATTTTCCCAGCGCACCACGTTTTTCTTCGAAAATTTTGAGTTCTCTATCTGACTTTTTTTTAAGTCGCATGAGATCGTCGATCATTTTTGGCACTAACTCTTCATAGAGTTTTTGTGTGTCGACATATTGCACGCGTGGCAATCCAATATGTGACAAGAAGTCCTCTGCTTCTGCTCGAGCGATACTTCGTTCTTGATCATCAAACTTGACATTAATCTGAGCTAATAATGCAATTTGAGACTCAATCTCACCGCGCTGATTCTCCATTGGATTTAATTCCTGTCGTAGACGCTCTCTCCGAAGGTTTTCCTCTTGATATGCAACTGGATTGTTCTGTAATTGTGGTGGGATCCGAGTAGCTAGCTCCTTTTTTATTGAGTCAAGCTTCTCCGAAATCTGAATCTTGGCTATTTTCAATTTATCCAATTCCATCTTGCAGGGTGTGGAGAGGAATGAGATGGATTTATCACCAATGGAAACTTTCTTGATCTCAAATCTGTCTTCGGCAAGGAAAAGTTCAAGGCCCAATAGCACTTCATCTTGCGATCTCGAAGCAAAGTAGCCTTCAAAATGCTTCAGATCTTTTGGTGCGCCGGAGAATTGCAGACAAGCAGAGGTAAAGCTGAACCAATCACTCTTTGATGTGATGTTATCGGCAAGCGAGTGACGATCGATTAATTCAAAGGTATGTTGCAGTACCTTAAGTATTGACGTTTTACCTGATCCATTCGGCCCGGTTAAACTGGTCATGGTGCCAAAGTCCGCTATCTCCAAGGTTTTGAATTTCGGCACGCCTTCGTATTTGCAGCTCACTAATTTCAACATTTTTCTTAAACTTCCCCGTAGTTGGATCTGCGTACTGGCACTTATCACCTCGTGATTATAGCGATGACAATACCGCTATGACGGAGCGGGCGACTCTTTACTTAGGGGCTGTATGATCTGGTGAGTGAGCCTGAATTAGACTGGACGAATGAGCCTACGAGGGTAGACGGGAAAAGGAGCAGATATGTGCGATGAAGTTGGTGTGTGATTGCCGGGAGGAGTTGATTTGCTCGTTTGTACTTCATCGCTCAATTGAACGCAGACGATGCACTTCACGGCGCGTCGTTAAATCAAGACGTAGAGGACTACCGATAGAGAAGGGGTAGGCGCAAGGTGGCGGATGGAAGCTGCCTTGGATAGCGGGCTGCTAAATGATGTACCGCTAAACGGTTGAACGTTGTAGCGGTAAGAATCGGACGTCAACAGCCATGCACGGGCGCAACACCACTTTCATGTTTTGTCACGCCAGAAAAACAAAAAGGGCTCCAGCGAACTGGAGCCCTTTTCATGTACTGCTGAATTTCTGGTAGGCCGTGCGGGACTCGAACCTGCGACCAACGGATTAAAAGTCCGCTGCTCTACCAACTGAGCTAACGACCCGAAAGACCGCTATTATAGGCAAACTCTATCGCCAGTGTCAACACTTCGGCGTCACAAGCAAGGCTACGCGCGTGCCACGACCGCAGCGATCACGACACGGATCTTTCCTGCCTGCTTACTTGAGCGACGCCATCCGCTCCTTGCCGGTCTGGGCGGCAGGAGTGTTGGGATACTTGGCGATCAATTGCTCCAGGGTCTTCTTGGCGCCTGCCTTGTCCTTCAGTTCAGCTTGCGAACTGGCGATGTTGAGCAGGGCGTCGGCGGCCTTGGGGTTGTCCGGATAATTCTTCACCACCACCTGCTGCGCAGCGATGGCGCCCTTGTAGTCGCGCTGGGCGTACAGGGAGTTGCCTTGCCAGTATTGCGCCGAGGGGGCGTAGCCGGATTGCGGATAGCGCTTGAGGAAGTCGGCAAAGGCATTGGCCGCTCCCTTGTAGTCACCCCCCTTGAATTGCGACAGGGCCGCGTCATAGGCCTGCTGTTCGGAAACGCCCACAGCCACGGTCTGGCCATCCACTTGTACCTGTTGCGGCTCCAGCTTGCGCAGGCGTGCATCCAGGTCGACGTAGAAGTCCTTCTGACGTTGCTGGGCGTTGGTAATCTCGTTGGTCAAGACCTCGATCTGGCCACGCAGCGCGGCAATCTGGGATTGCAGGTTGTCGTTGCGGTCGGAGAGGGTCAGGACGCTGTTCTTGTCAGCCTTGTTGCCGACGTCACGCTGCAGGGCTTCAATCTTGGAGCGGATGTCCAGGATGGCCTTGCGTGCTTCATCGTCGTCAAACAGGCCGGCACGGGCGGTAAGCGGTAAGAAAGCCGTGGCGGCCAGCATGGCCGCCACGGTTACCGATTTCAGTTTGAAAGCGGTATGCATGTCGATTATTGGTAAGCGATGTCAGCGCGACGGTTCTCGGCGTAGGATGCTTCATCCTGGCCCAGTGCCTTGGGCTTTTCCTTGCCGAAGGAAACCGCTTCCACTTGTGCATCCGACACGCCCAGCAGGATCAGGGCCTTGCGGACGGCTTCAGCACGCTTCTGACCCAGGGCCAGGTTGTACTCGGCGCCACCGCGATCGTCGGTGTTGCCTTGGATGACGACCTTGCGATCCTTGTGGGCCACCAGGTACTTGGCGTGGTTTTCAATGACGGTACGGTATTCCGGCTTGACGGTGTAGCTGTCGTAGTCGAAGTACACGCTACGCTTGGCCAGCACGCCTTGCGGATCGTTCAGCGGATCGACCGAACCAGCGTTGACGGTGTTGACCGCGCGGGTGTCAGCGCCGTTGCTGGCGCCGGTTTGCACGGGGGCGTTAGCCTTGTCATCCAGCTTGGTGGACGAGCAGGCGGCCAGCAGAACGGCGCTGGAAACGATGAGAGCGAAGGTACTGATAGTGCGAGTGCGCATTTTGGATTTCTCCTTGTCGTGATGAAAGCAATATTGGATTTCTTTATTTCATGAACGGACCCCAGGTCGGTTCCCTGATATCACCGGCCTGCGTCGTGAGACGCTGTTTGATTCGACCGTCAGTAGACACCACGGCCAAGGATCCGCGACGACCAGACTCCGTCGCGTACATGATGTATTTGCCGTTGGGCGCAAAGCTGGGCGACTGGTCGCGGCTGCCGTCGGAGAGGCGAATCTCCTGGCCATTGGTCAGGTCCAGTGCATAGAGCTGGAACAGACCGTCGCGACGCGAGATGAAGGCCAGCGTCTTGCCGTCAGGCGAAATGCGGGGGCTGATGTTGTAGCTGCCATTGAAGGTGACGCGCTGCGGCGTGCCACCATCCAGGCCTACTTTGTAGATTTGCGGGCCGCCACTGCGGTCGCTGGTGAAGTAGATGCTACCGCCATCAGGCGAGAACTGCGGTTCGGTATCGATGCCGGCGCTGTTGGTCAGGCGGCGCAGGCCAGAGCCGTCGGCATTGATGAGATAGACCTGGGTCAGGCCATCGCGGGTCAGGGCCACGGCCAGGCGCGAGCCGTCCGGCGACCAGGCCGGGGCCGAGTTGCTGCCCTTGAAGTTGGCCACGATGGAACGCTGGCGGGTCACCAGATTCTGGATGTAGACCACCGGCTTCTTCATCTCGAAGGAGACGTAGGCAACCTTGGTGCCGTCGGGCGACCAGGCCGGCGAGATGATGGGCTCGTTGGAGCGCAGCGCTACCTGGGTGCCTTCACCGTCGGCGTCAGCCACTTCCAGGCGGTATTCATTGCCGGACTTGGTGACGTAGGAGATGCGGGTGGAGAAGATGCCAGGGATGCCGGTGAGCTTCTGGTAGATGTCGTCGGCGATCTTGTGCGCGGTCAGGCGCAGCAGTTGCGGCTGGGCACCGATGGACAGGGCCGAAAGCTGGGTCGATTGCACCGTGTCGAACAGGCGGTAGCGCACATCGAAGCGGCCATCGGCCAGGCGCGTGACGCTACCCACGGCCAGTGCATTGGCGCCGCGCTTTTGCCAGTCGGCATAGTTGATGGCCGAGGAGTCCGAGAGCGCATCGCCATTGTCGATCAGCTTGAAGATGCCGCTGCGCGCCAGGTCGGCCTTGACCACCGAGCTGATCTGTTGCGGCGCCGATTCTTCGCCGGGGAAGGCGGTGATGGCAACGGGGATCTGGGATGCGCCTACGCCGGTAATCTCGAAGCGGATCTGCGCCTGCGAGGCCGGGGCGAAGGACAGGCCGGCCACCGCCACGGTGGCGGCGGCAAGGCGGGTCAGGGTCAGGTAACGGGCTTTAATCATCGGTTACTGATCTTTCGGGTAATGGGTGAATGTGAAGCTGGACGGTACCTTGCCATCCTTGTCGGCCGGGAAGGGCTGAGACTTCATGACGGCGGTACGCACGGCTTCGTCGAAGCCCGGCACGCCTGAAGGCTTGTTCACACGCACGCTGCGCACCGTCCCGTCCGGGAACAATTCGACAGTGTACTCCCCGGCGGGGTTTCCGCTGACGCCGGCATTGTCGAAGGTCGTGTTGCCCTTGATCTTGGCGCCGAGCCTGTTGGCATAGTCCGGGCTGCCCTTGGGGCCTTGCGACTTGGCCGCCGTGCCGGTGCCACCGGTGGCGCTGGTGGCCTGGCCCATCATGCGTTTCAAGTCTTCCTGGCGACGCTGTTCGGCGGCCTTGGCGTCAGCCGCGGCCTGTTGCTGCTTCTTCTTGTCAGCAGCCTGCTTCTCGGCGTCGGCCTTTTTCTTGGCCTCTTCTTCCTTCTGCTTCTCTTCCTTGAGCTTCTTCTGCTTGTCGGCCTCGAGCTTTTCCTTCTTCTCGCGCTCGGCCTGCTCCTTCTCGGCTTTTTCCTTCTCTGCCTTGAGCTTGTCAGCCTTGTCCTTCTCGGCCTTTGCCTTTTCAGCCTTTTCCTGCTCCAGCTTCTGCTGCTTTTCCTGTTCTTCCTTGCGCTTCTTTTCCTTCTCCTTTTGCAAGGCGATATCGGGTTTCTCGACCTTGGGTTCGTCGATCACCTTGGGAGGAATTGGCTTGGGTTCAGGTTGCGGCTGGGGTTGCGGTGGCGGCTCGACCACCACCGGCTGCGGCTCCGGTTGCGGCGGGGTGGGCAGGGGGGCGGCTTCCTTGTATTGCGGATCCCAGATCTCGGCTTCTACCGTGAGCGGGGTTTCGCTCTGCCAGCGGATCCCGATCCAGAAGAACAGGAACAAGGCCACGTGCATCACCAGCGCCAGCGTGATGGCACGCCAGCGGCCAGGGGCCTTGGGGATGGTGTAGTGTGCGTTATCGCTCATATCGCTCAGGGCTGCGCTTACTTGGTGGCCAGGCCGACCCGCGCTATTCCCTGTTTCTTCGCTTCCGAGATGACTTGCACGACGTCGTCGTACTTGATGTCCTTGTCGGCCGAGATCATCACGGCCAGGTCCGGGTTGTCTTCATGCAGCTGGCGCAGGCGCTCGGCCAGGTCGGTCTTGCCGGTCACGGTCTCGGCCTTCTTGCCGCCGCTCTTGGGGCCGTTGATGCGGATGGTGGCCTGGGCGTTGGGCTTCAAGGCGATCTCGATATAGTCCGAGGGCGGCTGGGTCGACTTGCCGGCCGTGGGCAGGTTGATCACGCTGGGGTTGGTGATGGGCGTGGCCACCATGAAGATGATCAGCAGCACCAGCATCACGTCGATGTAGGGCACCACGTTGATCTCGGACTTGAACTTGCGGGGACGCCCCCCGCGCATTGATGAGCCAGCCATTAGCGTGCCTGACGTTGCAAGATGTTGGAGAACTCTTCGATGAAGCTCTCGAAGCGGATCGCCAGACGGTCGATGTCATGCGAATAGCGGTTGTAGGCCACCACCGCAGGAATGGCGGCGAACAGGCCGATGGCGGTGGCGATGAGTGCCTCGGCAATGCCGGGGGCGACCGCGGCCAGGGTGGCTTGCTGCACGTTGGCCAGGCCACGGAAGGCGTTCATGATGCCCCAGACGGTGCCGAACAGGCCCACATATGGCGACACCGAACCCACCGAGGCCAGGAAGGCCAGGTGCGATTCCAGTGCATCCATCTCGCGTTGGTAGGCCGCGCGCATGGCGCGACGGGCGCCGTCCAGCAGCAGGCCGGGATCGACGGCGCCGCCACGGGCGGCTACCGAAGCCTTGGCCTTGGTGAATTCACCCATGCCGGCCTGGAAGATGCGCTCCAGGGCGCCACCTTCGCCACCAGCCTTGCGGCGGTTGGACAGCGCATCCTGGTACAGCGCCGACAGATTGCCGCCGGACCAGAAGACGCGTTCGAATTCCTCGGTCTGCACCCGCGCCGAGCGGATGGTGAACATCTTGCGGAAGATGTAGGTCCAGCTGGTGACCGATGCCGACAACAGCAGCAACATCACCAGTTGCACCAGGACGGACGCGTTTGCGATCAGTGAAATGAAGGACAGGTCTTGTGTGACGTTCATGGGAAAGTGTGGCGGCTTGGAGGCGGCGTTTGGATGGTAAGTCGAGCGTTAAAAATCTTTTGTTTTGTTCAGTTGGCGTACAGACAATATGAAACAAAAGACGGCAAATACAGACAGAAGTTTTCCCTGCGGCAGATTGTCCCAGCAGCTGGGAGCGGCCGGCGGGCAGACGCTGTTCCCAGTGCCATAAAGGCGCGGATGAGCTTTTCCGTTGACATCATGTTGGCTTCTTGATGCAAGTCAGCACTTCGTCAGGAATTGGACGCGGCCGGAAAGTGGCCTGGTCCACACAGACGACCGTGATGCTGCCCCGCGCCAGCAGTCTGGGTTCCCCGTCGCAGGCGGTCCCGCCATCCCCCGACGGCAGGCGCCAGGCCTCCTGGATGAATTGCATGGAGGCATTTCGAAATTTTTCGACCACGACGGTCAGGCGGAGTTCATCGTCCAGGCGGGCGGGGGCGAGATAGTCGACGCTGGTGTTCTTGACGACGAAGATGGCGCCGGTGGTCTCGGCCAGGTGTTGTTGCTGGAAACCGAAGGAGCGCAGCCATTCCGTGCGGGCGCGCTCAAAGAACTTCAGGTAGTTGGCGTAGAACACTACGCCTCCGGTGTCGGTATCTTCGTAATAGACCCGGATGTTCCAGTCGAATGGACTACTGGCGGCACTCATATGCTTCTTGTTATTGGGAAATCTGCTGTGGCAGCGGCAAAAGAATCACGGAAACGAAGCAATCAAGGGTTTGCCGGTGAGCAAGCGGACTGGTTGGATACCGGCCGCTGCCCCGGGAACGGGTGAAAATGGCGTTCCTGCGGCGCCAGGGCGCCTTTGGCAAAAACGCCATTCTACCCCATCCCTTATTGTTTGCGCTTGATGTTGAAAGGGCTGAAGCCCTGGCAGGTCGGCATGAGCTCCATGTAATTGATGTTCACATGGGCCGGCATGGTAGCCACCCAGAAGGCCGCTTCAGCAATATCTTCGGCCGTCAGCGGGGTGGTTCCTTCATATACCTTGGCAGCCGCCCCATCATCGCCCTTGAAGCGCACGTTGGAGAATTCGGTGCCGCCGCACAGGCCAGGGGCCAGGTTGGTGGCGCGCACGCCGGTACCCACCAGGTCGGCACGCAGGTTCAGGGTGAACTGGTCGACGAAGGCCTTGGTGGCGCCATAGACGTTGCCGCCCGGATAGGGGTAGGCACCGGCCACCGAACCCAGGTTGATGATGGTGCCGCGGCCGCGCTTGACCATCTCCGGCAGCAGGGCGTGGGTGATGGTGACCAAGCCCTTGACGTTGGTGTCGATCATGGTTTCCCAGTCCGACAGTGCCACTTCGTGGGCCGGGCCCAGGCCCAGTGCCAGGCCGGCGTTGTTGATGAGCACATCGACTTCTTTCCACTGGCCCGACAGGCTCGCCAGGCCGGCGTTGATGGAGTCCTTGCTGGTCACGTCCAGCACCAGCGGCAGCACCTTGTCGGCGCCCAGTTCCTTGACCAGGTCATCCAGGCGCTCCTTGCGGCGACCGGCGGCGATCACCTGGTGACCGTTGCCGGCGAATTTGCGCGCCATGGCGGCGCCGAAGCCTGCGGTAGCTCCCGTAATCAACACGACCATCTCTTGATTCTCCTGTTGTGTGGCGTAAGAACCGGCGCGCTGCGGCAAGCTTGAACAAAGCTGCACATGGCAGTCCCGGCAGAAAACGGAATTGTAGCCGAAAGCCGCTTTTTACGAGGGCGGGCTCGCTTTTTCCTTCATGGGGGCACTATGGCGGGTCTGTTGCGAAGCCACCATGGTTCTTGCCCAAATCGCCCCGTTTCACTACAATGCGCTCACCATTTCGTCTCACGTGACTGGCGAAACGCCGCGTAAAACCGGCCAAGATGGGGATCCATCGGGAAGCGTGAGATTTCAACAGCCGTGCGCCTGGGCAGCCGAATGGACAGTACGACTGAGGCTGCCCGCAATCCCATTCTATTCTGGCCCTCATTCGATTTCGGAAGTCGAGCTACCGGCATGTCCGCATCCTGCCGGTGACGCGATCTTCGGCCGCAGCTCATCAATTTGGAGAAACACCATGTTTGACAAGAACCAGACTCTCGCAAAAGTCGATCCCGACCTGTGGTCTGCCATCCAGAAGGAAAACGCCCGCCAGCAGGATCACATCGAGCTGATCGCTTCTGAAAACTACACCTCGCCGGCCGTGATGGAAGCGCAAGGTTCACAGCTGACCAACAAGTACGCCGAAGGCTATCCGGGCAAGCGCTACTACGGTGGCTGTGAGTACGTGGACGTGGCCGAGCAGCTGGCCATCGACCGCCTGAAGGCCCTGTTCGGCGCCGAAGCCGCCAACGTGCAACCCAACTCCGGCTCCCAGGCCAACCAGGGCGTGTTCTTCGCCATGTTGAAGCCGGGCGACACCATCATGGGCATGTCGCTGGCAGAAGGCGGCCACCTGACCCACGGCATGGCCCTGAACATGTCGGGCAAGTGGTTCAACGTGGTCTCCTACGGCCTGAACGACAAGGAAGAGATCGACTACGAGGCGATGGAACGCCTGGCCCGTGAGAAGAAGCCCAAGCTGATCATCGCTGGCGCCTCGGCTTACTCGCTGCGCATCGACTTCGAGCGTTTCGCCAAGATTGCCAAGGAAGTCGGTGCCTACTTCATGGTCGACATGGCCCACTACGCAGGCCTGATCGCTGCAGGCGTCTACCCGAACCCGGTGCCCTTCGCCGACTTCGTCACCTCGACCACCCACAAGTCCCTGCGCGGTCCGCGCGGTGGCGTGATCCTGATGAAGGCCGAGCATGAGAAGGCCATCAATTCGGCCATCTTCCCCGGTATCCAGGGCGGCCCGCTGATGCACGTCATCGCCGCCAAGGCGGTGGCCTTCAAGGAAGCAGCGTCGCCCGAATTCAAGGCCTACCAGCAGCAAGTGGTGAAGAACGCCGACGTGCTGGCCAAGACCCTGATCAAGCGCGGCCTGCGCATCGTCTCCGGCGGCACCGAGTCGCACGTGATGCTGGTGGACCTGCGTCCCAAGGGCTTGACCGGCAAGGAAGCCGAAGCCATCCTGGGTTCGGCCCACATGACCTGCAACAAGAACGGCATTCCCAACGATCCGGAAAAGCCATTCGTGACCTCCGGCATCCGCCTGGGCAGCCCGGCCATGACCACCCGTGGTTTCAAGGAAGCCGAAGCCGAGAAGGTCGGCAACCTCATCGCCGACGTGCTGGACAACCCGCATGACGCCGCCACCATCGAGCGGGTCAAGGCCGAAGTGAAGAAGTTGACCGACGCCTTCCCGGTCTACGGCTGATTAGAGAAGTCGCTACCGGCCTTGCATGGGCCGGTATGAATTTTCTTGTCGGATGTTGTACCTGACGGCGCCCGTCCTTGCGGGCGCCGTCTTTATCTGCACTACGATACGATAGTGCTTGTTGCATCAGGATGCGACACTGCGCCTTTTAGTGTTGTAGCAATGTCTTGCATGATCGAAGTTCAGGGGGACTACCCTCATTGTCTAGCCCAACCCAATTACTGCCGCCATGAAGTGCCCATTCTGCAATCACGAAGACACCCCGGTGCTGGACACGCGTCTGTCCGAAGACGGTCATTCCATCCGCCGTCGCCGCCGCTGCGGCAATTGCGACAAGCGCTTCACCACCTATGAGCGCATCGAACTGACCATGCCGGTGATCGTCAAGAAGAATGGCAGTCGTACCGAGTTCGATCCGGCCAAGCTGCGTGGCAGTCTGATGCTGGCCTTGCGCAAGCGCCCGGTGTCGGCCGAGGCGGTCGATGTCGCTGTCCAGAGCATCCAGGACAAGCTGCTGCAAAGTGGTGAACGTGAAGTGATGTCAGGGCATGTCGGTGAACTGGTCATGCATGAGTTGAAGCGTCTGGACAAGATCGCCTACATCCGTTTTGCCTCGGTCTACAAGAGCTTCGAGGATGTGACTGAATTCCAGGATGCCATTGATGAGGTAGGGCCGGAGCGCAAGGGCGCCAAGAAGCAGGAGCGCTGACGGGAGAACAGGGCAGAGCGTGAAGAGAGCGTCTGCCCGTAGCGGTGGAAAGCATAAAAAAACGGCTGCAGATGCAGCCGTTTTCCTTGAATCAAGTCCCGCCTGTGCCGCTGTGCCGGCATCCTGAACCTGACGGTTCAAGTTGGTTGCAGTAGTTCAATTTCGGGTTCATCGGACTAGCGACGCTCACGCCCATCGAACGATCCCACAACCTATGCTCGTAAATGGTTCAAGGAATATATGGCAATCGCGAACACGGCAGGAGTACGAAGTCTAACCCATTCATCGTTGTCCTCCAAGAGCTGTGTCAAAAATAAGTCCACGATTTTGTAACCGGATTTTCTCTTTGCCATATTGATGTGTTGCACCTCACCAATCACGCAAGCGGAGAAAAAAATGGCTGCCAACGGCAGCCATTTTGTTGCGGGTGACACATCCTGCGCCCATCAGCGCGCAGGGCGTCAGAACAGTTTTTCCTGTGGTGCCAATGCCTGGTCCACCACCTCAGTGATGGCGGCAATCTGCTGCTGCCACTGGGCAATGGTCATGCCGGCGAAGGGGCCTTCGGAGCGTTGCATACTCAGCAATTCAGCGGCGATGCCCAGGCCGGCCATCACGGCGATGCGGTCGGTACCCTTGATGCGGCCGGCATCGCGGATGGCGCGCATCTTCTGATCGAGATAGGCCACCGCGTGATGCAGGGCGGCCTGTTCGCCTTCCTGGCAGGCCAGGGTGTAGGACTGGCCCATGATCATGGCCTGGATCTGGATGGTGCTCATGCCGCCTCCTCATCGGCCGCAGCCGCTTCTTCTGCCTCGGCCACCGGCAGTTGCGCCAGCACCGCGGCAACCCGCTGGTAGGCCTCATCGACACGGGTATTCAGGGTGGTGTTGTCTTCGGAGAGCAGTTTGACTTTCCGGCGCAGCTCGGCATTTTCTTCGCGCAGGCTTTGCGCCAGCTTGGCGAGCTGAGTGACTTTTTCAGCCAGTTGCAGGAATTCGGAACTCATGGATTATTTGTTCGCAGGGATGGGATCGCGTTGAGCAGCGCCAGCGCGTCAGAAGTGTTCAGGGTTACGGTACATCAATCGTTCAATTATAAGCGCTTTGCGATGCACCCTGAACAAGAACGGCCGCACCAGGCGGCCGAATCGGTTTGGTCTCCCATGGCAGGGATTGGTTCCCTGCCGGTGTTGATCTCTATTCGCTGCGCCGCGCGGCCTGGGCGTGCATCCGCATGTAGCCCTGTTGCAGCACGAAGTTGTCGAAGGCGGTCAGCAGCGGGTGGTATTTCTCGCTGTTGCGTTCCAGTTGCATCAGCGCGTAGCCGGTGGCTTCCAGCGTGGCCAGTTGTTCCGGCTTGTGCGACTTGCGGATGGTGTAGCGCGAGGTCGGGGTGTCGATGAGCATCATGCGCGGCAGGGTTTGCAGCAGCGGATTTTCGAACAGCATCTTGCGGCTCTTGCGCCAGGTGCCGTCCAGCACCACCAGGCGGATGCGCTTGAGCGGTTCCTGCTCCTCCACCCGCATGGTGCGCGCATCGAAGTAGGTAGTCTCGGCGGTGCTGGCGTCGTCGGTGTAGAGCAACACCGGATGCACGGTTTCGCTATCGGGCACGTTGCGCAGGCGCGAGGGGGCGTGCAGCAGGGTATGCAATTGTTCCGGCTCGAACACCGAGCCCACTACCAGTTTGCTGTAGGGCAGGCTCAGGTGCAGCAGTCGCACGCTGTTCTTGGCATTGCTCACTTCCAGGGGATGCTGCAGGATCAGCACATCGATCGCATGGTCGATGGGCGAGGTCCAGTGGCAGATGCAAGCCGTCAGAGCACGCTGGCAAATCGGGCAGAGCAGCCTGCGGGACGTTTGTTGATCGTGGTTGGAAACCAAAATGTTCAGCCTTTTCTAGTTCTCTATTACGCCATGGTCATCAGGCAAATCGATGGGGTGCTACCGCATAAGCCCGGTGACCGTTATCGATGGTCGAACCCATTCCTCGTGGGCTGTAGATTGGACTCAGTGCTGTATTGCGTCAATCGACATTAAGCGAAGATTTTCTCGATTTTTGCGGATTTTTGATTGGCATTTTGCTCATTGGGGTTTGCAGCCCTTGCCCTTCCTTGTCGCATGGGAGATGCTGGAAAGCTTTGCCAGTGCCGTTTCCGTGGGCTATCCCGCCCCAGCGCCTGGCCTCATACCTTCAGGAAATCTTCCCGTCCGCCCAGCCAGCGGGCCAGGTGGCGGTCCACGATGTCGGGGGCATGTTGCAGCAAGGCCTGGGCGGTATCGCGGGCCTTTTCCACCAGCCACTGGTCGGTGGCCAGGTCGGCAAAGCGCAGCATGGCTTCGCCCGATTGCCTGGCCCCCAGGAATTCACCGGGGCCGCGGATATCCAGGTCGCGCCGGGCGATCTCGAAGCCATCGGTGGTTTCGCGCATGGTCGCCAGGCGCTGCTTGGCGGTGCCGCCCAGCGGTCCCTGATACAGCAGCAGGCAGACGCTGGCCGCCGATCCCCGTCCCACGCGGCCGCGCAGCTGGTGCAATTGCGACAAGCCGAAGCGCTCGGCATGTTCGATCACCATCAGCGAGGCATTGGGCACGTCCACCCCCACCTCGATGACCGTGGTGGCCACCAGCAGGTGGATTGCGCCACGGCTGAAACCTTCCATGACCACCTGTTTTTCCACCGGCTTCATGCGGCCATGCACCAAGCCGATCTTCAAGTCCGGCAGCGCCGCCGACAGCGCCGCATGGGTATCGGTGGCAGTCTGCAGTTGCAGGGCCTCGGATTCCTCGATCAGCGGGCAGACCCAGTAGATCTGCTTGCCTTCCAGCGCCGCTGCGTGCACCCGTTGGATGACTTCATCGCGCCGGTTCTGGTCGATTACGCGGGTGACGATGGGCGAGCGCCCCGGTGGCAATTCATCGATGACCGACACTTCCAGGTCGGCGTAGTAGGTCATGGCCAGGGTGCGCGGAATGGGCGTGGCCGACATCATCAACTGGTGCGGCACCGCCGCTGCATTCGGGTCGGCAGCGTTGAAGCTCTTGTTGCGCAAGGCCAGACGCTGCCCCACGCCGAATCGATGCTGCTCGTCCACGATCACCAGGCCCAGGTTCTCGAACTGCACCGTGTCCTGGATCAGCGCATGGGTACCGATGACCAGCCGCGCCGCGCCCGATTCGATATGCGCCAGCGCCTCGGTCTTTTCCTTTTTCTTCTGGCTGCCCGACAGCCACGCCACGCCGATATCGAGCGGCTCCATCCAGGCCGCGATCTTGCGGAAATGCTGTTCGGCCAGGATTTCGGTGGGCGCCATCAGCACCGCCTGGCAACCACTGTCGATGGCCTGGGCGGCGGCCAGCGCGGCCACCACCGTCTTGCCGCTGCCGACGTCGCCCTGCAACAGGCGTTGCATGGGGAAGGACTGGCGCAGGTCGGCACGGATTTCTTCCAATACGCGCTGCTGGGCGCCGGTCAATTGGAAGGGCAGTATCTTGGTCAATTCTTCGGTGATACGCCCGCTCACCGGCAGGGCGCGCGCGGTCTTGGCGCGGCGCGCGGCCTGGGCGCGCTTGAGCGAGAGCTGCTGGGCCAGCAGTTCGTCGAACTTCATGCGGATCCAGGCCGGGTGTGATTTCTCGATCAGCGCATGTTCGTCCACCTCCGGTGGCGGGTTGTGCAGCAGCCGCACCGAGGGTTCGAAGGCGGCCAGATTGAGGGTCTCCAGCATCGAGGGTGGCAGCGTATCGCTCCAGTCCAGCCGGCTCATGGCATTGGCGATGGCCTTGCGCAGGTAGGCTTGCGACAGCCCTTCGCCGGCTGGATAGACGGGCGTGAGCACGTCCGGCAGGGGCGCCCCTTCATTGACCACCTTGTAGGAAGGATGGACCATCTCGGCACCGAAGAAACCGTGGCGCAATTCGCCGCGTACCCGCACCCGGGTCCCCTCGGCCAGTTGCTTGGTCTGGCTGCCATAGAAATTGAGGAAGCGCAGGGTCAACTGGCCGCTGTCGTCACCGATGGTCACGATCAATTGCCGGCGCGGGCGGAACTGCACTTCACAGGCGCTGACCACGCCTTCCACCTGCACCGTCTGCAAGCCCCGCAGGGAAGCCTGGGCGATGCTCATGAGCGTGGTTTCATCCTCATAGCGCAGCGGCAGGTGCAGCACCAGGTCCATGTCATTGTGCAAGCCCAGCTTGGCCAGCTTGTTCTCGGGCTTGGCGGCGGGCGCGGATTTTTTCTTCGACGCCTCTTGGCGGGGTTTCTTCGCGGTAGCGGACATGCGGTTGGCAGCGTTGTATTCGGAGAGCTATCTCTACACCAGTCGAGCCCGATGATGGGAAAAATGCGCAGACAGCGTAAAATAGCGGGTTACGCTATTTTACTGTGAATATTTACAGTATCAATCCCGCCGGCAAGCATTCTTGCCCGGGACACGCGCCGCGCCGGCCTGTAGCCTGTCGGCGGGCTTCGCGCGCCGCCTCCATCATTATTTTGCAAGCATGTACTCTCTCTCCGATTTCGATTTCGCGCTCCCCCCCGAGCTGATCGCCCAGACCCCGCTGGCCGAGCGCAGCGCCTCGCGCCTGTTGCAGGTGCAGGGGGCACAACTGAGCGACCGCCGCTTCTCCGACATCGTCGACCTGCTGCAGCCGGGCGACCTGCTGGTCTTCAACGATACCCGCGTGATCAAGGCGCGCCTGTTCGGCGTGAAGGAAACCGGCGGCAAGATCGAAGCCCTGGTCGAGCGCATCCTCGATGCCCGCACCGTGCACGCACAGGTGCGTGCCTCCAAGTCGCCGCCACCGGGCACCCGCATTCGCCTGGCCGATGCCTTCGATGTGACCGTGGGTGAACGTTTCGGCGAGTTCTACACGCTGCATTTCCCGGCAGACGCCTTCGACTTGCTGGAGCAATACGGCAGTTTGCCGCTACCGCCCTATATCGATCATGAGGCCGATGCCTATGATGAGACGCGCTACCAGACCGTCTATGCCAAAGAGCCCGGTGCCGTCGCGGCTCCCACGGCGGGCCTGCACTTCGACCAGACCTTGCTGGAACAATTGTCCGCGCGCGGCGTGCAGCAAGCCTTCGTGACCCTGCATGTGGGCGCCGGCACCTTCCAGCCGGTGCGGGTGGAAGACCTGTCACAGCATCAGATGCATAGCGAGTGGTACACCATCCCGCCCGAGACGGTGGCCGCCGTGCGCGCCGCCAAGGCTGCCGGTGGCCGCGTCGTGGCGGTGGGTACCACCAGTATGCGGGCGCTGGAATCGGGTTCGCAAAGCGGGGAACTGAAGGCTGGCAGCGATGACACGCAACTCTTCATCACGCCTGGCTATACCTTCAAGACCGTGGACCAGTTGGTGACCAACTTCCACCTGCCCAAGTCGACCCTGCTGATGCTGGTGTCGGCCTTCGCCGGCTATGAACACATTCGCGCCGCCTATGCCCACGCCATCGCCCAGAAATACCGTTTCTTCAGCTATGGCGACGCCATGCTGCTGACCCGCACCTGACCCGTAGCTTAGAAATCCCGAAAGAACACAGAGAGCACCATGCTGGAATTCACCCTCCTGAAAACCGACGGCAAGGCCCGCCGCGGTCGCGTCAAACTGAACCACGGCAGCGTCGAGACGCCGATCTTCATGCCAGTGGGCACCTACGGTTCGGTCAAGGCCATGTCGCCGCTGGAACTGAAGGAAATCAACGCCCAGATCATTCTTGGAAATACCTTTCACCTGTGGCTGCGCCCGGGCCTGGAAGTGGTCAGCAAGTTCGGCGGCCTGCACAAGTTCATCGGCTGGGACAAGCCCATCCTGACCGACTCCGGCGGCTTCCAGGTGTTTTCGCTGGGGGAGATGCGCAAGATCACCGAAGAGGGTGTGCATTTTGCTTCACCTATCAATGGTGACCGCCTGTTCCTCTCGCCGGAAATCTCCATGCAGATCCAGCGCGTGCTCAATTCCGACATCGTCATGCAGTTCGACGAATGCACCCCCTACGAGATCGATGGCCGTCCCGCCACCCGTGAAGAGGCCGGCAAGTCCATGCGCATGTCGTTGCGCTGGGCCAAGCGTTCCAAGGATGAATTCGACCGTGGCGAGAACCCCAACGCGCTCTTCGGCATTGTCCAGGGCGGCATGTTCGAAGGCCTGCGCGATGAATCGCTGGCCGGGCTGGAACAACTGGGCTTCGACGGTTTCGCCATCGGCGGCCTGTCGGTAGGCGAGCCCAAGGAAGACATGATGCGCGTGCTGGAACACGTCGGCCCGCGCCTGCCGGCCAACAAGCCGCACTACCTGATGGGCGTGGGCACACCGGAAGACCTGGTCGAAGGCGTGGCCAATGGCGTGGATATGTTCGACTGCGTCATGCCCACCCGTAATGCGCGCAATGGCTGGATCTTCACCCGCTACGGCGACGTCAAGATCAAGAACGCCAAGTACAAGAACGATGACCGTCCCTTCGACGAGAGCTGCGACTGCTACGCCTGCAAGAACTTCTCGCGCGCCTACCTGCATCACCTGCATCGCGCTGGCGAGATCCTGGGGGCGCGCATGAACACGGTCCACAATCTTCACTATTACCTGCAACTGATGCAGGAAATGCGTGACGCCATCGATGCTGGTACCTTCCAGGACTTCGTCAAGAAATTCAAGGAAGACCGCGCGCGCGGCGTGGACTGAATCCCCCTGATGCAGTGCCGGGCGGAGCCGTGTTGCGCCGTCTAGCGCTTTGCAGGTGCCGTGGCCGACAGCCGCACCAGGGCTTCCCACAATTGCGCGGGTGCCACCGGCTTGTGCAGCACGGGGATGCCGCTGGCGCTGGCTTCCCGCAGTCGTGCAGGCGCGGTATCGCCCGTGATGAGCAGGGCGCCGATGGCTAGCCCGCTGGCCTGGCGCACGGCGGTGATGGCTTCGGTGCCATTGCGATGTGCGCGCAGACGATAGTCGCTGATGACCAGGTCGAAGTCTTGCTGGCGTGCCAGCGCCTCGGCCTGTTCCAGACCTTCCACCCCGCTGCAGCGGCAGCCCCACTGCATGAGCAATTGCACCATGCTATCGCGCACGCGCTGGTCGTCATCGATCAGGAGGATGCGCAAGCCTTGCAGGTCGCGCACCGCAGTTGCGGCCTCAGCCGGCTTGGTCTGTTGCGGCGGGGCGCTTGGTGCCGCCACGGGCAGCTTGAGTCGGAAGACGCTGCCGTGGCCCGGGCGGGATTGCACCGTCAGGCTCAACCCCTGCATCTTGGCCAGCCCCTGGGCGATGGACAGGCCCAGTCCCATACCCTTGTTGTGATCGCGCTCGGGATTACCCAACTGGTGGAATTCCTGGAAGATTTCCTGCTGCTGCGGCGGCGCAATCCCGATGCCGGTATCCCACACCTCCAGCCAGACTTCGGCGCCGCGTCGCCGGCACACCACCAGTACCCCGCCGCGCTCGGTATAGCGGATCGCATTGGAAACCAGATTGCGCAAGATCGGCTCGGTCAGCGCCGCATCGGCGCTGGCCAATACCTCGCTCTCGCGGGTACGGAACACCAGCCCCTTGGTCTCGGCTTGCGTGGCCATCTCGCGGCTGATGCGATGGATCAGCGCCTGCGGGCGAAAGGGGGCTACCTGTGGCTTCACCACGCCCGCTTCGATACGTGAATAATCTAGCAGGGTATGCAGCATCTCGGCGCAATTGTCGGCGGCGCTGCGCAGACGGCTTACCACCTCGCGCTGCATGGTATCCAACGGGGTATTGGCCAGCACCTCCAGGAACAGGCCCTGGGCGTGGATGGGTTGCCGCAGGTCGTGGCTGGCTCCGGCCAGGAAGCGCGACTTGGCGGCATTGGCCTGTTCGGCCTGCTGCAAGGCTTGCTGGGTCTTTTCGGATTCGCGCTGCAGGCGCTCGATCAGGGCATTGTTCTCGAAGCGCAGCATGATGGCTGCCTTGGCCGCACGCGCACTATTGCGTGCCTGCACCAGCAGCGAAACCACGTACAGTACGGCGGCAATGGCCAGCACCTGCAGCGAGGCTTCCTGGGTATGCCAGGCACTCGATGCCAGCATCCCCAGTTCCACCAGGCAGAACGAGACGAAGGCCGGCAACACCGGCGAGAGGATGGACATCGAATTGCCCGCCACCCCGGCCAGCACGCCGATGAGCAGGATGCTGCCGCCCGGGCTGGCCGTATCCAGCGCCAGCGGCGCTACCAGGCCCCAGGCGGCGCCGTCGATGCCATGCAGCAACACCAGGCGGCGCGTGATCGCAGTGAGGTTGGCGGGAGTGATCTCGGTGGCCAGCAGGCGCCGGGCGTCGGCATAGTCTAACAGCTTGGAGGCGATCACCCCGGCTGCCCAAGCCAACAGCGGCCACAGCCCGGCACTCTGGTGTAGCGCATAGACCACCAGCAGTGCCACCAGGATGCCTGGCCAGACCGAACTGCCCAGGTTGCCGCACAGCAGGCGCACCTGCTCGACCCGGATGCGGTGGCGGGTGTCATCCAGGCCCTGGGCCGCAGACGCCTGCAGCAGGTCGTCGCTGCGCATGAGCTAGCTGACCAGGCCGCGGCGCCGCGCGGCGAAGGCCGCTTCGGCGCGATTGTCCACCTCCAGCGCGGCCAGGATGGCTTGCACATGACCGCGAATGGTGTTCTCGGAAAGATTGAGCCGCCGACCGATGGCCTTGTTGGTCAGGCCTTGACTGAGTAGCCCCAGCACTTCGTACTGGCGCGGGGTGAATTGCGGCTTGCCGCTGGCTTCGACCTGGCCGGATGGCGTGGGCAGCGTATGCCGGCCCCCGGCCACCTCCAGCAACACCTGCAGGATGTGTTCGGCGGTGGCCGCCTTGGAGACGAAGGCGGCCGCGCCGCGCTGGGTGGCGGCGCGCACGGTGCCATCGGTATCGTCGGCCGACAGGATGATGATCGGTACATCGGGCCACTTGCGTGCCAGCACCGCCATGCCGTCAATGCCATTGAGCCCGCCTAACTGGATGTCCAGCAGCACCATATCAGGCGCCTGCGCATCCTCTGCGCGCATGGCATCTTCCAGCGAGCCTGCCTCGCTGATGGTGGCCTGCGGTAACGCGGCCTGCAGCACCAGGCGCAGACCGCAACGAAACAGCGCGTGATCGTCGATGATCAAAAGACGTGAAATCGGCATCAGTAGCAAGCCTTCGCAATCGGGCTCAACAGTCGCTAGTCAAGCTGCAGCATCGCCGCTGGCGTCGGCTTCTTGCAGGCGCAGCAGTTTCTCGTGGACCTGGGCCGGCAGGCCTTGCCACAGCGTCTTGCCGGTGATGTGCATGGTCTGGGTCCAGTCTTGCCAGTCTTCGCCCGCCTGCTGGTACAGCTCGGGAAAATCGTGCGGGGCCAGTTGTAGTTGCGGCAGTGCCCGCGCCACCTTGTGCAGCGCGGCTTCGGCCACTGGCGGGGCGGCACAACCCAGTTCGGCCATGGCGGTGGCCAGGTACAGGGTCCAGGTGATTTCCACCGAACGCGGTGCCGGCAATTCCTCGGACGGAACGGGGGCTTCGTAATGCAGCACGGCGTCACAGAACAGCTCCGGGATCTTCCAGTCCTGCATCAGGGCCGCGGCAATATTGAGATGGTTGAAGCCGAACAGCGATTGCTCCATGGTCAACTGGGTAGAGGCATCCAGCGGCCGGGTCAGCAGCGAGGAATACGCGCTGGGGTGGGCCGAGGCCAGGGTCAGCTTGCCGATGTTGGCCAGCAGGCCGGTGGTGAACATCTCGCCCAAGGGCGCCACCCGGGTATGGCCGCTGATGGCTTGGGCACCGCAGGCCATGGCGAAGCTGTGGGCCCAGAAGGCCGGCAGCTTGAAGTTGGTGCAGGAGGCCGGCGCCGTGGTCTCGGCCAACGACAGCGCTAATGCCAGCTGACGCACGGCTTGCAGACCCACCAGCAACATGCTGTCCATGCTCACCGAGGCGATCGGGCGCACGCGTTCGGCATTGAGCACGTTGACGATGCGGATGATGCGCCCGGACAGGGCCGGGTCGGCCTGTACCAGATGGATCAGTTCAGCCATGTCGGGGTCATCCTGCGCGCACATGCGCATGATGGTCAGACGTACTCCCCCTGGCGAAGGTAGCGCCTGTGCGCTCCTGAGCTTCTCGAACAGGGTGGGCTCAATGAAGGTGAGCATCATTTGCTGTCCTGGTTGCGGTTGTAGATATCGACCACTTCCTCCCAGCCGGCGAAGAACGCGTCCACGCAGCGCGGATCGAAATGGCTGCCGGCATTGTCGCGCAGATAACGCTGCGCGTCTGCCAGACTCCAGCCTTTTTTGTAGGGACGTGAGGAAGTCAGCGCATCGAATACATCGGCGACTGCCACGATACGGCCATAGAGCGGGATATCCTCACCCTTGAGTCCGTTGGGATAGCCCGAACCATCCCATTTCTCATGGTGGGAATGGGCGATCTGGGAAGCGGTCTGCAACAGCACCGACGGGCTGTCGCGCAGAATGTCGGCGCCGATCTGGGCGTGCAGGCGCATGATCTTCAGTTCTTCTTCATCCAGCCGACCGGGTTTGAGCAGGATATGGTCGGGGATGCCCATCTTGCCGATGTCGTGCATGGGCGCGGCTGCCAGCAAGAGATCCTGCTCTGCCTTGGGTAACCCCAGATGGGAGGCGATGATGCGCGTGTAGTTTGCCATGCGCACCAGGTGTTCGCCGGTTTCCGGGTCGCGATAGCCGGCCGCGCGCGTGAGCAGGTCCACCGAGTTCAGCGCCAGCGTATTGCTCTGGTGCGATTTCTCTTGCACCTGCTCGGCCAGATGCTCAATCTTCTGGCTCATGGCCAGTTGCGACTTGCGCATGGCCAGCATGTTCTTGACCCGCGCCAGCAATTCCACCCGGTTGACCGGCTTGGAGAGGAAATCATTGGCCGTCATCTGCAAGGCCTTGTGGCGCACCTGCAAGCCCATGTCGGCGGTGATCATGATGACCGGCGTCATCTCCTGGCCCGGCAGGGCGCGAAAGCGCGACAGGAAATCCAGGCCGTCCATGCCCGGCATCATGTAGTCCAGCAGGATCAGGTCGGGCGCGTGCGCGCCGCACCATTGCAGCGCCTCCAAGGCATCCGGGCAGGTGCTGATGTCGGTGTCGGACAACTGCCCCAGCATGTGCGTGAAGAGCGACAGATTGGTCTTGTCGTCGTCAACGATGAGAATCTTCATGGCTTCCCCGGCCCCTCTGTTGTATGTGTTCACCCAGCGTGGCAAAGGCATTGGCGCATTCTACGGCCAGCCTGCGCACCTGCTCCGGGTCACCCTGGCGCGCTGCCATTTCCATCTGTCGTCCCAACTGACCCAAGGCCTGGATGCCCAGGTTCAGGCAACTGCCGGCCAAGCGGTGGCCCAGCGCCTGGATCTCGCCCAAGAGCGGGTCACTGTCCTGGCAGTGCCGCGCCAGTTCCTGCATCACCGGCGTGGTGTGTTCGATGAACATGGCCAGCATCTCGTTGGTCAGCGCGCTGTCTTGACCAAACAGTTCCTGCAGACGCGCTTGGTCCAGCATCGGCGCGGTGCTCTGCTCGCTGTCCGCTTCTTGCACCGCCGGCAGGTAATGCGCCAGCATCGCCGCCAGTTGCGAGCGCAGCAGGGGCTTGGTCAGATAATCGTCCATCCCCGCCTCCAGGCATTGTTCGCGATCCCCGGCCATGGCATTGGCGGTCATCGCGACGATGGGGGTATGGGCCAGCTCGCCCTGCAGGCGTCGGATGCGACGCGTGGTTTCGTAGCCATCAAGGATGGGCATCTGGCAATCCATCAGGATCAGGGCGTACTTGCGCTGCCCCAGCTTCTCCAGCGCCTCCGCACCGTTGGAGGCGATATCGACCGCATAGCCCATGGCATTGAGCTGGTACACCGCCACCTTTTGGTTCATCACATTGTCTTCCACCAGCAGCAGTTCCTGCTGCCCCGCCTGCCTGAACGGTCTGGCCTGGGCGGCCAGGCTTTCGACCTGGTCCCGGCCGCCCGACAGCTTCATCACTGCGCGCAGCAACTGTTGCTTGCGCAATGGCAACTGTAGCGAGGTGGAAGTTGATTTTCCGTCTATATTAAGCCCGTGTACGCCGTGGTCAAGCAGGATGCACGTCAGGTCCGGTCGTTCGGCCTGCAAGCGGGTCAGCACGGCGTTGGCCGGCAGATCGCGCAGCTCGCTGCTGACGATGACGGTATCGATGCCGTTGGCGCTGGCCGCAGGTCCCGTCAGGGCCGCCAGGGCGTCGGTGGCACTACCGTAGCGCAGGCTTTCCAGGCCGGCACCGCGCAGGTATTCGTGCAGCATGGCGGCGCTGGCGTCATGGGTTTCGAGCAGGGCTACCTGTCGTTTTTTGGCTGCATCGATGTGGCTGGCAAAGCGCGGAGGCTGCGCCACCGGGATGCCCAGCTCGAACCAGAAGCAGGAACCGGCGCCAGGGCTGCTGTCCACCCCGATCTTGCCACCCATCAGTTCCACCAGACGCTTGCAGATCGACAGCCCCAGTCCGGTGCCGCCGTATTGGCGGGTGACCGAATTGTCGGCCTGGGTAAAGGGCGAGAACAGGCGGCGCAGGGTGTCTTCATCCATGCCGATGCCACTGTCGCGCACCTCGAAGCGCACCCGGCAATGGTCGCCCGCCACGTGCAGCGCTTGCACCCGCAGCAGCACCTCGCCCACATGGGTGAATTTGAGTGCATTGCCCAGCAGGTTCAGCAGGATCTGGCGGATGCGGCCAGGGTCGCCCAGCAAGCGCTCGGGCAAGCGGCTATCGACATGCGCCAAGAGCCGCACCTGTTTTTCGTGGGCCTTGAAGGAGAGCGCTTCGGTACTGGCTTCGACCACCTCCAGCAGATCGAACTCGACCACCGCGATATCCATCTTGCCCACGTCGATCTTGGAAAAATCCAGCACATCATTGACGATGCCCAGCAGGGCGTGGGCCGAATCCTCGATGGCCTTGGCGAACTCGGCTTGCTGGGTGTCCAGGCGCGTGCTGCGCAATAGTCCGGCCATGCCCAGCACCGCATTCATGGGGGTGCGGATCTCGTGGCTCATGGTCGAGAGGAAGGCGCCGCGCGTCAACATGGCCTGGTCGGCCGCTTCCTTGGCCAGCACCAGGTGACGGGCGGAGCGCTGGTTGTCGCGCAGCAGACGCAGCAGCACCAGTGCGCGCACCGCCCACAAGGCCAGCAGGCCCAGTGCCAGCCAGGAGGGCAGGTTGGTATGCCACAGCGCCACCAGGATCAGCACCGCGAAGCCGGCCTCGGCCAGGGCCAGCAACAGGCGGCCATGGCCCGGTACGGCACTGGCGCAGCGGGGGCGTTGGTTGAGCCAGCCTGGCATCACGACGTTGTCTCCATGGTGAGCGATTCCGATCTGCGGTGAGTATGGCTATCAATTATAATGAATTGATAATTAAATTGTGAAAATTGTTTTATTTGTTCCTTTTTTGACTAACTTGATGTGGCCAACCTGCACCAGTCGGACGAACTTGATTTATTTGAGCAACACCGCTGCCAACACCGCCAGCAGCACCACCGCCCACGACGGCAGCTTGAGCCAGACGAGGGCGGCGAAGGCGGCCAGAGCGATGAGCAGGTCACGCCCATTGAAAATGGCACTGGTCCACACCGGCTGGTAGAGCGCAGCCAGCAACAAGCCCACCACCGCCGCATTGACTCCGGCCAGTGCCGCCTGCATGGCGCGCTGGCGGCGTACCTCATCCCAGAACGGCAGCAAGCCCGTCACCAGCAGGAAGGATGGGGCGAAGATCGCCAGCAGGCACAGCACGCCCCCGGTCACTCCATTAGGCCAGGATGACATCACCACGCCCAGATAGGCGGCCAGCGTAAAGAGCGGCCCCGGCACCGCCTGGGCGGCACCGTAGCCGGCCAGGAAGACATCCTTGTCGACCCAGCCGGTGGGCACCAGTTCGGCCTGCAGCAGCGGCAGCACCACGTGGCCGCCACCAAAGACCAGCGAGCCGACCCGGTAAAAGATATTGACCTGCTGCAGCCAGGGCGCCGGGTAGAGCGAGGCCAGCAAGGGAATGCCGGCCAGCAAGACGAAGAACAGCAACAGGCAGGCCCGCCCCGCGCGGCGGCTGACCACCAGCGGCAGCTGTTCCTGCAGCGTCATCTGTGGTCCGTGCAGCAGCAGGCGTCCGGCCAGCCCGGCCAGCACGATCACCCCCAACTGCACCAGGCTGCCATGCAGCAACCCTGTTGCCAGCGCCGCCAGTACCATGATGAGCAGGCGCTGCGGCCCGCGGCAGAGGGTTTGCGCCATGCTCCACACCGCCTGCGCCACGATGGCCACGGCCACGATCTTCAGTCCATGCACTACCTCGCCGGAGAGCCAGCGCGCATCGGACAGCACCGACAGCGCCACCACCATCAGCAGCACTGCCGAGGGCAGGGTAAAGCCCAGCCAGGCCGCCAGCGCACCGCGATAGCCGCCCCGGATCAAGCCGATGGCCAGCCCCACCTGGCTGCTGGAGGGGCCCGGCAGGAACTGGCACATGGCCACCAGGTCGGCATAGGTCTGTTCCGACAACCAGCGCCGGCGCGCCACGAATTCCTGGCGGAAATACCCCAGATGGGCAGCCGGGCCGCCAAAGGAAGTCAGGCCCAGGCGCAGGAAGACCAGGAACAGGGGCCAGATCGGCTCGCGCGGGGAGGGCGCGGTGGTAGTGGTAGACATGTTGGAATAAGGGGCGCAATGGGCGTGGCGCTATCTTAGTGGCGCTGGACGGCGGCTTGGGGGCGAAATGAAGCTTTTTTCACATGGCAGCCGATTCATGCGGCTGCCAGCGGCCCGGCGCTGCCCGCAAGTGATAAAAAAGAGCGATTACCCCTTGATCTGCGGCGGCGCGTCCCGATTTGGCGGTTTAGCGCCTGCGCAGTGCTAGAATGCAGGGCTATTTTTCAATCAACATTTGGAGCCTCACGTGTTTATTTCCGACGCATACGCGCAAACGGCCGCAGCAGCCCCTGGTGGCGCGATGGGCAACCTGGCCAGCTTCCTGCCGATCATCCTGATGTTCGTGGTCCTGTACTTCCTGATGATCCGCCCGCAGATGAAGCGTCAGAAAGAACAAAAGGCCATGATGGACGCCCTGGCCAAGGGCGACGAAGTGGTCACCTCGGGTGGCCTCTTGGGTCGCATCACCAAGGTGGCCGAGGGTTACATCACCATCGAAGTGTCTGAAGGCACCGAAGTCATCGTGCAAAAGGGCGCCATCACCACCCTGCTGCCCAAGGGCACCATCAAGGGTCTGTAATCCCTGATCCGGCCTGACCGGTTTGGCCGGCCCTGTGCCGGCGAACCCCTGGGCGCATCGCTGATGCGCCCATGTTGTTAGAACCCGGCGTTTTCGATGCCGGTTCTGAACAGGGCGGCAGGTTCCTGCCACCCCCTCCCGCAAGCAAGAAGCACAAGACCATGAATCGTTACTCTCTCTGGAAATACGCACTGATCGTCCTGGCCCTGCTGTTCGGCGTGATCTATACCGTCCCGAACTTCTTCGGCGAATCCCCCGCGGTGCAGATCAGCAGCGGCAAATCGACCTTGAAGGTGGAGCCTGCCCTGGCCGGCCGTGTCGATCAGATCCTGAAACAAGGCAATCTCGGCGCAGAGAGTGTGGCGTTCGACAACAGCGGCGCGGCGCCCTCGGTGCGCGCCCGCTTTGCCAGCACCGACATCCAGTTCAAGGCCAAGGCCCTGCTGGAAAAGGAGCTCAACACCGACCCCAGCGACCCGACCTACATCGTCGCCTTCAACCTCTTGCCCAACACCCCGCAATGGCTGCAAAGCCTGCACGCCTTCCCGATGTACCTGGGCCTGGACTTGCGCGGTGGCGTGCACTTCCTGATGCAGGTCGATATCAAGGCGGTCCTGAACAAGCGCCTGCAAGGCCTGCAATCGAGCGTGCGCAGCCTGCTGCGTGACAAGAACATCCGCCAAAGCGGCATCAACCGCGTGGGCGACAGCATCGAGATTTCCTTCCGCGATGCCGACACCCGCAACAAGGCCCGCGCCGCCTTGGGCGAGCTGCAGGAAATGCTGCTGACCGACGCCGGCAGCGGCGACGACCTGAAACTGATCGCCACCCTGCGCCCGGAAGCCCTGAAACAGACCCAGGAAGATGGCGTCAAGCAAAACATCAGCACCCTGTCCAAGCGCGTCAATGAGCTGGGCGTGGCCGAGCCGCTGATCCAGCGTCAGGGCGCCGACCGCATCGTGGTCGAACTGCCGGGCGTGCAGGACGTCTCGCGCGCCAAGGACATCATCGGCCGTACCGCCACCCTGGAAGTGCGCATGGTGGACGACAGCGTGGTGCGCGGCACCGAGGAAACCTCGGCCATTCCGTTCGGCTCCGAACTGTTCAAGGTCGGCAAGGGTGCGCCCGTGGTTCTGGTCAAGGAACCGGTGCTGACCGGCGACTACATCTCCAACGCTTCGGCCAGCTTCGATGAAAACCACCAACCGGCGGTCAGCATCGATTTGAACGGCGACGGCGGCCGCAAGATGCGCGAAGCCACCCGCGACAAGGTCGGCAAGGCCATGGCCATCGTCCTGTTCGAAAAGGGCAAGGGCGAAGTCCTGACCGTGGCCACCATCCGCTCCGAACTGGGTTCGCGCTTCCAGATCACCGGCATGGGTTCGCCCGAAGCCGCCAGCGACCTGGCCCTGCTGCTGCGCGCCGGTTCCCTGGCGGCCCCCATGGAAATCATCGAAGAACGCACCATCGGCCCGCAACTGGGTGCCGACAACATCAAGAAGGGCTTTGACTCGGTGCTGTACGGCTTCGTGGCCATGGCCATCTTCATGGTGATCTACTACCAATTGTTCGGTTTCTTCAGTGCCCTGGCGCTGTCGGTGAACGTGCTGCTGCTGGTGGCGCTCTTGTCCACGCTGCAGGTCACGCTGACTCTGCCCGGTATTGCCGCTATCGCCCTGGCGCTGGGTATGGCGATCGACTCCAACGTGCTGATCAACGAGCGCATCCGTGAAGAACTGCGCGCCGGCAATTCGCCGCAGGCAGCGATTGCCGCCGGTTTCGACCGCGCCTGGGCGACCATCCTGGACTCCAACGTGACCACCCTGATCGCCGGCCTGGCGCTGCTGATCTTCGGTTCCGGTGCGATTCGCGGCTTTGCCGTGGTGCACTGCCTGGGCATCCTGACCTCGATGTTCTCGGCCGTGTTCTTCTCGCGCGGCGTGGTCAACCTCTGGTATGGCCGCAAGAAGCGCCTCTCCAGCCTGGCCATCGGCCAGATCTGGAAGCCGCAAGGCGAGGTGCTCTCCACCTCCGGCAAGGCTTCGGCCAAGCGCGACGCCAAGTAAGCGCAGCGATACCACGACATAGCAGCACAGCCAGATTTTGAGCCGGTCGCCACGCTGACAGTGGGACCGGCACCGAAAGGATAGTGATGGAATTTTTCCGCATCAAAAAAGACATTCCCTTCATGCGTCATGCCCTGATCTTCAATGCGATCTCGGCACTGACCTTTGTGGCCGCGGTGTTTTTCCTGTTCTCCAAGGGATTGCACTTCTCCATCGAATTCACCGGTGGCACGGTCATGGAAGTGGCCTACAACAAACCGGCCGACCTGGAGAAGATCCGCAAGTCCATTGAAGGACTGGGTTACCGCGATACCCTGGTGCAAAGCTTCGGCACCGCCCAGGACGTGATGATCCGCCTGCCCGCGCAAGCCGGCGTGAACGCCAGCCAGCAAAGCGAAAAGGTCAATGCCGCCCTGAAGGCCGATGACCCGGACGTGCGTCTGCAACGGGTGGAGTTCGTCGGCCCGCAGGTGGGTGACGAGCTGGCCCATGACGGCTTGCTGGCGCTGGCCATGGTGGTGGTCGGCATCGTGATCTACCTGGCCTTCCGCTTCGAATGGAAGTTCGCGGTGGCGGCGGTGATCGCCAACCTGCACGACGTGGTGATCATCCTGGGTTTCTTTGCCTTCTTCCAGTGGGAATTCTCGCTCACCGTGCTGGCCGCGATCCTGGCGGTGCTGGGTTACTCGGTCAACGAATCGGTGGTGGTGTTCGACCGGGTGCGCGAAGCCTTCCGTGACCGCCGCTTCGGCAAGCTCTCCGCGCCCGAAGTGCTGAACCACGCCATCACCAGCACCATGTCGCGTACCATCATCACCCACGGCAGCACTGAAATGATGGTGCTGGCGATGTTCTTCTTCGGTGGCCCGACGCTGCACTACTTCGCCCTGGCGCTGACCATCGGCATTCTGTTCGGTATCTATTCCTCGGTGTTCGTGGCCGCGGCCCTGGCCATGTGGCTGGGCGTGAAGCGCGAAGACCTGATCAAGCCGGTCAAGGTCAAGGACGAGAACGGCGGCGCGGTGGTCTGATTCAAGGATTTCCGTACGACGCAAAAGGGCCGCCGCGTTGACGCTGCGGCCCTTTTTCATGAGAGGCCATCCAGGCTGTTAACACTGCATTGAAGTTGGAACATGAGCACATCCATCGATCTGAACGATATCGACTATGAACGCCGCTTCGGCGGCGTGGCCCGCCTGTACGGCGCCGCCGCCCTGCAACGCTTTCGCCAGGCACGGGTGTGCGTGGTCGGGGTCGGGGGCGTGGGCTCGTGGATCGTCGAGGCGCTGGCGCGCAGCGCCATCGGCCACCTGACCCTGATCGACCTGGACAACCTGGCCGAATCCAACGTCAACCGCCAGATCCATGCCCTGACCGGGACGCTGGGCCAGGCTAAGGTCACGGCCCTGCATGAGCGCATCAGCCAGATCAATCCGACCTGCGTGGTGACCGAGGTGGAGGATTTCGTCGATCCAGAGAATGTGGAGCAGATGTTGGGCGGCGGCCGTTTCGATTACGTCATCGACGCCATCGACAATGTCCCGGCCAAGGTGGCCATGATCGCCTGGTGCCGCAAGAACGGCATGCCCATGGTCACCATCGGCAGCGCCGGTGGGCAGATCGACCCGACCCAGATCGAGATCCGCGACCTCTGCCGCACCGAGCAGGAACCGCTGCTGGCCAAGGTGCGCAAGCGCCTGCGTTCACAGCATGGTTTCCCGCGCGGGACCAAGAATAAATTCCACATCGATGCCGTGTTTTCCACGGAACCGCTGCGCTTTCCTGAACTGGCCGAAGGCGAGGCATGTGAAGTTGTTCCTGCTGAAGACATGGACGTCGGCGCGGATGCCGCCGACAGCACCCAGGCCGGCGTCACCGGCCTGAACTGCGCCGGCTTCGGCTCGGCCATGGTGGTCACGGCCACCTTCGGCCTGGTGGCCGCGGCGCACGTCTTGAAGAAACTGGCCGAGCAAGCCAACGCCCAGCCACAGTGAGGGTAGTGTGAGGGCAGGGCGTCCGGGTGTCAGTGCCCACCGCCCTCATCGACCCGGTGCGCTGACACGCACAGCAGCACGCTACCGGTGACCAGCACCATGGCCGCGATCTCCAGCAGCGTCGGCCAGCGCTGTTCCCACAGGAAGCCGTAGAGCAGCGCAAAGAGCGTCTCGAAGAGGATCATCTGCCCGATCATGGTCAGCGGCAGCAGGCGTGTGGCCTTGTTCCAGCAGGCATTGCCGAACAGCGAGGCAAAGATCGCCACCCCCGCCGATACCACCACGAAGTGCAGCCATTGACTGCCCGGATGCGGCTGCAGCATCACAGTGAAGGCCGGCACCGCGATGAACAGCGACAACAGGCCCGTGACCACGCCGATCAAGAGGTTCCAGTCATGTGCAGAAACTTCATGTAGGCGCGCCAGCCAACGACTGTTGCCCACCGCATAAGTGGTCCAGGAGGCCAGTGCCGCCAGGGCGCAGAAGAAGCCTATGACACTTTCCTTCATATCGCCTGTCGCCGACCCTGCCAGTGACTGCCACGCCACGCAGGCAATCCCGGCCAGGCCCAGGGCCAGC
This sequence comes from Herbaspirillum rubrisubalbicans, assembly GCF_003719195.1. Classification (NCBI taxonomy): domain Bacteria; kingdom Pseudomonadati; phylum Pseudomonadota; class Betaproteobacteria; order Burkholderiales; family Oxalobacteraceae; genus Herbaspirillum; species Herbaspirillum rubrisubalbicans. The sequence goes on from NZ_CP024996.1 coordinate 1,246,368, forward strand.
GAAGGGGCTAGCTTGCGCAGCGGGACGGCGCCGTGACCACGGCTGCCGATGATGCTCACCGCCACCGGCAGGAAGCCGATCACTAGCGAAGTCATGGCCATGCCGCCCAATTGCACGGCGCTGGCCAGGAACACGTAATAGACCACATTGCCCAAGAGGCTCAACCACACCAGCGCGCGCCACTCGGCGCGGCCCAGGTGCGGCAGCAATTTCTTGATGCGCGGCGCGATCAGCAGCGCCGCGAACAGGCCATAGGCCAGGTAGCGCCCGGCGGTCAATTGCCAGGGCGAGAAGGCGCGGGTCAGTTCCGGGGCCAGGAACACCAGGCCCCAGGCGGCGCCGGCCAGGGCGCTATAGAACATGCCTTGCAGAATCGGGTTGGAACGCATCAGTCAAAGGTGGTCGATGCCACCGCAGCAACGGGAAAGGCTGGCAGTATGCAGCAGTGGAGCGGGGAAAGATTGTTGCAGGCTACGGTTTTATTGCGATGGACTGCGCTGTGACGCCAGGGGCTGTTCCAATGAAAAACGCCGGCAGATAGCCGGCGTTGCATCATCGCTGCCGTCACCGGCAGCAGGGCCGGTCAGCTCACTGAGCCCAGCAGTCCGGCTCCCACGAAGGCCAGCGCCACCACGCCGATGCCCATGGACAGGTAGGCCAGCACTGCCACGCCGGAGATGATGGTGGCCGAGGCCAGCACGATGGCCACTTGCAGCATCCCGGCCGCCATTTCCATCTTCTCGTACTTTTCCATGTAGGCATGGGCTTCATGTTCGGCTTCGCGCGCCTTGTGCGCCAGCTCCTTCTTGCCTTCGCCGGTCTTTTCGTCGCTGTCGTAGTGGGCGATGGCGTCATCAAGTTTGGAGATAGCCGCGCTTACTCGCTCATCCTTGGGATTGCCCAGCAGCGTCAATTGCTGCTTGGCCAGTTGCGCTGCATTGCCGCGCACCGACTTGGCTTGGAAGAAAGACCACAGATTGGCCGCTTCCTGATGCTTCAGGATGACCTCGGTCTGGTAGGACTTGGACAGGGTTTCGGTAATGGCCAGCACCAGCGCCAAGATGGCGATGAGCAGGGCGATCTTCTTGTTGCCGGAGGCGTGGGCGTGTTCGGCGTGTTCCAGGTTTTCGGTCGTTTCCGTCATGATGTCTTTTTGTAATGGGAAAATAGGGAGAAGTGAGGGCAGCCCGGGAGGCGGGCAGCGCCTCAACAACGATTCAGGTCGTCAACGGTTGACCTGAAGCATTATTTCACTCGTATTTTCCGGTGTCGCGGGAAGTCTGCATTTATCCTTATCATTCATGCCAAAAGAGGCCGGCGCGAGACAAAACTCGTATTTTCTCATCGGCCCGGATAGCACGCCGTCAACTTGCGCCAGGTAGGCCAGCCAGGAACCATTGTGCCAGCTCTGCAGACGAACTTGCCTTTGGCGACACTGTTGAGCCATAAAAAGTGAATTAACGGGATTGGATTTATTGACTGGTGTTATGCAAAAAGACAATCAACTAATCTGGTTTAATGAATTACATTAATGACTCATCACCAGTAACGACCGGGACAAGGTGAAGTTGGCCCCGCAGCATGGCCCTGCCGTCATGGCGCCGTAGCAGAACGCAGCCAGCATATCGCCGTATTACCCGGTGTTCGCACGCTAGCCCAGCGTGCGCTCACCGTAACGCCCGTTTCCCGGTCCGGGCACCACGACTCATCGGGTCGACCAACAGGAGAGAACGCAATGTCGAATGAAGCCAAGTGCCCCTTTAACCACACCGCCGGCGGCGGCACCAGCAACCGCGACTGGTGGCCCAAGCAGTTGCGCCTGGACCTGCTGTCCCAGCATTCTTCCAAATCCAACCCCATGGGTGAGGATTTCAACTATGCCGACGCCTTCAAGAGCCTGGACCTGGCCGCCGTCAAGGCCGACCTGGCCAAGGTGATGACCGATTCCCAGGATTGGTGGCCGGCCGATTTCGGTCATTATGGTCCCTTGTTCGTGCGCATGGCCTGGCACAGTGCCGGTACCTACCGCATCGGCGATGGCCGTGGCGGTGCCGGCCGTGGTCAGCAGCGTTTTGCGCCCTTGAACAGCTGGCCCGACAACGTCAACCTGGATAAGGCACGTCGCCTCTTGTGGCCGGTCAAGCAGAAATACGGCAACAAGCTGTCCTGGGCCGACCTGCTGATCCTGACCGGCAACGTCGCCCTGGAAACCATGGGCTTCAAGACCTTCGGCTTCGCCGGTGGCCGCCAGGACGTGTGGGAACCGGACCTGGATGTCTACTGGGGTAACGAAACCACCTGGCTGGGTGGCGATGACCGCTATGGCAAGGGCAAGGCTGGCGCCAGCCACGGCGAGATCCCTGCTGATGCCGACCGTCATGGCAACGAACAGAGCCGCACCGCACCGGCTGGCCGCAACCTGGAAAACCCGCTGGCAGCCGTGCAGATGGGCCTGATCTACGTGAACCCGGAAGGCCCGGACGGCAACCCCGACCCGCTGGCCGCCGCCCATGACATCCGCGAAACCTTCGCCCGCATGGCCATGGACGATGAAGAAACCGTGGCCCTGATCGCCGGTGGTCACACCTTCGGCAAGACCCACGGTGCCGGTGACGCCAAGCACGTCGGCCGCGAACCGGAAGGCGAAGGTCTGGAAAGCCAGGGCCTGGGCTGGAAGAGCAGCTTCGGCAGCGGTGCCGCTGGCGACACCATCAGCTCCGGCCTGGAAGTGACCTGGACCCAGACCCCGGCGCAGTGGAGCAACTACTTCTTCGAGAACCTGTTCAACTATGAATGGGAACTGACCAAGAGCCCGGCCGGCGCCCATCAATGGGTGGCCAAGAATGCCCAGGCAGTGATCCCGCACGCCCATGGCGGTGCAGCGTTGCTGCCGACCATGCTGACCACCGACCTGTCGCTGCGCTTCGACCCGGCCTACGAAAAGATTTCGCGCCGCTTCCTGGCCCATCCCGAGCAGTTCGCCGATGCCTTCGCCCGCGCCTGGTTCAAGCTGACCCACCGCGACCTCGGCCCGCGTTCGCGCTACCTCGGCCCGGAAGTGCCGGCCGAAGAATTGATCTGGCAAGACCCGCTGCCGCAGGCCCAAGGCGCAGCCATCGATGCGGCTGACGTGAGCGCACTCAAGGCCAAGGTGCTGGCCTCAGGTCTGTCGGTGGCCGAACTGGTGTCCACTGCCTGGGCCTCGGCCTCGACCTTCCGTGGCGGCGACATGCGCGGCGGCGCCAACGGCGCGCGCATCCGCCTGGCCCCGCAAAAGGATTGGGCGGCCAACCAGCCGGCCCAACTGGCCAAGGTCTTGAAGGCGTTGGAAGCCATCCAGGCCGAGTTCAACCAGGGCAGCAAGAAGGTTTCGCTGGCTGATCTGATCGTGCTGGCCGGCAGTGCTGCGGTGGAAAAATCGGCCAAGGACGCAGGCGTGGCGGTGAGCGTGCCGTTTAGCGCCGGTCGCGTGGATGCCTCGCAAGAGCAGACCGATGCCGCTTCCTTCGCGCCGCTGGAGCCGGTCATCGATGGCTTCCGCAACTTCCAGAAGCAGCGTTATGCCGTGCGTGGCGAAGACATGCTCATCGACAAGGCCCAGCAACTGACCCTCACCGCGCCGGAAATGACGGTCTTGATCGGTGGCCTGCGCGTGCTGGGCAACACCGTCGGCGGCAGCACCAAGGGCGTATTCACCAGCCGCGTGGGCGTGCTGTCCAACGACTTCTTCGTCAACCTGCTGGACATGGGCACCGAGTGGAAGTCCACCTCGCCCGCCCAGGAAGAGTTCGAAGGCCGCGACCGCAAGACCGGCGCCCTCAAGTGGACCGGTACCCGCGTCGATCTGGTGTTCGGTTCCAATGCCGTGCTGCGTGCCCTGGCCGAAGTCTATGCCAGCGCCGACGCCAAGGAAAAGTTCGTCAAGGACTTCGTAGCAGCCTGGGTCAAGGTGATGGAGCTGGATCGTTTCGATCTGAAGAAGTAAGGTCTGAACCCTGCCTCTGGGGGCAGTGAAGCGAGCGAGAACGGCGGGCCTACGGGTCCGCCGTTTTTGCCTGTGCATGAGGCTGCACCAGCACGATGTCATGCAGATGTCATGGCCGCTGCATGGCCAGCGGCTATAGTGGCTGCTTGAATTTTTCTTCATGAGCGAGGCGCAAGATGGCCCTGAGCCTGGATGATATCGCCCTGTTGTTCACACGACACGGCCACACGCAATATGCGGGCGAACCCGTCACGCAACTGGAGCACGCGCTGCAATCGGCCTTGCTGGCCGAGGAGGAGGGTGCCGCGCCCAGCCTGATCGTGGCCAGTCTGCTGCACGACCTGGGGCATCTGCTGGAAGACCTGGGCGACACGCCCACTCTGTCCGGTGTGGATGACTTGCACCAGTACCGCGTGCTGCCTTTCCTGCGCGGACTGTTCGATGAAGCCGTGCTGGCGCCGATTGCCTTGCACGTCGATGCCAAGCGCTACCTGTGCGCCACCGATCCCGATTACTTCGCCCGTCTTTCGGCCGACTCGGTGCGCAGCCTGCAACTGCAGGGCGGCATCTTCGACATCGAACAGGCGGCCGCTTTCATCGACCGGCCCTATGCCCGGGATGCGCTGCGCCTGCGGCGCTGGGATGATTGCGCCAAGCTGGCCGGACTGCCCACGCCTGACTACGCCCATTTTGCCGGCTACTTCAGCCAGTGCCTGCATCAGCCAGGCCAAGCCGCCAGCGCTTAAGCCCGGTACTGCTTGCGGTAGGCCGACGGCGTGGTGCCGCGCAGCTTGCGCATGGCGTGCGTCATCGCACTCTGGTCGCCATAGCCGCAGCGCTGGGCGATGGCCGCCACCGGCAACTTGCTGGTGCGCAGCAACTGACAGGCTTGCGCCAGACGTACCTCAGCCAGCCAGGCGCGCGGTGACGTGCCCAGTTCCTGTTGGAACCATTCATGCAGGCGGCTGGGGCTGATGGCGGCCAGCGCGGCCATGTCGGCCACCGTCCAGGGCTGGGCGGCTTGCGCCTCGACCCGGGCCAACATGCGGTGCAGGCGCGATTTGACCTGCGGTGGTTGCTGCGCCAGGGTGTCCAGCAGCAGCGGCACCCAGTGGTGCAGCGCATGGCCCGCGGCCGGTGCGGTAGATTGCGCCAGCGACAGCGCCATGAATTCCACCAGCTTGCTGGCGGCCGCCGTCAGTGGCACGAAGGCGCGCCGGGCCAGGGCTTCCAGTTGCAGCGTGTCCACGGCGTGCGGCGCCAGGTCCAGGACCAGCGCGCGATTGCTGCCACCGGCACGGGTCTCGTGCCAGGCGCCGGGTTCGACGAAGGCCGCCGTGAGGCTGTCGGCGTAGCCCTGGTGCCCGGCAATATCGAGCTCCAGCCGGCCCGCCAGGGGCAGCACCAGCTGAGAGAAATCATGGCGGTCGGCCAGGGTCTGCTCGCGATAACTGCGCAGATGCAATTGCGGCAGCGGCAGCTCGCCTGGCGGCAGTGTCAGGGTCGGCATGGCACATCGGATGGACAATGAAGATCGCCCATCATAGCCGATTGGCGCCAGCTGGATTAAGGATGGGTTAATGCTGGCTCAAGGGGGGATTAAAGCCGGATTAAAGGTCGAAATGGCTCGGCCAGTGCGGGCCAGCAAAAAGCCGCCAGGTCTGCACCATGGCGGCTTGCCTGGAAGGGGCGTCAGTGCTTATTGCATGTGCCAGCCGTGGCTGACCACCACCGACTGACCGGTCAGGGCATTGGTCGGGAAGGCGGCCAGGAACACGGCGGTCTGGGCCACGTCCTGGGTGGTGGTGAATTCGCCGTCGACGGTGTCCTTCAGCATGATCTTCTTGATGACGTCTTCTTCGCTGATGCCGAATTCCTTGGCCTGCTCGGGGATCTGCTTTTCCACCAGCGGGGTGCGCACGAAGCCGGGACAGATGACGTTGGTGCGGATGTGGTCCTTGGCGCCTTCCTTGGCCACCGTCTTGGCCAGGCCCAAGAGGCCATGCTTGGCCGTGACATAGGGCGCCTTCAAGGGCGAAGCCAGGTGCGAGTGGACCGAACCCATGTAGATGATGGAGCCGCCACGACCCTGCTTGATCATCGCCTTCATCGCTGCGCGCGTGGTCAGGAAGGCGCCGTCCAGGTGGATGGCCAGCATCTTGCGCCAGTTCTCCAGCGACAACTCGGCCACCGGGCTGATGATCTGGATGCCGGCATTGCTGATCATGATGTCCAGGCCGCCATAGGTGTTCACGGCATCGGCCACGCCCTTGTCGACCTGAGTTTCATCGGTGACGTTCATGGCCACGGCCATGGCGGTGCCGCCATTCTTGACGATCTCTTCGGCGGTCGCCTTGGCCGCTTCCAGGGCCAGGTCGGCGATGACGACCTTGGCGCCCTGTTTGGCATATTCGACCGCGATTTCCTTGCCGATGCCGCTGGCCGAACCGGTAATGAGAGCGACTTTATCCTTGAGTAGCATGATCTTCCTTTATGTTTCGAGTTGACGGACATTGCAAAGCATAGCTGCCAACAGGCCCGGTGCCCTTGCGCACGATCACTGCCGGCGGCCATCGATCCATGGTTTCGATGAAGTGCGCATCGAAAGATTCCTCGGGTTTGCACCCTCTTTCCTTACCCTCGCGCGTGCATCTTGCAGTCTCCTGATGCCGCTTTGTCATGCCATTGTAACGCTGGGCGGATGGTTGTTGCTGCACTGCCAAAACGGCCGCAGAGGTCATGTGGGTGAAACAATCGCTGGGTAGTCTGTGCAACGTTATCCCGGGGACATCGGTTGTTTCTCGAAATTTTTGAATTGAAGTTTCGTTTTCTTTCGGAAACAACCGCAAATCTGAAGGGGTATCGGATTGTAGCCAGTTGAGGTCGCTTATGTTGGTGGATTTGACCTTGGCTCTGGCAGTCCAAGGTCCCCTTCACACATCACCATAAAGGACAATGCATGAGACTGCTTACCATTCCTGCCGATGCCAATCCGAGTTTTGCCAAGCTCAACCTGAGCCTGGCCAGCACCCCGGAAGAAGTGCGCGAAGTGCAGCGCCTGCGCTACAAGGTCTTCATCGAAGCGATGAACCTGTCGGCCCTGGCCAATCCCGAAGGCCTGGACAAGGATGAGTTCGACGACTACTGCGACCACCTCATCGTGCGCGACAGCAAGACCCTCTCGGTGGTGGGCACCTATCGCGTACTGAGCCCGCACGGCGCGCGCCGCATGGGCAAGTTCTACTCGGAACAGGAATTCGATCTCTCGCGCCTGGACAACATCCGCGGCGTCATCGCCGAAGCCGGTCGCGCCTGCATCCACCCGGACTACCGCAGCGGCGGCGTGATCATGATGCTGTGGGCGGGCCTGGCCGCTTACATGCGCAAGGAACGCTGCGAATACCTGATGGGTTGCGCCAGCGTCAGCCTGGCCGATGGTGGCCACAATGCCGCCGCGCTCTATCACGCCTTCCGCGAAAAGAACATGGCCCCGCCCGACTACCGCGTCGCGCCGCTGTTGCCCTTCCCGCTGGAAGACCGCCAGGCCGGCGTCGATCCGCAGATCCCGCCGCTGTTGCGCGGCTACCTGCGCAGCGGTGCCTGGGTGTGCGGCGAACCGGCCTGGGATCCTGATTTCCACTCGGCTGATTTCTTCCTGCTGCTGCCGCTCTCCAAGCTCGACAGCCGCTACGCCCGTCATTACCTCAAAGAGTCGAGGACCGCATGAAGCCACGCGAACAGTTCATGGAAAAAGCCCAGGGGCTGTTCGCCGACCTGGGGGCCGAGGGCGACCAGCATGATGACGAATCCAAGCGCGATCCGCTGCGCTTTCGCACCATCTGGATTTCCGACATCCACCTGGGCACCACCGGCTGCCAGGCCGAGCGACTGTTGGAATTTCTGCGCGCCACCGAATCCGAGACGCTCTACCTGGTGGGCGACATCATCGACGGCTGGCAACTGAAGCGTCGCTGGTACTGGGACCAGAGCCACAACAACGTGGTGCAGACGGTCTTGAAGAAGGCCAAGAAGGGCACCAATGTCATCTTCGTGCCCGGCAACCACGATGAAGTGATCCGCCAGTTCATCGACCTCGATTTCGGCGGTATCAAGATCCGTGACGAACTGGTGCACGTCACCGCCGAAGGCAAGCGTATGCTGGTCTTGCATGGCGACCGTTTCGACGGCGTCATCGCCTGCGCCAAGTGGCTGGCCTATGTGGGTGACTCGCTCTACACCATGATCCTCAAGTTCAACCAGTGGTTCAACAGCTGGCGTGCCCGGGCCGGCCTGCCTTACTGGTCGCTGTCGCAGTACCTCAAGTCCAAGGTCAAGAACGCGGTGAACTACATCACCTCTTTCGAAGATGCCCTGGCCGAGGAAGCCAAGAAGAAGGGCCTGGACGGCGTCATCTGCGGCCATATCCACAAGCCCGAGATCCGCGACATCGGCGGCGTGGTCTACTGCAACGATGGCGACTGGGTCGAGAGCCTGTCGGCGCTGGTGGAAGAGCCCAATGGCGAACTGCGCCTGGTGTCCTGGCAGGAAATCATGCAACTCAAACGCGCTGGCAAGGAAGCCCGCCAGGCTGCCCGGGAACTGGCGCCGGCTTGACCATTGTCAACCGCTGCCAACCTGGCATCCAGTCAGCCACCTCAAGACCTATTGTCGATACGATTTATGCGCATTGCCATCATCAGCGACGCCGGAGAGCCGCAAGTCAACGGCGTCGTCAACACCTTGCGCTCCACCGTGCGCTGCCTGCGCGGTTTCGGCCACGAAGTGCTGCTGCTGTCACCGCGCGACTTCCGCACCTTCGCCTGTCCGACCTACCCGGAAATCCGGCTGGCCTACAAGCCCTACGCCCGCATCGCTGCCGCCCTCGAAGCGTTCCAGCCGGACTGCATCCACATCGCCACCGAAGGCCCGATGGGCTTGGCCGCGCGGCGCTACTGCCTGCGTCACAAGCTCAATTTCACGACTGCCTATCACACCCGCTTCCCGGAATACCTGGCCGCCCGCAAGCTCTTGCCCAAGGCCATCACCTATCGTCTGCTGCGCTGGTTCCATGGCCGCTCCGAAGCCATCATGGTGCCCACCCCGGCGATGAAGACGGCGCTGGAAGAAGAGGGCTTCCGCAATGTCGTACTGTGGGGCCGTGGCGTCGATACCAATCACTTCCGCCCGGCGGTGGAAGACCATGCCTGCATCGAACGTCCGCTGTTCCTCTACGTAGGGCGGGTGGCGGTGGAAAAGAATATCGAAGCCTTCCTCCAGCTCGACCTGCCCGGCACCAAGTGGGTGGTGGGCGACGGCCCGCAGTTCGAAGACCTGTCCACGCGCTATCCCGAAGTGCGCTTCCTGGGCGCCAAGGGGCATGACGAATTGCCGGCCTACTACAACTGCGCCGACGTCTTCGTCTTCCCCAGCAAGACCGATACCTTCGGCCTGGTGCTGCTGGAAGCCATGGCCTGTGGCATTCCGGTGGCCGCCTATCCGGTCGAGGGGCCCATCGATGTGGTCGACAATGGCGTCTCCGGCATCCTGCGCCAGGACCTCAAGCAAGCCTGCCTGCAAGCCCTGAAGCTGGACAATGAAGCCGTGCGCGCCCATGCCGCCACCCGCTCCTGGGAGTCGGCCACCCAGCAGTTCCTGCAGCATCTGCACCTGGCGCGTCACAAGCAGCCGGGCCAGGCCACTGCCATCAATCCGGTACGCGAAACGTCCAGGTAAAGCTTGCTGACGGGTAATTTGCTGTTACTGTTCAGGTGGCGAAAAGCCACAAGCGGGCTACCGCCGAGAGGATTTCTGACAAAAATCAGGACAGCTGGTTTTATTTGCACAATCGGCGCTAGTGTCCGTGGCATCATCTCCCCTGAGTGAAAATCAATGAGCGCCGCAACGGCGCCTGGTCGAGCCGTTCGGCCGACCATCTGCAACCTGGGGGAAAATCCATCATGACAAGACTGCTTGCCAACCTGAAGCTATGGCAGAAATTCGCTTTGCTGGGCGTACTGGGACTGATTCTGTTCGGAGTGCCCACGGCCCTCTACTACGGCAGCACGTCCCACACCATCAAGCTCAAGCAAGATGAAATCGCCGGCGTGGAGCCGGTGCGCAGGCTCTTGCGCAGCGTACAACTGATGCAGCAGCATCGCGGCATGTCGGCCGTCATGCTCAACGGTGCCGCCGACATGGCCGGCCCGCGTCAGGCCAAGGCCGCCGAGGTCGACCAGGCCTTGCAGGCATTGGGTGAGGGACTGGCCCCGATGGGGCGCGATGATCCCCAGGCCCTGGGTAGCTTCAACAAGCTGGTCGAGACCTGGAACAAGGTGCGCGACGCCGTGGCCGCCAAGGCAATCACCCCGCCGGAGAGCTTCGCCGCCCACAGCGCAGCCATCGCTGCCTTGTTCGACCTCAACGAGCGGATGCTGGACTATTACCACTACACCGTGGACCCCGACTTCGACAGTACTCAACTCATCAATGCCGCCTTCATTTCCATGCCGGCGCTGACCGAAGACCTGGGCCGCGCGCGCGCCCGTGGCGCCAGTCTTCTGCTCAAGAAAGAATTGAAGATGGAAGATCGGCTGGAACTGGTGGCCATGCTGGAACGCGCCCAGGAGCGCCTCAATGCCGCCAAGAAATCCTTCAGCAAGGGCGTGGCGGCCAACCCGCACCTGGGCACGCAATTGGGCAGCACTTTCCAGCAGGCCGACCGCATGGGCAATGAAGTGATCCAGCTCACCCGCGAAAAGATCTTGCTGCCGCAGGAAATGAGCTTCTCTCCCGATGACTATTTCAAGCGCTTCACGGCGGCCATCGATGAACAGTTCAAGGCCACCCGTGCCGTCACCGAAGCCCTGGCCGCGCAGCTCGATGCGCAGAACGCCGACCTGCGCCGGCAGCAGTTGAGCGTGTTGGGTGCGGTGCTGCTGTTGGCGGCGCTGGTGGCCTGGCTGGGCGTGATGATCACGCGCTCGGTGAGCGTACCGGTGCAGGCCTCGGTGGCCATGGCCGGGCGCGTGGCCAACTACGACCTGACTGCGCGGGCCACCGTGCAGGGGCGCGATGAATCGGCCCAGTTGCTGGGGTCGCTCAATGACATGACGCACAGCCTGGGCGGTATCGTCGGTCGCGTGCGTACCAGCATCGAAGTGATCCAGCACGCCTCACGCGAGATCGCCACCGGCAATGCCGACCTCTCGCGGCGTACCGAATCCCAGGCGTCGAGCCTGGAAGAGACGGCCAGCGCCATGGAGCAACTGACCTCCACCGTGCAGAACAATGCCCACAGCGCGCGCCAGGCCGACCAGCTGGCCAGTTCGGCCTCGCAACTGGCCGAACGTGGTGGGCAAGTGGTGGGCAACGTGGTCGATACCATGGCGCAGATCCGGGATAGCTCGCGCCGCATCGTCGATATCATCAGCGTCATTGATGGCATCGCCTTCCAGACCAATATCCTGGCCTTGAATGCCGCAGTGGAAGCGGCCCGTGCCGGCGAGCAGGGGCGCGGTTTCGCCGTGGTGGCCTCCGAAGTGCGTTCGCTGGCCCAGCGCAGCGCCGGTGCCGCCAAGGAAATCAAACAACTCATCAGCGACTCGGTGGAGCGGGTGGAGACCGGTGGTCAACTGGTCGATGAAGCCGGCGCCACCATGCATGAGATCGTCGGCTCGGTGCGCCAGGTAGCCGGCATCATGAGCGAAATCACCCAGGCCAGTGAAGAACAGAGCAATGGCATCAGCCAGGTCAACGACGCCATCGCGCAGATGGAAGGCATCACCCAGCAGAATGCCGCCCTGGTCGAAGAAGCCGCCGCCGCCGCCGAGAGCCTGCAGCAGCAGGCCGAACTGCTGTGGGATGCGGTCAGCGTATTCCGCATCCAGGAGGACGCGGCCCACCAGCCGCGGCAGCCGCAGGCCGTCAGCCAGCCGCACGCCGCCGTCAGTGACACTCGGGAGGGGCGTCTGGCGTTGACTTGAGCCCCGTCGTTGGCAGAAGGGCTGTGGCCTTTCTTTCAACTATGCAATACACACATGAAGACATGCTGACAAAGCATTGGATTGCCTGTGTGCATCTCTTCTAAGATGCGCCACCGCACGGCCCGTCGTCCCCCCTCAGGACGCGCCTTGGCGTGACAAGGAAGACACTCCCATGATGCAACACTTGAAGATCGGCAGCCGCCTGGCGTTCGGATTTTTCCTCATCCTGACGCTGGCCACCGCGATCCTGGTCATCGGGCTGTGGCGCATGGCCGAGCTGGAAGCCAGCAACGAATACGTGATCGAAAAGAAGGTCACCGCCATGACCGCCGCCTTGAACATGCGCGAAGCCGGCAGCGCGCTGGCGCTGGCCTTGCGCAAGGTGGTCACGCCCACCGATGCGGCCGAAGGCAAGACCGAGGATGCGCACCTGGGTAAGATCCTGCAAGCCTATGCGGGCTATGAAAAGCAGCTCACCGACCTGTCCCCCGGCGGTCGCGGCAAGGAACTGCTGCTGGCCACCAGCGGCGAGGGCAAGAAGTTGTTCCCGCTGGTCGGGCAGATCCGCCAGCAGGTGGGCAGCAACAATTACTTCGATGCCGCCCAGCAGTTGAAGAGCGATTTCCTGCCGGCCCACGAAAAGTGGATGAGCAGCGTGGCCGCACTGGCCTCGTTCCAGCAGGAAGACATGCAGCAGGCCCACGCCCAGGCCAGGGACAGCTACCGCAAGGCGCAGATCGGCATGTTGGCCATGGGCGTGCTGACGCTGGGCCTGGGATGTTTCTTCACCTTCGTCATCACCCGCTCCATTGTCACGCCCCTGAAGCGCGCCGGCCAGATCGCCGAGACCATTTCGCGCGGCGACTTGACCCAGCACGCCCAGGCCCAGGGCCATGATGAAGCTGCGCACCTGGTCAATACGCTCGATGCCATGCAGGCCAACCTGGCGGCCACCCTCAACGAGGTCAAGCAAAGCGCCGCCGTCATCGCGGTGGCCTCGCATGAAATCGCGCGCGGCAACGTCGACTTGTCCAATCGCACCGAATCGCAAGCCTCCAGCCTGGAAGAAACCGCCAGTTCCATGGAGCAGCTCACCTCCACCGTGCAGCAGAACGCCGCCAATGCACAGCAGGCCAACCAGTTGGTGCTGTCGGCCTCGGACCACGCTACCAAGGGCGGACGCGTGGTGGGTGATGTGGTGACTACCATGGGCTCGATCAAGGAAAGCTCGGGCAAGATCGTCGACATCATCGGCGTGATCGATGGCATCGCTTTCCAGACCAACATCCTGGCCTTGAATGCCGCCGTGGAAGCGGCCCGTGCCGGCGAACAGGGGCGCGGCTTTGCGGTGGTGGCCTCTGAAGTGCGGGCACTGGCCCAGCGCAGCGCGGCTGCCGCCAAGGAAATCAAGCAACTCATCAGCGACTCGGTGGACAAGGTCGATACCGGTGGCAAGCTGGTCGACGAAGCCGGCGCCACCATGAGCGAGATCGTCGCCTCGGTCAAGCAGGTGGCCGACATCATGGGCGAGATCACCGCCGCCAGCCAGGAGCAGAGCGCCGGCATCGCCGAGGTCAACCATGCGATCACCCAGATCGATGAGATCACCCAGCAGAACGCAGCCCTGGTGGAGCAAGCCGCGGCGGCCGCCGTGAGCCTGCAGGAGCAGGCCGATGTATTGGCCCAGGCGGTGGCGGTGTTCAAGCTCAAGACGGTGCTGCAGGTGCCGACGGTGTCGGTGCCGGTACCGCTTCGCAGCGTCAATGCGCCGCCTGCGGTGACGGCGGCAGCCAAGCCGGCCAGGCTGGCTCGGGATGAAGAGTTCGAGGAATTTTGAATGGCCGGTCTGAGCTGCCAGCGCATTAAAGGTAACTTAAGTCAGAAATTAAATATAAAAAATAAATAATTCTTGAGCGCCGCGCCTTCCAGGTCGCGGCGCTCTTTTTTGAGGGGGGCAAGCACGTCTTGTGGGAATTCAAGATAATTGCAGGGTTGCCGTAAAGCGATATCAAGTGCAGCAGGCCACCGTTCCGGCAAGAGGTGGATGGTGACCTGTGCGGCCAGGGGGAAGAGTGGGGCGTTGCGACCGCATCCGGTCAGTCCGGTAGGCCGCCACGACCGCGCCAGTCGGACCAGTGTGTCGCCCCTGGGAATGAGTACATGAGTATGAATGTGCGGTAACTTCCCTTCATCCACCGGAACCACTTCAATGTCCTTCAAGAATCTTTCCATCAGGGCGCAACTCGCCATTGCCTTCCTTGTGCTGTCCATCCTGCTGCTGGCCCTGGGGGTATCGGGCCTGCTGGGCATGTCGGCAGCTGTGAGTATCAATCGTCAGTTGTCAGAGGAGCGTCTTCCCAAGACCGTGGCCGCCGACAACATGCTGATCTGGGTTGGCCGCCAGCGCACTTCGCTGGACCAAGCCGCCATGAGTCTGGATGCCGCCTGGACCGAACGCATGTATGGTATGGAAGCCAATGCCCGCAAGGAAGCCTTGCAGTGGTGGGACAAGTACACCGCCTTGCCACAGACCGAAGAGGGCAAGGTGCTGGTCAAGAAAGTCTCGGATGGTATTGCCAAGACCCAGGTGGAACTGGACAAATTCACCCAGGCCATCAAGTCCGGCGAGCGTCAGGCCATTGCCGACCAGGCCCGCAAAGTGGGGCAGGCCTACAGCGCCATGCAGCTCGACGGCCAGGCCTTGAACAAGTATGAAACCGAGCAGGCCGTGCAGAGCCTGGCGGCTTCTAATGCGCGTTACGAGGCCTCGCGCATTTTTTCCATCAGCGCCATCATCGTCGGCCTGCTGCTGGCCTGCTTCAGTTGGTGGTCACTGCGCCGCGCCATCGGTGAGCCGATGCAGCGCGCCCTGCGCCACTTCGACGCCATCGCCAGTGGTGACCTGACCCAGCCGGTGCACGTGCATTCCAGCAATGAAATGGGCCAGTTGCTGCAGGGGCTGGCGCGGATGCAGGAAAGCCTCTCGCGCACCGTGCGCGCCGTGCGGGGAGGCAGTGAGGCCATTGCCACGGCCACCCGCGAGATCGCCTCCGGCAACCTGGACCTGTCGGCCCGCACCGAACAGCAGGCGGCCTCGCTGGAAGAAACCGCCTCCAGCATGGAAGAGTTGACCAGCACCGTGAAGCACAACGCCGACAATGCCCGCCAGGCCACCACGCTGGCGGTCAATGCCTCCACCATCGCCGCCGATGGCAATGTCGTGGTGGGGCAGGTGGTGCAGACCATGGAACAGATCCGCGAGAGTTCGTCGCGCATCACCGATATCGTCAGCATCATCGATGGCATCGCCTTCCAGACCAATATCCTGGCCTTGAATGCCGCAGTCGAAGCGGCCCGCGCCGGCGAACAGGGACGCGGCTTTGCGGTGGTCGCCACCGAGGTGCGGGCGCTGGCGCAGCGTTCTTCCAGTGCGGCCAAGGAGATCAAGGACTTGATCATGCATTCGGTGGAGCGGGTGCAGGCCGGTTCCGAACTGGTGGGCCAGGCTGGTGACACCATGAGCGATGTGATCCAGGCAGTGCAACGCGTGACCGACATCATGAGCGAGATTTCGGCCGCTTCCAACGAGCAGAGTGCCGGCATCGACCAGGTCTCGCGCGCGGTCACGCAGATGGATGAAGCTACCCAGCAGAATGCGGCCTTGGTGGAACAGGCCAGCGCGGCGGCCAAGTCGCTGCAACAACAGGCTCAGGCCCTGATGCAGGAAGTGGCGATCTTCCGCGTGGAGCCGGGTGCGGTCGAGGCGGCGCCCGTGCCGCCGCGGGCTGCAGCGCCGCGACCGGTGCCCAAGGCGGTGACGCCGGCCAAGCCCGTCACGCCCAAGGCCGCTCCGCTGACCAAGCGTGCGGCCCTGCCGGCAGCGCCTGTGACTCCCCCTGCTGCTCCTGCGGCCAAGCCAGCCTCGCGTGCCACGCCGGTTGGCGATGACGGCGACTGGGAGACCTTCTGAGTGACTGGGCCACACTGGTAAGAAACTTCATCGGCTGCAATCAGCAAATCGCCGCAGCCCCCAGCAGGGGGCGCGGCGATTTTTTTCCTTCATATAGAAGTCCGGCAGACCTGAGCCAGGGGGGCTGCCTTCAGCGTGGCGAGTGCTTGCCCGAGGTGGCCAGCAATTCCGGTGCGATCACGGCCTTGAGATAGTTGGTGGTCACATCGCCGCGATCACGCTGGGCGATCCACCAGACATTGGCCTTGCGCAGCGACCATTCCTGCGGCTGGCCGGCGATCAGTTGCGCGGCCACCTGGCCCAGGGTGGGCTGGTGCCCGACGATGAGCACCGGTTCGCGGCTGTCGGGCCAGTTGGCTGCGCGCAGCAAGTCCGCGGCGCTCATATTGGGCGCCAGGTCGGCCACCACCTTGTACTTGCGCTTCAAGGCTTCCACCGTCTGCAAGGTACGGGTGGCCGGGCTGACCAGGATGCGACAGCTTTCCGGCAGGTTGCGGTCCAGCCATTCGGCCATCTTGGCCGCCTGCTTGTGGCCCTTGGGGGTCAGGGCGCGACCCTCATCGGGCTCGCCCAGTTCGGCTTCGGCGTGGCGCCATAGAATCAGGTCCATTTCAGCTCCTTGGGGAAATCAGCGTGGGGCTTGCTCCTGCTGTACGGCGCACTTGCCATCACCATCTCACTCTTCCGAGGGCGCCACCGGAATGCCCAGCGTGCTCATCAGGTGTTGCTGGGCGTTGAAGCATTGCTGCTTGTTGCGCGGTTTCTTCAGGGTGTAGACGCCATTGACGTCGAGCAGCCAGGAATTGGTGTTGTCCTTCAGATAGGGATTGAGACCTTCCGAAATGACCCGTTTCTTGAGTGCCTTGTCCAGCACCGGGAAGGCCACCTCGATGCGGCGGAACAGGTTGCGGTTCATCCAGTCGGCACTGGCCAGGTAGACATCGTGGGCCAGGTCGTTGCGGAAGTAATAGATGCGCGAGTGTTCCAGATAGCGGCCGATGATGGAACGCACCTTGATGTTGTCTGACAGCCCCGGCACGCCCGGCCGCAGCGCGCAGGCGCCGCGCACGATCAGGTCGATCTTCACGCCATCGGCCGAGGCCGCGTAGAGCGCCCGGATCACCGATTCATCCAGCAGTGCATTCATCTTGGCGATGATGCGCGCCGGCCGCCCTTCTCGGGCGATCTGGCCCTCGTTGCGGATGGCGCGGATGATTTCCTTCTGCAGCGAGAACGGCGCCAGCCACAGCTGCGTGAGGTTGCGTGGCTTGGTCAGGCTGGTCAGGTGGATGAAGACTTCGTTGACTTCGGCGGTGAGCTGCTGGTTGGATGTCAACAGGCCAAAGTCGGTATAGAACTTGGTGGTATTGGGGTGGTAGTTGCCGGTGCCCAAGTGCGCATAGAAGCGCAGCCCCTGGTCTTCATCGTGGCGGATCACCAGGGCCAGCTTGGCGTGCGTCTTCAGGCCCACCACGCCATAGACCACCTGGGCGCCGGCCTGCTCCAGCTTGACCGCCCAGTTGATGTTGGCTTCTTCATCGAAGCGCGCCATCAGTTCCACGATCACCGTGACTTCCTTGCCATGCTGGGCGGCGTAGATCAACGCTTCCATCAGGTCCGAATTCATGCCGGTGCGGTAGATGGTCTGCTTGATGGCCAGCACCCGCGGATCATGCGCGGCGGTGCGGATAAAGTCGACCACCGGTTGGAAGGACTGGAAGGGGTGGTGCAGCAGCACGTCCTTCTTGTCCAAGGCATCGAAGATGTTTTCGCTGGCCAGTTGCGGCGGCAGGGTGGGGGAGAAGGGCGGGAAGCGCAACTCGGGCTGGTTGACCAGGTTGACGATCTCGCCCAAGCGCACCATGTTGACCGGCCCTTGCACGGCATACAGGCGGTTGTGTTCGATGTTGAACTGGTTCAGCAGGAACTGCGAGAGGTGTTCGGGACAATTGGCCGCCACCTCCAGGCGCACCGCCACGCCGAACTGGCGGCTTTGCAATTCGGTCTCCAGCGCCTGGCGCAGGTTCTTGACCTCTTCTTCATCGACCCACAGGTCGCTGTTGCGGGTGACCCGGAATTGCGAATAGGCCATGATGTCGCGCCCCGGGAACAGGTCGGCGATATGCGCATGGATCACTGAAGAGAGCAGGCAGAACGAAGACTGGCCCTTGGCCGAGAGATGGTCCGGCAGCTTGATCACGCGCGGCAGTACGCGCGGGGCCTTGATGATGACGATGCCCGTGCCGCGCCCGAAGGCATCCTTGCCGGAGAGCTCGATGATGAAGTTCAGGCTCTTGTTGTGGACCTGCGGGAAAGGATGGGCCGGGTCCAGGCCGATGGGCGTCAACAGCGGCCGCACATGCTGTTCGAAATACTGCTTGACCCAGGCCCGCTGGGCTTCGTTGCGGTCATCGTGGCGCAGCAGGTGGATGCCATTGGCGGCCAGTTGCGGCAGGATTTCCTCGTTGAGCAATTCATACTGGCGCGCCACGATGCGGTGGCATTCGGCGCTGGTGCGTTCCAGCGCGGCGCGCAGTTCGGGGGGATCGGTGTGCTCGCCTTCGATACGGTTGGCCAGCAGGCTGGCGATGCGCACTTCAAAGAATTCGTCGAGATTGCTGCTGCAGATGCAGAGATAACGCAATCGTTCCAGCAGCGGCACACTATCGTCTTCGGCCTGGGCCAGCACGCGGCGGTTGAACGCCAGTTGCGACAATTCGCGGTTGAGGTAAATCGTATTGGCGGGAAGTTCAGGTTGGGTACTGCTTTCCGGCTTTGCTTTTCTGGTCATCAATGGTCCCTGTCCATCCACTTTGAGCGGGCAGTGTATTTAGGAGGTATGACGAGTTTATGACAACAGTTGTGTGGCTTTGTCACATTTAAGCAGTATAAGAGAAGTCTATGTGATAACAAAATCATATTTGTTTTACGGCAACCCTACCCCTGCATTCTCCCCGAAACACTGACATCAAATTGTCAGGAAAGCCGCACAGCGCCTGGCGGCGCGGGTTTTCGGGCGGCCTTGGGTGAGACGCTGCGGCTCGTCACGGGCGTTGCTGAGGCTGGTCTTGATGACAAGGCCGGGTCATAAACTCGTCACATTAGCTGGTTAAAGTTCGCCCTGTCTCGAAAGTCATCCCTCCCGATGTGATGTTTCTCGGTGACGATCCTCTCTTCAAAATCATAGGAGTAGCAGAAATGGGGTTTAACCATCTGATTAAGTCTGTTGCAATCGCAGTGGCTGGCGCTTTCGCTTTCAGCGCTGCCGTTCATGCAGCAGAAATCACCGGCGCTGGCGCCTCCTTCCCGTACCCGGTCTATGCCAAGTGGGCTGAGCAGTACAAGGCCGCTACCGGCAACAGCCTGAACTACCAATCCATCGGTTCGGGTGGTGGTATCAAGCAGATCAAGGCCAAGACCGTCGATTTCGGCGCCTCCGACGCGCCGCTGCCGCAAAGCGAACTGGCTGAAGCCGGTCTGACCCAGTTCCCCGCCGTGGTCGGTGGCGTGGTCCCCGTGGTCAACCTGGATGGTGTGACCCCGGGTCAGATCAAGCTGTCGGGCCAAGTCCTGGGCGACATCTACGCTGGCAAGATCACCAAGTGGAATGCACCGGAAATCACCGCCCTGAATCCGGGCGTGAAGCTGCCTAACGAAGACATCACCGTGGTCTACCGTTCGGACGCTTCGGGCACTTCCTACGTGTTCACCTCCTACCTGTCCAAGGCCAACGCTGACTTCAAGGCCAAGATCGGTGCCGGTACCGCCGTCAAGTGGCCCACCGGCGTGGGTGGCAAGGGTAACGAAGGCGTTGCCGCCAACGTGCAGAAGGTCAAGGGCGCCATCGGCTACGTCGAGTACGCCTACGTCAAGAAGAACAAGCTGAACTACACCCAGCTGAAGAACAAGGATGGCAACTTCGTCTCCCCGGACGACACCTCCTTCAAGGCCGCGACCGCCCACGGCGACTGGGCCAAGACCCCTGGTTTCGCTGTTGACTTCACCGACGCTGCCGGCAAGGAATCCTGGCCGATCTCCAGCGCCACCTTCATCCTGCTGCACAAGCAACAAGATGGCGACGGTGCCAAGGGCAAGGAAGTCCTGAAGTTCTTCGACTGGGCCTACAAGAACGGTGGCAAGACCGCTGCCGAGCTGGACTACGTGCCGCTGCCGGATTCAGTCACCAAGCTGGTGGAAGAGTCCTGGAAGAGCAACGTCAAGGACAGCAGCGGCAAGGCCATCTGGTAATTCCAGGCCAAGCAAGCCTCTCCCCCCGGAGTATTCGGGCCATCGCAGCGAGAACGAGCAACTCTGATGACAGAGCATTCGCGGCGATGGCCCGTTTTAATGGTGAATTCAAATGAGCGCTAATTATTCCACCACGGCAATGTCGAATACCGAAGTCAAAAAATCCCCGACAGAGACTGAAAGTGCGCAGGCTGCGCGCCAGAAGTTGATGGCCGTCATGCGCCGCCAGCGACTGCAGGATTTCTTTTTCCACAAGATCACCCTGATCTTCGCCCTGTCCGTGCTGCTGATGCTGGGTGGGATCATCGTTTCCCTCATCATCGGCGCTGCGCCCGCCTTCCAGGCCTTCGGCCCCGGCTTCATTACGCGCGTCGAATGGGATCCGACCAATAACGAATTCGGCGCCATGATCGCCATCGTCGGCACCCTGTCGACCTCCATCATCGCCTTGCTGATCGCCTTCCCGGTCAGCTTCGGCATCGCCCTGTTCCTGACCGAAATCTGCCCCGCCAAGCTGCGTCGCCCGCTGGGCACCTGTGTGGAACTGCTGGCCGGCGTGCCCTCCATCATCTACGGCATGTGGGGTCTGTTCGTGTTCGCGCCGCTGTTCTCCGAATACGGCCAGCCCTTCCTGAAGTCCACCCTGGGCCAGATCCCCGGCATCGGCGTGCTGTTCTCCGGCCCCACCATGGGCATCGGTATCCTCACCGCCGGCCTGATCCTGTCGGTGATGATCATCCCCTTCATCTCTTCGGTGATGCGCGACGTCTTCGAAGTCGTGCCTGCAGTGTTGAAGGAATCGGCCTACGGCCTGGGTTGCACCCGCTGGGAAGTGGTGCGCAAGGTGGTGCTGCCCTACACCAAGACCGGTGTGGTCGGTGGCGTCATGCTGGGCCTGGGGCGTGCACTGGGCGAGACCATGGCGGTGACCTTCGTGATCGGTAACTCGCACCGCCTGTCCTGGTCGCTGTTCTCGGCCGGTAACTCGATTGCCTCCACGCTGGCCAACGAAATCGCCGAAGCCTCCAGCAAGCTGCACGTCTCTTCGCTGTTTGCCCTGGGCCTGATCCTGTTCGTCATCACCTTCATCGTCCTGTCCGCCGCCAAGATCATGTTGATGGGCATGGCGCGCAAGGAAGGAGCCAAATAATGAGCCAGACCGTACAACTGGTGGAAAAAGCTGCCACCGCACAAGTCGTCAATCCCGTCTATCGCCGCCGTCTGATGCAGCATCGCATGGGGATGCTGTTCTCCTTCCTGGCCATGGGCCTGGGCCTGTTCGTGCTGGCCTGGATCCTGCTGACCCTGGTGTTCAAGGGCGTGGCCGCCCTGAACCTGGGCCTGCTGACCGAAAACACGCCCGGTCCGGGCGACGCCGGCGGCGGCCTGTTGAACCCCATCGTCGGTTCGCTGATGATGGTCGGTATCAGCACCCTCATCAGTACCCCCATCGGCATCCTGGCCGGTGTCTACCTGGCTGAATACGGCGAGGAAAGCAAGCTGGCCCAGGTCACCCGTTTCGTCACCGACATCATGCTGTCGGCACCCTCGATCGTGATCGGTCTGTTCATCTACGCCATCTACGTGGCCAACGTGAACCACTTCTCGGGTTGGGCTGGTACCTTCGCCATTTCGCTCATCGCCATTCCGGTGGTGGTGCGTACCACCGACAACATGTTGAAGCTGGTTCCCAGCGGTCTGCGCGAAGCGGCCTTCGCGCTGGGCGCACCGCGCTGGAAGGTGGCCATCATCGTGCGTCTGCGTGCGGTCAAGGCGGGTGTGGTGACCGGTGTGCTGCTGGCGGTGGCGCGTATCTCGGGCGAGACCGCACCGCTGCTCTTTACCGCCCTGAACAACCAGTTCTTCAGCACCAACATGAACCGTCCGATTGCCAACCTGCCGGTGGTGATCAACCAGTTCGCCATGAGCCCGTATGACAACTGGGTCTCGCTGGCATGGGGCGGCGCCTTGCTGATCACTTTCAGCGTGCTGCTGCTCAACGTGCTCTCGCGTACCCTGTTCAAGCAACAAATCCCCGGCTAATTCTCCAAGTGACCGACATGACTACTGCTCATCAAATGGCAAGCCACGCTTCGACCGCACCCCACAATGCCGCTGCGGCCCTGAAGGCCACGCTGGAAGTTTCGCAACTCAATTTCTACTACGGCGGATTCCAGGGCTTAAAGAACATCAACCTCAACATCTGGGAAGGCAAAGTGACCGCCTTCATCGGCCCGTCGGGTTGCGGCAAGTCCACGCTGCTGCGTACCTTCAACCGCATGTATGACCTCTATCCGGGGCAGCGCGCCGAAGGCAAGATCATCTATGCCGGCAACAACATCCTCGAACCTGGCCAGGACTTGAACATGCTGCGCGCCAAGGTCGGCATGGTGTTCCAGAAGCCGACCCCGTTCCCGATGTCGGTCTACGACAACATCGCCTTCGGTATCCGTCTGTATGAAAACCTGCCCAAGGGCGAGATGGATGAGCGCGTCGAATGGGCGCTCAACAAGGCCGCCCTGTGGGGTGAAGTCAAGGACAAGCTGCACAAGAGCGGCCTGTCGCTCTCCGGCGGTCAGCAACAGCGTCTGTGTATCGCACGCGGCGTGGCGGTCAAGCCGGAAGTGCTGCTGCTGGATGAGCCGACCTCGGCGCTGGATCCGATCTCGACGGCCAAGGTGGAAGAACTGATCGGTGAGTTGAAGAACGACTACACCATCGCCATCGTGACCCACAACATGCAACAGGCGGCGCGTTGCTCGGATTACACCGCCTACATGTACCTGGGCGAGCTGGTGGAGTTTGGCGAGACTGACCAGATCTTCATGAATCCGGTGCGCAAGGAAACCCAAGACTACATCACCGGCCGATTCGGCTGAACCGTCGTCTCGGCTACTGCGCGCTCCGATTTCGCGTCTGCGATGCTCGCCGTACCCCAGTACGGCTGCGCTTCTCGACGCGAACTCGAAGCGCTCGCTACGCCGATACGACGATTCCACAGAGTAGTCATTGCACCGTATATATTATTTATAGAATTTCTTTTTAGGGGCGTCACATGACCGGCGATCATTCCTCCAAACAGTATGACCAGGATCTGGAGCAGATCCGCTCCAAGGTGCTTGCCATGGGCGGCATGGTGGAACACCAGTTCCAGGACGCGATTGCGGCTTTCCGTAACGGTAATCTCGATGTCGCCCATCGCGTGATGAAGGATGACGAAGCCGTCAATCGCCTGGAAGTCGAGCTCGATGACGCTTGCAGCCACCTGATCGTGCGTCGCCAGCCGACCGCCAATGACCTGCGTACCGTCATGGCCACCATCAAGATCATCACCGACCTGGAACGCGTGGGCGATGAGGCGACCAAGATCGCGCGTACCGCGATCCACCTGCACAAGCGCGGTATCGGCCTGGTGTCGCACTACGAGACCGTGAGCCTGATCGCCGAGCAGGCCATGGACCAGTTGCGCAGCGCCCTGGATGCCTTCGCCCGCCTGGATGACCAGCAGGCGGCCGAGCTGATCAAGCAGGATGAACGCATTGATCATGGCTTCCGTTCCATCACCCGCAGCTTGATCACCTTCATGATGGAAGATGCGCGCACCATCTCCGGTTCCATCGATACCCTGTGGGTGGCCAAGGCCATCGAACGCATCGGCGACCATGCCAAGAACATCGCCGAATACGTGGTCTACGTGGTCGGTGGCAAGGATATCCGCCATTCCGATTTCGCTGCGGCCAAGCCGGCCCAGGAAGAAGACTAAGCACGACGGCACCGGTGGCGGCGGGGAAAGAGCCGCCTGTCACCGGATTGCGGAGGGGAGACCCGCGATACAGCTAAGAAGCCTCACTATCATGACTACTATCCTCATCGTCGAAGACGAACCCTCCATTGCCGAACTGATTGCCTTCACCTTGAAAGAGGCGGGCTGGTCCAGCTTCGTCGTCTCCAATGCCGCTGCCGCCTGGGACTTCGTGCAGCATCGGGCGCCCCAACTGGTGCTGCTGGACTGGATGCTACCCGACCGCAGCGGCCTGCACCTGCTCTCGCGCATCCGCGCCGATCGCCAGTTGCAGCAGCTTTCGGTGATCATGCTCACCGCCAAGAGCATGGAAGAAGACAAGATCGCGGGCCTCGACAACGGTGCCGACGACTACATCACCAAGCCGTTCTCGCCACGCGAACTGACCGCGCGCATCAAGGCGCTGTTGCGTCGCAAGAGCCCGGAACACGCGCAGGAAGTGATGTCGGCCGGCCCCATCACGCTGGATCCGGCCAGTTGCTCGGTGAGCCTGGATGGCGCCCGCATCGATATCGGTCATGCCGAATACAAGCTGCTCAAGTTCTTCCTCGCCCATCCCGACCGCGTGTTCTCGCGCAGCCAGTTGCTGGACCGCGTCTGGGGCGACCACGTGGTGATCGAAGAGCGTACCGTGGATGTCCATGTGCTGCGCCTGCGCAAGGCCCTGCGCGATGCCGAGTGCCTGATCAAGACGGTACGCAGCGTGGGCTACATGCTCTCCACCAAATAAAACCGATAAGACCTCGCCCGCGTTAGGCAACACTGCCCATATCGTCCATAATCAGGCGACAATTACAAATACGCTTAAGCGGGTGTTTCCAAGATTTATCTGCCAAATCAATGAGTCCACAACTATTGTTCTGGATTCCTGCTGTATTACGCCTGGTACTTTGCCTGGGCGGCGCAGGAGTCGTCGGTTTCTTCTTCGGTCCCATCGTCGGACTGGTGACGGCGGTGCTGGGGGTGGGGGCGATGATGATCGCCCACCTGCATTATCTGCTGCGGCTGTCGACCTGGCTGGATGATGCCGGCCAGTCGCGCCTGCCCGATGGCTGGGGCGCCTGGACCGATGTCTATGCGCGCTTGTACCGGATGCATCGCGACGATGAAAAGAACCAGGCCGAGCTGACCGAGTGGCTGGCGCGCTTCCGCCAGGCCATGAGCCTGCTGCCAGATGGCGTAGTGATCATGGATGACGTGCTGTTCCTGGAGTGGTGCAACCCCTCGGCGCAACAGCACCTGGGCCTGAAGCTGGACCGCGACAAGGGGATGCGCGTCACCAACCTGATCCGTAATCCCGCCTTCATCGACTACATCATCCTGGGCCGCTACGAGCAACCGCTGACGCTGGCCCTGCATGAACGCAAGCTCATCATCCAGATCATCCCCTTCGAAAACCGGCGGCAGATCCTGGTCACCCATGATGTGACAGAGTCGCAACGTATCGACATGATGCGACGCGACTTCGTGGCCAATGCCTCGCATGAATTGCGCACTCCGCTCACCGTCATCAACGGCTTCCTCGAAATCGCCCTGGCCCAGCCCAACCTCGATCATGCCACCCGCACCGCGCACCTCAAGCTGATGACCGAGCAGGGCCAGCGTATGCAAAACCTGATCGACGACATGTTGACGCTGACCCGCCTGGAGTCGATCGACTATCCGCTGCGCTCGGAGGTGCTGCGCGTGCGGCCCTTGCTGGAGCGCATCGCCGAGGAAGGGCGGGCGCTGTCGGCCGGCAAGCACGACATCCGGCTCATCGTCGATGGCCCCGATCTGAAGGGCAGTGCCGACGAACTGCGTAGTGCCTTCACCAATCTGGTCACCAATGCCGTGCGCTATACCCCTGAAGGCGGCACCATCACGCTGCGTTGGGAAAGCGACGAAGAGGGCGCGCATTTCTCGGTGCAGGATACCGGCATCGGCATCAGCCCCGAACACATCTCGCGCCTGACCGAGCGCTTCTACCGTGTCGATAAGAGCCGCTCGCGCGAAACTCAGGGTACCGGCCTGGGCCTGGCCATTGTGCGCCATGTGCTGCTGCGCCACCATGCCACGCTGGACATCGCCTCCGTGCCCGATCATGGCAGCACCTTCACGGTGCATTTCCCGGCCACCCAGACCATCGCGGATTATGCCCCGCAGCAGTGATGTCCTCATTCCCCGTGAGCAAACACGGCTAAACCAATTGGAAAGGATGCTTCGGCATCCTTTTTTCATGTTTGAACCGGCCACATCGGCGTACCATGGCGGCAATAGCGCAAAGCTGACTTGCTGTCAGTAAGTACAAATACGAATGCCAGCTCATCTGGCTTGTTGGCAACAATAGCGCCTCGCCAGCGGTCTGGACTTTTGGCTGCAGATGCCAAGCCTGCCGTGACGCGAGCCGTAGGCCAACCGCAGCGGATTTTTAGCAATAAGAGCGCGCCATCTTGCCTATGGATAAGTGGCGATATGTGTGGTGTACCAATGCGCGAGGTCGAGCCTCGCAGGGACAGGGACGACAGCCTGGCCTTCAGGAAAAGCCTGATCGCGCCGGGAACCTTTGCACTGCACTATGCGAACTAAGCGCCGAATGCCCGGCTATTGCTGCCCAACCGGGTTGGTCAACCCCACCTACTGCGCAAAGAGAATCCAATGAGCTATTTAGCCAATATGAAGATAGGTCGTCGTCTGGCCCTGGGCTTTGCCGTCATCCTGGCTGCGGCCAGCGTCGTGGTCGCGCTGTCGATCTGGCGCCTGCAAGGCATTGCCCAAGCCACCGATGAAATGATGCACGAGCCGCTGACCAAGGAGCGCCTGGTCTCGGACTGGTACCGCACCATCCATACCAGCGTGCGTCGCACCACGGCCATTGCCAAGAGTGCCGATCCCAGCCTGGCGGCCTACTTTGCCGAGGATGCCGCCGCTGCCAGCCGCATGTCCACCGCGCAACAGAAAGCCATCGAAGCCCTGATCGAATCGGATGAAGAGAAGACCGCCTTCGCCAAGCTGGGCCAGGTACGCAAGGACTACATCAAATATCGCGATGCCATTTCCAAGGCCAAGGCCGATGGTCAGCCCGAGGAGGCTGCGCGGATTCTGGCCGGGCCCTTTGATGTGGCGGCCAAGGGTTACCTGGATCTGCTGCAGCAATTACTGGATCTGCAGCGGGCCAACATCGACCAGGTGGCCGCCAATATTCAGCAGGTCTATCACGAAAGCCGCAACATGATGCTGGCACTGGCCGTGCTGCAGGTGGTACTGGGCTGGCTGTTTGCCCGCAGCCTGGCGCTGGGCATCACGCGTCCGCTGGAGCAGGCGGTCGACGTGGCCCAAGCGGTGGCTGCGGGCGACCTCACCACGCGTATCGATGAAAAGCTGGCGGCGCGCTCCGATGAAACCGGCAAGCTCATGCATGCCCTGCATACCATGACCGGCAACCTGGCACGCATCGTCGGCCAGGTGCGCAGCGGCACGGATGCCATCACTACCGCTTCCAGCGAGATTGCCACTGGCAACCTCGACCTCTCGGCCCGTACCGAACGCCAGGCCGGTGCCTTGGAAGAAACCGCCTCGGCCATGGAAGAGCTGACCTCGACCGTCTCCCAGAACGCCAGTAACGCGCGCCAGGCCAATCAATTGGCGGCCTCGGCGTCGTCGGTGGCGCAGCAGGGTGGGGACGTGGTCTCGCAGGTCATTTCCACCATGGGCTCCATCAATGCATCCTCGCGCAAGATCGTCGATATCATCAGCGTCATTGACGGTATCGCCTTCCAGACCAATATCCTGGCCTTGAATGCCGCTGTGGAAGCGGCCCGTGCCGGCGAGCAGGGCCGGGGCTTTGCGGTGGTGGCCTCCGAAGTGCGTTCGCTGGCCCAGCGTTCGGCCTCGGCGGCCAAGGAAATCAAGATCCTGATCGACGATTCGGTGAGCAAGGTCGGCACCGGCAGCGAGCTGGTCACGCGTGCCGGCAGCACCATGGATGAAGTGGTCGCCAGCGTGCGTCAGGTGGCCCAGATCGTGGCCGAGATCAGCGCGGCCAGCAGCGAGCAAAGCGATGGCATCAGCCAGGTCAACCTGGCCATCAACGACATGGACCAGACCACCCAGCAAAACGCCGCCCTGGTCGAACAGGCTGCTGCTGCTGCCGAATCCATGCAGGAGCAGGCGGCGCGCTTGTCGCAGGTGGTCAGCCAGTTCAAGCTGCTGGCACACAACGAGTTGGCCGAGCTGGGCGTCGGTGCCGCCCCGGCAGGGCGTGCCGAGGTGGATATCACACCGCCCCGGCAAGCCTTGCGCTGAACCTGGTACTGAACCAGACGTGCAACAAGGAAGAACCCGCCGCATTGTCGGCGGGTTTTTTACTGGCTGCTGATAGAGGTGGGTGGCTAAGGGCTTTTAGGCAATGATATGAAGTATTTTTCCCGTGCTGCCAACTGCGGCTCGCTGTGCCGCATCAGTAGGTCGCGCGGCCACCCGAGAGATCGAACACGGAAGCCGTGGTGAAGGAATTTTCCTCCGACACCAGCCAGGCCACCATCGCCGCCAGCTCTTCCACCTTGACGAAGCGCGCACGCGGGATCTTCGAGAGCATGTAGTCGATGTGCGCCTGG
Source organism: Herbaspirillum rubrisubalbicans (assembly GCF_003719195.1). Taxonomy (NCBI): domain Bacteria; kingdom Pseudomonadati; phylum Pseudomonadota; class Betaproteobacteria; order Burkholderiales; family Oxalobacteraceae; genus Herbaspirillum; species Herbaspirillum rubrisubalbicans. Next base: position 1,274,950 of record NZ_CP024996.1, read on the forward strand.
GTGCATTGTTCCAGGATGCGGGTCTGGGCAGCGGCCGGGGTGATGGCATTGACTGCGATGTTGCGGGTCGCGGTTTCCTTGCCCAGGCTCTTGGTCAGCGCAATCATGCCGGCCTTGGCGGCACTGTAGGCCGAAGCGGTCGGGTTGCCTTCCTTGCCGGCGATGGAGGCGATATTGACGATGCGCCCGTAGTTCTGCGCGATCATGCGTTGCACCACTACCTGGTTGACGTAGAAAGCACCGTTCAAGTCGATGTCGATCACGCGGCGCCATTCCTCCGGTGAATACTCGGCCACCGGGTTATTTTGTCCGGCAATACCGGCGCTATGCACCAGGATGTCGATGGACTGGGTCAGTTTCTCGGTGGCTTCGATGGCCTGCTGGACCTCGGACTGGCTGGCGATATCGACCCGCACGGTCTCCACATTGCCCAGCGGCTCCAGCTTGGCGCGAGCGGCGGCCAGCGCCTTTTCATCCATGTCCCACAGCACCACCTTGGCTTTGCCCTGCAACAGTCGTTCCGCCACGGCATAGCCGAAGCCTTGCGCACCGCCGGTGATGATGGCGCTGCGGCCCTGGAAATCGTAATGGTTCATGTTGTCTCCTCGCCTGGTTTGGTCATTGGATAGCGCAAAGCGCAGGCCGGGCTGGCCTGCGTTGCCTCGTTATTCTTATTGGAGTCAATGCGACGGCGCTGCGGCAGCACCGGTAGTACGTCGAGCAGCCTCGATCAGGCGTCGATGGTCTTCTGCTGTTGCTCGCCCAGGCCGTCGATGCCCAGACGCATGGTCTGGCCGGCGCGCAGGTAGACCGCTTCCGGCTTGACGCCCATGCCCACGCCCGGCGGCGTGCCGGTGGAGATGACATCGCCCGGCTGCAGGCTCATGAAGCGCGACAGGTAGGACACGATATGCGCCACGCCGAAGATCATGGTGCTGGTGTTGCCGTTCTGGTAGCGCTTGCCATCCACTTCCAGCCACATGCCCAGCTTTTGCGGATCGGCCACTTCGTCGCGGGTGACCAGCCAGGGGCCGATGGGGCCGAAGGTATCGCAGCCCTTGCCCTTGTCCCAGGTACCGCCGCGCTCGATCTGGTATTCGCGCTCGGAGACGTCGTTGACCACGCAATAGCCGGCCACGTGCGACATGGCATCCTTCTCATCGATATAGCTGCCACCCTTGCCGATGACCACGCCCAGTTCCACTTCCCAGTCGGTCTTCTTGGAGCCGCGCGGGATCTTCACATCGTCGTTGGGACCGACCACGGCCGAGGTCCACTTGTTGAACACCACCGGCTCGGCCGGGATGGGCAGGTTGGATTCGGCGGCGTGGTCGGCGTAGTTCAGGCCGATGCAGATGAACTTGCCGATATTGCCGACGCAGGCGCCGATGCGCGGCGCACCCTCGACGGCCGGCAGGCTGTTCAGGTCCAGCTTGCGGATCTTGTCCAGCGATGCGTCATCCAGTACGGCACCGTTGACATCCTTGATGTAGGCGGACAGATCGCGGATCTTGCCGGATTGGTCGAGGATACCGGGCTTTTCCTGCCCAACCGGGCCGTAACGCAGTAATTTCATCGTGTTTCCTTTGAGGAAGAGTTGTCTCGGGAACGGCGCAGGGGCGCCTGTCGTTGGGGAAATGGGATATTACCAGTTTATTGGTAAGACCAATAGGGTGTGCCGCGTGCGAGGTGGCGGTCAGTGCGCGTGTGCTTGATGTCCTTTTTAATTCGTTTTGAAAGTTTGTAATTCAATTTGAAAAAGTAGAGCGATAAATCAACTGCTTATGAAGCTTTGCCAAACTCATTTTGAAAAGTGAAATTTCAGCGTGTGATCGCTTCATTTTCCGTCTGCGACATGTAATTTCATCTAAATTTGATACATAAGAGGTTGATTGTGTAACGAGAGTCGCTTAATCTGAGACATCTTAAGTATTTAATAGAACAGTTTGATCATGGAGTTCATGTCTGAGGTGCTCAAGATAATTGAGGGAGCACTCAAAGCTAACGGTAGTTTGGCGGCGAACTATGCGGGTTTGCTCGCCGATAAGCTGGCATCGGCAGGAGAATTTCATCAAGCTCGTTTGATACGCGATCAGCTAGCTCGGGCGCCGAAAGCACTGGCCTTTGCGCAAGATGCATCTAAAGGTGTGAGCTTGGGACACGTGCCGGTAGACGGCGATAGCCGTCTAAATACCGTCGATGTGAGTCTTCCTAGCCTTGATGGGCTTTCACTTTTTCTTCCAAGCGCTATTCAGTTCCGAGTTGATGAGTTCTTGGAAAGTATTCGGCATCACGATATTTTGGCTAGGGCAGGTGCAGCGTTACCTGCACGACTGCTAGTGTATGGCGCGCCAGGAACAGGTAAGACAATGATGGCGCGTTGGATTGCCGCTCACCTTAACTATCCTCTTCTAACGGTGCGCTGCGATACGCTCGTGAGCAGCATGTTAGGGCAGACGAGCCGGAATTTGAGGCGTGTTTTTGACTATGCTCAACAGGCCCCTTCAGTTCTTTTCTTGGATGAATTTGATGCATTGGCTTCAGCTCGTGGCAATGAACGAGATGTAGGAGAGTTGCAGCGAGTTGTGATTGCTTTGCTTCAAAATATGGACGCGCTGCCAGATAGCGCTATTCTCGTAGCAGCGACCAATCACGAGCAATTACTTGATCCTGCAATTTGGAGAAGATTCAGCTTCCGTATTCCAATGCCCCTCCCAGATGGCGAGCTGCGCTTGAGACTTTGGAAGGAAATGCTTGGGATCTATGCGCCCAAGAGAACTAACTGGGGAGAATTGACTGAACTTTCTAACGGATCGACTGGGGCGGTAATTCAACAAGTTTGTTTAGATGCAAAGAGAAGCGCGATTCTGCAGGGCGAAAAGGTAATTGAGGCACCAGCTTTATTCCGTCGTTTGGGACTGATGATGCGCTTGTCTGAAGGGAAGCAATTTTCAAATCAGGACGAGGAGATTCGTTGGCTTCGAGAGTGGATGCCTAAGCGATTTTCCTTGCGAGTTCTGGCGAAGTTGTATGGGACAACTGTGCGCCAAATTATGACTATAACAGGGGAGATTTCGGAGGATGGCGACGAAGAAGGGCGGGGCTCAAGCAACTCACAGTTGGCAAGTTAAATTTTCTAAAGCGCAAAATCCATTTCAGCATATTCCCTTTGTAGCAGGGGACTTAAGCGGTTACAAAGCAGGTGGTGGCAGCAGCAAGATTTTCGTCGAGATCGATACGGTGTACCGAGAGAACCTCATAAGTTCTCTGGGTGCCGCTCGTCGATCCTCTTCTGGAGATGGACATAGATATCCGAATTTGCTGACAAATTTGGTATTCAAGCTTCGGAGCGAAGCGATTGCAATGACTCATCGACCGCTCACTTTGGTCAAGGAGTCTGGACTCATTTCTGCTGGCCACGCAGAGCTGGACGAGATGATTGTCGGGGAGATTCCGAGTAGTCAGTTACTGGATCGCATCATTCGAACAAGAAATACGAGGCAGATTAAAGCAAATTTGAGTGCGATTCTACGGATTGAGCCGTGGACTAGGGAGCGGCGAAATCCCGAAGGCTCGCAATTACTGCGAGACAGGGGGACTGCTCTTGTACGGATATTCCGATACTTTTCTGATGTGGCAACCCAAAATAACCTTCAGAGTGTCCAAAACGCTCTTCAGTTTGTGGGCGCTGAATTTCAAATTATTGCTCAGCGTCGCTCGCTGCCGCTACTGCATCTAATGAACCTCGATTCGCTTAGTGATGAGAAATTGGATTTCATTCTGGATCATCCTGGAATCCGAACGGTTTTTGCTGAGCCTATGTATTTTGCTCCAGCACAAGCTTTCAACCCGATTGAGCGTAGTTCTAAATTTTCCTTCCCATCTCCGGTAGCCCCTATACCAACCGTCGGCGTATTTGACTCAGGTTGTGATGCCGGCGAAATGATATCTCCATGGATTGATGGGCGAGACGTATTTATTCTTCCGCCCGAAACTGATCATGTACATGGAACGGCGGTCTGCTCCTTAGTCGCTGGAGCGAGAGCGCTAAATGATGATCACGAGTGGTTCCCCGCAACCGGTTGCAAAGTTCATGACGTGGCCGCTCTTGAGAGCGGCGGTAGCAGCTTTTCGCATTTGGAGTTCCGACTTCGTTCGGCACTTGAAAGTAGGCCAGATATACGAGTCTGGAATTTGTCTCTAGGGGCACCTATGCCGTGTGGCGAGCAATTCAGCGCCTTCGGGCAAAAGTTGGATGACCTGAGTGATGAGCACAATGTGCTTTTCGTGGTGGCCGCAGGGAACTACGTCCAGACGCCACGCAGAGGATGGCCTGATGGAGCGATTCTGCACGATCAGGTTAGCGAGCCAGCAGATTCTATGAGGGCACTGACCGTAGGAGCAATGACCCATATTGGGTCAGAACTGACGCTGGTGAAAGAAGGTTCGCCTGCGCCATATTCGCGACGCGGGCCTGGCCCAGTTTTTACGCCTAAGCCAGATGTTGTCCATCTTGGAGGCGGTGTTCATGCACCTTGGGAGGCAGGTGTCGCGAGCACGAAAGTAATTTTCCCTGGTGACCAGCTCGGCACGTCCTTTGGAACAAGTTTTGCTGCTCCGATCGTTGCCGGCATGGCCGCTCATGTATGGAAATCATTGGAGGGGCACAAGCAATTAGAGCCAAGTCCGTCAATGGTTAAAGCCTTAATAATTCACGCTGCTCAACTTTCAAGTCCAGCATATACGCCTTATGAACGCCGGTATTTTGGAGCAGGGCTGCCTCAGGACGTGATGTCAGCACTTTATGACCGAGATGATAGCTTTACTCTAATTTTTGAAGCGCAGGTAATTCAAGGCGCTTTTCGCTGGCGGAAGGCTCCTTATCCAATACCAGATTGTTTGATGAAGGACGGAAAATTCTCTGGGGAGGTCATCATCACAGCCGCATATGCACCGCCGCTCATGCCGGATGCAGGCTCTGAATATGTTCGGGCGAATGTCGATATTAGTTTCGGCGTTCTCAATGGCGACAATATTCAAGGGAAGGTGCCGATGCAAAAGGAGCCAGGCGCAGATACGGTGGAGAAGGCGCAGATCAAGCATGGAGGAAAATGGGCTCCTGTTAAAGTTCATCGGAAGAGTTTTCCAGAAGGGGTTTCTGGAAGAAATTGGGCTTTACAGGCTGAGTGTTCGTTGAGGGCTTTTGAGACTCCACTTGCAGCGCCCATTAATGTGGTAATTGCGGTCACTTTACGGTCTCTAGATGGAGACAATACAGTGCATGCAAGGGGAATAAGTGCCCTCAATGCATCCAACTGGATATCGCATCAGTTGCCCATTACCGTTCCGGTTATTGTTGGAACTTAGTAATTTTTTACCTTGATAACATCGGAAAGAAGGGAGGGCGATGGAAATCATCAGTAGTCAAAAAATATGGACGTTCACGGGCATATCAAAGGACATCAAGTCGATGATATCTGGCGCCATCCGTAAGGAGCCCGCGTATCTGGTCCGCTCCTACATGGAACTTGCTACGAAAGTAGCGGAGCTTCAGTTCCGGAATCGTGATACAGCAACGACTATGGAGCGGTCACGGTAGAATAAATTTGCGTCTCCCTTCACCGCCTCATCACAATGCAGAAGACTGGCGCATATTTCGGTCCCTTCTGGACACCTGGTTCGTTCTGAACTGGACACTCAAAACGGAAGCCTGGACATGTCTCCGGCAACACGAGCACTGAAACGGTTACATGGACGTCGGTGGCCATGTATTTCCATGTGCACATCGCTCAATAGGTCGGCGCCTGCGAATCAGATTGACTCGGGGCTCATCGAGGCGCTGATGGCCATGTGATGGCCTGCGAAGGCTGGCTACGCTCATAAATAAATGGGGGCCATCGAACGATGTTTGGTGCCGCCAGTTACAGCTGCAAAGTGGCTCCTTTGCGAAGAATATTCACTTGATCACACTTCGCCATGAAAAACACCCCAAAGATTGGATCAATGTCCAACTTTTGGGGTGCAGTTCATCCGCGATCTTTTTTGCCCGCGCCAATCCCCCGCCCCTTAGAACGGGCGAGGTCCGAGCGGAGGCAAAGGAATCGAAACATCGTGCAATTCCCGAACCAGACTCATGAAGTTGTGCTGTTGATCAGGGCCATCGGAGAGATCGACATACAACCGCCCTGCCAATTCATCCGGCAGCCGGCGAGGATAGCCTGTCTGCCGGATCACTGGAACAAACTTTGCCGTACCGACTTCTCTCATTATTTGAGCAGTCACCAGCATCTGCTCATATCCCACTCCACCTTGTCGCTGCTGGGCTTTTTCCACGTATGCCTCGGTACAGATCATCAGCACCCGGTCGCTCTCCCTTACGCTTCGCGCCATGAAGTGGCCCAAATCCTCTCCCATACGGGTATTCCATTGATCCAGGATCACTTCGATGCCGTTTGCGCGCAATGACATGGCGAGCTGAGTTACCCATGTACGGTGCTCTGTTGAATCCCATGAATACGAAATGAAAACCTGTGGCGGCCGCTGCAAAGGCTGTAGTGCACTGCTTGGAAGCAAACCGGCCTGATGCAGGACCCTCGCCAGGTCGATATTCTTGACGGCCCAATGGGTGCGATTCACTTCCCACCTGGGTTCGATATCCAGATCGGGCAGCAACTGGAGAAAGCTCTCATGGGAAATCGGTGCCACCGTGCCATCAAAGCTAAACGTAAAAGCGAACTCCTTTTGCCTTCGTGTGATGCCGGTGATTCGCCCGACGCGGGCCGCAGCGTGCGCATATTTTTCATAGGCGAAGAGTGTTGGTAGCGCCATGAGGGCCGTTAGAGACGCGTCGTCCAACGCCGCAAACCGCCGCTTGACATGATCATTGGTGTATTCGAACACACGGTCGTATTCCATGGTCCACGAAGTCCCAGTCCACGCGCTTTCGTTTCCCGACATCAGCAAATTGTAGAAATGATTCTGCACGCTCATGATTTGAAATAGTTGAGGTGATGGGACAGACCAGGCACAACGCTTGGCCTACTCGTCATGATGCTTGAGGCAAAGACATCCTCTCTTGCAATAAAAAATGCCTTCCATTTGGAAGGCATCTGTAGCGCTGATCTTGTCTTGCGTCGCCGCTCAGATCTGCTCAATCTTCGAGGATGAACCAGTCGTTGAGTCATTTTCAGACTTCGCCCGCAGGCGATCCAACTCTAAATTCTTTACGAAATTTCCGGTAAAAAGACGATTCCAGTCGGCCACCGTTGCTCCCAAAATTTGGGTTTCGGGAGTCATCGTGCGAACATTTGTGAAATCAAATCTCTTCCGTTTTAACATATCTAGGCGGAAACCATCAGTTGAGGTTCTTTACTATTGTACGCGGTAATAGACGCTTCAGGCGTCAGTTTGCTCGGAAAAGACTAACCGCTCCGGAATTCATAGTGTCCAACCTTGCAGATGGTGGGGCGTTTGACATGCAACTCAGTGGTGTAGTGAGTACAAATATTCACCCGTCGAGCCGCATCTGGCCGCCGGCGCTCTAGAGGGCCAAGCTCTGCAATAATTGCTCCCATTCAAATTTATTGCTTCAGAACGGGGGGCAGTGATGGCGCGAGCGATAGAGCTTGATGACGATGTAAACATGGTTCTAACAGACGGCTTGGCATTCGGATCGCTGCCAGGCCGGCTGAGTATACTCCACCTAAATCCGGGCGATGTACTGGTTTGGTATTCGTCCAGTTCCGGACGCATCGGCGCGTTTACCGATAGCTAATTGAACGGGAGTCTATATCAGCTTTTGTATTGTCGTTCATACCGTGCATTGCTGTGTAAAGACCTTCTTTGTATTTTTACTCAACGGGGAGTTGTGCGAAATCAAGTCTCAGCGAGATATGATCAAGTTTGCCGATGAACTCACCCCCAAATTTGCAGCAGCGGAAGAGTTTTCTCGAGATCAAGAATATCGGTTTAGGACTGTCACAAGTCTTGAAATGAGCGCGGAGCGTGTTGCCAATGCAAATGACCTTTATCAGGATTTACTTCGGCCGCGAGAGGAACAGTTTGAGAACTCGGTACGTTTTTTAATTAAAAACGTTTGCGGAGGAAACGCAACAGGGCATCAGATTTTCGAAAAATTCGGTCATCACGACGACTTCATTGTGAAGTTCCGATTGCTCATCGCGCTAGGACTGTTGACTACCGACTGGGACAAAATCATATCGTTAGACTCTGTGTTTGAGTGGGGGCCCGGGGAATTGGCATGGGATCGGTCGCTATGACTACCGCGAACAACACGTCCAAAGTATTACGCCTTGTCGAAGGTGCGATGGTTGGGCATGAGGGAGGCGCTTGGGTAATTGTAAAGATCAATGATCTTGAGAAGGTAACCATCCGTCGAGTTGATGGTTTCGACCAGGATGCCAAATTAGTCAGCGTGGCTAGCCTTGATGTCTATTTCCCTCCTGGGGGGAAAGAGCTTGTCGAGCCTGATGTACTACTCACAGAAGTTTCCAATGATGACTGGGAGGAAGCCAAGCGTCGATTCGACTTATTGCAGCCGTTACTTCAACACGTCCCCAATCGTACTGCGGCGGTAAAAGCGATGGCTTCTCAAGCGGGTGTGAGTGTGGCGACGATATATAACTGGCATAAACGCTGGCTGCATTCGGAGAAGCTATCGTCGCTTTTGCCTACGAAACGACTGGGTGGAAAAGGAAAAGGTCGTCTTCCAGAGAGCGTGGAAGCACTTATCGAAGAAGCGATCAGTGGGATTGCAGAATATCCTTCTCAACCCACGATTACTAGTGCCTATGAAAGCCTAATGGTTTCGTGCAAACAGGCAGGGGTAAGTGTACCAAACATGCTTACTTTTAAGTTACGCATCCGCTGGCGTGATCAAGTCTCTTACCTGAAGAATCGGATGGGGGCGAAATACGCCCAGGAGAAATTTGACCCAGTTAAAGAAAACACCATCAGAGCAGACTATCCGTGGCACATGGTTCAGATTGACCACGCCATCCTTGATGTCATTGTCGTTCATGAGAAAACGCATCAACCAATTTGCCGGCCTTTGTTGACTATAGCTATTGATGTCAATACTCGCGTTGTTGTGGGCATATATATCAGTCTTGAGCACCCGTCTGCAACGTCAGTAGGGGCGTGCTTGGCACATACGATTTTACCCAAAGAGCCTTATATCAAACAGTTAGAGCTCGACACTCTGGTTACTTGGCCAGTGTGGGGAGTGATGCGCACCCTCCATATGGACAACGGTAAAGATTTTCGGGGTGAGCGGCTAATGCCATCGTTCGTGCAATATCTTATCGAACGCCATTTTAGGCCAGGCAGAACACCGCGATATGGAGCATATATTGAACGGCTCATCGGGACCTTCTCGCGACGTATGAAGGTCGTGCCCGGCGCAACTGCTGGCAAGATTCCAGACAATCCGGATTACAAGCCGGAGGAAAAAGCGAGACTCACTGTTTCGCAAATCGAAAAGTGGTTCGTGCTCGAGGTATTCAAATATCACCGTACGCCCCATAGAGGCTTGAATGATCAAAAGCCGATCGAGGTTTATCAACAAGCGTTCCTTAAACCTGGTAAAGGATTACCAAGAGCCCTTCCACCACGCAGAACTGACATCGAAGACGTAAAGCGAGATTTTCTGCCCGAAGAGGAGCGAGCAATTACGACGGAAGGCGTTCAGATCAAAGCCCGAAAGTACTGGGACCCTGTGCTGCAAGCTTTTCTTCATTACCAGCGCCCTGACGAAAATGTGCGAACTACCAAATTCAAATTCAAGGTCGACGATCGTGACGTCAGTTTTATTTGGTTCTTTGACGAGATTCGTAGCAAGTGGGTAAAGATTCCATCGGCGGCTGTCAATGCGGTCGACGTCAGTCGCTCAGAATGGCGGAAAACTAAGAAAAAACTGAAAGAGGACGGGGCGTTAGATCCAAGCGACCAGGAAATTTATAGTGCTGTTCTGATGCAGCGGAAAATTACGGAAGAGCACATTGAGGAGGTCGCTCATTCCCAGGTGCGTACTTCTCGCGGACGGCTCAAAAAACCAGCTGTCCCGAAGGCTGAGGCCAAAGACGATCAAAAGCGCCGCGAGCGGAAAGCCCGCAATGACGCGCAAGATAACGCGAACCCAGAGCAGCCAGTGACTTCTTCATCTCCTCCTAGTCAGGGGCGTCCATCATTGGATGATCTTCCTAATTTGGATGGAGACTTCTGATGGATATCTCACATTTGACGACTGACAAGGCACGGCAGGACGCATTACTTTCAGTTCCAGAGCGGCGGAGAATTATTCTGGCCGATAAATGGTTCAACTACGATGGGGCTAGGGAATTGATGGCGCACATGGAGTGGTTGTACGAGCATCCGACTGTGGACCGCCCTCCCAATATGTTGCTTACCGGGGATAGTAATTCTGGCAAGAGTGCCCTCCTAAAACGTTTAATGAGCAAATACCCATCCAGATACGATCCGAACGATTCTGCGGATTATGTGCCGATACTGAGAATTGATATGCCGACCTCATGTCCGCCGGTGAAGCTTTTTTTGGCAGAGTTCATTTCGGCGCTACGTCTGCCATTGCTGTCGAATGCTACGGCAGTAACCATGAAGGCGCAGATGGATCGAGTACTGCCGAAATTGGGTACTAAGATAATCATAATTGACGAATTTCAGACCATTCTGAATGGATCGCCGAAAGCGGCAATCAACATCCGTGATGAGTTGACGTTGTTAAGCAATCGATACAGGCTTCCAATTATCTTGACTGGCATGGATTCCGCTCGCACCGTGATGCGGGGTGATCCGCAACTAGATAACAGGTTCGAGAAGTTTCAAATCAAACGCATAACCGATCAAAAGACTGCCGGTGCGATAGTGAAGAAATGGCTGGGAGAGTGTCCACTTCAAAAGCGATCAACGATTGATTTCTGGTTGTTGACTGATCATGTGATCCGAAATTCTGGAGGTTTAATTGGCCATATGATGGCCTTCCTCCAGAGGGCGTCTGAGTTTGCGATTGATAGCGGAGAGGAATCTTTCACAGAGAATACGCTTCGGAAGATGCGGTGGAGTATGCCCAAGTCAATTTGATGAACGGGAGAAGTCGATCTGGCCGATTAGACAGATACTTCAGGAAGATGAGCTTCTGTCGACGTGGTTGGCTCGTTCGGCTTATCACTTGCAGGTCCCGGTTCGGTCGTTAGTGGATATGAATATTCGTGGTCGGCCAAACAGTCGTTGGTATAACGACATAGACGTCTGCATCGATAGCGAAGTTGCCTTCCATCTGAGCGAACAATCTGGTGTGCCAATTCAAAGAATTATTAGAGCATCGCTTCTTCGATATGAAGGAACAGCTCTTGAGATGGCGCCTAGGTCCTCTGATACTTGCTGGGTTCTAGGATCTAACTTAAGTCCGATTGGTGGGCGCATCGGTTACGCCATATGCTCAAAATGCCTTGCTAGTGATGACGTTCCATATTTCCGCCCACATTGGCGCCTAGCGACGACTTGTACTTGTGAGAGGCACGGGACATTACTTCGTGATCGTTGCGCGGAATGTGGTGCCTTTATTTTTCCGTGGAGAGGTAAGCAGGTCTCCACTGATCCACTTGATTACTGCACCTGTTATAAGTGTGGTGCAGATATTATCCATCAAGTCGACGGGACAATCCCCGCTGATTGCTACACGAAGGGCGTAGCCTTATTTTCGCAAATAACTAGGCAGCTAGATCACGGCATAATCAGGCTTCCTTGTGGTAGCTCCGATCAGTACTTAATTTTAGTTTTGCGCGGCATCCATAGCTTGGTTCAGTCTTTAGCCATGTTAAGAGGCGAAAATTCGCTCATGCGGTCGCTGGATCGGGTGTGCAATTATCAATTCGGCTTTTTGGATTGGGGCACGCTAGGGAGAAGATTATCGAGAGTAGCGCCTGGAACGGTAGCAAGTTTCTCGCTGCAGTATGGCGTTAGATACTCTGCAAACTGACGGCAAACGTCAAACCTCTCGATGAGCTCGGAGTCGGTCCAACCTTCTCGGTATCGGCCTTGGGCCTGCCGCAGTGTCAATTTAGGCTGAGCCCCCCCAATTGCGTAAAGATGACGACATCTGGGGAAATCCTCGGGTACATCCGATAGTGTGAGAGAGCCCATTGTGTAACGCCCCACGATTTTGCCAACGACTGGACGGACAACGCCGCCGAACGCTCTGAAGGCGGCTCTCTTTGAGCGGTTTGAAGAAATGTAACAGAGGATATTTTAGATTTTCTTCGCTGGAAACCAACACGAACGTTGCCATCGCCCGCTAAAGCTGAACCATCATCCATCTCCCTGAAATAGAAGCTATCAATTTAGCCCTAATTAGCACTTTGACGTGGCGAAAAATGTTTCGGAAAATGAAAACATCCGCGCACTGCCGCCCCTCCAGCTCAAATTCAAATTGAGTTTGCGAGCAGTGGATGAGTTGCGCCCGAGTAAATCATTGGGTCATCGATAACTCGCCAGCGCTCGAATCCTTTCCAGCTTCATCTCCGCCGAGAGAGATCGAACTCGATAATAATCAGCTTCTTTCACTAATTCCGCGATTTTTTCCCAATAGCGCGCGCCAAGATCGCCGCCTTCTAGTTGAAGTCGGTCGAAGGTCTTCAATGCTTCGTCCAAGTCTGGCGGGGGATACGACGATTCCGGTGTCTTCATTACTCTCCCCTCTGGCCGCCCATGACATAAATTCAGTATAGCCATGGGAAAGCGCTCATCAAGTTGACCTGACCTGGAAAAACTGATCTGACTCTCCTTTTCAATAGCATATGAAATTTCAAGTCGGACCAGTTTTTCAGGTCAATATCTCAATCCGGGAAATCGCCCGCCGCCTGGACATCTCCCGCAATACGATTCGCCGTTATATTCGGTCAGACGCGATCGAACCAGCATACCCAGCAAGGCATTCGCCTAGTTCTCTTGATGAGTTTTCTCCCAGGCTCTCCGCTTGGATGAGCGCTGAATCCGTTAAGTTTCGCAAGCAACGAAGAACCCTGAAACAGATGTTCCTGGATCTGAGAGAACTGGGATATGAGGGGTCGTACGACCATGGCCGCCTTTGGTAGACGGTGGGAGGTGGGGCAAATGGAGATGGTCAAATCCGCGAGCAAATCAACACGTTAAGTTTTGTCTCACAAAATAGGCAGAGTATTCACTTATTGCCGCAATCTCCTTGGAGCTTGGCATTCCAATAGGTCGCTGACAGCGAAATTCCTGTTACCACCAAAATGGCAAAAGAAAACCCAGTCGGCGACAGAAGGGAATTTCCGGAGAACATGCGTGAAACATTTAATGAAATGCTTGCTACGCATATCCCAATAGACAACATTACCTGCTGAAATGTCCCAAAGAAGCTGTTCGCAGCGGCTGTACGCGATGATGGGATATCCTCGAAGCAAATGATGTTGTACCCGGTAATTTGCAAGGAAAGTGATAACCCCGCCAGAAAAAGTATCAAAAGAATAAGCCAATGTGGCCATCCTATGCGGAATCCCGAACATATCGCGCAAAGCACACTGGAGAGTACGCTGTTATAAATTAAAGTCGACCTTATTGAAAATTTTCCTAGAATGAGCGAGGCTAAAGGTTTCATGGCCACGAAGCCGCAAGCCATCGAAAAGGTCAGGAATCCGCTCTCGGCAGGAGCGAGACCCAATCCACTTTGCATCATCAAGGGTAGAAGAAAGGGAAGGGCACCTTGGGTAATTCTCGTCAGCGAACCAGCGACGATAGCTAGTCGAAAAGTTGAAATACGCATGAGCGTAAGATCCAGTAGCGGCGGCCGATCAGTGAGCCGGCCACTATGACATACGTAACCTAAGCCACAGGTTGCTCCGATCAGCAAGAGTAGAAGTGGTAACAAGCGTGTCTCATGGCCTCGTCCAATGGTCTCAAAGCCGAATAAAAGACAGCTGAGTGCTGTGCCACACAGAGCAAAGCCCTTCAGGTCGAATGGCCCGACTAATTGCCTCGGCCTGTCCACGATGAAACGGTAGGTCAGGATCAGCGCGGCTGCACCGATAGGAAAATTGAGATAGAAGATCCACCGCCAGTTCAAATAGGTGACGATCAAACCTCCCACAGTTGGCCCTAGAATTTGCCCGGTAAGCCCTGGAGTCAACAGCCACCCCATTGCTGCAATAATGTCCTTCTTCGAAATGTTATATAAAAGAAGGAGCCGTCCGACAGGAAGCATCGTCGCACCTCCAGCACCCTGAATAAGACGAGCAAAAACCAAAGTTGGGAGCGTTGACGCTTGTGCGCAAAGACCTGATCCACACAAAAAAGTGAACATACCCACCAGGTAAACTCGACGCGGCCCCAATCGATCAGCAATATAGCCGCTGGCAGGAATGAACACCGCTAAACTTAAGAGGTATGCGGTTAAGGCGATACTAAGATCAGCAGGCGACACACCGAACGTAGGTGCCATGCTGGGCAAGGCGGTGCTAAGTACTGTGGCGTCAAGCTGCTCCATGAACATGCCTGCTGCGATGATGCTTGCGGTCAGGCGGAAGTCGCTATTTTCTCTAGACATGGAACACCGTACATTGAATCCAGACTTTCGGGTGAAATTGGATGCTAAAAATGCGGCAATGCTGGAGGGGAAAGTCCGACGAAAAAAGGTTCTCCCCCATAACTACAAAAAAGATACGTTGCAGGGACCTTCGTGCTCAGCGTCGAAAGCTAGTTGACAACCAGATTCGTTTGCGCAGTGCACTCGCTGGTGGCATCTGTCGTGCTCTCAGAGATCGAATGGGGCAAGCGCTCATTGCTCGCAATGGCTGCCTGGTGCCTGTAATGGTGCCATTTCAAGCCGCTACTGCACCCCTATCTATGATCCTGCTCGCTGTCAGATTGTGGTCTAAACATGGAACAACTTAGGATGCAAATTTCCGGGGAAGGGGCAGTTTTTAGTGCAATTCAACAGTGCGGGGGAAACTCTATCTATACAAATAACCTTGACCATTTTTTGATCTACCCCATATTTCGTCATCAGATAATTTGGTTTGTATTAATTCTATGGGGACGCCGCGATCATTAATTACTGCCACATAATAATCATCAATTGGCTCATAAGGGCCGAGAATAACTTCTTCACCTTCAATGGCTGCATTTAAATCGTCAACCTTAAATGCTACATGAGGAAGAGTTTTAATGAGAGGGTGTAGCGGTGAGTCATCCGTGAAGCGGTGCCATTGAATTCGAAAACTTCCGGGATTGTCGCTAGTGTACATCCCTGCTTTAGCAGAAAACTTTTCTTCTTTCTTGATTTCAGTTGTTGGAATTCCGGCGTGATGGAATTCGTATTTAATATTGGATTTCATATTCAAAAATTATGTCAATTAAGAGTTGAGAATTTTTTCTTTTTCGTCTCTGTTGACGGTTTTGGGAGTTAAATTATCGTTGTTTTACGGTGACAATGTGTATCTAAGTTGCCGATCTTGACCTGCGTCGGTAATTTGTAGCCAGATGCAAGAAGAAATCATAGAAGATGAATGAGGCTATCTTTCCCGAACTCACCAACTTGTGGCTGGAAGCAAAGTGCTGCTTGGGCCGTCATTGGTCGCCCAAAGTAATATCCTTGGGCAATTTTGCAATTGAGCTTCCTCAGCATATTCAAGTCATCCTGATTTTCAACTCCCTCGCCGATCACTTCAAATTTAAAGGCTTCGCTTAGATTGAGAACTGCCTTGACTAAAGCTTGATTCTCCTTGGATGATGCAAGACCGATTATAAAGCTACGATCAATCTTCACTCGAGAAGCATGTAAGAGGCGGAGGGAACCAAGGGAGGAGTAACCGGCACCGAAATCGTCGATAGAAATTCCGATACCTAATTCAGCTAGTTTGGCTAGCTTTTGAGTAACTGCTTGCACGTTCATTGCAGTTTCCTCCGTGATTTCGATTTCCAACATTGATGCGGGGAAATGGAAGCGATCTAATTTTTCTTTGATCAGAGCATCCACTTTAAGACGTTCCATCTCTTTGGGCGAAACGTTCATCGCAATCCGTAGATGCGTCTGACCACTCGCTTGGAATTGGTTGATGAGGCTTGCCACGTTTCGGATAACAAAGCGCAATAAAACCTCCGAAAGACCGGTATTGCCTGCCGCAGAGATAATATCTGGTGGCGCAATCCAGCCATGCTTCGAGTGCTGCCAACGCAAGAGGGCTTCGAAACCTTCGAGTGCGTTGTCGTGGATGTTGATAATCGGCTGAAACCAGACTTCTATCTCCTCTGCCGCTAGCGCATGTACAAGATCTCGTTGAACATGCCTTTGTATTTGTAGTCGCTGACTGAGACTTTCATCAAAGAAGCGGAACTGGTTTCTACCCTGATTCTTCGCATCGTATAAGGCAGTATCGGCGCATGTCAGCATCTCATTGATATCTGACTCGTGAGAAATGTATATGCCTATTGAAACGCCTACATGCACCGAAGCGGGGACAGTGAAAGAGGGCGCAAGGCTGTTGATGATCCGGGAAGACAGTACCTCAGGCAAAATACTTGTTGGGGAGAGTCGATACAAAATAACAAACTCGTCTCCGCCAAGTCTGGCTAGCGCATAGGATGCCGGGACGCTCGTTCGTAGTCGTTTTGCGACTTCTTTGAGAAGCTGGTCACCGGACCTGTGCCCGAAAGTGTCGTTGATGGCCTTGAAGCCGTCCAGGTCCAGAAACATCATGCACAACGGCACTGTTCTCTCAGGTTTTAGGAGTTCTGCTTTTTCGATAAATCCTTTGCGACTAAGTAATCCAGTGAGGCTGTCATACGTCACCTGTTCCTGCATTTCTGCAGCGTATGCAATCACCTGTTCATGAGCGATCTTGAGCGCTTGTTGAGACGTAGTCGCTTTATATTTCAGGATGATGCTTTCTCTTACCAATAATTCGCTGACGTGTGCGCCACGAATAAGTGCAACCCAATAGAGAAGCACAGCGGCGGCAAGCGCCTCAGATTCGAACTGTCCAGAAAATATCAGGCAGATCACGATAGAGCCTAAAGGTGGTGTGATGAAACAGATTGGGATGGCGGCATAGGCGAATCCATAGACAGCCGAGCCGGCCGTGATGCCACATACACAAGTGAGATAAAACAGCGTCTCTGGAGAAGAATAGGCGTCGCAAAGAAAAGCGACACACGCCCAGACCAAGCCAGCGCAGAGAGCCAGAAAAGCATGGAGGCGCAGACTAATTTCTATTCCGGAACGAACGCTACCAAGTAATAAAATAGGGAAATGAGAGAATCGGTCCAATTTCGAGGACGGCGTTCGACACAATATGACGCGCGCGACATTAAGTGCGGCATAAGTGCAGAACCAGACGGCGGCGATGGTGATTTTTCCAGAATAGCTAGCGACCAAAGCACAGATGATCGTTAGAAGCATCGTTACTGGGATCGAATTTAAGGTTGTGAACCGCCCCGACTTTCGCGGAGGCTATTTGGTTTAAGTTATGCCGACACTGCAGTATTGCTGGCGAACCGGCTGTAGTAGTTTGCCTCAGCTTCTGCCGGAGGGATATAGCCGATGGATTCCAGCAGTCGATGATGGTTGAACCAAGCCACCCATTCGAGCGTGGCCAGTTCGACGGATTCCCTGGTTTTCCAAGGGGCACGGCGATGAATTAATTCAGCTTTGTACAGGCCATTGATGGTTTCGGCCAAGGCGTTATCGTAACTGTCGCCACGGCTTCCGACCGATGGCGCAATGCCCGCCTCGGCCAGGCGTTCACTGTAGCGAATCCCGACGTATTGCGATCCCCTGTCGGAATGATGGATCAAGCCGCCGTTGCCTTCGGGCTGGCGAGCATAGAGCGCCTGCTCCAGCGCATCTAGCACGAAGTCCGTCGTCATACTGTTGCTGACACGCCAGCCAACGATGCGACGGGCAAACACGTCGATGACGAAGGCCACATACAGCCAGCCTTGCCAGGTCGATACGTAGGTAAAGTCGGACACCCAAAGCTGGTTGGGACGATCAGCCTTGAACTGACGATTGACCCGGTCCAACGGGCAGGCTGCCTTGGGATCAGAACGCGTGGTGCGAAGTTGCTTACCACGCCGGGCTCCCTGAAGCCCTTGCTTTCGCATCAACCGCTCTACCGTACAACGTGCGATAGATACGCCCTCGCGATTCAGCTGTCGCCACACCTTGTCAGCACCGTACACACGCATGTTGGCGTGCCACACCCGGCTGATTTCAACTCGCAGTACCGCATCACGCTTGCTACGAGCACAGCACAATTGAGGATTGCGCTGCCTCGCTGCATAACGCCGATATGCTGACGGGGCAACCTGCAATACCTTGCAGATCGGCTCGACCCCGTGGATATCCCGATAGCGATCGATATAGGTATTTACGACTTCAGTTTGCGGTCGAGCTCCGCCTGCGCGAAAAAAGCGCTCGCGGTCTTGAGAATCTCGTTAGCACGGCGCAATTCCTTGACCTCGCGCTCCAGTGCCTTGATACGCTCACGCTCGGCCGTGCTGACGCCATCCCGCTCGCCGCTATCGACCTCGGCGCGTTTGACCCAGTCCAGCAGCGTCTGAGGCGTACAGCCGATCATCGGCGCAATCGATTGGACCGCAGACCACGTGGAGGAATGCTCATCCCGCTGCTCACGCACCAAGCGCACCGCACGCTCTCGTACCTCAGGGGAAAACTTGCTTGATTTCTTGTTCATGGCTCTATTCTCTCAAGAGTTAGAGCCTCCTCAAAATCCGGGGCGGTTCAGTTGTTCTGCGCACTACCTGCAACTGATCTGCACGGATCAGACGTAGAAGGGCAGCGTTCTCGGTTGGAGATATATGCTTAGCGGTATTCAAGGTGAATGTTCCGTGTGCCGAAGAAAATATTAAAGTTGAGCCTGAACCAAGCTAGGCTAACTGGCCCACAAGAACGGGGCCGTGGGTAAGTCCGCAAGAGTTACTAAGGCACGGCTGCTTTAGCTTTGCCTAGTGATATTGGTGTCGCATCATCGATGCATGTGGGCGCCGCTTCATTTTGTCTGCAGCCATTCTGCGCAACCGATGCGAGATGTCTTTTCAATGTGATGGGATGAACACCGAGATGGGCCGCCACGTCACAATGACGCCAACTTTCTTCTTCCAATAACTTACGCGCTTGCATAACTTGCGCTCGAGATAGTCTTGGTCGTCTTCCAACCTTCTTTCCTTCGGCTTTGGCTGCTGCCAAGCCAGCACGCGTGCGCTCGCTGATGAGTGCGCGCTCAAATTCGGCCAGTGCGGCCATCATGTGAAAAACCAGGCGTCCTCCTGAAGATCGAGTATCGATATGTTCGCTGATGGAGTGAAAAGAGATACCTCGCCGCTCAAGGTTTTCGAGTATGCGAATGAGATGGGAAAGAGAGCGGCCCAGACGATCAAGTCGCCAGACAGCCAAGGTGTCTCCTGAGCGGAGACGCTTGAGTAATTTGAGTAATCCAGGGCGGTCGGTCGACGCGCCTGACATCCCTCGATCCTCATAAATGAAATCGCACCCAATTTTCCGGAGGGCAAGAATCTGCATATCAAGATTCTGGTCCTCTGTAGAGACGCGTGCGTAGCCAATGATCATGTTTTACCTCGAATTCGAAGCTGCACGCCGATAAAAATTGCCGCATGGAAATGTGACAATTTTGCGAATTCGGTATGCCAGCTTCGTTGACAAAAAGGGTCCTTTTTGTCGGAGAGGAAAATTGATTTTTCATCGGGCTGAAAGCCCCTCTGGATGCGCCCCTTTGACTTGCATGAATAGCATCACACAAAGGACCCCTATTGTACGAGAGTTTTTTGCTCAACGGAAATATCGCTGAAGGGGTAGTTATGGGGATGGGATCGCTATTGCTCGTGTGTATCGAGAACTACGAGCAGTTGTTGGCCAGTAAGGGGGCTGAGGCTATTGACGAAATCCAGGCGCAGGTACTACTGCGGGTGGCCAACATATGTGGCACCAAGGGTGGGCTCGTCGGTGTGCTGAGTCCCGGGCGTCTCGGCGTGTGCTGGGATATGGGGCAGCGGGGTGAATTCATTCAGCAGGACGACATGCATCGCCAGGCACTGGCGAAGGAGATTTCTTGCGATCTGCAGTCGCTTTTTGGTGGTGGCGCAGAGTGGAATATCAGCGTCGCATGGGGCGGTGACGGCGCGCTGAGCTCACAGTTGGAGTCAACTGAGTACTTGTGGCCGCCTAGTCATGATGAGTCCGACGTGCGCATCGCTGAATCGGTATACGCCGCGCTCAAAGAGGATCGGGTGATGCTTGATTTTGAGCCTGTTTGCTGTGTTTTCGAGTCCTCTTCGAGTTTGTACTTTGAATCGCTGGTGCGCTTGCTCAGCGCCACGGGCGAGCGACTTCTTCCTGGTGAATTTATTCCTGCGCTTGAGCGCCTGGGACTGATGCGATGTCTTGATCGATATGTGGTGCGCAGCGTTTTCAAGACGCTGGAGCAGCACCCGGACATTCGACTGGGCGTGAATATCTCTGCGCAGAGTGCCATTAACGACGTTTGGTGGCGTTCGACATTTGCCGATTTGATGTCGCGCCCTGACATTGCGCGTCGCTTGGTCGTGGAAATCACTGAAACGGCAAAGCTGAAAGCCGGTACCGGGCGGCGCTTCAGTCAATACCTCCAACGTTTGGGATGCCAAGTAGCTATTGATGACTTTGGTGCTGGCTTCGCCAAGGAGGCTGCGCGCGAGGTGCAGGTCCCGGATGTCATCAAAATTGATCGAGGCATCTTGCGCAGAACAAGAGAGGCTGGTCAGGAAGGGCTTCTCGAGGAGGTGCTGAGTGCCGCGCATCGGCAATGCTCCTTGGTCATCGTTGAAGGCGTTGAGACTGATCATGATCGACTGACGGTGGCGAGATCGGGTGGAAGGTGGGCTCAAGGGCGATATTTCCATCGAGCTGCAGGGCAGATCGCTTTCGGCTAGCAAAAAAGAAATCCATGAATGGAAGAGGAATGAACATGGCTGGCATTGAATTGTTGAATGTGTGGGGTGCGATGGACAGCGTCATGCAGGGAGTATTAGTGCCCGACAGTGTCATTCACCCGCATGGAAAAAATCGCGCGGAGGTTTTTTCTGAGGAGAGATTGGAGCTCCTGCGTGATGGCGTCCGTTTGATGGTGCAGCAGTTCGCAGATGGTCCGGAGTATGAGGATGTTGTTGAAGCCTATGACGCCGGGCTGAGTACAGGCTTCTATACAAAGCCGTCTGCCATCGCTCAAGGATTCAGAACCGTCACTGCTCGGCGTTTTTTGGATATGCGTCGTGAACATCGACGTGCCTACGCGATATCGCTCCGAAAGATCTATGCGATCGGCTTTCACCAAGGTCGACTTCTCGCCACTGGTCTCTGGAATGAGTGATCTTGGGGCAGGTCGATATGCAAATTACCCAAAAGATGAAAACGTATTTTGAACTATTGGCTGAGCGAGAAAGCTTGGATAAAGAGCTGACACAGGCGCGCGCAAGGGAAGCTGAGTCCGTTCTCAAAGATATTGCCGAAAAGATGTGGCTATTCGAGTTCACTCCAAGGGACGTGGAAAAGGCATATCGGAAGCACGAACTTTTATATGGCAATCCGAGGACTTTACCCGATAGGCGAGCGAGACGTTTCGAAGATGATCGCTCGAAAGAATCAGAAGCAAACAGCTCGACAAGTAATAAGTAAAAAACATGAGATTGAATAGGAATTCCATGCACATCAACTCCAAGAAATTGAGTAAGCCAAACCGTCTGACTCTCGCTCTGATGATGAGCGCCTTGCTCGCTCCCTGCGCGATGGCGCAGACCGTTGCGCCTTCCATGGGAGGCGCATCCGTGGATGAGCTGCAGCGTGGCGTAAACCCTCGCCAAGTCGGTGGAATCTCCAGTGGTCCTGTCGTGACGGTACCGGCGATCTCGGATCAGGAGAATTTCGACAAGGCCGATACAACCATCCTTCCTATCGCGGGATTTCGTGTTGTCGGGCAAACCGTTTTCGGCGAAAAACAGTTACTGGAAGTAGCACAAGCCAAAGCAGGTGAGTATCGGTTTTCACAGTTGCAGGCAATGGCGCTGGCTATTACCGGTCTTTACCGGGACCATGGCTATCTAGTGGCCCAAGCGGTGATTCCTGCTCAAGAGGTGAAGGATGGCATTGTCCAGATCCGCATCATTGAGGGCAAGTTGGAGCCTGCAGTGACAGTGGTGACCGAAAACAAGGACGCTGAAGAGGCGATTCAGAAAATCTACCATGCCGTGGTCTGTCCGAAGTCGGTCACCGCGGCACCAGGTGACCAGTGTCTCGGTAGTATCGCCACCGATACTTTGATCGACCGCATCGTCCTGCTGGCACGTGAAAATACTGCGATGAAGGTCTTCGGGAGCCTATCAGCCGGCAGCGAATCTGGTTACACCCGACTCACGCTCAATGCGCAACCTGAGCGTCGCGTCATGGGTGAGGTGTCGGTGGACAATTCTGGCGGTGCCAGCACCGGTCGTTGGCATGCGCAGGGCCACATCGTTGCCAACTCCTTGCTCAAGCAGGGAGATACTCTCGATCTGCTGGCTGGTTTGTCCAACAAGCCTAGTAGCTTCAAATTCTTCCAGGCGGATTACAGCACCCCAGTCGGTGCTGAGGGTTGGCGGTTGGGAGCTAACGTCGCCCAGACACAATACTCCCTAGGTGACGCCTTCTCCTCATTGCAGCAAAGCGGCGTCTCGCGTTCGCTGGCGTTCTATGCACGCTATCCCTTGCTGCTCAAAGCGAACGCCCGCACTGACCTGACCTTGTCGGTAAAAGGTGGCCAACTTCGAGACGATAACCTGGCCTTCAGTAACCCGCGCACCTATTGGGAAAGTATCGCCGATGTGTCTGGTCGCCTTGAGGACAGTTGGTTGGGTAGGCCCGCCATCAACCTGTGGGGTGCCCGCTGGGAGTATGGCTCTGTTCGCATCAACGATGCGGTGCCACAACTCATCGACTCAAACGGCCTGCATACCGCTGGCGCATTCAATCGCCTGACGTTGCGCGGCTCGCGTGAACAAGGCCTGGGCGGGCAATGGTCGCTCTTTGGTGCATTGAGTGGCATGGCCGGAGACAAGAACCTCGACCCGTATTTCAAATTTAGCCTGGGCGGCCCATACGGCGTACGTGCTTATGCCTCAGGAGAGGCCTCTGGCGACGAGGGAGCGCTGGGTACGGTCGAATTGCGCTACGCGTTCACGCCGCTGAATGTCTTCTCTCGGACCTTGTCCACGCGCGTGGCCGTGTTCTATGACCGTGGCTGGGTTAAGAACAGCCGCTATCCCCTGAATAATCTTGTTTCCAATACCGAGGTGCGCGCTGGTACAGGGGTGCAGCTGGAAATCAGTGACAACAACCAACTCGGTTTGCGCGTGTTCTGGGCTACCCAGGCGGGAACCGGAGCTTCCCGTAGCGACGGCGCCAATTCGCGTGTAGGCATTTTGGCCAACGCGGCTTTCTGACGATAAAGACGGGGTAGGAGGAATCATGGAGTTTTCACTCGAAAAATTTGAGGCGTTTGCTTATGGTCGCGACATCGAAATGGCCACGCGTGAACTGGTGGCACTGCTGTCGCATCTGGATGCACACTATGGTGGCCTGGGGCAGCAGTTCAAGGCACAGCCGCTGGGTAGTGTGACCCAAGAGGACGTGCACACGCACGTCTGGACCCGGGCCGCAGCCGCAGCCTCAAGCCTGTTGGCCGATAAGACGCTGTTTTTCAGTCCCGAGTGGCAGCTCAAAATCTTGACCTTGCACCGCTGGCTGTCCGCACTGTTCGCGGCCACCCCGTTCCACAATACCGATCACATCATGCGTGCGCTCAACCGCAACGATGAAAGTGACAATCTGCAGAACGTCAGCGTGGCTCCAGAAGACATGCTCAAGTTCTGCTTCCTCTATTCGGCGGACTCGGAAGTACCGCTCAATCTGGACGCACTGTGGGAGCACAACCCGGTGTTGGCAGCTTCGCTGGCCATGTTGCTGCTTTCTCCCCGCTTTCTCGGCAGTCCAGCAGCACATGGCAAGCGGGAGGCGATTTTGCCCTGGTTGACCCAGCGCCTGCCCCAGATCGCTGATCTTGAGCTATTGCCAACGGGCGTCATGCACGACGTCTACATGCATTGTAGCTATGCCGATCGTGCTGACAAGCATCAGGTCAAGGCCGCGATCAATACCCTTATCCGTCGCAAGTTGTCGGCTCACGCCTTGCTCGATGGTGACTTCTCCACGGCAGTCTCGCCGCAGACAGACGACGGCAGCAAGCCGGTGTTGCTGGTCGTCCTGGAATGGTTCAGTAAAGCTCACTCGATCTATCGCACCCATTCGCGCACCATCGAAGCGGCAAGGCGACATTTCTATGTCGTCGGCATGGCCTATGAAGGCTGCGTCGATGAGGTGACCAAGCAGGTGTTTGATGAATTTGTGGCACTGCATCAGGATCACTCGATCATCGACCAATTACGCGCCATTCAGCAGCAAGCGCGTAAGAACCAGGCTCAGGTGCTCTACATGCCAAGCGTGGGCATGTTCCCATTGACCATGTGGCTCGCCAATCTGCGAGTAGCGCCCTTGCAGATGATGGCGTTGGGTCATCCCGCCACGACACATGCACACGCCATCGATTATGTGGTGGTCGAGGAAGATTACGTGGGTGACCCAGCGTGCTTCAGCGAAAAATTACTGACCTTGCCCGCAGACGGGATGCCATATCGTGCCTCTGGCGCATTACCAGCTGAATTGCCTGTGCACGTACCGAGGCTGTCCCCTGAAACTGTTCAGATCGTCGTCTGCGCTACCACCATGAAGCTCAACCCTGGGTTCCTTGAGGCATGCGCCCAGATCGTGCGCAAATCGGGAACGCCAGTGCATTTCCGCATGTTGATCGGTCAGGCACAAGGGCTCATCTATCCCGCCGTCAAACGTTTGGTGGCGCGTTACCTGGGCAATGCAGCAACGGTCTACCCCCATCAAAACTACGACGAATACATGCGGATCATCATCGGTTGCGACATGTTCATCAATCCCTTCCCGTTCGGTAATACCAACGGAATCATCGATACCGTGACTGCCGGCTTGGTCGGTGTATGCAAGACCGGCCGCGAGGTGCATGAGCACATCGATGAAGGACTGTTTGGGCGGCTGGGTTTCCCCGACTGGCTGGTCACAGACAGCACCGAGGCCTATGTGCGCGCTGCGGTGCGTCTGGCCAATGAACACGCCCTTCGCGTCGATTTGGCGAACACGCTGACAGGTCCAGGACGGGTCCAAAAGATATTTCAGGGGCATCCCGAGATCATGGGGGGCAAGTTCATCGAATTGGTGAACAAGGTCAACAGCACCAGTTCGGCACAAGCCGAATTGGCACTCCCTTGAGTGTGTAAAGAAAAAAGACCGTATTGAAAAACAGCATGAATAAAATCTATCGTCTGGTATTTTCCAAGCGCCTGGGCATGATGGTGGCCGTGGCAGAGACCACTAATAGCCGAGGTAAGGGATCTGGTGGCGTAATCGGGAGCGTTGAAGGCAATGAGCGCCGTCCGGTGGTGTTGCGCCGCCTGTCGATGGCGATGATGGCGGCTTTCTCCCTGAATACCATGTTGCCAAGCTGGGCCGCCTCTCCGTTGCCTACGGGCGCTGCGGTTACCCATGGTGTCGGCTCGGTCTCGACCAGTGGCCAGACGATGACGATTCAGCAGTCCTCGCAAATGCTGGGGCTGAACTGGAACAGTTTCAATATCGGTGCCGGCAATACGGTCAACTTCGTGCAACCTGGCAGCCAGGCGGTAGCGGTCAACCGTGTGATTGGCAACGAAGCCACACAGATCTACGGCAACCTCAATGCCAATGGTCGGGTGTATTTGATCAACCCCAACGGCATCGTCTTTGGGGCTACGTCACAGGTCAACGTAGGCGCATTGCTGGCCTCGACGGCGACTAATGTGACGATCGCCAATGGCAGCATCGCCTTGAGCGGGCAAAGTGGTGCGTCTATTGTGAACCAGGGCAACATCAAAGCAGCCGACGGTGGCTTTGTGGTGCTGACGGGGCAACAGGTGACCAACACCGGCACGATTGAAGCCAAGGGCGGTTATGTTGCACTGACCGCCGGCGACAAGGTGAGTCTGCAGCTGGACAATGGTGCATTGTTGAGTGTGAATGTGGACGCTGCCGCGATCCAAGCCTTAGTCGATAACAAGGGGCTCATCCTGGCCGATGGCGGCAAGGTGTATCTGACGGCGTCGGGTAAGAATACATTGTTGAGCACGGTGGTGAACAACGAAGGCGTGATTCGCGCTCAAGGTTATGGCACGACCTCCGGCGGGACAGTGGTATTGCTGGGCCAGGGCGGTGATACCTTGAGCAATGGCGCGATCAACGTGTCCGGACAAGGTGCTGGTCAGAAGGGCGGCACTGTTGTATTGGGAGGAGATCGCGTTGCGGTGTATGGCAATGCAAGTATTGATGCCAGTGGCGTAGCGAGTGGCGGTGCAGTCGTCATCGGTGGTGACAGCTTGCACAAGGCAACGAGCGCTGCAAATATCGGCTTTGCGAATCAGACGGTGATTGGCAGTGGTGCGCAGATTTATATCGGAAGTGGCCAGGGCGATGGCGGCTTTGTGGAGACCTCGGGCAAGCAGCTCAGCATGCAGGGGCAGGTCCACGGCAAGAGCGCGGGCAAGGCAGGTCAATGGTTGATTGATCCAACGGACATCACTATCAACACAGGCAGCAGCACGGCGACGAACAGTAGCAATGTCTGGTCGGGCTCGGGTAGCAGCTCGGTGGTGAACAATGCATCGATCGAGACTGCGCTCAACAATGGCGCGAACGTCATCATCACGACGAATTCTTCCGGCGCGGCGGGCGGAAACATCACGGTGGCGGCCAACATTGCCAAGACCAGCGGTGGTAATGCAAATCTGACGCTGGTAGCTAATCAGACTATCGCGCTTAATAGTGGGGTCGGTATCACATCCACGATGAACGCGCTCGGTATCACGATGGCCGCGGCGCAATCGGGAGGAGAGGGTGCGGTATCGCTGACAAATAATGTATTTAATACTAATGGCGGTAATTTGAGCATCAGTGGCGGTAGCGTGAATGCCACTAGCGCCGGTGTGACGATGAGCGGGGTGACGTTTAATCTAGGCGCGGGCACTGGCACGGTGACGGGTACGGTGATGAACGGCACCGGCGTGAACATATACTCAACCACCGTGAACGGCACTCTCACAGTCCAAGGCATTGCGAGCAATGGCACGGGGCTGTATTCCGCAGCTGGTAACGGTGTCGTGACGCTTATCCAGACTGGCACGGGCGCGCTGACAATTAACGGCACATCGACGAGCGGCACTGGCATCCTGCTTGGGGTCAACTGGGGTAACAGCCGCTTCGATACGAACGGCAACGTCTCGTTCAACGGCGTCAGCACGTCCGGTTCCGGTCTTCAGTTCATCAACAACGGCAATAGCTACCCGTCGGGTTTTAACGCGGCGAACGGTACGACACTGAACGTTACCGGCACGTCTACGAGCGGCGCTGGGATTTACTTCGGTAGCAGGAGTGGCCCGACATCGACCGGAGCGGGTAATGTCACGATTCAGGGTAATACCCAGTCAGGCCAGGGCCTGTATTTTGGCGTCTTTAACGACGGTCAGACGTTGGGCGTCACGGGTGCAGGTGCGATGGTGTTGAACGGAATCGCGACGGGCAACGGCACCGGTGTGCTGTTCGGCGACACGGGGGGCGGGCATTCGTTTACGGTGAATGGCAATGTCGCCGTCAACGGAGTGTCAGCGAACGGAACGGGGCTGAGCTGGGGCTCCTACAGTAACGGATACAACGGCGGAATCAACGTCACGTCTAACGCCACGTTGACAATGACAGGCGTGTCGTCCAATGCCTCCGGTTTTGCTTTCAACACGGTGAATGCCGTGAATACGGGTACGGGAAACCTGACCATCGCGGGTACGTCGAACGCGGCCAGTGGGGGGTATGCCGGGACCTGGATCGGTGGTAGCTTCAACGGAGGGATGACCTTAGGTGCGACCGGTGGCGGAACGATGACTGTTAATGGCACAGCCACCAACGTCACTGGCCTGCAATTTGGCGATAGCGCTAGTGGACATTCATTCACTGTGGCAGGAAATATGGCCGCCAGCGGAGTGTCAGCGAACGGAACGGGGCTGAGCTGGGGCTCCTACAGTAACGGATACAACGGCGGAATCAACGTCACGTCTAACGCCACGTTGACAATGACAGGCGTGTCGTCCAATGCCTCCGGTTTTGCTTTCAACACGGTGAATGCCGTGAATACGGGTACGGGAAACCTGACCATCGCGGGTACGTCGAACGCGGCCAGTGGGGGGTATGCCGGGACCTGGATCGGTGGTAGCTTCAACGGAGGGATGACCTTAGGTGCGACCGGTGGCGGAACGATGACTGTTAATGGCACAGCCACCAACGTCACTGGCCTGCAATTTGGCGATAGCGCTAGTGGACATTCATTCACTGTGGCAGGAAATATGGCCGCCAGCGGAGTGTCAGCGAACGGAACGGGGCTGAGCTGGGGCTCCTACAGTAACGGATACAACGGCGGAATCAACGTCACGTCTAACGCCACGTTGACAATGACAGGCGTGTCGTCCAATGCCTCCGGTTTTGCTTTCAACACGGTGAATGCCGTGAATACGGGTACGGGAAACCTGACCATCGCGGGTACGTCGAACGCGGCCAGTGGGGGGTATGCCGGGACCTGGATCGGTGGTAGCTTCAACGGAGGGATGACCTTAGGTGCGACCGGTGGCGGAACGATGACTGTTAATGGCACAGCCACCAACGTCACTGGCCTGCAATTTGGCGATAGCGCTAGTGGACATTCATTCACTGTGGCAGGAAATATGGCCGCCAGCGGAGTGTCAGCGAACGGAACGGGGCTGAGCTGGGGCTCCTACAGTAACGGATACAACGGCGGAATCAACGTCACGTCTAACGCCACGTTGACAATGACAGGCGTGTCGTCCAATGCCTCCGGTTTTGCTTTCAACACGGTGAATGCCGTGAATACGGGTACGGGAAACCTGACCATCGCGGGTACGTCGAACGCGGCCAGTGGGGGGTATGCCGGGACCTGGATCGGTGGTAGCTTCAACGGAGGGATGACCTTAGGTGCGACCGGTGGCGGAACGATGACTGTTAATGGCACAGCCACCAACGTCACTGGCCTGCAATTTGGCGATAGCGCTAGTGGACATTCATTCACTGTGGCAGGAAATATGGCCGCCAGCGGAGTGTCAGCGAACGGAACGGGGCTGAGCTGGGGCTCCTACACTAACGGATACAACGGCGGAATCAACGTCACGTCTAACGCCACGTTGACAATGACAGGCGTGTCGGCCAATGCCTCCGGTTTTGTTTTCAACACGATGAATGCGGTGAATACGGGTACGGGAAATCTGACCATCGCGGGTACGTCGAACGCGGCCAGTGGGGGGTATGCCGGGACCTGGATCGGTGGCAACTTCAACGGGTGGATGTCGCTTGGCACGACCGGTGGCGGTGCGATGACGGTCAATGGCATGGCCACGAACGTCACTGGCTTGCAATTTGGCGCTGGCGGACATGGGTTCACCGTGTCGGGCAATGCCCGCTTCAACGGCCAGTCGATCAATGGCACCGGATTAAACTGGAATTCCTACTATAACGGTTATGAAGGCGGGATCGTCACTTCGGCCAATGCCAATGTGATCCTGAACGGCACGTCGACCAATAGCACGGGTGTTGTGCTGACGGCCCATCTGATCGCCAATGGCGGACCGGGCAATCTGACTATTGCCGGTAGATCAACCAATGGCACTGGCACGTCGCTGGGACGTGGCAATGATGATCCTCAGTTGCTCAGCAATAGCGGCAACGGTACGCTAACTATCACCGGTGTTTCGGTCAGCGGCAACGGTACGACGCTGGGCTATGGCCCGGGCAGTTATGTGGGCTTTCAATATTCCGTGACCGGAAAGGTGACGCTTGGTGGTACCAGCACTTCCGGTACCGGGGTGTACTGGGGGAGTTGGAACAACAGCTGGTATGGCGTTAATGTGACGGCGAACAGTACGTTCAACCTTTCGGGTACCTCCACGACGGGCGCGGGCATCGACTTCTCGAACGAAGTCAACATTGTCAACAAAGGATCGGGCGCGTGGCTGCTGAACGGGAGTTCGGTGGACGGCACAGGTTTCCTGCGCGGCAGTGGTTCACTTGGTGCCTGGAATAACGGTTCGATCGTCGCAACTGGCATTTCTACTAACGGCACTGGATTTTCGGGTGGGACAGTCAATGTCAGCACCTCCGCCAACGGCTCGGTGAGCGTGGCGGGCATGTCGGTCAACGGCACGGGCTTGTCGTCGGCCTTTACCTCGAATTCGAGTGTGAATATCAGCGGGACCTCAACGGTGGGTGCCGGCATGTTGCTGGGCGCGGTAACGGCGGTGGCAGATGTACTGGCCAGAACGCCGAACGGAAACCTGACCCTGAACGGCAACATCTCCACAACCGGCGGCAACGTGACATTGGCTGCGGGAACGCTCAGCGCGGTGGCTAATATCTCCGTGGCCAATGGTAATGTGACGGGCGGGGATGTGATCAAGGGCGCGGCGCAAAGCGTTGCAGTAGGTACGGGCAAGACGGTGACCATCTACTCAGGCAACGCCAATAGCAGTAGCTTGGCCAGTTTGGTTGCCAATGGTACGACCAGTCAGAATAAAATCTATGCCACCAACTTCACGAGTGGATCTGCGACGGTCAATGCAAACAGTGCGTTGAATTTGTTCTATCGCGTTACTCCTACGTTAAGTATCTCCAACGCTACAGTGTTGAGCAAGGTCTACGATACGACTAACGTTGCGAGAGTTACCGGTACTGTAAGTGGTGCTATTGATGGTGACAGCGTCTCCAATGGTATTTTCGGTGTTTTTTCGGATGCTGCTGCCGGAACTAACAAGGCGGTGACGGTCAGTGCTTCGAACGTTGCTGTTGTCAGCGGGGCAGCTGGTGTTACCGTCGCGGGCTATGTGACGAATACGAATTTGTCTTCATCCTTGACCGCAAATATCGCTAAGGCGAATGTCACCGTGTCGGGTGTGACGGCTAGCAACAAGGTCTACGACATGACCACCAATGCCAGCGTGAGCAATGTCGGCACCGCGACTGTTTCGCTGGGCAATATATCGGCGGCCAATGGCAGCTTGGCTGCGTCAACGAGTTTCAGCAACTATACGGTCACTGCAAACTTTGCCAATGCCTCGGCGGGTAACCAGACAGTAAACCTGAATACAGTATTGAGTGACACGACCAACTATAGTATTGCATCGAGTAGCCAGAATACGACTGCGGCATCGATTGCCAAGGCCAATGTGACGGTGAGCAACGTGACGGTATCGAGCAAGGTGTATGACAGCACCGCTAATGCCAATGTGACCAGCAAGGTGGTGACGGTGGCCTTGGGTGATTCGGCTGCCGCCAACGGTAGCACAGTCAACAACACCAGCATCAACGCTGCGACGGTCACCGGTGCGTTTGCTAATGCCTCGGCAGGTAATCAGACGGTGAACCTGAATACGGTTCTGACCGATACAACCAACTACAGCATTGCATCTGGTAGCCAAAATACCACCACTGCGGCTATTACCAAGGCTAATGTCACGGTCAGTAATGTGACGGCCAATAACAAGGTGTACGACACGACGACCAATGCCAGCATCAGTGGGAAGACGGTCACGGTGGCTTTGGGCAATTCGAGTGCGGCCAATGGCAGCACGGTCAATAACACGACCATGAATGTGACGACCGTGACCGGGACCTTTGCCAATGCATCGGCCGGTAACCAGACTGTGAATCTGAATGCGACGCTGAGCGACACGACGAACTACACCCTGGTCAGTGCGCAGAACACGACCACGGCCAACATCGCCAAGGCCAATGTGACGATGGGTGTCATTTCTGTGTCGGATAAAGTCTACGATGGCACGACCAATGCGGCGTTGGGAGCTGGATCGGCGACGGTGCAGCTGGGTAATTCGTCGGCAGCCGATGGTAGCCTGGCTAGTGCGTCGAACTTCACGAACGTCAATGTCACAGGCGGATTTGTGACGGCAAGTGCCGGGTCGAACAAGTCGGTGAATCTGACCGTGGCGTTGGCTGATACGACCAACTATAGCTTATCGGGTGGGACGCAGATCAATACCACTGCGAACATTGCCAAGGCGAATGTCACTGTGAGTAATGTCACTGTGTCAGACAAGGTGTATGACACGACCACGAATGCCAACATCAATGGCAAGACGGTCACGGTGGCATTGGGTAATTCGAGTGTAGCCAATGGCAGTACGGTCAATAACACGTCCATGAATGTGACGACCGTAACCGCTGTGTTTGCCAATGCTGCGGCGGGTAATCAGACGGTCAATCTGAATACGGCGTTGACCGACACGACGAACTTCTCGTTGGTGAGTGCGCAGAACACGACCACGGCGAACATTGCCAAGGCTAATGTGACGGTGAGCGGGGTGACTGCCAACAACAAGGTCTACGACACCACGACTAATGCCAGCTTGAGCAGCAATGGCAGTGGCACGGTGCAGTTGGGTAATGCGTCGGCCGCCAATGGTAGCCTGGCGGCGGCATCGGCCTACAGCAACTACACCGTCACGGGAGCATTTGCCAATGGATCTGCAGGTACGCAGACGGTGAATCTGAATACGGTGGTGAACGACACCACCAACTACACCTTGATCAGCGCGCCGAACACGACCACGGCGAACATCGCCCGGGCTAATGTCACGGTCAGTAATGTGACGGCCAATAACAAGGTGTACGACACGACGACCAATGCCAGCATCAGTGGGAAGACGGTCACGGTGGCTTTGGGCAATTCGAGTGCGGCCAATGGCAGCACGGTCAATAACACGACCATGAATGTGACGACCGTGACCGGGACCTTTGCCAATGCATCGGCCGGTAACCAGACCGTGAATCTGAATGCGACGCTGAGCGACACGACGAACTACACCCTGGTCAGTGCGCAGAACACGACCACGGCCAACATCGCCAAGGCCAATGTGACGATGGGTGTCATTTCTGTGTCGGATAAAGTCTACGATGGCACGACCAATGCGGCGTTGGGAGCTGGATCGGCGACGGTGCAGCTGGGTAATTCGTCGGCAGCCGATGGTAGCCTGGCTAGTGCCTCTAACTTCACGAACGTTAATGTCACAGGCGGATTTGTGACGGCAAGTGCCGGGTCGAACAAGTCGGTGAATCTGACCGTGGCGTTGGCTGATACGACCAACTATAGCTTATCGGGTGGGACGCAGATCAATACCACTGCGAACATTGCCAAGGCAAATGTCACTGTTAGTAATGTCACGGTGTCGGACAAGGTGTATGACACGACGACCAATGCCAGCGTGAGCGGTAAGCTGGTGACGGTGGCGTTGGGTAATTCGAGTGCAGCCAATGGCAGCACGGTCAACAACACCAGCATGAACGTGACGACCGTGACCGGGACCTTTGCCAATGCATCGGCCGGTAACCAGACCGTGAATCTGAATACGGCGTTGACCGACACGACGAACTTCTCGTTGGTGAGTGCGCAGAACACGACCACGGCGAACATTGCCAAGGCTAATGTGACGGTGAGCGGGGTGACTGCCAACAACAAGGTGTACGACACGACGACCAATGCCAGCTTGAGCAGCAATGGCAGTGGCACGGTGCAGTTGGGTAATGCGTCGGCCGCCAATGGTAGCCTGGCGGCGGCATCGGCCTACAGCAACTACACCGTCACGGGAGCATTTGCCAATGGATCTGCAGGTACGCAGACGGTGAATCTGAATACGGTGGTGAACGACACCACCAACTACACCTTGATCAGCGCGCCGAACACGACCACGGCGAACATCGCCCGGGCTAATGTCACGGTCAGTAATGTGACGGCCAATAACAAGGTGTACGACACGACGACCAATGCCAGCATCAGTGGGAAGACGGTCACGGTGGCTTTGGGCAATTCGAGTGCGGCCAATGGCAGCACGGTCAATAACACGACCATGAATGTGACGACCGTGACCGGGACCTTTGCCAATGCATCGGCCGGTAACCAGACCGTGAATCTGAATGCGACGCTGAGCGACACGACGAACTACACCCTGGTCAGTGCGCAGAACACGACCACGGCCAACATCGCCAAGGCCAATGTGACGATGGGTGTCATTTCTGTGTCGGATAAAGTCTACGATGGCACGACCAATGCGGCGTTGGGAGCTGGATCGGCGACGGTGCAGCTGGGTAATTCGTCGGCAGCCGATGGTAGCCTGGCTAGTGCCTCTAACTTCACGAACGTTAATGTCACAGGCGGATTTGTGACGGCAAGTGCCGGGTCGAACAAGTCGGTGAATCTGACCGTGGCGTTGGCTGATACGACCAACTATAGCTTATCGGGTGGGACGCAGATCAATACCACTGCGAACATTGCCAAGGCAAATGTCACTGTTAGTAATGTCACGGTGTCGGACAAGGTGTATGACACGACGACCAATGCCAGCGTGAGCGGTAAGTTGGTGACGGTGGCGTTGGGTAATTCGAGTGCGGCCAATGGTAGTACGGTCAATAACACGTCCATGAATGTGACGACCGTAACCGGTGTGTTTGCTAATACTGCGGCGGGTAATCAGACAGTGAATCTGAATACGGCGTTGACCGACACGACGAACTTCTCGTTGGTGAGTGCGCAGAACACGACCACGGCGAACATTGCTAAGGCTAATGTGACGGTGAGCGGAGTGACGGCCAACAACAAGGTCTACGACACCACGACCAATGCCAGCTTGAGCAGCAATGGCAGTGGTACTGTGCAGTTGGGTAATGCGTCGGCCGCCAATGGTAGCCTGGCGGCGGCATCGGCCTACAGCAACTACACCGTCACGGGAGCATTTGCCAATGGTTCTGCGGGTACGCAGACGGTGAATCTGAACACAGTGTTGGGTGATACGACTAACTACACCTTGGCATCAGCAAGCCAGAACACGACCAGTGCCACCATCGCTAAGGCCAGTGTGACTGTCTCCGGTGTCACCGCGAGCAATAAAATCTATGACAGCACAACTAATGCTGTTCTGAGCAGCCAGGGTACGGGGACGGTACTGATGGGCGATGCCAGTGCTGCTAATGGCGCATTGGCGTCCGTGATGCCATTTTCAGGCTATACCGTCAATGGGACGTTCGCTAGTCCTGCGGTGGGAAATCAAAACGTTAATCTCAACACACTGCTGTTGGATACCACGAACTTCACGTTGGCCCAAGGCAGCCAAATGACCGCGGTAGCGCAGATCCTGCCGCCGCCCACGCTGCCAAACAGCGGAAATGCTGAAGGTGGAACCAGCGTTGGCAACTACAACGTCAACCCTGGCTTGGGAACAGTAAGCGTAGGAGGGCGCAAGTGGTGGAGCACGCAGGTCACGAATCCCATCGTTGTCGTTGATGAAGGCGTCTCAAAGGGGGCAGATGTTGGATTAAAGAAAACATCCTTGATCGAGGATTCAGTCACTGACACGGATCACCAAAATCCTGATCGTAAGAAGCTGTTGCGCGTCGTCGGCTCTGGCGTTCGTCAATAGTCAAACATAACTGAAGACACAGTAAAACCCTCCTCGGTAACGAGGAGGATTAGGGATCTGTTTTTCAAAAATTGATGAGGCGCCGAAATGGATAAGCGAGTTCTAGTGACGGGTGGCGCAGGATTTCTTGGTTCGCATCTGTGCGAAGCACTGCTGGCGGCAGGTAATACGGTGTTGTGTCTGGATAATTTTTATACAGGGAGTGAGCGTAATGTCGAGCACCTGTTGAGTCATGAACGTTTTGAACTCATTCCCTATGACGTTACATTACCTCTGGACGTGGACGTTGACCTAATTTGCAATTTGGCCTCGCCGGCATCTCCAGTCCATTATCAAAGTGATCCAGTTCAGACGCTGAAGACTAATCTGGAGGGTGCGGCCAACATGTTGAAGCTGGCCAAGCGCATCAACGCGAAGGTCTTCCAGGCGAGTACAAGTGAAGTCTATGGTGATCCTGAAATTACGCCGCAGCCGGAGTGGTATTGGGGGAACGTCAACCCGATCGGGGTTCGTAGTTGTTATGACGAAGGCAAGCGCTGTGCGGAGACGCTGTTCTTCGATTATCACCGCCAGTATCGCGTTCCCATCAAGGTCGCGCGCATCTTTAATACTTACGGACCACGGATGCGCATTGATGACGGACGTGTCATTAGCAATTTTATCGTCCAAGCTTTACTGGGGGAGCCGATCACTGTCTACGGGGATGGAATGCAGACACGTAGTTTCTGCTTCGTCAGTGATCTGATCGATGCCATCGTCAAATTCTTGCAGACATCGGATGTGATGAGTGGGCCGATCAATCTAGGCAACCCCGAGGAAATTCCAATGCAGATGTTGGCGGAGAAGATTATCGCGATGACCGGATCACGCAGCCAGATTATCCATCAACGACTTCCAGAGGACGATCCACGCCAGCGCAGACCAGATATAACGGTGGCCAAGAAGTTGCTGAACTGGTCGCCCCAGATTGATCTGGAATCGGGGTTGGTTAAGACCATTGAATATTTTGAGAGTGAGCTGCTGCGTATTGGGCGTGCGGTCAACGGGTAAGGAGGGCGAAATGAGCGTTGCTATTGTGACTGGTTCTGCCGGTCTGATTGGGTCAGAGACGGTCCGTGTTTTGAGCGAAAAGGGCTTTCAAGTGGTAGGAATCGATAACGACATGCGGGCTGCTTTCTTCGGCCCGCAGGCGTCCATTCGTGACAACTTGGCGGCGCTGCAAAAGGACGTTCAAAGCTATGTTCATCACTCTCTCGATATTCGTAATGCCGAGGGGCTGCGTGATGTGTTTCGTCGTTACGGCAAGACAATTTCACTTGTAGTGCACACGGCAGCCCAACCTTCACACGACTGGGCTGCTGGCGATCCCTTCACAGATTTCTCCGTCAACGCCACGGGTACGCTGAACTTGCTGGAGATGACACGGAACTACTGCCGTGATGCCGTTTTCATCTTCTGCAGCACCAACAAGGTCTACGGAGACACGCCCAATGTCTTGCCTTTAGAGGAACAGGAAACGCGCTGGGAGCTGACCGCAGACCACCCTTGGTACGTGCACGGCATTGACGAGTCGATGAGTATCGATACCAGTCGGCACAGTCTCTTCGGGGTATCAAAATGTTCGGCCGATCTGCTAGTGCAGGAATATGGTCGCTATTTTGAAATGAAAACGGCGTGTTTTCGGGGCGGATGCCTGACGGGGCCGGCACATACCGGCGCACAACTACATGGCTTCCTTTCTTACCTTTGCCGCTGCGCGGTCCAGGGTACGCCTTACACGATTTTCGGCTATGAGGGTAAGCAGGTGCGCGACAACATTCATGCCAACGACCTGGTTAGCGCATTTTGGCATTTCTTCCAAGCTCCTCGTAGTGGAGAGGTGTACAACATGGGAGGAGGGCGTCAATCGAATTGCTCAGTCATTGAAGCCATCAATCTCTGCGAGAAATTGACGGGTAAGCCGATGACGGTGCGTTATGACGCGCAACACCGGAGTGGTGATCATATCTGGTGGATTAGCGACACACGGCGCTTCAGTGTCCATTTCCCTGAGTGGAATCGACGCTACACGCTGGAAGACATTATGGCTGAGAACATCGACATGATGCAGCAGCGCCTGGAGAAACGGGGATGACCTTTTTCTACTTAGACTCCGGGTTAGCCACGGAGATTGGTCACCATGCTAATTCTTGCCGTTTGATCATCGAGCAGATCAAAAAGCGTGGAATGACCGTGGAGGTGTATGGCCATGTCGGCATGGAGGCGAGCCTGAAAGATGAGCTCAATGCCACGCCCTATTTTCGCTGGCATACCTATAACGAAGTTGCTAATGAGACAGTTTGGGGGAGGCTGGATGCTTTTCGCCTGGGATGGCGCCATACGTTTGAGGACCTGCGTGCACTGAGCCCATTTATCAAGCGTGGGGATCTCGTCTATTTCAATTCAGTGAGACCGGCTCAGCTGATGGCTTTGGCGCTTTGGATTGGGACGATGGATGTAAGGCTCATGCCCACTATTGTGGCTGAGTTTGGGTCCGACAGCGGACTGCAACAGTCTGCTCCCATGACGCCGGACTGGATGCTGCCAGACCTTCGACACGACATACGTCCGTTGTTCTACCGTATAGCGGCAGATGCTTTACGTGATGCAGCGCCTCGCCGTCTGCATCTCTTGGTATTCGATGAGTGGGTCGCAAAAAGCTACAGCGCCTTACTGGGTCTGGATGTCAATGATGCCTCTGCGCCCCGTCAAGCAACTACGGATTGCCGCCGTCGGACCGGTTTGCCGGTGGTGACCATTGGAATTCTTGGGGAGCAGCGCCCCGCTAAAGGCTACGAGTTCGTTCCCGAGGTGATTCAGCGCGTTCTTGATGCAAGACCGCAGCGCGTGAAGTTCCTTGTTCATAACGCGGTGCCAGAAGCAATGCCGCAAGTGCAGGCGCGAATGCGCGAGATGGCCTTGCAGGATTCTCGTATCGAGTTGGATGAGCAACCTGGCACCCCCGCACGTTGGAATGCGTTGTTGGGACGGTCCGATCTCATGCTTTGCCCCTATTTCCCCGGTGTTTATCAGACCTCTTATTCGGCTATTGCCATCGAGGCCTTAGCGAATGCGATACCTGCGGTCGTGCCGGCCGGTACGACCTTGTCGCATACGCTGGAACGCTTTTCGTGTGCAACCTCCTTCGGTCAATTCGAGGCGAGCTCAATCGCGGATGCGGTCATTGCGGCAGTGGACCGTATGGATGAACTGGCTGAGATGGCCAAGCGTGCCAGCAAACTGTGGGCGCAAGAATATGGCCCCGGTCATCTGGTACGCACTCTGCTCGGCATGCACGAACGGTTTGATGAAGAGCGACAGCAGATTCAATGGGAGCAACGATGAAAGTTTTATTTACCAATCCTCCGTGGTGGCCGGACCAGGCTCCACAGTTTGCCGATGGCCGTTTATATCACGCCGCAGGTGTGCGTGCAGGATCCCGTTGGCCGTTCACGATGGCAGTTCCCTTTGCGCCGGATCACTTTGAGTTCGGCTCCTATCTGCCGTATCCATTTTTTATGGGCTATGCGAGCACGTGGTTGGCGGCTAAGACAAGCGCTGACGTGACTTTCAGGGACAGTATCGCGCTGCGCGAGTCCTATGACGCTTACCTTCGTTTTCTAGACAGCACTCGCTACGACTATATTTTTATCGAGTCGGCCACGCCGAGCTGGAACCATGATCGCTCTTTGATCCAGACGATCGCACATCGTTATCCTGGCACCCGCATTGTTGTCTGTGGTCCGATCTCGTCGCTGGGCGAGCAGCTTTTCAATGAGGCACCGTTGCATGCAGTGATTCAAGGAGAGTATGAAAAAGGATCGGTGCGGGTAGTGCAGGGCGAGCAGGGATTAATCGGCCATGATCTGTTGACTGTGGCAGAGATGAATGCTTCACCGCATCCCTATTTTGATGCCTTACATGCCCATCGCTATTGGGATGGCAATCCGATTGGCTGTGTGCCGCCACAGGGGCACGTCTGGTCTAGTCGCGGTTGC
The DNA here is from genome assembly GCF_003719195.1 of Herbaspirillum rubrisubalbicans. NCBI lineage: Bacteria > Pseudomonadati > Pseudomonadota > Betaproteobacteria > Burkholderiales > Oxalobacteraceae > Herbaspirillum > Herbaspirillum rubrisubalbicans. Next base: position 1,314,738 of record NZ_CP024996.1, read on the forward strand.
CCCTTTAAATGCATTTTCTGTGTATGGCCAGCCACGATGACCGGCAATGACCCAGATGGTAGTGGAAAGCGGGTGGTGCGCCACTACAGCGCAGACTATATGGAAGATTTTCTGCGTGAGCTGGTGGCGCGCTATGGTTTCAAGACGCTTTATTTCGATGACGATACCTTCAATCTCGGCGATAAACATGTACGCGAGATGTGTGAAGTCATGCGTCGTATTGGGGTGCCTTGGTCTGCCATGTGTCGCGCGGACAGTTCGTCAATGGAGCTGTGGCGTGAGATGAAGGACAGCGGATGCTTTGGCGTAAAACTGGGCTTTGAGAGCGGTAACCAGTATGTGGTGGATCACATCGTTAACAAGCGCCTCGATTTGGAGAAGGCCCGCCAGGCTGCAATGGAAATTAAGCGGACAGGGATGACCCTGCACGGGACTTTCACGTTTGGTCTGCCCGGGGAAACGCGCGAGCAGATGGATGACACGCGTCGCTACATCGCCTCTATTCCCTTTGACAGCGTTCAGCATTCAGGCTGCGCTGAAATCGAGGGAACGCCGTTGCACACGCTGGCCAGTGGCGGCGAGATTCGTAACTACGATGGCGCGACCATTGATCCTACCTATATCCGTGAGTCCGATGGCGCATCCAAGTTGCGTCGGATGATCAGCATCTTCAGTGACAGGAGCAGAGGATGAAGGTGCTTGTCACAGGCGGCGCAGGTTTCGTCGGTTCATCAGTGGCGTTGTCACTGATTAAAAGTGGTCATAAGGTGGTTGTGCTGGACAACGGCCGGCGCGAGGGTGGCCTGTTCAATGTGCAACGCCTACGTAGCGCTGGGGTGGCTTATGTGCATGGTGATGTACGCGTCATGGCGGACATTGAAGCGACTGGGAAGGTCGATTTGATCGTTGACGCCTCCGCAGAGCCGTCGGTGCACTACGGTTATGGTGGTGATCCTCGTTATCTGATTGATACCAATCTGCTCGGTACCGTCCATTGCCTAGAATGGGCACGGCGATGTGATGCAGCATTTCTGCTGTTGTCGACCAGCCGTGTCAATCCAGTGGCTGCATTGCGTGCATTGCCGCTCAATGAACTGGAGAGCCGATTTGAATTGCCACAGGATGTTTCTGCGCGTGGCCTGAGCTGGCAAGGTATTGACCACCATTTTCCACTGGAAGGCGCGCGTTCTATGTACGGCGCTACCAAACTAGCCTCGGAGCTGTTGGTGCAGGAGTATGCAGCGATGTACGGGGTGCGCAGCCAAATTCTTCGCTGCGGTGTGATCGCCGGACCTTGGCAAATGGGTAAGGTGGATCAGGGATTTCTTGCGCTTTGGGTGGCAGCACATGTGTTTGGCTATTCCCTGGCGTACTGCGGTTTCAATGGGAGCGGTAAGCAGGTGCGGGATGTATTGCACGTGGATGACCTGTGTGACCTTATCCATTTGCTGTTGAGTCAATCGAACTGGAACGGTCGGTTGACTTACTGCGTGGGAGGCGGGAGAACGGCCAACGTATCACTACTCGAGTTAACCCAGTTGTGTGAGCAGGTGACTGGCAATCGGATCGAGATGGGATGCGATCCGACCACACGTGATGCCGACATTCCCTTTTTCGTTACAGACAATTCCTGTCTGACCGAGCATGTCGGTTGGATCCCACAACGCGATGTTGTGACGACGGTGCGCGATACCGCAGCCTGGATTGACGAGAACCATGATCTCTTGCTGAGCTACTTTGTCCAAGGGAAGCTGCGATGATTTTTGGAAATTTTACAGGCTTTTCTAAAGCCAATAGAAAAGTTGGCGATCAGAATGAAAGCGGGATGGGGCATTGGATGCGTCTGGCTAGAGTGGTATGGATCGGCTTGGTCATCGTGGCAACGACACAAGTTCCTACGGTTTGGGGGCTGGATATGAAGGTCGTCGCGAAGAGTGCAGCCAAGGTGGTGGCTGAGAGCGGGAATCTGGTCCAAGCGACCACGCCTGCGCAGCTAATCCTGGGCGAACTGTTGGAACGTGGAACGGTGGATATTCCTGTGACCATGCCGTTGGAAGCACCGGAGGATGGTGCCATTCCGGCACCTGTAGATCCGATCCCAAGTATTACGCTCGCTGAGGCGATTGACAGTACTTATCAAGGAAGCCCTGAAGTGGGGGCGCAAGCTGCACTGGCTAAGGCTAACCGTTGGATCGCTAGAAGTTCACTTGGGAAGTTGGGGCCTAAGCTGGATGTGGAGTATTCACGTGGTCGTGAACACTCCTCCGCGTCCGGGGACGCTGGGAATGTGACGCCGGTGGTTTTGCCCTACCACACCCGGACCGACCAGTCGATGGTGTTGCGTCAGCCTGTCGTGGATTTACAGGCTGTAGCCGCGTGGAAGCGGGATGATCGCTTGGCTGATGCGGAGCACTCAAAACTGTCCCAGACCCGTGCGAATGTGGCCTTTGATGTCTCCAGTGCTTACTACGACCTGGTGCAGTATCAATTGTTGGTTGTTCTGGCAAAGGAGCAGTTCTCTCGTACCGGCAATCTGCTCAATTACATGACGCGACGTGCGGCAGGTGGCGGTGCCACCGTTGCGGACCGCGAACGGGTTCGTGCTGCGTCACTCAATGCTAACCGTGATTTATTGGATGCACGTAGTCAGTTGTCTCACGCGCAAATGACCTTTGCTCGCTTGACCGGCTTGCTGCCCGGACAGGTGGTCGTGACACAAGAGAGTTTTCGTGAGATGCCATCCAATCCGGAGCAAGCGATGGAACGCGTATTGAATAGCAGTCCTTCGCTATCGGCTTTGCGGCAGCAAATGGAGGCAGCTTCCTTTGATCGCAAAAGCACGCAGGCCGGGGTATTACCCAAGTTCGAATTGCAGCTTGGTGACTATCGTTCTACCAATGCCAGCGGAACCCCAGGAAGTACCCGCGATGCACGCATCATGCTGACGATGCGGATGAATCTATTCAATGGTGGTAGCGAATATGCGGTCAGTCAGGCTCAGGCGCAGCAACAAGTGCAGTTACGGGAGCAATATGAAGACACGATACGCAAGACCCGGGAACGGCTACAAACCAATTATTTGAATTTGGCGGCGATTCACCGGCAGGCAAGCATTGCACGAGAAGAAGTGCAGGCCAATTTATCCGTCGCCGATGCCTTCGATGCCCAATTTGCTTCGGCCAATCGATCCCTGTTGGATGTATTGACGGCCTACGAAAAGCTCTACGCAAGCCGTGTGAGCTTGATCAAGTTGTTTGTGTCGGAGCGGCGCGCCGTATTTCAGATATTGAAAGATACAGGAGATATGACCACCCTAGATTTTGCCAGGATGGGTTCGTAATTTGCACTGCGGTAGGAATAAGGAGTAAGCAATGGAAAGTGGTGGTGGTGGACAGATGAACTTCTGGCCGGGATTTGTGGATGCGCTCTCCAATATGGTAATGGCCATGATTTTCATGATGATGGTGTTCATGATCATGATGTTTCATTACAAATTACATCAAGGTGTGAAGACGGAGGCAGCCCAATCGGTTAAGTCTAAACAAGAGGAGGCCAGTAATCAGGATTCGCAGCAGCGCATTAAGGAACTCGAGGCGAAAGTCCAGAGCTTAAATGCAGCATTGGCAAGTGCGCAAAGCAAGCCAGCAGCACCGCGCTCGGGGAGCACTTCGGCACAAAGTGTGCTGAATCATCCTGAGAGTCTCAATTCGAAGGGCGCATACCTTGGTGACGCAAAGCAATCTGGCAATAATCCCCCAGCTGTGGAAGGAGCGGGGGCTCTATGGACCGTGAGTTATACCGGGCGAGAGGTCAAGCTAGATGAGGGCAGCGATAAGAAGCTAAGGGAATTGATGGCAGATCTGAGCACTAAGAAGCCGTTGCCGCATCTGGTGCTCACCGCAGAGGCGTCGCAAAGTGAGGGATATTCAGACTCTCGCCGCCTGGCGTATTACCGTGCTCTGGGCGTACGCAATCTTCTATTGCAGTCGGGATGGACATCGGCGGATATCGATATTGAGATTGCCGTACGCGCTGAGCCGGGTGCGCAGGCGCGCGTACTGATTCGAGCGGTGGAAGGGAAGAGTCGCACAGACGCCAAGGCGGTCACCCCATGAAGACTGTAATAACAACATCATTGAAGTCAGAGGTGGCTCCTCGCAAGACACAGTTGGTGACATTGTCACAGGTGAGTCGCACACCAAGGCTGTTGATTCTGGCGTTACTGATATTGGCTGTAGCAGCGGTGTTGTGGGCGTGTTTTACCCCTATCGCAAGGGTTGTTCGCGGTGAGGGACGTGTGATTCCTGCTGCGCACAGTCAAGTGATCCAGCACTTGGAAGGCGGGATCGTTAGCGAAATTTTGGTACGGGAAGGCGAGCCGGTCAAAAAGAACCAATTTCTGTTGCGCTTGCGTGATGTGCAAGCCAGCGCAGCCAAGATGGAAGATGAGAACAAGTTGGAGTATCTGCAGGCGAGGGTGGCGCGTTTGTCGGCAGAAGCCAACGGCAAGCCGATTGCGACGCTACCTTCTTCTGACGAAAAATCGGCCGCGGTACGTTCAGAAATTGCTGCCTACGAGGCTCGGCAGATGCAACAGAGCCGGGAGCTGGCAGTCATGGACGAAGCGTTGGGGCAGCGTCGCAACGAAATTCAGGAAGCGCAGACCAAGGCTGCGAACTTGCGCGATGAATTGAAGCTGGCGCAGGAACAGCTCGATGTGGTTAGTCACTTGCGTGGGCAGAACGCAGCCTCGACTCTGGAGATGATTGATGCACAAAGTCGGGTACAACGTTTGAAAAGTTCGTTGACAGAGACGCAAACGCTATTGCTCCGTCTTCGTGGCGCAACGGCTGAGGCGTCTGCAAGGATGACGGAATTCCAGGCTAGACGTCGCGCAGATGCGCGCTCCGAATTGGCTGCAGCACAACTAGAGCTGGAGCGGACTCAGCAGGACCTACGAACGCAATCGGATCGTTTGATGCGTACCGAGATCCGCTCGCCTGTCGATGGCGTGGTCAATCACGTTTATGTCAATACGGTGGGAGGTGTGGTACGGCCTGGCGAACCCTTGATGGAATTGACGCCGGCGGCTGAAAGTGTGCTTGTTGAAGGCAAGTTCAGGCCCAGCGATAGAGGCGAACTGCGCCCCGGCTTGAAAGCGCGTATTGGCTTTAGCGCCTATGACTATGCGTCACGGGGAAGTCTGACCGGGGTCGTGGAAGAGGTCAGTGCGGACACGATCGCAGACGAACGTGGGGAACGAAATTACCGCGTCAGTGTGAGGATTCCGCATGAAGAACAGCAGCGCACGGGCAAGCCGATCATCCCTGGGATGACCGCCACGATTGATGTGGTGGTGGGATCCAGAACCGTCATGGAGTATCTGATCTCACCGGTATATCGGATGGTCGACAGCGCATTTCGAGAAGCCCGGTAAAGCACGATGTGGTGTGAGCGTTGGAATCATGAATTGCGAAGAAGTAATTGGCGTGTGAGCCTCAAGGAAAAGAACATGAAGATATCGAAATACTGGATTTCTCAAATCGTGCCGCTGGCCATTGTTGGCTATGGTGCCTTCCACTTCCATGAATTCCTGGAGTTGGCCGTCAAAAGTAACCCTGCACTGAATATGACGATTCTCGGCGCGATCCTGCTATCGGCCGGGGTCTGTCTCTGGCGGATGTGGGCCTTCTCTCGCGAGGCGAAGACGGTGAGCCGGTTCGAGGGAACGTATCAGAAAACGCATGATACCCACGTAGCGGCTGAGGTCCTCGGCCGCAACAAGACTTATATGGCGGGGATGTTGAAGGTGGTCGGCGATATGCGAGGCCCACTGACGAGTCGCTTGAATCAGGCCACGCTGCATCAGGAATTTGAAGAGTTGAAGTCCTCGTATGCGCAGATGATGGCGTTGCCGCAGTTTCTCTCCGGATTCATGATCGCGCTAGGCTTGTTTGGCACTTTTATCGGCTTGTTGGAGACGTTGGGAGCGACAGCCAGCTTTATTGCCGTGGTGGCCAACTCCAGCGGAGGGGACGCCGATGGTGCCATCGTTGGCCTCATCAAGGGGATTCAGGGACCCTTGGCAGGGATGGGAACAGCTTTCAGCGCTTCCTTATTTGGTTTGCTGGGATCGCTGGTGACAGGGGCCATGGTTAATGGTTTGCAGTCGCTTTCTCACGAACTTGTTTATGGTACCCGTCGCCTGGTGGAGAAAATTCTCCCGGTGGAAAGTGAAGTCGAGATACTGGCCGCGAGCGATATTACGCCAGAGCAGCTCATAGGCGTCGCCGATCGCTTGTTGCGTTACGAGAAGAGTGCCATTGAACTGTATGTTCGCAGCAAGCAGGCGGATATGGAGACTCGCGCACAAATCAAGGATGTTTCGCTGCATATGAGCAGCATGCTGATGACAATGGAAGGGATGGTGGAACAGCTCGTGCCTAGCGGGCAGGCCATGGAGCAGCAGAGTCAGCATATGGCGGAATTGATATATGAGATGCGCCGCCAAAACAGCTTGCTGGCGAGTGTGCCTGAGGTCGCCACTGGCATTGAGACTGCCGTGAAGGAGGTGCAGCGGACCGGTTCGAATGTCGAGCGCGTGCTGTCGGCAGTGATGGTCGAGAAACAACAATCCGTGCTGATGGAAGGACAATTGAGCCAGTCTCATGCACTGTTGCGCAATGCCGTGCGCGAGTTGAGCGATCGTCAAGAGGCCACCGATGGACTTCTGGCCCGTATCGCCGAGGGTGCGCAAAAGCTGCCGACACTCTCGCAGCAATTGGAGGAGTGGTCGCAGCTGGCCTCGGGCCTGATACAAGCCAATCATTCATGGTTGAAGGGGGTCCAGGAAATCAATGCCGATCACAAAATCGAAGTGCTGGCGATGCTCAACAAGTTAGAACAGGAGTTTGGAAAATTGGCGAATCTGAATGCGGCCACCGTCGAACAGACGAATCTGATGGCTGAACAGTTGATCAAGCGTCCCCTGAGTATGCCCGCGGATGCGAATGAATTAATGCGAAAAATGACGCAATCGCTGGCTGCTTTCCAGGCGGGACAGGAAGAACTTTTGCGCGAAGTCTGGCGCAGGCAGGCTCACGCCGATAAGGAGCAGCCGGCAGTTGGTGCACATTGACAGCCCCTCGTCTGAACGAACTCTGAATGAACTAGAACCGTATGGCAGAACCAGCAAAAAGGCCGATCCCTTCACCGAAGGCGGTAGTCAACCAGCCAGCCTCCGTGCCGCCCGTTACCGGGCATACTGAGGTACTGGACTCTACACCTGGGCAGGTGCTCAAACTGCCGTTTTCGCCTTCGCAGATTGCACAGCTTGCGATCAATGACGTCGACGTGGTGATCACGCTCAAGGGGGGCGAGCATATTGTGTTGGCTGGGGCTGCAATCGATGCCCTGGATGCTACTTCACCCCTGCAGGTGCAGTTTGAGGGAGCCACGCCAGTTAGTCTGAAAGGCGTCATGTTACAGATGCTGGGTGCCGTTCCTCTGACCGAGGCTGCGGCGCAGATTCCTGCCAGCGAACAAGGACAAGCTTCTGCCAAGCAGAGCGAGGCTGCCGAGGCGACGTCTCAGGCCGTCGCTAGTCCGGTAACGTCACCTGCACCGACGCAGACAATAGAAAAGATGTTGGCGGCAGGGGATGCACAGAACACGCACTCCGCCGATCCGGTAATGATCAAGCTGAGTACGTCGTCTGCGGAGCCAGTACCAATCGTACCGCCGTCTTCACATGCCGCGCCAAAATCACCGGATAAGACCGTAGCAGTCATTGGAGATGTTGCCTTGAGCGTCTCATTGCTGGCTTCGGAAGCGACTGCAACGATCAATGGGGCGTTTTATGGGCCTTATGGTGGCGCTGGCGCCAGTAATAGCAGCTCGGCCAGCGTGCAGGCCGCGGCGGCAGTAATCAGCCAGAATGCCGGGCATCAAGAGATCTTTGCTAATCCAGGTAAGGGCGTCAGCTTTACTAAACTGCTGCACCTGTCTCTTGTGGGGACGGGCGCTATCACCAGCCTGACCATTAGCGGTATTCCTGCCAGCTGGTCTATTGAGGGTGCCACTCGCAATGCGGATGGTTCTTACACCATCAATCTGAATCAATATGTCAGTAATGGTGGGGCTAACCAATATGACATACCGCTGACCTATCCGATCGTAGCCGCCAATTCAAGCAATCCGATTCACAGTAGCAATCAGATGACATTGACGGCCGGGGTTCTACAAGGAACGGACACGGTCAATCTCGTTTCGGTGGTGACGGTCGTGGTCAAAGATGTGAACCAGCCGAGCGATTTGAGCTATATCGATAGCGGCACCGGAAAGGCCGCACTGGTACTGCCGGCGCAGGGCATCGGTTATACGATTACGGGCGGAGGAAATGACACGATTATTGGCGGAGCTGCCAACGATACGATTTTTAGTGGTATTGGAAGTAATTTCGTCGATGGCGCTGGAGGCATCAATACGCTGAGCTATGTGAATGCCAGCTCGGCCGAGACAATCAATCTCAATACCGGTCATGCCACCAGTGCAGCAGGCACTGATACGATCAGCCACTTCCAGATCGTTTATGGAAGCAATCACGGCGATCAGATCATTGCAGGTACAAATACGCTAAAAATCGTGGGTGGTAGCGGCGATGACACGATTAATCCGGTGGCCGCAACGGGTACGCTGACGGTTGACGGCGGTGCAGGCAATAATGTGCTCGATCTCAGTAGCGCTAGCGCAGCCGAGGTGGTGGATTTGTCGGCCGGAAGTGGCAGCGGTGCCGTTGCTCTGGTGTTGTCCAACATTAGCCATGTCATTGGTAGCGCCTATGCGGATACGCTCATGGCCAGTACTTCCGGTAGCTGGTTACAGGCAGGTTCAGGAGATGCTCTGCTGCTGGGCCGTGGAGGCAACGATATCTTGCAGGCGGGTGGTGGTAATGTCACTTTCGATGGCGGAGGTGGCAATGACACCATTATCGGCGGCTCGGGTATCGATACGCTGACGTTTGTCAATGCCACAGGCGCGGTAACTGTCAATCTCACGGCAGGCACTGTCACGGGTGCGTATGGCAATGAAACTATTTCCGGAATCGAGCGGGTCATCGGTTCGGCGTTTGACGACACCATAATTGGTGCTGTAGCCAATTCCACGTTGATCGGCGGCGCCGGGACTAACACACTGAGTTTTGAAGGAACTAGCAGCGCGGTATCAGTGAATCTAGCGGCAGGCGTTGCCAGTGGCAGTTTTGGTAGTGAAGCGGTATCTCAGTTTCAGCGTTTGATTGGCTCAAGTGCTGGTTCGGATACCTTGATCGGGGCCGCTAACACGACCTACATGCAGGGCACGAATAACGTCCTCTTTGATTCGGGTGGGGCGAGCAGCATCGTCATTACGGGTACCGGCAGTAACAACACCTTGACTTTTGCCAATGCCAGCGGCGCGATCACCGTCAATCTTAGTGCCGGTACGGTGAGTGGTGCCTACGGCAATGAGACTATTTCGGGGGTTCAGCATATCGTCGGCTCTTCGTACGACGATACCATGATTGGCGGAGCAGGTAATGCCAGCCTGGATGGCGCGGCGGGCAATAATACGCTCAGTTTTTCCGGGCTCAGTAGCGCAGTCCAAGTCAATATGACACTTGGGCAGGCCAGTGGCGCTTTTGGTAACGAGACCGTTACCCATTTCAATAAAATCATCGGCACGGCCTATGCAGATGTTTTGGTTGCTAGCAACGTCAATACCACCATTGATGGCGGAGGTGGCCACGATACGATTACCGGCAGCACAACGGCAGTGACGACGGTCACCTATGGACAGGCCGGTGGTGCAGTATTGGTCAATCTGACTGCCGGGACAGTCAGCGGTGCTTATGGAAACGAAGTGTTGACCCAAGTCAGAGGCGTGATTGGCTCCGCCTACGATGATACGGTCGTTGGTGGTGTCAGCAACGGGAACCTGGATGGTGGTGGCGGTAACAATACGCTGAGCTTTGCCGGTTCTGGCAGTGCGGTTCAGGTCAATTTGCAAAGCGGGGTGGCCAATGGCAGCTTCGGTAGCGAGGCTGTCAAGAACTTCCAGACGGTGATTGGTTCCAGCGTAGGAGGAGATTTTCTCAAAGGTGCGGCCGATACACGGGTCTTGGAAGGGTTGGCCGGTAATGTGACCTTTGATGGGGGCGGAGCTGGAAATCTCACGATCATAGGCAGCGGGAACAACAATTTGCTGACCTTTGCCAATGCAACTGGCGCTGTGCAGGTTGATTTGCAAACTGGCGTGGCGACCGGAGCTTATGGAAATCAAACCATTTCCGGCATCCAGAAGGTCGTCGGTTCCAGCGTCGGGGGCGATCTATTGCGGGGCAACGCGAACACGACCTTGCTGATGGGCCCTGGCGGCAATGATACCTTTGACATGGGAGGCGCGCAGGCTGTCGTTGTCACTGGTTTCGGAACGAATAATACGATCACCTTTGCCAATTCGAATGGTGCTGTTCAGGTCGATCTTACTTCGGGAGCAGTACATGGTGCCTATGGCAATGGGACCGTGTCGGGGGTGGAAAAAATCATTGGTTCGAGCGTGGGAGGAGACCTCCTGCGCGGTAACGCCAATACCACGTTATTGCAAGGTCTGGCCGGCAATGTGACATTCGATGGCGGGGGTGCCGTCAATGTCACTATCTCTGGGGTGGGTACAAACAATACCTTGACCTTTGCAGCAGATACCGTCGGAGCGGTGCAGGTCAACTTGTCCTCCGGATTGGTGACAGGTGCTTACGGAAATCAAACGATTTCCGGGATCCAGAACATCATTGGAAGTGCCGCCGGCGGAGATATCCTGATTGGCAAGAGCGACACGCGCCTGCTCCAGGGGAGTAGCAATGTGACCTTTGATGCGGGCAATGCCAGCGCTTTGACGGTTACTGGCACGGGTAGCAACAACACATTGACGTTCGCCAATGCGCTCGGAGCGGTGCAGGTTAACCTGACGGCGGGTACGGTGACTGGTGCCTATGGTAATGAGACGGTGTCGGGTGTACAGAAAGTCATTGGTTCGAGTACCGGCGGTGATTATTTACAAGGCAATGTCAATACTAGCCTGCTGCAGGGGCTCGCCGGCAACGTGACGTTCGACGCGGGAGGCGCCAGTAATGTCACCATCATTGGTGCCGGGATAGGTAACACCTTGTCCTTTGCCAATGCCAATGCAGCAGTACAGGTTAATCTTTGGACCGGCCTGGTCAGCGGCGGTTATGGCAACGAGACAGTCTCTGGTATTCAAAAGGTGATCGGCTCCAGCGTGGGCGGTGACTATTTGCGTGGCACCCTTGGAACCACCTCGCTGCTGGGATTGGCAGGGAATGTGACTTTCGATGCAGGTGGTGCGACCGCCATTAACATTACAGGAGCCGGCACCAACAACACGCTGACCTACGCCAACGCGACGAGCGCTGTTGTGGTTAATTTGGGGACAGGAACGGCCACGGGAGGCTACGGCAATGCGACCGTATCTGGAATCGACAAGGTCATCGGAAGTGCCTTCGGGGGTGACCTGCTCATTGGCACCAATACGACCAAATTGTTGCAAGGACTAGCGGGTAACGAGACCTTCGATGCTGGCGGTGCAGCTGCTGTGACGATTATTGGTGCGGGCAATAACAATACCCTGACATTTGCCAATGCGACGGGGGCGGTGACGGTTAACTTGACGGCGGGTACCGTTACGGGTGCTTATGGCAATGAAACAATTTCCGGTATCCAAGCGATTCTGGGCTCCCGTTACGACGATACCGTATCGGGAGGTGTGGCCAACGGTAGCATCGACGCAGGTGCTGGCAGCAATACACTGAGTTTTAATGGGACGAACAGCGCCGTCCAGGTTGACTTGCAGGCAGGGACTGCCAGCGGGACATTTGGCAATGAGACCATTTCCAATTTTCAGAAAGTCATCGGTTCCAGCACGGGAGGGGATTTTCTTAAAGGCAATCTCAACGCCACCTTACTGCAAGGTTTGGCCGGGAATGTCACCTTTGATGCAGGCGGTGCGACCGCCATTACCATCACTGGCTCTGGCAGTAACAATACGCTGACCTTTGCGAATGCTACTGGTGCAGTCCAGGTCAATCTATCGGCCGGTACGGTGACGGGGGCCTACGGTAATGAAACGGTCTCTGGCATCCAGAAGGTCATCGGCTCTAGTGCGGGTGGTGATTTCCTGCGGGGCACGACGAGTACGACCTTGTTACAAGGTTCGGCGGGCAACGTCACCTTCGATGCGGGCGGTGCGACCGCCATTACCATCACTGGCTCTGGCACCAACAACACGCTGACCTTTGGGAATTCCACTGGCGCAGTCCAGGTCAACCTGTCGGCCGGGACGGTGACCGGTGCCTACGGCAATGAAACGGTCTCTGGCATCCAGAAGGTCATCGGCTCTAGCGCGGGTGGTGATTTCCTGCGGGGGACGACCAATACGACCTTGCTGCAGGGTTCGGCCGGCAACGTCACCTTTGATGCAGGTGGCGCGACCGCCATCACCATTACCGGTTCTGGTACTAACAACACGCTGACGTTTGGCAATGCCACTGGCGCAGTCCAGGTCAACCTGGCGGCCGGGACGGTGACAGGCGCCTATGGCAGTGAAACCGTCTCCGGTATTCAGAAGGTGATCGGCTCTAGCGCGGGCGGCGATTTCCTTAGGGGGACGACGAGCACGACCTTGTTACGAGGTTCAGCCGGCAGTGTGACCTTCGACGCGGGCGGCGCAACGGCCATTACTATCTCCGGTTCTGGTACCAACAACACGCTGACCTTTGGCAATGCCACTGGCGCAGTCCAGGTCAACCTGGCGGCCGGGACGGTAACGGGGGCCTATGGCAATGAAACCGTCTCTGGTATCCAGAAGGTCGTCGGTTCTAGCGTAGGCGGTGATTTCCTGCGGGGGACGACCAATACGACCTTGCTGCAGGGTTCAGCCGGCAACGTCACGTTCGACGCAGGCGGTGCGACCGCCATCACCATTACCGGTTCGGGCACCAACAACACGCTGACGTTTGGCAATGCCACTGGCGCAGTCCAGGTCAACCTGTCAGCCGGAACGGTGACGGGGGCCTATGGCAGTGAAACCGTGTCTGGAATTCAGAAAGTCATCGGTTCTAGCGTAGGCGGTGATTTCCTGCGCGGGGCGACCAATACGACCTTGCTGCAGGGTTCGGCCGGCAACGTCACGTTCGACGCAGGCGGTGCTACCGCCATCACCATTACCGGTTCTGGTACTAACAACACGCTGACGTTTGGCAATGCCACTGGCTCAGTCCAGGTCAACCTGTCGGCCGGGACGGTGACAGGCGCCTATGGTGCCGAAACGGTCTCCGGTATCCAGAAGGTGATCGGTTCTAGAGCAGGCGGTGATTTCCTGCGAGGTACGACCAATACGACCTTGCTGCAGGGTTCGGCGGGCAACGTCACCTTTGATGCAGGAGGCGCGACCGCCATCACCATTACCGGCTCTGGCACCAACAACACGCTGACGTTTGGCAATGCCACTGGCGCAGTCCAGGTCAACCTGGCGGCCGGGACGGTAACGGGGGCCTATGGCAATGAAACCGTCTCTGGTATCCAGAAGGTCATCGGTTCTAGCGTAGGCGGTGATTTCCTGCGGGGGACGACCAATACGACCTTGCTGCAGGGTTCAGCCGGCAACGTCACGTTCGACGCAGGCGGTGCGACCGCCATCACCATTATCGGTTCGGGCACCAACAACACGCTGACGTTTGGCAATGCCACGGGCGCAGTCCAGGTCAACCTGGCGGCCGGGACGGTGACAGGTGCCTATGGCAGTGAAACCGTCTCCGGTATCCAGAAGGTGATCGGTTCTAGAGCAGGCGGTGATTTCCTGCGGGGGACGACCAATACGACCTTGCTGCAGGGTTCAGCCGGCAACGTCACGTTCGACGCAGGCGGTGCTACCGCCATCACCATTATCGGTTCGGGCACCAACAACACGCTGACGTTTGGCAATGCCACGGGCGCAGTCCAGGTCAACCTGGCGGCCGGGACGGTGACGGGTGCCTATGGCAGTGAAACCGTGTCTGGAATTCAGAAAGTCATCGGCTCTAGCGCGGGTGGTGATTTTCTGCGGGGTACGACGAGTACGACCTTGTTACAAGGTTCTGCCGGCAACGTCACGTTCGACGCAGGCGGTGCTACCGCCATCACCATTACCGGTTCGGGTACCAACAACACGCTGACGTTTGGCAATGCGACTGGTGCAGTCCAGGTCAACCTGTCGGCCGGAACGGTGACAGGCGCCTATGGTGCCGAAACGGTCTCCGGTATTCAGAAGGTCATCGGTTCTAGCGCAGGCGGCGATTTCCTGCGGGGCACCTCCAATACTACCTTGCTCCAGGGTTCTGCTGGTAACGTCACGTTCGACGCAGGAGGTGCGACGGCCATCACTATTACCGGTGCTGGCACGAATAACACCCTGACGTTCGGCAATGCCACGGGGGCAGTACAAGTGAATTTATTGGCCGGTACCGTCCGGGGGGCCTATGGCAATGAAACGGTCTCTGGTATCCAGAACGTGATTGGTAGTGCCTCGGCCGATTCCATCGTGGCTGGAACCGTTGCAGGCACCATTGATGGAGGTGGCGGGAACGACACGATTGTGGGTAGTACCGTGGCAGCCACGACTATCACCTTCGCGAGGGCAAGCGGTGCTGTACTGGTCAATCTGACAGCTGGAACAACCTCGGGAGCCTATGGGAATGAAACGATCAGCAACATTTCGGGCGTGATCGGTTCCAACTATAACGACACCGTGGTAGGTGGTGTGGCGAATGGCAACATCAATGGTGGCGGCGGGATTAATACCCTTAGTTTCGTGGGAACGACGACTACAGTACGGGTCAACCTAGCGGCTGGTACCGTCAGTGGTGCCTTTGGAACAGAAACGGTATCGAACTTCCAGAATGTGATCGGCACTACGGCAGCAGACCTCATTGTTGCGGGGCCCGGAGCCAGTACCATTGATGGGGGCGGCGGCAATGACACCATCACGGGGTACGCAGCAGGAACGACCACGTTAAGTTTCGCCAATGCGACCGGAGCCGTTACTGTCAATCTGTCCGCGGGAACGAGTTCTGGAGCCTACGGCAATGAAACCTTCACCAATATCAAGGCCATACTGGGTTCGGCGTTCAATGACACGTTCTCTGGTGTCGCAGCGGGAACGACCTTGGATGGGGGAGGGGGCGTCAATACACTGAACATGAGCGCACTGACCAGTGCTGTGAGTGTGAATCTGGCAGCGGGAACGATCTCGGGCAATTTCGGTACCGAGAATGTCGCCAATTTCACCAAAATTATCGGCTCCAGTGCAGGCGGTGACATGCTCATTGGGACCAGCAACACCGTGCTGCTGCAGGGTATGGCCGGTAACGATACCTTTGCTTCCGGTGGCGCGTCAGCCATCTCCATCGTGGGAGCGGGAACCAACAATACCCTTACATTTGCTGCCGATGTAGTCGGGGCTGTGCATGTGGATCTCTCCGCAGGATTGGTCACAGGAGGCTACGGTAGTCAGACCGTCTCTGGGATTCAGAAGGTAATCGGATCCAGTATCGGTGGCGACTACCTGAAGGGAACCAGTGATACCACCTTGTTGCAGGGTGTGGCCGGCAACGACACGTTCGATCCGGGTGGCGCAGCCAATATTACGATCATCGGCACGGGTAGTAACAACACACTGACTTTCGCGTCGGACACCATCGGAGGGGTATACGTCAACTTGGCTGCGGGCACCGTGTCCGGGGCCTACGGACATGAGACCATTTCAGGAATACAGAACGTGGTCGGTAGTGGGTTGGGAGACACCATTATCGGTGCCAATACTGGCAATCTGATCAACGCCGGCAACGGTTCAGGCGCAACCTCCATCGTGGGTGGCAGTGGCGCGGACACCATCAATGCAAGTGGGATCACAGGAGGTGGGACGATCAATAGCGGGGCCGGAAACGATTCGATTACGGCCGGGTCCGGTTCTTTCAACATCAGTTTCGGACACGGTAACGACACGGTATTGGCCACCTCGATGACGGGTGGACACATTCTTGGCGACAACACCCGGACCTCCAGTGACACCAGTTCGATTACGGTGGGCAGCAGCATGTTCAGCGCCATGCAGAACAATGCAGGACAAAATTATGTAGATGGCGGTGGAGGTACCAATACCCTGAGTATTTCCGGATTGACGTCCGGCTCATCGATCTCTTTGAGCTCTGTATCCTCAGCGATCAAGCACATCTCTACGCTGGATCTGAGCACTAGCTCCGCATCCAATTCCTACGTGATCAGTTCTGCGGATGTGAATGCCATGACCAGTTCCAGTAGTGGCGGCGTATTGAACATCCGCACAGGCGGTAGTTCTGTTTCCGTTTCCTTGGGAAGTGGGGAGACGTTGAGCCAGTCCT
The DNA here is from genome assembly GCF_003719195.1 of Herbaspirillum rubrisubalbicans. NCBI lineage: Bacteria > Pseudomonadati > Pseudomonadota > Betaproteobacteria > Burkholderiales > Oxalobacteraceae > Herbaspirillum > Herbaspirillum rubrisubalbicans. Next base: position 1,331,224 of record NZ_CP024996.1, read on the forward strand.
TCGTGAATTCGCAATTGGTGGATTCCATCTACAACTCGTCCCATGTGCTCGTTGCAAAACTTATTATTTCCTGATTCTGATGACTACGACCTCCTTCACCGATACCGGAACTGCTACGAAGACTAGCGAAAAGCTGGAGCCGTTACATCGTTTGTCTGACCAGTGGCCCATGGCAGCTTATTGGAAACGGTTCATTGAAATCGGCTTATCCAGTGTCCTGATCAATGCATTTGGCTTAGCCGCGCCATTGTTTTCCATGCTGATCTACGACAAGGTGATCGGGAATAACATTCTCGATACCCTGTATGGGCTTTGCTTGGGGATGGCCTTGCTGGTCTTGTTCGATTTCGTACTGCGGTTATTGCGCGCTTTCTACGTCGAACACATCGCCTATACAGCAGATGTCGAGATCGATGAAAAAATGATCGAACAGATACTGGGACAACATCGCGGCGCGCTCTATAGTAGTGGGGACCTACTGAGCAAGTATAAAGAGCTCAGCGCCAGCCGCGACGCCTTGTCATCCAGTTTCGTCCTGGCTATTGCAGATATGCCTTTTCTGGTGGTCTACCTGATTACCCTTGGCCTGGTCGGTGGGCCGGTGGCGTTAGTGGCTTGTTCGATGGGCGCTATTTTGACTTTGCTGACATTGGTGATTCGCAAGCCCTTCCAGCGTTTCGGGACGCTCGCGCGGGATGCGGATGCACGCAAACTATCTTTGCTTGGCGAAATTGCTGCGCAGTCTGAACAAATCAAGGCCAGCCTCTGGCTAGACCTGATGCGCGGACGTTGGCAGAACCTTGCGCAGCGTGCGGCACTCATGCGCAGTCGTGCCCGATTCTGGTCCGCCGTGAATATGACGGTGGTGGTCGAGGGCGCGCTGGTAATTTGGATGTTAACCCTGGCTTTGGGTGCCGTTCTGGCAGATCGCAATGTTATTAGCATCGGTGCACTTACTGCATGCTCCTTGTTGGCCAGTCGTGCGGCTGGGCTGATCGGCAGCTTTTTGGTGCTGTTGGATCGCATGGATGTTTTTCGTCGTGCCAAGCGCGAATTTGCTTCGCTTGTCGATCAACTTCCAGCAGAGACTCAGATTGATTTGCCTGCCCGCGCTATTGTCGGTGATATCCACTTGAGCAATCTAGGCTTCACGTTTCCGGGAACCACACGGACTTCCTTGTCCGATGTATCGCTGCGCATTCGTCCGGGGGAGCGTATCGGTGTCTTGGGGCGCAATGGGTCCGGGAAGAGTACCTTGTTACGGTGCCTGGCCGGTGTGATACGACCGACCACGGGAGATATCACACTCGACGGTGCGGCTCTACATGCTTATTCACCGCAGTTGCGCGCTCAATGGCTCTGTTACAAGCAACAGGATCCCTTGCTGTATGCCGGGACGCTGGATTTCAATCTGCGTGGTGATGGCAACTTGGTGCATACCGCCGATCTGGTAGATGCCATGACCGTTTCGGGGGCAGGTCAGATGCTGGAGCGAGGAGAGTTGTCATTAGACATGATGATCGCCGCCGGTGGTGCCAATCTCTCTGGCGGACAGCGTCAGGCCATTGCCTTGGCGCGTGCCTTAGCCAATGGTCCGCGCATGTTAATTCTGGATGAGCCCACCGCCGGGTTAGACAATGAAACCGAGCAGGCCGTGATCCAGCGTCTACTAGCCTATACAGAGGGGCGCACGTTGATTGTCGCCACTCATTGTCTTGCTTTACTCAAAGCGGTGGACCGGCTCATCGTCGTGCAAGATGGAAAAATCCTGGCCGATGGTCCACGTCACCAAATCTTGATTGAGGAGCCCCAGGCATGAACGTATTGTTCGTCCATCAGAATTTCCCCGGGCAATTCCGTCATTTGGCCAAGCATCTGGCGAGTTCGTCGGAACATCGCGTGATTGCCTTAACCATGAGTGAGACCGCAGCTATCGATGGCGTAACCTGTGTAAAGCATCAGATCCATGCCCCGGCGACACAGCCCCATCCGCATCTTCAGGAATTCAATACGCAAGTCTATCGTGGGCAGTCTACGGCGCAAGCGGCGTTACGTCTGCGCAAGAAGGGATTTATCCCGGATCTGATCTGGGCGCATCCAGGCTGGGGAGAAGCACTATTTCTGAAAGACGTGTTCCCTGAAGCAAAGATGGTGTGCTATCAGGAGTTCTTCTATCGAGCCGATGGCAGTGATGTTAACTTTGATCCTGAGTATCCCTGCATGGGGATGGAGGCGCAATGGCATCTGCGTGTACGTAACAGTGTGCATCTACATGCACTGGAAGCAGCCGATGCCAGCTACAGCCCAACCTATTGGCAACGCAACCAGTATCCCTCGCTTTACCGGGAAAAAATCGCAGTCCTGCACGACGGCATCGATACAGATCTGATCAAGCCTGACGATGGTGCTTGGCTGGAGCTGGAGCAGGGGCGAAAGTTGACGGCGCAAGATGAGGTCATCACTTTCGTGAATCGCAATCTGGAGCCGTATCGCGGATTCCACATGTTCATGCGGGCCTTGCCGGAGTTGTTATGGCGGCGTCCTAATGCCCATGTAGTGATCGTCGGCGGAGATGGAGTGAGCTACGGAGCAAAACTTCCCAGCGGGACGAGTTATCGCGAGAAGTTTCTGGCAGAACTGGGAGGAGAAATCGATCGCTCACGCGTGTCCTTTCTGGGTCAAATTCCTTACGGTCATTACATCAGTCTTCTGCAAATATCAGCTTGCCACGTCTATCTGACCTATCCCTTCGTCTTGTCTTGGTCGTTGCTAGAAAGTATGAGTGCTGGAGTCCCGTTGTTGGCCTCGGCGACAGCTCCAGTCAAGGAAGTCGTCGAGGACGGCGTCAATGGGTTACTAGTCGATTTCTTTTCCCCACAGGAGTTGGTGGAGAAAGCCTGCACTTTGCTGAGTAATAGGGAGTTGGGACGTGCCTTGGGGATACAGGCCCGCCAGTCTGTTCGCGAAAGGTATGACCTGCAGCGAGTTTGCTTGCCGGAACAACTGAAATTGATGCGGCAGGTCGTGGAGAAACAACCGCGATCGCGGCTGCCTGGAGAATCTGAGTATGACCTGCCGTCATCTCAAAAACTAGTTCTTCAATAACGATAGGAAATGTGCAATGAAAATAAAGGTATGCGCTACGGCTCTGTTTTTCTTCATGCTGTCCCTGACCTCCTATGCATGGAGTTGGGGCTGTCAAATTGAAAGTGCTGGGCAGCGCTCGTCCGAAACGCAAAGACCATCCCAATCACGGGTTACGCTCTATGTGGGTGAAGTTGGAAAATGGGGGGATTTACAGGCCAGGTTGTCGAAGATTGATGGCAGCGAGTTGGTGGAGGTCGACGTCAAAGCGCCAGAGTTCAGTCAGAGGCTGCAATTAGCTCCCAATGCCCCACATACCCTTCAGTTGTGTGGCAAGGAAGTCATGATTACTTTGAATGGGCTGGGCAATACTTCCGCGACATTCATCGTGTCCGTATTTTGATTCCTCTGAAATGGTGTTGTGACATGGAATCGGCACGAGAAGCAGATCATTTGGTCAGAGGAACTTTTATAGGAATGCTGGGGAGCGCAGCCACTTTGCCTCTGGTTTATCACATCATGGTCGCACTGGGATGGGAGGGCGTCTGGTCGGTTGTTGGTGTCACTTTCATTGTCTTGGGGCTACTACTTTTGCTACCGCCGATTTGCAAACTGTTGCGCGGAGAACATCGCTTGAACATCGAAGACGACATAAAAAGCCTGAAGGCAACGATAACGGGAAGGGCGCTTGGGCTTTTGCTTGGTCTGATTCTCGGTGCGCCCGCGATTACTTTGTCGCGCTGATTCATTCACATCAAAGGAGCTAGGAATGGAATAACAACAACGACATCAGTCGCTCTCATCCCCCTCAGAGAGCGTTTCTGTATTGTCTGCAGACGCCCCCCCAACCCTCCCCCTAGTCTGCAGACAATTATCCCAGTCGCTTCCCCCTAAAGTGACTGGGATTTTTTTGATTTTATTCTGATGAAAGCGAACTGTGATCTCCGGCTGAAGTGCAGATCCTGCCGACGTTAAAGAGACGCACCTGCAAAGAATGCTGTTTGGTCGCGCACGTAACTTACTTAGATTTAATTATATGAAAATAGCGCAAATCGTGATCATTGTTCTCACCGTACTTCTCTATATCGGTGTTGCCTTGCTTTTTGCAGTGACAGAGCCTGTCCGCTAAATCAGCGATTCTCCTCGCAGACCTGAATCATTTCGCCGAGAGTCCGAGGTTGCGATATTGCATTAAATACTGATCCACCGAGGGTGCGATAAAATCTTGGATTACCTTGGAGGTAGTTCGTGTCTTCGTACGAAGACAGAATCAGAACGGTCAAGCTCTATATTAAGCTGTGAAAGCGTACAGGCCCGTGCACCCTGCGAGGTTCGCCCTCGTATGTTTGCGGACGTGCACCGAATGTGAAGCACCCGTTAGATCTGAAGAATGCGGTTGGCGTTGATCTTTGTGCCCCCCTAAATTGGAAAAAGTCACATATTTTTTAGTAGTCTCGCCAGCGTTTTTGGGTGAATTCCAAAGTGTTCGGAGACAGCTGGAATAGACCAAGATGCTTGTTTGATTAGCTTTAGTGCCTCTTCACATTGTTCATTGGAAAGGGATGGGCGGCGTCCTATGACTTTTCCTGCACTCTTGGCGCACGCCATACCTGCTCTTGTGCGCTCACTAATTAAAGAGCGCTCGAATTCTGCCAATGCAGCCATCACGTGGAAAATCAATCTACCACCTGCGGAAGATGTATCCATGTGTTCAGTAACAGAAGAAAAACCGATTCCCTTTTTGGCGAAATACTCGAGCAACTGAGTCAGATGAGTCAGGGAGCGGCCAAGCCGATCCAGTCTCCAAACAATCAGAGTATCTCCGGCTCGGAGGTTTGCGATTGCTTCATCTAGCCCGGGTCTTGACGAAATTGCGCCGGACACGCCCCAATCTTTGTAAATGATCTCACAGCCTCTTGCCCTGAGTGACTGAATTTGAAGTTCAAGATTTTGCTCTTCGGTTGAAACACGAGCATATCCTGCGATCATCTCTTCCCCCCCAAGATATTTAGAAAGCCTTGGTCCAGCCGATATGATCATGTTATTTATGTTCGGCGTACCATGAAATGGATGCTGCTTTCCTCTTCTGATAACGATTGAACAGCCATCCCCAATAATTTGAGGAGAAGGCGCGGCACTTAAGCATAGGCGGTTGCCAGAAACGCAAGTGCTGCCGACCAGGATTTTTCGTCGGAATAAGCGTCATGGCGCATACGTCTATCACCAAACGTATTAGCATCCAAATTGGTGAAGCTATGTTTGGCATGACCATAGATGATCATCTCCCAACGAGCTTCGGCTCTCGTCATTTCCTGATGAAATGACATGACATCTTGAATCGGAACGAGTTCGTCCAACCCGCCGGTGCAGATAAGGATGGGGGCTGATACTTTTCCGGTCTGTGCCGGCAATTTGGTGGAGAGTAATCCATGAAAACTAAGTACGGCTGCGACTTTTTCTCCAGAACGCGCTAGTTCCAAAGCAGCCATCCCTCCGAAACAATATCCAATCACTGCTACATTTGTTGGTGACACTCCGGCGACTTGGCAAAGATGTTCAAGATTCTGCTTTACCAGGCGACGCATCTGTTCTGGATCGTTCTGCAGGTTGGTAACTGCCCGGTTGGCCTCGTTCCTGGTCAATGAATGGGAAACACGATGCAGCTGCGGCGCAAAAGCGATATATCCCATGGCAGCAAGCGTCGCACAACGTCTTTTGACATTAGCGGTAATCCCCGGTGCCTCGTGCAGCACCAGTGCAGCCCGTCCGTTGGGTATGCTTGAGGGCATATACCATTCGCCGAGCGCTGAGAGATCTCTTGCCGCCTTGTCGAGATTGTCCGACGTCATTTTGGCTCTCCTGATTGGGAGAGTTCTGCGGAATAGGTAGGATAGTCTAGATAGCCAACTGGCCCCTGAGAGAACCAGGTTGACTGGTCAGATTCTCTTAAAGGTGCATTTTGGGCGACGCGTTCCGGAAGATCCGGATTGGCAATGAACAGTCGGCCGAAAGTGATAGCATCGCCGACACCGGTTTGAAGTTGATCCTGTGCTCTTGAAATATCGAAGTCTGCATTTAAGATGACTGGCCCTTTGAATGCGCTGCGGAGTTGAGATGCCATTGGTGGCAAATATCCGGTCCCAAACGTTCCATTTAAAGGTGGTTCGCGTAGTTCAAGACATGAAATACCGATGGACGACAAGCTAGAGATTGCTTCTAAATAGAGGGGGAGGGGATTGCTATCCGTCACCCCTAGGGTTTCGCTATTTGGCGATAGTCGCACACTGGTGCGATCAGCACCGATGGTGTCCGCCACCGCGTTAGTTACCTCGTTAAGCAAACGAATGCGATTCTGGATAGAGCCACCATAAATGTCAGCGCGCAGGTTGGCGCTATCACGAAGGAACTGGTCAATCAGATATCCGTTCGCGGCATGAATTTGAACACCATCGAAACCTGCTTGGAGGGCATTACGCGCGCTCTGGCGGAATTCTTCCAGTAGTTTGGGAATTTCCTCGATACGCAGAGGCCGTGCGGCGACGTTGGGAAGCTTCCCTGCATAGGTATGTGCCTGCCCAGGGGCGGTGGTGGCAGAGGCAGAAACTGCTTGTGCACCTTGGGCGAAGCTGGGGTGGACCAGACGTCCCATATGCCAGAGTTGTGCCATGATTCTTCCGCCAGCAAGATGTACCGCATCAGTCACGGTCCGCCAGGCGGCGACTTGTTCTGCTGACCAGATACCTGGTGCATAGGCCCAGCCAAGGCCTTGTTGCGTGATGCCTATTGCTTCGCTGATGATCAGACCAGCACTGGCGCGTTGCGCATAATATTCCGCCATCAAAGGTGTCGGGAGGTGTTCGCGAGTGGCACGGCCACGCGTCATTGGTGCCATAAAAATGCGATTAGGTGCACGGATGGCACCCAATTGGATCGGATCGAAAAGAGAGGCGGGCGTGGGCATGGAAAAGCTCCAGGAAGTTGTCGTGGCATCGAGGGTGAAATTGCTGCAAACACAATAGAGGTCGCGATTGTCATTGACAACACAACTACATGCCATAACATATGTTCCATGACGGAACATATTGGAATTGAAGGCCTTACCGGCCTGATCGCGTTTGCACGCGTAGCGTCGCAGGGGAGTTTTACGGCCGCTGCACGAACGCTGTCGATATCGCCATCGGCGGTGACAAAGAGCATTCAGCGGCTGGAGACGCGCTTGGGACTGCGTTTGTTCACGCGTACCACGCGTTCATTGACTTTGACGCCGGAAGGGATTGATCTGCATGGAAAAGTGCTGCGGCTGTTGCAGGCACTCGATGAAATAGAACAGTTTGCGGCCACGGTTCACGCGGAGCCTGCCGGCACGTTGAAAGTGGCCGCACCTCTACCCATTGGCACTCATGTGCTAGGTCCCGCGTTGTCTACATTGCGTTTGCGTTATCCGCGGTTATCAATTGATTTACGCTTGGCAGATCGTTATGTCGACCTGGTCGCTGAGGGCATCGATATTGCGGTTCGAGTAGGAGACTTACCCGACTCCGGCCTAATGGGGCGCATTCTGGCACCGAATTCGCTAGGCTTTTATGCATCTCCTGGTTATCTTGCGCAGCGCGGTACACCAAAGCATCATGACGAGTTGCTTCTGCACGACACGGCTAATTTTCGGTACCAAAGTTCTGGGTACCCATTGCGCTGGCAGTTCAGGAAGGGGGAGAAAACGGTGGATATCACGCCTCAGGCCAATATCGTCGCAGACACAAGCGATGCCCTTTTGGCCGTCTTAGTTGGCGGAGGTGGGATAGGCGTGCTGGCGACCTACATCGCTTCGGCCGCAGTTCGGCGTGGAGAGTTGGTCCCCCTTTTACGAGACTATCGCCTTGAATGTACGAATATCAGTGTCGTTTGGCCGGAAAGTCGGCGTAACAATCCGAATGTTCGAGCATTCATTAGTTTTCTGAGTGAGATTTTTGATTTTAAAAAGACCCATTCAGAGGAACGTAAACATTAGGAGAACAGCCGCAGAGCAGTGACAATTTAAGGCTGCGGCTGTGGGAAGTCCAAGGCAGGTGTGGCGGATTATTTTTTGAGTTTTACCTTTGCAATCTGCTCCTTCAGCGCCGGCGCGGGCTTGAACCGTACGGACTTAGATGCTTTGATCTTGATCGGTTCACCTGTTGCAGGATTACGTCCTTTTCGGGCGGCGCGTTCTGTGACCGAAAATGTTCCCAAATCTGCAAAGGAAAAGCGTCCTTCCTTTTTGAGCGCATGAACCTTCGACAATTCATGCTCAGTGGAGACCTAGTTGATGATTTCAGCTTTATTCAATTCTCAGACTCCATGTGATTAATAAACCCTTGCCAGTTAAGGATAGTGTGAAAGCCAAGTTTAGCAACGTTATTTCAGCTAATTTCAGCGTTTCAACAAGTTTATAGGAGACGTTCACTCGCTCTCCAAGGTTCGACGTTTTATTCGTACGCGTCCCGGAGGCTCAAAGTAAGTGCCGAAACGGATCGTATCGCGCGGAGTCCCCGTTCTAGTGAGGGCAGCTTCTGGCACATTACGGACATCTTAGAGCAATAGCAATAGGCCATCGGGATTGAGTATTTTTTGGCCTTTCAGCGGTCCACGTCGACTGAACTAGACGCGTCCACGTCGCCGAACTAGGTGTCCACCCTTGCTGAAATACGCAACACGTCCTGCTGAGTTATCGGCATTACCAAGATTTGCTGGCGCAGCATCGCAGCATTGCGGCTTCACTAGCGATGCCCGGCCAAGCCGATGTCGAGTTCAATGCGCCGCGCTGCAATATTCATTTACGCAAGGCTGACTTCTCATAAGCTGCGCAGCGGTACCGATTTTCTTAGATGCCTGGCATAAAAATTTTGGTGATTTTAGGACCAAGATAAACGCCAAGTGTCAGTCCATCGTATCGATTAAAGAATGTTTCAAATCCGAAACGGTGTATGTCTCCATTATCGTCAACAAGTTCAGCGACATCGGCTCCCAAGGGGCCGCCCCGCTGGCTTCCGCAATAGCCTTCAAGAATCCTGAATAGATCTGTTTCCGCTAATTTGCTGAAACTTTTGGCAAAGGCGGTTGAACGGACAAAATGCTTACATGGCTTTGATGGGTTGAAATCAATTGCACGACGCGAAATATGTGGATGACCGGAAATTATGCCTACATATGGTATCTCTTGGCCGACGCATTCGATGTAGCGATAAAGGGTCGAGGAAAAGGTATTCCCATAGGCTTTATGTAGGCGTTGAACAGACTGCAGATTGGGAGGTACCGATCGAGCTTCAGTCACGAAACGCTCCCGAAAAAAAAGTAATCTACCGGCAGCGTAGTTGGCCTCAGCTTCGATATGTTCCGAGCATTCCGGTGAAACTGTATGGCTATTGTCTCCGTGCATGAATTCTTCGTGCCACGGTATCAAGCTGTGTCCAATTTCATGCGCCTCATTCCATCGGTGCTTTAGAGGTGGCAGATCGCTATCCAGCAGTATTCGTTTGCGGTCAGGAAGATATAGCGCCTTAAGCGACCATTTTTTTATCGCCTCCTTCAGAAGAGAGGGGCGTTTAAGAATTTGCTGCCCCGCTACTCTAATCTTGCTGATCGATTCGCTAAGAATCCCTGGATCGTCAGCAGTGTAGAACGCCAAGTCTAACTTTAGTAACTCACGGACGTCCTCGAGATGCAATGGCGGCTCCGGATTTCCAAGTCCTTTGATGATGCGTTCTACACGTCCATCAATATCTTGGCTCGTCCTTGCAGATAGGATTAAATTAGTCGCCATTGCTCTTCTCTGTTTATCTTATTTTTTGGTCGTTTAGAACTGCTATAAATGCTTCAAGAGCTGCCTTTTCCTCTGGGGATAGTTCAGTAGATGTATCGGAGCGCGCGGCAAATCTAACAGCTGCGTTCATAACATAAGCATTTCGTTGAGTTGTTAGACCTGATATTTGCATGAGCAGATTCTTTGGAAGATCAAAGAATTTGGCCAATTGATAGACGCTTCTTGGTTCAGGTGAATAGTTATTGTCAGTTTCAATCTCAAAAAGCTCAGAAATATCTATATCGACTTTTTCGGCAAGTGCTTCTCTAGAGAGTTTCTTATTTCTTCTTAAAAGATTTATGAAGCGGCCGAATACGATGTTTGGCCTCTCTAGCTCCAAACTTGAGAGCATTGCTAATACACTTTTCGGATCAGGATCCAACGCTAATGGGCCCGCGCTTACCGACTCGCCGGTATCGAAGCGAGCCATTCGAATGCACCAGTCTCTTGAGAATTCGAATTTCATGGCTGATTTCCTTTCTCGATGAAGGCCGCAGCTTGCTCCGGCGTCATTTCGAAGTAGCGCAGATTCTTCACTTCAGTATCTATCCCGCAATCTGTCATGCCATATTTTGTAAAAATATTGCTCGATGCCGGTAGAGCGTGAAGACCTACTCTCCCTTTAAATCCATCATGGATGCTTAGCTGGATCGCAGCTCCAACGAGTAACCTGCCAACACCTCGGAATCGGGGCGTCAACATCAGTTCTTTACGATTCCAGGGGGCGACCTCCATCCAGCGGATATACGCTAGATCCTTATTGCGCTGGGAGGGGATTTGGCAGCGGCGATTGGATGTGTCCAGTGACATCATTCCTTGTGTAACCTCATCGCATACGACGCACATACTGGGGAAAGCCAGAAATCCTTTAACTGCTTCCGTCTTTTCTTTCCAGTTCCAGGAGTCGTTTTGTGGCCACCTGGACGCTTGGATATTGGCTTTTTGCATCCGATTGAGATTGGCCGCTAAGTTTGGGAGCCATTCTTTCTCCCAGTCAGCAATTTGATGATCGGTAATTTGATCCCAAATCTCGCCATTAACTGGTTCATCCGTCTCTGTTCTGAGAAGGAAAATGGGTGATCTGTCGACGCTCATAGCATCATTACCAGTTCGGATCTCTCCTGAGCTCCGTTTTCAAAAAATAGTTTGTCGCCCCGTTCGACACGCATCTCTACCATTTGGTAGAGCTTCAATGCCTGCCTTACTACTTGGGTCTTACTAAGATCCTTTCTCTCGCTGAGCTCTTCCAGCGCATTCATCTCTGCGTCGGTGAGATTCAGCGTCATCGTCTTTTTGGCTTGCGCCATTTTCTCTCCTCGCTAACTGCTTGATCTAAAAGGAACTATCGCAAGTGAATTGTATGTTTAAAAAATAGCCGTGTCAAAGCCATTGACTAGCTAAAATTTAGCTATAAAATATGCATTGTGGTCGCAAGGGCGACCGACACCCGACAAGGAGTTAATGATGCAAACGCAAGAAAACGAAGTTTTTGATCTCTCTAATTCTGTTGCCAATGGGAAGCCAGTGCGCAATCACGGGCCTTACAGCGTTCTGTTTGGGAACGAGTCTTTGGAGTATCGCCCTGGTGTAATCGCAGACCCGGTGCCTACGGGGCTGCAGTTGCTAGATGCGGCGGGTGTACGTCCGTTGATGGAATATCAAGTTTTCCAAGTGTTGTCCAATGGCATGCTCGAGAGATTGAGACAAGATGAGACCACGGACCTCCGGTCCAGCGGCGTGGAGAAATTCCTGATCTTCCGCAGTGATGCTTCCTATCGCATGATTCTGGATGACCGCGAAGTGGAGTGGGGGGGGAAATTCATCAGTGGCTTGACACTCAAAAAGCTCGCCGGCGTTGATCCGGTTGCCTACGGGGTCTGGCAGGAAATGCGTGGCGGAGGCGAAGATCGTCTTATCGGTGATAAAGATCTCGTCGACCTCAGTGCCCCAGGGGTGGAGCGTTTCTTTACTGGCTTGAAAGCGACGACGGAGGGCTGACGCGATGGAGTACCTCCCTAAAAAGTGCCAGCGCTACCTTGCAAACCGGGGATTGCCTTACGAGCAGCTTGAGGAGGGTGCTCAAAAGGCCATCATCTTGCGTGACTTCAAGCTGCCTCAAGGAAAGTATGACGTTGCACATGCGGACATTCTCATCGTACTACCGGCAGGATTTCCTGACTGTGCTCCCGACATGTTTTATGCGTTGCCATGGCTTCGACTGAATGAGACACGCATGTACCCACGGGCTGCAGATCAGGCTGTCGTTTTCCAGGAGACGCCATGGCAGCGCTGGTCGCGACACAACAATGATTGGCGGCCGGGCGTAGATGGAATTTGGACAATGCTTAAACGCATCGAAGATGCTTTGGAGGTGGCCGGATGAGCCCAGACTTAGTAGTCCAAGAAAGCCATTTGACGGAACTACGGTCATTGCTTGCTCGACCTGGCAACGTTGAGGCCTCTGCGTACATGTTATTCGGCGCTTGCGATATTCGGGCAGATCCGTGGAGCAAGCAGCGTCGCCGGCGCTATACCTCCTACGCTGTTGTCCCTGTTCCCGAAGAGGATTTGATATCTGCAGATGAGCAGCATGTCACCTGGGCCACGGCTTCGTTCGTTAGATTGCTCCGTCAAGCCAAAGCAGAGGGGTTGGTGGTCGCGATCGTGCATACCCATCCGACCGGACCTGCTGGCTTTTCTGGCCAGGATGATCGCAATGAACGCGAATTGGCGAAGTTGACCAGAAATCGAAATGGTCGATCTGCCGAGTTGCTCAGTCTTTTGCTGGCAGGTTCTGATAGTCTGGTCGCCCGTGTTTGGGTGGATCAGCATGAACCGCTTTCTATGCAACGGCTCCGTGTCGTCGGTCGGAAGTTCCGATTGCATGAACATCTGACGTCGGTAACAGGGCTTGAACATTTGGACCGACAAGCATTGGTATTCGGTACCGAATTAAACAAGATTATGCGGAGTTTGCGGATCGGTATCGTTGGCTGTGGTGGCACCGGTAGTGCGACAGCTATGCTGTTGGCCAGGCTCGGTATTGGACATATGGTTCTATTCGATGACGATGTTGCTGAGCTAACAAACCTCAATCGTTTGCACGGATCAAGGAGATCCGACGTTGATGCCATGCGTTCAAAGGTGGATGTCGTAATGCGGGAAATTGCTGAGGCAGGTTTGGGGGTAAAAGTCGTGCCTATGAGAGGCTGGGTTGGGGACTCCACCTTTCGCGATGCATTGAAATCCTGCGATGTAATTTTCGGCTGCACAGACGACAATTCTGGTCGTTTGTTCTTGAATCGCCTTTCGCATTTTTACTTGATTCCGGTAATTGATCTTGGCTTAGCTATTAGCCCAAGCGATCAAGGCGAGAAAGTGAGGGATTTAAGCGGAAGGGCAACGGTGGTTTTCCCAGGTGCCCCGTGTCTGATGTGTCGTGGGGTCGTTGATCCGGTCAAGGCCCGTGAAGAAGATTTGAGAAGAGCCAATCCAGAAGAGTTCGAGCGGCAGAAGCGAGAGGCCTACGTACGAGGGGGCGGAAATCCTGCTCCTGCGGTGGTTACCTTTACAACGTCTACCGCGTGCATGGCCGTCGATGAGCTGCTTGAGGCTTTGGTTAGTTTTCGCGGCTCAGATGGGTGGGCATGGAATCGTGTGCGCAGATTCGATTTGGTCAAGGATCGTATGCCAGGCGCCAAAAGCGAAGAGCAATGCCCAATTTGTGATAGCAAGGAGTATTGGGGACGTGGTGACGTTGAACCGTTTATGGATCGGGTAGCTTAACTATGTTTATCGACTATGTTCGTAAGCTGCTGGTCGCTGGACAGTTGATTCCGAAGCCGGATATGACGATCAGATTCATGGATCGGCATCCGAGCCCAAGTGATTTGAAACCGGGAGTTTTAGTAGTTGTGCGTGGCGGCGGCCAGAAAAAATGGGCTTGCTTCCAATGTCCAGGGGGGTGCGGCAACAGGTTTCAGTTGTCGCTTAACCAGACTCGGAGACCGAATTGGGTTATCGAGCACGACTGGTTGGGGCGACCTAGCGTATCGCCCTCAATTCACCAGAGGGATGCATGCCATGCTCATTTCTGGATTCGCGGCGGAAGGATTACTTGGTGTCCGGATAGTGGTCATCAGGCTTCTGGCGGAACTTGAGAGTGCGGTCGTTCAGTGAGGAAGGAGGGATTTTAATTGTCTAACTTAAGGGCTGAGTCATGTCTGGCAACAGTGAAAGCGTAGCAGAGAAGGCTGTAGAAACGGTTGGAGGCATATTGCAGAAGTTAGTAGATCTCCGTCTACTGGTTTTGGCAATGGCATTTATCGTCTATTTGGATATTTGGTTGATCTATGAAAATGTCGATGTCATGTCGAAGACAATTGCGGATGTGCTTAGCACAATGCATTCGTTGACAGTAAAGACTTTGTTCTTCTTTGTGGCTTCGTTTTCACTAATCATGACGGTGACGATTCCATCTGTTCGAGCAATCTATTCCGCGATCATGCTGCATTACGGGCCAAGCTCCATAGTTGCTGAGAACCGCGGAGCAGAAGAAAAGCAGTTTTCTTGCTGGTGCACCGCGCTGTTGTTCTTCACCATCTGGAATTATCTTGCTAGTTGGTTCACGACTCCAGATAAGTATCAGGGACTTACGAGTATTGTTTTTAGCCAGCTGGAGCTGGACGGTTTCTTGATCGGTATTTTCCGGATTACCGTTGCTGGAATTCTCTTCTTTTGTTTTATGCGTACCGTTCAGGCGGATCTGTAAGCCGCATTACCTCGCGAAGGTAAGCGAAAATTGCTCATATCGGAAAGGATTTGTATGAAAATCAGAATGGCGCATCTTCGAGAACGTTCAACATCGGGTGGATGGATTAACTTCGCAGTCTTTGACGCGAGATCTACTGCGAACGATAACGACGGGCTACTTACACAGCTGACAGTTGCGGCTCGAAATTCTGGCCTACAAGTAGATCAGTCAGCTCTGGCTTACACCACAGGTGGGCGTTTGCAGTTTTATGGCCACAGGAATCTTGTCGATTACCTCGCGACTAGCTTTCGAGGGCAATGGACCCATACCATTGATGTTTGATATATATTAATTCGACAAAAGCCGCCTTTCAAGGGCGGCTTTTTTTCTTTGTGAGCTATTTGGCGACCTTATGTGAATGAGGCAGACCGCTGCTACATAAAGTATAAATTTCAAAAAAATTAAATCGACCGAAGTACATATCAGAAGGGCAGGAGTTTCGCCTAAAAATATTTTTTCTCTTATGCCCACAACTGTGGGCAGTGAGACCGCCATTTTTTAATAGAATGCAAAGCGATTGCGGATCTCAATGAAATTGAGGTTCGCGGATTTTGTTCAGACAAAAGAGCTGGGCATGATTTGCCCGAGAATTGGAACGCTATAGACGTAAAAAACAATATGTAGAAAGCAAAAAACCAACCGCGAGGGTTGGCTTTTCGAACTTGCAGAATACTAGATAATGCTGGCGTGGAAACCTCATTATCCGACCCTTCCTCAAGTTCGTCAAGCTAACTCATGTCTTCGTTCGTCCGTACGAATCGTACGCACGCTAATGAGAAAACATACACATGAGTAAGAACAAGAGAGCATCAACCAATAGCGCTATCTCTAGGCAAAAACGCGCCATCAAACAGAAACGCGGCCTCGGCCGTGGCCGGGAATACCAAGCATTTATTCAAGTTCGAAAACATGACTTCGGTAGTCACGGGAGGTCGCATATTTGGCGTAGCCCCTTGGATCTGTACGTTTCTCACCATCTTCTTTCTGACTTAGAACGTTTCACGATTTTGCAGGCAGCCGCCGCTGGCGCCGAATGCCGGGCTCAGTATCCATTGATTCGGGATGGCGTCGAAGATGAGTTCTCCTTGCGAGCTTTCAAGGCAGGGTCGATGAGTATTGCAAAGGATCTTGGGATTAAACATCCGCACCTGGGTGGAGATGAAGAGAAGATCTTGACTACAGACCTGCTTCTCCGATTTCGCCAAAATAATTACATTGCAATCTACGTTAAGAACCACGACCAGCTACCTGTGCGCGGTTCTAGAGGGTGGGATTTGCTGCGGATTGAACGTACCTATTGGCGCCGGCGGAATGTCATGTTCCTGATCGTCACTGATAAGACAGTCAAGATCAATGCCGTCATTCATTGGCTTGACTGGGCCTCGTCGTTCAAGCTCACCGATTACTGGGCCGGAGTTCTTCCAGATGAAGAAAAGGTGTACGGCGTGGTCAACATGATTTTGGCGACAGATTCGCGGCTATCTATGTATGACAGGTTGAGCGAGCTGGATCTTCCACTGGAAGAGGCCGTAACCTTTCTGAAGTTTTGCATCTGGACTGGAGAATTAAAAGTTGACTATCTTCGAGCTCCTCAAGCCGATCTGGCGTGGCCATGGGTATTGGCGCCTAAAAGGAGCCGCAGTGTCCCCTCCCTGATTGTGTTGCCGGAGCTGCGTCGGTTCATGAGGACGGATGAATGAAAGTCGAATTGAAGCCGCTGGATATCTTCGAAATGAAGGGGCGTGGTGGAGGCTTGCGACCAGCGCGCTACAGAGTCCTTCGATGGGTGGATAAAGATAACGACTGCATCGTGTTCCCAATGCCCGAGCGTATACACGGGGGCACGGCAGCCTCAATCAAGATGCCCTTTTTGATTCCCAAACGCGTTGTTCTCAGTGCGGTTAAGGCTGGGACTGCATCACTAGTTTCTCGTGGTAGTGAGCCACCGCAATTAAAAGTAGCGGCCAGGCCTGCAAAAATGAAAACGCTGAGGTACGAGGAAGTAGCACGTGATAGAGCAGCGATCCTTCGTGAATTCTGTTTACTTGAGCTGCGGGACTTGCTGGAACAGCGAACACTGAGCGACGCGATAAAACTGATAGCAAGTCGCCATAGTTTCTCAGAGACTACGACTAGGCGATTGATCTTTCGATATTTTGAGTTAGGCCTCAATTTTGAGGCTGCGGTGAAACGAGGGCATAACGGAGGGAAAGCCGGGCGGAAGCGTGCCGGAACGAAAAAACTAGGGCGCAAAAGAAGTATTGTAAAGGCTGGGTATGAAGGCTACGAGGGAATCAATAGCCAAGAACATCGGGATCTGGTCATTTCTTACATTCAGGCAGTTGGTAAGGATCGAAAGCGGAAGATATCACAGCAGCTTGAAGATTTTTATTCTCTGTATGCCTTCAAGGTGGTACAGCAAAGCGACGGGACGTTCAAGAAGGCAGCATATCCGGCGACAGAAAGACTATCGTATGCCCAGTTTCGTAGTCTCATAAAAGAGGTTGACGGCATTGACTACTACGTGCGCCACATGCCTGATGCGAAACGGACCCGACTGTCGCGAGCGATTGGCGGAGATGCAAGAGAGCGGATTCCATTTCCAGGACATACCTACGTTATTGATTCTACTGTTGCAGATGTATACCTGGTTAGTGCATTTGATCGGGGGAAGATCATCGGTCGGCCTGTTGTCTACGTGGTAATCGACGCCTATAGCTCGCTCATTCTGGCTATCTATGTCACCTTGTCAGGTCCAAATTCCGTCGCAGCTAGGAAAGCATTCTATTTGGCGCTATCAGACAAGAAAAAGCTTCTCATGTATCTGGGGCTGGAAAATTTTGAGGAGCATTTTCGAGCAGGTATGCGGCCGTCATTTCTGTTGTATGACCGAGCCGAGCTGCATTCAAAAGGCGGCAGAGAGTTGCTTGAGTCTGTAAATGTAAGCGGGTCAGTTGCAGCCGCATACCGTTGCGATTGGAAATCGTTGGTAGAGCGAACTTTTGGCGTTATTAATGACAAGGTAATTCATTGGCTTCCAGGTGCAGTGATCAAGGCCGAAATGGAGCGCGGAAAGAAAGATCACCGACTTGATGCTGTTCTGACTTTGCACGAATTTTGGAGAATGATGGTGTTGTACCAAATGGAATGGAATCTGACGAAGTCGCTTCACGGCCATATCAATCCCCCTATCTATGGCAAAGCAGTGAAGTCAATACCTCTTAACTACTGGGACTGGGGGACTCAATATCTTCATGGATCGCCCTATATTTTTTCTCAAGATGAGTTGGTCAGGAAGGTTTTGCAACCTGAGGCTTTGAGGATCGATCCAGAGGGGATAGTTCTTAATGGGCGACGATACTTTGCCGACTGGATGAACAACGATCAGCGTTTTGCAGCATCAGGATTCGGTGAGATTCACTATGCAAATGCGATTTCGCTTCCAGAATGTCCAGAAATTGCACTTTGCGAAATGGAGGGGGAGACGTATTTTCAAGAGGTGTTTTTAAGGAAAAAAGTACGGTCGCAATACCCTGTTACCCACGAAGATGTTGGTGATCTTGATGCAGATCGGAAGAATCAAAGAGATATCAATAACTTCGAAAACCAGGAAATAAAAGATGAGGTCAACAGAGCTACCAATAGTTTGATTGAAGAAGCAAAGGAACAAGCCAAGATCATCCATACGAACGTACCGAAATCAAATGCGGAGAGGACGAAGAATATTCGCAAAAATCGTGATGCCGAAATCTCTGGGGAGAACGACGCTGCTGATCAATATGCTGAAATTACCCCACAAGCTACCCTTGAAAGAGATGAAGTACATAGTGAATTAGATTCCTTCATTGATGCTTTGCTGGAGAAAAAAAGGTGATGGAGAAGGTCGAGTATCGAACAGATGGGCTACATCCACGCTACATCGGTAACCCATTAATTGAAGCACTTCCGCCAATTCTCGATCGTAAGGAGTGGGTTAGTTTTCTCTTGAGATACCCTGAAATCAATCTTCAAGAGACGCTTGATTTGCCACCTCATTTAAGGATGCATGATGCACCGTTGATCACACATCTGAACATCCCTTTTGACACTACTGTCTCGTTGGCGACTCGAATTGATATCGAGATGCGTCAATCATTGAATCAGAAGCGACCCAATGAGCCAGATACTCAAAGATGGCTGGATAACGTCAAGAAAGAGATGGCGAAAAAGATCGAGAAAGGGATGGCAGATACAAATTCAACTACTCCTAGCGGACGCTGTATTTCAGTTCTTGGGCCAAGTGGAATGGGGAAAACAAAAACCATCTTATCGATTTTGGAGCGTTACCCTCAAGTTATTGGGCACACTGAATATAGAGGTATTCCGTTCAGGCAAAAACAGTTGGTATGGATATCGGTTAACGCGCCGGTAAATGGAGCGATTCGGGCACTTTGCGAGAGCCTGCTAATTCAACTTGATTTGGCACTCGGCAGTGATCCTGAAACCTCGTACCGGAAGCAGCATGGAGGTAAAAACATTGCCGGTAGTATTTTGCATATCGCACAAATAATTTCTACCCACTCTCTGGGAATTCTGCATATCGATGATTTGCAACGTAGCGCCCGTACAGGAAAGGATCTCCTGGAGTTTGTGATTCAGTTGGCCAACGTAGCTAGGTGCCCCTTGTTGTTAAGTGGTACTAGTGCGGCCAATGAGATGCTCAGCAAGAGTCTGGAGGCTGGCCGCCGTAGTTGCAATGCTGGTGGTTTCCCACTCAACCTGCCTCGTACTGCTAAGGACAAAGAATTTCTGAGGTTACTTAAGGTTTTGTTTGACTATCAGTTGTTACCTGAGTCTATCGATTGGGAAGCGGAGAAGGAAAAATGGGGGCCATATCTCTTCAAGTTGACTATGGGCATTCGAGGTGTGATGGTGACTGTGTTTTACGAGGCAATCATGGTTGCCTTAGAGCAGAACGCTAGAAAGCTAGAGGAAAGTCATTTTGAGGTAGGGTACGAGAGATTGGCGACATTGCACGCTCCCCTCGCGGTGTTGCGCAGTAAAGATGAAGATGCAATCCTAGAATACGACGACATGATCGACTCTGAGATGGCGCAAAAATACGATAGAGCGAAGCGAAGACATAAGAATTGAAAATCCGATGCTCGTCTAGAACAAATCAATTTGCAAATGTATCGGTGGCTTTCTTAACATTTTTTCGACCCAATTACGGTCGTATCGGCACAGCCAACGGAGCTTGATTGGTGCTCGCTGAAACAGATCTAAAAGGCTAGTGCATTCTTCATTTAAGAGCAGGGATAAGACCTCTTGCCTATACTCAGCACGTTTTCTCTCGCGCTTTGCTGCATTCCAGATATCGCTCAGAGGCTGATCATGTTTGATAACTTCCATTAGATGTGCCTTAGGAACTCGCTGATTTCGAGCAGCAGTTTTAATGTTCGAGCCATTCAGAAGTGTAGCGGTGATATCTACTTTTTGAACGATCAGAGCCGACTGAGGGACAGGGAATAGATCTGGAATTGGATAGAAGCTCAATGATGCATGTCCAGGGTGTTCATTTTCAATTGGATCACGTGCCTGGGGAAGGGACGATAGGGCTATTGCCCAATGAACCGGATGGCACACCGTAGTCCCGTGGATGAGGGCCGAGATCCATCTTCCATGTTTTGCGTCTGATATTTCTGGCGCTGCTAAGCCCGAAAGATCTTCAAGGCCTGATCGGACAAAGTCAGTTAAATAGTCAATGTGAGAACGTTCATTTGACGTGCCTAGCTTGTAGGAAAGTGTCGAACGGACGATCGATCGGAGGAATGATTCGGTTAGATTGGCTTGCAGGGATAGCCAGTCCGTGGTGAGCAGAAGCTTGTAGAGAAATGTTTGCAGTGGATTTGAAATGGGCGCAGAGACCTGGAATTCAGGTGACTCTGGAGACGGGCATCTGCGCCAGTCATCTTTTGCCTGGCTGGAAGAAACATGGTTGGTAGTCGCGACCACAGCCAGCAAGCTGGTGAAGTGCGGTACGCGTAGCGCCACAATTGGCTTGATCCCCATTTCAGACATAACGTCTTCAACCAGGTGGTGCCCGGTGAACGGCGAAACGACGACATGTTTGGCCGCGACGTATTGTTCCAAGCTCAAACTATTGCCAATCGTCGGATGCTTCGTACTGACAACGCAGCTGTAGCTCTCCGTAAACAGTTTGCGCTTGAGGATTCACGCAGCGTCAGCAGCGCCACAATCCCGGCACCACTGCAACTCGAATCGGTGTTGAGTGCATTGGCTAAAGCCCAAAATCCCGTTTTGATTGTCGGCCCCGATGTCGACGCCGCTCACGCCAACAGAGACGCCGTCACATTGGCCGAGAAACTTGGCATGCCAGTATGGATGGCCCCGTCCGCACCCCGTTGTTCCTTCCCGACTGACCATCAGTGCTTCCAAGGTCTGCTCCCAGCGGGTATCGCAACAATCGGTCGCCTGATGGAAGGCCACGATTTAGTGCTGGTCGTAGGAGCACCTGTCTTCCGATATCACCAATATGACCCGGGTGAATTCCTGCCGAATGGCACCAAGCTCATCCAAATCACCTGTGACATCAATGAAGCGACGAGAGCGCCATTTGGTGACGCAATTATTGCGGACATTGGGCCGACGCTGAAAGCACTGGCCGAAGGTGCTGCCAAATCTGGTCGCCCATTGCCGGCGGTGAAAAAGCGTCCTGAGCCTGCTCCCGAGCAGCCAGGGCCGTTGGCGCCGGAGCGCGTGTTCGACATCCTCGACGCAGTTGCACCACGGGATGCTGTGTATGTCAACGAATCAACGTCGACTACGAACATCATGTGGCAGCGACTGCGCCTTAAAGAACAAGGTAGCTATTTCTTTGCAGCCGCAGGCGGACTTGGTTTTGCTCTTCCGGCCGCTGTCGGTATTCAGCTCGCTCACAAAGACCGCCGCGTAATCGGTGTGATTGGCGACGGGTCTGCGAACTACGGCATCCAGGCTCTGTGGACCGCTGCGCAGTACAACATCCCAACCATCTTCGTCATCATGAAGAACGGCACATACGGTGCCCTGCGTTGGTTTGCGGGTGTGTTGAAGGTCGATGATGTGCCGGGTTTGGACGTGCCGGGTCTTGATTTCTGCGCTCTCGCCAAAGGATATGGCGTGAAAAGCTACCGCGCAAATAGCAGCGAGTCCTTTCCTGTTCGGCAGCCTGAATCCGGACGTGCTGCCGTTGGAAGAGTACCTGGGAGAGAGCTTTCGGAAAGAAAAGCGAATTTCCCGGTGAATTTAGATGCTGCACTGCCAGGGCGTACATCTCATGTAGAACAACTCATTTTTGGTGCATTGACCTCCAAACCTGGGCATTTCGGTGGGAAGAGTTTTCAGAGTTGTCTGAAAATCGCAGAACAATTGACCGAGCATTGCAACATCAAAACCAAGGTGTATACGCTCATTGTTGAACCTGATGCGCGAGCGGTTGTCATCCGAGGGCACACTCAAGACATCATTGACGAACCGGCAGATTGATATTCTTAAAGCGGATGAGATGTATGCTGGACAACTTAAAACGGGGCCTGTCAGCCTCACCAAAGAAAACATCACCGCCATTCAAAAAGACGCAGAACTGGTCAAGCAAGGCTGGCAGGTTGAACATATTCTCGAAAAAGGCGCATCCAAATCTTATTTGGAGGCGTTAAAAAACGCTGAAATCGATGTTCACATCGGCCCCAAAATTCCATAAAGGAGAGCGAAGTGCAAATGAAAAAAGAGGAAGCGCAAGAAAGGTTCGATGCGTTTTTGATGGACATGGATGAGCAACTGGAGTGGCTGGAAGATGAAGCCGAACAACACGGAATCAGTTTCGATTCGACCCCGGATGACTTTGAGAAGCTGGAGCAGTTATTCGATCTCATGTCATCCAACCAGGAAAAAGAATACGTCTCGAAACTGACGACGACCTTTGCTCGCCAGTTAGGGGAAGTGGTTCGCTTGAACTATGGTGGCAAGTGGGTTCTTGCGCTGGAAGAGGAAAAAAGCCCGCACTTCAATATGCCGGTCATTGTCGGCCATACGCCAGTCCAAGGCGTGGAGTTTGCGCCCATCTTGGTGATGCGCGCTTATGCGCTGCGCAGGAAAAAAGGAACGCTCAAGCGAGCAGTCGATGCCCAGGTCGATCCCCATCCTTTGGACTTGAGCGGGATGGTCGAGGAATAATTGGTGAAGAGAAAAAGAGAGGGAGAGCGGGAGAGCCTTGATCCCCCTGGCGGCGCCCCATCCGATCAACATCCGCATCCACTTTCCCCCGCAGGCTCGCGATAGGCTGTTGGTGCACCTGGAGCCGCCGAGATATGGGGCTGGCCGGCTAGCCATGTTGGCCGGTAATGCGCATTTCATGCCTGAAGATTCACTTTTTGCGTAGTGTAAATGCAGCATTGGGCGCAGACACGTTATACTGTTCATTCATACAGTCCCGTGTTCTGTGCAATGCCTGCTGTCCCCGACCCCCGCTTTTACTATCTCGGCAATTTCCAGTACGTGCTGGAGTGGCTGGCGCAGCGCTATGCCGACCTGTTGAGCGCGCAGGAACGCGACTTCATCGACATCTTCCCCGGACTGCCGCTGGCTTCACGGGCGCTGTTGGTGCGCATGATGATGCGCCGTGGCGAGCGCTTTCGTGCCAGCAAGTTGTGCTACCCGGAAATCGGTTGTCCGTTGCAGGCAGCGCAGGCACTGCCGGCCGGCTGGATTGAGCGTGATCCACTGCTGTCGCTGGCGCAGTTGTTCGAGCTCTCGACCAAGCCCGAGTTGTTGCGCATGTTCGACTTGTCCACCACGCACAAGGCCAGCCGCAAGAGCGAGCTGTTGGCGCTGCTGGCTAGCGACCCGGCCCATGCCGAGCTGCGTCCTTTCTCGCAATGGCAAGGGCAGGGCAGCGACCAGGTCTTGCAGTTGCATCAGCAGGCGCTGTGCGACCGGTTGCGGCTGATGTTCTTCGGTAACCTGCGCCAGGACTGGAGCGAATTCGTGCTGGCCGACCTGGGTACCTTCCGCTACGAGCGCATCGCGCTGGCGCCCGAGGCACGCGGATTTCGCAGTCGGGCCGATATCGATCTCTACCTGCAACTGCACGCCTGCAAGGAGCGCTATTACGCAGGCGAAGCGGCCGCTGTGGTCCTGGCGGCATTGCCGACCGGACGCTTCGACAATCCCTGGCTGGAGAGCCGGCGCGAGCGCTTGCTGTTCCAGCTTGGGCAGTTGCTGGAGAAGGAGGGCGACTGGTCCCAGGCCCATGCCGTCTATGCCGCTTGCCGCTATCCCGGTGCTCGCGTGCGCGCCATCCGCGTGTTGGAAAAACAGGGCCGTTACGGTCCCGCGCAAGCCTTGCTGCACACCGCCCAGCAGGCGCCGGAGAATGACGCGGAGCGCCAGCAATTGCTGCGTATCGCGCCGCGCCTGGCACGTCAGTTGGGGCTGCCGTGCAGTGCGCGTGGCCGCGCCCCCGCGGTGGAGCGCCTGGACTTGCTGCTGGCGCCTGGCGGCCTGCGGGTCGAATTGGCCGTGCAAGCGCATCTGCATGAGCCTGAGGCGCCAGTGTTCTACGTCGAAAATGCGCTGGTCAATACCCTGTTCGGCTTGTTGTGCTGGGAGGCCATCTTCGCCGCTATTCCAGGGGCGTTTTTCCATCCCTTCCAGCGCGAGCCGGCCGACCTGTTGAGCGCGGACTTTTATGCTCGCAGGCGGGATGTCTTCCAACGCTGCCTGGCGCAGCTCGATGACGGCAGCTATCGCCACGCCATCCTCGCCACCCATGACGCCAAGCACGGCCTGCAATCGCCCTTTGTCGCCTGGGGCTGGGTCACCCGCGAGCTGCTGGTACTGGCCCTGGATTGCATCCCGGCGGCGCATCTCAAGCTGTGGTGTCTGCGTATCCTCGATGATGTGCGCGAGAACCGCGCCGGCTTCCCCGACCTGGTCCAGTTCTGGCCGCAACAACGGCGCTACCGCATGATCGAGGTCAAGGGGCCGGGTGACCGTCTGCAGGACAACCAGTTGCGCTGGCTGGACTATTGCACCCGTCATGCCATGCCGGTCTCGGTGTGCTATCTGCAATGGGAGCCGGCAGTCGCATGAACGCAGCCACTGATGCCGGCCAGATCAGCGCCCCACGCTACACCGTCTCGGTGCGCGCCCTGTGCGAATTCACGGCCAAGCAGGGTGACCTGGACCTGCGTTTCACGCCCACGCCCACCGCCCAGGAAGGCATCGCCGGTCACGCCATCGTGGCCGCGCGGCGCGGGCAGGGGTATCAGTCCGAAGTCGTGCTGGCCGCCGACCATGGCCCGCTGCACGTGCGCGGGCGCGCCGATGGCTACGAGCCCGGCCAGCATCGGCTGGAAGAAGTGAAGACCTATCGTGGCCAGCTCTCCAGTCTGCCCGACAATCATCGCCACCTGCACTGGGCACAATTGCGCGTCTATGGTCACCTGATGTGCCTGAAGCTAGGGTTGCCCAGCATCCACCTGGCGCTGGTCTATTTCGATATCGGCAGCCAGCAGGAAACGGTGCTGGAGGAAGAGCGCAGCAGTGAGGAACTTGCTTCACTTTTTGCCGGGCAATGTGAACGTTTCGTACACTGGGCCGAGCAGGAACTGGCGCATCGCGCCGCACGCGATGCAGCCTTGCAGGCGCTGCGCTTTCCCTATGGCGATTTCCGTCCCGGACAGCGGCAACTGGCAGAGGCGGTATTTCGCGCCCATCGCGGTCGGCGCAGCCTGCTGGCGCAAGCGCCGACGGGCATCGGCAAGACGCTGGGGACGCTCTTTCCGGCATTGAAGGCGGCGCCCGGGGAGCGACTGGACAAGATCCTGTTCCTCGCCGCCAAGACCCCGGGCCGGCAACTGGCGCTGGACGCGGCGGCCAGTCTCAAGGGCAACGGTCAGCTGCCGCTACGCGTGCTGGAACTGTGCGCCCGCGACAAGGCCTGCGAATACCCGGACCGCTTGTGCCGGGGCGATGCCTGCCCGCTGGCCCAGGGCTTCTATGATCGTTTGCCGGCAGCGCGCGCCGCTTGCCTGACGCAGCCCTTGCTGGATCGCCAGCACCTGCGCGAGGTGGCCTTGCAGCACCAGGTCTGCCCTTACTACCTGGGCAGCGAAATGACGCGCTGGAGCGATGTCATTGTCGGCGACTACAACTACTGGTTCGATGGGGGGGCCATGCTCTATGGCATGGCCTTGGCGCATGACTGGCGCGTGAGCGTGCTGGCCGATGAAGCCCACAACCTGGTAGCGCGCGCCCGCAGCATGTACAGCGCGCAATTGAGCCGCGCCAGCCTGCGCGCCGCGCGTGCGGTAGCCCCACCATCCATCGCCAAGCCGCTGGAAAAACTGGGCCGCGCCTGGACCGCCGCCGGCAAGAAAGCTGACTTGCCTTACCAGGTGCTGGAAGCGCCGCCGCCCAAGTTCGTCGATGCGTTAAGCAGCAGCGTGGGGGCCATCAGTGATTACCTGGCCCAGGTGGCGGTGCCGCTGGAAGCGCCGCTGCGCGATTTCTATTTCGATGCCATGGCCTTCGTGCGCCTGGCCGAGAGTTTTGGTCCGCACTCCCTGTTGGACCTCACGCGCGAAGATGAACGCAATACCGTGCTGTGCATCCGCAACGTGGTACCGGCACCGTTCCTGGGGCCGCGCTTTGCGCTGGCCCATGCCACCACGCTGTTCTCGGCCACGCTGGCGCCCTGGCATTATTTTGCCGACCTGCTGGGGATGCCGGCCTCGACCGCCTGGATCGACGTCGATTCCCCTTTCCACGCCAGCCAGTTGCAGGTGCGCCTGGCGCATGACATCTCCACCACCTGGCAACGTCGCGCCGCCTCGATTGCGCCGATCTGCGCGCTGATGGCGCGCCAGTTCAATGAACGGCCGGGCAATTACCTGGCGTTCTTTTCCAGCTTCGAGTATATGCAACAGGCGCACGATGCCTTGCTCCGTACTCACCCCGAGATCCCTGTCTGGCAACAGTCGCGCCGCATGTCGGAGGATGACCGCGATGCTTTCCTGGCGCGCTTCGAAGCGGGCGGGCAGGGCATCGGCTTTGCAGTGCTGGGCGGCTCCTTCGGGGAAGGGGTGGACCTGCCGGGTCGGCGTTTGATCGGCGCCTTCGTCGCCACGCTGGGACTGCCGCAATTCAATCCGGTCAACGAGCAACTGCGCCAACGTATGGAGGCGCTCTTTGGCTGTGGCTATGACTACACCTATCTCTATCCCGGAATGCAGAAAGTGGTGCAGGCGGCCGGGCGCGTGATCCGCACCGAATCCGACCAGGGCACGGTCTGGCTGATCGATCAGCGCTTCAGCCGTCCCGAGGTACGCGCCTTGTTGCCGGCGTGGTGGGCATTGCCGGGCCATGGGGCAGACCAGGCCGATAAGTCCAATGAGGCATGAACCCTCGCGCTGGTCAGCAATCATCCGCATAGGTGAATAAAATGACATGTCCCGGGGCGCTGTGGGGGCGTTACAGCGGGTCAGGTTTTTCCCTAGTGACAAGTTTTGTCTATCCCTTACGATACGGGGCGCAGTCACGGTGAAGTGAGTTTTTCGACAATCCCGTCCTTTGGGAGAAAAAGCCCAGGAATGTTTTTGTTAACAATAAATTGCCACGGGATCCGTCGGACTGTGCCAAATCCGCGACGCGACAGGAAGCAAATCGTTCACTCGGAGCGACAAGGATGTTGGCGTAAAGGTAAGATGCCCGCCTTGCAGTTCATTTCTGTCAAGGCTGAAATGAATCGGATTGCTTGAAATATTTTGTTGTTTCGACAACAATCGAGGTTGCGATATCAGGATTTGTTTGTTTTAATGACAACACAGGGGGCGTGTAGTCGAATTGATAACATTCAGATATCTGGTCGCACGGGGACTCCCTGTTTTCAAGGGGAAAAAGGGCCGCCAGCAGAGCGGGTATCTAAAAAGCGCCACGAGGTGGCAAAACCGGGGAAGGTGTATCGCTTTTTAACAAGGTTGCGGGCGGGTCCCGCGGGTGCCGCTTTCGTTGGCGCCGGGGCCTGAGCAGGGAGTCATGAATGGGAAACGATATCTCCAACTTGCTGAGCAAGTTCGGGGCAACGGTGGACGGCTACCTCGAAGTCGAGGCCGCAATCGACTACAAGGAACCGTCGCGCAAGGCGAAGGCGCCTCAGGTGGCGGCGCCAGCCGAGCCGGGGGCTGCCGCGCCAGCGCCCGTGGGGGAGGCCGGCGCGACGGCACCCTTGCCGCAGGACCGGTCAGTTTCCGCGCCGCAGCGTATCGAACCGGTCATCGAACCGGTGATGGCACCCATCCAGGAAGCGCCCATCATTCCAGTGTCGGAACCTGTGGTGGCGCCTGTCGTGGCAGCCTCCCCGATCCAGTCGCCATCTCAGCCGACCGTCCAGTCACCAGTTCAGTCCAATGCGTCGCGGGTACCGCCGTCCGTGGTCGATGTCGCGGCGCCCGTCAGTGCCAAGATCGCCTCGTTGGTACCGCCCGCGCCCCCCGCCGTGCCCAACCTGCTGCGCTCGATGCTGGGCGAAGCCGCCCAGCAACGCCAGGCCCAGCAAGAGGCCAGTCCCGAGGGAGGGAGCGCAGGCCTGTCCTACGGCCCGCCCCCTAGCACTCCGGCGCATGTCATTGCCGTAGTGTCGCCCAAGGGCGGCGTAGGCAAGACCACCCTGTGTTCGGCCCTGGCGTGCAGCTTGGCGCGTCACGGGCGCGTTATCGCCGTTGATCTCGATCCCCAGAATGCCTTGCAATACCACCTCTGTGTCAATGCCGAGCCGGTTCCTGCCGTGGCTGGCCAGGCCGCCGACTGGCGCGCCGCGCTCAGTAGCGGCATGGCGGCCACCCAAGTGGTGACCCATACCGTGGTGGCCCGCGAGGGCGAAGCGGCCACGGCCCAGTTGATGGCCCAGGATCCCCATTGGCTGATGCGCCAGTTGCAGGCCATGCACCTGCAAGCGGGCGATGTGGTGCTGCTGGATCTGCCGGCTGGCCAAACGCCCTATCTGGAACAGGCCTTGCAAGCGGCCGACCAGGTGCTGGCGGTGGTGACGCCCGATGCCGGTTCTTTCCTGGCGCTGGAACACATGCGCCAGGAGCTGCATGGCCGCAACAATTGCCGCTACGTGGTCAACAAGTACGACGACAGCCGCAGCTTCTGCCAGGACATGCTGGAAGTGCTCAGGCGCTGGATGGGGCCGCGCCTGGCCGGGGTGATCGCACTCGACCACGCCATCAGCGAAGGCTTGGCCTATGGCTTCAATCCGCTGGTCAAGGCCGGCCACTCGGTGGCCTATGACCAGCTCCAGGGCATCAGCGACACGCTGCGTGCCACCATGGCCAAGAGCGCCGTCGCAGGTGGGCGTGCATGATGACCGGACCACAATCGAATTACCAAGTGCCATCGCCATCGTTAACTCCTTCCGAGGAAGCGGCCGCAGCCACGATCTCGCCCCATCCACCTGGTCAGGAACCCTCTGCCAAGCCCTCGGCCAATCGCCTGCAACAGTGGATCCAGAACATCGGCGACCGACTCGAAGCCTTGCCACGGCGCCCGCGTCGCTGGCTGCAGTTGGGCCTGCTGTTGTTTGCGACGCTGCTGGCGCTGTTGATCATCTCGATACCGCTGGACTTCCGCGCCCAGTGCGTATTCGCCATCGGCTGCTTCATTGCGGCGCTGGTGCTGCGCAAGCAATCGGGACGCTTCCCGGTGCTGGTGTTGATTACGCTGTCGATGATCGTGTCGATGCGCTACATGTACTGGCGCATCAGTTCCACCCTGGGCTTTGAAAGCTGGCTGGACATCGTCTTCGGCTATGGTCTCCTGGCCGCCGAACTGTATTCGCTCATCGTGCTCACGCTGGGTTATCTGCAGACCGCCTGGCCGCTGCGCCGCAAGCCGCTGATGCTGACCATGCCGCCCTCGGAGTGGCCGACGGTGGACGTCTTCATTCCTTCCTACAACGAGTCGCTGGACATCGTTTCTCTGACCATCTTCGCCGCGCAAGCCATCGATTGGCCGCAGGACAAGCTGCGCGTGCACGTGCTGGACGATGGCCGGCGTGAAGAATTCCGCGAGTTCTGCGACAACATCGGCGTGAACTACCTGGTGCGCTCCGATAACAAGCACGCCAAGGCCGGTAACCTCAATGAAGCGCTCAAGGTCACCGATGGCGAATTCGTGGCCATCTTCGATGCCGACCACGTGCCCACGCGTTCCTTCCTGCAGATCTGCCTGGGCTGGTTCTACAAGGACCCCAAGCTGGCCATGCTGCAGACGCCGCACTTCTTCTTCTCGCCCGATCCGTTCGAGAAGAACTTGAATACCTTCCGCTCGGTGCCCAACGAAGGTGAACTTTTCTACGGTCTGGTACAGGATGGCAATGACCTGTGGAATGCCGCCTTCTTCTGCGGTTCCTGCGCCGTCATGCGCCGCACGGCCTTGATGGAAATCGGCGGTATCGCGGTGGAAACCCTGACCGAAGATGCCCACACGGCACTGAAGATGAACCGCGCCGGCTACAACACCGCCTATCTCGCCATTCCCCAGGCCGCCGGCCTGGCCACCGAGAACCTGGCGCGTCACATCCGCCAGCGCGTGCGCTGGGCGCGTGGCATGGCGCAGATCTTCCGGGTCGACAATCCTCTGAAGGGCCGTGGCCTGAAGCTGGGCCAGCGGCTGTGCTATCTCAATGCCATGCTGCACTTCTTCTATGGCTTGCCGCGCCTGATCTTCCTTACCGCGCCCTTGACCTATCTGTTCTTCGGCGCCCACATCTTCCACGCCCCGGCGCTGATGATCACGGCCTACGTGCTGCCCCACGTGCTGCACGCCAGCCTGACCAACTCGCGCATCCAGGGACGTTTCCGCCACTCCTTCTGGAACGAGGTCTACGAAACGGTGCTGGCCTGGTACATCCTGGGGCCGGTGATGCTGGCCCTGGTCAACCCCAAGCTGGGGGGCTTCAACGTCACCGACAAGGGCGGCATCATCACCGAGAACCACTTCGACTGGAAGCTGGCGCGGCCCTATATCGTGCTGCTCACCCTGAACATCCTGGGCCTGTGCTTTGGCGTGTGGTTGCTGATCAAGGGCGACCCCAATGCGCTGACCACCATCCTCATCAACATGGCCTGGACCGTCTACAACGTCATCATCAGCAGCGCCTCCATGGCGGTGGCCAGTGAAACCCGCCAGATCCGCAGCGAGCCACGGGTGGCCGCTGAACTGCCGGCGCGTATCAAGCTGCCCGATGGCAGCGTGATCGAGGGCACCACCTTGGACTTTTCGCAGAAGGGCATCGGCCTGCGTCTGCCGGCAGGCGTGAGCGTGGCGCGCCAAAGCCTGATCGAGGTGACTCTGTTCCGCAACGAGCAGGAAAAGGTCTTCCCCGCGATCGTGGTGTTCAGCCGCAACGACATGGTGGGGGCGCAGTTCCACGAACTGACGCTGCGCCAGCAAAGCGAACTGGTGCGCCTGACCTTCTCGCGTGCCGACATCTGGGCCAACAACTGGGGCAAGAGCCGTCCCGATACGCCCTTGAAATCCTTGCGCGAAGTCACGGGCATCGGCATGAACGGCGTGCGCGAATTGCTCAAGGCCACCCTGATAAAACTGCGCCTGTGGCGCGACACCCGGCGCCAGGCGCGCGCAGCAGCAACGACGGTGCCCACTGCATCGGCCCCTCCCGACATGGAAAACACTTTGGAAAAACAATAATGAAAGCAAAGCCCTCTCAAGCCACCAAGGCGCTGTTGCGCCGTCGTTCCTTGTGCCTGGCCCTGGCCACCGTGATCGGTAGCAGCAGCCTGCCGATCCAGGTGCTGGCCGCCACGCCGGCCGCTTCCACCGCCGCAGCCAGTCCGGTGGCAGGTGATCCCTATCTCTTTACGTTCAAGCAGCTCGGACGCGACGGCACCATCAACCTGCACGGCACCGATTCCACCGACAGCCTCAATTTCGACGTGCCGGTGTCACTGGTGGCGACCGGCGCCCAGGTGACGCTGCAATACACCTATTCCCCTGCGCTCTTGCCGGACCTGTCGCAGATCAACGTGATGGTCAACGACGTGGTGGCCGCCAGCATCCCGCTGCCCAAGGACGGCGCGGGCACGCTGCAGACCACCCGGGTGGCGATCCCGCCCAAGCTGGTGACCGAATTCAATCGCTTGAGCCTGCAATTCATCGGCCACTACACCATGGGTTGCGAGGATCCCTTGCATTCCAGCCTGTGGACCCGCGTGAGCAGCGACTCCACGCTGGACCTGCAGACCACGCAGTTGCCGATCAAGGATGACCTGGCGCTGTTGCCCGTGCCCTTCTTCGACCGCCGCGACGTGCGGATGCTGAGCTTGCCCTTCGTGTTTGCCGGCGCGCCTGACAATGGCACGCTGGAAGCGGCTGGCACCATCTCCTCCTGGTTCGGCGCTTTGGCCGCCTATCGCGGTGCGCGCTTCCCGGTGCAGCTCAATGCCTTGCCCGAGCATGGCAATGGCGTGGTGCTGGTCTCGGGCGATGCCCCCGTCCAGGTCGGTGGCCTGGCCGTGGCCGCGCCCAAGGGGCCGACCCTGACCATGGTGGATAACCCCAACGACCCAAATGGCAAGCTGCTGGTGGTGTCCGGTCGCAACACGGCCGAGCTCAAGCAGGCGGCTGCCGGCCTGGCGCTGGGTAGCAAGGGTCTGTCCGGCAATCAGGTGGTCATCGACAAGCTGCAAGCGCTCTCGCCGCGTCGGCCCTACGATGCTCCCAACTGGTTGCCCACCGACCGCCCGGTCAAGCTCGCCGAGCTGATCGATGCCAAGCGTTTGAACGTGTCCGGCTACAACCCGGGTGAGATCACCATTCCACTCAACTTCCCGCCGGCGCTTTCCAGCTGGCGTCAGGATGGCGCCCGCTTGAAGCTGGTGTACCGCTATACCCCGCAGCCGACCTCGGCCAATTCGTCCCTGCTGGTGAACTTCAACGATGGCCTCATCAAGTCCGACGTCCTGCTGCCCAAGGACAAGCTGGACAAGGGGCTGCTGTCGGCCCTCAAGGACGATGCCCTGACCCGCGAGCTGGACCTGCGCCTGCCGTTGAACACCGCCGGCGTGCAGTCGCGCCTGCAACTGCGCTACATGTATGACTACGTCAAGCAGGGTGAATGCCATGACATCATCATCGACAACGTGCGCGGCAGCATCGATCCCGAATCCACCATCGACCTGCGCGGCTATGACCACTTCATGGCCATGCCTGACCTGGCCGTGTTCAAGGATGCCGGCTTCCCCTTCACGCGCATGGCCGATCTCTCGGAGTCGGCCGTGGTTTTGCCCGACAACGCCAGCAGCGCCGACCTGAGTGCCTACCTGTCGCTGCTGGGGCGCTTTGGCAGCGCCACTGGCTATCCGGCCACGGCCGTCTCGGTGACCCAAGCCGCACAGGTCGCCAAGTTCGCCGACAAGGATCTGCTGGTGCTGGCCTCGGGCCAGAACCAGCCGCTGCTCAAGCAATGGGCCGACCACCTGCCCAGCGCCGTGACCGGCGACAAGCAGCGTTTCGAAGTCTCCGACTTGGCCTTGCGCGTGCGTAGCTGGCTCAAGCTCGACGACGACTCGGCGCTGCGCCGTGCGCGCCATTCGGTGGCCTTCAGCGGCGGTGATCCGACCTCTTACCTGACTGGCTTCGAGTCACCCCTGGACAGTGGTCGTAGCGTGGTGTTGCTGGCCGGTGGTGATGGCAGCGGCCTGGGCCAGATCCTCGACGCCATGGCGCGCAAGGATCCCGAAGGCGCCACCATCCAGGGTAGCTTGGTGGCCGTGCATGGCACCGCCATCGATCCGCTGCTGGCCGAGCAACAGTATTTCGTGGGTAGCCTGTCACCGCTGCGCATGGTGCGCTGGTGGTTGTCGCGCCACGTGCTGGGTATGTTCGTGCTCATCGCCGGCGGCATCCTGCTGCTGGGCGGCCTGGCTTACCTGACCCTGCGTGCCAAGGCGAGAAAGCGTCTCAATGGCTGATCTGGTGTTTTCCCGCGCAAGGCGCAAGTGCCTCACTGCGCTGGCGACCGGGGCGGCCGTGGCTGGCTTGCCGGCGTTGCTGCCGGCTGCCGCTAACGCCGCCCAGAGCAAGTGCATCGCAGTGGACTGGCCGGCCTGGCAAAGCTGGGCTGGTGCGCATGTGCAGCCCGATGGCCGGGTGCTGCATTCCAGCCTGCAGCCCAATCACACTACCTCCGAAGGCCAGTCCTACAACATGTTGCTGGCCTTGATCGCCAACGATCCCGAGCGTTTCGACCAGGTCTGGAGCTGGACACGCGACAACATGATGGGCAGCGATCCCGCCAATCGCCTGCCGGCCTGGCTATGGGGGCAGGGTGCCGATGGCAAGTGGCAGGTGCAGGATGCCAATTCGGCCTCCGACGCCGACCTGTGGATCGCCTACGCGCTGCTGGAGGCAGCGCGCCTGTGGCAGCGCCCGCAATACCGCAGCGATGCCCAGGGCCTGCTCGACAGCATCGAAACCAAGCTGGTGGTCAACCTGCCGGGCCTGGGCAAGATGGTGTTGCCGGGACCGCTGGGCTTCAATCAGCGCGACCAGGCCTGGACCCTCAACCCCAGCTACCTGCCCTTGCCGCTGCTGCGTCGCCTGCACAAGGAGCGGCCCAAGGGGCCGTGGCAGCAGATTGCGCAGAACACCGTGCGCATGATCCAGGCCACCAGTCCCAAGGGTTTCGTGGCCGATTGGGTCGGCTACAAGATGACGGCGCCGCAGGCCGGCCAGTTCATGGTCGATCCGGCCAAGGGCGAGCTGGGCAGCTATGACGCCATCCGCGTGTATCTGTGGGCCGGTCTGACCTCGCCCCGCGATCCGCTGGCCGCGCCCTTGCTGGCGGCGCTGGATGGAATGCGTCAGACCATCCTGGCCACTGGCGTGCCGCCCGAAAAGGTGAAGGTCACCACCGGGGTGGTGGAAGGCCAGGCGCCGTTCGGCTTTACCGCCGCGCTGGTTCCCTTCCTGATGGCCAAGGGCGAGAGCGCGCTGGCCGCGCAATGGCAGCGCCGCGCCGCCCAGAGCCTGGAGAGTGGCCTGGCCCAGCCCAGCGCGCAGCCCGAAGTGCTGTACTACAACGTCATGCTGGGCCTGTTCGGATTGGGATGGGCCGAGAAGCGATACCAGTTCCGCGAGGACGGAACACTGAATTTGTCTTGGGAGAAGTCATGCGCACGCGCCGTAACACGTTAGCCATCGGAGTGCTGACCGCGCTGCTCGGCGCTTCGGCTGCGCCAGTGCTGGCCGCCGGTTCGGATATCGAAGCCCAGTTGGTCGAGCAGGGCCAGTACTGGCAGTCGCGCAACAACAACCAGCGCGCCGCCGAAGTCTGGCAAAAAGTGCTGCAACTGGACAAGGCCCAGGTCGATGCGCTCTACGGCATGGGCTTGATCGGCGTGAAGCAGAACAAGCCGCAGCAGGCCAACGATTACCTGGAGCGCCTGCAAGCCATTTCGCCGCAACCCTGGCAGGCGCGTCAACTGATGCAGGACATTGCCCTGGCGCGCCAGGAAAACCAGGCCTTGTTGGCAGAGGCCCGGCGTCTGGTTGACGCCGGCGAGCGCGACCGCGCCACCGAGGTGTTCCGCAAGATGTTCAACGGCCTCACACCCTCTGGCGCCATCGGCCGCGAGTACTACAACAACCTGGCTTTCAACGATGCCAGTTGGCCCGAAGCGCGCAAGGGCATGGAACGCCTGATCCGCGAAAACCCGCAGGACAGCATCCTGTCCCTGTTCTACGCCAAGCAACTGGCGCGCCATGAAGACACGCGGGTGGAGGGTATCCGTCTGCTCGCGCGCTTGAGCAAGCAGGTCGATATTGCCGGTGACGCCGACGAAAGCTGGCGCCTGGCGCTGACCTGGCTGGGCCCGCCGACGCCGGCCCAGTATGGATTGTTTGAGGACTTCCTCAAGAGCCACCCGGACGACAAGGACATCCGCGAACAATTGGCCAAGGGCCGCGCCCAGGTCGCTGGTGCGCAGCAGCCCACGGTGGTCTCGCGCGGTCTACAG
Organism: Herbaspirillum rubrisubalbicans; assembly: GCF_003719195.1. Classification (NCBI taxonomy): domain Bacteria; kingdom Pseudomonadati; phylum Pseudomonadota; class Betaproteobacteria; order Burkholderiales; family Oxalobacteraceae; genus Herbaspirillum; species Herbaspirillum rubrisubalbicans. The sequence goes on from NZ_CP024996.1 coordinate 1,367,042, forward strand.
GCGCTGGAAAAGGGCGACCTGCAAGAGGCCGAGAAGGCCTTCCAGGAACGCCTGGCCACGCATCCCGACGATACCGATGCCTTGGGTGGCATGGGCGTAATCCGCCAGCAGCAGAACCGCCTGGCCGAAGCCGAGCCGCTGTTGGCACGCGCCGCTGCCAAGGGCAGCAGCGCCTGGAAGAAAGCCCTCGACAGCGTGCGGTACTGGTTGCTGATCCAGCGTGCGCGTGACCTGCAGGCCCGTGGCCAAGGCGCCCAGGCGCAGGATGCGCTGGCCCAGGCATTGCGTCTGGACCCTGGCAATGCCGATGGGTTGGTGGCCATCGCCGACATCCAGGTCAGTGCCGGTCAGTTCGACACCGCCATCGGCCATTACCGCCAGGTGCTGGCCGCGCATCCTGATCACGTGGGGGCCATCCGTGGACTGGTCAACGTCCTGGCGCAGACCGGCAAGGCGGCCGAAGCGCTGCGCCTGCTGGACAAGCTCACGCCCCAGCAGCAAGCCGAATTCGGCGACCAGGGCCGCCTGCGTGCCCTGCGTGCATCTCAGCAGGCCAACCTGGCCGAGCAGCGCGGAGACCTCACCGCCGCCCTGGACGCCATGCGCGAGGCGGTACGCAACGACCCCGACAATGTCTGGACCACCTTCGACCTGGCACGCCTGTACATCAAGGCCGACCAGTCGCGCCAGGCGCGCATCACCATCGACGACTTTACCCGCGCCCATCGCGACAACGTCGATGCGCTGTATGCCAGCGCCTTGCTGTCGGTGGAGATGGAGCAATGGCAGGATGCGCTGGATACCTTGCGCCGCATCCCCGCAGCGCGTCGCACGGCGGCCATGGATGAACTGACCAAGCAGGTGACACTGACCATCCAGGTCAATCACGCCACGGAACTGGTCAAGACCGGTCAGCCCCAGGAAGCCCTGGCCCTGCTGGACCGCGTGCAAGACCAGGCCAGCGGCAATGCCGAACGCACCGGCACCCTGGCCTCGGCCTACGTCGATGCCGGCGACACGCCGCGCGCCATGGCCATGATGCAACCGCTGGTGACGCCACCGGCCACGCCCACCCTGGCTACCCGCCTGCAATATGCCGCCATCCTGCTCAAGGCCGGCGAGGATGCACAGGTCTATAACGTGCTGACTGCATTGCAGAAGCAAACCATGGATGCGGCGACCAAGAAGCGCTATGACGACCTGCGCTTCCTGTACCGCGTGCGCCAGGCTGAACGCCTGCGCCAGGGGGGCGACCTGGCAGCGGCCTACGACACCCTGGCTCCGGCGCTGGTGCAACGCCCCACCGACATCGGCGCCATCTCGGCACTGGCGCGCATGTTCAATGCGGCCGGCGACAATGCGCGCGCACTGGCACTCTACAAGCCGCTGGTGCAGCGCAATCCGCGTGACGCCGCCGTCTTGCTGGGCGCGGCCGATACCGCCGTGCAGGCGCAGGAGAACAGCTATGCCCTCGACCTGCTGGACCAGTTCCGCAAGCTCGACAGCAGCGACCCCACCACGCTGACCGAGGCGGCGCGCATCTACCGCTCGCTGGGCAAGGTAGGCGAAGCCACCACCCTGTTGCGCAAGGCGGTGGCCATCGAAAACCGCGCGCGCCAGCGCAGCCAGCTGGCCCAGGGCAATGGCTTCGATTCCGCCATCAATCCCTTCCGCACCCAGCGTCGTCTGCCCGGCAACGAGGACGTGGCGGCCATTCCGCCGCCGGCCGAAACCCTGCTGCAGCCGGTGGCCATGGCCGCAGCAGGCAGCGCCGAGACGCTGCCTGCGCCGGCTCAGCGGGGCAATGCCCAGCTCCAGCCCGCCGCAACCCCCGGCATTGCCTATGGTCAGCCGCTGGGGCCGGTGTTCAGCACTGCTGCGACGGCTCCCACCGCGTCGGCCACCCCGACCATGCAGGCCGCACCACGTGGCTACGCACAGCAAGCCGCAGCACCGCAGACCGCCTTGCCGGGTGCCGCCAACAATGCCCAGCGCGCCTTGCTGGCGCTGCAAGGTCAGCCCGGTAGCCTGCCGGCTGACAACCTGACCCCGGCCCAGCGCGCCTTGAACGACATCCTGCAGGCGCGCAGTGCCTACGTCACGCAAGGCGTGGTGGTGCGCGGCAACGCCAGCGAGTCGGGCTTGAGCCGCATGAACGACATCGAAGCCCCGCTGGAAGTGAACATGCCGGTCGGCAATGACCGTGTGGCCGTGCGTATCACGCCGGTCTCGCTCGATGCCGGCACCCTGGCCACTGAACCCGCCAGCCGCTTCGGTGGCGGTGGCGCCAGCGCTCAGGGCGTGGGCAAGCAAAGCGCCCATGGTGTGGGTGTGGCGGTGGGCTACGAGCGCCCGGAAGATGGCATGAAGGCCGACATCGGCAGCACGCCCTTCGGCTTCAAGTATCCCAATGTGGTGGGTGGCGTCAGCGTCGAGCAGCCCTTCGCCGGCAGCAGTACCAACCGCTTCGCGGTGGCGCTCTCGCGCCGGGCCGTCAATGACAGCGTCACCTCCTTTGCTGGCAGCACGGACCCGCGCATCGGTCGCTCCTGGGGTGGCGTGACGGCCAATGGCGGACGTGCCGAAATGAGTTCGGACGATGCCCAGACCGGTGTCTATGCCTATGGCGCCCTGCATAGCCTGCAAGGACATAACGTGGAGTCCAACACGCGCATGGAACTGGGCGGCGGGGCCTACCAGTACCTGCAAAACAGCGATGACCAGAAGATGACGGTGGGTGTTTCGACCAATGTCATCAGCTACGCCAACAACCAGAACTTCTACACCTACGGCCAGGGCGGTTACTTCAGTCCGCAGACCTACCTGGGCCTGGGCGTGCCGTTCACCTGGGCCAAGCGCAACGACCGCTTCAGCTTCCAGCTCAAGGGTTCGATGGGGGTGCAGTACTTCCGCCAGGATGGCGCCGATTACTTCCCCACCGACGCCGCCCTGCAAGCCGCCAGCGGCAAGACCTATGCCGCGCAGACCAAGACCGGCCTCGGGTATAGCCTGGAAGGCAGCGGCGAATACCGCTTCGCGCCGCGCCTGTTCCTGGGCGGCTCGCTGCGCCTGAACAATTCGAGCGACTTCCGCGAACTCAATGTCGGCATGTATTTGCGTTACACCCTGGAAGACATGCAGGGCCGTTTCCTGACCTTGCCGGTCAGCCCGTATCGTTCGCCGTATTCGAACTGAACCAATTTACCCAACCGATTTTCATTTATTTATTCGATAGAGAGATTGCCATGGCAGCTGCATCCATTCTCGCTGGTCTGACTATTCTGGTGCTCGGCGAAAGCCATATGAGCTTGGCCGACCACCTCACCGAACCCCTCAACGCCAAGCTGACCCAGATGGGCGCCAAGGTGCATTCCATCGGCGCCTGCGGCGCCAGCGCCGGCGATTGGCTCATCACCAAGAAGGTCGATTGCGGCGCCGAGCAGATCGGCACCGGCAAGATCCAGATCAAGGGCCGCGACGCCACCACCACCCCGATCAACGAACTGATCGCCAAGGACAAGCCCGACCTGGTGGTGCTGGTCATTGGCGACACCATGGCTTCCTACGACAAGCCGGACTTCCCCAAGGCCTGGGCCTGGCAAAACGTCACCAGCCTGACCAAGGCCATTGCTGCCACCGGCACCAAGTGCGCCTGGGTCGGCCCGGCCTGGGGCAAGGCCGGTGGCATGTACCACAAGAACGATGCCCGCACCGAGCTGATGTCGCGCTTCCTGGCTGCCAACGTGGCGCCGTGTACCTATATCGATTCGCTGACCATGTCCAAGCCCGGCCAGTGGGTCACCACCGATGGCCAGCACTTCACCGTGGCCGGCTACAAGTCCTGGGGCAATGCCATCGGCGACGCCCTGGGCAAGCTGCCGGCGGACGCCGTAAGCGCCAAGGGAGGCAAGAAATGAGCGTGATGCGCGCATGGGTCGCAGGTTCCCTCCTGCTGTGCAGCGCGGCTGCCATGGCCGCTGACATTCCCTTGTATCCGACCGGCCCGGCCGAGGATGCGGCCTTCATCCGCTTCGTCAATGGCACCAGCGAAGCGCTGCAAGTGGTGGCGCAAAAGGGCCAGCCACCGTTGAAGCTGGAGGCGGCCAAGCCGGTCTCTTCCTTCTTCCCGGTGCAGGCCAAGTCCACCATCAAGGGGACGCTCACGGTCGCTGGCAAGAGTCTGGAACTGGGCGTGCAAGCCAAGCCGGGCGAATTCGCCACGGTGGTGGTACTGGCCGATGCCAAGGGCATCGGCCAGGTCACGGTGCAGGACAACCCGGATGACTTCAATGGTTTGAAGGCCTCGTTGGCCTTCTTCAATCTCGATGCCTCCTGCGCCGGTGCTGCATTGCGCCCGGCCGGACGCAATGCCGACCTGTTCAAGGGCGTGGCGCAAGGCAGCCTGCAACGGCGCTCGATCAACCCGGTCAAGCTGGCGGTGCAACTGGTCTGCGGAGGCGCCAACACGGGCCCGGTGCTGGACCTGGGCGAATTGAAGGCGGGTGAACGCTATAGCGTGCTGCTGCTGCCTTCGGGCAAGGGACCGCACCTGGTGGCGGCGACCGACAAGCTGGCCAATTGATGGTCGCACTCACTGATTGATTGACTGTCTGACTGCGCCGCCCCATGGTCTTTGCCTCGCTTGAATTCCTCACGCTGTTCTTGCCCTTGTTCCTGCTGGTGTATGCCCTGGTGCCGCAGCGCGGGCGCAATGGCGTGCTGCTGGCGGGAAGCTGGCTCTTCTATGGCTGGTTGAGTCCGCTGTTCCTGTCGCTGCACGTGGTGCTGACCATCGTGGCCTGGGTCGGTGGCTTGCTGGTGGATCGTTCGCGTGAGGATGGGCGGGGCAGGGTGCGTCTGCTCACCGGTCTGGTGGTGTTCAACACGGCGGTGCTGGTCTGGTACAAGTACGCCAACATCGTCGCCGCCACCGCCAGCGACGTGATGCAGCATTACGGCGCCATGCCGCTGGCCTGGCAGAAGGTGGCGCTGCCGGCAGGGCTGTCCTTCATCGTGCTGCAGGCCATTTCCTACCTGGTGGACGTGCATCGGCGCACGGTGGCGGTGGAGCGCAGCTTCATCAACTACGCCACCTACATTTCCATGTTCGGCCACTCCATTGCCGGCCCCATCATCCGCTACGACTGGGTGCAGCGCGAGCTGACCCAGCGCTGGTTCAACTGGGAGAACTTTTCCCTGGGAGCGCGCCGCTTCATGGTCGGCATGGCCATGAAGGTGCTGGTGGCCGACACCCTCTCGCCATTGGTGGATGCGGCCTTCCACCTGGACCACCCGAGCCTGGTGGATGCCTGGATCGCTTGCCTGGCCTATTCGCTGCAACTGTTCTTCGATTTTTCCGGCTACAGCGCCATGGCCATCGGCCTGGGGCTGATGCTGGGCTTCCACTTCCCGGAAAACTTCAATCATCCCTACCTGGCCGGCAGCATCCAGGACTTCTGGCGGCGCTGGCACATCTCGCTTTCCAGCTGGTTGCGCGACTATCTCTACATCGGCCTGGGCGGCAATCGCCACGGCCTGTGGAAGACCTATCGCAACCTGTTCCTGACCATGGCCATCGCCGGTCTCTGGCATGGCGGCGATAGCTGGAACTACCTGCTGTGGGGCTCGGCCCACGGCCTGGCCTTGTGCATCGACCGCGCCTGGTCGCGTTCTTCCTTGCCGGCCATTCCCGCCTGGCTGGCCCATGTGTTGACGCTGCTGTTCGTCTGCCTGGCCTGGACCTTGTTCCGTTCGCCCGATTTCGCCACTGCCGCAACCATGTATGCCGGTCAGTTCGGCTTGCATGAGATCGGCTTGAGCGATGCGCTGGCCGTGATGTTGCGCCCGGTGCAGGCGCTGGCCGTGTTGCTGGGCCTGTTCTGGATCGTGGTGCCGCTGTGGCAGGCGACCATCGAGGCGCGCTGGGGGCAGCGCAAGCTGTATCTGTGCTTCATCCGCCTGTGGCCGATCGCTGCCTTCCTGCTGTCCTTTGCCCTGATCGCCAGCCGCGAGACGGTGCCTTTCCTCTACTTCCAGTTCTGATGCCACGATGAGCACGCCTCCGGTTCTCGCCCCCGACACGTCCCATGCTCCCGGTCCCCTGGCGCGCCGTGCCAGCCGATGGTCAGGCGTGGCGCTGGCGCTGGTGCTGGCGGCGGGTTTGCTGTCCTGCGCCTGGCTGGTCCAGCGCGGCCAGATCGAATGGCTGCCCACCACCTGGAGCCGCGATGAAGCCCTGCACGGCGAGCTGACCCACAAGATCGCCAAGCAACTCTCCAACGCCTGGTTGCCCACCCAAGCGGCCAACCTGGAACGCGCCGGCAGCTGGTTGCTGCTGGGCGACACCGGCCCGCGGGTGCGGCGCGGTTGCCCCGGCTGGCTGTTCCTGGCCGAGGAATTGCAGATCAACCACCACGCCCAGGCCAATGCCCAGACCAAGCTGCAGGCGGTGATCGCTATCCGGCAGGCACTGGCACGGCGCGGTATCTCCCTGCTGGTGGCCGTGGTGCCCGACAAGAGCCGCATCGCCGCTGACCAACTGTGCGGCCTGCTGCGCCCTGCCGAATTGAATGGGCGTGCGGCGCAATGGGTGGCCGGCCTGCAGCAGGCGGGGGTACAGGCCATCGACCTGGCGCCCACGTTGGCGCCGCTGGGCGCCGCGGCCTATCTGCATACCGATACCCATTGGAATGAAACCGGCGCCCATGCTGCCGCCGAGGTGATTGCCGCCAAGCTCGCCACCGGCCTGCAGGCGACGCCCCAGCAAAGCTACCAGTCCCAGCCTGGCCCGCTGGCGCGCCGTCCGGGCGACCTGGTGCACCTGGCCGGGCTGGACTGGCTGCCCTTGCGCTTGCAACCTGCCCCCGAGTACGTGGCCGCCACCCGCTTCAAGGAAGTGCCGGGTGCCGGGCAGGGCAGTGCGCCCAAGCCCGGTGGCGACGATCTGGACGACCTGCTGGGCGACAGCAACCTGCCCAACGTGGCCCTGATCGGCACCTCCTTCTCGCGTAATTCCAACTTCGTCGGCTTCCTGCAGATGGCGCTGGGCGCCAGGATCGGCAGCTTTGCCAAGGATGGCGGCAAGTTCTCCGGCAGCGCCAGGGAATACTTCGCCAATCCGGCCTTTACCCAGACCCCGCCCAAGCTGGTGCTGTGGGAAATTCCCGAGCGCGATCTGCAAACGCCCTATGAACCGATCGCACTGGCTCCTTGAGCGATGGTGTGGCTTGTTGCATTAATGCAATAAATAATTTCCTTTCATCTGCACTTTCCTGCGTGCCAAGGTCCACTTTGCTGGAGGCCGCCCCCCGAGCCTGCTAAACTTGCCGGTCCGCCCACTGTACCGGGCAGGCTCCAGGCAAGGCCTGGTCAACCTCCACGACAAATTGACAGACGATTTCGAACCCGCTCCCTTAGCCGATGAGCATGAATCCGGCTCCTTCGAGAGCTATTTCCGCGATCCCTCATTGGCGGCCGAAGCGCCCCTGGCCTGGGGCCTGGGGCAGCGCCTGGACGTGCTGGACGCGCTGCGCGGCCTGGTCTCCGGTGGCCAGGCGGCGGCACGCCTGCGCATCTGGATGTTCCTCGAACTGGCGGCCCAGCCGCAGGGCCGACTGCAGCGCGAAGACCTGAACCAGCTGTTCTATGCCTTGAAGCCCGAGGCCATGGACGCCGCCCTGAAGCGCCTACGCGACCTCGGCCTCCTGGTCTGGGACGCCACCGACCAGGATTACCAGCTCTCGCCCATCGCCCAGCAGGTGCAAGCTTTGCTGGCGCCCTTGACGCGCGCCGTGGGCGAGGATGACGAGATGGCCGCGCTGCTGGCCCAGGTGGCCGGGGCGCAGGCGCTAGGCCTGTCCGACGCCAGCCAGATCCGCCATCTGCACGCCCAGTTGGCGCGCCTGCACGACCAGTTCGCCGATGCCATCGAAAGTGGCTCCGAAGCCTTGCTGCGCCAAGCCCAGCCACGCTTCGAACGCGCCCTGAAACTGGTCAACCGTGCCGGCGAAGCCCTGACCGCCCTGATCCGCAGCGAACACGCCGACGCCCGCCTGGAACGCGAAGCCCGCGCCCTGGGCAATGGCCAGGCGCGCCTGTTGACCATGGCCAGCCAGTTCACCCGCGCCCTGCAACAGGCCGACCGCCAGCGCGTGACACTGGGCAGCACCGGGGTCACCAGCTCGGACGTGCGCCGCTGGCTGCAAGCGCATCCCGACCTGTGCTCGCTGATGGGCGAGGCGCTCTCGATCGGTGTGAAACCGGTCTTTGTCAGCGGTCACGAATTGCTGGACGTGGCCGAGGGCGAGCTGGAGCGCGACCGTCCCGACGCCCAGCGCTCGCAAGGTTTGCCGCCTCCGGCCCAGGCCGTGGAAGGCAAGATCGAAGCCTTGCGGATGCCGGCCGAGCTGGGTGAATTGATCGAACAACTGACCCGCCTGGGCGCCTTGCCGGAAGGTGTAGAGTCCGGCGAGCCGCAAGCCCAGCCGCTATCGACCGTGGTGCTGGGCGGCAGTTTCGGCAAGGCCGCTTACCGCCTGCAATTGCTGCCGCTGCTGGGCGACCGCCAGGCCCAGACCCTGCAAGGCCAGACCGGCGACCTGGCCAGATTGCCTTGGCAAGTCGGCTTCCTGCCACGTGTAGAAAAAATCGATGACCCCGATGTCGCCGCCATGAGCGCCGGGGCCGTCCATCCAGATCCATCCCGGGAAAGACCCCATGAGTGAGACCCTAGACGAAGCAGGCCTGTTGGCCGCCGAACTGCTGGCGCGCCGCTGGCTGCCCCGCAAGCATCCGCGCGTGCGCCGCGCACTGGTCGATGCCGACCTGTGGCAGGCGCTGCAAGACCGCCTGGCCCAGGTCGGCCTGCGCCTGGTGGACAACATCCACGCCGACCACATCAGCGTGGCCCTGGTACGCCCGGCCGAGTACGCCGTCTTCGGCGAGGCCGGCATGAACGCCAACAACAACCTGGATCTGCCGCGCGATGCGATTTCGCTGCTGGTGGTGCTGTGGTCGCTGATCGTGCTGCCCAAGCGCGAGCGCCAGTCGGCGCGCGCCGCCGGTGACCATGTGGAGCAGCAGGAAGAAATGTTCCACACCGAAAAACCCATGCCCAGCGCCGCCGAGGTCAGTCCGGTGGTGTCTTACAAGGCGCTGCTGGCCGACTTCGGCAACCAGCTTGGCAAGAAGACGCGCATGGATACCAACCTGCGCCGCCTGGAAGCCCATGGCTTCATCCTGCGTCGGGGCGACGATATCGCCGAAGGCCCCTTGCTGGATCTGCTGCTGGACTACGATGCCCTGGCCCCGCGCATCCTCGATGGCGCGCTGGGCGATGTGCTGGCCCGCGCCAATGCCCGCGACGAGGCCAGTCCGGCCCAGGCGGATGCCGCCGATATCACGCAAGCCACCGAATCCACCGCATCCACCGAAGAGGGAGACGCCTGATGTTCCACCTGCAATCGCTGGAACTGCTGCAGTGGGACTATTGCCAGCGTTTGACGCTGCCCCTGGACGGTTCCATCATCACCATCGCCGGCCCCAATGGCTCGGGCAAGACCACGCTGCTGGACGCCATGCGCACCCTGCTGGGCCTGGAGTGTTCGGGTGGGCGCAGCTACAAGACCTATGCGCGCCACGCCAATGCCGACACCACCTGGCTGCGCGCCACCGTGGACAACCGTCCGCACGGCCGTCAGACCTCGACCCGTCCCTTCGCCCGCAACCTGCTCTATGCCGACCAGGTCACGCTGGCTTGCCGCATCGAGCGCAATGGCGGCGACTGGCAGCGCCGTTACTGCATGAGCGATGGCGATGTGGCCATCGAAACCCTGGCGCAATTGCCCGAGAAGGAGTGGCTGGGCCTGGACCACTGGCGCAAGCGCCTGGAAGGCGCTGGCCTGTCGCGCGCCATTGCCCGCGTGCTGGCGCTGGAGCAGGGCCAGACCGACCGTCTGTGCGAATTCTCGCCCAAGGAATTGCTGCGCCTGGTGTTCGAAGTCTTTGGTGACCAGGAAGTCCTGGATCGCTATGAAGAAGCACGCCGCCATCAACGCGACCTGGCCGCCGAGGTCGCCCAGGCCGAACAGGAACTGGCCTATAGCGAAGCGCAACTGGCCCAGCTCGACAGCCGCGTAACGCTTTATCGCCAATATCAGGGCAAGCTGCGCGAGCGCGAGATGCTGGCCACGGAAGTCATCCCGGTATTGCGCTGGCACGAAGAGCGGCAAGGCACGGCCACCCGCCTGCGGGAACTGCACCGCCAGCGCCTGCACCACAACAGCCAGCGTCGCCAGCGCAGCAGCGACACCCTGCAATTATCGGCCCTGCTGACGCAACAGCAGGCCGCACGCGACAAGGTCGCCGCGCTGGAACGCGACAAGGCCGAGGCGCAACAAGCCCAGCAAAAGGCGCGCGACGCCGAAAAGCCGGTGGAAGAACTGGTCAAGCAAGCCGATGAACTGCTGGCGCTGTCGGCCGTGGAGGGCGACGCCACCCAACTGCTGGCGCGGGTGGACGAACTGGAGCAGCAAAAGAGCGCGCTGCACGACCGCTGGCGCGATCTGGAGCAACAGCGCAAGGACGCCAACGGCGCGCTGGAACGCCTGACCGGCCAGCGCCAGGCGCCGCGTCCGGGCGACGTGCAGCAATTCACTCGCGCGCTGCGCCAGGCCGGCATCGCCCATCACCTGCTGGCCGATGTCATCGAGATTGCCGACGACCACTGGCGGGCCGCCGCCGAAGGCGTGTTGCGGGCCTCGTGCTGGGTGGTGGTGCTGGACGATCCCAAGGATGAAGCCGCCGCCATGGCCCTGGCCGAGCGCGAGCGCTATCGTCATTACGTGGTGGCCGACGCCGCCACCGCCACTGCGCAGCCACCGGCCGAGAGTCTGTTGGCGGTGTTGCGCTTCTCGGCCAAGGCACCGTCCTGGCTGCTGCGCCAACTGGCGCAGATCCGTCGTGTGGCCGATACCGCCGAAGGGGCAAGCAGTGGGGGCGAATGGATCACTGCGCAAGCCTACTGGCGCGATGGCCGTGGCGGGCGCAGTGTCTGGCGCGATCCGGGTGATTATCAATTCGGTGCGGCGGCCCTGGCCTCACGCCAGGCCTCGATCCAGAAACGCCTGGCCACGCTGGATGAGCAACTGACCGATATCGTGCTCAAGCAAAGCGAAGTCAAGCGCCAGCTGGAGGCGGCCCGCAAAGCTACCGAAGGACACCTCGCGGCTGAGGTTCTGGTGCGCCGAAGTGAAGAATTCGACCAGGCACGCCACCAGTTACCGGCGTTGCGGCAAGCCCGTGTGGCCGCCAGTGAACGTTGGTTCCAGCTTGACGCCCAGTACGCCGAGGCCATCGAACAGCGCACCATCCTCGATGGTCGTCACGACGCCCTGCAACGTCGCCTGCGCGACACCGAAGGCGACCTGGCCGGACAGGAACGCGACTGGCGCATCCGCCACGACGAACAGCGCGCCCGCGCGCTGGCTTCGCGTGCGCAGAAAAGCCGCTTCCCGCAACGCTGGATCGCCACCGATGCCTTGCAAGCGCTCTACGACAAATACACCAATGCCAAGCAAGCCGAGCTGCGCATGGCGTCGGTGGAAAGTGAACTGGAAACCGGTCAGTGGGAAAAAGACGGCACGGTCGAGGACAAGCACCTCATCATGCAGGGTACGGTGGGCAACCAGCGCAATGAACTGGACTCGCGCAAGATCAGCAATGCCCAGGCCGAGGAAGCCGTGGGCAATGCCCGCGAGCGCTACATCGACGTGTTGCGCGCCACCGTGCGCCGCTACCGCAAGAACATCGTCGATCTGGGTGCCTTGGCCGGGGTGGTGGTCAGCGCCGACCTGCCGCATCTGGACAATGACGACGCCATCCTGCGCCAGGCCGAACTGAAGGTCAGCTTCAACTTCGACGGCAAGGGCGAGATCGGCCTGAACGACGGCGAGGCCTCCGGTGGCCAGCAGGTCATCAAGTCGCTGATCCTGCTGGTGGGTTTGTTGAAGGATGACGACATGCCGGGTGGTTTCGTCTTCATCGACGAACCCTTTGCTCACCTGGACGTGCGCAACATCCAGCTGGTCGGCAACTTCCTCAAGTCCACCCGCGCGCAATACGTGCTGACCACGCCGATCACGCACAACGTGGAAGTCTTCGAACCCGCCGATGTCACCCTGGTGACTTCCAAGAAACCACGCGAGGCCCGCTGGGCGCCGCCTATCGGCGTGTTGCAGCGGCGCTTGCGGCTGGATGCGTAAGAGGGGGCAGCATGAGCCACTTGGTCGCGACGCCCATCGGTAAAAAACGTCGAAACGGTACAGAGTTTCAGAAGCGGGGGGCCTCAGGAGCGGTTCCCTCGGTGCTGAGACATTTCGAGCCGCATCAAATGGCTGCACTGCGCCTGTGGGTGGACGAAGATGAGTCCAAGCAGCACAAGCGAGAGAACTTGCTGAAGATCGCCATGAAGAAGATCGAGGGTTTTAGACTTGAAGACGGCGATCTGTTGGTTCAGCATCTTTTGGACGATGGCTGGGTGACCTGCACCGAGTTCAGAAAGCCAAAGTGCGACTGGCAATGGGTGAGTCTTGCCTGGCGCGACTTGACCAAACTACAGTCCCTGTTGGGAGTGAGTGGCACCCTCGAACGCCAGCAACAACGCCAGAGGCAGCTGGCGCAAGCCAAAGAGCAGCTCATCGCCCGTTTCGACAGTTTTGCGCAAGGCGATACCGATCCTTACCTCAACGATGAGTTGGCCCAGGCCATTGAAGCGCTGGAAAAAGCCAAGTCGCTGACCCTTGAGGCCTTGAAGCGACGCCTCGATCTGATGTTCCAGGTGGCGCACTGGCGCGATAGTGGTCAGCAGGGGATGCGTCAAGACTTTGCCTTGTCCGTGCGGGATGGGACCAAGGCCATCGAGGCCAATGAATGGAAGTGGCTGGATACGGTCTTCGACCTTGAACGCCTGGGTATCAGCCGCTTTGCCCAGACCGCATGGCTGGCAGGGGAGGTGGAGCTGTGCTGGTCAAATCGCAAGATGGAATTGTCTGCTGTCCATTTTCTGGGTATTCCGGTCGAGGACATGCAGCACCTGGAGCGGCTGGAGGGTGTGCAGCAATGGTGGCTGATCGAGAACCGGACCAGTTTTGAACGCAATGCGCGCAAGCTTCCCCATGGCACGCTTCTGCTCTGGATGCCGGGACGCCCCTCGTTGGGATGGCAGGCGATGATGGCCCATTTGCTGACCAAGGCGCCATGCCCGGCCTGGATCAGCGCTGATGCCGATCCGGCTGGCGTGGATATCGCGTGTGCGGTCGGTCGGCTGTGGGAGCAAGCCGGCCTGAGCTGGGAAGCGCATAAGATGAGCAGCGTCGAGTTGACACAGACCAAGCAGAAGTGGGACTTGACGCCACGAGATCGCTTGCTGCTGCAAAACTTGCTGGCACGCCAAGCATTGCCGGCCACACTGCGCAGCTTGTGTGAAACCATGCAACGCGAAGACCGCAAGGCCGAACAGGAAGCCTGGCTTTAAGTTTTTATCGGGGGACCGGGATCCCCCATTTCACCTTCTCACATTCATTCCGTCAGGAACTGCCGCACCGCCTGCGTAAAGGCACGCGGTTGCTGCTGGTTGGAGATGTGGGCGGCATCGAACTCCACATACAGCGCGCCGGGAATGGTGGCTCGCATGAATTGCGCATCGGCCGGCGGCGTCGGCAGGTCGCCGCTGCCGGCAATCACCAGCGTGGGCGCGCGGATGCCGGCAATCGCTTCCCGCAGGTCATTGTCGCGCACCGCTGCACAGGCGCCGGCATAGCCTTCAGCCGGGGTAGCCAGCAGCATGGCCGTCAGCGCTTGCACCTGCTGTGGATTGTGCTCGGCATACTCGGGCGTGAGCCAGCGCGAGACCACCGCCGGCGCGATGGCTGGCAGGCCGTCACGCAGGACGGTGTCGATGCGGCTGTTCCAGGCCTCGGCCGTGCCGATCTTGGCGCCGGTGTTGCAGAGGATGAGTTTGTTCACGCGCTCCGGGTGATGCACCGCCAGCCACATGAAGGTGCTGCCACCCATGGACAGACCGCAGAAGTGCGCTTGCGCAATCTCCAACTGGTCGAGCAGGGCGATCACGTCGCTGCCCAGCTGGGCGATGGTGTAGGGGCCGGGCGTGACCTCGGACTGGCCGTGGCCGCGCGTGTCGTAGCGCAGCACGCGGAAGTGCTGGCTCAGTTCGGCAATCTGCGGCTCCCACATCGCCAGCGAGGTGCCCAGCGAATTGGACAGCACCAGCACCGGCAAGGCCGCATCGCCATCGAGCTGGTAATGCAATTTGATTCCGTTCAGTGTTGCAAATGGCATGGAGAAATCCTTGGCGCGCCCCACGCGACGGTGGGTACGGGCATGTGTGAATCAAAAAGCGTCAGATGCCCCGGTCATCAGCCAATCTGGGCAATGGCCGAGGGATGCTGGGTCAGCGGTGTGACCGAAATGGTCATGAACGGATAGAGCGGCAGCGCCGAGAGGAGGTTGTGCAACTCATCGTTGCCGGAGACGTTGAAGATGCTCACGTTGGCATACTGCCCGACCACGCGCCACAGATCGCGCCACTTGCCTTCGCGCTGCAGTTTTTGCGACATCTCCTTTTCATCCTTCTTCAACTGATCGGCCACGGCCTTGTCGAGCGTGGCGGGAATGTTGACCTGCATTTGAACCATGAACAGCATGATGTGATCTCCATTGTCGTTATGGGTGGGGTCTTGCATTGTTCGATAAGCGAACATACATCCTTTATTCGCACAACCGAGTTTAGGCGTGCGCGCCTCGCACTGTCAACTTGGGCTGACTATCTGGCGCTTTAATCGCGCCGTTCCGGCATCGGAAAAGCAGCCGCCGGGAAGGAGCTGGTCTCGATGTCCAGCCAGGCTGGATGCTCGGCATACATGTCGGCCACCAGTTGCTTGACCGCATCGATGTACCAGGCATTGTCGTTGATGCGGTGGGTCAGGATGATGGGCGAGGTGGCGCGGGTGTCATCGATGAGCCGGTAGTGCAGGTCATTACGCAGCCGCGCCGAGGCCGGAATCAGGCATAGGCCCGACTCGGCCGCCACCAGGCCCAGTGCGGTCTGGATCTCGCGCACTTCATGCACTTCGGCCGGCTGGATGTCCTGGTCGTTGAGCAGGCTCAGGATGTGGTCGGCAAAGCTGGGGCGGGGCTCCTTGGGGTAGACGATCAGCTTTTGCCCATGCAATTCTTTGAGGCTCACACGCTGCTGGCTGGTCGCCAGCGGGAAGGCCGGCGGGATGGCCAGCACCAGTCTTTCCTCACGCAGCACGGTGCGCGCCACGGTGGCGTCATTGCCGCGGATGCGGCCAAAACCGATGTCGATGCGGCCCGACTTGAGGGCGGCAAATTGCTGCATCGAAGTTAGCTCCAGCAGTTGGATATCGACCTCGGGGTAATGCTGGCGCAGCTTGCGCACCAGCATCGGCAAGCCGCCATAGAGGGTCGAGGCGACAAAGCCGATGGACAGCGTCTGGCGCTGGTTCAGGCCGATCTGCTGGGTGGCATGCTTCAACTGGTCCAGGCGGTTGAGGATCTGCAGGGCCTGTTCATAGAACATCCGGCCAGCTTCGGTCAGGCGCAGCGGGCGGCTGTTGCGCAGGATCAACTGCACGCCCAGCTCCTCTTCCAGCAACTGGATCTGGCGACTCAAGGGTGGCTGGGCGATATGCAACTGCTCGGAGGCACGCGTGAAGTTGCGCGTATTGGCCACCGCGACGAAGTACTTTAGTTGTCTGATATCCATGGTCAGAGGTCATATCTCTTAAAAATAAAAGAATTCTAATCCTTTGATTTTTATAGAAATGCTTTTTAACTATATAAAAAAGGTATGGGACTAGACGTATTTAGTGTTGGCAATGGCAGGGCTTCCGGGTGTTCAATGCGTCACATGGATACCTCACAACACCTCCACACTGCGGCGGCCCCGGCTCCCGCTCTCATCGAGCGGGTCGAGACCTTCCTGGTCGACCTGCCGACCATCCGGCCCCATCAATTGTCCATGGCGACGATGAATGGGCAGACCCTGATGCTGGTGCGCCTGTACTGTTCGGATGGCAGCGTCGGCGTGGGCGAGGGCACCACCATCGGTGGCCTGGCCTACGGTGCCGAATCGCCCGAGGGCATGAAGCTGGCCATCGATACCTATTTCGCGCCGCTGCTGCTGGGCGCGGATGCCAGCCTGATCCCGGCTATCATGGCGCGCCTGAACAAGGCCATTCAAGACAACCGCTTCGCCAAGTGCGCCATCGAGACCGCGTTGTTCGATGCGCTGGGTCAGCGCACCGGGCTGCCGGTGTCGCAACTGCTGGGCGGTCGGGCCCGCGAAAGCCTGCCGATTGCCTGGACCCTGGCCTCGGGCGACACCGCCAAGGATATCGACGAAGCCGAACGGATGCTGGCCGAGCGTCGCCACAATATCTTCAAGCTCAAGATCGGTCGGCGCGAGGTGGAGGCCGATGTGGCCCACGTGGCCGCCATCAAGAAGGCGCTGGGTGAGCGCGGCGCGGTGCGGGTCGATGTGAACATGGCCTGGAGCGAGCTGGAAGCCCAGCGCGGCCTGGCCGGCCTGGTCGATGCCGGTTGCGAACTGGTGGAGCAGCCAGTGGCCTCGGTGCAGGCCTTGGCGCGTCTGAAGGGCAAGCACCCCATTGCCGTCATGGCCGATGAATCGCTGACCGGCCCGGCCTCGGCCTTTGCCCTGGCGCGTATCGGTGGAGCGGACGTGTTTGCCATCAAGATCGAACAATCGGGTGGCCTGCGTGCGGCCCAGCAGGTGGCGGCCATTGGCGATGCTGCCGGCATCGAGCTCTACGGCGGCACCATGCTCGAAGGCGCCATCGGTACCATCGCTTCGGCCCATGCCTTTGCCACCTTCCGTGAATTGCAGTGGGGCACCGAGTTGTTCGGGCCGCTGCTGCTGACCGAGGAAATCCTGGCCACGCCCTTGCAGTACAAGGATTTCCAACTGGCCATTCCGAACGGCCCGGGGCTTGGCATCGTGCTCGATGAAGAGCGTGTGCAATACTTCCGACGCGACCGCAAGCAAGGGGCAACAATAACAGCAGTGAGGCCGGCCCAACTGGCCGGATAAAACAAGAATCGCACTTACCCCGATTAAAAAATTCAACCAAGGAGACTCAACATGGCAGCCAAGATTTTCAGCACCCCCGAAGTACAAGACTTCCTGCGTCTGGCCAGCGGCCTGGACACCGAAGGCGGTAACCCGCGCGTCAAGCAGATCGTGCATCGCATCCTGTCGGACCTGTTCAAGACCATCGAAGACCTGGAAATCACCTCGGACGAATACTGGGCCGGCGTGGCCTACATCAACCGCCTGGGCACTGCCAGCGAAGCTGGCTTGCTCTCGCCAGGCCTGGGCCTGGACCGCTTCCTGGACATGCGCATGGATGCCGAGGATGCCGCCCTGGGCATCACCGGCGGTACCCCGCGTACCATCGAAGGCCCGCTGTATGTGGCTGGTGCCCCGGTGGAACAAGGCTTCGCCCGTCTGGACGATGGTAGCGACAAGAACGGCCACACCATCATCATGCACGGCACCATCTACGGCGCCGATGGCAAGCCCATGCCGGGTGCCCAGGTCGAAGTCTGGCACGCCAATACCAAGGGCTTCTATTCGCACTTCGATCCGACCGGCGAGCAAAAGCCCTTCAACATGCGCCGCACCATCATCACCGATGCCCAGGGTCGCTACAAATTCCGCAGCATCATGCCGGCTGCCTATGGCTGCCCGCCGGCCGGCCCCACCCAGGCCCTGCTGAACCAGTTGGGTCGTCACGGCAACCGTCCGGCGCACATCCACTTCTTCGTCACCGCCGACGGGCATCGCAAGCTGACTACCCAGATCAACATCGATGGCGATCCTCTGATCTATGACGACTTCGCCTACGCCACCCGCGAAGGTCTGGTGCCGCCGCTGGTCGAGCGCACCGATGCGGCCAGCATCAAGGCCGAAGGCCTGGAAGGTCCGTTTGCCGAGATCGTCTTCGACATGACGCTCACGTCGCTGGTCAACGGTGCCGACAACCAGATCGTCGACCGCCCGCGTCTGGCTGCCTGAGCGCCCCCGCGCCAAGCTCGTTAGCCCCACCCCCGCTGAATGAATTGCCGCGCTGGCTGCCATCGCGGGGGGCGGGTTGCACCCTGGAGAAACCGCACATGAACACCATCGCCGCCGACAAGTACCAAGACGTCGAACGCCTGCTGGAGAGCGCCCTGGACGAAGATGCCACCAATGGCATCTTCCGCTGCCGCCGCGACATCTTCACCAATGAAGCATTGTTCGAACTGGAGATGAAGCACCTGTTCGAATCGAACTGGGTCTATCTGGCCCACGAAAGCCAGATTCCCGAGATCAACGATTACTACACCACCTGGATCGGTCGCCAGCCGGTGGTGGTCACCCGCGACAAGACCGGCGAGCTGCACGCGGTCATCAATGCCTGCGCCCACAAGGGCGCCATGCTGTGCCGTCGCAAGCATGGCAACAAGAGCAGCTTCACCTGTCCGTTCCATGGCTGGACCTTTTCCAACAGCGGCAAGCTGTTGAAGGTCAAGGATGAGAAGACCACCGAATACCCGGTCTCCTTCAACCAGAATGGCTCGCACGACCTGACCCGGGTAGCGCGCTTCCAGAGCTATCGCGGCTTCCTCTTCGGTAGCCTGTCGGAAGACGTACTGCCGCTGGAAGAGTATCTGGGTGAGACCCGCGTGATCATCGACCAGATCGTCGATCAAGCTCCCAACGGCTTGGAAGTCTTGCGCGGCAACTCCAGCTACCTCTACGACGGCAACTGGAAGATGCAGATGGAAAACGGCTGCGATGGCTATCACGTCAGCAGCGTGCACTGGAACTATGCGGCCACCATGGGCCGCCGCAAGGAAGGCGGCACCAAGGCCACCGATGCCAACAATTGGAGCAAGGCGGTGGCCGGCGTGTATGGCTTCGAGAATGGCCATATCCTGTTGTGGACCAATACCCTGAACCCGGAAGTGCGCCCGATCTGGAACCAGCGCGAAGAATTGGCGGCCCGCGTGGGCCAGGCCCGCGCCGACACCATCGTGGCGCAGACCCGCAACCTGTGCCTGTATCCCAACGTGTTCCTGATGGATCAGTTCGGCACCCAGATCCGCGTGGCGCGCCCGATCAGCGTGGACAAGACCGAGATCAGCATCTTCTGCTTCGGTCCCAAGGGCGAGAGCGCTGAAGACCGCCGCGTGCGTATTCGCCAGTATGAAGATTTCTTTAACGTCTCCGGCATGGGTACCGCCGATGATCTCGAAGAGTTCCGCGCCTGCCAGGCGGGTTATGCCGGTTCGGCCGTGCGCTGGAATGACATGAGTCGCGGGGCGCCGCTGTGGAAGCAAGGACCGGATGAGAATGCGAAGAAAATGGGCATGAATCCCATACTCAGTGGCGAGCGCAGCGAAGACGAAGGCCTGTTCGTCTGCCAGCACCACTACTGGACCGAGCAGATGCGCCAGGCCGTCAAGAAGGAACGCGCCGCCGCCGGGCAAGGAGCACAGCAATGAGCCAGCCTGTCGAACTGAACGCCGTGTGCGCCTTCCTCTATCGCGAGGCCCGTTACCTGGATGAACGCCAGTGGGAACCCTGGCTGGAACTGTATGCCCCCGACGTCGAATACTGGATGCCGGCCTGGGACGACGATGATCAGCTCACCGAAGACCCGCAGCGCGAAATCTCGCTGATGTACTACGCCAACCGCGATGGTCTGGAAGACCGCGTGTTCCGCATCAAGACCGAGCGTTCCAGCGCCTCCATGCCGGAGCCGCGGACCAGCCACATGATCGCCAATGTGGAAATCCTGGAAGAGCATGACGATGTGGTCGAGGTGCGTTACAACTTCCAGACCCTGTCGCATCGCTACAAGATCACTGACCAGTTCTTCGGCACGGTG
The DNA here is from genome assembly GCF_003719195.1 of Herbaspirillum rubrisubalbicans. Lineage (NCBI taxonomy): Bacteria > Pseudomonadati > Pseudomonadota > Betaproteobacteria > Burkholderiales > Oxalobacteraceae > Herbaspirillum > Herbaspirillum rubrisubalbicans. Next base: position 1,387,039 of record NZ_CP024996.1, read on the forward strand.
CTGGCGAGCTTGCGCAAGGTCGAGGGTGGCTTCTTGATTGCCCGCAAGAAGATCGTCCTCAAGAACGACTATATCCGCCAGGTCATCGACGTCTATCACGTCTGACCGGCAGCAGGAGACACAAGATGAGCAGCTATCGCATTGCCCTCAACTTCGAGGATGGGGTCACCCGCATCATCGATTGCGGGGCCAAGGAAAAAGTACTGGACGCGGCCTTTCGCCAGCGTATCAACCTGCCCATGGATTGTTCCGATGGCGTGTGCGGCACCTGCAAGTGCCGTGCCGAGAGTGGCCAGTACGATCTGGGCGACGACTACATCGAGGAGGCGTTGAACAGCGAGGAAGCCGAGGCCGGTATGGTGCTGACCTGCCAGATGGTGCCGCAGTCGGATTGCGTCATTGCCGTGCCGGTCGCTTCCACTGCCTGCAAGACCGGCAGCGCCAAGTTCAGTGGCAAGGTGGCCGCCGTCACCGCCTTTGGCGAGGCGGCTTTCGAGCTGGTGCTGGAGGTGGGGGCCGATGCGCCGGTCTTCCTGCCGGGCCAATACGTCAACATCGGCGTACCCGGCAGCGGCCAGCAGCGTGCCTATTCCTTCAGCTCACCCTCGGGGGCGGCGCGCATGAGCTTTCTCATCAAGAACGTGCCGGGCGGCCTGATGAGCGCTTGGTTGGCGGGCGCCCGTGCCGGTGCAGCGCTGGAGTTGACCGGCCCCCTGGGCAGCTTCTACCTGCGCCCGGTCACCCGGCCGGTGCTGATGCTGGCCGGTGGTACCGGTCTGGCCCCGTTCCTGTCGATGCTGGAAGAACTGCTGCGCCAGGGGGTGAGCCAGCCGGTGCATATGATCTATGGCGTCACCCGCGACCAGGACCTGGTCCTGGTGGAGCGCCTGGAAGCGCTGGCGCAACGTCTGCCGGGCTTCAGTTTCACCACCTGCGTGGCCGACCCCGCCACCGCCCATCCGCGTCAGGGTTACGTGACCCAGCACATGCCGGCCGAGGTGCTGCATGAGGGCGCGGTGGATGTCTACCTGTGCGGCCCGCCGCCAATGGTGGAGGCGGTGCAGAAGCACTTCCAGTCCCAGGGCATCACCCCGGCCAGCTTCCATTACGAGAAGTTCGTCACCAGTCAGCCGGTGGCGGTGGCAGCATGAGCGGCCCCGCCGTGCGCGCCCGTTTTGCCGGCAAGGTAGCGGTGGTCACCGGCGCTGCCCAGGGCATCCTGCGCGGCGTGGCGTTGGGCATCGCGGCCGAAGGTGGCCAGGTGCTGCTGGTGGACCGTGCCGATTTCATCGATGAAGTCGCGGCCCAAGCCGAGGCCGGACGGGGCAGCGGCTTTGTCGCCGATCTGGAAACCTATGCCGGTGCGCAGGCGGCCATGGCGCAGGCCATCGCGCGCTATGGCCGCATCGATATCCTCATCAATGGCGTGGGCGGGGCCATCCGTATGCGGCCCTATGACCAGTTCGAGGCGGCCCAGATCGATGCCGAGATCCGCCGCTCGCTCATGCCCACGCTCTATGGCTGTCACGCCGTGCTGCCGTATCTGCTGCGCCAGGGGAGCGGCACTATCGTCAACGTCTCCTCCAATGCCACGCGCGGTATCCGCCGCGTGCCGTATTCGGCGGCCAAGGGTGGGGTCAATGCCATGACCACGGCACTGGCCATGGAGTATGGCGAGCAGGGCATCCGCGTGGTGGCCACTGCACCGGGTGGTACCGAGGCTCCGCCGCGCCGGGTGCCGCGCAATGCCGACGGCGACAGTGCCCAGGAACAGGCGTGGATGCAGCAAGCCGTGCAGCAGGTCACCAGCTCCACCTTCTTCAAACGCTATGCCACGCTGGAAGAGCAGATCGCGCCCATCCTCTTTCTCGCCTCCGATGAGGCCAGCTATATCACCGGTACGGTATTGCCGGTGGCGGCGGGTGATAACGGCTGATTTCATCAAGGCGTCATCAGAGCTCATACCTCTTACATCTTCTGCATTTCTTATAAGGAACCCCCATGTCCGAGCGCCAGGCCATCATTCCCAAGGGAATGGAAGACGTCTACGACAAGATCGGTTATGCCCCCGGCGTGCTGGTGGGTGAGGTGCTGTATGTATCCGGCCAGATCGGCCGCGGCCCCGACATGCAACTGGTGGAGCCGCGCGAAGCCCAGATCGTGCAAGCCTTCGAGAACCTCAAGCAGGTGCTGGAGAGCGCTGGCGGCAAGCTGGAGGACATCGTCGACCTGACCACCTTCCACACCGACATGCGTGACCTGCCGCTGTTCATCAAGGTGCGCAACCGTTACCTGAGCGCCTATCCGCTGCCGGCCTGGACCGCCATCGGCGCCCACATGCTGGGCGGGGCGCCCGGCTACATCATCGAGATCAAGGCCGTGGCGCATCTGCGCAAGAAGGAGGCGTCCCAGACCTGAGCCTGATTGCAGCACCACATACCCATAACAACGACAGAACATGACCGACATAACGGAGGAGACCCCATGAAAAACCAGGAAGTCAGCCAGATCATCGATGGCGCAGGCTTTACCCGATTCCACTGGATGGTGATGTGCCTATGCGCATTGCTGCTGGTGTTCGATGGCTATGACCTTTTTATCTACGGCGCTGTCTTGCCGGTGCTGATGAAGCACTGGAGCCTGTCGCCGGTACAGGCCGGTGCGCTGGGTAGCTATGCGCTGTTCGGCATGATGTTCGGCGCCTTCATCTTCGGCCCGCTGGCCGACCGCATCGGTCGCAAGAAGGGCGTGGCGATCAGCTTCGTGCTCTTTAGCGTTTCCACTTTCCTAAGCGGTTTTTCCAGCACGCCCAACGAGTTCGGCGTCTATCGCTTCCTGGCCGGTCTCGGTTGCGGCGGTCTCATGCCCAATGCCGTGGCGCTGATGAATGAATATGCGCCCAAGCGCCTGCGCAGCACCCTGGTGGCCATCATGTTCAGCGGCTATTCGCTGGGTGGCGTGCTGTGTGCCGGCCTGGGGATCTGGATGTTGCCCAATTTCGGCTGGCAATCGATGTTCTTCGCCGCCGCCGTGCCGCTGGTGCTGCTGCCGCTGATCCTGTGGAAGCTGCCGGAATCGGTCGGCTTCCTGCTGCGTGCCGGCAGGCAGGAGCAGGCCCCCGCCATGCTGGCCCAGGTCGCACCGCACCTGCGTATCGACGCCGATACCCAACTGGTGCAAGCCGATGCCAAGGGGGCAGGCGCACCGATGCTGGACCTGTTCAAGCAGGATCGCCCGGTGGGTACGCTGATGATCTGGATTGCCTTCTTCTGCTGCCTGTTGATGGTCTATGCGCTCGGCTCCTGGCTGCCCAAGCTCATGGCCAGTGCCGGCTACAGCCTGGGTTCTTCGCTGTCCTTCCTGCTGGCGCTCAACTTCGGCGGCGTGGTCGGCGCCATCGGTGGCGGCTGGCTGGGCGATCGCTTCACCCTGCCCAAGGTGGTGGTGAGTTTCTTTACCGTGGGCACGGTAGCCATTGCGCTATTGGGCTTCAATAGCCCGACCCCGGTGCTGTACCTGCTCATCATCGTGGCTGGCGCGACCACCATCGGTACCCAGATCCTGCTGTACGCCAACACCGCCCAGTTCTATCCGCTGGCCAGCCGCTCCACCGGTCTTGGCTGGGCCTCCGGTGTGGGGCGCTCGGGTGCCATTGTCGGTCCCTTGCTGGGTGGCGCGTTGATGGCGGCGGCCCTGCCGCTGAAGATGAACTTCCTGGTCTTTGCCATCCCCGGCCTGGTGGCGGCGCTGGCCATGGGCATCTTCATGCTGCGTTACCGTCATGCCCGTCCGGTGACTCCTGCGGCGCCCAGCGTCACGGCCACGCCGGTGTCGCGCAGCGTTTAAGATCGATTCACGGATCGCTGGTTCGGCGCCTGCGGTGGACTTCCACCCGGGCGCCGGGCCTTTTGTGTCATTTGTGCCATCTCAGCCATCTCAGACGTATCAGCAAGGAACGATTCATGGTCCAACGACAAGGCTCGCTCACCGCCTGGGTAGCCGGTTTCCTGGCAGTCCTGATTTCCTATGCAGGACCGCTGGTGATCTTCGTGCAAGCCGCGCACGCCGGCCAGGTGCCCACGCCGCAATTGGTGTCCTGGGTGTGGGCCATTTCCATGGGGGCGGGCGTGAGCGGCCTGCTCTTGAGCTGGTGGTTCCGGCTGCCCATCATCACTGCCTGGTCAGCGCCGGGCACGGCGCTGTTGTTGAGTCTTTTCCCCGGCATCAGCATGAGCGAGGTGGTGGGGGCTTACCTGATGGCCGCGCTCATCCTGATTGCCATCGGTGTGACCGGTTACTTCGAAAAGATCCTGGCCTTCATCCCCAAAGGCATCGCGGCCGGCATGATGGCCGGCATCCTGTTCCAGTTCGGGGTGCAAGCCTTTCGCTCCAGCGTGGGCGCGCCGCTGATGGTGTTTGCCATGCTCGCGGCCTACCTGGCGGGACGCCGTTGGTGGCCGCGCTATGGCATCGTGGTGGTGGCACTGACCGGTTTCGCGGTGGCCTTCGCCAGTGGCAAGACCGACCTGGGGGCAGTGAGCCTGGAACTGGCGCGGCCCGTCTTCATCGCCCCGCATGTGGGTCTGGGCGTGTTCTTCAGCCTGACCGTGCCGCTCGTGCTGGTGAGCCTGACCGGTCAGTTCCTGCCGGGCATGGCGGTGCTGCAACTGGCCGGTTACCATCCGCCCACGCGCGCGGTGGTCACCGGCACCGGCCTGGCCTCGCTGGCGATGGCCTGCTTCGGTGGCATCACCATCGTGCTGGCGGCCATCACAGCGGCCCTGTGTACCGGCAAGGATGCCCATCCTGAACCCGGCAAGCGCTATATCGCCGGCATCGCCAATGGCGTTTTCTACCTCATCGGTGGCACCTTTGCGGCGTCCATCGTGACCCTGTTTGCCGCCTTCCCCAAGGAATTGATCGCCGCCCTGGCCGGCCTGGCGCTGATTGGCGCCATTGTCTCCAACCTGCGGCTGATGAGCCAGGAGGGCGGCTACCTGGAGCCCTCCGTCATCACCTTCCTGGCCACCGCTTCCGGCATGAGCCTGTTTGGCCTGGGCGCGGCATTCTGGGGTGTGGTCTTCGGCATGAGCGCCTACTGGCTGATCGGCCGCCCCCTTAAAAAAACATGATCTGGATGGAGACTGCAATGCCCCTGCATGACACCCCCTTCGACCCCTTGGCCGGCGACATCCTGGCCGTGGCCCCGGCGCGTGCCCACGACCTGGCGCGCCTGCGGCTGCTGGCGCAGCGCCGGGCCGCGCCCACCGTGACCGTGGTGGGCAAGTACAACCACGGCAAGAGCCGGCTGTTGAATGAATTGATGGGCCGCGACGTGTTCGCCGTGGCCGATCGTCGCCAGACCGTGACCCTGTCCGAACACCACCACGCCGAGCTGCGCTGGCTGGACGCCCCCGGCCTGGATGCCGATGTGGCCGAGCAGGATGATCTGCACGCCCAGCAAGCGACCTGGTTGCAGGCCGATGTGCGCCTGTTCGTCCATGCCGCCAAGGAGGGCGAACTGGATGCGGCCGAACGCCAGCTCCTGCAAGCCCTGCGCGCAGACCAGCAGCGCACCCGGCGTCAGACGATCTTCGTGCTCACGCAGGTGGACCAGATGGCCGATGACGAACAACTGGCCAAGGTCAGCCAGGCGATCCAGGCCCAGGCGCCGGGCCTGGCCTTGCATCCGGTGTCTTCCACTCGCCACCGTAGCGGCGTGGAAGGCGGCAAGCCCCTGTTGCTGCAAAAGAGCGGCATCCCCGCCCTGCAAGCGCTGCTGCGTGAGGTGGCGCAACAGGTGCCGGCGGCGCGCCAGCATGAGCGCAGCCTGCTGCTGGGCGAGATCGACCAGCAATTGCAGCAACAGCAGGCAGCCGCGCTGGCCCAGGTGGAGCAATTGCAGCAGCGCCAGCGTCAGCAGCGCCAGGATTTCGAAGAAGGCTTGCAGGCGGTGCTGGAGCAGGTGCAGCAAGACTTGCTACCCATCGTGCAAGCGGTGCAAGTGCCGGGCGAGGACCCGGCGCTGGTCCCCGATAGCGCCGCCGATGAATTCAAACTTACTGCCGGCAAGCGCGAACGTGCACGCATCCATGTGGCCTATTCGCGCGCTTGCATCGCCATTCGCAGCCACCTGATCCAGCACGGGGTGGAAGGCTTGCCGGCCAGCCAGCGTACCTCGGTGGGCAGCCTCGATACGGTGATGGTGGCCGTCATGGGGATTTCCATCAAATACCGCGCCGACCTGCGTCGCCAGTTCTGCGAAGCCGCCGGGCGCGCGCACTTGATGCAATCCTTCCTGCACTACTACGAACTGTCGGAAGACCGCCAGGCTCTGCAGCAGTCCATCGTTGGCGCCGAGTCGCTGCTCTCCGCCAACACCCGTGCCCTGGGCGCGCTCGATGGCTTGCGCGCGGTGGAGCTGGCATGAGCACCCAGGAACAGCGCTTCATCGAAGCCATCGCCAGCCAGGCAAAGGAGGGCGTTGACCTGCAACCGCTGTTGGACGCCTTGCGCGACTGGCTCAGTGACTTGCGCCAAGCCCTGCAGGCTGGACAGATCGATGCCAGCGGTCTGCAGGCAACCAGCCCGCTGGCCCAGCGCATCACTGCCCTGCATCAGGCCCTGGCGCACCAGCAGCAGCGGCGCCACCAGCAATGGCTGGCGCTGGCGCCGGCGCGCGCGCTGGCCCAGCGTTTCGAGGGCAAGCTGATGCTGCTGGTGTTCGGCAAGTTCAATGCCGGTAAAAGCTCGCTATGCAACTTTCTCGCGCAGCGCTTTGCCCAGCGCCGCCAGACGGTGCAGTATTTCCACCTGCACGACGGGCAACTGGTAGAAAGTGAAGAATCCTTCCACGAAGGCGCCACCGAAACGACGGCGCGTCTGCAAGGGGTATGCCTGGGCGATGGCCTGGTCCTGTTGGATACCCCTGGCCTGCATTCGGCCACCGATGACAATGCCGCGTTGACCCAGCGCTTCCTGGACAGCGCCGACGCCGTGCTGTGGCTGACCAGCTCGACCTCGCCCGGCCAGGTGCAGGAGCTAGATGAACTGGCGCGCGAACTGCGCCGCGGCAAGCCGCTGCTGCCGGTGCTCACCCGCAGCGACGTGATCGAAGAAGACGAAGTCGACGGCCAGATCGTCAAGCGCTTGCGCAACAAGAGTGCTGCCAATCGCGCCGACCAGGAAGCCGACGTGCGCGCCCGCGCCGCCGACAAGCTGCAATCGCTGGGCGTGGCGCTGAGCCAGTTGAAGACACCGGTTTCGGTCTCGGCCTACGTGGCACGCAGTCAGGGAGCCGATGCCGCGGTCATGGAGGCGGCCGGATTCGAACGCCTGTATGCCACCTTGCTGGCGCTATTGGCCCCGGCCATGGCCTACCGCGAGCGCAAGCCGGCCGAAGTGCTGCTGCACCATCTACAGGAAGACGTGCTGGCCCCGCTGAAGGAGCGGACCCTGCCGGCACTGGCCGACCTGCAGCAACTGATCTCCGCGCAACAGCAAGCCCTGCCGACACAGCAGGCGCGCATCGTGCAACTGGCCTGGCGCGAACTGATGCCGGGCTTGCCGGCGCTGCTGGAAAAACACGCCGCCACCGGTGATGTGGCCGCCGTGCTGGCGAGCCTGCAAGCGCCGCTCATGCACGCCTTCGAGCGTCATGCGCGCGCCGTGCTTGATCATCACGTATTGTCGGCACCGGCAGTGGTGCCACTGGCCCTGCCTACCGGGGTCGCGTATGAGGCCGCCGTGGCGGGCGACTTGCCGCCTTCCTATGAAAAACTGTACGCGGCGCTGGGGCAAACCGTACAGGTCAGCCTGGAGCAACTGGCTGGCGAAGTGGCTGCTATCTGTACTGCTCGTCTGGCTGCACTGTCAGAAGCACTGGAGCGCAAGCAGGACATCATTGCGCTGTATGCCCAGCGGCTGGGCGAGATCGAACATAGCCTGCGGCCGCAGACACAGGCCCTAGCACCCCCCGCCACTGCATGACATGAGGGCAGGGAATCTTTTTTGGCGCAGGGTATCTGCATTAAGTCTTTCTTAATTCTGCGGTCCTACAGTAAGCCCATCGGAAGCCTCGACGTTAGCCGCAGCGCTATCCGGTGGACCGCCTCGTGCGGCAGCGCTTTTCATCCTGAACCACGACAAGGAGCCATCATGGACATCAACAAGATCACCGCCATCAGCGCCATCGTCTTCGGCCTCGCCGGTCTGGCCGCCCCGCTCACCTACGCCCAGAGCGTGCAGGGCAGTGTGGCCTACATGAACGGCGGCATCGGCGCCAGCGAGCAGCACAAGCTGCGCGAGGCGGCCAAGGATTACAACCTGCGCCTGCTGTTTTCCGAAGCCAAGGACGGCGCCTTCGTGAGCAACGTCAAGCTCAACGTGAACGACCATCAGGGCAAGAGCGTCTTCAGCCTGCCCAGCGCCGGCCCCATGACCAACATCAAGCTGCCCGCTGGCGAGTATGAAATCACGGCGGTCTACAACGGCGTCAAGAAGAGCACCAAGGTGAGCGTGGGTGAAAAGCCGACGTCGCTCAGTTTCAACTGGGTGCATCAGGACAACTAGAACGCATCTCACGCCTATTGATGAAATGAGTTCTAAGCAGTCCAGTTCTTCAACGATGGCCTGACCATTCTCGATCCTCGATGGCAGCTCTGCTGCGACCGAGGATCGATGCCCTTTAGCGGCTCTCTCGACACCCCCCAGCTTCCCAGTTTCCCAGTTTCCAGATGCAAGGAGGCTGCGCGCTTGAGCAAAGACCGCTGCCTGAGCGGTTGCCTCCCCCCTCGGGGAGTATCCTTTTTCCTTCACCTATTACGCGATAAATATGACATTTTTGTCATTCAAATGTCATTCGAATGACGCCTTGGCTTGCCTACAATCAAATTTCCCTTTCCAACCCAGGCCTATGAGCGCCTCTCCGTCATGATGAAGATATCCCTGTCCCAAGTCTTTCGCAGCGCCCTGGTGCCGGCGCTGCTTGCCGGTCAATTGTTGAGCACGGCGGCCATGGCACAAACGCCAGCCATGGTCGGTATCCGCGGTGTCATCGTCTCGGTTGGTAACGAAAAACTGGTCGTCAAGAGCAACCGCGGTGGCGAGCAGAGCGTGACGCTCGACAAGGACACCCGCGTGGCCGCCATTTCCCTGGCCAACATCAACGACATCAAGCCCGGCAGCTATATCGGCGCGGCGGGTATTCCGCAGCCGGACGGTTCGCAGAAGGCCTTGGAGGTCCACGTATTCCCGCCGTCCATGGCCGGTACCGGCGATGGCCATCGTCCCTTCGACCTGGCGCCCAACAGCACCATGACCAATGGCACCGTGGGTGATGTCATCGCCAGCAACGGTCGCACGCTGACGCTGAAGTACAAGAATGGCGAAAAGAAGATCGTCGTGCCCGACGATGTGCCCATCGTCAGCCTCGAACCGGGTGACCGTTCGCTGCTGGCTGCTGGCGTGAAGGTGGTGGTGCGGGCGCGCAAGAATGCCGATGGCAGCCTCACCGCGGCCAGCATCAGTGCCGGCAAGAACGGCATCACGCCGCCGATGTAAGCAGGTGCCACGATGCCCCGTCCTCCCGTTCGTCATCCGCTGGCCGTGCGTATCGCCCACTGGCTCAATGCATTGGCCGTCGCCTGCATGATCAGTAGCGGCTGGGGCATCTATAACGCCTCGCCCATCTTCAGCTTCAAGTTTGCGCCGTGGATGACCTTGGGCGGCTGGCTGGGCGGCTCCATTGCCTGGCATCTCGCGGCCATGTGGCTGCTGGTGGTCAATGGACTGTTCTATCTCATCTATGGAAGTGTCAGCGGACACTTCCGTCGCCATCTTCTGCCCCTGCACATGTCAGAGGTCTTACAGGATGCACGCCAGGCACTGCGCTTTCGTCTGCCGCATCAGCCTGGTGTTTATAACGCCGTGCAGAAGCTGCTGTATTGGGTCGTGATCTTGCTGGGCATCCTGGTGGTGCTGTCGGGGCTGGCGATCTGGAAGCCGGTACAGCTGGATGGGCTGGCGGCATTGTTGGGCGGCTTCGATGTCGCCCGTAAGGTTCACTTTGTCGCGATGGCCGGTATTGCCGGCTTCGTGGTGGTGCATCTGACGTTGGTGGCGATCGTCCCCAAGACCCTGATCCCGATGCTCACCGGGGGCCGCGACAAGCAGGCAATCTCATCATGAAAAAACAGGACGATGTGACATCCCGACCGGCCGAGGAGATTTCGCTGCGCGACCATCGCCAGGCCCTGGTGAAGGTGGAGCGGCGCCTGTTGCTGCGTTCGGCCTTGTCGCTGGGCGCGCTGTCGATGCTCTCGGGTTGCGACCTGCAGGACAACGATAGCGTGGATAAGGTGCTGTGGGCCATGTCGCGCTGGAATGACCGCGTGCAGGCGATGCTGTTCCGTGGCCAGAAGCTGGCACCCACCTATGCGGCCAGCCAGATTATCGATCCCTTTCCCTTCAATGCCTTTTACGAGGAATTCAACGCGCCTGATATCGATGGCAGTGCCTGGCGCCTGGAGGTCTCCGGGCTGGTCAGCGACAAGCGGCCCTGGACCCTGGAGCGCTTGCGTGCGTTGCCGCAGGCCGGGCAGATCACCCGCCATATCTGCATCGAAGGCTGGAGCGCCATCGGCCAATGGTCCGGCGTTCCCCTGCGCTTGTTCCTGCAGGCGGTAGGCGCGGATCTGACGGCCAGGTACGTAGGCTTCAAGTGTGCAGACCGTTATTACTCCAGCCTGGACATGCCCACCGCACTGCATCCCCAGACCATCCTGGCGCTCGACTTCGGCCAGCAAGCCTTGCCGACGGCCTATGGCTACCCCCTCAAGGTAAGGGTGCCCACCAAGCTGGGATTCAAGAATCCCAAGCATGTGGTGGCCATCTTCGTGAGCAACCAGAATCCGGGCGGATACTGGGAAGACCAGGGCTATAACTGGTTTAGCGGCATCTGATCCATTCCCGGGCCCTAGGCCTTCTTGGTTGTCAGCCACCAACAACGTGGTGTTGACGGCATCCCTTCATCAAGAATTCATGTTTCTTGTTGCATAATATTTCCCGGCAGTTATGCTGAGGGCTCCCCTCTAGGCAAGGCTGGGTGCCTTTGCGTTGCCATTTCGGCATGATGGGTTTCTTGATTTTGATATGGTCGGCAAGGCACTGCCCTCCTAGAATCATCGGGGGTGGCATCGCTCTTGCAAGGGGATATAAGGGGGCAAGCCGGACGGGAAGGGAAAGTCCATGTCCGGGGCGCCGAATATAACGCGGTAGGGATGGAAAGAAGCAATGATCAAGAACATACGTATCGGCTCGCGCCTGGGGGCGGGATTTGCCGTGGTGCTGGTGTTTTCCATGGTGGTGGCAGCAGTGGGGATTTGGCGCTTGCAGACGGTGGCGCAGCAGACCCGGGAGATGATGGATGTGCCACTGAAGACCGAGCGCCTGGTGGGCCAATGGAATACGCTGCTGCTGATCGCCATCCAGCGCACGACCACCGTGGTCAAGAGCCATGATCCCGAACTGGAAGCCTTCCTCGGCAAGGAAGCCGCCGCCTCCAGCAAGGAATCGGCGCAGACCTTGAAGGATGTCGAGCAACTGTTGACCAGCGACGAAGAGAAAAAACTGTTCGCCGCCATCAATGTCGCGCGCAAGCAGTTCCTCACCATCCGTGACCAGATCTATGCCGCCAAGAAGCAGGGTGATGCGGCCAAGGTGGAAGAGCTCTACCAGAAGCAATACGTGGGCATCGCCGCCAATACCCAGGGCGCCATGCGCGCCTTGCTCGATTTCGAGCGCGCCCGCATCGATGAAATCTCTGCCGATATCCAGCAGGACGCCGCCAGCAGCCAATGGCAGATCTTTGCGCTGGAAGCGGTGATCCTGCTCTGCGGTATTGCCTTCGCGGTGCTGCTCACGCGCAGCATCACGCGCCCGGTCAATGCGGCCCTGGCCATTTCGCAGCGGGTTGCGGCCGGTGACCTGACTTCGCGTGCCCAGCCCATGGGGCGCGATGAACTGGGGCAACTGGTGGCCTCGCTGCAAGGCATGAGCGAACGCTTGCACGGTGTGGTCTCCACCGTACGACTGGGTGCTGACAGCATTGCCGTAGCCTCCGGCGAAATCGCCAACGGCAACCTCGACCTGTCGGCGCGCACTGAAGAGCAGGCAGGGGCGCTGGAAGAGACGGCCGCGTCCATCGAGCAACTGACCTCCAGCGTGCGGACCAATTCCGAGCACGCGCACCAGGCCAATGACCTGGTCAAGTCGGCGGCTTCCATTGCCGGCCAGGGTGGTGTGGTGATGGATGAGCTCATCGCCACCATGGGCAACATCAACGAGTCCTCGCGCAAGATCGTGGACATCATCGGCGTGATCGATGGTATCGCCTTCCAGACCAACATCCTGGCCTTGAACGCGGCGGTGGAAGCCGCCCGCGCCGGCGAGCAGGGCCGCGGCTTCGCGGTGGTGGCCTCGGAAGTGCGCGCCCTGGCGCAACGCTCTGCTGCGGCGGCCAAGGAAATCAAGCAGCTCATCGATGACTCCGTCGAGAAGGTGGGCGCTGGTAGCCAACTGGTGGAAAAAGCCGGCAAGACCATGCAGGAAGTGGTGGGCAGCGTCCAGGGCGCGCACACGCTGGTGGGCGAGATCAGTACCGCCAGCCGCGAACAGGCCGAAGGCATCCACCAGGTCAACCAGGCGGTGAGCCAGATGGATGGCGTGACCCAGCAGAACGCGGCATTGGTGGAGCAGGCCGCAGCGGCCGCCAAGTCGCTGGAAGACCAGGCGGCACAATTGAAGCGTGCGGTGGCGTTCTTCGCCTTGCAGGTGGCGTAAGGCAAGAGGCAAGACTGATCGCTGGCGGCAGGCCGTCAGCGATCAGGACGTCATCGGTAAGTCCAAGGAGAGACCGGTGGCGTGAGCCGGACCCGCTCAGCGCGGTTCAGGCCGCCTTGAGAAATTCCGGCCCGAAATCCATCAGCACGTCGCGCACCAGCGTGGCCGTGCTCTGGCAGCCCAGCTTGTCCTTGACGCTGGCGCGATGCACATCCACCGTCTTGACGCTGATGTTCAGATCGCGCGCGATGAGCTTGCTGGACTGGCCCATGATGACCTTTTCCAGAATCTCGCGTTCTCGCACGGTCAGGGTCTTCAGGCGCGCCTTCAACTGCTGGCGCCGCTCGCGGGCCTGCATGTTGCCGGCCACGTTCTTCAGGGTCAGCTGGATGCGCTCCAGCATCTGCTGGGAGTTGTAGGGTTTTTCCAGGAAATCGACCGCGCCATTGTGCAGGGCGCGCACCGACATCGGGATATCGCCATGACCGGATACGAAGATTACGGGAATGTCGGCACCGATTTCCTTCAAGCGATCCTGCAACTGGAAGCCGCTGATCTCGGGCATCCGTACATCCAGGATCAGGCAGGACAGGCTATTGGCGTCGTAGGCCTTGAGAAAGGCTCCCGGGCCATCGAAGCATTCGGTGCGGATATTGACCGAGCTCAACAGCCAGGCAAGGGAAGTGCGAACGGCTTCGTCATCATCAACGATGTACACCACCGGCGGGTTGGTTTCCATCATTACTCCTCGTCTCGTCAAAATGGAACCGGCTTGCACCGGCACAATTTCCGACCCTCTCGATGTCTTGATGGACTGGTCGGCACAAATCAAAGCGTCACGCTTTGACTTATGCAAAAAACAGGCCTGAAATTCTTGGGATCAGCCACACTGTAACACTCCCGTCATGGCGATGGTCTAGGTATTTTTACCTAGATGATCTGCCGCAATCCCCTGTGGGGCGGGCATGTGGCACGAATTGTATGCACCATGGTCATGCCTTAACCTGCCTTTATCGAGCGCCGTGCATCATCGGCGTGCATACCAGGGAGATTTCATGAGCACCAGCGCTGTAGAACGACAAGAAACCACGCCATCTTCCACTGCTGCGGCGGTCCGACCGGCGCTGGCCCCCGAGCAATTGGAGTTTCGCAATGCCATGGCGCACTTGCCGGCGGCAGTCTCCATCATCACCACCGATGGCGAGGGTGGACGGTGTGGCATCACCGCCAGTGCGGTCTGTTCAGTCACCGATACGCCGCCCACCATCCTGGTCTGCATCAATCGCGGCAGTGCCATGCATGACGTGTTCAAGAACAATGGCCGCCTGTGCGTGAACGTGCTCTCGGACGAACTGGAGCAACTGGCCATGCATTTTTCGGGCGCCACCAAGGTGCCCATGGAAGAGCGCTTTGCCTGGGATATCTGGGAAGCACCGGGCGAGCTGGGGCAACCGGTGCTGGCCGATGCACTGGTCAAGCTGCAGGGGCGTATCCGCGAGTTCAAGGAAGTGGGGACGCACTCGGTGATGTTCGTGGAACTGGCCGAGGTCAGGGTCAATGAGAAGAAGGACAGCCTCATCTACTTCAATCGCTTGTTCCATAAGGTCAAGCGCACGGCCTTGTAAGTCACATCAAAGTCAGTTCAGTGGTTTCCAAGAATGAATGCCGTTCAGCTCTGTGCTGAACGGCATTCATCTTTCCGGGGCCTGCTCAAAAACGGTTCGGATTGACACCGAAAGAAGAGTCAAAGATCCAGCACCAGCCGCGCCGACCTGGCGCGCGAGACGCAGGTGCAGATCTGGTCATTGGCTGCCTTCTCCTTTTTCGACAGGCAGTTGTCCCGATGATCCGGCTCCCCCTCCAGGAGCGGTACCACGCAGGTACCGCAGATGCCCTCGCGGCAGGAGGTATCGATGACGATTCCCTCGCGCGCCAGCACATCGACGATGGGAATACCCACCGGGATCTGCACCACCTTGCCGGAGCTGGCCAGTTGCACTTCGAAGGCGCCATCGCCGCCCACCGCCTCGGATGCAGCAGGAGCCGCCTGGAAGTGTTCCAGATGGATGGCCTCTTCGCTGCGATTGGCGGCAGCGCACTTGACCACCGCTTCCATGAAAGGCGCCGGGCCGCAGGTATAGACGTGCGCCTCCTTGCTGCCGGCGGCGAGGCAGGCGGCAAGGTAATGTTCCATCTGCGCCGGCATCACGGCATAGTGAAAGCACACCTGCGCCGCGAAGGGAGCGTTCTCCAGCAGATCCACAAAGGCCGCATGTTCCCGTGCGCGCACGAAGTAGTGCAGCGTGAAGGGCTTCTGTTCGGCCCACAGCCGATAGGCCATCGCCAGCAGTGGCGTCACGCCAATGCCGGCGCCAAACAGCAGATGTTCGGGCGCCCTCGCATCCAGTGCAAACAGGTTGCGCGGCGTGCCCACTTCCAGTTCCATACCCAGCTGCACGGTATCGTGCAGTGCCGCCGAGCCCCCGCGTGAGGCGGGCTCACGCTTGACGGCGATGGTGTAGCCGCAGCGGTCTTCCAGCGGGCCGCACAGCGAGTATTGGCGCACGATACCGGTGGGCCCGGTGACGTCGATGTGAGCGCCCGGCTCATAGGCCGGCAGCGCGGCGCCATCGGCGCGCACCAGGCGGAAGGAACGGATGTCGCCGGTTTCGTCGGTGAGTCTGTCTACGATCAGTTTCATGGGGCCGATACTCGCTTGCGGGGTTGCCATTGCAGTGGTGGTGATGCTTAGAGCAGGAAGCCCAGGGCGTTCAAGCTATCCATCGAGTTGACCAGGCGGATCACCTTCTGCTCGATCTTCGGCCCTTGCGGAGTGAAGCGCAGGCGGTGCGTGACGTTGGCCACGAACATGGTGTGCTGCTGGCGCTTGTAGCCCACCAACACCTGTGCCGAATTGATTTCCACCAGTTCCTCCGACAGGTGCACCGGCACGAAGCGCGAGACGGTGCGCACGGTGGCCGCGGCATCCACGGCCGACATTGCGTGTCCCGAGGTGAGGCGCTCGATGCGGATCTTGCGCATGTGGGCATTGTCGTAGGCGTAGTTCAGCGTGGCCGCGAAGTCGGTGGTCTGCTGGTCGATCGGCACCACGTAGTAACCGTCTTCGGTCCACAGGTCTTGCCAGGCGGCATAGTCCTTGCGGTCTAAAAGTTCAGCTTCCTTCCAGATGAAGGCGATGGCGCGCGCCATTTGCGCGGGGATGCCTTGCAGGGTGTCTTGTTGGTTCATATCGATCACTTCTCCATCATCTTTTTCCACATGGCATAGGCTTCGCGCATCCCGCTCTCATCGGTCGAATGCGATACCTTGTCGCCGTTGTCATCCACCCATTCGCGGTTCAGGCCACGGTTGACCAGGATGGGTGCATCGCGCCCGGCGTGTGCGCCGGCCTGCACGCGCTCCCAGGCTTCGGCGTCATCCGGGCTGCCAAAGCCGAACGGGCCCTGGAAATGTTCATGGATGCGCAGCCGCTCCCGGTTGGCGATCTCCGGTCCGCCCTCCATGCCCAGCGCCACGTGGCGGATCTGGGTCTCGCCCACCGACACCGGATGCAGCACCCGGAAGAAGGACATCGACATGGCCACGTTGGGGAACAGGTTCAGGTTGAAGCCGGCGCCATGCAGTGAGCGCACGATGCGGCGCACCTGCTCGGGCGGCATGGTCCTGGACAGTTCTTCGGTCACGTGGGCGAAGCGTTCCTGCAATTGCTCGCTGCCATCGTCCACGTCCAGGTCCACGTGCTCGGGCACCATGATCATGACGCTGTGGCCATTGCCCAGCGAGCGGGTGATCGATTGATCGTCGGTCATGAAGGAGAGCATCTCGGAGGTCTCTTCATCGACGGAAGACAGGAAGGTCTTGTGCACCACCGGGAAGTGATAGCCATCGGTGGTGTTTTCCAGCTGGATCTTCCAGTTGCCCTTGAAGCTGAACTTGTGCTCGCCCTGGACCTTGATGGGGAAGCCTGCGCCTTGCTTCATGAACAGGTCTATCCATTTCTTGGCATGGCCGAGGAAGTCCGACAGCGGTTCGATCTCCTGGTTGAAGGAGGCGAAGATCATGCCGTGGTAGCTCTCGGTGCGCAGGCTTTGCAGTGGCAGGTCGGCTTTTTCGATCACGTCTTCATAGCCTTCCGGGTAGGGCAGGCCGCGCAGCTTGCCGTCCAGGCCATAGGACCAGCTGTGGTAGGGACAGGTGAACCCGGTGGCATTGCCCTTGTGCTTTTCGCAGACGGTGGCGCCGCGATGGCGGCAGCGGTTTTCCAGCACGTTGATCTTGCCGCTCTTGTCGCGCACGACGATGACCGGCTGGCGGCCGATCTGGGCGGTCTTGAAGTCGCCCGGGTTCTTGATCTCGCTTTCATGCGCGACCCAGATCCAGGTCCGGTAGAAGATCTTGTCCATCTCGACTTCGAAGATGGCAGGATCGGTATAGAGCGAAGGGTCCACCACCGCATCCTGTACCAGGTCGGCATAGGAAGAATCGGGCTTGCGAGGGTG